>CAVUGB010000003.1:0-253763 GCA_963740705.1 uncultured Actinomycetota bacterium
GTTCGGTCGGGTGTACTTCGGCGATCTCGACTCAGTGCGCGCCCGGACTCGGACCGTCTGGTTCCAGGCCATCGGCGACTGAGATGTTGATCTACGCCGTCGACCTGGGCAGCACCAACGTCAAGGTCGTGCTCTTCGACGAACGGCTGCGCCGTCTCGCCGTGGCCCAGTCTGCCGACCGAGTACGACCGGGACGGTCGGCGGGTGGAGTTCGATCCGGTCCAGCTGTTTGAACTCGTCATCGACCTCATCTGGCGCTGCGCCCGGGCCTTCGGCGACACGGCGGCGCATCACGCGGTCATCGCGATCACCGGGCAGGCCGAATCACTCGTGCTCGTCGACGAAACTGGACGTCCGGTCCGACCCGGAATCTCGTGGATGGACGACCGCGCCGGCCATGAGGTCGCCGAGATCGGCGAGGCGTTCGATCCCAGCGTGGCCTTCGCCGTCACCGGGGAACCCGAACCCTCCGCCACCTGGCCGGCCGTCAAGCTCCGCTGGCTCGCCAAGCACGAACCGACGACGATGGCGGCCGCCCGTCAGGTCCTGATGATCAAGGACGATCTGATCCAGCGGCTCACCGGCGTGGGCGGTTGGTGAGGCGACGACCCGCGGCTTCAGCTACTTGGTCGATGTCACCGCCGGTTCCTACTGGGAGGCGATGCTCGACTTCTGCTGGGTCAAGGCCGACCAACTGCCCGATATCGTTCCGGCCGGCCACGCGGTCGGACCGGTGCTTTCCAGGGTGCGGGGTCCGCCTGCCACCCGCGACCGGCCGCTATCAGGTCAACGCCGGCGCTCTTCATCATTTCTGCGCCATGGTCGGCACCGGTTCCTACACCGAGGGGGCGGTCAGCGAGTCGGCCGGCACCGTCTTGTCGCTGTCGATGCTGGCCACCGACTGGACCTTCGACGCCGACCCGCCGGATCTCCTTCCACGCCGGGATCCGTCCGGGTGAGACGCTGCTGTTCACCTGTGCCGACAGCGGCGGCGTCGCTCTCGAATGGTTCCGTCGCGAGGGTCTCGGCGACCTCGCGTATGCGGAACTCGAGACCAACCTCCGGATCCGGGGATCGGCCGACGCCCCGATCTTCCTGCCCTATCTGATCGGGGTGAATCCGCCCGACTTCCGATCCGCCGCCCGGGGCGCCTTCCTCGGTCTCGAACTGGGCCACGACCGTTTCGACCTGGCCTATGCGGTCGAGGAGGGCATCGCCGATCTGCTCCGCAAGAACATCGACTCGTTGGCCAGCGGCGCGGATCGGGTCCGGGAGATTGTGTCGACCGGAGGCGGCGCCGCCTCGAGTTTCTGGAATCAGCTCAAAGCCGATGTGTGCGGCGTCGACGTGCTGGTCCCGCGCGAGCAGGAGGCCACCTGCCGGGGAGCGGCGGTGTTGGCTCTGGTCGAGCGCGGAATTCTGGCCGATTTCGACGACGCCGCCCACCTCGACCAGCCGGAGACCGTCCGCTACCGACCGTCCGGTCACCCCTCACACGACCGGCGCTACCAAGACTTCGAGGACTACCTCGAGCGCCTATACCCACGCTGACCACCGAAAGGAAACCCGATGAAGCTGTGTTGTTCGTCCCCGATGGTTCCGGGCGCGACCCTGACCGAGAAGGCCCAGAACCTAAGGCCTGGGGCTACGACGCGATCGCCGTCTTCCAGCCGATGGCGGACTGGAACGACGAGGTCCACGCCGAGCTGGCCGGTCTGGAGGCCGGACCGGCGTACGACCGGCCGAGTTCCTGCTGATGGACGAGACCTACGGCAACGCCATGTCCGCCGACGACCAGCTCCGGGAGCGCTGCCGGGCCATGTACCGTCAGGCCGCTGAGGTCTGCGCCGAGCTCGGGACGGTGACCGAGATCGAGTTCCAGTACGGGCCGCAGGACCCGTTGCCGCTGTTCCAACCCTTCCAGCAGCTGACCACCGAACAGCAGGACGCCTTCGTGACGTTCTACGGCGACATGCTCGACATCGTGGCCGGGAGCTCCGGGCGGATCCTGCTCGAACCGATCAACCGGTACGAGTGCGGCTACCTCAACCGGGTCGTCGACAACATTCGGATCGTCGACGCCGTGGCCCACCCGAACGCCGGTCTGCTGCCCGACACCTTCCACATGTCCATCGAAGAGACCGACGTCGCCGAATCGCTGCGCCTCGCGGGCGACCGCGATCCGGCACGTGCATCTCGGCGACAACAACCGGCTGCTGCCCGGTCATGGACGGCTCGACTGGCCGTCCATCTTCGGCGCCCTGACCGAGATCGGCTACACCGGCTACGTCAACCTCGAGTGCTCCACCGAGGGCGATCCCGCGACTACCCTGCCCGCGACCGCGGCCTACCTGCGCGAACTGATCGGGACATGACCGGTTTGAGTTGGCCCCGTTCTTCGAGATCGGTCCGAAGAATCTGCTGCGGCGCCCCGAACTGGAGGAATTGGCCCGGAACGCCGGCAAAGCCGGGCAGGAGTACGGCGTCTGCGTCGTGCTGACCGTGCCGACCGCCATGGTGGCGCCGGTTCACGATCTCGGCACCGGCGTACTCGTGTTCGCGCAGAGCATGGACCCGGATCCCCCGGCCCAAGCCTGGGTCGGGTCACCGCCGAGTCGCTGGCCGACGCCGGCGCGACCGGCGTCATGCTCAACCACGACCAGCAATCCGATGTCTCCGGAGCGATTGGCCGAGCGCCGTCGACCGAGCCCACGCGATCGGTCTCCAGACCATTCTGTGCGCCGACACCACGGCCCATGCCGAGCAACTGGCCGAGCTGGCGCCCACCGCCATCCTGCTCGAACCGCCTGCGCTGATCGGCAGCGACCGCCGAGCAGGCCGAGCCGGGACTGGATCGCCCCGGCCAACGACACGCTCCGCCGCCGGTTTCCCCACGTCTGTGCTCATGCACGCCGGCGGCGTCTCCTCGCCGTCGGTGGCCAGATCGATCATGGCGCTCGGAGCCGACGGAACCGGCTCCACCAGCGGCGTCCTGTCCGCTGCCGCCGGACCCGACGCCGTCCGGGCCTTCATCGCCGCCACCCGCGACGGCTGGAACGCCGCCCACCCCTGACCTTCCATCTCCCCCGCATCACCCCACCCAGCATCATCCCGAAGGAGCATCACCATGATCACCGACCTCACCGGACGCACCGCCGTCATCACCGGAGGAGCCCGCGGCATCGGCCTCGCCGTCGCCCGGGCCCTCGCCGCCGACGGCGCGAACATCGCCCTGCTCGACCTGTTGGACACCGTCGAGGAGGTCGCCGACGAGCTGTCCACGACCTACGGCGTCAAGGCTCACGGCCGGCGGCTCGACGTGACCGACCAGGACGCGACCTTCACCGCGTTCGACGAGTCGCCGCCCGGTTGGGGGTGCCGCAGGTGCTGTTGACCGCCGCCGGCATCGAGATCAACGGCGACTCGGTCGACGTCACGGCCAGCGCCTGGCGCAAGGTCATCGACGTCAATCTCACCGGGACGTTCTTCGCTGCCCAGGCCTTCGGCCGGGGCCTGCTCGAGGCCGGCCAGCCGGGGAGCGCGATCTTCATCGCCTCCATGTCGGGCTCGATCGTCAACGTGCCCCAGTGGGCCGCGTCGTACAACGCGTCCAAGGCGGCGGTGGCCCATCTCGGCAAGTCCCTGGCCGTGGAGTGGGCCGGCCGCGGGATCCGGGTCAACTCGATCTCCCCGGGTTACGTGCTCACCGACTTGACCCAGAAGATCATCGATCAGCAGCCGTCCCTGCGCACGGACTGGGAAGCTCTGATCCCGCAGGGACGGATGGCCAAGCCGGAAGACATCGCGGGACTGGTCAGCTTCCTCGCCTCCGACGCTTCGGCGTACCTCACCGCCCAGGACATCATCATCGACGGCGGCTACACCGCCGTCTGAACGGCTGACGAGCAAGGCTGCTGCGAAGTCGGCCGGCGAGTAGAACGGCTCGTGGAACAGGCAAGAGGCACCCGAGAGGGTGCTCTTTGTGCCACCCCCACGCCGTCCGCGTCCTGGCCCGCGCCTGGACCCGTGTCATCTGGCGCTGCTGGCAAGACGGCGTCGCTTACGATCCAGCCCTCCACGGCGGCGCGAACAAGATCAACAACATCCCAATTGCGGCATGAGGTTGACATAGGGAGTGTCACTGGTCGTGCTCCGCACGAGGTCCGTTGGCTTGCGGGACGGCCGCACGTGATCTCTTCGACGCCTTCACCTCATTGGGTGACGGACTGCAGGATCATCCGCGCGAGCCAGTCTTCGTAGCGCTGTGGAGACCAGTCGTAGTCGCCCATGAGCATGTTCGCGACCTGCGGGCTGCAAAGCACGTAGAGAGTCGCGGCGGCCTCTTCGGGATCGACGCGGAGGCCGTCGGGGCCGGGCAGGATGGCCGCTGAGGCGATCATCTCGTGTTGTCGGGCCGCCTTCATTGCCTCCATCATGGCGGCCAGGTCAGGGTCGGAGGCCGCCGCCTCTTCCGCGACCCGCACGACCGGGGCCACGCGCTCGACGATCGACCGAGTCAACGCCGCGCCCAGTTCGACCCGTCGACGAAGGTCAGGTTCGGCGGCGAACGCCTGTGCCTCGGGCCGCTCCGTGCTCGGGAGGGACTCGTCTCCGCCGGCGATCCTGGTCTCGATCAGTTCCCGCAGAAGGTCGCGTTTGGTGCCGAAGACGGCGTACACGGTCTGGACGGCGACGCCGGCTTGCTCGGCGATCCTCTGGATGGAGGTGGCGGAGTAGCCGCTGGCCACGAAGAGCTCGAGGGCCGCGTCGAGGATCGACCGCCGGGTGTCGCGGGCCTGGGCCTCCCGCTTGGCGGATGAGTACGACCTCTTGACAGACACAAGGCATAGTAGCAATCTATTCAATAGTGTAATCCACTAACGGAAACGGCTGAGATCCACGCATCGCTCACATCGCGCGGCGCGACGACGAGGTACTACCGCGCGGAGAACTGACCCGACTCGGTGGGGCTGATGCAGAGGGGAAGACAGTGGCGATCGCGGTTCAGGTCGTGAACACACCCAAGAAGGATGCTCGCCAGGCGTACGCAGCCGCCTGGGTTCAGCTGGATCAGCAAGACCTCACGCATCCGCGGGGCCGACGCAGCCACACCGCGTGGATGGTCGGCGACGTGTTCCACGTCCTCGACGTATGGGAGTCACAGGAGGACTTCGACGCCTTCATGACGCAGCTCGGCCCAATCCTCGGCGGCCGCGGGATGGAGCTGGCCGGCCCTCCAGAGATTGGCGACCTGGTGAGCGTCCTTGCTGCTAGCGACGGCCGCACAGCCAGGATGTAGTCGGCCAGGCCCGAAGCCGTTGAGGGCCGATGGCTGACGACGCAAGACTCACGTAGGTAGTGGAGAGGAACGAGATGATCACCAGCAGCACACCGGTAGAAGTACCTGCGGCCGGAACTTATGCGATCGACCCCGCAAGGTCGAAGGTCGAGTATTCGGGTCGGCACATGTTCGGGCTCGGCGTCGTGCACGCAGTCTTCTCGATCGTGTCCGGCAGGCTGATAGTTACCGACCCGCCAGCCGGGTCCCGCGTTGAGGTCCTGCTGGATGCCAGCAGCTTCACCTCCAACAACGCCAAGCGTGACAAGGATGTGCGCTCCGCACCGTTGCTCGACGTGGCCACCTACCCTGACATCACCTTCGAGTCCGACGATCTGCGCGAAGAGGGCGACCAATGGAAACTGAGCGGCACGGTCACAGCCCACGGGAGCGCTGTCCCGGTGGAGATAACAATCGATCAGTTGACTGTGGAAGGCGGTGGTCTGCGGGTCCACGCGCGAGCGGCCCACCTAGACCGGCATCGCTTCGGCATCACCGGGTCGAAGGGTTTCGTCGGCCGGTACCTGGATCTGAACCTCGACGCCTACGCCGTACCTGCCTGACAACGGTCACCAGCACCGACGGGCCACCAGGTGTTACTAGTCCTGAGTCGGCTATTTGGGTCGTGCTCCGCACGACGGTCGTCCACTGCGTGCTCCGCACGACGGTCCGCCACTGGTCCGCACAACGGCCGGCATCACCTGCGCCAGCGAATTCTGGTGCGCGGCGGCGATGGGAACGAGGGTGGAACCGGTGAACCGCGGTTTCTACGGACGGTGAAGCTGCCAGGACGTAGCAGGAGGGCCAGTTACCTGTGTCGACGTCTCGCCAGGTTGGTCGGAGGCTCGCTGGTGACGACTCGCCCGAAGTGGCGACGTGGTACGGCGTCTGGGAGGGCCGTACCGGGTGCGATCACCACACGTTGGTGCTGACTGACTCGGTTGGCGAACCCCCGGTGCCATCGGCCGCAAGCAGCTCGACGCCTTCCTTTGCGCGGGCGCTACACGTCAGAGGCGGGCGAGGATAGTCGCCGCGCCCTTACCTGTGAGCTCGTCGGCCCGCGGCGAGCGCCCGTAGAGGAGCAGAAGCAGCGCCTCGGCGGTGCCTCGCACTTCGGGGCCCTCGCCGTGGGACCAGTCCGTATCGGTGGCGACCAGCCGTACGCCAGCGACCCGGCGGCGGGCGCTGCCGCCGACGACGACGTTCATCGGCCACGGCGTGCCCAGCGCGAAGTCGGACAGCGGCCCCAACGACTTCACCGGCACCTGACCCGGGAGCCGGAGCGCACGGCGGACGTCGAGCCCGTGCACCACGGCGTCCGCGATCGCGGCCACGGGCGGCATCCCGACAGGGCGGGCGCCGCTGCGCGAGTTGTCCCGGAGCTGCTCGAGGATCGCGGCCCGGCCGCGCGCCGACCAGGCGATGGCGGATCGGGCGATCATCCGGTTCATCGAGAAGCCATGCCGGGCCATGGCCAGGGCCCCGGCGCCCGCGCCCAGCACGGGAGCCCAGGCCAAGTGTGCGGCGACATCGATGGTGCGCCACTCGCTGCAAAGAGACGGGGCGAGCCACTGCTCGGGCCGCAGGCTCTCAAGGGTGTCGATGAAGTTCTCTCGGTGGCTCCGAATTAGCGGCGACAGGCTGGCGGCGTCGGTCATGAGGTGCTCCATCCAAAGGTGTCGATGAGGGCGCGGAGCCGCTCGACAGGGTCGAACTCGGGCGTCGGCAGGGCGAGCTCGTGGAACACCAGTCCCGTGACGTAGTTGGCCATGATGCCGAAGTCGCGCTGGGGGTGGCGCGCTCCGGCGCGGCGGACGACGTCGAGCGCCCGGGAGTCAACCTCGTCAGCGCCGATGGCGTAGAAGGCACGGAGCGCAGGGGAAACGGCGGCTAGGCGTGCAGGCATAGCGGGCGAGGGTCACCACGCGGTCCTACCTAGGGCGCGAGCACGAAGGCTCCGAAGCGTGGCGATCCCCTCGGTGACGCCTCGATCCGGGCGGTCCCGTGGCCATCTCCAGCTCACGCTCGATGCACCGCTGAGTCACGCCCTGGATCAACGCCTCCCGCGTCGGGAACCACTCCTCGGTGGAGCCTGCGGGAGCGTGGGCCGTCGCGTCCACGGCCTCGTGGGTCAACCCGCCCATTCCCTGGCCGGCGATGAGTTCCAAGCCTGCGTCGAGGAGCTGTGAACGGCGATCTCCCATGACGGCAAACTACATCTGTAGTTGGCCTCCGTCAAGGGGTTGTAGGGGACTCCCAACCGAGAGTGTCAATCAGCGCACGGATCCTGGCGGCCGCGTCGAGGCCCGGCGAGGGCAGGGCGAGCTCGTGCAGCACCAGCCCGGTCACATAGTTTGCGAGAACGCCGAGGTCGCGCTCTGGGTGCTGCGATCCCGCGCGGGTGATGAGGTCCAGCGTCCACCTGTCGACCTGGTCGGCCCCGAGCGCCATGCCCTCCCGCAGGCCCGGGTTCTGGGCGGTCTCCACCAAGATGGCGTAGCGGGCGAGCGTCACCGCCCGGTCAGGGCCGAGGGCCCGGTGCGCGAAGCGGCCGATCGCGGCCGCGACGCCGTCGGGCGACGGGTCGACCTCTCCGCGTGGGCCGGTCGCCATGGCGCGCTCCCGCGCGATGAAGCGCTCGACGATCCCCAGGATCAGGGCCTCCCGGGTGCGGAAGTAGTTCGACGTCGAGCCGGCCGGGACCGCCGCCGCCGCGTCCACCGCGCGGTGGGTGAGCCCGCGCATGCCCTGCGTTCCGACAAGCTCGAGGGCGGCGTCGAGGAGGACGGTTCGACGGTCGGTCACCGCGCCACACTACATCCATAGTCGGCGGGCTGCTGACCGGTAAGCGAGGGAGCTAGATAGTCTGCAACGCCTCGCCGGTGCCGCCTTCGCCGTCCCCCGTCCTGGGCTCAGAATGGGCTCCGGTGGCTAACTCGGCGGTCGCCATCCGACCAGGCGGATCGACTGGCTGTCAGTTTTGGGGCTCGAGTAGACCTGCACGACCTCCCGGCTGTCCCGTTCGCCGGTGTCAGTGAGCCGGACCCGTACGGTGGGGCTCGCCGCGCGAGCTAGGAACTCGGCCTCGGTGTAATCCCAGGTGCTGTAGCCGAGGCCCTCACCAAGCGAAAAGGAACGGGGAGTGCCTGCTGTGCGTGGTGCCCGCCGCCCCGTCCGCGGCGGGAAGGTGGTGACGAGCCGGCCAGCCGGCTCGATCACTCCGATCAGGGCGGGGGCCACCGCGTGGCCGCCCTCCTGGCCCGGCAGCCCGGCCACAAGAATGGCGTCCACCTCGCCCGCCCAGGGCATCACTCCGTTCGAGATTTCCGGGGTGGAGCGCGGGGTTCACGGATCGGGGACTGGTTCAAAGTGACCGGGGGGTCTCGCCAATGGCGGTCGAACACCCTCCGGGCTTGGACTCCAGTGACGGTGTCCTGGCCGCCGGCCGATCGCCGAGGTGCGTCCCCAGCTTCGACGTCACGGCTGCTCGTGGAAGGGCACCGGAGCTGGTGGCCGAGACCGGGGCGGCCACCACGGACGTGCCGATCACTCGATCGAAACCAACGCGAGTTGCGGTCATCCGAACTAGTCGATCCGCTTCAGTCGACAGCGTCCAGCGGGCGGGCCGCCCGAACGGCCAAAGGATTCGCCGGCCCCACCGGACGGTCCCACCCACGGCGTTGGAGCATGTCCTCATGCGGATCTTGCTGGACGTCGACACCGGGACCGACGACGCCCTGGCCTTGCTCTTCGCCGTCGCGCACCCAGACCTGGAGATCCTCGGGATCAGCTGCGTGGCGGGCAACTCCAGCCTCGCGCAAGTGATCGTCAACACGCAGAAGGTCCTAGATGCTGCGGGTGCTGGGGACCTACCGGTGGCCGGTGGCGCCAGCCGGCCGCTGATCGAGCGCAACCGGCCGCCGGGTGTCAGCTTCCACGGTGCCGACGGTCTCGGCGGGATCGAGCTGCCGCGGACGCGGCGTACGGTCTCCGTGCAACCGGCCGTAGAGATGCTCTACGACCAGATCACCACCTCGGACGAGCCGGTCACGCTGGTCGCCCTGGCGCCGCAGACCAACATCGCACTCCTGCTCAGCCAGCATCCCGACGTCGCAGACAGGGTCGAGCGCATCGTCTTCATGGGCGGCTCGGCGAGCATCGGCAACATGACAGCGGTCGCGGAGTTCAACATGTGGCAGGATCCGGAGGCCGCTGCGTGCGTCACCGAGTCGGGCATTCCGACGGTGATGTACGGGCTCGACGTCTTCACCCGGTTGCTGGTCGGGCAGGACGTCGCCGATCGGTTCCGGGCTCACGACCATCCGGCCGTACGCCTGGCCGGGGACCTGCTCTATAAACGTGGTTCGCGGGCCGACGGAACCGCGCAGGAGTATCGCGGGCAGATCGGCGACGCCGGCACTCTGGTCATGCTGACCAACCCCGACCTGTTCGAACTGAGTCGCCACCCCGTCCGGGTCAACCTGAGTGGGCTCGGCCGCGGCCAGACCATCGTCGACCAGCGGGCTCTGGCTCACGAGCTGAATGCTGCGGCCGACGATCCCTGGCCGCTCCTCGACGTCACCCTGGACGCTGATCTCGACGCCGCCGCGGGGGCCTTCGTCGAGACCATCGAGCGGTTCGCCTGAGCCTTCGACAAGCCCAGAGAACGTGAGCCGTCAGTGGTCGGCGTGCTCTTCCTTCAGCTTGGCCACCTGCGCATGCACCTCGGCCATGTCGAGGCCCTTGACGGCGTCGATGACCTCCTTGAGGGCGGGGCCGGGAAGAGCGCCGGCCTGGTTGAAGACCAGCACGCCCTCGCGGAACGCCATCAGCGTCGGGATGCCCTCGATGCCCAGCTGGCCCGAGAGCTGCTGGTTGGCGTCGGTGTCGAGCTTGGCGAAGGTGATGCCCTCGTAGTCGGCCTGCTCGGAGGTCTTCTCATAGATCGGGCCGAAGCGCTTGCACGGGCCACACCACTCGGCCCAGAAGTCCACCAGCACGATGTCGTTGTCGGTGATGGTGTCCTCGAAGTTCTCGGCGCTGATATCGATCGTTGCCATGGGGGACTACTCCTCATCAGAAATCGGATGACCACCGGGTCCCGGCAGTCACTGCTCTCAACGACTGCGACCCGGCTCCTATTCCGAGCTCGCAGCCCTGCTCCGCCCGTCGCAGCTCCGGGCACCCCGCCCTATTTGATCGCGACAACCCGCCGCATGGGAATGGTCACGTCGATCTTCTCGTGCCGCTCCAGCCGGTCCTCGAGGTACTCGATCGCCCGCTCCACCCGCGACCACCGGGTGTTGGGCAGATAGAGGGCCGACATCATCAGCTCGGCATCGGCCCGCGTACGGATGCTGAACCGGTAGCGCTCGCGCTGGTCCTCGACCCGCTTCAACCCGTGCAGCTCCAACGTCTTGGTGAACCCAGCCAGCTCGACCGGACCCGGAAACTGCGGTTTGGTCCGGATCCGACCGCTGATCCGGGTCAGCACTCGAACATCTCGGGGGCCGAGCGGCCGCAGCGCCGGCGCGATCCCCGCCAGCACCCCACCGGGTCGCAGCACCCGGGCGACCTCTTCCAGCACCGCGGTCAACGGGGTCACCACGACCAGACCCATCGAGCTGGTCACCACGTCGACCGAGGAGTCCTTGAACGGCAGCCGCAACGCGTCGCCGCGGATCCACGGACCCGGCCCCCGCTGCGCGGCCAGGTCCAGCTCGTGCTCCGAGAGATCCAGCCCGATGACCGTGCGCCCCGGCTGAGCCAGCTCCCGCGACATCGGTCCGGATCCGCACGCCAGGTCCACGACGATGCCGGCGTTGGCCGACACGGCCCGGGCCAACCAGCGGTAGGGGGTGTGATCGACCGACATCGCTCGGGAGAGCACGGCTTCGGTGATCCCGGCTCGGTCGCGGTGGAAGTCATTCAGGTACTTCCGCCAGTTGACCACGTCGTCGCCCACGGCACCGCCCTTCGTCAGTGCGCGCTTTCCAGCGCACGACCAACATCATTGCCGATGTCGCGCAGCACCCGTCCGGGCCCCAGCGGTTCGCCGGCGACCGCCGAGATCAGCGCCGCCATGCCGGGCAGCGCCTCGCCGATCGCCGGTCGGCTGACCAGCCCCGGGTCCAGCAGCGGATTGCTCGCGTCGGCCCACGGCACGGTCAGCTTCTCCCAGGTACGCAACCACGCTTCTGAGATCTCGGCCACCGACGGGACCCCGAAGAAGTGACCGACCGGCGCGTGATGCCGCAGCCCGACGATCGGCGAGTCGCGGTAGATCCGGGAGAGCCGGACCCGGGCGTCCAGGTCGCGCCGATCCTCCATCGGCATCCGAGTGACGAAGGTGCAGGGCGCAGGGCAGGTCTCCCCGACGTCGGGACGCTCCCCCGGACCGATCGTGGCGTGGTTCATCGCGCAGACTCCAAGGGCGTCGCCCAGCCGGGAGTGGAAGCGGTCGAGGTAGGCCGTGAACCCGGCCTGGTCACCCCGGGTCGCGTTGACCGCCCGCTTGGCCGTGCTGCGCTGGGCCGACGAGTGCGGGCAGGCCGGGTCGTCGGTCCCCCACCGGCTGCCGGCCACGAAGGCACCCATCCGCATCGGGTCACCGCCGTGTCCGAGGGTGGTCTCCCAGGCCAGCTGCGGCAGGTACTCCCCGATCAGGTGCGCGCTGACCACCACCTGCAACGGCTCGCGGCGCAGGGCTCGGATCTCCAGCACCTCGAGCATCAGCTCGTAGAGCGGCAACAGCGAGCCCAGTGCTCCCCGCTCCGGATCGAGCGGCTGCTGCGGGAACGAGCACTCGGTCAGCCGCAGCGCCCAGGGCTCGCTGAACCCATGCGCGATGACCCCGAAGTCCTCGGCGTCCAGGTCCAGCACCCGACGTGCGGTCGCCGCCAGCACTCGCGCCCGCTGCAGCCCGGGCGGCGGTTCGGGATCCGTCAACGGTCCGTCCAACAAGGCGGCGACGGCGTCGTACCAGTAGCCGTCGAGCAGGGCCTCGATGGTCGGGGAGCTCCCCACCGGGGCGGCTAGAGGCGGGAGACGAACAGGTGGGTGGAGGCCTCGCGGTCGATCTCGCAGCCCGGGGAGCCGTCGGCGTTCATCCGCACGCCCAATCCCCCGACCTCGACACTGACCTGAGCACCCGGTTGGATGCCGGCCTGGCGCAGGGTGCCCATCATCTCGACATCCTTCTGGATCTCTTCGCTCATCCGCTCGATCACCACCCGGATCGGCTGCGACTCGTTCTTGACCACGTCCTGGAGCTGCTCGTTACCGGCTCGGAAAGGTTCGGGCACCCCGGTGACGCCGAGCTCCTCGAGGCCGGGAATCGGGTTGCCGTACGGCGACTGGGTCGGGGAGTTGAGCAGGTCGACCAGCTTGCGCTCGACGTCCTCGGAGATCACGTGCTCCCAGCGACAGGCCTCGTCGTGCACCTTCTCCCAGTCGAGCCCGATGACGTCGATCAGCAGCCGCTCGGCCAACCGGTGCTTACGCATCACCCGGGTCGCCCGAGCCCGACCTTCGGCGGTCAGCTCGAGATGGCGGTCGCCCTGCACGTGCACCAGGTTGTCCCGCTCCATCCGGGCCACCGTCTGCGAGACCGTTGGGCCACTTTGATGCAGCCGCTCCGCGATCCGAGCCCGCAGAGGGACGATGCCCTCCTCATCCAGCTCATAGATCGTGCGCAGATACATCTCGGTGGTATCGATCAGGTCGCTCACGGTGTCATTCTCCCCTAATCCCTCACGCGTGCTGAGCCAGCGACGGCGACGTCGGCAGCCCGAGGCAAGATTAGACGATGCCCACCGACTCGCAGCCCACCGTGTGGTGGGTTCGACGTGACTTCCGGCTCGGCGACAACCCGGCGCTGCGGTCCGCGATCGACGAGGGCGGCGCGGTGCTGCCCCTGTTCGTGCTCGACCCGGTGCTGCTCAGGTCCGCCGGCACGAGTCGTCGGGCCTGGCTGCAGGCCGCGTTGACTGTCCTGGACGCCGACCTGCGTGAGGACGGTGGTCCCGGACTGAGTGTCGTCACCGGCAAGCCTGCGGCGACGGTCAGCCGGGTGGCCCAGGCGATCGGCGCCGGCCAGGTGCACATCGCCGCCGACTACGGGCCCTACGGCCGCCGGAGGGACGCCGCGGTCGAAGCCGCGCTGGACCGAGCCGGCATCGGGCTCAAGGCGACCGGATCGCCGTACGCCGTCGGGCCCGGCACCTTGTTCAACAAGTCAGGCAGTCCCTATCAGGTCTTCAGTCCGTTCCACCGGGCCTGGCTGGAGCACGGGGTGCACGGTCCCGCTCCGGGCATCCGCGCCGCGTCGGTCGACTGGCTCGCGTCCGACGAACGGGTCGAGCTCGCCGGCGCCGAACCCGAGCTGGTCGCGGTCGCCGGCGAGGCGGTGGCCCGGCGCTCCTGGCAGGCATGGCTGGCCAAGGACCCGCACGGGGCCGACGACTACGCCGCCATGAACAACTTCCCCGGCGCCGACGCCACCTCGCACCTGTCCATCGCGCTGCGGTGGGGGCACTTGCACCCGCGTACGGTGCTGGCCGACCTTGCGGCCAAGCGATCCAGAGGCGCGATGGCCGTGGCCCGGCAGGTCGCCTGGCGCGACTTCTTCGCCGACGTGCTGTTCCACCGCCCGGACGCGGTGACCCAGCCGATCCGGCCGGAGTTCAAGGCCATGCCGACCGACGAACCGGAGCAGACCACGTTGGCCGCCGAGCGACTGCAGGCCTGGCAGGACGGGAAGACCGGGTATCCGTTGGTGGATGCCGGCATGCGGCAGCTGCTGGCCGAAGGGTGGATGCACAACCGCGTACGACTGGTGACCGCGTCGTTCCTGGTCAAGGACCTGCACATCGGCTGGTGGCACGGCGCGGCCTGGTTCATGGAGCGCCTGCACGACGGCGACATCTCCCAGAACCAGCTCAACTGGCAGTGGGTGGCCGGCTGCGGCACCGACGCCGCCCCGTACTTCCGGATCTTCAACCCCACCGGGCAGGCCGAGAAGTTCGACGCGGACGGGACCTACATCCGTCGCTACGTGCCCGAGCTGGCGTCCGTGCCGCTGGAACACCTGCATGAGCCCTGGACGGCGCCCGGTGGGCCACCGCCCGGCTATCCGTACCCGATCGTCGAGCACGCCGCGGAACGCAAGGAGTCCCTCGACCGCTACGCCTCGATCCGCGACTGACCTCGTCGCCACGGCCTTCGGCAGCGCGGCGGTTCGGCAGCGCCCAACTTGCGCGGAAAAAGCGTTGACCCGTGCGGAAACCGCGCCTACTTTAGGTGCACACGGAAAGGAGGTGGTCCGAAGAATGAGTGACTTTGGGACATGTGAGGTGACGGCCAGCTAGCCGCCAGGCATGTGTGCACACTGGTCGCGTGCGGCCGGCTAATCCACAGCCATCACCCGAACCCGCGAGCGCCGGACTTGTCCTCCGGCCGATGTCCTATACATCGCACAGCTCGCGGGTTCGTCCATGTTCAGGCTATGCAGAGTTCACCCAGTTATTACATGCCTCGACCTAGACGCCGCCCGGCCACCGGAGAAGAATGGGCCCCGAGGAGTTGATCATGTCTGTGCAGACAGGACCCCCATCCATCCAACCCCACCTCGTTCGTCGGTTGTCCAACCGCGAGTGCCGTGACTGGCTGACCAGCCACGGAGAGGGACGGCTGGCCTACGCTTCGGGACGCGGGCCCCGGTCGGTCGTGGTGTCCTATTCCATCGACGACGAACACGTGATGCTGCGGCTGCCCGACTACAACGACATCGTGCACTACGCCCCCGGCGCCGAGGTGACCCTCGAGGTCGAGGACCAGACCGACACCGTCCCCGGGCACGAAACCGTCAGCATCTCCGGCACCGCGGTCCTGGCCGGCGAGGACGAGCCCCGCTTCCGCCAGGTCGACTTCGCCGAGTCCTGGCCTGACGGTGTAGCCACATCGGTGGTGTGTCTCCCGCTGACCGCGGTCGAGGGTTTCGAGCTCGCCGATCGCTGAGCCCCCCACAGCGGCCGTCGAGCGGCTCGTTCAGGTCGCTCCGGAGCGTCTGGCGGGCTGGATCGACCGATTCGGCGGACGCCACGGTGTCCTGACCGCAACCTTCTCGGCTGAGACCGTGCTGCTGACCGCCGTGGACGGGGCCAGCGCCTCGATCGCCGTGCCCTTCCCCCCGCTGACGGCCGGCGACGAGCTGACGGTCGATGATCTGGTGACCCAGCTGGTCACCCATGTCCTGGCCCCCCGCACCGTCGGTGCGGTCCTGGTCCGCAAGGGTGGCCATGCCGTCGGCGTCTTCGTCGGCTCGAGCTTGGTCAGCTCCAAGGTGGGCAGCGCGTACGTGCAGGGAAAGACCAAGGCCGGTGGCTGGTCCCAGCAGCGTTACGCCCGCCGACGAGCCAACCAGACCGACCAGGCGTACGCGGAGGCTGCCGACGTCGCGGTCGCCCAGCTCGTGCCTCGGCTCGCTGAGCTCGAGGCCGTGGTGGGCGGCGGGGACCGGGTGGCTGTGCACGCCGTGCTCGCCGATCCGCGGCTCACCGGGGTACTCGCGCTCTTGCGGGAGCCGGTGCTGCCCACCCCGGACCCCCGGCTGCGGGTGCTGGTGGCGTTTTCCGACCAGTTCCGAGCCATCTCGATCTGGCTGAACGCCCTGGCCTGAGCTCTGGTCGGCGGGGCGTCTAGGTCTCCTCTCCGGCCGGCACCACCGGACTGAGCCGGCGTACGGTGTCGATCGTGTCGGCCTCGTCGGCCGACTTGTCCGGCCGGTAGCGCAGCACCCGGGCGAACCGCAGGGCCACACCCCCGGGATAGCGGGTCGAGGCCTGCAGGCCGTCGCAGGCGATCTCGACCACCGTGGTCGGCTCGACGAAGACCACGCCGGCCGTCCGCCGGGTTTCCAGCTCCAGGAAGCGCTGGGTCTGCCAGGTCAGCAGCTCGTCGGTCAGCCCCTTGAACGTCTTGCCCAGCATGATCAGGCCACCCGACTCGGGGTCGCGGGCGGCCAGGTGCAGGTTGGACAGCCAGCCCTGACGCCGACCGTGACCCCACTCCGCGGCGGTGACCACGAGATCGAACGTGTGCCGGGGTTTGACTTTGACCCACGCCGAGTCGCGGCGACCGGCCGCGTACGGGGCGTGCAGGTTCTTCACGACGACGCCCTCGTAGCCGCGGGCGACGGCATCGGCGAAGACGGCGCCGACCTCCTCGGCGGTGCCGCAGATCTCCCGGGGGACGGTGACCTGGCGCGGCAACAGCTCGCGCATCACGGTCAGCCGGTCGGTCAGCGCCACGTCGAGCAGGTCGCGCCCGTCGACGTGCAGCAGGTCGAAGAAGAACACCTGCAGCGGGTTGGTCTGAGCGAGGGCGGGGACGTCGACACTGCTCATGGTCCGGGAGGCGACGATCTGGAAGGCTTCCGGGCGTCCGTCGTCGCGCAGTGACAGCACCTCCCCGTCCAGCACCAGCCGGTCGTGGGGCAGCGACCGGGCGACCGCCACCACCTCGGGCAGCCGGGCCGTGATGTCGTCGAGGCTGCGGGTGAACACGCGCACGGCGTCTCCGTCGCGATGCACCTGCACCCGGATGCCGTCGAGCTTGTAGTCGACCACCGCCGGCAGGTCGGTCTTGAGCACCGCCGCGTCCGGATCGGGCGCACTGGCCGCCAGCATCGGCTGGATCGCCGTGCCGACCCGGAGCCCGACCTCGGCCAGGGCGGCGGCACCACCGGCCAGCAGCGTGGCCGCGGCGGAGGTGGTGGACGAGGTGAGCATCGCGGCCCGGCGGACCAGCGCGACCGGCACCTCGTACGCGGCCGCCAGCCCCTCCTGCACCTGGGCCTCCAAGGCGCCTTGGCGAAGGTCCCCGAACACCAGCCCGCGCAGCAGGCCCTGCTCCTCGACGGTGGCCCGGGAGAAGAGGGCCTGGACGGCGGCCGCCCGTGCCGCGGCCGAGCCGGCACCGCCGAGGCCGGCCATCTCCTCGAAGGCCGCATCGACCTCCCGAACGGTCAAGGTCGGCTCCGCGGCCGGGGCCGGCGGCGCCTGCAGGGACTTCCAGCCCACCCCCGTACGCCGCTGCCGCAGGCTGCCGGAGAGATAGGACACCACGATCTCCACGTCGTCGGCGTCGGCGTCGCGGAGGACGTCGGCGATCAGGTCACGCTTGGCGAGGCGCGACCGGGTCGCCGACAACGCTGCCGAGGCCTGCGCCAACCGGTTCAACAACACGAGGTTGATTGTGCCCGTCGGCACTGACAGTCGACGCCGGGGCAGCCTCGCGCAGCTGCGAGACCAGGATCATCGCCGCCGTCACGGCGGCGCCCAGGGCGAACACCGCGGCCAGCTCCAGCGAGATGGTGTCGAGGTCGTCGAGATAGCTCACGTAGGTCGAGATCGACGCCACCTGGAGACCGGCGGCGACGATCAGGAACCGCCGGTCAAGGCAACAGGCGACGACGGCCAGCACCTCGGCCAGGTAGAAGTAGCGTTCATGCATCTCCGGCAGCAGCACCGGGATGACCAGCACCGCGGTGGCCGCGAGCAGCACGATCTCCGCAGCCGACAGGGTCCGGCGGCGCGACAACAACCAGACGGCGAACCCGATGGCCACCGCCGCCGCCACCGCGAGCCCGACGCTCTTCCACAGGGTCGAGGCGTCAGCCGGCAGCCAGGCGTACGGGGTGGGCGCGTTGTAGGTGAAGCTGTGGCTGCTGCTCGACATCGCACCACCGCCGCCACCGCGCAGTCCCCCACCGCCGGCGCCGCGCAGTGCGCCGGCACCGCCGACCGCGCCCGAGCTGTTGGTGATCTGGGCGGGATAGACGGCCAGCTGGCTGAGCAGGCTGCGCCCGGCGACGAGCGCGGGCAGCAACGCAGCCAGGAAGGTCGCCGGGACGGCGAGCAGCGTGCGTACGCGGTGCCGGTTGATGATGACGACCGCCACCAGCACCGGCAGGAAGAAGATCGCCTGCAGCTTGAACGCGAACGCCAGGCCGAACATCGCGGCAGCCGACCACGGCTTGCGGCGGATCAGGAAGTAGAGGCTGGCCACGCAGAAGGTGGCGTAGATGGCGTCGCACTGAGCCCAGGCACTGCTGTTCATGACCACGGTGGGCAGCATCCAGACCGCTCCGGCGCCGATCACCGGCAGCCAGCGCGCCGACGGCCGAACGGCCGCGATGATCTTCCCGACGAGGCCGGCCAGCGCCACGTCGAAGAGTATGGACAGCAACTTGATGCCGACCAGCTGCGGGACCGGAAGATAGGTCAGCGCAGCCAGCAGGACCAGATAAGGCGTGTTGTAGTTGGAGAACGAGTCGCGCAGCCCCGCGAAGCCGCCGTTCTCAGCCAGGTGCGTGTACCAGGGGTCGAGGAACGCGCGGTAGTCACTGGTCTCGATCGGCACCAGCTGCCAGCGCAGCACCGTTCCCGCGACCAGCAGGACGCCGAGAACGAGACGTCGCGGAGTCACCACGGCGGTGAGAGATCGAGAACGCATCAGGCCTGCTTCTGGTCGGAGATGGGTTTCCGGGCGTGCGCCCTCACTCTGCCGGGTGCGACTGTGCCGCGACTGTGCCGCCGCTATGGTCAGCGGGTGGACCAGACCGACGGATCGACGACCGACACCTCTACCGAGCTCCGGCCGGGTGTGCTGCTGGACGTGGACGGCACGCTGCTCGACACCAACTACCTGCACGCGCTGGCCTGGTGGCAGGCGATGCGCGACGCCGGGCTGACCGGCATCACCATGACCGACACCCACCAGGCGGTCGGGATCGCCAGTGAACAGCTGATCGAGCGACTGGCCCCGGACGCCACCGAGAAGCAGACCAAGAAGGCGTCCAAGGGGCACACCAAGCGCTACGCGAAGCTGCAGGGGGAGGTCGTCGCCTTCGACCGAGCCGCCGAGCTGATCCTGACGTGCACGAAGGCCGGCCTCGCCGTGGTCCTGGCCACCAGCGGCAAGCCCGCGGACCTCGACTGGATGCTGCCGGCCATCGGCGTCGACGAGGAGGCCATCACCGGCTCGACCACGTCCGACGACGTGGAGGTGGCGAAGCCGGCCCCCGACCTGTTGTCGGTGGCGATGGAGCAGCACGGGCTGGACCCGCGGCGAACGGTCGCGATCGGCGACACGGTCTGGGACGTGCAGGCGGCACATGACGCTGACGTACCGATCATCGCCTTCACCTGCGGTGGCATCCCGCGGTGCCAGCTCGAAGGAGCCGGCGCGGACGAGATCTATTCCGGCCCGGCCGACCTGCTCGACCATTGGTCCGGGTCGGCGCTGTCCCGACTGGGCTAGGGCCGGATACGCGAGACGGCGCCCACCCTCTCGGGTGGACGCCGTCTCGGCAGACGTGGAGCGAGCGTCAGGCCTTGGCCTCGGGCTCGACCGCTGCCTCTTCGGAGGAGGTGTCGTCGCTCGGGGCTTCCTGGGACTCCGTGGCGTCGTCCAGCTCCTCGGTGCCGGCAACCAGCTCCTCGGCGGGGCTCTCCTCGACCTGAGAAGAGTCCTCGACCGACGACTCGTCGGCCGCCGGGGCGCCCGGCGTGGTTGACGCAGCCGGAGCCGACTTCCTGGCCGGAGCCTTCTTGGCCGGGGCAGCCGCCTTGCTGTTGGCCTTCTTGCTGTCCTCGACCGACTCCGTGACCAGCTCGATCAGGGCCATCGGGGCGTTGTCGCCCTTGCGGGGACCGACCTTGGTGATCCGGAGGTAGCCACCCTCGCGCTCGGCGAAGGTCGGCGCGATCTCGGTGAACAGCGTGTGCACCACACCCTTGTCGCGGACGGTGGTGAGCACCAGACGACGCGAGTGGATGTCACCCCGCTTGGCCTTGGTGATCAGCTTCTCCGCCAGGGGGCGCAGCCGCTTGGCCTTGGCCTCGGTGGTGGTGATCCGCCCGTGCTCGAAGAGCTGGGTGGCGAGGTTGGCCAGAATGATCTTCTGGTGCGCAGCGCTGCCGCCGAGGCGAGCGCCCTTGGTGGGTGTAGGCATTTCAGTTCTCCAGGTCTGCTAGCTGTCGTTCACGGGGCGACCCCTGCCGCGCGCCCGTGGGTTGTTGGCGCGGCGGGGGTTCAAGGGGGTCGCCCCCCTTGCTCTCAATCAATCAGTACTGCTCGGTCTCGCTGAAGTCGACCTCGTCCTCGTCGACCTCGTCGTAGCGGCCGATGGCGCTCAGCGGGTCGAAACCAGGAGCGCTGTCCTTGAGGGACAGACCCATCTCGTGCAGCTTCAGCTTGACCTCGTCGATGGACTTCGAGCCGAAGTTGCGGATGTCCAGCAGGTCCTGCTCGCTGCGCGAGACCAGCTCGGACACGGTGTGGATGCCCTCGCGCTTGAGGCAGTTGTAGGACCGGACGGTGAGGTTCAGGTCCTCGACCGGCAGGGCGAGGTCAGCGGCGAGCTGCTCGTCGATCGGCGACGGGCCGATCTCGATGCCCTCGGCCTCGACGTTCAGCTCACGGGCCAGCCCGAAGAGCTCGACCAGGGTGCGACCGGCGGACGCCACGGCGTCCCGCGGACGGATGGCCGGCTTGGACTCGACGTCCAGGATCAGCTTGTCGAAGTCGGTGCGCTGCTCGACACGGGTGGCCTCCACCTTGTAGGTCACCTTGAGCACCGGCGAGTAGATCGAGTCGACCGGGATGCGGCCGATCTCGGCGTCGGCCATCTTGTTCTGCACGGCGGAGACATAGCCGCGGCCGCGCTCGACCACGAGCTCCATCTCGAGCTTGCCGGACTCGTTCAGCGTGGCGATGTGCAGCTCGGGGTTGTGGACCTCGACCCCAGCCGGCGGGGCGATGTCACCGGCCGTGACCGCCCCGGCACCAGCCTTGCGGAGGTACATGGTGACCGGTTCGTCTTCCTCGGAGGAGACGACCAGGGCCTTCAGGTTCAAGATGATCTCGGTGACATCCTCGACGACGCCCTCGATGGTCGAGAACTCGTGCAGGTTGCCGTCGATCTTGATGCTGGTGACGGCTGCGCCCGGGATCGAGGACAGCAGCGTACGCCGCAGCGAGTTGCCGAGGGTGTAGCCGAAGCCCGGCTCCAGCGGCTCGATGACGAACCGGGAGCGGTTGTCGGAGACGACTTCTTCCGACAGGGACGGGCGCTGTGCGATGAGCATGGTGATTCTCTTTCCCCGCGCTCACCTCTATTTGAGAGCGCGGAACCTCCGGCGTATCCGACGCTGGAGGGGTGTTCCCCGAGCCTGCCCTTCGACAGGCTCAGGGAACGGGGTTACTTGGAGTAGAGCTCGACGATCAGCTGTTCCTGCACGTCGATCACGATCTGCGCGCGGGTCGGCAGCTGGTGGACCAGCACCCGGCCCCGCTCGGGCAGGGCCTGCAGCCAAGCCGGCACGTCGCGCTCGCCGTGGGTCTCACGGTTGACGATGTGCGGCGTGGTCTCACGGAGCTTCGGCGCGATGTCGATCACGTCGTGCGCGGTGACCCGGAACGAGGGGATGTCGACCTTCTTGCCGTTGACCAGGAAGTGACCGTGCACGACGAACTGACGGGCCTGACGACGCGTACGGGCGAACCCGGCGCGGTAGACCACGTTGTCGAGACGGGACTCCAGGATCTGCAGCAGGTTGTCACCGGTCTTGCCCTGGTGACGGTTGGCCTCTTCGTAGTACCGACGGAACTGCTTCTCGAGCACGCCGTAGGAGAAGCGGGCCTTCTGCTTCTCACGGAGCTGGAGTGAGTACTCCGACTCCTTCGTACGACCCTTGCCGTGCACGCCGGGCGGGTAGGGGCGGCGTTCGAACGCCTTGTCGCCACCGACCAGGTCAACACCCAGTCGACGCGACTTCTTGGTCATAGGACCGGTATAGCGAGCCATGTTCTTCTACGTCCTGTTCGTGTTTCTTAGACCCGGCGGCGCTTGGGCGGGCGGCAGCCGTTGTGGGGAACGGGGGTGACATCAGAGATCGCACCGACCTCGAGGCCGATGGCCCCGAGCGAGCGGATCGCGGTCTCGCGGCCCGAACCCGGACCCTTGACGAACACGTCGACGCGCTTCATGCCGTGCTCCATCGCCCGACGGCCCGCGGCCTCGGCGGCCATCTGGGCGGCGTACGGAGTCGACTTGCGCGAGCCCTTGAAGCCGACCGTGCCGGCGGAGGCCCACGCGATCACCGCGCCGGTGGGGTCGGTGATCGAGATGACGGTGTTGTTGAACGTGCTCTTGATGTGAGCGTGGCCCGAGACGACGTTCTTCTTTTCCTTCTTGCGCACCTTGGTGGTGCGGGTGTTACGACCTGCGGTAGCCATTACTTAGCCTTCTTCTTGCCGGCGACGGGTTTGCGCGCGCCCTTGCGGCCACGGGCATTGGTGCGGGTGCGCTGGCCCCGTACGGGCAAGCCACTGCGGTGACGACGGCCCTGGTAGGAGCCGATCTCGACCTTGCGGCGGATGTCGCCGGCCACCTCGCGACGGAGGTCACCCTCGGTCTGGTAGTTGGCCTCGATCCAGTCACGCAGAGCAACCAGGTGCTCGTCGGTCAGCTGGTGGACCCGGAGGTCGCCACTGATCTGCGTGGCCTCCAGGGTCTGCAGGGCGCGGGTGCGACCCACGCCGAAGATGTAGGTCAGGGCGACCTCGAGGCGCTTGTCGCGCGGGAGATCGACACCGATGAGACGAGCCATCAGGCGGAAAACCTTTCGTGTGGACGATGCCACCCGTTTTCGGGTCCCGACCCCTTCGGGGCGGCTGCTGCATCGCGGAGGTGTCTGGCGTGATGCGTCCCTGGCTGCCAACGAGTCAGAGATTGCTCTGCTCACCAGGGCCTCGGCCTCCGACCGAGGGTGGATCCGGGACCGGAGTCTCGGACCTGCGATCACACTGTTTCTGGTCTTGCGTGTCGTGCGGTGCTGCGTCTTTCGTGGCTTGCGAGTCCTGCAGACTCCCAGCTCAGGGCATCAGCCCTGGCGCTGCTTGTGCCGCGGGTTCTCGCAAATCACCATCACGCGACCGTGCCGGCGAATCACCTTGCACTTGTCGCAGATCTTCTTGACGCTCGGCTGAACCTTCATCGAGCTTCTTTCTGATTGAACTGGGCACGGCAAGCCGGTCCAGTCGATGGTGGATTTGTGGGTGCTCCCCCGAAGGAGAACGGGTGGGTTACTTGTGCCGGTAGACGATGCGGCCGCGAGTGAGGTCGTACGCGGAAAGCTCGACGACGACTCGGTCGGCGGGGAGGATGCGGATGTAGTGCTGCCGCATCTTGCCGCTGATCGTGGCCAGCACCTTGTGTCCGTTGGCCAGCTCAACACGGAACATCGCGTTGGGCAGGGCCTCGACGACGGTGCCCTCCAGCTCGAGCGCGCCTTCTTTCTTTGCCATAAACTCTCAATCTGTACGTGCACGTAGGATCAACCGACCAAAGTTGGCCGACGTGTGAGTTTACGCCGTTTGCCCTCCCCGCCCAAATCGTCAGCCACGGCGTGGTCAGCGCACCACCTGGGCGAACAGCTCGAGGTAGTCATCGACCATCCGGGCGGCATCGAACCGGCGCACCGCCTCGTCTCGGCAGTCGTGTCGGTCCAGCTCGGGCAGCCGGCCCACAGCGGCCACCGCCGCGTCGTCGTCGGCGACCAGGAAGCCGGTCACGCCGTCACGGATCAGCTCGGGCATCGACCCCAGCGGCGCCGCGATCACCGGGGTCCCGGTGGCCAGGGACTCGACGACCGAGAGCCCGAACGGCTCCGCGAAGCTGATCAGGTGCAGCAAGGCTCGGGCGGAGCCCAACAGCCGGTCACGCTCGGCCGGCTCGACGGGCCCCACGTACGAGACCGCCACCCCGTCCACGTGCGGCGCCACCCGTTCCCGGTAGTAGGCCTCGTCCTGGACGATGCCGGCAATGATCAGCGGCAGGCCGGCCCGGCGCGCGACCTCGATGGCCCGGTCGGTGCCCTTGTCGGGATGAATTCGGCCCAGGAAAAGCAGGTAGTTTCCGGCTTCGGCCGAATAGGTGAAAGCGGCCGTGTCGATTCCGTGGTAAATCGTCGCGTCGTAGCTGAGGGCGGAATGCCGGTCGGCATCGCTGATGGCGACGTAATGGGCAATATCGTCATATGCCTGAAACACAGGCACGATCTTTTCCGACGAGAAGCCGTGGATCGTGGTCACCATCGGTGTCGCCACCAGTCGGCTGTAGCTGAGCGGAAGGAAGTCGAAGTGGTTGGCCAACACATCCAGCTCGGCCGCGTGCGCGAACGCGGTGCCGAGGTGCAACGCCTCGCCGACCTTGGCGTCGAGGCCCTCGGTCTCCTCGTAGCCTGACGCCACCGGCGCGACCAACCGGGCTGCGGTCAGGGAGTTTCCGGTCGCGAACAGCGTCACCTCGTGCCCACGGGCGACGAACCCCTCGGCCAGCGTCGAGGCCACCTGCTCCCAGGGACCGTAGGCGATCGGGGGCGTGCGGTGGGCGATCGAGGCGATCACACCGATTCTCATGACGTGCCTCACCTTCGGGTCCGGGTGGCAGCCCAGAAGGGGTTCGCTCCCGGCATCGGTGATATCGTGACACATATCGGCCGCTTTCCCAGGGCCGGATGAATTCACGTCTCCCAATGTCGTGAGCGATCGCTCGTGTGTTTTCCGACGCGGTTTTTGCAGCGCCCATTCGCGTGGATGTCGATCAGCAGAGCTGACCGATCTACCGTTTGCGGGCGCCGACGGTTTTCCGCAACGAGAGAGGCTTGCTGTGTCGATGTCCTACGGAGTTCTCAGCACCTATCCCCCCACCCAGTGCGGTCTGGCGACGTTCAGCCAGTCCCTGGTCCAATCCCTGCAGTCTGACCACGATCAGGTGGGTGTCGTCCGCGTGGCCGACGCCGACGAGATCTCCTCGGTCGTCGACCACCCCTGGGTCCGCGGCACCCCGGGAGGCGCCGAGGCCGCAGCCGCCGCCCTGAACGCCTATGACGTGGCGATCATCCAGCACGAGTACGGCATCTTCCCCGGCCCAGACGGAGACGAGGTGCTGCGGGTCGTTCGCGCCCTCCGGGTCCCGACCATCACCGTGCTGCACACCGTGCTCGTCACCCCGAGCGCCCACCAGCGCGAAATCCTGGAAGCGCTGGCCCGCCACTCCAGCGTGCTGGTCACCATGACCCAGACCGCCCGGGACCGGCTGCTCACCCACTACGACATCGACCCGAGAATGGTCGAGGTCATCCCGCACGGCGCGGCCGCGTCGCCCATCAGCTCCGCTGCTCCGCGACCGGACAACCACCAGCCGAGGATCTTGACCTGGGGCCTGTTGGGCGAGGGCAAGGGCATCGAGTGGGCCATCGACGCGATGGCCCAGCTCATCGACCTGCAGCCGCAACCGGAGTACTGGGTCGTCGGCCAGACCCATCCCAAAGTCAAGGCGCACCAGGGCGAGGTCTACCGCGACCGGTTGATCGAGCGAGCAGCCGAAGGCGGCACCGGGCTCGTACGGTTCGACGACCGCTACCTGACCTCGGCCGAGCTGCACCGGCTGGTCCACCAGGCCGACATCGTGCTGCTGCCGTACGACTCGCGGGAGCAGGTCACCTCCGGGGTGCTGATCGAGGCGGTGACCGCCGGCAAGCCGGTGATCTCCACCGGGTTCCCGCACGCCGTGGAGCTGCTGTCCGGCGGCGCCGGGCTGATCGTCGACCGCCAGAACCCGACGAGCATCGCCGACGCGCTCCGCCGGGTGCTGACCGAGCCGGGACTGGCCGCCAGCATGCGGGCCGAGGCCCGCCGGATCGCGCCGGACCTGCTGTGGCCGGCCGTCGCCGACCGCTACCGCGAGGTCGCCCACCGCTCGATCCGCTCCTCGGCCGCCCTGGTGAGCGCGTGAGTGGTCCGGCGATATCGAGCGCGCCGGTCTCGTTCGCGCACCTGTTTCGCCTCAGCGACGAGGGTGGGCTGTTCGAGCATGCCCGGCTGACCGAGCCACGGCCCGAGCACGGCTACTGCGTGGACGACATCGCCCGGGGCCTGGTCGTGGTGGCTCGCGAGCCCGGGCCCACCGAGCAGCTCAGCACGCTCGCCGACTTCTACCTGTGGCTGGTCACCGACGCCCAGTCGGACGACGGTTCGTTCCACAACCGGCGTGACCTCGAGCTGCGCTGGACCGATGAGCCCAGCTTCGAGGACTGCTGGGGCCGGGCCCTGTGGGGCCTGGGCACCGCCGCCGCCCGGCTGCCGGTGGGCTCGGAGTCCGCGACCTTGGCCCTGACCCATTTCGACCGCAGCGCCGGCACCCGGTCCTCGCACCTGCGAGCCACCGCCTTCGCGGCACTGGGAGCAGCGGAAGTGCTCGCCCGGCACCCCGACCATCCCGGGGCGAAGTCCCTGCTCCGGGATGCGGCCACGACGATCGCCACCCACTGTGACTTCAGCCGGCCCTGGCCGTGGCCCGAACCGCGGCTGCGCTACGCCAACGCCACCCTGCCCGAAGTGCTGGTGGCCGCCGGCACGCTGCTCAGCGAGCCGGCCTGGCTGGACACGGGCCTCTCCTTGTTGGGATGGCTGCTCGACGTCGAAACCAACGGTGACCACGTGTCCGTGACTCCGGTCGGCGGTTGGGCCTACGGCGAACCCCGGCCCGGGTTCGACCAGCAGCCGATCGAGGTCGCCGCACTGGCTGACGCGTGCGCTCGGGCGTACGCCGTGGCCCACGACCCCCGCTGGCGCGAGGCGCTGCTGCGCTGCGAGGGCTGGTTCCTCGGCGCCAACGATGCCGGGATCAGTCTGATCGACGACATCTCCGGCGGCGGCTGCGACGGTCTGCACCAGAGCAGTCGCAACGAGAACCAGGGCGCCGAGTCGACCCTGGCCCTGATCTCGACCTTCCAGCTGACCCGGCCGGCCGCTCTCCGATGAGCCCCGCCCTGGTGCACCGAGCACCGTTGGTGCTTCGCGCCGACCCCAGGCGGGTGATCGCCAAGCTGTTCCTGCCCGGACAGGAGACGCTGGCCAACGGCATCTCCCGGGCCGACCAGGTCATCAACCGGGTCCTGGTGATGACCGACGAGGTGGTCAGCGAGACCCTGGCCGAGACGGTCCGGTTGTTCGAGGACCGCCACCGCGATCTGCTGTCGATCTTCCAGCGCCACTTCGCGCTGGTCGCCCACCGGCTGCGGGCCGGAGTCGATGTCTCGCCGGACCGGGTCGCCCTGATCGGGGCCTACTTCACCCAGGAGTTCTCGGTCGAGGCTGCGGCGCTGTTCAACCCGTCGATGGTGGCCCACCCGGACCAGAGCGGTCTGGACGACGGCGAGCTGCGCTTCTTGATGAGCGTCCGGGCGGTCGGCGAAGGCCACGTCTCCAGCATCGAGTTCCGCACCGGAACCCTGACCCTGGACGGTGGGGTCCGGGTGGACGACCCGGGCCGCCACCTCGCCCCCGGTCTCCCGTCCGCTCGAGTCATGTCGCGGAGCTATCTGTCCGACGCCCTGAGCGAGCAGGCCGATCTGGCCCGAGCCGGTGACGTGCTGAGCCTGCTTCCCGAGCAGTTCGACGCGGCGGACCTCGACCGGGCGGTCGCGTCGGTCGAGCACGATCGGTTGACCCGCGGCAGCGCGGAAGCGGCGATCACCAAGATCCGGTGGATCGTCGCCGGCAACTACCAGGTCCAGTTTCCACCTGATCGTGCCCTGACCGAGCGGATCCTCTTCCCGGTCGCGCCCGACGAGAGCCACGGAGTGGAGGACGCCCGGTTCACCCGGTTCGTCGCCGACGACGGGTCAGTGACCTACTACGGCACCTACACCGCCTTCGACGGCTTCCACATCGCACCGCACCTGATCCGTACCGATGACTTCCTCGACTTCGAGATCACCCAGCTGATCGGTCCGGCGGCCAAGAACAAGGGCATGGCGATCTTCCCGCGCCGCATCGCCGGCCGCTATCTGGCCTTGTCGCGCTGGGACCGGGAGAGCATCGGCATCGCCAGCTCGACGGACACCCGGCAGTGGAGCCACGCCTTCACCATCCAGACGCCGCAGGAGCCGTGGGAGGTCATCCAGCTCGGCAACTGTGGCCCGCCGATCGAGACGGCCGCCGGCTGGCTGGTCCTGACCCACGGCGTCGGAGCCATGCGGGCGTACGCGATCGGGGCGACGCTGCTCGATCTCGACGATCCGACCCGGGTGCTCGGCACGCTGCGGGAGCCGCTGCTGACCCCCGCCGACGACGAGCGCGACGGGTACGTCCCCAACGTGGTCTACTCCTGCGGGGCCCTGGTGCACGGTGACCACCTCGTCGTTCCGTACGGCTGCAGCGACTCCGCCATCCGGATCGCCACCATCGACCTGCCGGGGCTGCTCGAGCGACTCGTTTCCTAGGGTCTGGCTTCGCGGGGACGTTTGCCGTCTCAAGATGGCTGGCGGGGGGCTGTCGGGCGTACGCGGCCCTCGTTTTCCATCTTGAGATGAGGCGGCCCGTCGACAGGCTCAGGGGGCGGGATCACCACGTTCACGGGCTACGTTGCGGTCTCGAGTGAGGCGCGTACGGGCCGTTTGCCATCACCATCCCGACCACGGCCCCGAAATCGCCCATTCGAGGGCCGTCTGCGGTCACGTGACGGGAAACGGCCCTTCGACAGGCCCAGGGAACGGGACTACCACGTTCGCGCCGACGTTTGCCGTCTCAAGATGGCTGGCGGGGGGCTGTCGGGCGTACGCGGCCCTCGTTTTCCATCTTGAGATGAGGCGGCCCTTCGACAGGCTCAGGGAGCGGGACTCACCACGTTCGCGGGATACGTTGCGGTCTCGAGTGAGGCGCGTACGGGCCGTTTGCCGTCACCATCCCGACCACGGCCCCGAAATCACCCATTCGAGGGCCGTCTGCCATCACGTGACGGGAAACGGCCCTTCGACAGGCCCAGGGGCGGGGCTCAGGAGAAGGAGAGGCCGCGGGCGATGCGCTCTTGGTACAGGTCGACGCTCTCGCGCAAGGCCTTCAGAATGTAGGGCGGGAAGTCCATGCCCTGCTTGTCAGCCCAGAGCAGCCGACTCTCGACGCGGCCGATCTCGCGGGCGTAGCCGGCCAGGTCCTGATCGATCCCCAGGTCGACCGCGACACCGCCCATGTCCGCCTTGTACTCGGGCATGGCGTTGGTGCCGACCAGGTTGTAGGACTTCTCCCGCAGCACCCGGGCCAAGAAGAGCTGCCAGGGCTTGAGCACCTTGTCCTGGACCATGGCGGTCGCCGACATCTGATAGAACGCGAAGTGCCCCGGCTCCTGCTGCTTGATCGGGGTGATGATCGTCTCGGAGATGGCCGTCTCGCCCAGCTCCTTGAGACCGGTGTTGATCTGGTTGTAGGCCAGCACGGCCTGCCGCTCGGTGCTGGCGCCGGTCAGGAAGTACAGCAGCTTGGCCACTTCCTGGATGGGCTTCAGGCTGGCCAGGGCGCCCAGGATCTTGATCTTGAAGGAAACATCCAGGTACGGCGCCGCCGGGCTGCGACCGAGGTCTTGCTGCAGCCGGTCGAGGATGAGTCCGTGCTGGATCTCCTGCGGCTGCCACACATCGGCGTAGAAGGTCTTGTTGGTGTCGTCGACGTCCGGCAGCAGCACCAGCAGCTCCAAGACGTTGCGGTCCACCTCGAGCTCGACGCGGGCCAGGTAGTCGATCACATGGCCGAAGCGCGCCGCGACGAGATCCGGGCGCTTGATCGTCCGGTCGACCGAGTTCAGGTCGATCGGCGGGTACAGCTCACCCAGTCGCTGAACGTGTTCAGCGATCTTCTGGTGCGAGATGTTCTTGCGTGGCACAGGTTCATCCTAAGGACGGGGAGCGGCGCGCCACAAAGCCGACGGCTGTGTTTGTCGACACACCTTAGGTTAGCCATACCAACCTGGCTTCCCTCTCCAATCTTCTGCCATCCATTCGTAGCCGTCAACCGATCTGTTTGGTCGACGGCCACCGAGCTGCAGGCGGCCGAGATCAGATCAAGATGACCAGCAAGATGGCGATCAGCAGGACCAGGCCGACCACACCCCCGACCACCAGCAGGGCCACCCCGCTGGCGTTGCGCGACTCGGCCAGCTGACCCGGTTCGCCTCCATTGCTGGCCACCATCGCCGGGCTGTCGTAGGTCTGCAACGGCGGCAGCCCGTCGACCACCGGGACCAGCTGACCGAGCTTCTGGGCGTTGAACAAGGTGTTCAACCGCGCCTGGTAGTCGTCCGCGTCGATCTTGCCGTCCGCGAACGCCGTGTTCAGCCGACTGCTGAGCTGCTCGCGTTCGGCCTCGGTGACCGGCGCGTCCGGGGTGCTGCGGTAGGGCGAGGAGATCGGCAGGTTGCTGCTCATACAGCCAAGGTATCCGGCAGTCCGAATCGCGCGAAGAGGTTCGTGTCGAAGAAGCAGGCCACGTACGAGATGCCCTCCGCAGTCACGGTCGGCAGCTGCAGCTGGAAGGCCGTGTGCCGACCGTCGGGCTGGCGCATGTAGAGCGCGAACGCCGGCTGGCCGTTCGCCGACACCGGCACCAGCACCTGGTCTCCGGCCTTCTCGGCCGGGCAGCTGGTGCGGATGAGCTGTCCGATCGTCTCAGCGCCCTGGTACCAACCGGTGAACGGCGGCATCTCCCAACGGGCGTCCGCAGTCAGCAGCTCGACGATCCGGTGCACGTCGTACGCCTCGAACGCCGCGACGTAGTCCTTCAGCAACTGCGCGGCCTTACTGTCGTCGACGGGCTCGGCCGGCTCACCCGGATCCAGCTTCTCCATGTGGGCCCGGGCCCGCTGCAACGTGCTGTTGACCGCGGCGGTCGACAGGTCGAGCAGCTCGCCCACCTCGCTGGACTGCCAGGCCAGCACGTCGCGCAGGATCAGGATGGCCCGCTGCTGCGGGGTCAGGTGCTGCAGCGCAGCGACGAACGCCAGCCGTACGGTCTCGCGGCCGACGACCTCGGCCGCCGGGTCCTCGCCCTTGGTCCCCCAGACCATGGCATCGGGCATCGGCTCCAGCCACTGCACCTCCGGCCGCGACTCGAGCGCGGACCGCGGATCACTGCTCGGCTGACCCAGCCCGGTCGGCATCGGTCGGCGTTGAGCCCCGTCGAGCGCGGTCAGGCAGACGTTGGTGGCGATCCGATACATCCAGGTCCGGACCGAGGACCGGTTCTCGAACCCGTGGAAGGCGCGCCAGGCCCGGATGTAGGTCTCCTGCACCAGATCCTCGGCGTCGTGCACCGAGCCGAGCATCCGGTAGCAGTGGGCCGTCAGCTCGCCGCGAAGCGGTTCGACCATCGACATGAAGACGTCGTCGTCGATCTGCGTGGTCTCCAGGCTCATGAACGCAAACTACTCCTCGGCCCGATGATTTTCACCGATCGGTGGAGTCTCAGTCGCATGAACCGGATGATCTTCGTCAACCTGCCGGTGACCGATCTCGCGGTCTCACGGGCGTTCTACACCGGCCTCGGTTTTTCGGTCAACGAGCAGTTCAGCGACGAAAGCTGCGCCTGCATCATCATCTCCCCCACCATCTCGGTGATGGCGCTGGCTCGTACGCGCTTCGCCGACTTCGTCGTCGGTGAGGTCGGGGACCCGGCCCGGGCGACCACTGTGATCAACTGCCTGTCGGCCAGCAGCCGGGGCGAGGTCGACGACCTCTACGCGGCAGCGCAGGCCCACGGGGGGCGGCCGTGGCTGCCGAAGATGGTCGACGGCCCGATGTACGGCCACAGCTTCGCCGACCCCGACGGCCATGCCTGGGAAGTGCTTCACATGGAGCTGCCGACCAGCGGAGCCGCCGGCCAGATGTAATTCATCACCTGTTGAATTCTGACCCTCGGAGCCCTATCGTCGAGTCATGACCCTGGTGCTCGACTTCGCTGCGATCGACTCGTCGATGATCGAACTGGTCGGCGGCAAAGCGGTCAACCTGGGAGTGATGGCGGCCGCCGACCTGCCGGTGCCCGGCGGGTTCTGCGTCAGCACCGAGGCCTATCGGGCGGTGGTGGGCACCACCGTCGACGACCAGATCGCTTCCCTCGACGGGTCCGACGTCGGCGATCGGGCCGAGCACCTGCGCGAGCACATCGCCGGGCTGCCGCTGCCGCCCGAACTGGTGACGACCATCGTCGAGCACTACCGAGCGCTCGGCGACAACGTGCCGGTCGCAGTCCGATCCTCGGCGACGGCCGAGGACCTGGCGTACGCGAGCTTCGCCGGTCAGCAGGACACCTACCTGAACGTGGTCGGCGAGGACGCCCTGCTCGACGCCGTACGCCGCTGCTGGGCCTCGTTGTGGACCGACCGGGCGGTCAGCTACCGGGACTCCCAGCACATCGACCAGCACAGTGTGAGCCTGGCCGTGATCGTCCAGCGGATGGTCGACTCCGCGGTCGCCGGCGTCATGTTCACCGCCAACCCGGTCACCGGAGCACGGCAGCAGACCGTCATCGATGCGAGCCCCGGGCTGGGCGAGGCGGTGGTCTCGGGCGCGGTCAACCCGGACCACTTCGTGGTCGACCGCACCACCGGCTCCATCGTCGAACGCAACCTCGGCACCAAGACCCTGGTGATCAGCAGCCGCCCGGGCGGCGGCACCGACCACCGGGAGCGGGCCGACGACGGCGAACCGTGCCTGGACGACGACCAGGTGCTGGCCCTGTCCGCGCTCGGCCAGCGGGTCCAGGACCACTACGCCGCACCGCAGGACACCGAATGGGCCATCGCCGCCGATGGCACCGTGTGGCTCACCCAGGCCCGGCCGATCACCACGCTCTACCCCTTGGTCGACCCCGCCGAGTCCGCCACCCGGGTGTTCATGTGCCTGACCCTGGCCCAGGGGCTGACCCGCCCGATCACCCCCATGGGTCTGGCTGCGTTCCGGCTGATCGGGTCGTCGGTGGCCACCGCGGTCGGTCTGGCTCCGGACGACCCACGATCGGGGCCTCGGGCCATGCATAGCCCGGGAGGGCGGGTCTATCTCGACGTCACCAGCGTGCTGCGCAACCGGTTCGGTCGTCGGCTGATGCTCACCGCGTTCTCGGTGATGGAGGCGCGGGCCGCGACGGTGCTGCGCCGGTTGATCGAACGGCCGGAGTTCTCGATCCTGCCCGCCTCGGCGGTCCGGTCGCTGCGCCCGGTGGCTCAGGTGGTGGTCCTGCGGGCGCGGTTCCCGCTGCGGATCGCGACCGCGCTGGTCAGCCCCCGGCTGGCCCGCCGGGCGATCGACCGGCTCGAGCGGCGCCTCCGGGCCTCGGTGATGCTGCCGGCCAACGCCACGCCGGTCCAGCGGCTCGACCTGGTCGAGCGCAAGCTGGGCACCGACACGTTCCTGCTGATGCCCACCGGGTTCGCGTACGCCGCCACCGGTTTCGCCCTGCTCAACCTGGCCCGGCGCCTTTTGCGAGGGCTGGCCGACCCCGACGAGATCCAGCAGATCCAGCGCAGCCTGCCCCACAACGTGACCACCGAGATGGACCTCGCCCTGTGGGAGCTGACGGCGAAGATCCGCGCCGACCAGGACTCGCGCCGGGCCTTCACCGACTCCCCGGCCATCGAGCTGTCCCGCCGCTACCGCGAGCACCAGCTGCCCTCCGTGGCCGACCACGGGTTACGGGTCTTCCTGCACCGCTACGGCCACCGGGCCGTGGCCGAGATCGACCTGGGCATGCCCCGGTGGTCGGAGGATCCGGGCCACCTGATCGGGATGATCCAGAACTACCTGCGGCTGGACGATCCGGAGCTGGCTCCGGTCGCCCAGTTCGCCAAGGGTGCGGTCGCGGCCGAGGCGATGATCTCGACCCTGACCGGTCGGGCTCGGGCCCGAGGTCGGCTGCGAGCCGTCCTGGTCGACTGGACGCTGCACCGCGCCCGCGACCTCACCGGCCTGCGGGAGTCGCCCAAGTTCTTGCTGGTGCTGGCCCTGGCCGCGCTGCGCGAGCACCTGCACCACGTCGGGGCGGCGCTGCGGGCCGACGACCGGATCGACCAGGTCGACGACGTCTACTTCCTCGACTTCGCCGAGGCCCGGCGGGGGCTGGACGGTGCCGATCTGCGGGCGGTGGTGACCGAGCGGAGGGCGGCGTACGCGGCCGAGCTGGCCCGGCGGCGCATCCCCCGGCTGTTGCTCAGTGACGGGACCGAACCAGAAGCCGTGGCCACGGTCGCCGAGCGCCCGGATGGCGCCCTGGTGGGGAGCCCGGCCTCGGTCGGCACCGTCACCGGTCGGGCCCGGGTGGTGCTGGACCCGGTCGGCGCGCACCTCGAGCCGGGCGAGATCCTCGTTGCCCCGTCCACCGACCCTGGCTGGACTCCGTTGTTCCTGACCGCCGGCGGCCTGGTGATGGAGATGGGTGGCTCGAACTCGCACGGAGCCGTGGTGGCCCGGGAGTACGGCATCCCGGCCGTGGTCGGGGTGCCCGACGCCACGCACCGGATTGAGACCGGTCAGTCGATCACCGTCGACGGAGCATCGGGTCTGGTCTTCGCAACTCAGTGACGGGACCGGGCCTCAGTCGGCGAGCGGACCGTACGCCGCACCCAGCGCGGTCAGCATCTCCTCGCCGCCGTCCTCGGCGGTCAGCACCCAGACACCGTGCTCGGTGACGGTCATGGTGTGCTCCCAGTGGCAGGCGAGCGATCGATCGTCGGTGATCACGGTCCAGTCATCGTCGAGGACGTGGTTGTCCGGGTCGCCCAGCGTGAGCATCGGCTCCACGGCGAGGGCCAGGCCCTCGGTGATCTTGGGACCCTTGCTGCTCGAGCGCAGCAGCCCCCGGCCGGTGACGTTGGGCACGTCGGGCGGCTGGTGCATGGCCGAGCCGATCCCGTGGCCGACGTACTCCTCGACGATGCCGTACGCCGTGTCCAGGCCCCTGACGTAGCCCTCGACCGCGGTCGAGATGTCGGTCACGTGCCCGCCGAGCCGGGCGGCGGCGATGCCGTGCCACATGGCCAGCCGGGTCGCCTCGCTGAGCGCCGCCGCTGCCGGGGCCGGCTCGCCGACGAACACGGTGACCGCCGAGTCGCCATGCCAGCCCTCGACGATGGCGCCGCAGTCGATGGAGACGAGGTCCCCCTCGACCAGCACCCGCTCGCCCGGAACCCCGTGCACGATCTCCTCGTTGACCGACAGGCAGGTCACGCCACGGAAGCCGCCCACCCCGTCAACCGCCCCGTAGTCCAAGAACGACGACTGGGCGCCCGCGGCCACGATGACGTCAGCGGCGACCGCGTCCAGCTCGCGGGTGGTGATGCCGGCCCGGACCTCGGACACCGTCGCCGCGATCGCCGCGGAGACGACCAATCCGGCTCGACGCATCAGCCGCAGCTGGTCGGGCGTCTTGAGCTCGATGCCACGGGCCGGTCGGAACATGTGAAGAAGACCCGGTGAGGTGCTCAGACCGAGCGGGAGTCGAGCGCGGAGAAGACGCGGGCGGAGACGTCGTCGATGGCACCCAGGCCGTCGACCTCGACCAGCAGCCCGCGCTCACGGTAGACGTCGAGCAAGGGTGCCGTCTGCTCGGCGTAGACCTGCTGACGTACGCGGATGGTCTCCTCGTTGTCGTCGGCGCGGCCGGCGACCTCGGCCCGCTTCAGCAGCCGGGCCACCACCTCGTCCTCGTCTGCGACCAACGAGATGACCCCGTCCAGCGGGCGGGTGCTCTCAGCCAGGTGCGCGTCCAGGGTCTCCACCTGCTGCAGCGTCCGGGGATAGCCGTCGAGCAGGAAACCGGGCTCACAGTCGGCGGCAGCGAGCCGCTCGGCGACGATGGCGTTGGTGATCTCGTCGCTCACGTAGCCGCCCGACGCCATGATGTCGCGCACCTGTTGGGCGAGCGGGGTCTGAGCGGTCTGCATCGCCCGGAAGATGTCGCCGGTGGAGATGGCCGGGATGCCGTAGTGCTCTCCGATCCGTGTCGCCTGAGTGCCTTTTCCAGCCCCCGGTGGGCCCATGATCAGGAGTCGCATCAGCGGAGGAACCCTTCGTAGTTACGTTGCTGGAGCTGGCTTTCGATCTGTTTCACGGTGTCGAGTCCGACGCCGACGATGATGAGGATCGAGGTGCCACCGAAGGGGAAGTTCTGGTTGGCGTTCAAGAAGATGAACGCCACTGAGGGCAGCAGTGCGATCAGGCCGAGATAAAGAGCGCCCGGGAACGTGAGCCGGGAGAGCACGAACGCGAGATAGGTCTCGGTCGGCTTGCCGGCCCGGATGCCCGGGATGAAGCCACCGTACTTCTTCATGTTGTCGGCGACCTCTTCGGGGTTGAAGGTGATCGCGACGTAGAAGTAGGCGAAGAACACGATCAGCAAGAAGAACGTGATCATGTAGTAGGGGTGGTCGCCCTTGATGAAGTGCGCCTGGATCCACGACGACGCTCGACCCTCCGGCTGGAACTGGGAGTAGAGCGCCGGCAGGTAGAGCAACGACGAGGCGAAGATGACCGGGATGACGCCGGCCTGGTTGACCTTGATCGGGATGTAGGTCGTGGTGCCGCCGAGCATCCGGCTGCCGACCATCCGCTTGGCGTACTGGACCGGGATGCGGCGCTGGGACTGCTCGATGAAGATGACGCCGGCCATCACGACCAGGCCGAGCGCGATCACCAGCAGGAAGACAACCCAGCCCTGCGAGCCCGGGCGGGCCACCTTGAGGCTCCACAGGGCGCTCGGGAAGGTGGCGGCGATCTGGGTGAAGATCATCACCGACATGCCGTTGCCGACCCCGCGCTCGGTGATGAGCTCGCCGAGCCACATGATGACGCTCGTGCCGGCGGTCATGGTCAGGATCATCACGATGACCGGGAACAGGTCCTGGCTGTAGACGATGCCGGTGCAGCCGGTGAACAGCCGGTCGTTGACCGCGACGGTGACGAAGGCGGTCGAGTTCAGCACGGCGAGCACCAAGGTCAGGTAGCGCGTGTACTGGGTGATCTTCGTCTGGCCGGCCTGACCCTCCTTCTTGAGGGCCTCGAGCCGCGGGATCACCACGGTCAGCAGCTGCAGGATGATGCTTGCCGTGATGTAGGGCATGATGCCCAGCGCGAAGATGGCCAGCTGGAGCAGAGCCCCGCCGGAGAAGAGGTTGATCAGCGAGTAGAGACCCTGCTGGTCACCCGAGGTGGCCTGCTTGAGGCAGAAGTCGACCTGCTTCACGTTGACGTTGGGCGTCGGGATGATCGAGCCCAGTCGGAAGATGGCCAAGATGGCCAAGGTGAAGAAGATCTTCTTGCGCAGGTCCGGAGTCCGGAATGCGTTGGCAAACGCGGCGAGCACTCCTGCCCTCCCTTTCTGTTGACCATCCTGACGTGTCGCTGACGGCGTACGCCCCGCTGCAGGCAGCGGTCGATGTGGACAGGACCGCCCGACTTTATCAAGAAGTTGCCCGTAAGCCGACATCTCGACCGGCGCTGGACCGGTGGGGACGAAGATGACCCTAGGCGCCCGGGCCCAATGGCGGCGGTCCGAGCCAGACGAAGGAGCTCCCCGATGGCCTCAGCACTGTTCGATCTGACCGGCCGGGTGGCCCTGGTGACGGGGTCCAGCCGCAGCATCGGGCGCACGCTGGCCGAGGGACTGGCCGACGCCGGGGCCACCGTGGTGCTGAACGGGGTCGATCCCGATCGGCTGGATCGGACCCGGCAAGAGCTGGCCGACCGCTTCGGCGCCGAGCGGATCCACGCCCGGGCCTTCGACGTGACCGACGAGGAGGCCGTGGTCGCCGCGGTGGGCTGGATCGAGGCCGAGGTCGGTCCGATCCGGATCCTGGTCAACAACGCCGGCATCCAGCACCGGGTGGCGATGCTCGACCTCGAGCTGGCCGACTGGCGACGGGTTCTCGAGGCCAACGTGACCAGCGGCTTCATCGTCGGGCGCGCCGTGGCCCGGCAGATGGTCAGCCGCGGCCACGGGAAGATCATCAACATCGGTTCTGTCCAGTCCGACCTCGGCCGGGCCACGATCGCCCCGTACACGGCGTCGAAGGGCGGCGTCCGCAACCTCACCCGGGCCATGGCCGCCGAGTGGGGGGCCTCCGGCATCCAGGCCAACTCACTGGCACCGGGCTACATCCACACCGAGATGACCCAGAAGCTGGTCGACGACGAGGCGTTCAACGCCTGGGTGCTGGGTCGTACGCCGGCCGGTCGCTGGGGCGCCAGCGCCGATCTGGTCGGACCCGCCGTCTGGCTGGCCTCGGACGGGTCCGACTATGTCAATGGTCAGACGATCTTCGTCGACGGCGGAATGACGGTGGTGGTGTGATGGATGCGCGTGAGGCGCTCGGGCTCGTGGCGTACGGGGCAGGCGACGTCCGGGTGGAGCCGGTGCCGGTGCCGGCGCCGCCAGCCGCACCAGGCGGTGATCGAGGTGGTCTACGGGGGCATCTGTGGCTCCGACCTGCACTACTGGCAGCACGGGGCCGCTGGCCAGTCGATCCTGCGCGACCCGATGCTGCTCGGTCACGAAGTGGTCGGCATCGTCCGGCAGGCGGCGTCCGACGGGACCGGGCCGGCGGTGGGCACGCCCGTCGCGGTTCATCCGGCTCGCCCGGACGGCGGCGACGGTCGGGTGCGCTATCCGGCCGGCCGACCCAACCTCTCCCCCGCCGGCACCTATCTGGGCAGCGCCGCTCATCGGCCGCACACGCAGGGCGCGTTCGTCCGGCTGCTCCCGCTGGCCGCGGACATGCTGCGGCCGCTGGCTCCGACGCTGCCGCTGCGAACCGCCGCGGTGATCGAGCCGGCCAGTGTGGCCTGGCACGCGGTCAGCCGGGCCGGGGACGTGGTCGGCAAGCGGGTCCTGGTCGTAGGCGCCGGTCCGATCGGCGCCCTGGTCGTGGCCGTGCTGGCTCGGGCCGGGGCCGCTGAGGTCGTCGCCGTCGACCTGCACGAGGCGCCGTTGGCTCGGGCCCGGGAGCTCGGCGCAACCCGAGCGGTGCTCGCCACCGATGCCGAGGAGGTGGCCGGGGTGGATGCCGACATCGCCATCGAGTCCTCGGGCAGTCCTCGTGGACTTGGCGCGGCGATCGGCGCAACCACTCGCGGCGGCCGGGTGGTCATGCTCGGGCTGCTGCCGCCCGGCGACCAGCCGGTGCCCGTGTCGCTGGCCATCTCGCGCGAGCTGGAGCTGGTCGGGTCGTTCCGCTTCAACGACGAGATCGACGAGGTCATCGCCGCGCTCGACGACGGCACCCTGCACGTGGAACCGGTCATCACCCACGAGTTCCCCATCACCGACGCCCTGGCCGCCCTCGACATCGCCCGCGACCCCGCCCGCTCCGGCAAGGTGCTCCTCACCTTCAGCTGATTCGCCACCCCCGGAATCTGACCCACCCCCTGAGCTCAGCACCGCGATTTCCGCCTCCTGAGCTCAGCCCGCGTTTCAGCCCGCGTTCGATCCGCGGATGAGGCGCAGGGTGATGAGCTGGAAAGGACGAAGGTCGAGCTGGAGGGCGCCGTCGGAAACGCTACGGAGGCCGGTGGCGGCGATCTCGCGTTCGAGCAGGTCGGTCTGGATCACGGTGTTGAAGGCGAACCCGGGGGTGAGGGTGCCGCGTACGCGGGCGCCGGTGGCCTCGTACGCGCGGATCACGACGTCGCCCGAGCCGTCCTCAGCCAGCTTGACCGCCTCGACGACGATCGCCGGGTGGTCGACCCGCAGCAGCGGCTCGACGGGTCCGGCCGCATCCGCCACCGTTCGGAGCGCCAGGTTGCGCCGGTAGCCCTCGCGGACGGCGTCACCGATGGTCGCGCCGAGGCGGACCGAGACATTGAGGGTGTGCTGGCCCTGGTCGGCGTACGGGTCAGGGAAGGTGGGCGCCCGCAGCAGCGACAGCCGGACCATCGTGCCGGCGGCTCGACCGTCCTCAGCCTCGAACCGGTTGATGTCGTGGCCGTAGGTCGCGTCGTTGGCCACCGCCACCCCGTAGTCGGCCTCGGCCACGTGCACCCAGCGGTGGGCGACTGTCTCGAAGCGGGCCACATCCCAGGAGGTGTTCACGTGGGTCGGCCGGAAGATGTGACCGAACTGGATCTCCGAGGCGGCCTGCGCCGCGTGCAGGTCGAGCGGGAAGGCGAGTTTGAGGAGCTTGCGACGTTCGTGCCAGTCGATCCGGTTGGCGATGTGCAGCACCGGCTCGGTCCGGTCGAGCGTCAGGGTCTGCTCGATCCGTGAGCTCCCGAACGTCCGGGTGATCCGCAGCCCGTCCGGCGTCAGCTCGATGGCGTCCACCTCAGTCAGGTCGGTGCGGGTCCGCCGGTACTGCTGGTCGAGGTCCCAGGCGTCCCAGCGGGCCGGGGTGTCGCGGTGCAGCTGGAACAGGTTGGCCGCCTGGCCCGCCGGCACCAGCTCGCGGTCGGCCGCGCGGTCGACCAGGGAGCGGATCAGCCCGTGGTCGTCAACCAGCACGCGGATCCGGTCATTGGCCAGCAGGTAGCCGTCCTCGGTCCGCTCCATCGAGCCGGGCGCAGGCTGCTCGGCCTCGGCCTCGGCCACGGCGAGCGCCGAGACGCCAGACACCGCGTACGGCCCGGCGTTGGCGGTCAGGGTCAGTCCACCGGTGCCGGCCAGGGTCCGCAGCGCGGTCTCGATGATCTGGCGTCAGCGCGGCGGCCACCTCGGCGTAGTTGCGCTCGGCTTCGGCGTAGACCCAGGCGATCGAGGTGCCGGGCAGGATGTCGTGGAACTGCTGCAGCAGCACCGTGCGCCAAGCCCGGTTGAGCGCCTCGACCGGGTAGGGCGCGCCGCGGCGTACGGTCGCCGCGGTCGCCCAGAGCTCGGCCTCACGCAGCAGGTGCTCCGACCGCCGGTTGCCCTGCTTGGTGCGAGCCTGGGAGGTGTAGGTGCCGCGATGGAACTCGAGGTAGAGCTCGCCCGACCAGACCGGCGCGGCCGGATAGTCGGCCTCCGCATCGAGGAAGAACTGCCGGGGGCTACCCAGCGTGACCGTCGGTGAGCCCTCCAGGTCGCGGGTCCGGACGGCCGCCGCCACCATCTCCCGGGTCGGGCCGCCGCCGCCGTCGCCGAACCCGAAAGGCACCAGGGACATCGTGCCGGCGCCCTTCTCGGCATACTGCCGCTCGGCGCGGGCCAGCTCAGCCGCGGACAGCTCGGAGTTGTAGGTGTCGACCGGGGGGAAGTGGGTGAAGATCCGGGTGCCGTCGATGCCCTCCCAGCGGAAGGTGTGGTGCGGCATCACGTTGGTCTCGTTCCACGAGATCTTCTGGGTCAGGAACCACCGCGAGGCCGAGGCAGCCACGATCTGGGGCAGCGCCGCGGAATAGCCGAACGAGTCCGGCAGCCAGACCTCCTCGGTCTCGACCCCGAACTCGTCGAGGAAGAACTGCTTGCCCAGCACGAACTGGCGGGCCAGCGCCTCGCCGCCGGGCAGGTTGGTGTCCGACTCGACCCACATGCCACCGACGGGCACGAAACGACCGGTCCGGACGTGGCGCTTCACCCGGTCGAACAGCTCGGGGTAGGACTCCTTGAGCCAGGCGTACTGCTGCGCCGAGGATGCGGCGAACACGAACTCGGCGGCGTCCGTCGACGCGGTGCGCTCGATCAGGTCACAGACGTTGGAGAACGTCCGGGCCACCTTGCGCACGGTCTCGCGGGTCGGCCAGAGCCAGGCCGAGTCGATGTGGGCGTGACCGACCGCCCGTACGCGGTGGGCGCTGGCCGCGGCCGGCCGGCGCAGCACCTCGGCCAGCCGGGCGCGGGCGTCCTCGACTGTCCCCACGACGTCGTCGGGGTCCACCGCATCAACGGCCAGGTCGAGCGCCCGCAGGATCTGGGCCCGCCGCTGAGACGACTCCGGCAGCTCCTGACCCAGCCCGACGAGAGCGACCAGGTCCTGCTCGAGCTCCCAGACCTGCTGGTCGAGCAGTCCCAGCTCCAGCCGTACGAGCCGGTAGAGCAGCTCGTCGCCGGCGGTCGCCTTGTCGCCGTACGGGGTGGGGGCGAAGGTCCACGCACCGCCCACGTCCGGATTGGCGGCGGCCTCGAGGAACACGTCGACCCGGTCGCCGGTCACGGGCACCCACTGGTTGCGCGGCTCGATCGCCTTGATGATCACCCCGTCCGACCCGTACGCCGTGGCTTCGGCCGCGAAGCCGGCCTGGTGGGTGCCGAAGCCGAGGTCGGCGACCAGCTCGACCGCGGTGCCGGGCTGGTCGCGCCAGTCCGTCGGGACCGGGCCGGCGGCGTGGAACCAGACCGTCCCCCACGGTCGGCCCCAGCGCTCACCCACACTGAACGGCTCGTACGCCTGTCGGCGCGCCTCGGCGAACGGCACCGGCTCGTCCGGCACGGACCAGGCGGTGATGGTCAGCGGCGCTGTCCGGCGATAGCGAGCCGCCACCAGGTGCTCGCGCTGGAGTCGTTCGACGCGAGGCAGGATCGAGGCACTGTCGTTGTGCATGCTAAGGGTCGTCGTGCATGCTAGGGGCCGCCTCCTGAGGGTGGCGGCCGGTGCTGGGCATGGGCCTTGCGGAACAGCCGTACGTAGTAGTTCTCATAGCTGTCCATCGAGCTGGGCGCGATCTTGGGCATCGGCTTGCTCGCGCCCTTGCTCTTGCTCCGGTCGTAGGAGCCCGTCGAGGTGGTGACCCACCAGTTGACCAGCTGCTGGCAGGCGATCCGGGCCTTGGCCTCCGCACCCGAGGCGTCTCCCGGGTGGTCGCGGAGATGGTCGGCGACCGCCTTCTGGCGGACGCGCTTGTACTGCGGGAACAGGTCGGCCCCAGTGGCACTCAGGTTGCCGGCTGCGCCCATCTGCACCATCGACTCGAACTGCAGCACCGTGCCGGCGATCTCCTCGTTGACCATCTTGGTCACGTAGGCGTCTTCCTGGTCGTCGGCGTACTTGTCGGCGTCGGGTGAGTTGCCGCCGATCCGCTCCTCGGCGTGGTGCATCTCGTGGGTGAAGTAGCCGGCAGCCTCGGTCGGGTCGAGGTTGCGGTTGACGAAGCAGCTGTTGTTGTTCTCGGCGAAGCCGGCGGCCCCGGTGTCGGTCCAGGTCAGGGTCACGTTGTACTTCGCCTTGATCAGCAGCGCTGACTGGCCGAGGGCGGACTTCTGCAGGGCTGCGGTCATCCGCTGCTCGGCCTCGGCCGCTGTGGGCGGCGCCGGAGCGGGCGCCGGCGGATCGTCACGCTGCACCGCGAGCGCCCGTTGCACCGCGTGGTTACCCCAGCTGCGCTGAGCTGCGGTCACCGCCTGCGGATTGACCAGGCCGCCCAGGGCGATGGCGTCGGACCGGGTCGGTCCGGTCGCCGCAGCAGGCTGAGCGCGGACCAGGGGTCGAACCGCCCGGGTCCGGTCGCCACCCGGGTCTGAAATCACGTGCGTCCTCGTGCCGGCGGAAGTGCCTTCACTATGCCACGGACAGCAGGGACCCGGGCGGCGATGCAGCGATCGGACCGCTAGTCGTTGACCCGGGTGATCCAGGCGGCCAGGGTCGGTGTCTGCGGCTGGTCGAACCGGGCGTTCGGCAGGTACAGGCTGCCCCGGTAGGACGCCACGGTGGTCGGTACCGCGAAGTCGGTGCTCGTGATCTCACGGGTCTTGACGCCACGGGTGCCGGTCGAGTTGAGCTTGATCACCGCGATCGTGTTCAGCCGGTTCTGGACGACGTAGAGGGTGCGGCCCTTGAGCAGCAGTCCATCGCCGTTGGTCAGGACCAGGCCACCCAGATCGACCTTGCGGGCGACGCCGGTGCTCGAGTTCACCCGGTACAGCGTCCCGCTGTTCGAGGCGATCACCAGCAGAGCCCGACCGTCGGGCGTCTGAGCAATGCCGTTGGCCGCGTTCCCGGTGCCCTGCACCCAGTCACCGGTCAGGGGCAGCGTACGGGGCTTCGTCGACTTTCCGTGATGCCGGGCCACACCGTAGAGCTGGGGGCGCAACGAGTCGGTGAACCAGGCTGTCCGCTTGGTCAGCACGACGTCGTTGATGAAGGTGCTGTTCGGGGCTGGGTTCTCCACGAAGGTGTAGCTGGCCAGGATCTTGCCGCTGCGGACGCTGACCAGCCGGCCATTGCCGGCACTGCCGCCGGCCACGAACAGCCTGCTGTTCCGGTCGATCTTCAGGCCCACCGACTGGGTGCCCGGGCCTTGACTGATTACCCGGCCTTTGCCGGTGCGGAGGTTGGCGGCGTAGATGTCGCCGTCGGCCCGGGATCCCAGATAGGCCCATGGCCCCTTGCCGATGGTGATCCCTTCGGGCTGGAACCCGTCCGGCAGGTTGATATGGGCCGGAAAGGACGGGTGGGAAGGTTTGGCCTCGGCCGTGCCGGCCAAGGTGACCGTCAGGGCCGCGCTCAGCAGCAGGGCTGCCAGAACTCGTGGTGTGCGCAACATCAGCGTTGGCTCCTCGTGTGGACGTGGCTCCGCCGGGGCGTCGGCGGGCCGTTACTCAGACGAGACGATGTCGGCTGGTGATCGGTTCATCCCCAGCGAGCTGAAGCGCCCCGACCGGTGACCGGTCGGGGCGCTTCGTACGTCGGTACCGCAAACGCGGCCTGAGCCTGTCGAAGGGCTCGTCAGAGCTTCCGCATTCTCGGATCCACTCTCAAACCTCAGTGCACCTGGGCTTTGGCCAGCTCCTTTCGCAGCTGCGCCAGCACCTGAGCGTCGGGCGAGCTCTTGCGCTGGGCCGCGACCGCCGCCTCGGGCTCAGGCTGCGGGACCGGCGGGCACTGCAGGTCGGACCGGTTGCCGCTCTTGCGGGCCGGAACCGTGCCATCGGTGAGGTACTGGCCGATGGCGTTGTCGGTGCACGCGATCCCGCTCAGCGAGCCGGCGTGGGTCGTACCACCCACCCCCTCGATCAGCGAGGCGGTCGGGAACCGACGCCGCACTTCGATGGCTCCGGAGTACGGCGTGGCCGCATCCAGGGTCTCGCTGATCAACAGGATCTTGCTGTCCACGTTGCGTCCCGGTGATCTTCACCGGCTTGGCCGCCTTGCCCGGCCAGAACGAGCACGGCCCGTTGAACCACGCGTTGTCCCAGGTCAGGAACGGCGCGCGCAGATAGGTGCGCCAGTTGTCCCGGCGGATCTTGTTGCTAGTTCTTCGGCCACGGGGCGTCGGTGCACTGGGTGGCCAGATAGACGGCGTGCCGTTGTCACTGCCCGGGGTGTGCGGGTTGGCGTCCGTCGTACATCATCCTTGATCGCCGGAGAGTCGCCGTCGTTGACCAGCGCGGCGTACGCCTGACGCGATCTCCACCCAGTCGTAGACGTAGTAGCCCGCCGACAAGCAGCACGTCGGTCAGCTCGTCCGGACCGATACGCCGCCGGCCGGGGTTCTGATCCAGCTTGGTCCGCTCGCGGTAGAAGCCGTTCGGCCACGGCCTTCTGGGTCGTGCCGAGGTGGTAGACGTCGTCGTGCTTGGCCAGCCAGCCGAAGTAGACGTTGATCGTCTTCTGGAAGGCCATGTCCTGGTCGAGGTTGGACTCGTACCGGACCCGGCGCGGGTCGACGTTGCCGTCGAAGACGAAGCGGCGGACCCGGTCGCGGGTGCAGCGTCGCATAGACCTGCGCCGAGGTCGTGCCGTACGAGAAGCCGTAGAAGTTGATCTGCGTCTCCCCAGCGCCTTGCGCAGGCTCTCCATGTCGGCCACGTTGTCGGTGGTCTTGATGTGGTCGAGCAGGACCGCGGCCTCGGAGTTCTTGCAGGCCTTGGCGTAGTCCGCCGACCGGCGCAGCCAGTACTCGCTCCAGGACGCGGGTGTACGGGATGTAGTTGGGCCGGTCGTAGCCGAAGAAGCTCGGCGTCGCAGGTCAGGGCGGGCTTGCTGTCGCCCACCCCGCGCGGGTCGAAACCGATCCAGTCGTAGCTGATGTCGCCGTCGCCGGGAATGAACGAGCCCTCTCCGAAGACCGAGTAGATCAGGCCCGAGCCACCGGGCCCGCCCGGGTTGACCAGCATCACGCCCTGATAGGCGGAGTCGGGCGAGGAGTGCTTCAGCCGCGACACGGCCAGGGTGATCTTGCGTGCCGGTCGGGTTGGGCGTAGTCCACGGGACCACCAGGTCGGCGCACTCCGAGCCGAACGAGACTCAGGGTCGCGTTCTCGCACGCTACCCCAGCTCAACGGTGGGTGGGGTGTAGCCCGACGGCTGTGGCCGTGGTCTTGACACCGGCGCGGCCGTGGCCGAGCCAGGTGCTACCAAGCCGGCGACACAAATGGCGAGGCTGGCGACGATCGCTGCCGCTCTCTTCATACAGTTCCTCCTGCTTCGCGACCGGGGCGCCGTGCCCCGCAACACTCTCGCCCCGCAGCAGCCGAATGTCCATAGCCCAGCGAAACAAGCCTGCGGCCGCGAGGGTCAGTACCCGCTCACTCACCCAGCAGTTACCCGCTTCACCCAGGAAATATCGGTCCCGATCTGCGCAACCACAAGGTAAACCTCGGAAACTGGCAGGGGTGACGTACGCGGGGGCCGGAAACGCAGCAAGGGCCGCCCCGGAGCGGGACGACCCTTGAACGCTGCTGCTGCGTACGACCTAGAGCTCGGTGGTGCTCCCACCGGCAGCGGCGATCTTCTCCTTGGCCGAGCCGGAGAACGCGTTGGCGCTCACCTGGACCGCGACGGAGATCTCGCCGGTGCCGAGGATCTTGACCGGCAGGCCCGGCGCGGACCGCACCGGCGCCGACCAGGTCGTCGACCGAGATCGCCCCACCCTCGGGGAAGAGCTCCCCGAGCCGGGACAGGTTGACGATCTGGTACTCGACGCGGAACGGGTTCTTGAAGCCACGCAGCTTCGGCACCCGCATGTGCATCGGCATCTGACCACCCTCGAAACCCTCGGGGATGTTCTTACGAGCCTCCGGAGCCCTTGGTGCCACGGCCGGCGGTCTTGCCGCCCTTGCCACCCTCACCGCGACCCACACGGGTCTTGGCGGTCTTGGCGCCCGGCGCCGGGCGCAGGTGATGAACCTTCAACGCCATGTCAGTCGACCTCCTCGACGGTCACCAGGTGGGAGACCGTGTTGATCATGCCGCGGACCTCGGGCCGGTCCTCGCGCAGCGACTCGTCGCCGATGCGCTTCAGACCGAGGGTCCGCAGCGTGTCCCGCTGATTCTGCTTGCCGCCCACACCACTGCTGGATCTGGCGGACCTTGAGCTGGGCCATCAGGAGATCACCGCCGCCCGTGCGCGCAAGATGGCGGCCGGGGTGACGTCCTCGACGGACTTGCCGCGGCGCTTGGCCACCTGCTCGGGCTGCTCCAGCCCCTGCAGCGCGGCCACCGTCGCGTGCACCACGTTGATGGCGTTCGCCGAGCCGAGCGACTTGGCGAGCACATCGTGCACGCCGGCGCACTCGAGCACCGCACGCGCCGAACCACCCGCGATCACACCGGTACCAGGCGAAGCCGGACGCAGCATGACCACACCGGCGGCCTTCTCACCCTGCACCGGGTGCGGGATGGTGCCCTGGATGCGGGGAACGGCGAAGAAGTGCTTCTTCGCCTCCTCGACACCCTTGGCGATCGCCGCCGGTACCTCTTTGGCCTTGCCGTAGCCGACACCGACGGTGCCGTCGCCGTCGCCGACCACGACCAGCGCGGTGAAGCTGAACCGACGGCCACCCTTGACGACCTTGGCTACCCGGTTGATCGCGACGACGCGCTCGATGTACTGGCTCTTCTCTGCCGCCTGGCCTCGACCGCCGTCGCGACCGCCACCGCGACGGTCGCCCCCGCCGGCGCCGCCACCGCGGCGCTGGGATCCACTCATCGCACTACCTCTTCCGTAATTTTCGTCATGTCTCTCAGAACCCGAGTCCACCCTCGCGGGCGCCGTCAGCCAGCGCCGCGATCCGACCGTGGTACTTGTTGCCGGCGCGGTCGAAGACCACGTTCTCGACTCCAGCGGCCTTGGCGCGCTCGGCGACCAGGCCACCGACCTGCTTGGCCTTGTCGGACTTGTCGCCGGTCGCCGTACGCAGGTCGGACTCCATCGTCGAGGCCGACGCCAGCGTGCGGCCGGCGACGTCGTCGATGACCTGGGCCGAGATGTGCTTGGCCGATCGGGTGATGACCAGGCGCGGACGCTCCGGCGCACCGAAGATCTTCTTGCGTCCACGGATCTGACGACGCAGCCGCGACCGCGTCTTGGTTGCCGTGCCCTTGTGCGAAGACAGTGAAACAGCCATCGTCACTTACCAGCCTTTCCGACCTTGCGACGGACGTGCTCGCCCGCGTAACGAACACCCTTGCCCTTGTAGGGCTCGGGCTTGCGCAGCTTGCGGATGTTGGCCGCAACCTCGCCGACCTGCTGCTTGTCGATGCCGATCACCGAGAACCGGGTGGGGGCCTCGACGTTGAACGTGATGCCCTCCGGTGCGGAGATCTTCACCGGGTGCGAGAAGCCGAGCGCGAACTCGAGCTCGGTCGGACCCTTGGAGATGACGCGGTAACCGACGCCGACGATCTCGAGCTTCTTCTCATAGCCGTCGGTGACACCGGTGACCATGTTGGCCACCAGGGTCCGGGTCAGACCGTGCAGCGACTTGCTGACCCGCTCGTCGTCGGGCCGCGTCACCTCGAGCTCGCCGTTCTCGGCGCGCGCGATGGTGATCGGCTCCTTGACGATGTGCTGGAGCGTTCCCTTGGGGCCCTTGACCGAGACCTGCTGGCCATCGAGGCTGATCTCGACGCCGGACGGGACCGGGACAGGGAGCCTGCCAATGCGTGACATGTTCTTACCTTCCTGTCTTGTCGATCACCAGACGTAGGCGACGACTTCGCCACCCACGCCGGTCCGGTGAGCCTGCTTGTCCGTGAGCAGGCCCTGAGAGGTCGAGATGATGGCGATGCCGAGGCCGCCGAGCACCTTGGGCAGACCGGTGGACTTCGCGTAGACGCGGAGACCGGGCTTCGACACACGGCGTACGCCGGCGATCGAGCGCTCCCGGTTCTGGCCGTACTTCAAGGTGATGGCCAGGTCTTGCCGACCTCGCCCTCCGCGGGCTCGTTCACCTCGTACGAGGCGATGTAGCCCTCGCTGGCGAGGATCTCGGCGATGCCGACCTTGATCTTGCTGTGCGGCATGACGGCGGTGTCGTGATACGCCTGGTTGGCGTTCCGCACGCGGGTCAACATGTCCGCAATCGGGTCTGTCATGGTCATGAGTTCGAGTACTTCTTTCTCGGAGCGGTTTCCCTGGTGGGACCTGCAACGGGTGTTGGGTGGAGAACTCACCGAGGCGCTGGTTCTACCAGGAGCTCTTGGTGATGCCGGGCAGCTCGCCCTTGTGCGCCATCTCGCGCATGCAGATCCGGCACAGGCCGAACTTGCGCAGCACGGCGCGGGGACGGCCGCACTTCTGGCAGCGGGTGTACGCGCGTACGCCGAACTTCGGCTTGCGGGCCTGCTTGACCTTGAGGGCTGTCTTTGCCATGGGTTCTTCCTTTCTCAGTTCGTCTTGAACGGGAAGCCCAGGTGGCGCAGCAGCGCCCGGCCCTCGTCGTCGGTCGTGGCCGTGGTCACGAAGGTGATGTCCATGCCCCGCGTGCGGTCGATCCGGTCCTGGTCGATCTCGTGGAACATGACCTGCTCGTTGAGACCGAAGGTGTAGTTGCCCTTGCCGTCGAACTGCTTGGGCGACAGGCCGCGGAAGTCACGGATACGGGGCAGGGCCAGCGAGAGCAGCCGGTCGGCGAACTCCCACATCCGGTCGCCGCGCAGCGTCACGTGGCAGCCGATCGGCATGCCCTCGCGCAGCTTGAACTGGGCGATGGACTTGCGGGCCTTGGTGACCTGCGGCTTCTGGCCGGTGATCGTGGTCAGGTCGCTGACCGCGCCGTCGATCAGCTTCGAGTCACGAGCAGCCTCGCCGACACCCATGTTCACCACGATCTTGACCAGACCGGGGATCTGCATGACGTTGGCGAACGTGAACTCCTCGTGCAGGGCGCGGCGCGATCTCGTCGCGGTAGCGCTGCTTGAGCCGCGGCGGGTCTTACTGCGGTCCGCTCGCTGGCGTTGTCGGTGCGTCATCAGATTTCCTCTCCGGTGACCCGGGCGATGCGCACGCTGCGGGTCGACTTGTACTCCGTGCCGTCGGCGCGACGCTTGGTCACCTCGGCGCGGTCGTAGCCGACCCGGGTCACGACCTCGTCGCCCTTGTCGTTCTTCACGACCAGCTGGACGTTGGACGCATGGATCGGCGCCTCGGAGGAGACGATCCCGCCCTTGGTGGTCGGCGGCCCTGGGGCTGGGCGGACGTGTCCTTGAGGTGGCGCTTGACGATGTTCACGCCGGTGACCGTCACCTTGTGACGCTCGGGGAAGACGGCGATGACCTCGCCGACCAGCACCCTTGTCCTTGCCGGCGATGACCTTGACGCGGTCGCCCTTGCGGACGTGCAACTTGTTCTGGCTCATAGTTCTCAAATCACCTCTGGTGCGAGCGAGATGATGCGCATGAAGCGCTTCTCGCGCAGCTCACGGCCGACCGGGCCGAAGATACGGGTGCCGCGGGGCTCTCCGTCGTTCTTCAAGATCACCGCAGCGTTCTCGTCGAACTTGATGTACGAGCCGTCAGCGCGACGACGCTCCTTGACGGTGCGGACGATGACCGCCTTGACGACCTCGCCCTTCTTGACGTTGCCGCCGGGGATGGCGTCCTTGACGGTGGCCACGATGACGTCGCCGATGCCGGCGTAACGACGACCGGAACCACCGAGCACGCGGATGCACAAGATCTCCTTGGCTCCGGTGTTGTCGGCGACCTTGAGCCGCGACTCCTGCTGGATCATCTGTTATCTCCTGGTTGTCTCACTGGTTCCCTCTCGGGCCTGGTGGAACTTCGATGGGTATGTACCGTGAGCCCGGTCAGGACGGGTCCTGAGCCAGCCGTGTGTGCTTACTTGGCCTTCTCGAGGATCTCGACCAGGCGCCAGCGCTTGGTGGCGCTCAGCGGCCGGGTCTCCATGATCCGTACGCGGTCGCCGACACCGGCGGTGTTGCCCTCGTCGTGCGCCTTGAGCCGAGCGGTCTGGCGGAGCACCTTGCCGTACAGGCGGTGCTTCACCCGATCCTCGACGGCGACGACGACGGTCTTGTCCATCTTGTCGCTGACGACATAGCCCTCGCGGACCTTGCGCCGGCCACGCTCCTCGGTCGACTCGGCCCCGTCGACAGGCTCGGGGGTACGTCGATGCGTGTTCTCGACTCATGCGTTCACTTCCTCGGTGTCCGGGTCGTCCACGATGCCGAGCTCACGCTCGGTCAGCACGGTGTAGATCCGGGCGATGTCCTTGCGTACGGCGCGCAGGCGGCCGTGCGACTCCAGCTGGCCGGTGGCGGCCTGGAAGCGCAGCGTGAACAGCTCTTCCTTCAGCTCGATCACCTTCTTGTTGAGCTCGACACGGCTCAGGCCGCGCAGCTCGGCGGCGGTTGCAACCTTGGCCATCAGATCTCACCTGCTTCGCGCTTGATGAAGCGCGCCTTCATCGGCAACTTGTGGATCGCCAAGCGCATGGCTTCGCGAGCCACCTCTTCGGTGACGCCGGAGAGCTCGAAGAGCACCCGGCCCGGCTTGATGTTGGCGATCCACCACTCGGGCGAACCCTTGCCGGAACCCATCCGGGTCTCGGCCGGCTTCTTGGTCAGCGGACGGTCGGGGTAGACGTTGATCCACACCTTGCCACCACGCTTGATGTGACGGGTCATGGCGATACGAGCGGACTCGATCTGCCGGTTCGTCAGGTAGGTCGCCTCGAGCGACTGGATGCCGAAGTCACCGAAGGCCAGCGACGTGCCGCCCTTGGCCGCACCGCGCCGCGTGGGGTGGTGCTGCTTGCGGAACTTGACTCTGCGGGGTACCAACATGACTAGCCCTCCTGACCTGACTGCTCGGGCGCTGCCGCGACCGCCTCGACCGGAGCCGGGCTCTCCACGGCGTCCGTACGGCCGTCGTCGGCACGACGACGTCCACCACGCTCGGGACGGTCACCACGCTGCGGACGATCGCCGCGAGCCGGGCGACCCGGACGCGTACGACCGCCGGCGGCGTTGCGGGCGGCCTTCTGGGCGGCGCGCTCGGAACGGGTGCCGGAGACGTCACCCTTGTAGATCCAGACCTTGACACCGATCCGACCGAAGGTCGTCTTGGCCTCGTAGAAGCCGTAGTCGATGTCGGCGCGCAGGGTGTGCAGCGGCACCCGACCCTCGCGGTAGAACTCCGACCGGCTCATCTCGGCGCCGCCGAGACGACCCGAGCACTGGATCCGGATGCCCTGGGCACCGCCGCGCATGGCGCTCTGCTGCGCCTTGCGCATGGCCCGACGGAACTGCACGCGCGAGGCGAGCTGCTCAGCCACGCCCTGGGCGACCAGCTGGGAGTCGGTCTCGGGGTTCTTGACCTCGAGGATGTTCAGCTGGACCTGCTTGCCGGTCAGCTTCTCCAGGTCGCCGCGGACGCGCTCGGCCTCGGCGCCGTTGCGGCCGATGACGATGCCCGGACGCGCGGTGTAGATGTCGACGCGGACCCGGTCCCGGGTGCGCTCGATCTCCACCGAGGAGATGCCGGCCCGCTCCAGGCCCTTGACCAGGAGCTTGCGGATCTTGACGTCCTCGCCGATGTAGCTGGAGTACAGCTTGTCGGCGTACCAACGGCTCTTGTGGTCGGTGCTGATGCCGAGGCGGAAACCGTACGGGTTGATCTTCTGACCCATTGACTCAGGCCTCCTGACGGGGTTCGACGACGACGGTGATGTGGCTGGATCGCTTCAGGATGCGGCTCGCGCTGCCCTTGGCCCGCGGACGGATCCGGCGCATGGTGACGCCCTCATCCACGAAGGCCTGGGAGATGTAGAGGTCGGCCCGCTTGAGGTTGTCGGTCTGCTCGGCGTTGGCCGCCGCGCTCGCCACGACCTTGTAGACCGGCTCGCTCGCGGCCTGCGGCGCGAACTTCAGCGTGGTCAGCGCATCCTCGACGTCCATGCCCCGGACCAGATCGACGACGCGACGACTCTTGGTCGCCGAGATCCGGACCTGGCGCGCGATCGCGTACGAACCGGGACGGTCGCCAAGCAGCACCTTGCGGCGGCTGGGACGTGAGTCCTTGTCCTTGCCCATGTATCTGATTCCTTTTCTAGGCGCCCCGCGATCAGCGGCGGCGCGACTTCCGGTCGTCCTTGATGTGGCCCTTGAAGGTCCGCGTAGGAGCAAACTCCCCCAGCTTGTGACCCACCATCGAGTCGGTCACGAAGACCGGCACATGCTTGCGACCGTCGTGCACCGCGATGGTGTGACCGATCATGTCGGGCACGATCATCGAGCGGCGCGACCAGGTCTTGATGACCGTCTTGGTGCCCTTGGCGTTCTGCACCTCGACCTTCTTGGCCAGGTGGTCGTCGACGAAGGGACCCTTTTTCAGACTGCGTGGCATGTCTTCTGCTTTCCTCTCAGGCTCTCTGCTCAGCGCTTCTTGCCGGACTTGCGGCGGCGGATGATCAGGCGAGTACTCGCCTTGTTCTTGTCCCGGGTGCGGCCTTCGGCCTGGCCCCACGGGCGACACCGGGTGACGACCACCGGAGGTCTTGCCCTCACCACCACCGTGCGGGTGGTCGATCGGGTTCATGGCCACACCGCGGACGGTCGGGCGCTTGCCCTTCCAGCGGTTGCGGCCGGCCTTGCCCCAGTTGATGTTGGACTGCTCGGCGTTGCCGACCTCGCCCACCGTGGCGCGGCAGCGGATGTCGACCAGCCGCATCTCCCCCGACGGCATCCGCAGCGTGGCGTTCTTGCCCTCGCGGGCCACCAGCTGGATGCTCGCACCGGCGGAGCGGGCCAGCTTGGCGCCGCCACCGGGACGCAGCTCGACCGCGTGGATCGTGGTGCCCACCGGGATGTTGCGCAGCGGCAGGTTGTTGCCCGGCTTGATGTCAGCGGCTTCGCCGGCCTCGACGGCCGCGCCCTGACGCAGACCGTGCGGCGCGATGATGTAGCGCTTCTCGCCGTCGGCGTAGTGCAGCAGCGCGATCCGAGCCGTGCGGTTCGGGTCGTACTCGATGTGCGCGACCTTGGCCGGCACGCCGTCCTTGTCGTAGCGCTTGAAGTCGACCAGCCGGTAGGCCTGCTTGTGACCGCCACCGATGTGCCGGGTGGTGATCCGGCCGGTGTTGTTGCGGCCGCCGGTCTTCGGGCTGGGGACGAGCAGCGACTTCTCCGGCGTGGAGCGGGTCAGCTCGACGAAGTCGGCCACAGAAGAGCCGCGCCGCCCCGGCGTTGTCGGCTTGTACTTACGGATACCCATGTCTTAGTTCCTGTCCTTCGCTCAGCCGACCGGGCCGGAGAAGATGTCGATGCGCTCGCCGTCGGCGACGGACACGATGGCCCGCTTGGTGTCGGGACGCTTGCCGGTGCCCGAACGCGTACGCCGCTTCTTGCCGGTGCGGTTCAGCGTGTTCACGCCCGTGACCTTGACGCCGAAGATGGCCTCGACGGCGATCTTGACCTCGGTCTTGTTGGCGTCGGGGGCCACGAGGAAGGTGTACTTGTTCTCGTCCAGCAGGCCGTAGCTCTTCTCGCTGACCACGGGGGCCAGCAAGATGTCGCGGTGGTCGCGGATCTTGATGCTGCTCACTTGGCGTCCTCCTCGTTCGCCTCGGCCGGATCGGCGATGGCGGTGGCGACATCAGCGGATGCAGCCAGGTCCTCGTTGCTCGGCTCGGCCGAGTCCTCGACCGACGCGGCGGCGAGCTCGTCGTTGCTGGGCTCGTCGTCGCTGGGCTCGTCGAACGCCTCAGCCTCGACCGAGGTGGCGACGGCCTTCGCCGACTTGCCCGAGGTCGGGCCGGAGACGTAGGCCTCGAGCGCGGTCGCGGTGAAGATGACCTCGTCGTTGACCAGCACGTCGTAGGCGTTCAGCTGGTCCACGGCGATCGCGTGCACGCTGATGGCGTTGCGCAGGCTCAGCCAGGCGAGATCCTCGTCGCGGTGGATGACGACCAGCACCTTGTCGGAGGTCGACACGGCCGCCAGCGCCGCGAGCGCGGTCTTGGTGGACGGCGTGTCACCGAGGACGAGGTCGCTGATGACATGCACCCGGCCGTCGCGAGCCCGGTCGGAGAGCGCACCACGCAGGGCGGCGGCGATCATCTTCTTGGGGGTCCGCTGGGCGTAGCCGTGCGGCTTCGGTCCGTGCACGATGCCGCCACCGACGTACTGCGGCGCGCGGGTGGAGCCCTGACGGGCCCGGCCGGTGCCCTTCTGACGGTACGGCTTCTTGCCACCACCGCGGACTTCGCCGCGACGCTTGGTGGAGTGCGTGCCCTGACGGGCCGCGGCCAGCTGAGCCACCACGACCTGGTGGATCAGCGGGATGTTGGCGGTGACGTCGAAGAGCTCAGCCGGCAGGTCGGCAGAGCCGGCCTTGGCACCCTTGGCGTCGAAGATGTCGACGGAGCTCATGCCACGTCTCCCTTCTTGGCGGCGCTGCGGAGCACGACCAGGCCACCCTTGTTGCCCGGGATCGCGCCCTTGATCAAGATCAGGCCACGCTCCACATCGACGGCGTGGACCTTGAGGTTCTGCACGGTGACGCGGTCGACACCCATCCGACCCGCCATCTTCAAACCCTTGAAGACACGGCCGGGGGTGGCGCAGCCACCGATGGAACCGGGCGAGCGGTGCTTGCGGTGCACACCGTGGGAGGCGCGCAGACCGCCGAAGCCGTGGCGCTTCATGACGCCCGCGGTGCCCTTGCCCTTGCTGACTCCGGTCACGTCGATGATCTCGTCAGCGGCGAAAACCTCCGCGGTCAGCTCCTGGCCGAGGGTGAACTCGGTGGCGTCGGACGTGCGGATCTCGACGAGGTGCTTGCGGGGGGTGACCCCGGCGCGCTCGAAGTGACCGGCGTCCGGCTTGGTGACCTGCTTGGCCTTGACCGCGCCGAAGCCGAGCTGCACGGCGGCATAGCCGTCGGAGGCTGGCGTCCGGACCTGGGTCACGACACACGGTCCGGCCTGGACCACGGTCACCGGGACGACGCGGTTGTTCTCGTCCCACAGCTGGGTCATGCCGAGCTTGGTGCCCAGCAGCCCCTTCACTTTGCGTTCAGTGTTAAGCGTGCTCACGTTCGTCCTCAGAGCTTGATCTCGATGTCGACACCGGCCGGAAGGTCGAGGCGCATCAGAGAGTCAACGGTCTTGGGGGTGGGGTCGATGATGTCGATCAGCCGCTTGTGCGTCCGCATCTCGAAGTGCTCCCGGCTGTCCTTGTACTTGTGCGGAGAGCGGATCACGCAGAAAACGTTCTTCTCCGTGGGCAACGGCACCGGGCCGGCAACCTTCGCGCCCGTACGCGTCACCGTGTCGACGATCTTGCGCGCCGACGAGTCGATGACCTCGTGGTCGTAGGCCTTGAGCCTGATGCGGATCTTTTGTCCCGCCACAGTTGGTTCCTCTTCTCGTGCTACCTGAGCTTCGTGTCCTGCATTTGCGCCGACCCCCGAGGTCGGGCGTGTCGGCCATTCCTCGGCGCGCCACACCCACCAGTTCCGTTCCAAGGGAGGTGGCCCGGCCTCGACCCGATGTCATAGGACACCGTGTCCGGCCAAGCAGTCCGGGATCTCGCGGTTCGGTGACCAGGACCAATCCTCGAAATGAGAACCGGTCGCACGGCGCACCACGGCGACCCCGTCGGAGCAACCTGACGATTCTGTCAGACACCACCGGCGAGATCAAATCTGGCTGGGACCTACCGGGCCGAGGGCGGGCCCTGCGGTGGGTAGTTCGGCGGCGGGTACTGCTGCGGCCCCGGCTGAGGAGGGTTCGTGGGCGGTGCCGGATACTGCTGGGGCCCCGGGTACTGACCCCAGCTCGGGGGCTGGGACGGCTGCGGCGGGTAGGCCTGGCCCGGCTGGTTCTGCTGCGGCGGGTAGGCCTGGCCCGGCTGGTTCTGCTGCGGCGGGTAGGCCTGGCCCGGCTGGTTCTGCTGCGGCGGGTACTGCTGCGGCCCGGCCTGAGGTGGATAGCCCGAGCCCGGGGGCAGCGCCGGTGCCGCCTTCTTGCCCACCACCAGCCCGATGATCCCGCCCAACAGCAACAGGCCGCCGAGAATGAGGCAGATGATGCCGGCCGTCCGCAAGGTGCCAGCCACCTTGGCCAACGATCCGCCCAGGATGTCGGTGGCCACGATGATGCTGGGATCATCCGAGCTGTAGTAGATCGAGACGGTGTCGCCCACCTCGGCCGGTTTGGTCAGGGCGGCCTGGCCCGAGCCGGTCTGGGACTGGCCCTGCTGGTCGGTGAACGCCACCGTCACGTTCTGGCCGTCCACCTCGGTGATGGTTCCCTGGACCGGCCCGACCAGACCGCTGCTCTGCATCTGGCGCTGCACGGCGTCATCACCTTTGCCCGCAGCGAAGGACCCGGCCAGCAGCCCCCCGCCGGTCAGCAGCAGCAGGATGCCGAACACAATCCCGAGAACCTTCAGGACCTTCATGGACTCTCCTCGCCAGCACTGCCCGATGCGCCTCAGACTATCGCCTGGCCGGCCGGCGGGTCGGCCCAGAATTTCCCCCGGCCGCCCACTCCCCGGCCCAGCGACCGCTGGTGAAGCTCACCTCGCTCAACAAGCCCGGCGCGGCCACCTGGTCACCGACCAGGTAGACCCCGCCGCCCCGGTCCACGGCCGGTCGGTCCTGCCAGGTGCGACCGGGATGGTCCACCGCCCCGGTCCGGCCCCGCGCCACCGCGTCTCGGCGGACCTCCAGCCGACGGCGCCAGTCGGGCAGGGCTTGGTCGGCCAGCTGTTCGAGCCGGTTCCGGGCCTCAGGTGCCGACTCCCCCGGTCGGATCGGCAGCTGCAGCTGCACGGCCGAGCAGCCGGTGGGCGCGACGCTCGGGTCGGGCACGGCGAAGTTCTCCAGCCAGCCACCTCCGTCGAGGTCGCTGACCACGAAGGCATCCCGTGGGTCGGCGCGCAGCCCCAGGTCGAGCAGCGCCACCTCCCCCGACGGCCAGGCCAGGCTCGCATCGCCCAGCAAGGCGGCCGCGGCGGACAGGCTGGTGGCGACGACGGTCGGCCGGTCCGACCGCTCGGTGGCCCGGGTCCCGGTCTCGATCCGGACGCCGAGCCTCCGAGCATGCTCGGCCAGGTCGGCCAGCAGTCCACCCCAGCCGCCTCGGCGGTAGCCCGCCTGCGGTGGGAGGGAGAACACCCGGCCGAGCCGCTCGCGGACGAAGGCGGCCGACAGCTGGCCGGGGTCGGGATGGAACAGGCCGACCCCGCTGGCTGCCGCCGACAGCCGGGCCGCGGCCACGCCGAACCGGTCCGTGGCCCAGACGGCGTACGACTTTTCGACCGGGGCCGGTTCTCGCGAGCCGAGGACGCGCAGCAGCGCCATCGGCGGCCGGTGCCGCAGCCGACCATCCTGGCGGAAGTAGAAGTGGGCCAGCGCGCGGAGCGGCACGCCTGCGGTGGACCCGAGCAGGCCGCGTTGGGCAAGCCAGGGCCAGAGAGGACCGTCGCGGTAGAGAACGTGCGGGCCCTCGGAGAACACGTACGCCCCCTCGCCGGCCGCCGAGCTCGACGTGCGCCAGCGTCCGCCCACCGTCGAGTGCGCTTCGACGAGCTGGACCTGAGCTCCCAGCTCGGCTGCGGTGATGGCCGCCACCAGCCCGCCGAGACCACCGCCGATGACCTGCACCCCGGGTGAGCCCACGACGAAAACATACCAGACGGTATGGTCTGTTCATGACGAGCGCCCGAGACCGGTGGCTGGACGAAGGACTGACCGTGCTGGCCAACCAAGGACCGCCGGCGTTACGGATCGACCAGCTGGCCGTGCGGCTCAGCCGGAGCAAGGGGTCGTTCTTCCACCACTTCAGCGGTGCGGCGGCCTTCAGGACCGCCCTGCTCGAACGCTACGAGTCCCGACTGGCCGATGGTCTGGCCGCGGCTCGGGAGCGGCTGAGCCAGGTCGGACCGCACCAGCTGCTGGCCGAGCTCACGGCCGCGGTCGACTCGCCCGCCTCATCTGTGGTGGATCCGGCCCTGGAGAACGCCGTCCGGGCCTGGGCCTACCAAGATCAGGAGGTCCGGGCCACCCAGCAGCGGGTCGATGCCGCTCGGCTCGAGCTGTTGACCGCCGTCTGGTCCCGGCTGATCGGTGACGGCCCGGCGGCCCGGACCCACGCCCTGCTGCCCTACCTGATCGTCATCGGGGCCGCCATGTCGCTGACCCCGGTCGACCGCAGGGAGCTGCAGCAGGTGTTCGAGCTGATCCTGCCCCTGGTGCCCGAACGCCCCTGATCAGGCGAGCCAGCCGTTGTCGGTGGCCAGCCGGACCGCCTCGGCCCGGGTCGCCGCCCCGAGCTTGCCCATCGCTGCCGACAGGTGGTTGCGCACGGTCCCCTCCGACAAGAACACCTTGGCCGCGATGGTGCCGGTTGATCCGCCCTCGGCCGCGGCGGACAGGACCTCGGTCTCGCGCTCGGTGAGCGGCGAGGAGCCCAGGCTCAGGCTGTCGGCCGCCAGGGTCGGGTCGACCACCCGCAGACCCCGGTGGACGCGGCGGATGCCTTCGACCAGCTGGTCGGCCGGTGCGTCCTTGACCATGAACCCGACCGCGCCGGCCTCCATCGCCCGGCGCAGGTAGCCCGGCCGGCCGAAGGTGGTCAAGATGATCACCCGGGTGCCGGGTTGCGCGGCGGTGATGGTCGCGGTGGCCGTGATGCCGTCCTGGGCCGGCCCAGCACCCGACGGGAGCTGGACGTCCATCAGCACCACGTCGGGCTGGGTCTGGCGAGCCAGCTCGATGGCGGCGCCGGCATCGGCGGCCTGCCCGACCACGGTGATGTCGGGCTCGAGCTGGAGCAGGGCGGCGAACGCCTGCCGGATGAGCGCCTGGTCGTCCACCAACAACACGTTGATCATGGTCACCGGGCCAGGGCCGGGCGGCCGCGGTCAGCCGAGGACTCCGCCGGAGTCAGCAGGGCCCGCAGCTCGGTGCCCTGGCCGAGCACCGAGGTCACGACCAGCTGCCCACCATGGGCTTGCACCCGCTCGGTGAGTCCGGCGAGACCGCTGCCCTTGCCGGTCCGCACGAAGCCTGAGCCGTCATCGGTCACGACGATCTGGGTGGCGTCGACCTCGATCGTGCAGGTGGTGGCTTCACTGTGCCGGACCACGTTGGTCACCGCTTCGCGGACCACGTAGCCGAACAACTCGCTGACCCGGTCGCTCAACGGCTCGATCGCGCTGGGCACCCGGGCTTCGATGCCGGCCGCCAGCAGGATCGACCGGGCGCTGGCGATCTCGGTCGCCACCCGCACCTCGCGGAACCCGGAGGCGGTGGCGCGTACGTCAGCCAGGGCCTGTCGGGCAACCTCCTCGATCTCGTCCAGCTGGCGCTTGGCTGCGGCCGGATCCTGGTCGACCAGCCGCGCGGCCAGCGCGGACTTGATGGAGATCGCGGTCAGCGAATGGCCCAGGATGTCGTGCAGGTCCCGGCCGATCCGCTCCCGCTCGGCCGCCACGGCGAGCACCGAGACCCGCTGCTCGGCCCGGTGCAGCTTGGACGACACGCGCCCCGCCTCGATGCCGCCACCGGTGGCCAGCCCGACCGACACCCCGATCAGCGCGATGTAGGCCGGTGTCCAGGTCTGGCTCATCCCGGCCATCGCGACCAGGACCAGGCCCCAGAGCGGGATGGCGATCCGGGCCTGGCGCCAGGGGATCAACGTGGCCAGCTGGATGGCCAGGTAGACGCCGTAGTTGGCGAAGTCCCAGCCCCAGACCGGGATCGAGGTGGCCAGCACGACCAGGAACGCAGCGATGTAGCACCAGCGCGTCCACAACGACGTGTCGCTCACCCAGGCGGTGCCCAGGTACATGAAAGCGAGGACCGTGATCAAGGTGCCGCTGATGATCACCTCGGCGACGTCGGTCTTTTCGGTCAGGTCAGCGACAGCGAAGATCAAGAAGACCAGACCGAACCCGTAGATCCAGATCAGGTTCTGCCGAGCCCGCCGGAACGTCCACGGCGGTGCGCCGCAAGGTCCTTTGAAGGCACCCGGGGCGGCGTACGGGTCCTCGCCTTCGCCGAACGGGGCGAGGCGGAAGAACCGGGCGACCTGCGGCCGGGCCATCACTCCTCCTTCGGACGGCGTGCGCCGTCAGCGCTTGCTGTTGACGGCTGCTCGACGATAACCCAGCGCCCCGAGCACCGACAGTCCCGCGCACCAGGCCAACAGCACCCCCACTCCGGTCCACGGGAAGGCGGAGCCGGGCAGGAACGGGTAGCGGCCGAGCTCAGCCAGCCAGTAGGAGGGCAGCGCATGGGCGATCGACTGCATCACGCTGGGCATCACCTGAGCGGGAAACCACAGACCGCCGAGCATCGACAGCACCAGCAGCGACAAGGTGGTCAAACCCTGCACGACCTCGGCCTTGACCCACAACCCGATCACGATGCCCAAGATGGCCAGCGGGATCAGAGACAACCACATCAGCCCGAGGGCGGCCAGCCACTGCAGGGCCGGAGCCCGTACGCCGCCGACGACGATGCCGGCGGCGAAGACCAGGACCAGCGCCGGCAGCACGATCAACATGATCACGGCCGCCTTGGCCCACAGGAACGAGGCCGGCGGCAAGGTGGTGATGCTCAGCTGGCGGAACCAGCCTGACTTGCGTTCCACGGCCAGCTGCGCGCCGCCGCTCATGGCTGCCCCCAGCGATCCGTACGCCGCCATCGACACCATGATCATCGCGGCCCAGTTGACCCCGCTGCCGTCGTCGGGCGCGGTGCCGAACATCTTGGTGAACACCACGTAGAGGATCAGCGGCATGATCACCGAGAAGATCACGAAGCCGAAGTTCTTGGCCGTCAGCAGGCTGCTGCTCAAGGTGTAGTGCAGGGCCGGGGGCAGGCGGCGGGCGGTCGGTGCCGACCAGGTCGAGGTGGTCATGACAGCTCCTTGGCGGTCAGGGCGAGGAACGCGTCCTCGAGCTTGGCGGAGTTCACTTCGATGTCGCGCACCCGTGGACACTGTCCGAGCAGGGCGCGCAGCACGGCGTCGGAGTCGGTGGCGTGGATCAGCAGCCGGGCCCCGACCGTCTCGATCTTGACCACCCCGGCAAGGGCGGCGACCAGCCGGTGGTCGACGCTGTCCTCGGCCACGCCGATCGTCCGACCGGCCACCTGGGCCTTGATCATGGCCCCGGTGCCGTCGGCGACCACGCGTCCTTGCGCGAGCACCACGATCCGGTCGGCGACGGCGTCGGCCTCGTCCAGGTAGTGGGTGGCGAACAGCACGGTCCGGCCGACCGCGGTGAAGTCGCGCATCGACTCCCAGAAGGCCCGGCGGATCTCCACGTCCATGGCCACCGTGGGCTCGTCCAAGATCAACAGGTCGGGGTCGGGCATGATCGCCAGTGCGTACCGCAGCCGCTGCGCCTGGCCGCCGGAGAGCTTCTCGGTCTTGGTGGCCAAGAAGCTACCGAGGTCGGCCCGCTCGATGATCTCGCGCATGGGCAGCGGGTGGGCCTGCAGGCCGTACATCAGCCGGAGCAGGTCCTTGACGCTGGCGTCGTAGAGCAGCGCGCCGTTCTGCAGCATGGCGCCGACCCGGCCCCGGCGTACGGCCTGGCTTGGCGTCAGCCCGAACACCGAGACCGAACCGGCGTCCGGCTCGGCCAGCCCCAGGATCATCTCGTTGGTGGTGGACTTGCCGGCCCCGTTCGGGCCGAGGATGGCCACGATCTCGCCGGGGGCGACGGTCAGGTCGAGGTCGCGAAGCGCGCGCACCGTCCGGTAGGACTTGCTGAGTCCGCGGATCTGGATCGCGTCGGGGGTGCTCGGACCGGGGTCGAGCCGGGTCGTCACGTCACTGAGCTGCATGCCTCCAGTCTCGATCGCCGCACCCCGTCGTGCCCACGGTTGCTGTCACGATCCCTCGATGACAACTGTCATGGCGGTGTTCGGGATCTGCTGCCTGCTGGGAACGGCGCGGGTCCGTATCGACCCGTGAAGGTCAGACACCGACCGCGCCCGGGGTGTGACATCTTGGGCGGATGACGATCCGCTCAGGTGTCGCCGCTGGCCACCGGTCGACTGCACAGGCCGGGGCTGACATCTTGGGTCGTGGCGGCAGTGCCGTCGACGCCGCGGTGGCGATGATGCTCGTCAGCTGCGCGGCCGAGACCATCTTCACCGGCCTGGCCGGCGGGGGCTTCGCCACCGTCTACGACGCCGCCACCGGTCAGGTCCGCTGCGTCGACTTCTTCGTCGCTGTGCCCGGTCGCGGTGGGCACCAGGCGACCAAGGGCGTCGAGATCGAGGTGGTCTTCGTCGGCCAGCGGGTGCCGTACGAGATCGGTGCCGGCACCGTGGCCGTTCCCGGGGTGCCGGCCGGAGCTCACCACCTCTGGCGCCGCTGGGGTCGGCTGCCGTGGGCCGACGTGGTCGCCCCGGGCCTGCAGGCCTCGTACGGAACGCCGTTCCCGCAGACCCACGCCGACCTGCTGCCCAAGGTCGCCGCCGCCATGCAGGTCGGTGACGGCGCGCAGGTCTTCTCCCGCGCCGACGGTTCGCTGCTGCAGGCGAACGACCGGCTCTGGCACCCTGACCACCACCATGCGTACGCCCTGCTGGCCGAGGACCCGCAGGCCTTCTACCACGGGGCGTACGCCGATGCCCTGGTCGGCGCCGTCGCCGAGGGCGGAGCACTCAGCCAGGCCGACCTCGATGCCTACCGGGTGGTCGAGTCCGAGCCCCGCACTGCCCGGGTGGACGACTTCACCGTGCACGCCCGGGGTGACGATCTCGACGACCTGCTCGGCACGCTGCGTGACGCCGCCGCCACGATGCACGGCGATCCCCTGGTGGACAGTGACGCCGCCCGAGCCCTGGTCCGCGCGCTGCGAGCCCCCGACCGGCGGGCCGAGACGACCAACATCGTCGCGGTGGATGAGCAGGGCGACGGTTGCGCCATCACCACCAGCCTGGGTCTGGGCTCGGCGGTCTACGTGCCCGGGTTCGGAGTCCACCTCAACTCGATGATGGGCGAGGGTGAGCTGGTCCGGGAGGTGTTGAACCCGGGTGTGCGGATGGGGTCGATGATGTCGCCCCTGGTTGCCCTGGACGCCCAGCGGTCGGCTGGCCGCGCTGGCCGGGGCCGCCGGCGGCAGCCGGATCCGACCGGCGCTGGTCCAGTCGGTGATCCGCATCCTCCGCGGCGCCCCGCCGCAGGAGGCGATCGACGCGCCCCGGCTGACCGCCCTGCCCGACCTCGTACGCCTCGAGCCCGGCTTCGCGCCCGAGGTGGTCGCCGGACTGCAGGCGGCCGGCGAGCAGGTCGTGGTGGCCGAGCACCGCGACCCCTACTTCGGCGGCGTCTCCGCACTCAGCGCGCTGGGCGGCGGAGCCGACCCGCGGCGCAGCGGTTTCACGATCATGAGCTGACCGGCCCCGGCGGGTGACCCGACCGGTCGGGCCCCGATCCCGTAGGTTCGGTGCGTGAGCTCAACACCCACTTCGACCTATCGGCTGCAGGTCCACAAGGACTTCACCCTCGACGACGCGGCGGCTCTGACCGGCTACCTGCGCGACCTGGGAGTGGGCGCGGTCTACCTCTCGCCCATCCTGCAGTCGACCACCGGCTCGGCCCACGGCTACGACACGACCGACGTCAGCCGGATCGACCACGACCGGGGCGGTGAGGCCGGGCTGCAGGCGGTGCTGGCCGCGGCTCGGCGCGACGGACTCGGCGTGGTCATCGACATCGTTCCCAACCATGTCGGCATCGAGGTGCCGGCCGAGAACCCGGCCTGGTGGGACGTCCTCCGGCTGGGCCAGGAGTCGGCGTACGCCCGCTGGTTCGACATCGACTGGAGCCGCGGCCGTGTCCTCGTCCCGGTGCTGGGCGATGACGAGACGCTGACGCTGGCCGACGGCGAGCTGCACTACTACGACCACCGATTCCCCCTTGCTCCCGGCAGCTGGACGGCTGGTGACGACGCGGCCGCCGTGCACGATCGCCAGCACTACGAGCTGGTGCACTGGAGCCGGGGCAACACCGAGCTGAACTACCGACGGTTCTTCGCGGTCACCACGCTGGCCGGGGTCCGGGTCGAGGACCCGGCCGTGTTCGACGCCACCCACGCCCGGGTACGCGACTGGGTGGCCGCCGGCGTGACCGGGTTGCGGATCGACCATCCGGACGGCCTGGTCGACCCCGGCCAGTACCTGGAGCGGCTGCACGACCTCGCCCCCGAGGCCTGGATCACCGTCGAGAAGATCCTCGAGCCCGGGGAGCGGCTGCTGCCCGGTTGGCCGGTGGCCGGCACGACCGGCTACGACGCCATGCGCGAGGTGAACGGCGTCTTTATCGACGGCGGGCACGAGGCCGAGTTCACCGAGCTCTACCAGCGGCTGACCGGGGACCCGAGGTCGATCGTCGAGCACATCGAGATCGGCAAGCGGATGGTGGTCACCGAGCTGTTGGCCGCGGAGATCCGCCGGATGGCCGCGTTGGTGCCCGAGGTGCCCGACGCCGGTCCGGCGATCGCCGAGACGGCCGTCGCCTTCGAGGTCTACCGGTCCTACCTGCCCGCCGGGGCCGAGCAGCTCGACCACGCCCTGGCGGTGGCCGCCGAACGTCGGCCCGAGCTGACCGCCGCCCTCGACGCACTCAGCCCGCGGCTGCACGACCACGAGGACGAGCTGGCGCGGCGGATGCAGCAGCTGAGCGGCGCCACCATGGCCAAGGGCATCGAGGACACGGCCTACTACCGCTACGCGCGGTTCGTGGCCCTGAACGAGGTCGGCGGCAACCCCGACCAGTTCGGCATCGGGCTCGAAGAGTTCCACGAGCTGCAGCAGAGCCGGCAGGAGCATCAGCCCGAGTCGATGACCGGTCTGTCGACCCACGACACCAAGCGCAGCGAGGACGTACGGGCCCGGCTCGCCGTGCTGGCCGAGATCCCGGACCGCTGGGCTGACTTCGCCGAACAGTTCCTCGCCGCAACCCGGATCCCCAGCCGAGCCTTCGCCTACTTCATGGCTCAGACCCTGGTCGGCACCGGGCCGGCCGAACGGGACCGGCTGCACGCGTACGCCGAGAAGGCCATGCGGGAGGCCAGCGACGGCACCACCTGGACCGCGCCGGACGAGGACTTCGAGGCGGCCGTGCACGCGGCGGTCGACCTCGCCTACGACGACCCGCAGCTGCGGGCCGCCTGGGACGCGCTCACCGAGATGGTGACCGCTCCGGGCTGGTCGAACTCGCTCGGACAGAAGCTCGTCCAGCTGAGCATGCCGGGCATCCCCGACGTCTACCAGGGCACCGAAGGCTGGGACGACTCCCTGGTCGACCCGGACAACCGGCGGCCGGTGGACTACGGCGTACGTCAAGCCCAGCTCGCCTCACTCGACCGGGAGCAGCCGGCGGTGGATGCCTCCGCAGCGGCCAAGCTGCTCGTCACGAGCCGCGCCCTGACGGCCCGTCGGGACCGGCCCGAGCTGTTCACCGGCTACCGGGCAGTGACGGCGACCGGCGCTGCCGCCGACCACCTGCTGGCCTTCGACCGGGGCGGAGCGGTCACCGTGGCCACCCGGCTGCCGATCGGGCTCGCGGCGGCCGGCGGCTGGCGAGATACCACCGTCGAGCTGGACCAGACCTATCGCGACGCACTGACCGGGGCCGAGCACTCCGGGTCGGTCGCTGTGGCCGATCTGCTCTCGACCTATCCGGTGGCGCTGCTCCTACGGCGCTGACACCGGAGGGGCGGCTGGCTTCCGGGCTCAGAAGGGCTTGTAGGTGCCCCACTCGTACGGCGACCGGACCCCGGCCACGACGGTCCGGACGGTGGTGTTCGGCCAGTTGAGGTTGCACCTGACCACGGTTCCGGCGCCGAACCGGTTCACGCAGATCCGGTGGTACACCTGCCCGCTGCCGCCCCGCCACGACACGTCCGCCACGGCGGTCTTGCCGTCACTGCACAGGTCGCCGACGTGGACGGCTTCCCACTTGGGAACCACGATGGCGCCCGACTTGAACGAGCACTTCACCCGATCGCCCTGGAGGTAGGACGAGGGATAGACACCGGTGGGGAAGGTCGGGACCTTGAATCCGTCGATGTAGACCGTGTCGGCCTCGGCGGCGACCGGAGCGAGCACCGCCCCGGCGAAGCCCAGCACGACGCTGCCCACTACTGCTGCAAGTTTTCTCATCGACCGTCTTCTCCATCCAGGACCGTTGTCGGAGTCGACGTCGAGTACGTCACGTCAGGATTTGAACGTAGGTCCCGCCCGAACCGGTGTCAAGGGAGCTGCCCCACGCTCATCACCGGCTTGGCGGCCGGGCCTAGATCGGGTCGAGCACGCGGTGCAGGAAGGTCCGGGTGCGTTCTTGTCGGGGGTCCACGAGCACCTGGGCCGGCGGGCCGGACTCGACGATCACCCCACCGTCCATGAACAGCACCTGGTCGGCGACGGACTGAGCGAACCGGATCTCGTGGGTGACCACCATCATGGTCCAGCCCTCGCCCGCCAGATCCTTCATCACGGCCAACACCTCGCCGACCAGCTCCGGGTCCAGCGCGGACGTCGGCTCGTCGAAGAGCATCAGGTCGGGTTTCAGGGCGAGAGCCCGGGCGATGCCCACCCGTTGCTGCTGGCCGCCGGACAGCTGGAACGGGTATTGCTCAGCCTTGCTCGCCAGCCCCACCTGCTCGAGCAGCTGCAGGGCGTGCGCTCGGGCCTGCTCGACCGGCTGCTTCTGCACGGTCACCGGACCTTCGATCACGTTCTGCAGCACGGTGAAGTGCGGAAAGAGGTTGTGGGCCTGGAAGACCATCGCGCTCTGCGCCCGAAGCCGGCTGAGCTCCTGCTTGCCTGGATGGGTGGCGTAGTCGACGCTGACGCCGGCCACCGTCACCACGCCGGCATCGGCGATCTCCAGCGCGTTGAGACAGCGCAGCACCGTTGTCTTGCCCGAACCAGACGGCCCGATCAAGGTCGTCACCGACCCGGAGGGCACCGCCAGGTCGATCCCCTTGAGCACCTCCAGGTGAGCGAACGCTTTGGTCAGGCCCTGGACGCGGACGAGCTCGGCTCCGGCAGGCTGGCCGCTCTCGGCCCGATCGACGCTCATTTGGCCACGTACCTCTCCAGTCGATTTTCCAACCGTCCCTGCGCGAACGACAGCACCAGGCAGATCACCCAGTAGTAGAGCGCGGCCAGCCCGTAGAGGGCGAAGAACCGGAAGGTCGGCGCGGCCGCGATCTGGGCCACCCGGAACAGCTCGGTGACCAGCACGACCGAGGCGAGCGAGGTGTCCTTGACCAGCGAGATCAACGTGTTGGACAACGGCGGGACCGCCGTACGGGTCGCTTGCGGCAGGATCACCCGCCGCAACGTCGTCGAGTAGCCCATGCCGATCGTCGACGCCGCCTCCCACTGGCCTCGGGGCACCGAGATGATCGCCGAGCGGATGATCTCAGCCCCATAGCCGCCGACGTTGAGGCTGAAGGCGATGATCGCCGCCACGAACGGGCTGAGCCCGAGCTGGGGCAGCCCGTAGAAGATGAGGAACAGCTGGACCAGCAGTGGGGTTCCGCGGATGAGGGAGATGTAGAACCGGGCGATCTGGGAGACCACCGGCACCGACGACAACCGCATCAGCGCGATCACCAGGGCGATCACCAAGCCGATGGCGAAGCTGATGATGGTCAACGGAATGGTGGCCTTGAGCGCCGCCAGCGCCATCGGCCCGGCGGTGTCCTTGATCAGCTCCCAGTTGCTCTGCCTCTTCGCAGCGGGACCGGCCTGCTCGGGGCCGGCGTCACCCTGGCTCACGTCCTGCTTGAAGTACTTCTGCGAGATCGAGGCGAGCGTGCCGTCGGCCCGCAGGTCGGCCAGGGCCTGGTTGACCGCGTTGCGCAGCTCGCCGTCGTCCTGCCTCATGGCGAAGACCTGCTCGCTGGTGTCCCCGGTCTTGGCCGCGATCTTGACGCTGGTGTCGCCGGTGGTCGAGAAGTACTGCAGGGCCGCCAGGTTGTCGTTGACCGTCGCGTCGACCCGCTGCTGCTTGACCAGGGACACCGCCTGGGTGAAGCCCTCGACAGCTTGGACCTTCGCGCCCGCCTCCTTCGCCACGCCCGACCAGTTGCTGGTCGAGCTCTGCGCGGTCGTCTTGCCCTTGAGGTCGGACAGCTGGGTGATCGAGCTGTCGTCGGACCGGGTGATGATGACCCCGTCGGAAACGGTGTAGGGCTGCGACAACGCGTACGTCGCCTCCCGCTCGGGGTTCTTGGTGACCTGGTTGGCCACGATGTCGAACCGCCGACTGGTCAGGCTGGCGAACAAGGCGTCGAACGGGGCCTCGACGAACTGCGGCTTCGCGCCGAGCTTGGCGGCCACGGCCGTGACGACCTCGATGTCGTAGCCGGTGAGCTCGTTGGTGCCGGGGTCGTGGTAGCTGAAGGGCGAGTAGGTCCCTTCGGTGCCCACCCGGAGGATGCCGGTGTCCTTGACCTGCCCGAGGGTGGAGTCGGCGGTGCCGGTGCTGCAGCCGGCCAGGGCCAGCAGCACGCCCAGGACGGCCAGCAGACCGGCCGTGATTCGTCGGTTCGATGTCGTACGGCTGTAGCTCCCCATGTTCCCGACAGGATAACCGGGCAATCTCGGGCGGGGCGACAGTGGGCCCGCCACCGCGTCGGCCGATCGGTCCCGCACGACCGTCTCAGCCGAAGACAACGGTGGTCTGGCGCCCGACCGGCACGAAGCCGAGTGTGCGTCCCAGCCGTCGGGACGCCGGCTGGTCGTCCCGGGCTCGCCACTGGGGCACCAGGCCCCGGTCGAGGGCCTCGTTCACCGCCAGGACACCGGCGGCCCGACCATAGCCTTCGCGTCGTCGGCTGGGACCGGTCAAGACGCTCAGCTGAGCGATGATCCCCTGCCACTCGGTCAGCCCGGCCCCGGCCAGCGGGTTGTCCTCCTCGTCGAGCACCACCAGGGCCGTACCGGCGGCGGATAAGCCGGCGTCGGTCACCTCGTCCGGTGGGCACTGTCGTTCGAGGTCGGCTGCGGCCGCCGGATCGTCGCTGACCGGCAGTGCAACGAGGTCGTCCGCCGGTAGGTAGCTGTCGGTGTAGGACAGCACCACGCTGCCGAGCGAACGACCGACGAAGCCGGCGGCCAGCGCGATCAAGACGGGCTCGTCGTCCAGCTCGGCATCGGACAGCGATCTCGACCGGTCGAGGAACCAGGCCGGACCGCGGACGATGCGCTGCCCGAAGAGTCGCACCGACATGATCATGGAGGCATCGGGCTGCAGCACCCGTTCGGCGGACCCGGACACGAGCACGTCGTCGGCCAGGCCCATGCCGCGGGCCCACGCCAGCTGGATGATCGCCTGGCTGTTGCTGTCCACCGCGAGATTGTACGAGGCGACTCGGCTGAGGGGAAAGCAACAGGCCCCGGACTCGAAGGAGTCCGGGGCCTGCTGGTGATCAGCTGATCAGAGGGTCACTTGACGATCTTCGTCACGCGACCGGCGCCGACGGTGCGACCACCCTCACGGATGGCGAACTTCAGCTCCTCCTCCATGGCGATGGGCTGGATGAGCTGCACGGACATGTCCGTGTTGTCACCAGGCATGACCATGTCGGTGCCCTCAGGCAGGTTCACAACGCCGGTGACGTCAGTCGTACGGAAGTAGAACTGCGGGCGGTAGTTGTTGAAGAACGGCGTGTGACGGCCGCCCTCCTCCTTGCTGAGGATGTAGACGCGAGCCTCGAAGTCGGTGTGCGGGGTCGTCGTGCCCGGCTTGATCACGACCATGCCGCGCTCCACGTCTTCGCGCTTGGTGCCACGAAGCAGCAGACCGACGTTCTCGCCCGCCTGGCCCTCGTCGAGGAGCTTGCGGAACATCTCCACACCGGTGACCGTGGTGGTCTGCTTGGTGGTGCGGATGCCGATGATGTCGACGGTCTCGTTGACCTTGACGACGCCACGCTCGATACGACCGGTGATGACGGTGCCACGACCGGTGATGGTGAAGACGTCCTCGACGGGCATCAGGAAGGGCTTGTCGATCTCACGAACCGGCTGCGGGATGTGCTCGTCGACCGCGGTCATGAGCTCCATGATCGACTCGCCCCACTTCGCGTCGCCGTTCAGCGCCGGGAAAGCAGCGACCTGGACGACGGGGATGTCGTCGCCGTCGTAGTCGTACTCGCTGAGGAGCTCGCGCACCTCGAGCTCGACGAGCTCCAGGATCTCTTCGTCGTCGACCATGTCGCACTTGTTGAGCGCAACCACGATCGCCGGCACGCCCACCTGGCGAGCGAGCAGCACGTGCTCACGCGTCTGCGGCATCGGGCCGTCGGTGGCGGCGACGACGAGGATCGCGCCGTCCATCTGAGCCGCGCCGGTGATCATGTTCTTGATGTAGTCGGCGTGACCCGGGCAGTCGACGTGCGCGTAGTGCCGCGCCTCGGTCTGGTACTCGACGTGCGCGATCGAGATCGTGATGCCGCGCTGACGCTCCTCGGGAGCCTTGTCGATCTGATCGAAGGCCGAGGCCTGGTTCAGGGTCGGGTACTTGTCGTGCAGCACCTTGGTGATCGCCGCGGTCAGCGTGGTCTTGCCGTGGTCGATGTGCCCGATGGTGCCGATGTTGACGTGCGGCTTTGTCCGCTCGAACTTGGCCTTTGCCACTGAGGCTCCTTCTAGGATGTTCGCCACGCGGTCGCGGGGCGTTTCTTGGGTTGATACGTGGGGGTGATGTGACCGGGTTTGGCCCGGCCTAAGTTTTCCTGTCCGTACGGCTCAGGTCAAACCCAAACCGTACGGAGCAGAAATCATTCGCCGCGAGCCTTCTGGATGATCTCGTCCGAGATCGACTTCGGGGTCTCGGCGTAGGAGTGGAACTCCATCGAGTAGTTGGCCTGACCCGAGGTCTTGGACCGCAGGTCGCCGACGTAGCCGAACATCTCCGACAGCGGCACCAGTGCCTCGACGACCTTGGCTCCGTGCAGGTCGTTCATGGCCTGGATCTGTCCGCGACGGGCGTTGAGGTCGCCGATGACCGTGCCGAGGTAGTCCTCCGGAGTGGTCACCTCGACGGCCATCACCGGCTCGAGCAGAGCCGGATCGGCGCGGCGGGCGGCCTCCTTGAAGACCATCGAACCGGCGATCTTGAACGCGAGCTCCGAGGAGTCGACGTCGTGGTAGGCACCGTCCTGCAAGGTCACCTTGATGTCCTCGACCGAGTAGCCGGCCAGCACACCGAACTGCATGGCGTCCTGGATGCCCTGGTCCACCGCGGGGATGTACTCCTTGGGGATGCGACCACCCGTGACGGCGTTGACGAACTCGTAACCCGAGCCCGGCTCCAGCGGCTCGAGGTCGATGATCACCTTCGCGTACTGACCGGAACCACCGGACTGCTTCTTGTGCACGTAGTCGATCTTGGTCACCGCACGACGCAGCGTCTCGCGGTAGGCCACCTGCGGCTTGCCGATGTTGGCCTCGACCTTGAACTCGCGCTTCATGCGGTCGATCAGCACCTCGAGGTGCAGCTCGCCCATGCCGGCGATGATCGTCTGACCGGTTTCCTCGTCGGTGTGGACGCGGAAAGTCGGATCCTCTTCGGCGAGCCGCTGGATGGCGGTGCCGAGCTTCTCCTGGTCGGACTTGGTCTTCGGCTCGATGGCCTGCTCGATGACCGGAGCCGGGAAGTCCATCGACTCCAGCTGCACCGGGTTGGCCTGGTCGGACAGCGTCTCGCCCGTGGTGGTGTCCTTCAAACCCATCACCGCGACGATCTGACCAGCACCGACACTCGCGATCTCCTCGCGCTTGTTGGCGTGCATCTGGTAGATCTTGCCGATCCGCTCCTTGCGACCCTTGGTCGAGTTGAGCACCGTCGAACCGGCCTCGAGCTTGCCCGAGTAGAGCCGGATGTAGGTCAGCCGGCCCAGGTGCGGGTCAGCCGCGATCTTGAACGCCAGCGCCGAGAAGGGGTCGTTCGAGTCCGGGTGGCGGTCGATCTCGACCGACTCGTCGCCGGGCTTGAAGCCCTTGATGGCGGGCACGTCGGTCGGAGCCGGGAGGTAGGCGATGACCGCGTCGAGCAGGGGCTGCACGCCCTTGTTCTTGAACGCGCTGCCGCACAGCACGGCGGTGATCTGCGACGACAGCACGGCGCGACGGATCGCGGCCTGCAAGAGCTCCGGAGTGATGGAGTCCTCGTCGGTCAGATAAGCCTCGGTGAGGTCGTCGTCGTAGTTCGACACCAGCTCGACGAGCTCGTGACGAGCTTCGACGGCCCGGTCGTACATGTCGGCCGGGATGTCCTCGACCGTGTAGTCCTCACCGATCGTGGTCTCACCGTGCCAGGTGAGGGCGCGCATCTTGACCAGGTCGACGACGCCGATGAAGCCGCCCTCGGAGCCGATCGGCAGCTGCAGGATGGCCGGAATGGCCATCAGCCGCTGCTTGATCGTGGTCACGCAGAAGTCGAAGCTGGCGCCCGTACGGTCCAGCTTGTTGATGAAGCAGATCCGCGGCACCTTGTAGCGGTCGGCCTGGCGCCACACCGTCTGGCTCTGCGGCTCGACCCCGGCCACACCGTCGAAGACGGCGACGGCACCGTCGAGCACGCGGAGCGAACGCTCCACCTCGACGGTGAAGTCGACGTGCCCAGGGGTGTCGATGATGTTGATCTGGTGGTCTTTCCAGTGGCAGGTCGTCGCGGCGGACGTGATCGTGATGCCGCGCTCCTGCTCCTGCTCCATCCAGTCCATGGTCGCCGCGCCCTCGTGAACTTCACCGATCTTGTAGTTGATGCCGGTGTAGAACAGGATGCGCTCGGTCGTCGTGGTCTTGCCCGCGTCGATGTGGGCCATGATCCCGATGTTGCGGACCTTGGACAGGTCGGTCTTGATGTCGACAGCCATGTGGTGGCTTCAACCCTCTCGTGTGGATCTGGTTCCGACCCGTCCGACCCGGGCTGGGCGGTAGCCCAGCCGAGCTCGGACAACCCGGGGAAAAGTGGTGATTACCAGCGGTAATGGGCGAAGGCCTTGTTGGCCTCGGCCATCTTGTGGGTGTCCTCGCGGCGCTTGACCGCGGCACCCAGGCCGTTCGACGCGTCGAGCAGCTCGTTCATCAAACGCTCGGACATGGTCTTCTCGCGGCGCTGCCGGGCGAAGCTCACCAGCCAGCGCATGGCCAGCGTGGTGGCGCGAGCCGGCTTGACCTCGATCGGCACCTGGTAGGTGGCGCCACCGACGCGGCGGCTCTTGACCTCCAGCGACGGCCGGACGTTGTCCAGCGCACGCTTGAGCGTCTGCACGGGATCGATGCCGGTCTTGGTGCGGGTGCCCTCCATGGCGGTGTAGACGATGCCCTGGGCGATCGTCTTCTTGCCGTCGAGCAGGATCTTGCTGACCAGCTGGCTGACCAGCGGCGAACCGTAGACCGGGTCGGCGGGCAGCGGGCGCTTCGGGGCGGGGCCCTTGCGAGGCATTACTTCTCCTTCTTCGCGCCGTAGCGGCTGCGAGCCTGCTTGCGGTTCTTGACGCCCTGGGTGTCGAGCGAACCACGGATGATCTTGTAACGGACGCCCGGGAGGTCCTTCACGCGGCCGCCGCGGACGAGCACCATCGAGTGCTCCTGGAGGTTGTGGCCGACACCGGGGATGTAGGCGGTGACCTCGACCCCCGACGACAGCCGGACACGAGCGACCTTGCGCAGCGCGGAGTTCGGCTTCTTCGGCGTGGTCGTGTAGACCCGGGTGCATACGCCCCGTCGCTGAGGAGAACCCTTGAGCGCAGGCGTCTTGGTCTTGCTCACCTTGTCCGCGCGGCCCTTTCGGACCAACTGCTGAATTGTGGGCACCGCGTTGTATCTCTTTCTGTCTGTGTTGAATGGTCGCGGCTCACCGGAGAGCTCCGATGAGGCCGCCCGTGCGATCACCACCAGCACTAAGACATTGGGCACGCACAAGGAGTCGGGCAAGCCCGAACACAAGGGTCTAGATTACCCTGCCCCTCACCCACGGTCAAAAGACCTCTGCTGGAGTCGAGGTGGAGCGTACGTCGTTCCGCACTCTCGTCCAAACACGGGGGCACCGCCGGGCATTCCCGGGCCCGTCCCGACCTCACCCCCGGCGTGATGAGCGACGTCCTCGACAAGCCCGGGACCGGTCCTAGAAGCCGAGGTGACGGAGCAGCTCCGCGTGGGCGAACTGGCCGTAGTACTCGTACAGGTGGGCGATCTTGCCGTCACGGAACGTGACCCGGATGGCCAGCCGGTTCTCGTAGCGCCACCCGTCGGCCAGCTCCCCGACCATCCGCTCCTCGACGATGGCCACGTCGGGGTCATCAGTCTGGTGGAAGACGACATCCTCGACCCGGATCGAGGTGGCCGACGCAGTCAGCGCGCTGAAGGCGGCCAGCAGCGCGTCGTGCCCGCTGATCGCGGGCGGCAGGCCGGGAACGGGCAGAGCGGCCTCGTAGCAGCCGTCGTCGGTCCAGCAGGCGACGAAGTCGGAGATCCGGCCGCTGTACAGGGCCTCGGAAGACGTCTGCCAGAGGGCGAGGTTGCGCTCGCGTACGGTGCGGGTCTCGGTTGTGGCCAGGGTGGCGGTCATGGTCTTTCCTTCCTTCGGTGGGGTTGTGCTCTCGGTGCTCTGATCCTGCGGCGGCACCCTTGGAGAGCACTGGAAAACGGCTTGGACCCCTGCTCACGCCAGTAGGGTCGCGCTATGCGCTTCGGTGTGCTGGGTCCGTTCGAGGCCCGTGCGGATGCGCCGACCGATGGTCCGGTCGCTCTCGGTGGGCGCAAGCAGCGGGCGCTGCTGGCCCTGCTGGTCGCAGCGCGGGGACGCGTGGTCTCCACCGACCGGCTCGTCGACGAGCTGTGGGGCGAGGCGCCACCGGCCAAGGCGATGGTCTCGCTGCAGTCGTACGTGGCCAACCTGCGGCGCGCACTCGAACCGGCCCGGACCGCGCGGTCAACGCCCCAGATCCTGCTCACCCGGGCTCCGGGCTACGCCATCGACCTGGACCGGCACCAGGTCGACGCAGCCGAGTTCGAACAGCTGGTCGGCCGAGCCCGGAGCGCCGGTGGCCTCCAGACCGCGTACGACACCTGGCGGCGAGCCGAACGGTTGTGGCGCGGTCCGGCGTACGCGGACCTGGTCGACCTGGCGCCGGGTCTCGCCGCCGAGGCGACCCGGCTCGGAGAGGTCCGGCTGACCGCGGTCGAGGCCCGGCTGCGAGCTGCGCTGGAGCTCGGGCAGCACGAGCCGGCGGTGGCCGAGCTGGAGGTCCTGGTTGCCGCCCAGCCGATCCGGGAGAGCCTGTGGGCCCTGCTGGCGCTGGCCCTCTACCGCTCGAACCGCCAAGCCGACGCGGTCGCCGCGATCGCCCGGGCCCGGCAACAGCTGACCGGCGAGCTGGGTCTGGACCTCGGCGCCGACCTGCGGCGGCTGGAGAGCGACCTGCTCCGTCAACACCCCCGGCTCGCGGCCCCGCCCCGAGCCACCGCTCCACCGACCGGGGGCCCGCCGGTCCGGATGGTCGGCCGGCTGCCGGAACGAGACACCGTCCGCGTCGCTCTGGACCAGGCCCGGTCCGGCCGGGGCCGGTTGGTGCTGGTCAGTGGCGAGCCGGGCATCGGCAAGACCGAGCTCGCCCGGGCTGGCGTGGCGGACGCCCGGGAACGCGGCTGGCCGGTCGGCTGGGGCCGCGCGTCCGAGTCCGGCGATCTACCTGGGCTGCTCCCTCTCGGCCTGGCCCTCACCGATCTACTCGGCGGCGGGGCGCCCGAGCGGTCGGCCGACCTGCGAACCCGCTACGGCGATCGGCTGGGCGCCCTGCTGCCGGGCCCGAGCCCGGCTCCCGCGGTCGACGTCGACACGGCGACGTTCCGGCTGACCCAGACGTTGTCGGCGCTGGTCGCCGAGCTCGGGCCCACCCTGCTGGTGCTCGACGACGCTCACTGGGCCGATGAGCCGGCTCTGGGCCTGCTGCGGGCCTGGCTCCCCCAGCTCGCGCGGCTGCCGGTGGTGGTGCTGCTGACCCTGCGCTCGGCCGAGGCTGACATCACGGCTCCGCTGGCCGGTCTGCTCGCCGAGGCTGCCCGCAGTGACCCGGTCCGGATCCGGCTCACCGGTCTGGACCTGCCGACGACCGCACTGCTGCTGCAGGCTCGGCGACCGGCGGCTGTGGACCGGGCGCCGTCGGCCGAGCTGATCGAAGCGCTGCACGTACGGTCGGGTGGTAACCCCTTCTTCTTGTCCGAGCTGGTGGCGCTGCTGGCCGACACCGGCGACGCCGATCTGACCGCCGTTCCCGACGGTGTCCGCGATGTCGTGCGTCGCCGGCTCGGCCAGCTGCCGGCGCCGGTCACCGCCTTGGTGCAGACCGCGGCTCTGATGGGCGACCGGTTCGAGCCCGAGCTGCTCGAAAGCGCGTCCGGACTGCCTGATCCGCTGACCGCCTGCGAGGTGGCTCTGGCCGCCGGCCTGATCCGCGTGGTCGAACCCGACCAGTGGGGGTTCGCTCACGCCCTGGTCCGTGACGCCGTGGTCGAGCAGCTGAGCAGTGGTGCCCGCCGGCTGGTGCACCGTCGGATCGCCGCCGCTCTGGAAGCTCACGACCCCGACCGCCACACCGCCGAGCTGGCCCGTCACTACGGCGCAGCTGGACGGGAGTTCTCCCGCACGACGACGGCGTACGCGCTCCGGGGGGCCGAGGCGGCGAGTCGGCGGGGGGACGCCGATGTGGCCGGACAGCTGTATGGTCTGGCCGCCACGGCCTCGGCCCGCGACCCTCGGGCGACCGCAGCGGACCGGCACCGGATCCTGGTGCGGTTGGCGGCGGCCCACAAGCGCACCGGGCATGACCAGCAGGCCGGGCAGGTCAGTCTGGCTGCAGCCGAGCTGGCCCTGGCCGGCGGGGACGTGGTCGGCGCTGCCGACGCCGCCATTGCGATGAGCGCCAGCTCGCTGTGGAGCTGGCGGGAGTACCAGACAGTCGATCGAGATGCCGTGGCCCTCTTGGAGCGGCTGCTGCAGCGGTTGCCGGACGGCGAGCCCCGGCGGGAGGCACTGCTGCGGTCCACCTGGGCGGCCGAGGTCTTCTACGACCCCGGATCGGGCCCCGAAGCCGTGCGGCAGTCGGACCGCGCGCTGTCACTGATCACCGAGCACGGCACACCGGACGACCTGGCTCGGGTGCTCGAGCTGCGCCACCTGAGTTTCGAACGGCCGGCTCTGCTGCCCGAGCGGCTGGCGACGGCCGAGCAGCTCGTACGGCTGGCCGATGCACGCGGCGACGAGATGGCGCTGGCCACCGCGTTGATCTTCCGTGGTCGGGACCGGATCGAGTCCGGTGCGGCCGTGGCCGGCGTGGCGGACTACGAGCGTGCCCGGGCGCTGGCCACCCGGCTGAGCTATGCCCCGGCCCTGGTCGCGCTGGCCTGGTGGGACGTCAGCGTGCGAGTCGGAGCCGGACAGTTCACCGAGGCCGAGCGCGCCTTCGACCTCGCCCTGAGGCTGCACCAGCGGACCACTCTGCCCGGGGCCGACGGGACGCCGATGCTGGTCCGCGGAGTGCTCGGGATGGCCAACGGAAGCCTGGCCCAGGAGGTCGACTTCTTCGAGCAGGCCTGGCGCCAGTCGCGACTGAGCCTCGTACGCGACTTCCTCGCGCTCGCCCTGGTGGCCGACGGGCGGCGCGACGAGGCACGGCCGCTGGTCGAGGCGTCCATCCAGGATCCGCCGCCACCGGACTACCTGTGGCTGACCCACCAGGCGGTGCGCGCCGAGCTGTGGACGGCCGCCGCCGGGCCCGAAGCGCTCCGCGACCTGGCTCGACAGCTCGAGCCCTACGCCGGCCGAATCGTCATCGCCGGCACCGGGATCAGCCTGCTCGGTGCGGTCGACGGCTGGCTGGCGCGGATCCATCGTCGGCTGGGCGACCCGGCGCAGGCTGACCGCTGCGCTGACCTCGCCGCCGACGTGAACGCGACGCTCGGTGTCACGGCGTTCTGACCGACGGGCGGAGAGGTCAGTCCAGGGTGAAGGTGCGGCGAGCGTGGACCATCTCGACCAGCTCGTCCTCGAGGTAGTCCTCCGCGGCCAGCAGCTGCGGCAGCAGGTCGCGCTCGGTCGTGGTGGCTCGGAAGACCAGGCTGACACTGACGTCATGGTCGGGGCGGGTGGTCACCTCGATCGGGTCCCCGGCGCGGATCTCACCGGGTTGGATCACCTTGAGGTAGGTGCCCGGTCGGCCCTCGGCGGTGAACTGCTTGGCCCACCCCTTCTCACCCATCCAGCCACGGAAAGTCGAGCACGGGATTCGCGGCGAGGTCACCTCAAGCTCGACCGAGCCGATCCGCCAGCGCTCCCCCACGCGGGCTTCGTTGACATCGATCCCCTCGGTGGTCAGGTTCTCCCCGAAGAAGCCGTCGGGCAGCTCCCGGCCCAGACGCTCCTGCCAGGCGTCGAGGTCCTCGCGCTGGAAGGCGTAGACCGCCTGTCCGTTCCCGCCGTGGTGTTTGCCGTCGCCGATGAAGTCGCCCACGAGTCCGCTGCCGAGCCCGGTGGTCTTCGGTCCGGGGTCGCGGACCTCCACCGCCCCCTGCACCGGCTGCTTGCCGATGCCGGTCGAGCGGGCCGACTTGTAGGGGTTGGGCCGAGGATGTCCGATGTTCACCGACTTGAGGATTGCCACCGCCCCAGGCTACGGGCAGCAATCGTCTCCAGCGGCCAGCGATACGGCGATTGCTCCCCCCGCTCGAAATGCCCCCTGAGCTCAGCCCACGGCTCTGATGTGATCTGGCCAAGGGCTACGAGCTGACCTGCACCGGCGCGCTATGAATCCTCGACCAACAAGCGAAAGGCTGGCCCGAGGGGCCAGCCTTTCGTTTGTGTCTCTAGCTGATCAAACCAGCCTGACCACCGGGTGGGTGGCTCAGCCCTTGGTCAACGGGCCGAGGGTGGGGTCGTCCTTGTAGGACTCGGCGGCGTTGTCCTTGGTCACGATGACCGGCTGCAGCAGGTTGGCCGGCACGACCTTGACGCCGTTGTCGTAGGACTTGGTGTCGTTGATCTCGGGCTCGCCGCCGGTCTGCAGCGAGTTGACCATCTCGAGGGTCTTCTTCACCAGGTTGCGGGTGTCCTTGTTGATCGTTGAGTACTGCTCGCCCTTCATGATCGACTTGACCGACTCCACCTCGGAGTCCTGCCCGGTCACCACCGGAACCGCCTTGCCGGCACTCTTCACCGAGGTGATGACGGCGCGAGCCAGGGTGTCGTTCGGCGACAGCACACCGTCAAGGTCGGTCTTGGTGTAGTTGCCGGTCAGCAACGTGTCCATCCGCTTCTGGGCGTTCTCCGCCTTCCACCCCTGGGTGACGACCTGGTTGAAGTCGGTCTGCTTGGAGACCACCTTGAGGGTGCCGTCGTCGATCTTCGGCTTGAGCACGCTCATCGCCCCGTCGAAGAAGACCTTGGCGTTGGCGTCGTCCGGGGAGCCGGCGAACAGCTCGATGTTGTACGGACCGGAGGCCTTCTTCTTGGCCATGCCCTCGAGCAGCGCGTTGCCCTGCAGCTCGCCGACCTTGAAGTTGTCGTAGGCGACGTAGTAGTCGACGGCGTCGGTGTTCTTGATCAGGCGGTCGTACGCGATGACCTTGATCCCGGCGTCGTGAGCCTGCTTGACCTGAGTGCCCAGCTGGGAACCGTCGATGGCACCGATGACCAGCACCTTGGCGCCCTTGGTGACCATCGAGGTGATCTGGTTCTGCTGCTCGGTGACGCCGCCGTTGGCGAACTGCACGTCGGCCTTGTAGCCGGCGGCCGCGAGGTCGGTGTTGAACAGGTTCTCGGCCAGCACCCAGTTCTCGGACGTCTTCTGTGGCAGCGCCACTCCGATCACCGAGTCCTTGGCGAAACCGGCGGCGGCACTACCACTACCCGTGGACCCCGGCTCCTGGGTGGTCTGACGTCCACAGCCGGCGAATGCCAGTCCGGCGATGGCGACGGCCGCGATAACGCGTACGGATTTCTTCATGCTCTCTCTTTCCTTGCTTGGTGGGATGGAACCCCGGAGGGGCTCCTTCTTGGGGGTCGTTGGAGAGTCGGTCAGGACTCACTGTGGATGAGCTCGGAGGTGTCCTTCTTGGCGGTCTCGGTGTCCATCGCGACCGGCTCGAGGTCTTTCGGTTTCCCGCCGCCGAGACGGCCGAACAGCAGGCCGGTGATCGACGGCTTGCCCTGACGCTTGTTGTAGACGTCGAAGGCCACCGCGACCAGCAGCACCAGACCCTTGATGATCTGGGTCAGGTCGGCTCCGACGCCGAGCAGCTGGAGGCCGTTGTTGAGCACGGCCATGACCAGACCACCGATGATCGAGCCGACGACGGTGCCGACGCCGCCGGTGACTGCGGCACCGCCGATGAACACGGCGGCAATCGCGTCCAGCTCCCAGCCGACACCGTCGAAGGGCCCCGACCCGGTGGAGCGGCCGACGAAGATCATGCCGGCCAGCGCGGCCAGGATCGACATGTTCATCATGACCAGGAAGTCGATCCGCTTGCTGCGTACGCCGGACAGCTCGGCCGCGTGCTTGTTGCCGCCCACTGCGTAGATGTGCCGCCCGACCACGGTCTTGGTCGAGACGAAGCCGTAGAGCAGCACCAGCACAGCGAGGATCAGGCCGGGGATCGGAAAGGAGGTGCCCGGGCGTCCGGTGGAGAACAGCCAGGTGGCGAACAGCAGGGCGGCAACGAGCAGGCCGGTCTTGACCAGATCGACCCACAGCGGGGGCGGCGTCGCGCCGACCTTGAGGTCGCGCTGACGGCGGCGGACGGCGAGGATGATCACTGCGGCGACAGCGGCGAACCCGACCAGCAGGGTGAGGTTGTTGTAGCCGGTGTTCGGCCCGATCTCAGGCAGGTAGCCGGCACCCAGGTACTGGAAGTCGTCGGCAACCGGGATGGTGTTGGACTTGCCCACGAACTGGTTGGCGCCTCGGAACAACAACATCCCGGCCAGCGTCACGATGAAGGCCGGAATGCCCACGTAGGCGACCCAGAAGCCTTGCCAGGCACCGATCAGGGCACCGAGGGCCAGGCCGATCAGCACGCCGAGATACCACGGCGCGTCGAGGTCACGCATGGCGATGGCCACCACGATGCCGGCGAACGCGGCGACCGATCCGACCGAGAGGTCGATGTGGCCGGCGATGATCACCAGCACCATGCCGATGGCCAGGATCAAGATGTAGGAGTTGCCGTTGAACAAGTTGATGACGTTGTCCGGCGTGAGCGTCAATCCGCCGGTTCGGATGTGGAAGAAGACGATCAGCGCGATCAGCGCGAAGATCATCCCGAACTGTCGGCTGTTGCCGCTGACGAGCTGCTTCAATGCGTTCATGTCGTGGTGGTCCTCAACAGTTCTCAGGCGGACTTGCGGGCGGTGGCGGTCATCAGCCTCATCAGGTTTTCCTGCGTGGCCTCGGATCTGTCCACCACGGAGGTGATGGCTCCTTCGAAGATCGTGTAGATGCGGTCGGAGATGCCGAGCAGCTCGGGCAGCTCGGAGGAGATCACGATGACCGCCTTGCCCTGGTCGGCGAGCCGCTGGATGATGCCGTAGATCTCGTACTTGGCGCCGACGTCGATGCCCCGGGTCGGCTCGTCCAAGATCAGCAGGTCGGGGTCGGTGAACAACCACTTCGACAGCACCACCTTCTGCTGGTTGCCACCCGAGAGCTTGTTCACCCCCTCGTTGACCGACGGAGTCTTGGTCCGCAGCTGCTTGCGATAGCGCTCGGCCACCAGGTACTCCTCGCGGTCGTCGACGATCAGGCCGCGGGTGACCTTGTGCAGGGCAGCGGCCACCGTGGTCGTCTTGATGTCGTCCAGGAGGTTGAGACCCAGGGTCTTGCGGTCCTCGGTCACGTAGGCCAGGCCCGCGCGGATCGCCTCCGGGATGCTGCGGACCTGGATCTCCCGGCCGTTCTTCAGCACCGTGCCGCTGACGTAGGTGCCGTAGCTGCGGCCGAACAGGGAGCGAGCCAGCTCGGTCCGTCCGGCGCCCATCAAGCCGGCGAAACCGACGATCTCGCCCCGGCGTACGAAAAAGCTCTCGTTCTTGCAGACCAGCCGATCCGGCACCTGCGGGTGCCGGACGGTCCAGTTGCGGACCTCGAACAGCACCTCACCGATGTTGGGCGTGTGATCGGGGAAGCGGCTCTCCAACGAGCGGCCGACCATGCCCTTGATGATCCGGTCCTCGTCGATGCCGCCGGCCCGCACGTCCAGGGTCTCGATCGACTTGCCGTCGCGGATGATGGTGATCGAGTCGGCGATCTGCTCGATCTCGTTGAGCTTGTGCGAAATGATGATGCAGGTCACGCCCTGGTCGCGAAGATTGGACATCAGGCCGAGCAGGTGCTGAGAGTCCGCCTCGTTCAGGGCCGCGGTGGGCTCGTCCAGGATCAGCAGCCGCACCGACTTGGCCATCGCCTTGGCGATCTCGACCAGTTGCTGCTTGCCCACCCCGATGTCCTTGATCTTGGTGTCCGCGTCGTCGGTCAGACCCACGCGGTCGAGCAGCTTGCGGGCCTCGGCCCGGGCCTTGACCCAGTTGATCACGCCGAACGAACGCGGCTCGTTGCCCAAGAAGATGTTCTCGGCGATCGACAGCTCCGGGATCAGCGCCAGCTCCTGGTGGATGATCACGATGCCGGCTTCCTCGCTGGACCGGATGTCCTTGAACTGGACCTCCTGGCCGTCGAAGAAGATCGACCCGGTGTAGGTGCCGTGCGGGTGGACCCCGGACAGGACCTTCATCAGGGTCGACTTGCCGGCGCCGTTCTCCCCGCAGATGGCGTGGATCTCACCCTGACGCACGGTCAGGGAGACGTTCGACAACGCCTTGACACCAGGGAACTCCTTGGTGATGTCGACCATCTCGAGCACTGCGGGTGCGGTGCCGGCAGGGGTCGCTGGGCTGGACGCCATAAGTTCGCAAACCTCGTCGTTTGTAGGCTTCTGGCCACCGGCCGGACGGTGTGAACCGCCCGATGTGACCGGTCACATTGAAACCCAAACCGGAATCCGCGTCAACTACCGCCTGCTACTGCGATCGAACTGTTATCCATTTCGTCACACCTCCGTGCCGCGGTCAGCGACGACGGCGCACCGCAGCGGTCGAGTCGCGGACGATCAGCTGCGGGGCCAACGGGGGGCGGGGCTCGCTGACGGGTTCCTCGCCCATCCGCAACAGGCGCGCGACGCACTGTCGGCCGAGCTCCCCGTAGTCCTGGCGGACGGTGGTCAGCGGCGGCCAGAAGTGCGCAGCCTCCGGCACGTCGTCGAATCCGACCACGCTGACCTGACCAGGCACGTCGATCCGGGCGTCGCGCAGGGCGTGCAGCACGCCGAGGGCCATCTGGTCGTTGGCCGCGAAGATCGCAGTGAAGTCCGCCGTACGCGCGAGCTCGCGTCCGGCGAAGTAGCCGAAGTCGGCGGTCCAGTCGCCCAGGATCGGCGGGGTGACCGGCAGGTCGGCCTCGTCGAGCTCGATCAGGAATCCCTGCATCCGCGCCTCCGCCTCGATCCAGTCTCGGGCCCCGGCCAGGTGATAGATGTCGCGGTGGCCGAGATCGATCAGGTGCCGGGTCGCCGCCCGGGCTCCGGCCAGCTGGTCGACGAAGAGCGCGTGCGGGTCGTCGTGGTCCCGGGCGTGCAGCAGCACGTAGGGCAGGTCGATCGCGGCGTCGTCGATAGCGCGCAGGATCCGGGTCTGCGGCGCGATGATCACCAGACCGTCGACCCGGTGGGCGAGCTGGAGCTCGAGCGCGTTGTGGATCGCGTCGGGGGTGTTGGAGGTCAGGTTGATGGTGTTGACCACGTAGCCGGCCGCCTGGGCCGCAGCCTCGATGCCCAGGATCGCCGCCGACGGCCCGTACTGCGAGCGGTGGTAGGCCAGCACCCCGATCGTGTGGGAGCGGTTGGCGCCGAGCGCCTGGGCCACTCGGCTGGGCCGGTACTGCATCTCCTCGATCACGGCCAGCACCCGGTCGCGGGTCTCTGGTCGCAAGCTGGGATGGGAGTTGATCACCCGCGACACGGTCTGCCGGGACACGCCAGCGACCCGAGCCACATCTCTGATGCTGGCCGGGTGCCGACTGGGGACCTCGGGGCCGGACACGAACCTCCTCGACGGGTGGACCGGCGTCGTGGCCGATCAGAGCACTCGTCGGCAGGGTATACATGCGCCTGGCATCGGCGCACCTCCGCTCACCCGGCCTCCGGCGGCGGTCCGCTCAGTGTCCGCTGATCCGGCGGTACGTCCCGGTGAGGAATTCGGCCGGTGCGGTCGCCGCGCCGAGCTGGAGGTCGATCCGATAGCTCAGCTGGTCGTCGACGACCGAGAAGCGGTGCCAGGCCGTTCCCCGCGGCGTCGACTTCACCAAGATCAACTCCTCGTCGTGCCAGTCGCCCGACGCCGGCACCGGCGGTTCCCCGTAGGAGTCGAACAGCCACCAGAGCATCTGATGATCATGTGGATCGATCATGAAAACACCATGGGCGGTGAACTCGCCGCCGTCGTCTCGCACCTGACGATAGTCCTGCAGCACAACAGAATCCGTGACATCCAGCTTGAAGATGATCATGGCCCGAGCCGCAGTGGCCGGCGCCCAGGGTGACGCCTGTTGCTGCTCCACCCCGGTCCAGTTGCCGAGCAACGGCCAGAAGGACTCGCGCAGGCTCACCCGCCCCACGTTACCCTCCGGACCGCGCGTACGCCGGGGCCTTAGGGGGCGGGCGGCGTCAGCCGGCTGGGTAGGCCTCGATCTCGGAGGCTTTGACGGAGACCCAGACCTCGCGGCCGGGGCGCAGGTCGAGCTCGGTGACGGCGGCGGCGGTCACCTCGGCCAGGACCGACGAGGTGCGGTCGGGGACCTCGGCGACCTCGACCCGTACGCCTTCGCCGTGCGGCTCGAGGGTGGAGATCCGCCCGAGCCACACGTTGCGGGGGGAACCGTCCGGCCGAGCGGTGAACAGCGACACGGCAGCGGGGCGGAAGGCGACGTAGACCGGGCCGGTGGCTGTCTCGGCGAGCTGCACGGACCCGCCGGACGCCAGCGCGACCCGCGAGCCGTCGGCTGAGCCGGTCAGCAGGTTGAGGCCGACCAGCCGGGCGACGTAGTCGGTCCGCGGCCTCCGGGCCACGTCGAGCGGCCGGCCCTGCTGCACGACCTGGCCCGCCTCGATCACCACCAGCCGGTCGGCCAGCACCGCTGCGTCGATCGGGTCGTGGGTGACCAGCAGCGTCGCCCCGGGATACTCACCGAGGTGGCGGCGCAGCTCACCGCGCACCAGCAGCCGGGTGCGCGCGTCGAGCGCGGCCAGCGGCTCGTCCAGCAGCAGCAGGGCCGGGTCGGTGGCCAGAGCACGAGCCAGCGCCACCCGCTGTGCCTGCCCCCCGGAGATCTGCCGCGGCCGTGTACGAGCCAGGTCGGCGATGCCCATCCGATCCAGCCAGGCGTACGAGCGGCGCCGAGCCTCGGCCTTGGTCACGCCGCCGACGACCAGCCCGAAGGCGACGTTGTCGAGCACACTCAGGTGGGGGAACAGCAGGTAGTCCTGAAACACGACCCCGATCCGACGCTCGTACGGCGGTCGGTGCAGCCCGCGCTGAGGATCGGCCAGGGTCTCCTCGCCCACGACGATCCGTCCGCGGTCCAGGCCCAACAATCCAGCCACGGCACGCAACGCGGTGGACTTGCCCGCCCCGTTGGGTCCGAGCAGCGCGACCACCTCGCCCGGCGCGACCTCGATCTCCACGTCCAGCTCGAACCCACCGCGGGTCAGTTGAAGGGTGGCGTCGAGACCGCCTACCACCGGGTCACCCAGCGGTCCCGCAGGGCGACCAGCACCGCCACCGAGACGGCCAGCAGCAGCACCGACAGCAAGAGGGCTGCGCCCGGATCGCTCTCCAGCGCCAGATAGACCTGGAGCGGCATGGTCCGGGTGGTGCCGGGGAAGTTGCCGGCGAAGGTGATGGTGGCCCCGAACTCCCCCAGGGCCCGCGCCCAGGCCAACACCGCCCCGGCGGCGATCCCGGGACCGACCAGCGGCAGGGTCACGCGCCGGAACACGGTCACCGGCGCTGCCCCCAGAGTCGCCGCGGCGTCCTCGAAGCGCCGGTCGGACGCCCGCAGTGCCCCCTCGACGGACAGCACCAGGTAGGGCAGGGCGACGAAGACCTGGGCCAGGATCACGGCGTACGGGGTGAAGGGGAAGGCGAAGCCGGTCAGCTGGTAGAGCGGCCGCCCCAGGATGCCGGAACGACCGAGCACGGTGAACAGGGCCACCCCGCCGACCACCGGCGGCAGCACCAGCGGGACGGTGATCAACGCCCGCAGCACCGAGGCCCCGGGCACGTCCGGTCGAGCCAGCAGCCAGGCCAGGGGCACGCCGAGCAACACCGCGAGCAGCATCGAGACGGTGGCCGTGACCAGCGAGAGCCGCAGTGCCTGCAACGCCCCCGGACTGGTCAACACACTCCCGGCGTCGGCCCAGGGAGCGCGGACGAGAAGCCCGAGCAGCGGCAGCAGCAAGAACAGCAGGGCCACCAGGGCCGGCAGTCCGAGCAGCACCGGCACCCGTTCCCGACTGTGCCGCTGCCGCCTCACGACTGCGACCCTACGGCTTGGCAAACCCTGCCGCGGTCAACACAGCCTGGCCGTCGGCCGACAACACGTAGTCGACGAACGCCTGAGCTGTGGCTGCGTTCTTCGACTCCTTCAAGGTGGCGATCGGGTACTCGTTGACCGCCTGGGCCGATTCGGGGAAATTGATGCCTTCGACCTTGCTCCCGGCCGCCACCACGTCGGTCTTGTAGACCAGGGCGGCGTCCACCTCGTCGGAAGAAACCTTCTGCAGCGTGGCCTTGACGTCGGATTCCAGGGTGTCCGGCTTGGGTGTGATCTTGGCCGCGGCGAACACCTTGACCGCCGCAGCGCCACACGGCACCTCCGGCGCACAGATGGCGATCTTCAAGCCGGCGTCGGAGAAGTCCGAAAGCCCGCTGACCTTGCCCGGATTGCCTTTCGGCACGGCGATCTCCAAGGTGTTGGAGACGAAGTTGGCCGGGTCGGCGGCCGCACCCGCGTCGGTCACCGTCTTCATCGTTGCCGGGCTGGCTGCGGCGAAGACGTCGGCCGGCGCCCCTTGGGTGATCTGGGTGGCCAGGGTCGCACTGGACCCGAAGCTGAAGGTGACCTGCTGGTCGGCATTCTTCGCCTCGAAGTCCTTCCCGATCTGGGTGAAGGCCTCGGTCAGGGACGCCGCCGCCAGCACGGTGATCGGTCCACTGCCCGAGCTGGCCGGGGCGCTGGATGTGGTGGCGCCGGGTTCGGCCGATGAACCGCAGGCGGTCGGAAGGAACAGGGCGAAAGCGGCGACCGCACCGATGGCGATCTTGGACGAACGAGTGGACATCAGGTCTCCGGGATCTCGACGACGACGTGGGTGGACTTCACCGAGGCGACGGCCAGGACCCCCGGCTCGAGCTGCAGCTCGTTGGCCGCCTCGGCCGACATCAGCGAGACGACCCGGAACGGTCCGCACTGCAGGTCGACCTGAGCCATCACCGAATCCTTGATCACCCGGGTGACCAGACCCGTGAAGCGGTTGCGCGCGCTTTCCAGGATCGGCGTGCCGATCTCCGGGGTGGTGGCGATCTGCTGGGCCAAGGTGGCCAGCTCCGCGCCGTCGATGCTGGCTGGGCCCGCCTGATCTCGGGTGGCCAGGCGACCCGAGTCGATCCAGCGGCGTACGGTGTCGTCGGAGACGCCCAGCAGAGCTGCGGCCTGCGAAATCCGATATTGCGGCATGAGTCGAACCTATCAGCCGCAGGATCGGAATTCTGTGGAACAGCGCGCCTCATGACGGACCTCGTACGCATCACGACCTGACGACGATCAGTTGATAATCTCGGGTCGCTACTAGCCAGCCGGGGGCAGGACCGAAAGACTTGCGGCGTGATGTCATCTCGGGGGAGAGTCATCGTGATCACCGGAGCCATGGCGGCCGGGAAATCCACGGTTGCTGAGCTTCTCGCACAACGATTGCCGAAGTCCGTCCACATCCGGGGGGACGTCTTCCGCAAGATGGTGGTCAACGGTCGGGTCGACATGACCCCGAACCCCACCGCACTGGCCACGGCGCAGCTGCACCTGCGCTACGAGCTGGCCGGGCTGACGGCGGACCGCTACGCCGAGGAGGGGTTCGATGCGATCGTCCAGGACGTCATCGTCGGCCACGAGCTGGCTGACTTCATCAAGCGGATCGCCTCACCCGAGCGCTACCTGGTGGTCCTGTCCCCCAGCGTGTCGGCCCTGGAGTGGCGTGAGGAGCAGCGGGTCAAGGCGGGATCGGTGTACTTCTCGGCCGGGGCCATCGACGAGGTGCTACGCCAAGAGACCGCGCAGATCGGCTACTGGTTGGACTCCAGCGCTCAGACGCCGGACGAGACCGTCGATGACATCTTGGCCAACCTCGACAAGGCTGCGGTCTGACGGATGGCCGGCAGGTAGAGCAGGGCGCCGAGGATGCTGAACGCACCCGCCACCACCATCGCCGTGGCCGTGCTGGTGTGCTCGGCCAGTGGTCCGAGGAGCAGCAGGCCGACACTGTAGGCGCCTCCGGCGACCATCGAGTTCATGGACAGCACGGTGGCCCGGTTCTTCGCCTCGGCTTGGCGGTGCAGCAGGGCGCTGTGCATCGGACCGGCGGCCCCGTGCAACGCGTAGCTGACCAGGAACGCGGTGATCAAGCCGACCGGGCCGGCCGCCACGCCCATCAGCACCACGAAAGCCCCGTTGAGGGCGCGGGCGATCAGAGCTGTCCACCCGGCCCCGAGCCGCCGACTGGCCAGACCGGCGACCAACGCACCCAGCGCGAACAGGCCCCAGGCGGCTGAGGACACCGGCCCGATCAGGGCCCCGGCGCGATCCTCCCCGCCGACGAGCTCGGACAGCCGTACGGAGTTCAGCGTCTCGAACGCGATCATCGCCACGCTCCAGAACACCTCGACCAGGACCAGGCAGCGCAGAACCGGCGCGGAACGCAGCGTACGGAGACCGTCCCGCACGACCGCCGGTGCCGCCGTCACCGACCGCCAGGCCTGGTGCCGCCCGTGCGTCGCGGCCAGCACCGGCTCACGGACCCAGATCGCAGTACCGATCAGGTGCAGCAGGTTGAAGGCGATGGCGACGAAGAACGGCAGGATCAGCGGGCTGGCCGCCCCGATCGGGTGCCACGCGACCAGACCACCGGACAACAGCGCCCCGGCGGCGATCGCGACACCGAGAACCGTGCCGGCTTGGGCCAGCGACCGCTCGACCGGGTACGCGGCATCTTCGGCGTACGCGGTGTCGACGTACCAGGCCTCGAGCGGACCGGAGTCGAGCGCTCGATAGACCCCCTGCAGCCCGGCGGCGACCATGAACGCCGGCAACGAGTGGGCCGACACGAACAAGGCGGCCGAGACGATCCCGATGACCCCGGCCAGCACGAGCACCGGTCGTCGGCCGAGCGCGTCGGCGAGACCGCCCGTGGGCAGCTCGAGAGCCAGGACCAGGAAGCCCTGCATCGAGGCGATCAGTCCCACCTCACTCAGGCTCATGCCGCGCTGCAGGACGAGCAAGGTGGTCAGCCCGATGATCAGCCCCGTCGGGAACCACCGGGTGAAGCTGAGCAGCAGCAGCGTTCGCCGGGCGCGGGCGGCCGTGACGGGTGGTCGGCCCGCCGTCATCACGAACCCTCCGCGGCTGGTGGGGTGTGGTCAGCCGGTCTGGCGTAGAGGTAGACCAGCACCCGGCGGGCCTGCTCGTCCCCCTCGCCGGCAGTCCGGAACTCGTCCAACAAGGCATCCACCCGCTGCTGAAGCTGACGCATCTGACTTGGGGTGACCAGCACGAACGAGTCATTCAGGCCGAGCGTGTCAGCCCAAGCGGCCGGCCACTCGGGGGCGACGTCCAGCCAGTGCTCGACCTGCTCGGCGAACTGGCGTACGTAGTCGCGCTCGAGCCAGCCCAGCGCCGTGCTGGTGTCCTCGTCGTCACGGAAGGCCGACCGGGTCCAGGAGTGGTAGTCGGTGGAGGCCTTCCAGAGCCGACGCTTGCCCTCTCCCGCCCCCGTGTCGGTGACCAGTCCGACCGACTCCAGCTTGCGCAGGTGATAGCTGGTGGCGCCGGTGTTGGTGGCGAGAACGTCGGCGAGCTGGGTCGCCGTCGCCGGGCCGATCGTCCGCAGCCGGGACAGGATCCGGGACCGGAGAGGGTGCGCGAGCACCTTGATCGCCGTCGCGTCGAGCTGGATCCCGGTGTAACCGGGTTGATTCTTCGGCATACGTCCACACTAACTGTGCACGCTATCTATGCACAAGACTTGTGCACAAATTCACCTCTCACCCCGCCCCCCAACTTCTGGCGCGTCAGCCACCTGAGCTGTGGTCAACGCGCCAAAAGTTGGATGGGGGCGGCGGGAGACGCACATCGCCCCCGGCCGCAGCAGCCGAAGCTGCCGCAGACGAGGGCGATGTGGGTTGGTCGCTCAGGCCCGATCTCTCAGGCGCGGGCGGACGAACTACCGGTAGTCACCGAGGTCGAACTCCTCCAGCGGCACGGCTGCGCCCGACCCTTGACCGAAGTCGTAGTCGAACGAGTCGTAACCCACCATCGAGTACGCCTGCGCCTTCGCCTCCTCGGTCGGCTCGACCCGGATGTTGCGGTAGCGCTCCAGACCGGTGCCGGCCGGGATCAGCTTGCCCAGGATCACGTTCTCCTTGAGACCGACCAGGCTGTCCGACTTGCCGTGGATGGCAGCGTCGGTCAAGACCTTGGTCGTCTCCTGGAAGGACGCGGCCGACAGCCACGACTCGGTGGCCAGCGAGGCCTTGGTGATCCCCATCAGGACCGCACGACCGGAGGCGGGGTTGCCACCCTCGGCGACGACCTTGCGGTTCTGCGCCTCGTAGGTCAGACGATCCACCAGGTCACCCGCGAGCAGGTCCGCGTCACCCGACTCGATCACGGTCACCCGGCGCAGCATCTGCCGGATGATGATCTCGATGTGCTTGTCGTGGATCGGCGCACCCTGGGTGCGGTAGACCGACTGGACCTCATCCACCAGGTGCTCCTGCACCCGACGAACACCGAGGACGCGGAGCACGTCGTGCGGATCGGGCGTGCCAGCGGTGAGCTGCTGACCGACCTGGACGTGATCGCCGTCCTCCACCAACAGACGAGCACGACGCGACACCGAGAACTCGGCCGCCTCCGAACCGTCGTCGGGGGTGATGGTGATCTTCTTCAGCCGGTCGTTGTCCTCGATGGCCACCCGTCCGGTGGCCTCGGAGATCGGCGCCTTGCCCTTGGGCTGACGCGCCTCGAACAGCTCGACCACACGCGGCAGACCCTGCGTGATGTCGTCACCTGCCACACCACCGGTGTGGAAGGTACGCATCGTGAGCTGAGTGCCGGGCTCGCCGATGGACTGCGCCGCGACGATACCGACGGCCTCGCCGACATCGACCAGCTTGCCGCTGGCCAACGAACGGCCGTAGCACATGGCACAGGTGCCGGTGACGGCCTCACAGGTGAGGACGCTGCGCACCTTGACCCGGCTGACGCCACCCTCGATCAACAGCTTGATGTTGACGTCACCGAGGTCGACCCCGGCGGCGAGCAGCACCTCCCCGTCGGCGCCGAGCACGTCGGTGGCCAGCGTACGGGCGTACACCGCGGTCTCCACGTGCTCATCGAGCGACAGCTTGTCGCCGTCCGCGAGCGCGATGATCTTGTTCAGTCCACGCTCGGTGCCACAGTCCTCCTCGCGGATGATCACGTCCTGGGAGACGTCGACCAACCGACGGGTCAGGTAGCCCGAGTCCGCCGTACGCAGCGCGGTGTCGGCCTGACCCTTTCGCCCACCGTGGGTGGAGATGAAGTACTCCAGGACCGACAGACCCTCACGGAAGTTGGACTTGATCGGCCGGGCGATAATCTCGCCCTTCGGGTTCACCACGAGGCCACGCATGGCGGCGATCTGGCGCATCTGCACCATGTTTCCGCGGGCACCGGAGTGGACCATCATGTAGATCGGGTTGGTCTTGGAGAAGTTGGCCTCCATCGCCGCACCGAGCCGTGAGGTGGCGTCGGTCCAGATCTCGATCAGCTCCTGGCGACGCTCGTCCTCGGTGATCAGACCACGCTCGTACTGCTTGTCGATCTTGCTCGCGCGGTCCTCGTAGCCGGCCAGCAGCTCCGCCTTGTTGGGCGGGGTGCTGACGTCGCCGATGGACACCGTGACCCCGGACCGGGTGGCCCAGTGGAAGCCGAGGTCCTTCAGCGCGTCGAGGCAGAACGCCACGTCGACCTTCGGGTAGCGCTCGGCGAGGTCGTTCACGATCTGACCGAGCTGCTTCTTGCCCACCTCGTAGTCGCAGTAGGCGTAGTCGGACGGCAGCGCCTCGTTGAACAGCGCCCGGCCCAGCGTGGTCTCCAGCAGGATCGAGCCGTTGGGCTTCAGCTCGAAACCGGCCGGCGCCACGATGTCAGTGAGCCGAAGGCGGATCTTGGCCTGGACCGAGAGCTCCTTGCGGTCGAAGGCCATCAAGGCCTCGGCCACCGACCCGAAGACGCGTCCCTCGCCCACCGCTCCATCGACCTGCATGGTCAAGAAGTAGTGGCCGATGATCATGTCCTGGGTGGGCATGGTCACGGGACGACCGTCGGCCGGCTTCAAGATGTTGTTCGTCGACAGCATCAGGATGCGGGCCTCGGCCTGCGCCTCGGCGGACAGCGGCAGGTGCACGGCCATCTGGTCACCGTCGAAGTCGGCGTTGAACGCCGTGCAGACGAGCGGGTGGATCTGGATGGCCTTGCCCTCGATCAGCTGCGGCTCGAAAGCCTGGATGCCGAGGCGGTGCAGGGTCGGGGCGCGGTTGAGCAGCACCGGGTGCTCGGTGATGACCTCTTCGAGGACATCCCAGACCACCGGACGCTGACGCTCCACCATCCGCTTGGCCGACTTGATGTTCTGCGCGTGGTTGAGGTCGTCCAGCCGCTTCATCACGAACGGCTTGAACAGCTCCAACGCCATCGCCTTGGGCAGACCGCACTGATGCAGCTTGAGCTGCGGGCCGACGACGATGACCGAACGGCCGGAGTAGTCGACGCGCTTGCCGAGCAGGTTCTGACGGAACCGGCCCTGCTTGCCCTTGAGCATGTCGGAGATCGACTTGAGCGGGCGGTTGCCCGGACCGGTCACCGGACGGCCACGACGGCCGTTGTCGAACAGCGAGTCGACGGCCTCCTGGAGCATCCGCTTCTCGTTGTTGACGATGATCTCGGGCGCGCCGAGGTCAAGCAGCCGCTTGAGGCGGTTGTTGCGGTTGATCACCCGGCGGTAGAGGTCGTTCAGGTCCGAGGTCGCGAAGCGGCCACCGTCGAGCTGCACCATCGGGCGCAGGTCCGGCGGGATGACCGGGACGCAGTCCAAGACCATGCCGGCCGGCGAGTTCTTCGTGGTGATGAAGGCCGAGACGACCTTGAGCCGCTTCAGGGCCCGGGTCTTGCGCTGGCCCTTGCCGGTCTGGATGGTCTCGCGCAGCGACAGCGACTCCGCGTCGAGATCGAAGGACTGCAGACGCTTCTGGATCGCGTCGGCACCCATCGAACCCTCGAAGTAGCGGCCGAAGCGGTTCTTCATCTCGCGGTAGAGGATCTCGTCGCCCTCGAGGTCTTGGACCTTGAGATTCTTGAACCGGGTCCAGACCGCGTCGAGGCGGTCGAGCTCACGCTGAGCGCGGTCGCGCAGCTGCTTGACCTCACGCTCGGCACCTTCGCGCGTCTTGCGCTTGATGTCGGCCTTGGCCCCCTCGGCTTCCAGCGCCGCGGTGTCCTCTTCCAGCTTCTTCATCCGGTTCTCGATGTCGGAGTCGCGACGACCCTCGAGGGAAGATCGCTCGACCCCGATCTTGGCCTCGAGCGAGGACAGGTCACGGTGCCGTGAGTCGACATCGACGGAGGTGATCATGTACGCCGCGAAGTAGATGACCTTCTCCAGGTCCTTCGGGGCGATGTCGAGCAGGTAGCCCAAGCGCGACGGAACGCCCTTGAAGTACCAGATGTGGGTCACCGGAGCGGCGAGCTCGATGTGGCCCATCCGCTCGCGACGGACCTTGGAGCGGGTGACCTCGACGCCACACCGCTCGCAGATGATGCCCTTGAACCGGACGCGCTTGTACTTGCCGCAGTAGCACTCCCAGTCGCGGGTCGGGCCAAAGATCTTCTCGCAGAACAGGCCGTCACGCTCGGGCTTGAGCGTGCGGTAGTTGATCGTCTCCGGCTTCTTGACCTCACCATGTGACCACTGACGAATTTCGTCGGCCGTAGCCAGGCCGATGCGGATCTCGTCGAAGAAGTTCACGTCGAGCACGTTGTTTATCTCTCTTCTTTAGTTACGCGTACGCAATGTTGTGACTGACCTGCCCGGGCTCTTCGACAGGCTCAGAGAAACGTTCCCTGAGCCCGTCGAAGGGCCGCGGAGCTGATCAGACTTCTTCGACTCCGCCGAGGGACTCGCCGGGGCGCCGGGACAGGTCGATGCCGAAGTCCTCGCCGCTGCGGTAGTCGTCCTCGGAGTCCCGCAGCTCCACCTCGGTGCCGTCGGAGGACAGCACCTCGACGTTCAGGCAGAGCGACTTCATCTCCTTCACCAGCACCTTGAACGACTCGGGGATGCCGGGCTCGGGGATGTTCTCGCCCTTGACGATGGCCTCGTAGACCTTCACGCGACCGGGGACGTCATCGGACTTGATCGTCAGCAGCTCCTGCAGAGCCCACGCCGCGCCGTACGCCTCGAGGGCCCACACCTCCATCTCGCCGAACCGCTGGCCGCCGAACTGGGCCTTACCGCCCAGGGGCTGTTGCGTGATCATCGAGTACGGGCCGGTCGAGCGCGCGTGGATCTTGTCGTCGACCAGGTGGTGGAGCTTCAGCATGTAGATGTAGCCCACACCGACCGGGTCGGGGAACGGCTCACCGGAGCGACCGTCGAACAGGTAGGCCTTGCCGTCGGCACTGACCAGGCGCTCGCCGTCCCGCGTGGGCAACGTGTTGCCCAGCAGACCGGTGATCTCCTGCTCGGTGGCACCGTCGAAGACCGGCGTCGCCAGGTTGGTGTTGCCGTCGACGTGGGCCAGGCCCACATCGCGCAGCCGCGCCGCCCAGGGCTCGTCGATCCCCTCGACGTCCCAGCCCTGCTTGGCCACCCACCCGAGGTGGGTCTCCAGCACCTGACCGACGTTCATCCGGCTCGGCACACCGAGCGGGTTGAGCACGATGTCGACCGGGGTCCCGTCCTCCAGGAACGGCATGTCCTCGACCGGGAGGATCTTGGAGATGACGCCCTTGTTGCCGTGTCGGCCGGCGAGCTTGTCGCCGTCTTGGATCTTGCGCTTCTGGGCCACGTACACCCGGACCAGCTGGTTGACCCCGGGCGACAGCTCGTCGTCGGAGTCGCGGTCGAAGACGCGGACGCCGATGACCGTGCCGGACTCGCCGTGGGGCACCTTGAGGGAGGTGTCGCGGACCTCGCGGGCCTTCTCGCCGAAGATCGCGCGCAGCAGCCGCTCCTCCGGGGTCAGCTCGGTCTCACCCTTGGGCGTGACCTTGCCGACCAGGATGTCACCGGTCGAGACCTCGGCGCCGATGCGGATGATGCCGCGCTCGTCGAGATCGGCCAGCATCTCCTCGGAGACGTTCGGGATGTCCCGGGTGATCTCCTCGGCGCCCAGCTTGGTGTCACGGGCGTCGACCTCGTGCTCCTCGATGTGGATCGAGGTGAGGACGTCGTCTTGGACGACCCGCTGGCTGAGGATGATCGCGTCCTCGTAGTTGTGGCCTTCCCACGGCATGAACGCGACCAGCAGGTTGCGACCCAGAGCCATCTCGGCCTGGTCCGTGCAGGGGCCGTCGGCCAGCGGCGTACCGACCTCGACCCGCTGGCCCGAGCTCACCAGCGGACGCTGGTTGATGCAGGTGCCCTGGTTCGAGCGGCGGAACTTGCTGAGCCGGTAGGTCTTGTAGGTGCCGTCGTCGTGAGCGATCTCGACCAGGTCGGCGCTCACCGAGGTGACCACGCCGGGCGCGGTGGAGACGGTTACGTCGCCGGCATCGACCGCACCGCGGTACTCCATGCCGGTGCCCACGAAAGGGGACTCCGACCGGATCAGCGGCACAGCCTGACGCTGCATGTTGGAGCCCATCAGGGCCCGCGACGCGTCGTCATGCTCCAGGAACGGGATCATCGCGGTCGCGACCGAGACCATCTGGCGCGGGGAGACGTCCATGTACTGGATGTCAGCGGCCGGGACGGTGTCCGGGTCGGCCTTGCGGCGACGAGCCAGCACGCGCTCCTCGGTGAACCGGCCGTTCTCGTCCAGCTTGGCGTTGGCCTGGGCGATCGTGTAGCGGTCCTCGACGTCGGCGGTCAGGTAGTCGATCTGGTCGGTCACCTGTCCGTCGATGGCCTTGCGGTACGGCGTCTCGACGAAGCCGAACGCGTTGACCCGGGCGAACGAGGCGAGCGAGCCGATCAGGCCGATGTTCGGGCCTTCCGGCGTCTCGATCGGACACATGCGGCCGTAGTGCGACGGGTGGACGTCACGCACCTCCATGCCGGCGCGGTCGCGGGACAGACCACCCGGGCCGAGGGCCGACAGACGCCGCTTGTGCGTCAGGCCCGCGATCGGGTTGGTCTGGTCCATGAACTGGCTGAGCTGGGAGGTGCCGAAGAACTCCTTCAGCGCCGCGACGACCGGCCGGATGTTGATCAGGGTCTGCGGCGTGATCGCCTCGACGTCCTGGGTGGTCATCCGGTCGCGTACGACACGCTCCATCCGGCCGAGTCCGGTGCGGAGCTGGTTCTGGATCAGCTCGCCCACCGTGCGCAGCCGGCGGTTGCCGAAGTGGTCGATGTCGTCCTCTTCGACGATGAGCTCGCCGCGCGGCGCCTCGAGCGTCTCCTTGCCTTCGTGCAACGCGACGCAGAAGCGGATGGCCGCGACGATGTCCTCGACGGTCAGGACCTGCTTGTCGAAGGGCAGCTCGAGGCCCAGCTTCTTGTTGATCTTGTAGCGACCGACCTTGGCCAGGTCGTAGCGCTTGGGGTTGAAGTAGTAGTTCTCCAACAGCGCCTGCGCGGCCTCACGCGTCGGCGGCTCTCCCGGGCGCAGCTTGCGGTAGATGTCGAGCAGCGCCTCGTCCTGGGTGGTGGTGTGGTCCTTCTCCAGGGTGAGTCGCATCGACTCGTACTCGCCGAACTCCTCGAGGATCTGCTCGTTGCTCCAGCCCAGCGCCTTGAGTAGCACGGTGACGTTCTGCTTGCGCTTGCGGTCCAGGCGGACGCCGACCATGTCGCGCTTGTCGATCTCGAACTCCAGCCACGCGCCACGGCTCGGGATCATCTTGCAGGTGAAGATGTCCTTGTCCGAGGTCTTGTCGGTGGTCTGCTCGAAGTAGACACCCGGGCTGCGGACCAGCTGGGACACCACGACACGCTCGGTGCCGTTGATGACGAAGGTGCCCTTGTCGGTCATCAGCGGGAAGTCGCCCATGAAGACCGTCTGGCTCTTGATCTCGCCGGTCTCGTTGTTCATGAACTCCGCGGTGACGAACAGCGGCGCCGCGTATGTGACGTCGCGGTCCTTGCACTCGTCGACAGTGTTCTTGGGGGGTTCGAACCGGTGGTCGCGGAAGGACAGCGACATGGTGCCGCTGAAGTCCTCGATCGGGGAGATCTCTTCGAAGATCTCCTCCAAACCGGACTTGGTGTTGATGTCGGTGCGGCCTTCGCCGAGCGCGGAGTCGACGCGGGTGCGCCACGCCTCGTTCCCGACCAGCCAGTCAAATGAGTCGATCTGCAGATCCAGCAGATCGGGGACTTCCATGGGTTCGGCGATCTTCGCGAACGAGATCCGGCCGGTGGGTGATACAACCTTGTTTTTCGAGGCAGTGCGCGAGGCGGCCAACACTGAGTCCTTCCGAGGGCTCGAAACTGAGTAGAGCAGTTGCGTCTGCGCATGCGGAACGGCCCGAGTCAAATTGAAACGGGTCGCGAACAGGCGGAGGCAAACCCCCAATATAGACACTGCTGTACGCTTCGTCAACTCCGAGCGCAGCAAAAGGTAGAGCAGGCAAATCATCCCGACTGGGAGACTCGCCTCACTTGGCAAGGATCATACTCGCAACTCACGCGTTGACAAGGAAGAACGGCTGGTTTGCTCAGCGAGCTTTTGCCTTGCTCGACCATGACGACCAGGTGCCCTGGCCAGCGGCGTTGACCGCCCGGACGCGGACGACGAAGCTCGCGTTCTTCGTCAGCTTGGTGATCTTGAGGCTGCGCTTGCTGCTCGACGCGGTGGCCTTCGTGGTCGTGGTCGTGCCGGTGCGGCGGACCTCGATCGCGTACGAGGCCACCTTGCCTCCTGAGGACGGCGCCTTCCACTTCGCGGTGACCGAGCTGGCGGTGTCATTGGTCGATCCCGCGGCCGGGGTGGAGACCCGTCCCTTGCCCGGGGCGGCCAGCATCTTGACCGTGGTCGAGGAGACGGTCCCACCGCCGGAGGCGTTCAGCGACCGTACGGTCACGGTGTAGGTCGTGCCGTGCCGGAGCTGACCGAAGGTGTAGGAGCGCGCCGCGCCGGTCAGGTTGGTGGTCGTGAACGAGCGCCCTGACGTGTCGGTGCCGCTCCGGGTGATCCGGTAGCCGGTGACGGCCGGAGCGCCGAAGCCGTACGGCGGGCTCCACTTCAGGGTCAGGGTCCGGGCCGCATCGGAGTGGGTCGTGGACACGCTGGTCGGCACCCCGGTGGTGGTGGAGCGCAGGTAGAGCAGCTTGTTCGGCGAGCCGCTGGCCGCCTCGGAGACGGCGTTGGAGGTGGCGTCCCCGACCAGGGCCCTGCGGACCGCGCTCGGGCTGGCCTGCGGATAGGCCTGCAGATAGCGCGCGACCGCGCCGGCGACGTGCGGCGCCGCCATCGACGTGCCGCTCATCGACTCCGTCGCCGTGTCGGATCGGTCCGAGGCCGAGCGGATGCCCACCCCGGGAGCGAACAGGTCGACGCAGGATCCCCAGTCGGAGAAGTAGGCCCGCTCGTCGTCGGCGTCCGTGGCCGCCACGGTCAGCGCCGACGAGACGCGGGCGGGGCTGTTGAAGCAGGCGTTCTCGTCGTCGTTGCCGGCGGCGACCACGACCGGGATCCCTTCATCGACGACCGTTCGGACGGCCTCGTCGAGGGCGGAGTTGGACGCGCCGCCGGCGCTGATGTTGACCACCGCGGGGCCGGCCGGCTGATGGTCGACCACGTACTGCAGGCCGGCGATGAAGTCGCTCAGGTAGCCCTCACCGTTGCAGTCGAGCACCCGGACCGCGACCAGGCGGGCCTGCTTGGCCACGCCGTACGTGGAGCCGGCGATGCTGCCGGCGACGTGGGTCCCGTGGCCGTTGCAGTCCGACGCGTCGGCGTTGTCCTCGACGAAGTTGTAGCCCTTGACCGCTCGGCCACCGAACTGGGTGTGGGTCGTCCGGATGCCGGTGTCGATCTCGAACACGGTCACCCCGGCGCCGGTGGTCTGATAGCGATAGGTGTTGTCGAGGTTGTCGCTGCGCTGGTCGACCCGGTCCAGCGCCCACTCCGCGTCGTTCTGGGTCGAGTCGATGCTGATCACCTCGTCCGGGACGATCGAACGCACCCGGGAGTCGTTGCGCAACGCACTCAGCTGGGCGCTGCTCAAGGTGGCGGCGAACCCGTGCAGGACGCGGCTGAAGCGGTGGCTCGGCCGGACCCCCTTACGGGTCACCTTCGCCACGGCCCCGTCCGCGCCACCGGCGGTCCAGGTGGACACGATGTAGCGACCCGGCTTGGCGTCGGCCTGAGCCGGTGTCGTGGTCAGCAGCGCTCCCCCGGTGACCAGCGCCGCGGCGGCCAGCCAGGCACCGAGACGTCGAGCGCGGGGCTTTGCCATGTGAAACATCGAGGACGACTCCTGGGCCACTCGGGCGGATGCCGCACCGTGGGCTCCGGCCGGCGCGACCGGTGACGACCGCGCCTCAGATTACGTCATTGACCGGTGGGGAAAAAAATTATCGGTGTGGCGTACGGGACGGGCGTGTCGCAGGTGACGAACGGTGCCGCGCATCCGGAACGGCCAGCTCCGGAATCAGAGCGGCGGCCACCCCGACCGCGATCACGGCCGGTTCCTTGCCGGTCAGCTCCGGGCGACCGATCGGACAGACGATGCGCGCGATGGCGTCGTCGCCGTGGCCGGCCTCGGCCAGCAGCCGGCGGAACCGCGACCACTTGGACCGGGAGCCGATCACGCCGATGCTGCCCAGCTGAGGCATCCGCAGGGCTGCGTCGCAGAGCGCGAAGTCCTCGGCATGGTCGTGGGTCATGATCAACACGTGGGCGCCGGCCGGCAGCCGCTCCAGCACGAGCTCGCCGATCACAGCTCGATGGACCTGGACGTCCGCCGGACCCGCGGTGATGTCGGCCAACCGGAGCTGGTCGAGCTGCTCGGCCCGCGAGTCGATCAGGTGCAGCTGGATCTCCAACCGCGACAGGATCCGGCCCAGCTCGAAGCCGACGTGCCCGACGCCGAAGACGGCCACCACCGGTCGGGCCGGGAACGGTTCCAGCAGCAGCCGCACCTCTCCCCCGCAACACTGTCGCCCATGAGCGTTGCGGGCGTGGTCGTTCAGCCGCGACTCCAGCAGCTCGGTGGCCCGGCCGCCCTCAGCGATCAGCTCCCGGGCCCGCTGGATGGCGGTCTCCTCCAGGTTGCCGCCGCCCACACTTCCCCAGATCTGCTCGGTGCCGACCAGCATCTTGGCTCCCGGGTCCCGCGGAGCGTGCCCGCGCACCTCGACCACGGTCACCAGTACGCCGGGCGCACCGTCGCGGCGCAGCTGCTGCAGGGCGCCGAGCCAGTCCACCTCACACCCCCGCGTACGCCGCCGGCGCGGCCGCCTCGTGCTCAGCCCCGGCGCCGCGTGCCGCCTCGACCGCCCAGTAGACGGCTTCGGGCGTGGACGGAGCGCCGAGATCGACGCTCCAGCCGGCAGGCCCGAACGCCCCGACGGCCTGGCGCAGCGCCTCCCGGACGCTGAACGCGTGCATCAGCGGAGGCTCGCCGACGGCTTTCGAGCCGTACACCACGCCCGACTCGGTCGCCTCCTCGTACAGGTGCACGAAGAAGTCCTCCGGCATCTCGGAGAAGCTCGGGATCTTGTACGTGCTCGCCGCCTGGGTGTTCAACCGGCCGCGGTGCGGGCCGTCGCTCTCGTCCCAGCGCAGCTCCTCCAGGGTCAGCCAACCGACGCCCTGGACGAAGCCGCCCTCGATCTGGCCGATGTCGATCAACGGCGACAAGCTGTCACCGACGTCGTGCACCAGGTCGGCCCGGCGCAGCCGGTAGGCGCCGGTGAACCCGTCGACCTCGACCTCGGACACCGAGGCGCCGTAGGCGAAGTACTTGAAGGGCTCGCCCTCCATCCGGTCCGCGTTCCAGTGCAGGCCGGCGGTGCGGTAGAAGCCCGCCGCCCAGAGCTGGACCCGCTGGAAGTAGGCGTCGTGGACCAGCTGCTTCCACTCGACCTGCCGGTCGTGGAAGCCGATCCCGGTGACCACGCCGTCGATGAAGCGGACGTCGTCGGGATGGACCCCGAGCTGTCCGGCGGCTACCACGTTGAGCCGGGCCCGGATCTGGTCGCACGCATCCTTGACCGCCCCGCCGTTCAGGTCGGCACCCGAGCTGGCCGCGGTGGCTGAGGTGTTCGGCACCTTGTCGGTCCGGGTCGGGGCCAGGCGTACGAAGCTCAGCGGGACGCCGAGCGCGGTGGCGGCCACCTGGATCATCTTGGTGTGCAGACCCTGACCCATCTCCGCGCCGCCATGGTTGATCAGCACCGAGCCGTCCTTGTAGACGTGCACCAGCGCGCCGGCCTGGTTGAACGAGGTCAGGTTGAACGAGATGCCGAACTTGACCGGGGTGATGCCCAGTGCCCGTTTGGCGTGCGGGTGGGTCGCGTTGAACTCCGCGATCTCGGCTTTGCGGGCGGCGAAGTCACTGCGCTCGGTGAGGATCGACCAGATCGACTCCAGCCGTTCGGCGTGCCGGACGGGCTGACCGTACGGGGTGGTCTGGCCCGGCGCATAGAAGTTGGCCCGCCGCAGCTCCTCGGGCTCGACGCCCAGCAGCGGTGCGCAGCGGCCGAGGATGTCCTCGATGACGATCATGCCCTGCGGTCCGCCGAAGCCACGGAAGGCGGTGTTGGAGGCCCGGTTGGTCTTGGCGATCCGGCCATGAACATGGATGTTGGGAATCCAGTAGGCGTTGTCGATGTGGCACAGGGCTCGAGCCAGCACCGGCTCGGACAGGTCGAGGCTCCAACCTCCGTTGCTCGTCAGAGTTGCTCGCAACCCGACGATCTTCATGGTGTCGTCGAAGCCGACCTCCCAGGTGGCCAGGAACGGGTGCCGCTTGCCGGTCATGGTGATGTCCTGGGTGCGGTTCAGCCGCAGGCTGACCGGGCGCCCGGTCAGGACGGCCCCCAGCGCGGCGATGGCGGCGAGCCCGTGCGGCTGGAACTCCTTGCCGCCGAAGCCGCCGCCCATCCGCAGGCACTGCACCGTCACCGCGTGGGCGCTCAGACCGAGCACGTGGGCGACGATGTCCTGGGTTTCCGACGGGTGCTGGGTGCTGGACTGGACGAAGATCTGACCGTTCTCGTCGACCAGGGCCAACGCGGCGTTGGTCTCGAGGTAGAAGTGCTCCTGACCACCGAACTCGAGCTCGCCGCTGAAGCGGTGCGGGGCTGACTCCAGTGCGGCGTCGGCGTCACCCCGGCTGACCGTGCGCTGGTGGCCCTGGAAGCTGTCTGCGGCGATGGCGTCGCGGAGCGAGATCAGAGACGGCAGCGGCTCGTAGTCGACCTCGATCGCCTCAGCGCCCTGCCGAGCCTGTTCGAGGGTTTCGCCGAGCACCCAGCAGACCGCGTGGCCGTAGAACATGACCTCGCTGGGGAACAACGGCTCGTCGTGCTTCTCACCGGCATCGTTCACCCCGGGGACGTCCTCGGCCGTCAGCACCCGGATCACCCCGGGCACCTCGTACGCGGGTGTCACGTCGAGCCGGGTGACCAGCGCATGAGCGTGCGGCGCCTGCAGCGGCCAGGCGTGCAGCGTGCCCGTCGGTCCGCCCCACCAGGTCCTGGGTGTAGAGCGCCTGGCCGGTGACGTGCAGGTCGGCGCTCTCGTGCGAGACCTCGAGGCCGACCTTCGGGTTGAGCGGTCGGTCGGCGAGCGGACCGTGGGCACGGCTCATGGCTCAGGCCTCCTGGGGGATCGGAGCGGGGTTATTGGCGTAGAACTTGAGCAGCGACTGGCGCAGCATCGCCGTGCGATAGCCCGAGCTGGCTCGGTGGTCGCTCATCGGGGTGCCGGAGGCACCGAGCACGTCGGCCGCCGCGGTGACGTTCTGCTCGGTCCAGGGCCGGCCGACCAGCGCCGCCTCGGTGTCCAGGGCGCGCAGCGGAGTTGCCGCCACGCCGCCCAACCCGATCTTCACGTCGGCCACGGTGTCGCCGTCCAACCGGAGGGCGATGGCGACCGCGACGCTGGAGATGTCGTCGAACCGTCGCTTGGCGATCTTGTGGAATGCGCTCAGCGGGGCGACCGGGGTCGGGATGCGGATGGTCTTGATCAGCTCGTCGGGTCGCTTGAGGGTCTGGCGGTAACCGGTGAAGTAGTCGGTCAGCGGCACCTCCCGCTCTCCGCTCCGCGAGGCGAGGACCAGCGAGCAGTCCAGGGCCAGCAGGGCGGGCGGGCTGTCCCCGATCGGCGAGCCGGTCCCCAGGTTGCCGCCCAGAGTGGCGCCATTGCGGATCAGCCGAGACGCGAACTGGGGGAACAGCTCGGCCAGCAGGGGCACCCGGCCGTCGAGGATCCGCTCGATCTCGGTCAGGCTCATCGCCGCGCCGATGTCGATGGAGTTCTCGCCGACGGAGAGCGTACGCAGCTCCGGCAGCCGGTCGATGCCCACACTCAGCCGCGCCCGGCTGTGGCGGATGTTCAGCTCGACGCCCCAGTCGGTGGAACCGGCCACCAACCGTGCATCGGGGTTGTCGGCCAGCAGGTCGAGGGCCTCAGCCAGGTCTGTGGGGCGAACGAAGGTGCCTTGGCTGCTGCTGATCGTGGTGCTGGCCGGAGCAGGCGCCGGTCGGTCGAGCCTGGCGCAGAGGGGATCGGTGGAGTCTGGGGTGCCCAGCGCGTACGCGGCGTCGCGGATGGGGCGATAACCGGTGCACCGGCAGAGGTTGCCGCTCAAGGAGTGCAGGTCGAAACCGTTGGGCCCGTGCTCGTGGTCGGGGGCCTGGCCGGGGGCGGTCGGGTCGGTCTCGTGATCGGCGAGGTGACGGGTGGCCGCGTGACCGTTGCTGGTGGGCTCGCTGACCGCCGCCCGCTGGACGCGACCGGTCGCCTCTCGGTCCGGCCGGTAGTACTCCGAGGCCATCGAGCAGATGAAGCCGGGAGTGCAGTAGCCACACTGCGAGCCGCCGCGGGTCGGCCATCTCCCGCTGCACCGGGTGCAGGGCGCTGGGTCCCCCGATGCCCTCGGCGGTGACGATCTCCTGGCCTTCGAACCCGGCCGCCGGCACCAGACAGGCGTTGATCGCGGTCCAGCGGGTACGTCGTGTCACCGTCGGGTCGGGCAACCATTACGGCGCACGCGCCGCACTCGCCCTCCGCGCAGCCCTCCTTGCTGCCGGTGAATCCGGACTCCCGCAACCACTCGAGCAGGGTGACGTGCCCGCCCACCTCGCCGAGCTCGCGCTCCTGGCCGTTGACCACCAGCTGAGGTTCCATGCAGACCGCTCCCATCGGGTCTGAGACCCCGATCCGGGGCCGCAGAGGTTCGCATGCTATCTCCGGGCTCAGGAGCCGACCTAGGGTTCTGGAATCGATTTTCCGGATTGCGGAGTATCCGCCAGGGGCACCGGCTGGGGTGCCACCTCGATGTGTGTGAATCGCCAGCGCGCCGTAACACGAGAGCCACGTGGATGGCGAAGCGGTTTCGACGCCGGCACGAGCGATTCCTCCCGCACCGGTGCGTACGGGGTGCAACACAATGGCCGCACCGGGCGTCTACACGGCATGCCGGCTGAACTGCGGGAGGTGGGAATGGTCGTCGACGGACCCGTCGAGCCCGTCGGTGACCGATCGCACCGCTCCCCTGTCCATTCTTTCGACGACTGGGCCACCGACGCCGGGCCCGGCCTGCTCCGCTTCGCCGTGGTGGTGAGCGGCAGTCCGCACGCCGCGGCTGACATCGTCCAGGACGCCCTGATCGCCGTCTATCCTCGCTGGTCGAAACTCAGCGCGGCCGGGACCGTCGACGCCTACGCGCGGCGGGTGATCATGAATCGGCAGATCTCCTGGTGGCGCAAGTGGGGACGCCGCGAACGTCCCACCGAGAGCCTCGACCTCTACGCCGCCGTCGAGGATCAGGAGCCGCCTCGCACCCCGGACGTCGCGATCGCCTCCGAGGTGCTGGCAACCCTGCCGGCTCGGCACCGAGCGGCGATCATGCTGCGCTTCTACGACGATCTCGCCTACGCCGAGATGGCCGAGATCTTGGGCTGCACCGAGAGCACCGCGCGTTCCTACGTCCACCGCGCCCTGGTCAAGCTGCGGCTCCGACTGGAAGAGGTTGACCATGACTGATCACGACCGGCTGCCCCGGGCCTTCCGGCAGGCCATCGAGGCGTTGCCCGCCTCGGGTGAGCTCGACCCGGGCGCGGCCCGGGCCCGGGCCCGGGCCCGGCGTACGGCGAGAGCCGCGGTGGGTCTGGCGACCACCGTGGTGCTCATCGTCGCCGTCGCCCTGGCGCTGCCCCGGTGGGGCGGCTCACCCAGTCAGGTCGCGAAGCCCGGTCCGGCCGCGCCGACCAGCAGCAGCCGCGCGACCGGCGGTCAGACCCCCGAGCCGGTCGACCAGGCCCCGGCGGGCTGGCGTACGGAGTACTACCGCGACATCAGCTTCCAGGTGCCGTCGACCTGGGGCTACGCGTACGAGCCGGGGTCAGACTGGTGCAGCGACTCGGTCGACGGACGCCCGGCCGAGCAGCACCGCCGGCCGTACGTCTCGCTCGGTCGACCCGAGCTGGTGCGGACCGTCGGCTGTCCCGAGCAACCCGACAGCCTGCTGAGTGAGCACGTCGCCGTGCACCCCCGGCCGGATCCGCTGGCCTCGAATGCCCGACCGTCTGACTCGAGCAGCTCCAGGGCCGGCTGGACGGTGACCCAGCGAGTGCTGGACCGTGCCGTGATCGTGGTGACCAGCCGAGACGACACCCTGGCCCGCCGCATCGCTGACTCGGCCGCCGAGGCCGGTCCCGGGGCACCCTGCCCGGCGGCCAACCCGATGCGCGACCCGGTCGGCGCCCGGCCGGTCCGCGGCCCCGGGCTGGCATCATTACCGTCGGTGGACCGGGTGGCGATCTGCCAGTACGGTGCCCACTCACTGGAGAAGACGACGGAACCGAGCCTGCGGGCCGTCCGCCAGCTCCGCGGCTCAGCGGCGCGGTCTCTGCTCGACACCATGACTGAGGCTCCGACCAGCACGAGGGGGTGCTCCCCGCAGGCAGCGGTGCCCGGCGACCTCGCCGTGCTGGTCGTGGTGCAGGCGGCGGACGGCGAGCACCAGGTCTATGTCCAGGTGCAGGGATGCGACGACGACTCGGACGCCATGGACGGCGGCATCGACGACGGCTCGACCGTGCGGCTGCTCACCCGATCGGCCTGCCGGGCGTTGCTGGTCGAGCCACTGACTCTGATGACTGCCACCGGGCAGGTCGGCCGCAACTGCGTCAGCTGAGCTGACAACCGCCCGTACCCCAGGGGGGAACCCAGCTCGATCGCGTGTGGTGTGGTGGAGATAACAGCCGAAGCATCAACGATCGCGAAGGAGAAGCTCGTGAACACACGCAGGACTCGTCGCACCATCGCCGCGATGGCCACCGCCCTTGTCGCCGGAGCCGGTATAGCGGGAGCGACAGCGCTCCCGGCGGCCGCAGACGACTACTACCCGCCGTACACGTTCAACCTCTCGGAGGCCCAGGTGGAGACCATGAAGGCGAACATGGACCGCACCGATGACATCTGCGGTCTGGTGCCGTTGCCCTACTTCGCCAGCCTGGCCTGCCGTAACAGCCCGGCGCAGGAAGAGGTCGTGAACCAGGCGTACTACACCGACCGTGGCATCGTCGCGAAGTACTACATCAGCACGGTGACCATGTCGTTGAACCGATACGAGTGGCAGGTCGCCTGATCCGAGCAGGTAGACGCAGAAACGTCCGTGGCCGGACCCCTGGGGGTTCCGGCCACGGACGTTTGTCGATCAGCGAGGTGGCGCCGCTCAGGCAGCGACCACCTTCACATCACTTGTAGGAGACGGTCGCTCCGGCGCCCTCGAGGGCTTCCTTCGCCTTGTCGGCCTGCTCCTTGGTGACCTTCTCCAAGACAGCCTTGGGGGCGGCCTCGACCAGATCCTTGGCCTCCTTGAGACCGAGGCTGGTGAGCGAGCGCACCTCCTTGATGACCTGGATCTTCTTGTCGCCGGCCGCCTCGAGGATGACGTCGACCTCGTCGGAGGCCTCCTCTTCCTCGACCGCAGCGGCGCCGCCACCGGCGGCCGGAGCCGCGGCAGCGACCGGGGCAGCCGCGGTCACGTTGAAGGTGGTCTCGAATTCCTTCACGAACTCGCTGAGCTCGATGAGGGTGAGCTCCTTGAAAGCGTCAAGAAGCTCTGCGGTGCTGAGCTTTGCCATGGTGGCAGTCCTTCCTTAGTTTTCGTCCGCGGCGTCAGCCGGGGCCGGATCAGTGGCAGCGGGCGCTGCTGTGTCGTCGGCAGCGGGTGCTGCCGTGTCATCCGCAGCGGGTGCTGCAAGGTCGGCGTTGGTCGGCTCGGAGGTGTCCTCCGCGTCGGCGCTCGCCAGTTCTTCGTTGGTCGGCTCTGATGATTCGGCCTCGACGGCACTCGCCGCCGGCGTACCAGCGCCGGCGATGAGGGACGGGTCCTCCCCGGCCGCGGTCTCCAGGGCAGCCAACAAACGGGCGGCCTGGGACAGCGGTGCGGAGACGAGGGAGATGGCCTGCTGCAGGACACCCTGCATGCCGCCGGCGACCTTGGCGAGCAGAACCTCGCGGGACTCCAGGTCGGCCAGCTGCTTGACCTCGTCGGAGCTCAGGAACTTGCCGTCCAGAACTCCGCCCTTGATCACCAGAAGCGGGTTGGTCCGTGCAAAGTCACGCAGTCCCTTGGCGACGGTGACCGGGTCACCGTCGATGAAGGCGATCGCCGTGGGCCCGACGAGGTGCTCCTCGATTCCAGGAACACCCGCTTCGCGGGCGGCGATCGTGGTCAGCGTGTTCTTCGACACGGCGTAGGTGGCATCGTCACCGAGATTGCGGCGCAGCTCTTTGAGCGCCTTCACGGTGAGTCCGCGGTACTCGGTCAACACGACGCCGGCGGAGCTGGAGAACTTGCTCGTCAGCTCAGCGACATCGGCTGCCTTGTCCGGCCTCGCCATAGTCTCCTCCACTTCTCATACGTTGCTACGTCTGTAGCGATGCGAAGTGCTGGCCCCGGACAACAAAAAAGCCCTCTGCGCGCAGGGCGACAAAGGGCGAACCGAAGGACGTACGCCCTTCACCTAGCTCTTGCTCAACCTGCGCGGGCCATCCGTCGTACGGAGTTCTTCGGGCTGGGCGGAGGCACTCGATGACGAGGGCTTCGCGCTCAAACCAACCAGCGGTCTTCGGCGCAGGCCAATATACGCGTACGCCTCGACCGACGCCAAATCCTCGGCCCGGCCGGGTGCCACCGCGGCCGCGAGACCGGTGGTTACCGGGAGGTCACGAGATTCTCAGCCGATTGACAGCGTTTGGCGAGGAATGTCTCAGTTTGATAACGTGCGGCAGCCGGTCAGTTCGACAACGATGTCGCACCTACCGAGACCGGCATTGCCCAACTCAAGGGGAGAGCGACCGCATGGGGAAATTCCTCAAGAGCTCCGCGTCCATCATCGCCGGACTGGCCTTGGCCATGTCCGCGACCGTGGCGACCGAGCTCCCAGCTAGCGCCGCAGAGGGTTGTCAGGCGACCTTCACCACGTACAAGACCATCAAGAAGGGCTCGACCGGAGCCCAGGCCAAGGCAGTCGAATGCCTGCTCGGCAAAGCCGGTTTCAAGACCACCGTCGACGGCAAGATCACCGCCGATGAGTCCAAGCAGATCGCCAAGTTCCGCAAGTCGGTCGGCCTCGACTCGATCACCGCCGTCGGCCGCCGCGGCTGGGGTGCCCTCATCTCGCACGGCACCAAGCCGACCCTGAAGGCCGGCGCCACCGGCGCCGACGTGACCCGGCTGCAGCTGGCCCTGCGCGCCGGCGGCTACAAGGGCGTTCCGGCGACGGGCAAGCTCGACGCCGCGACGATCAAGATCATCAAGACCGCCCAGAAGCAGCACAAGCTGTCTCAGACCGGCACCGCGAACGCCAAGACCTGGAGCGTGCTCCAGTCGGGCGACCTGGTCGTCAAGGTCGCCGCCAAGAAGGCTGCGCCCAAGAAGAAGAAGGCGAGCTCTTCGTCCAAGGGCGCCAAGGCCCTGGCCTTCGCCAAGAAGCAGATCGGCGAACGTTACCGCTATGGTGCCGCCGGTCCGAACGCCTGGGACTGCTCGGGTCTGACGATGAAGGCCTGGAAGTCGGCCGCCAACGTCAAGCTGCCGCACTCGGCTCGGGGCCAGTTCAAGAAGGGCAAGAAGGTCTCGAAGTCGAACCTCAAGAAGGGCGACCTGGTCTTCTTCTACTCCGGCATCAGCCACGTGGCGATCTACGCCGGTGACGGCTACGTCGTGCACGCCTCGCGTCCGGGCAAGCCGGTCGCGAAGATCAAGATGAAGTACATGCCGTACAAGGGTGCCCGCCGCCCCGCTTGATCCCCTGCTCGCTTCGACGTCCGCGCCTCCCCCGGGAGGCGCGGACGTCGTCGTTTCGGCCCCGCGTTCTTCCGCCCCTGAGCTCAGCCCGCGTACGCACGACGGCGTTCGTGTGGTTGCCTGGCGGGATGCACCCCGCCGTACGCGAGGCCCGGGAGTCCGACCTGGGTCGGATTCGCCAGCTGATCATGGACCTGGCCGCCTATGAGAAGTCCGCCGACCAGGTCAAGGTCACCATCGAGCAGTTGCGGGCTGCCTTGTTCGGGGGGCAGCCGGCGGCGTACGCGTTGGTGGCTGAGGCGGGTGACGAGGTGGCGGGTTTCGCACTCTACTTCTTGAACTTCTCCACCTGGGAAGGGGTGCACGGGATCTATCTCGAGGACCTGTACGTGATGCCCGAGCACCGGGGCAGCGGTTTGGGCAAGGCGCTGCTGGTGTCCTTGGCCGAGATCGCGGTCGCTCGCGGCTACGCCCGCTTCGAGTGGTGGGTGCTCGACTGGAACCGTCCCTCGATCGACTTCTACGAGCGGCTCGGGGCGGTCGCGATGGAGGAGTGGACGGTCTACCGGGTCAGTGGCGAGGCCCTGCGCGCCCTGTCCGAATCGGCGGGCAGCTCTTCTTCCGCTTGAGATGGACAACGACGCACCCGTACGCCGCCTTGAGGTCCGTTTCCCATCTCGAGACGGCAAACGGCCCCTGCTCATTGATCCGACCGCTGGTGTCAACATTTCTTTGACAGGTCAGCCACTGTCAACATACTGTTGACACATGTCCACACACGAGCTCACTCTTTTCGGCATCCACGAACCACGTCCCGGACCGCGGTGGCAGGCGCTCTTCGATGCCGTCTGGCCCGCCTACCGGCAGTGGTACCTCAGCGAGGGTCGAGCGGCTCGGCCCGATCTGGAGACGGCCGCGGCGCAGCTGGCCCGGCACATGCCCGAGCTGCTGCCGACCTGGCGGCGGCTGGTCGAGCTGGCTGGGCCGGACGAGCTCGCGGCGACCATGCTGACGCTGTGGGACCCGCCGAAGTTCCTGCCCGGCTGCTCGCAGGCCGTGCTGACCGGGCCGGAGCCCGCTCTGATCCGCAACTACGACTACAGCCCTGACCTGTTCGAGCGGGTTGTCTACTCCAGCGAGTTCGGCGACCGTCGGGTGATCGGCACCGGCGACTGCCTGTGGGGGCTGCTCGACGGCATGAACTCCGACGGTCTGGCCGTGTCGTTGGCGTTCGGCGGCCGGCCCGGCTCGGCGCCTGGCTTCGCCGCCCCGCTCGTGGTGCGCTACCTGCTCGAGGTGGCCGGCACCACGGCTGAGGCCAAGGAGCGGCTGATCGACCTGCCGGTCTCGATGTCGTACAACCTGACCATCGTCGACGCGCAGGGCGAGACCACGACGGCCTTCGTCGCCCCCGGCCAGGCCGCCGAGTTCTTCTCCGACCCGGCTGCCACCAACCACCGCGGCACCACGCCAGAACACGCCGAGCACGCCCGCCGGTTCCGCAGCCTCGAGCGCCAGGACCTTCTGCTCCAGGCGGTAGCCGAGCACCCCTCGGTGGACGAGCTGTCGGCTCGGTTCTTGACCCGGCCGCTCTACAGCGACGACTACGACGGCGCCTTCGGCACGCTCTACACTGCCGTCTACCGACCAGCCGAGGGCGTGGTCGACTACCTGTGGCGGGGTGACCGGTGGTCACGCTCATTCTCGTCACCTGAGGAGACGAAGACGGTGGTGCTGAACAGCGATGACGAGGTCGAGCCCACCGAGCCCACCGGGCCTACCGAGCCCACGACCGTGACGCCCGATCCGGTGGCGGCCGCCGACTGGGCCGAGTTCGCCGAGTCGTCCAGCCGCGAGCTGGGTGAGCTGACCCGGCGGCTGATCGCCACGCTGTCACACCGCTCCGACGAGACGGCCTTCGCGGAGCTGCTCGGACTGTACGAGGCCCTGGGCGTGGCCATGGGCGAGTCGGCCCGGACGCTCGCCGAGCACGGCTCCTGGTCACGGGTCGCCGGGGTGGCCGGAGTCAGCCGCCAGGCGGCCTGGTACCGCTGGCGGGACTAGACGGCCCGCCGGTCGGGCCGGTGATCACGACCCGACCGGAGGGTTTCCACCGCGCAACAGGCTGGTGCTGCGAGACAGCAGCACGCTGACCACCAGGGCGATCAGCACCAGCGAGCCGGTGAACACGAGCACCCCGGACCAGCCGGCGTCACTCCAGAACCGGCCGACGACGCTGCCGCCGACCGAGGAACCGAGGTAGTAGGCCACCAGGTACGCCGACGCCGCCTGGGCGGTCGCCCGTCCTCCGGCGGCGGCCCGGGCGGCCACCCAGCCGCTGGCCACCCCGTGGGCGGCGAAGAATCCGGTGGTCATCACCGCGAGCCCGACGATGACGCCGACCAGGGGCGTCACAGCCGTCGCCAGCAGGCCCGCCGCCATCACCCCGACCGCAACGGGCACCACCGGTCGCCGACCGAGCCGGTCCGCCAACCGGCCGGCGACCGCCGAAGCCACTGAGCCGAGGGTGTAGACGACGAAGACGAGCGACGCGACTGCGGTGCTCAGCGCGTACGGCGGTGCCTGGAGCCGGAACCCGAGAGCGTTGTAGACGGCTACGAACGCCGCCATCAGCAACGCGGCCAGGGCGTACAGCCCGATCAGGACCGGGTCGGTGAGCACTCGGCGCGCGTTGGTGGCCATCACCGCCCATCCGGGGTGGGCCGGGACGAACCGGCGCGAGGGCGGCAGCAGCACGGCTACCGCGATGGCGCAGCCGGCGGCCAGCACGCCGATCCCGCCCACCGCCAGCCGCCAGCCGCCGAGGTCGTCGAGGAAGCCGGCCAGAAGCCGGCCGAGCATGCCGCCCAGCGCGTTCCCGCCGATGTAGAGCCCCGTGGCGCGCCCGGCAACGTCGCGGCGCAGCTCCTCGCTGAGATAGGCAACGCCGACCGCCGGCAGACCGGCGAGGGCCACCCCGGAAAGCGTGCGGCCGACCAGTAGCAGCGGCCAGCTCGGGCTGAACGCACACAGCAGACCGAGGATGCTGGCTGCAGCCAGGCTGAGATGGATCAGCCGCGTACGACCGAACCGCTCGGACACCGGTCCGGCGACCAGCAGACCCACCGCCAGACCCAGGGTGGTCAGGCTCACCGACAGTCCTGAGCTCGCCGGGCTGACTCGGAAGCGCTGGCTGAGCTCGGGCAGCAGCGGCTGGGTGGCGTACAGCGAGGCGAAGACGGCGATGCCGGCCAGGAACAGAGCCAGTGAGGCCCGTTGCGCGCCCCGGTCGGAGGCGCCGTACGGCTCGGGCAACGTAGGCGGCTCCGGCACCCGCCTATCCTGCCGGGGTCACGAGACCGACCGGGGTCGGGTCCCAGCCCCGGTCGCCGGGTGCAGGGCCGGCCCGCACACGCCGCAGTGGCTGTGCGTGTGGACGGCGAGGACGTCGGGCCGGTCGCCGAGCCCCGCTGCGGTGGTCTGACGGCCCAGACCGAACCACGACACCGCCGCCGCAGCGACCAGCAGCCCGGCGCCGATCACCATGGCCAGTCCGAAGCCGCGATCGATCGCCGCGACGTCGCCGGGCGCGGCGCGAGACAATCCGGCAACAGCGGGAATGACCGCGACCGCCAGCAGACCCGCCGACCGGGCCGTGGCGTTGTTGATGCCGGAGGCCGCACCGGCCAGCTGGTCGGGCGCGGCGGCGAGCACGGCGGCGGTCAAGGGCGCCACGGCGCAGCACAACCCGAGTCCGAGCACGATCACCGAAGGCGCCACGTCAGTCAGGTAATGCGCGTCGGGCCCGACCCGTAGGGCGAGCGCGAACCCGGCGGCGACCAGCAGCGATCCCAGCGTCATCAGCGGCCGCGGCCCGATCCGCTGCGACAAGGCGCCGGCCCGCGCCGACAGCGCCAGCATCAGCACGGTCACCGGCAGGATCGCCGTGCCGGCGGCCAGCGGCGACCAGCCACTGACCAGCTGCAGCTGCAGGACGAGCAGGAAGAAGTAGACCCCGAGCCCGGCGTAGATGAAGAAGGTGGCCACGTTGGCCGCGGCGAACGTCCGGTCGGTGAACATGTCGAGCCGCATCAGGGGCTCCCTGGTCCGGCGTTCGACGAGGACGAAGACCACTCCAGCGACCAGCCCCAGCAGCCCGACGGTGACCACCGGCAGGCTCCAGCCGTGCTGGCCGGCCTCGGTCAGGGCGTACGTGATGCCGCTCAGGGCCAGCACGACGAACGCCGTGCCGGGGACGTCGATCCGCCGTCGGCCGGTGTGCACGGAGGTGTCACGGGTCTCCGGCACGTGGCGGAGGGTGACCACGACGATGCCCACCGCGACCGGGAGGTTGATCAGGAAGACCCAGCGCCAGTCGACGCCGACCAACCAGCCGCCCAGGAACGGCCCGATCGCGCCGGCGATGCCGCCCAGGCCGCTCCAGGCGCCCACGGCCCGGGCTCGGTCGGTCTGGACGAAGGTGGCCGAGATGATGGCCAGGCTGCCCGGGGTGAGCAGAGCTCCGCCGACCCCCTGCAGCGCCCGGGCGGCGATCAGCATCTGCTCGTTCACGCTCAGCGCGCACGCCGCTGAGGCGAGCGCGAACCAGATGACGCCGACCAGGAAGATCCGGCGGCGACCGAAACGGTCGCCCAGCACGCCGCCGAGCAGGATGAACGCCGCCAGGGTCAGCGTGTACGCGTTGGCGATCCACTGCAGAGCGCTGAAGCCGGCGCCGAAGTCCCTGCCGATCCGGGCCAGCGCAACGTTGACGACCGTCGAGTCCAGCATGGCCACGCTCGACCCCGCGATGGTGGCACCCAGCACCCAGCGCCCCCGTGCCGTCCCCATCCGGACGGCCTGCTCCTCGGGCACCGCCACCTGCGCCATCGGCATCCTTCCAGCCCCGTCCTGGTCGCTGCCGACCCTACGCAGGCCCGCCTGCTACTCGGCGAAGCGGGTGAGGGAGATCGTGCCGCCGATGGCCAACGCGAAGCCGACGACCGCCCAGGGGCCGGCGCCACTGCTGACGCTGTCGCCGAAGAGCCACAGCCCGATGGCTGAGGGGATGACCATCTCGAGCACGAACGTCACCGCCGTCACTGAGGTGACCGAGCCCCGTTGCAGGGCCAGGGCGAAGAAGATGGTGCCGACCACACCCTGCACGATGATGGCCCAGACCAGCGGCTCGGCCAGCAGGGTCCAGCTGACCCGGTCCGCACTGAACCCGCGGGAGGCCACCGCCACGCCGGTCCAGGCCAGACCGGCCGCCGTGGCCAGCACCAGCGAGGACGCACGGTCGGGCAGCCGCACCCCGGTCAGACCGACCAGGACCGGCAGCAGCGCGCTGGCCAGGATGACCCACTGCGAGAGTGAGGAGACCCGTACGGCGTTCTCCGCGTCCGCGGTGAGGCAGAGCAGCACCAGACCCGAGCCCAGCACGGCCAGCGACAGCCAGTCCTTGCGGCCGAGCCGCTCACCCCGCAGGCTGGCGATGACTGCCGTCACCCCGACGCTGGCGGTCATGATCGACTGGACCAGGAACAGTGGCAGCTCGCGCAGCGCCACCACGTTGGCCGCAAAAGCCACCGCGTCGCTGAGCAGCCCGACCAGGTAGGGCGCTTGGACCAGGATCAACGCCACGCCGGTGACGCCGCTGACGTGCGCCGTACGCCGCGCTCCGACCGACTGCAGCACCGAGGCCACGCCGTAGCCGAGGCAGGCCACGAGTGCCGCCGCCCAGCTCAGGGCAACCATCGGTGCCGTCCCGGAACGACAGAACCGGTCACCCACGGCGAACGAGCTGCCATGGGTGACCGGTGCCTGACGGTGGTGCGCGAGACCGAGCCCGTTACTCGGCGTCGGGCTTGGTCTTGTTGGTGTCGATCGGCACGCCGGGACCCATCGTGGTGGACAGGGTGATCTTGCGGACGTAACGGCCCTTCGAGGCGCTGGGCTTGAGCCGCAGGACCTCGTCGAGCGCGGCGAAGTAGTTCTCCGAGAGCTGCTGGGTGGAGAAGGACGCCTTGCCGATGATGAAGTGCAGGTTCGCGTGCCGGTCGGCGCGGAACTCGATCTTGCCGCCCTTGATGTCGGTGACGGCCTTGGCCACGTCGACGGTCACGGTGCCGGTCTTCGGGTTGGGCATCAGACCGCGCGGGCCGAGGACACGGCCGAGACGGCCGACCTTGCCCATCAGGTCCGGGGTGGCGACGACGGCGTCGAAGTCCAGGTAGCCCTTGGCCACCTTGTCGATCAGCTCGTCCGAGCCGACCTCGTCGGCGCCCGCGGCCTCGGCCGCTGCCGCGCGGTCACCGGTGGCGAAGACGAGGACCCGTGCCGTCTTGCCGGTGCCGTTGGGCAGGTTGACCGTGCCACGGACCATCTGGTCCGCCTTGCGGGGGTCGATGCCGAGCCGCATCGAGACGTCGACGGTCTCGTCGAACTTGGCGGTGGTGCTCGCCTTGGCGAGGTCGAGTGCCTCGATCGGGGCATAGAGCTTGGCGTCGTCGATCTTCTCGGCGGCGGCGTTGTAAGCCTTGCTGCGCTTCATGTTCTGGTCCTTTCTGATGGCCAGTTCTGGTCCGGACCGCGCTGGCCCTTCCAGGGATTACTGAGGTGATGTTGCTTGGGTGAAACCGCTTCCGACCGAAGATCGCGCCGCCGATTTGAGGAGAAGCCGGTGAACACGCTTTTCGTTCACCGGCGCCGACGAAAACGGCGGGGTAGAGCGATCTTCCGATCGGGCGAGCGCGAGCGAGCTCGATCAGTTAGAGACGGTGATGCCCATACTGCGGGCGGTGCCTTCGACGATCTTCATCGCGGCGTCGACGTCGTTGGCGTTGAGGTCCGGGAGCTTGGTGGTCGCGATCTCGCGGACCTGGTCCTTGGTGATCTTGCCGACCTTGGTCGTGTGCGGCACACCGGAACCCTTGGCGACGCCGGCGGCCTTCTTGATCAGCTCGGCGGCGGGCGGGGTCTTGGTGATGAACGTGAACGACCGGTCTTCGTAGATCGTGATCTCGACCGGGATGACGTTGCCGCGCATCGGCTCTGTCGCAGCGTTGTACGCCTTGCAGAACTCCATGATGTTGACGCCGTGCGGACCGAGAGCGGTACCGACCGGCGGGGCAGGCGTGGCGGAGCCGGCGTTCAAGGCAACCTTGACGAGCGCCGCGACCTTCTTCTTGGGAGGCATTTCAGTGGGTCCTTCTCGGTGTGCTCCGGGTGTTCATCCCGCAGCGTGTTTCGTGGTCGGGCCCAGCTGAGCCCGACCGGTGGGTTGACATGGCGTACGCGAACTCGTCCTGAATCAGACCTTTTGGATCTGCGGGAAGGTCAGGTCGACCGGGGTCTCGCGACCCAGGATCTCCACCAGGGCCTTGAGGCGCTGGTTGTTCACGTTGATCTCGGTAATGGTCGCATGGACACCGGCGAACGGGCCATCGACCACCATGACGGAGTCACCGACGGCGAAGTCGGCCACTTCGACCTTCTTCTTGCGCTTGCTCGGACCGCCTTCGATGCCGGCGGTCGCGGCGGCCAGCACGGCCGGAGCGAGCATCTTCTCGACCTCGTCGAGGCTCAGCGGCACCGGCTGGTTGGAGTGACCGACGAAACCGGTCACCGAGGGCGTGTGCCGCACGGTCGACCACGACTCGTCGGTCAGGTCCATCCGGACCAGCACATAACCGGGGAGCACCGTACGCCGGACCTGCTTGCGCTGGCCGTTGCGGATCTCGGTGACCTCTTCGGTCGGCACGATGATCTCGTAGATGTAGTCCTCCATGTTGAGCGAGGACACCCGGTTCTCCAGGTTCTGCAGCACCCGGTTCTCCATCCCGGAGTAGGTGTGCACCACATACCAATCGCCAGGCTTGCCGTGCAGCTCGGCGTGGAAGGCCTCGAGGGCGTTGTTGCCCGCGTCGGTCTCCTCGTCCTCGTCATCCTCGGCTTCGGCCTCAGGCTCCTCCGGCTCGCCGAAGTTGAGGTCGATGTCGTCGTCCGACCCGGCGACCTTCGGCTCGGAGCTCTCGCCGCCGAAGTTCAGGTCGATGTCGACGTCGTCGTCGGTGGACGAGGTGTAGCTCCCGGCGCCGAAGTCGATGTCGAAGTCGTCGGCGGCCGCGTTGTCCTCGGCCGGGGCAGAGCTTTCCAGCGGCTCCGCCTTTTCCTGCGGGTCCTCGGCTGAAAAGGTGTTCGACACGTCGATATCTCCGTTACTTGGTTCTGGGGTCAGGTGCGTTCGGGGGTGGTCAGCTGAAGACTTTGAAGATCGCCCAACCGAGACCGAGGTCGAGCAGGCTGACGTACGCGATCACGAACAGCACGAAGACCAGCACCACGATGAAGTAGTTGACCAGCTGCTGGCCGGTCGGGTAGACGACCTTGCGGAGCTCGCCGACCGACTCGCGGACGAACTTGACCGGCGTGGTCCGCTCGGTCTTGACCGGCTGGTCCCGACGGTTGGTGGCCGTCTCCTTGGCCTTGCGAGCGGCCCGGCGCTCGCTGACCGTGCCCGCTGACGCCGCGCCGACGCCGGCTGGCTCGAGCACCTTGGAGGAGTCCGACTCAGCGGTGCCGTCCGGGGTCTCGGACGAGCCATCGATGCCGCTGTCGCGGACGATCTCGTCGAACTGGCCGAGGTCGACGTCATCGGGCTCGCCCCGGTCGTCGATCTCACCGGGCTCGATGGGGTCATCGGTGCCCTCGACGGTGTCCTCGTCGGTCGCATCGAGGTCGCCAGCAGCGGCGGACGACTCGGTAGCGCTCGACTCCTCCGTCGGCTCTACCTCTTCCTTGTCTGCCACGCTTGACCCTTCTTCAACCTGGACGAACTTCTTGCTGCGCAGGGCGTACCTGCTGTCTTGCAGGGCAAGAGGGACTTGAACCCCCAACCTTCGGTTTTGGAGACCGATGCTCTGCCAGTTGAGCTATTGCCCTTCGATGGTTCGGCCCCTGCCGCAGACCCCCCGACCTTGTCAGGGCGCAACGAAACAGTGGTGCTTTTGCCACCAAGAGGTCGAGTGTAGTGGGGTTTGCGACCAGAGTCGAACCGACAACCACGAGCCGCCGGCGCAATATTGCCTTGCCGGACCCCGAGCCTACTGCCACTCTGCCGACATGACGGGGGACCTGCTGGCCGGTGCAGTCGCCGGTCTTGCCGTGGCCATGCCGGTGGGGGCGGTCGGGGCCTACCTCGTCGGGCTGGCCGCTCGCGAGCGCTTCCCCACCGCCGCAGCGGCTGCTCTCGGAGTGGCCACCATCGACGGCGCGTACGCGATCGTGGCCGCCGCGGTCGGGGTGGGTCTCCAGCCGCTGCTCAGCCGGCTGGCCGGCCCACTGAGCGTGGCGGCGGCGCTGGTCCTGGTCGCGGTCGCCCTCCGCACCGTGCAGACGGCGCTACGGCGCTATCGAGCCGGCGGCGGATCGGCTCGTACGGGTCCGCTGCTGTCGGCTCGCCGTGCCTATCTGACGCTGCTGGCCATGACCGCGGTCAACCCAGCCACGGTCATCACTTTCGTCGCCGTCGTCTTGGGCCGTGGCGCCACGGACGGGTTGTCCTGGGCCTCGGTGGTCCTGTTCTCCCTCGGCGCCTTCGTGGCGTCCAGTGCCTGGCAGCTGCTGCTGGCCGGGGGCGGCACGCTGCTCGGCCGCCTGCTGCGCGGAAGGCGCGGTCAGCTGGGCATCGCCGGCTGCTCGGCCGCCATCATGGTCGGCCTGGCACTGGTCATCGTGACCGGAACGTGAGGATGGTCAGGTGGGAGAGCATCGCCCTCCGCACCTGACCATCGCTCATCCTGCGGCTCATCCCCGAGCTGACACTCCCCCGAGCTGCTCCCCCGAGACTGAGCCGCGGCACTGTCCGGCGGCGGGTCTCCCCCAGATATGACCCGTGCCGCCGACCGCCTCGATGACTTCCTTCGGGCCGGTCCTCCCCCAACAGTGAACCGTGCCTTCGGTCGCCGTCGGTGGCCTCTTGCGCGTCGCGGTCCTCCCCCAATCGGGAACCGTGTCCGCCAAGACGTCACCGACTTGGGCCGGGCTGTGGAGTTCCCCCGATCTCCTCAGCCCGACAAGAAGAATCTTGACGGTTCAACCTTGAGTCAACGGACGGGTTCTCAGCCACTTTTGCTCAAGATCACCTGAACCCTTGATTCCGCCGATCAGGTGGGATTCAGGCGGAGAAAATTCGCCGTGGCCAGCCACGACGAGAGATCATCCTGCTGCATCCGACACGGACGGCCAGACTGACGTCGCGGAGGATCAACCCCCGGAGAACCCTCAAGATGGCCCCAGGTCGTTGGGCTGAGATCAGGCGTTGCTCAGCGAAGACGTCTGACCGAGCTGCTGTTCGGTCGCGGCCAGCACGACGCAGATCGCCAGACCCTCGATCGCCGTGGCCACGTCCTCGGGCTTGGGCATCGTCGGTGCGATGCGGATGTTGCGGTCCCGCGGGTCGTTGCCGTACGGGAACGCCGCGCCGGCCGCCGTCATGACGATGCCGGCCTGCTTGGCGAGGGCGACGACGCGGGTCGCCGTGCCGTCGGCGACGTCCAGGCTGATGAAGTAGCCGCCGTCGGGATGGGTCCAGGTCGCGATCCCCTGGTCGCCGAGCCGGTCGGTGAGGATGGAGATGACCTGCTCGAACTTGGGGGCGATGATCGCGCGGTGCTTGCGCATCAGCTCGCGGACACCGTCGGGGCTCTTGAGGTAGAGCGCGTGCCGCAGGTGGTTGACCTTGTCCGGGCCGATCGTCCGCTTGCTCAGGTGCTGCTGGTACCAGGCGACGTTGGCTTTGGACGAGGCGAAGAAGGACACCCCGGCGCCGGCGAAGGTGATCTTCGAGGTCGACGCGAACAGGAACACCCGATCGGGGTTGCCGGCCTCGTCGGCCAGCCCGAGGACGTCGATCGCCGGCATCTCGACGTCGGTGAGGTGGTGGACGGCGTACGCGTTGTCCCAGAAGATCCGGAAGTCCGGGGCGGCGGTCGGCATCTCGACCAGCGCGCGGGTCACCTCCTCGGTGTAGACCGCACCGTTCGGGTTGGCGTAGGTCGGCACGATCCAGATGCCCTTGACGTCGGGATCCTCGGCGACCAGGGAGCGAACGCGATCGAGGTCGGGGCCGTCACTGCCCAGCGGCACCGGAACCATCTCGATCCCGAACTGCTCGCAGAGCGCGAAATGCCGGTCATAGCCCGGCACCGGGCACAAGAACTTCACCGGATGCCCCTGGGCGAGCGCGGTCACCCAGGGCTCGCCACTGGTGGTGCCCTTGAGCAGCGCGTAGACGAGCGTGTCGTGCATGATCGACAGGCTCGCATTGTCGCCGGCCACGAGCTGGTCGACCGGGACGTTGAGCAGCGGCGCGAAGATCTCGCGGATCTCGAGCAGGCCCTGCGTGCCGCCGTAGTTGCGGGTGTCCACGCCAGCGGCATCGACGAAGTTCCCGGCACCCGGCAGGGTCAGCAGCTCGTTGGACAGGTCCAGCTGGGCCGACGACGGTTTGCCGCGAGTCAGGTCCAGCTTCAGCCCCTTGGCCACCAGCTCGTCGTACGCCGACTGCTGCTGGGCGTGCAGCTCGGTGAGTTCTTCGCGGCTGAGGTCGGACAAAGGCATGATCATCCACTTCGATCGGGTTCAGGGCCGCCTGGGAGTCTAGCGGGGCGCGGTCCGGCGCTCCTCACCATTCCCAGCCGCGTACGAGCCTGGGACCGGCCGAGATATTTGCCCCAACCGGCTTCCGGACTGGATGCGCCCACCTAGAGTCAGAACATGACAGGGACGTCGAACATTGCCCGCTGGATCATCGACCGGGCGGCCACCGACCCGAACCTTCCGGCCATCAAGCAGGGCGACACCATCCTCACCTACGGGGCTCTGGATGCCGCCGCCTCACGGTTCGCGACCGTGCTGAGCGAGCACGGCGTACGCGTCGGCGACCGGGTGGCCATGATCATGCCGAACGTCGCCTACTTCCCGATCGTCTACTACGCCATCCTGCGGCTCGGGGCGATCGTGGTGCCGATGAACCCACTGCTCAAGGCGGGTGAGATCTCCTACACCTGGCAGGACTCGGAGTCGGCGGTCGCTGTCGTGTTCCCCCTGTTCGCCGAGGAGGCGACCAAGGCGGCCAGCGTCACCGGCACCGACGTCATCGTCACCGCGCCCAGTGAGTTCGAGGCCCTGCTGGCGGCCACCAAGCCGACGATCGAGGTGGCCGAGCGGACCGGTGAGGACACCGCGGTGATCCTCTACACCTCGGGCACCACCGGCCAGCCCAAGGGTGCCGAGCTGACCCACACCAACCTGAGCACCAACGTCCGGACCACGATCGAGACCCTGATGCCGAACGGCCCCGGAGACGTGCTGTTCGGGGGGCTGCCGCTGTTCCACTCGTTCGGGCAGACCTGCGGCCTGAACGCCGCGATGGCCGGCGGAGCCTGTCTGACCCTGCTGCCCAAGTTCGACGGGGAGCAGGCCCTCTCGATCGTCGAGCGGGACCGGGTGACGATCTTCCTCGGGGTGCCCACGATGTACATGGCGCTGCTCGCGGTCAAGGACCTCGACCGCTTCGACACCAGCACCTTGAGGGTGGCCGCCTCCGGTGGCGCATCGCTGCCCGTCGAGGTGCTCAACGGGATCGAGCAGACGTTCGGGGTGACGCTGCTGGAGGGCTACGGGTTGTCGGAGACCTCGCCCGTCGCCTCGTTCAACCATCCGGACCGGCCGACCAAACCCGGCTCGGTGGGTACGCCGATCCGCGGGGTCGAGTTCGGCCTGCGGGACGAGTCCGACGCCGAGGTCGGCCCGGGCGAGATCGGTGAGATCGTGATCCGCGGCGAGAACATCATGAAGGGCTACTGGAAACGACCGGACGCGACCGCGGAGGCGATGCGAGGCGGCTGGTTCCACTCCGGTGACCTGGCGACCCGCGACGAGGACGGCTTCTACTTCATCGTGGACCGCAAGAAGGACATGATCATCCGCAACGGCTTCAACGTCTATCCGCGGGAGGTCGAGGAGATCCTCTATACCCACCCGGCGGTCGCCGCTGCCGCCGTGTTCGGGGTGCCCGACGCCGTCCACGGCGAGGAGATCGCCGCCCTGGTCACCCTCAAGGACGGCGCCAGCGCGTCCGAGGACGAGCTCCGCGACTTCGTCAAGGATCAGATCGCGGCCTTCAAGTACCCCCGGATCATCCGGTTCGGCGAGATCCCCAAAGGCCCCACCGGCAAGATCTTGAAGCGCGAGATCAAGTTCGATTAGCCCGGCAAGTCAACCTCTGACGAGGCCCTTCGACAAGCTCAGGGGGCGGTATTACGCGAGACGCTCTCAGTCGGACTTCTCGGACTGCTCCAGCGGCTTGATCTTCAAGATCACGCGTTCGGTCTGGATCGCGTCCCCGTCGTAGTCGGTGCCCAGGTACTTCTGGGACAGCTGGTCGATGTGGCGGCGCGGCTCGTCGCCTTCGACGACGTCGACGACGCGGCCGCGCACCTCGACGTAGGAGTACGGGTTCTGGTGGTCCCAGATCGTCACGGTCACCCGGGGGTCACCCTGCACGTTGCGGAACTTGCGCCGGTGCTTCTCGGTGTTGATCAGCACATGCTCGTCATCGGCATCGACCCACATGGGCTGGGTGACCGGCTGACCGTCCGGCCGCAGCGTGGTGAACGCCGCGAAGTTCGGCCCGTGGGCGAAGTCGGTGATCAAGGTGTCGAGGCTCATGGTCTGAATCGTACGAGCGCCGCACCGCCTCCGCTCATGCCCCCTTGGCCACCAAGGCGCTGTGCGGCCCGAAGCGTACGGTGTCGCCGTCGATACTCAGCGTGCCGATCTCGAGCAGCGACTCCACTGCTCCACCGACGCTGACCTCGGCGTCGTGGTCGCTGAAGTTGACCGCGATGATCATCTCGCCGCGGGCGATCAGCAACCAGCCGGCGTCGTCGTCCGACAGCGCCCGGCACTGGTCGAAGCGCGGGTCGGTGAAGTCGGCATAGGTACGTCGCAGCTCGAGCAACCGGGTGCAGAGCATGAACAGGTCCGAGTGGTCGGACTGCTCCAGCTCGGACCAGTCCAGCTTGGCGCTGAGGAAGGTCTTCGGATCCTGAGGGTCGGGGACGTTGCTGGTGTCCCACTCCATCTGGGCGAACTCCTCCAGCCGGCCCTTGCGTACCAGGTCGGCCAGCTCGGGCTCGGGGTGGGAGGTGAAGAAGGGCCACGGCGTCCGCGCCCCCCACTCCTCGCCCATGAAGATCATCGGCGTGAACGGGCTCAGCAGGGTGATCATGGCCGCGATCGACAGCTGCGACTTGTTGATCTTGCTCGACAGCCGCTCGCCCGCGGCCCGGTTGCCGATCTGGTCGTGGTTGTCCGAGCAGACGACCAGCCGCCAGGTCGGCGTCCGCAAGGTGTCGATCGGATGGCCGTGGGCACGTCCCCGGAAGGTCGACTTGGTGCCGTCGTGGAAGAAGCCGCTCTCGAAGACCTTGCCCAGCGCCGCGAGCGAGTCGAAGTCGGCGTAGTAGCCGCTGGTGTCGCCGGTCAGGCTGACGTAGAGCGCGTGGTGGAAGTCGTCGCTCCACTGGGCGGTCAGGCCGTAGCCGCCGCCCTCCCGGGCCGTGATCAACCGGGGGTCGTTGAGGTCGGACTCGGCGATCAATGACAGCGGGCGCCCCACGAAGGTGCTCAGCGCCGCGGTCTCGATCGCCATCTCTTCGAGGATGTGGGTCGCCCGGGTGTCGTGCAGAGCGTGCACTGCATCCAACCGAAGGCCGTCGACGTGGTAGTCGTTGAGCCACATCATGGCGTTGTCCACGATGTAGCGGCGCACCTCGTCGGAGTCCTCGCCGTCGAGGTTGGGAGACTCGCCCCAGGTGTTGGTGCCACCCTCGTTCAGGTACGACGCGAACTGCGGCAGGTAGTTCCCGCTGGGTCCGAGGTGGTTGTAGACGACGTCCTGGATGACGCCCAGACCGGCACGGTGGCAGGCATCGACGAACTGCTGGTAGGCGAACGGGCCGCCGTACGCCTCGTGCACGGTGTACCAGAGGACCCCGTCGTAGCCCCAGTTGTGCGACCCGTTGAACCCGTTCACCGGCATCAGCTCGACGAAGTCGATCCCGAGCCGCACCAGGTGGTCCAGCCGGTCGATGGCCGAGAGCAGGGTGCCATCCGGGGTGAAGGTCCCGACATGCAGCTCGTAGATCACCCCGCCGGGCAGCTGGCGACCTTTCCACTGCTGGTCACCCCACTGGTAGGTGTGCGGGTCATAGCCGCGCGACCAGCCGTGCACCCCGTCCGGCTGACGCCGGGACCGCGGGTCGGGCAGCACCGTGTCGTCCTCGTTCAGTCGGTAGCCGTACTCGAACTCACCGATCTGACCATCGGGTAGGGGTGCCGAGGGCGACCACCAGCCCTCGGAGTCCTTCTCCATCGGAATCGAGGTCGCCTGGTCCTCACCCGCCCGGCGGATCATCAGCGTCACGGACTGGGGCAACGGTGCCCAGACGACGAAGGGGGCCAGGCTCACAGTTCACACTCCACCAACACGGGCTCGGCCACCAAGGTGATGCCGAACTTCTCTTCCACCCCGGAGCGGATCTGCCGCGCCAGGTCGATCACGTCCGCCGCCGTCGCCGAGCCGCGATTGGTCAGGGCCAGCGAGTGCTTGCCCGACAACCGGGCCGGACCGGCGCCGAAACCCTTGCCGAAGCCGGCCTGGTCGATCAACCAGGCCGCACTGGTCTTGATCAGACCACCGGGCTGGGCGAAGCGGGGGGCGTTGGCGGGCAACCGCGCCGAGAGGTCCTCATCGATGATCGGGTTGGTGAAGAACGAGCCGGCGCTCCAGGTGTCATGATCGTCGTCGTCCAGCACCATGCCCTTGGCCGTTCGCAGCTCGAGGACGGCCCGGCGTACGGCGCTCAGCTCGGCTCGCTCCCCCACCGCGACGCCCAGCGTACGAGCCAGCTCCGGGTACTTCACCGGCTGCGACAAGGAACCCAGCCGGAGCTGGAAGGTCACGGACAAGATCACGAAGCGGCCGGGTTCGGCCTTGAACCGCGAGCTGCGGTAGGCGAACCGGCACTCGAGCGGGAAGAACGTCTTGATCTGGCCGGTGCTCCGGTCGAGGGTCCGCACCAAGGTGATCAGGTCGCCGACCTCGGCGCCGTACGCCCCGACGTTCTGGATCGGCGTCGCGCCGACGAGACCGGGGATACCCGACATCGCCTCCAGCCCGGACCACTCCTGAGCGACGGCATAGTCGACCAGGTCGTCCCAGGGTTCGCCGGCGGCCACCGTGATGGTCGCCCCGGAGCACGACGCCACGTCCTCCTCGATCCCGCGGGTGGCGATCTTGATCACCGTGCCGTCGAACCCGCCGTCACCGACGAGCAGGTTGGAACCGCCGCCGATGATCAACAGCGGCTCGCCGGCGGCATCGAGGTCGCGGACGGTCTGGACGAGCTCGGCTTCGGAGGTGGGAGTCAGCAGGTTCTTGACCGGTCCACCGATCCGCAGCGTCGTGTGATCGGCCAGCACCGGCTGGGTCCGCTGGGCAAGGCTCACGTCAGGCTCCGAGGTCGATGTCCGCCCGGGCCGCCCCGAGCACCTTGACCTGGTCGCAGACCGCGTCGACGGCGACGGTGACCACCGAGTCGGCGATGCCGGTGATCTTGGCGGTGAAGACCACCTCGACGCCGTCCTCGGAGTCGGGCACAACCACCGGCTTGGTGAAGCGGACGAAGTAGGAGGTGACCCGGGCCGGGTCACCGACCCAGTCGGTGACCACCCGCAGGGCCGTGCCCATGGTCAGCATCCCGTGCGCGATCACCCCGGGCAGGCCGACCTTGGTCGCGTAGTGCTCGGAGTAATGGATCGGGTTGAAGTCGGTCGACGCGCCGGCGTAGCGGACCAAGGTCTCGCGGGTGAACCGTACGGTCAGAGTCGGCAGCTCGGTGCCGACCTCCAACCCGTCCAACGTCGGCGTGGTCACGCGGCCACCTCCCGGGAATGGAAGAAGGTCGAGGTCGTCGTGCAGATGAGCTCGCCTTCGGCGGTCTGGACCAGCACCGAGGTCGAGATGATCTCCGAACCGGCTCGCGCGCGGACCTTGTCGATGGTCAGCGTCGCGGTGATCACGTCGCCGACCCGGACCGGCCGGGCGTAGCTGAACCGCTGGTCGCCGTGCACGATCCGGCGCAGCGCCAGGTCGAGCTCGGGATCGCCGAACATCTGCTCCCAGGCCGCCGCGGAGACCACGGCGACGAACGTCGGTGGCGCGATCGGGGCGTCACCCGCGTAGGCCGGGCTGGCGTCGCCGAGGGCCGCCGCGAACTCGCTGATCTTGGCGGCCGACACCGCGTACGGGGCAGTCGGTGGATAGCTGCGGCCCGCGTGTGCTTCGGAGATGGGCATGGGGCCAACGCTAGCCGAGTCCGGCGGCGGCGCGTGCGCCGTCATACCGGTGGACGACGAGCGGCGCCGCGCGTACGGCGAGGGGCGGGGTCATTCGCCAACCCTGCTCGTCGGCTCGCCGCCGCATCGGGTCCAGCAGGAGCCCTTCGGCGAGGAACAACGGCACGATCGTCACCGGCTCGCCGAGCGAGGTCAACACCGCGTCGGCCCGTGGCGCACAGGTGCCGAACGCGGCTTCGGCCCGCACCCCGCGCCGGCGGCCCAGCCGGGCCGCCAGGTCGGCGACCGCGGTGTTGGCCGCCGGGTTGGAGGAGCCGACGGCGAACAGCAGGATCGGCTCGTCGCTTCCGGCGGCCTCGGTGAGGGTGTGGTCGAGCAGCTCGGCGATGTCGTCGCCGGTGCCGAGGATGTCAGCCACCTCGAGCTGCAGCTGGGTGGAGTCGGCTGCAGCGCGTACGGCCTCGGGCACGTCCACCGTGGCGTGGAACGCGGCGGTGAACAGCAGGGGCACCACGACCGCGACCCGGTGTCCGTCGGCGGCGAGCTCGGCGGCCACGGCGTCGAGGTCGGGTTCGGCCAGATCCAGGTAGGCCACCCGGGACGGGCCGCCGGTCAGCTCGCCGACCGCGGCCATCAGGGCCTCGATCGCCTCGCCGCCGCGGGGGTGGCGGCTGCCGTGGGCCAGCCCGATGACCGGCACCGGGGCGGCGTACGCGGAGTTTGCTTCGTTCACCAGCCCGCCCCGGCCGGCATCTTTACCCAGCAATTACCCGCTTCACCCAGGAAATAGCCACCCTGATCTGCGCAACCACAAGGTATACCTCGAAAGCTGGCACCCCAGGCCCGCGCAGACCCGGGGAACGCAAACGAGCCGGCCGCAGGAGCGGACGGCTCGGTTGAGGGTGCTGCGGGTCGACGACCCATCGGGCTAGCTGGTGCTCAGCGGGTCTCGCGGTGCGGGGTGTGGCTGTGGCACTTCGGGCAGAACTTCTTCAGCTCCAGGCGGTCCGGGTCGTTGCGCCGGTTCTTCTTGGTGATGTAGTTCCGCTCCTTGCACTCGGTGCAGGCCAGCGTGATCTTCGGCCGTACGTCTGAACTCTTGGCCATGATGAGTTACCTCTATCTGTTGTGGTCTCGGACCGACTGTGTGATGTCCGAGCGGCGATCTCCGTGGAGATCAGTAGCGAGAGCGGGACTCGAACCCGCGACACAGCGATTATGAGTCGCTTGCTCTACCGCCTGAGCTATCCCGCTGTGGTCTTCGTCACCGGTCTCCCGGCCGGTCAACGCGCTGGGCCGAGCCGCGTATTCCGCCGGCGCGGCGGCACCGGAGGCAAAGTCCGAGCCCCCATGCGGAATCGAACCGCAGACCTTCTCCTTACCATGGAGACGCTCTGCCTACTGAGCTATAGGGGCCAACACTGCGGCACCCACCGGGCGCCGACGGACAAGGTTACACAGGTCCGCGGGCTGCGCGCGAATCGAATCCCGTGCACGAATCGGAGTCGCCCGGACCCCGACGCCGTCGGTCCGGTCCCGTCGGTGATGATGGCCGCCATGACGCGCCTCTCCAGCCTGCCCCGACCTCGTACGCCGGACCCACTCGCTGCCCCGGTGCTCCGCTGGGGCATCCTCGGCACCGGCTGGATCGCCGACAAGTTCACCCGGGCGCTGCTGGCCAGCACCACCCAACGGGTGCAGGCCGTCGGATCACGCTCCGGCGCCGGCGCCCAGGCGTTCGCCGACCGGTTCGGCATCGCGAAGGCGCACCGCTCCTACGAGGACCTGGTCGCCGACCCCGAGGTCGACGTGGTCTACATCGCCACCCCGCACAACTTCCACCACCCACACGCGCTGCTGGCCCTGCGGGCGGGCAAGGCTGTGCTGATCGAGAAGCCGCTGGCCCTGAACGCCGACCAGGCCCGTGAGGTGTTCGCCGAGGCCGCCGACCGGGGCCTGTTCTGCATGGAGGCGCTGTGGACCTACTTCCTGCCCAAGTTCGACGTGGTCGGCCAGCTGCTCGCCGACGGGGTGCTCGGCGAGGTCCGGACGGTCATCGCCGACCATGCCCAAGCGTTCGAGGCTGAGCACCGGATCATGCGGCCCGAGCTCGCCGGCGGACCGATGATGGACATGATGACCTACCCAGCCTCGCTGGCCCAGTGGGTGCTGGGCCCGCCGGCGACCCTCGCGGCCAGCTCCACCTGGCTGCCCAGCGGCGTCACCGGCCAGACCTCGATCATGTACGCCACGGCCGCGAACCAGCAGGCGCTGCTGCACTCCAGCGTGTTGGGGCCGACGCCGTCACGGGCCTACATCTGCGGCACCGAAGCCATGCTCACCTTCGACGAGAACTTCTACCGACCCGGCGGCTTCGTCCTCAGTGACCAGCAGAACTGGTCGCTGCACTTCGACGAAGCGGCTATCGACCACGGCGGCCTGTTCTGGCAGGCCGCCGAGGTGGCCCGCCGGATGGCGGCCGGCGAGACCGGCTCGCCGTTGCGGCCGGCCGCGGCGACCATCGCGATGCTGGAGATCATGGACGCCGCACGACAGCAGACCGGCGAGCGGCTGGTCGGAGAATGACGCCGGACCGGCCCCTGAGCCAAAACGGCCCCGACAGGGTCGGGGCCGCGATGGTGGCAGGTGTTGGGTTCGAACCAACGTAGGCGATGCCGGCAGATTTACAGTCTGCTCCCTTTGGCCACTCGGGCAACCTGCCGTGCTGGACAATCACAAGATCGCCTGGCGCGGGGAAACAATAGCAACTCGGCGGGCCGCGGGCGAACCGAATCTTGACCCGCCGCCCGGGTTCGGCACAATGGCTGGCGAACCGGCTCCGGCATCCCGGGCCGCGCACGACAGGAAACGGAGACACCGTGGCAGCAGACAGCTCCTTCGACATCGTCAGCAAGGTCGACCGGCAAGAGGTCGACAACGCCTTGAACCAGGCGGCCAAAGAGGTGCGCCAGCGCTTCGACTTCAAGAACACCGATGCCACCATCGCCTGGTCCGGTGAGGCGATCGAGATCGAAGCCAACTCCGAGGAGCGCGCCAAGGCGGTCCTCGACGTGTTCCAGTCCAAGCTCGTGAAGCGCGGCGTCAGCCTGAAGTCACTCGATGCGGGTGAGCCCCGCTCGTCGGGCAAGCTCTACAAGATCACCGCGACCACAGCCGAGGGGATCACCCAGGAGAACGCGAAGAAGGTCTCGAAGCTGATCCGCGACGAGGGGCCCAAGGGCGTCAAGGCGCTGATCCAGGGCGACGAGCTCCGGGTCTCGAGCAAGAGCCGCGACGACCTGCAGACCGTCCAGGCGTTGATCAAGGAACAGGACTACGACTTCGCGGTCCAGTTCACCAACTACCGCTGATCCGCAGGCCCTTCCCGGACCGCGGGACCGGCTCCCACTTAGGATCGACGTGACCCGCACACCGGTGCTGGGCAGGGCCACACAGTAAGGATCACAGCATGGGTTTCCTCGATGAGTTGAAGGACAAGGCCGAGGAGTTCGGGGAGAAGGCCAAGGAGGGTCTCGAGGCGGCCAAGGACAAGGCCGTCGACCTGGCCGGGGATGCGAAGGACAAGGCCGTCGACCTCGCCGGAGACGCCAAGGAGAAGGCTGCGGACCTGATCGGCGACGTCAAGGACCGGTTCGACGGTGATGACACCCCCGCCGACAAGGTGTCCGAAGCCGCCGACAACGCCTCCGCATCGGTGGGCGACGCGGCCGATGACCTCAAGGAGTCCGTCTCCTCCGGCGCCGAGTCCGTGGCCACCACCACCGGTTCCGCCGCCGAGTCGGTCAGCGAGGGTGTTGACTCCGCCGCCGAGTCGGTTTCTGCGGGCGCGGACTCCGCCGCCGAGTCGGTCAATGACGGCGCGGACTCCGCGGCCGGATCGGTCAGTGACGGCGCCGACTCCGCCGCCGGATCGTTGGGCGATGGGGCCGACAGCGCCCAGGACCGCTACGACGAGGTGCTCGACGCGGCCCAGGACAAGGCCGAGGAGCTCAAGGCAGACCCGGACAAGAACTTCATCTGATCGGCAAGCCTGTCGTGGCGCCGCTCCCGTTGGGGCGACGCCACGGCCTTTTTTCTCACCTCGCGCCCGGAGCCGGCCGGGGCGGGGTTGGATGGGCCCGTGACCGAGAACGACCCGCTCGACTTCGAGACCCGGGCCCGGGCGGTGCTGTCGGCCCAGGTGGCGGCCTACTACAGCACCGGGGCTGGATCGGGCACCGGGCCGGCCGAGGGAGCTGCCGCCTGGTCGGCCGTCCGGTTCCGGCCCCGGGTGCTGCACGACGTGAGCACGATCGACACCACGACGACCGTCCTGGGCACGCCCGTACGCACGCCGGTGCTGGTCGCGCCAATGGCCCAGCAGCGGGCCGCCCACCTCGAGGGCGAGGTGGCTACTGCCCGCGCGGCCCGAGCGGTGGGCTCCCTGCTGGGTGTCTCCACCAACGCGGCGGTCCCGTTCGCCGACATCGCGGCGACCGGCGCGCCCTGGTGGTTCCAGGTCTACGTCACCCGTGACCGGTCGCTGACCGAGCTGCTCGTCACCCGGGCGGCGGCGGCCGGGGCTCGGGCCCTGGTGCTCACCGTGGACATGAACGCTCTGCTGCCCGAGGCGGTCAACCCGCGACACTGGCCGGACGGCCCGGCTCGACAGCGGATGACCAACCTGACCCCGGCCGAGCTGGCCGCCGCCGGCCCGACCGGCACCGAGACCGACGCCTCGATCGGACCCGAGATCATCAGCTGGCTGCGCGACCTCAGCGACCTGCCGGTCGTGGTCAAGGGGGTGCTGCGAGTCGACGACGCGCTTCGTTGCGTCGACGCCGGCGCGGCGGGGATCCTCGTCTCCACCCATGGCGGCCGTCGGATGGGACCTTCGATCAGCTCCGCCCAGGCCCTGACGGCCATCGCGTCCGCGGTCGCCGCCGAGGTGGAGGTCTACGTCGACAGCGGACTGCGCTCCGGCGAGCACGTCGCGGCGGCGTTGGCCCTCGGCGCCCGCGCGGTGTTCGTGGGGCGGCCCGCACTGTGGGCCCTGGCGGCGGGCGGTGAGGCCGCCGTCACCGAGGTGCTGCAGGGCTACACCGCCGACCTGGCGCAGACCATGATGCAGCTCGGGGCCGCCCGGCTGAGCGAGCTGACTCCGGACCTGGTCGGCTGAACCGGGTTTTCGCCAGGGGACACACTGGTGCCATGTCGCTCGGCTGCCCCGTCCGCAAGCTCGACCCCGACCCCGTTCCGGACGCCCGTCCGGGCCAGCCCCGTCCCGGACTGGAGCGCGTCGCCGACAGCGACGGCGAGCGGTGGGTCGTACGCTCCTTCGCGGTGGCCCGCCAGGTCCTCCGCGAGCCCGAGGCGACGGTGCAGGCCGGCTTCGGCGCCGACTCGATGGGCAGCGCGAACCGCGGCGCCCGGACGATGCGGCCGCCCATCCTCTATCTGGAGGGCCACCAGCACCGGGTGCAGCGCAAGGCGGCGGCCCGGCTGTTCGCGCCGAAGGTCACCGAGGACTACCGCGACATGATGGAGCACTTCAGTGTCGAGCTGGTCGCTCAGGTCAACCGTCGGCGGGCCGTCGACCTGAGCACCCTGTCGATGCAGATGGCCGTTCAGGTCGCGGCCCAGGTGGTCGGCCTGACCAACTCCTCCGTACGCGGCATGAGCCGCCGGCTCGACACCTTCTTCCAGCGTGACCCGTTGGAGCGGCGTACGGGGCCGCGCGGCTGGCTGAAGACCGTCCAGCTGGCCACGGCCACCGGACGCTTCTTCTACCTCGACGTCAAGCCAGCGATCCGGTCCCGGCGCCGGCACCCACGCGAGGACGTGATCAGCCAGCTGCTGGAGCAGGGCTTCAGTGATCTCGACATCTTGACCGAGTGCATGACGTACGGGGCCGCGGGGATGGTGACCACGCGGGAGTTCATCACCGTGGCCGCCTGGCACCTGCTCGACGATCCGCCGCTGCTGGAGCGGTATCGCCGGGCCCCGATGGAGGAACGCCTGATGATCCTGCAGGAGACACTGCGCCTCGAGCCGGTGGTGGGTCACCTCTACCGCCGCACGACGGAGCCGTTGGCGCTCACCGACGCGGAGGGATCGACCACGCTGGCAGCGGGATCGTTGATCGACCTCGATCTGCGGGCGATCAACGCCGACACGGCCACCGTCGGGGCGGAGCCACTTGGGCTCTGTCCCGACCGGGAGCTGCCTCGATCGGTGCCGCCGGCCCTGATGAGCTTCGGCGACGGCAACCATCGATGCCCGGGAGCCCCGCTGGCGATCATGGAGAGCGAGATCTTCCTGACCACCCTGCTCGGGCACGACATCGTGGCTGAGGGGCCGCCGACGGTGCGCTGGAACCCGGTGTCCCAGGGCTACGACCTGGATCACTTCATGCTCCGGCTCGCCGCCTGACTGCCTGATCACCTGCTGGATGTCGGTGGTCGAGTGATCCGGAAGCTCTGACGAGCCGTTCGACAAGCTCAGGCCGCGCGACCAGCTCAGCCGAGCTCGCGGATCCCGTGGGTCAGCTGCGCCAGCGTCGTGGCGGCCAGGGTGTGGTCACTCACCCACTCCAGGGCGTCGAAGGGGCATTCGTCGACGCAGATCCCGCAGTACATGCACAGCGACCAGTCGATCTCGAACCGGTCGAGCACGTTGCGGGTCCGTTCCCGCGCACCCGGCGGCAGGTTGTCGATCGGCTCGGTGTGCGAGTCGATGGCGATGCACCAGCTGGGACATTCACGGGCGCAGATCATGCAGGAGGTGCAGGCCGGCTCGATCAACCGGATCGAGCCGTGAGCAGGCGCTCCGGTGCCTCGGGTCGAGTCTGCGCTGGTCACCGGGGCCGCCGTCGGACCCGGCCGCCGACTGCCGACTCGGCGACCTCGGCGGGACCGGCCTCGACCGAAGCCGGGTCCCGGTCACCCCAGATCGCCGGGTCGGGCACTCCGGGCGGGACCATCCGGCGCCGGCTCGGCGCGGCGTCGGACTCGCCGGGCTCCTTGGCCCCGGGCCAGCTGGACCCGGCCCGAGCGCCGAGCACCTCGTCCTTGCGCATCGGCGTCCCGTCGAAGTCCGGCCCGAGCAGCAGCCGCCGCCGCTCTCCGCCGTTGAAGTGCACACCGAAGAGCTCGGCGGCTTCGCGTTCGTGCCAGGCCGCCCCGGCGAAGATGGATCGGATGCTGTCGACCTCGGGTGCGCTCCGCGGCACCTCGGTCGCGAGCAGCAGCTCCGGCTCCTCCGGCCGATCCAGGTCGCGCAACGACAGCACGATCCGCAGGACATCGCGGTGACCGATCTCGTCGACGCAGGCCAGCCAGTCGAAGCAACGGAACCCGTCGACCCGGGCCGCCTCGACGGCGGCCACCCACTCCGCCGCCGCCACCGTCCGCGGGGCGGTCACGCCAGCGCCCGCTCGGTGAGGTCGTCGAGGACGGCCTGCAGGGCCTCCGGGGGCGGCGGGCACCCCGGCACGTAGACGTCGACCGGGACCAGCTGGTCTATGCCTTTGGTCACAGCGTAGGAGTCCCAGTACGGCCCGCCGGAGGAGGCGCACGCCCCGAACGAGACCACCGCCGGCTGTCGTCCGGTGCGTTCCCGGCAGTCCTCGACGAGGGCGGCCACGGCCGGCGCCAGGCGGTCGGTGACCGTGCCGGAGATGACCACGACGACGCGCGAACCCGGGCTGACCGGGGCCGCAAGCGCGGCCGCCCGGAGTGCCGCGGCGTCGAACTCCAAGGCGCAGCAGGCCAGGGCGACATCGAGCACCAGCAACGACCCGTCGCCGTACCAGTCGAGCCACCGCATGCGGCCACGTTAGTCCAGCGGACCGGGTGAAACACCTTCTCATCGGCTGGATGGGAATAAGACCCCGTTAGGACCGCCTTATCATGGACGAGGCCCACAGATGGCCAAGCGCGGAGAACCGTCCACGGTGTCATCTGGTCCGAACCCTGAATCCACGCTCAGGGGACAACTACGCCAAGGAAGAAGGCATCACCCGTGAAACAGGTCCGCACCCTCGACCGTGTGGTGATCCGGTTCGCCGGCGACTCCGGCGACGGCATGCAGCTGACGGGTGACCGCTTCACCTCCGACTCGGCCGTCTTCGGCAACGACATCTCCACCCTGCCGAACTTCCCGGCCGAGATCCGCGCCCCAGCCGGCACCCTGCCCGGCGTCTCCAGCTTCCAGCTGCACTTCGCCAACTACGACATCATGACCCCGGGTGACCGGCCGGACGTGCTGGTCGCGATGAACCCCGCCGCCCTCAAGGCGAACATCGCCGACCTGGCCCGCGGCGGGGTGATCATCGCCGACTCCGCTGACTTCACCAAGCGCAACCTGTCGAAGGTCGGCTACGCGACCAGTCCCCTGGAGGACGGCTCGCTGGCCGACTACCAGCTGCACTCCCTGGATCTGACCGGCATGACGGTCGAGGCCGTCAAGGAGTTCGGGCTGTCGAGGAAGGATGCGTCGCGAGCGAAGAACATGTTCGCGCTCGGGCTGCTGTCGTGGCTCTACCACCGCCCGACCGAGGGCACCCTGGCCTTCTTGACCAGCAAGTTCGCCAGCAAGCCCGCCATCCGCGACGCCAACGTCACCGCCTTCAAGACCGGCTACGCCTTCGGCGAGACGACCGAGGTCTTCGCCGTCACGTACGAGGTCGCGCCGGCCCCGATGCCCGCTGGTCGTTACCGGCAGATCTCCGGCAACCTGGCCATGGCGTACGGGCTGACCACTGCGGCTCGCAAGGCCGGACTGCCGCTGTTCCTCGGGTCCTACCCGATCACCCCGGCCTCCGACGTCCTGCACGAGCTGAGCAAGCACAAGCGGTTCGGCGTGACGACCTTCCAGGCCGAGGACGAGATCGCCGGGGTCGGCGCCGCCCTGGGTGCGAGCTTCGCCGGCCACCTCGGCGTCACCACGACGTCCGGTCCGGGCGTGGCCCTCAAGGCCGAGACCATCGGCCTCGCCGTGATGACCGAGCTGCCGCTGATCGTCATCGACGTGCAGCGCGCCGGCCCGAGCACGGGCATGCCGACCAAGACCGAGCAGGCCGACCTGCTCCAGGTGATGTTCGGTCGCAACGGTGAGGCGCCCGTGCCGGTCATCGCCGCGCAGTCGCCGGCCGACTGCTTCGACACCGCGATCGAGGCGGTCCGGGTGGCGATCAAGTACCGCACCCCGGTGATCGTGCTCTCCGACGGCTACATCGCCAACGGCGCCGAGCCCTGGCCGGTGCCCGACGTGAGCGCGATCGCGACGATCGACCCCGGGTTCGCCACCGAGGCCAACAGCGTCGACCGCGCCGGCAAGCCGGTCTTCCTGCCCTACCGCCGGGACGAGGAGACGCTGGCCCGACCGTGGGCCATCCCCGGCACGGCGGGTCTGCAGCACCGGATCGGCGGCATCGAGAAGGCCAAGGACACCGGAGCGGTGTCCTACGACCCGGCCAACCACGAAGAGATGGTCCGCACCCGCCAGGCCAAGATCGACGGCATCGTGCGCGACATCCCGGATCTGGTCGTCGACGACCCGGCTGACGAGCAGGGCCGCCACGCCCGCGTGCTCGTGCTCGGTTGGGGCTCGACCTACGGGCCGATCACCGCCGCCGTACGCCGCGTCCGCAAGAACGGCCGGCTGGTCGCCCAGACCCACCTGCGCCACCTCAACCCGTTCCCGGCCAACCTGGGGGCGATCCTGAAGTCGTACGACCGGGTGATCGTGCCGGAGATGAACCTGGGGCAGCTGGCCTTGCTGCTGCGGGCGAAGTTCCTGGTCGACATCCACAGCTACTCCCGCGTACGCGGGTTGCCGATCTCGCTCAGCGAGCTCGCCCTTGATCTCGAATCCGAAATCGACCAGCTCGAAGGAGCCCTCGCGTGACCGCCGTCGATGAGGCCATCGCCTCGACCACCCCCACGGCCGACAAGACCGCGTCCTACAAGGGGATCGCGGGGGTGCCGCTCTCGCTGGAGCCGCTGACCCGCAAGGACTTCACCAGCGACCAGGAGGTCCGGTGGTGCCCCGGCTGCGGCGACTACGCCGTGCTGGCCGCCTTCCAGGGTTTCATGCCCGAGCTGGGCATCAAGAAGGAGAACACGGTCATCGTCTCGGGCATCGGGTGCTCCTCCCGGTTCCCCTACTACGTCGACTCCTACGGCATGCACTCGATCCACGGACGCGCCACCGCGATCGCCACCGGCGTGGCCACCGCGCGCGCGGACACCGCGGTCTTCGTGATCACCGGCGACGGCGATGCGCTCTCGATCGGCGGTAACCACCTGATCCACGTGCTCCGCCGCAACGTCAACCTGACGATCTTGCTGTTCAACAACCGGATCTACGGGCTGACCAAGGGGCAGTACTCCCCCACCTCCGAGATCGGCAAGGTCACGAAGTCGACGCCGATGGGTTCGCTGGACAACCCGTTCAACCCGGTCTCGCTGGCCCTGGGCGCCGAGGCGACCTTCGTGGCCCGGACCATCGACTCCGACCGCAAGCACCTCACCTCGGTGCTCAAGGCCGCCGCCGACCACCGCGGTACCTCGTTCGTGGAGATCTACCAGAACTGCCCGATCTTCAACGACAACGCCTTCGACGCGATCAAGGACAACGAGACCTCGGCCGACGCGATCATCCCGCTGGTCCACGGCGAGCCGATCCGGTTCGGCGTCGACGACCATCTCGGCGTCATCCGGGACCCCAGGACCGGCTCGTTCACCGTGGTCGAGGTGGCCGACGTCGACGCGTCGGACCTGGTCGTGCACGACGCGCACGTGGCCGACCCCTCGTACGCCTTCGGGCTGTCCCGGCTGACCGACGCCGGTGTGTTGCACCGGGCGCCGATCGGGATCTTCCGGGACGTGGACGCCCCGGCCTACGACGACCTCGCCCGCGAGCAGGTCGCCCTGGCCCAGGCGCGAGGCGGCGACGACGACGCACTGCAGGCGATGATCAACGGCAGCGACACCTGGCTCGTCGGCTAGGTGGATGATCACGAGCACCGTCGTCGTCGGGGTGTCGCGTACGGGCTAGCCGCCTACGGCCTGTGGGGTGCGGTGCCGCTGTTCTGGCCGTTGGTCAGCCGGGCCGGCGCCCTGGAGCTGCTGGCTCATCGGGTCGTCTGGTCGCTGGTCATCTCGGCCGTGCTGATCGTCGTGGTGGTGCCGCGCGGCTGGTGGGCCCGCATCGCCAGCCGTCGCAACCTGATCCTCCTCGGCATCGCGTCCGCGACCGTCTCGGTCAACTGGGGGGTCTACATCTGGGCGGTCAACCACGGCCATGTGGTGGAGACCTCTCTCGGTTACTACATCAACCCGATCCTGTCGATCCTGGTCGGCGTGATCTTCCTCCGCGAGCGGATGGCGGTCCTGCAGTGGGTCAGTGTCGCCCTGGCCGGGGTCGCCGTCGTGGTGCTGACCATCGACTACGGCCGGCTGCCGTGGATTTCGCTGGTGCTGGCGGCCAGCTTCGCCACGTACGGGGTGATCAAGAAGCAGGTCAACGGCGGTGCGGTCGAGACCCTGACCATCGAGTCCGGCTTTCTGACCCCGATCGCGCTGGGCTACCTGGTCTACCTGCAGACGACCGGCGGCCTGACCTTCGGACACCTGGGCTGGGCCCACAGCCTGCTGCTGGTCGCCACCGGCGCCGTCACCGTGGCCCCCCTGCTGTTCTTCGCCTCGGCCGCGACCCGGTTGCCGCTCAGCACCCTCGGTCTGTTGCAGTACCTGGCGCCGACCCTGCAGTTCCTGCTCGGCATCCTCTACTTCCGCGAGGACATGTCCACCGGTCGCTGGATGGGCTTCGGCCTGGTCTGGCTGGCTTTGATGATCATGACCGTCAGCGGCGTGCGCAGCGCCGCCCAGGCTCGCCGGACCCGGGTGCTGGCCGAGCCGGTCTAGCGCCGGTCCCTGGCGGTCAGTCGGCCAGCCGGAAGCTGAGGCGGGTCTGCCAGCGAGCCGGGTCCGGCTCGGCCTGGGGGTTGGTCTCCAGCCACTCCAGCCGACAGCCCCACACCTCGCCCTCGGCCGAAGGGTGCTGCTCGAAGGTCAGACCCTGCCCCTCGGCCCAGCGCAGCAGGCGATCGGTGATCTCGATCAGGTCATCGGGATGGCCGACGTAGGTCGTCGTGACGTATCGACCGGCGGGCAGCACGTCGGTCAGGAGGTCACCGTCGGTCGCCACCGGCTCGGCGACCGGCACGCCGGCCTCGATCAGCAGCTCCGCCTCCATGTCGATGACCCGGTAGCGGAAGAACGGCGGGCCGGCCGGCGTCAGGTGGCGACCGGCCAGCCAGCCGAAGACCTCCGGGAGCCGGTCGGCCACCCTGGCGAAGGTGGTCATGGTCACCCGGCCACGCACCGCGACATAGGGCTGCTCATCAAGGGTGACGACGCTGAAGCTGGATCCGTTGTTCACGCCAGGTCAGACCGGCCGAAGCCGCCAAAGTCATCGGGTGCTGACGGGGTCGGCCCGGGAGCTCAGCAGCCGGTAGGCGATGTGCGGCCGGTTCACGTGACCCACCGGAACCGCCGGGTGCTCGAAGTGCGAGTGCTCGGTCATGCCGATCCGCCGCATCACCGCCTGGGACGGCCGGTTGAGGACGGCCGTCACCGACCAGAGCTCGGGCAGACCGGCCTCGACCAGCCCCACCCGGGCCGCGGCGCGAGCGGCCTCGGTGGCGTAGCCGTGCCCCCAGGCCGTTCGGGCCAGGCGCCAGCCGATCTCCATCTGCCCCGCACCAGGCACCCCGGCCGGCAGCGGATTGAGCCCGGTGAACCCGATGAAATCTCCGCCGTCGCGACGCTGCAGCGCCCACAACCCGAAACCCTGGCTCTGGAAACGCTGCTCGATGACGTCGACCCAGGCGTTGCTGGACTCCTCGTCCAGGGTCGCCTCGAAGTAGCGCATCACCTCCGGATCGGCGTTCATGGCGGCGAACGGCGCCTTGTCCTCCTCGCGCCACCGCCGGAGCAGCAGCCGGGGCGTACGGAGCTCGTCGAAGGGACCCACATCGGCAGCCTAGGGCCCGCTCCCGCTATACAGGGAGTATGAAGTTTCGCTACCTAGGCAACTCTGGCCTCAAGATCTCCGAGATCACCTACGGCAACTGGCTGACTCACGGATCGCAGGTCGAGAACGACACCGCCACCCAGTGCGTACGCGCCGCCCTCGATGCCGGCATCACCACCTTCGACACCGCTGACGTCTACGCCAACACCAAGGCCGAGACCGTCCTCGGCGACGCGCTGGTCGGCACCCGGCGCGAGTCGGTCGAGATCTTCACCAAGGTCTTCGGCCCGACCGGGCCGAAGGGTCCCAACGACGCCGGCCTGTCCCGCAAACACATCCTGGAGTCGATCAACGCGTCGCTGAAGCGGCTCAAGACCGACTACGTCGACCTCTACCAAGCGCACCGCTTCGACCACGAGACGCCGCTCGAAGAGACGATGCAGGCCTTCGCCGACGCCGTACGCCAGGGCAAGGTGCTCTACGTCGGAGTCAGCGAGTGGACCGCCGACCAGCTGCGGGCCGGCCACGAGCTGGCCACCCAGCTCGGCGTGCAGCTGATCTCCAACCAGCCGCAGTACTCGATGCTCTGGCGGGTGATCGAGGCCGAGGTGGTGCCGACCTCGACCGAGCTCGGCATCTCCCAGGTGGTCTGGTCACCGATCGCCCAGGGCGTGCTGACCGGCAAGTACAAGCCGGGGCAGCCATTGCCCGAAGGGTCCCGCGCGACCGACGACAAGGGCGGCGCGAACATGATCAAGCGCTTCATGCGCGACGACGTGTTGGAGAAGGTCCAGCAGCTCCAACCGGTCGCCGACGAGGTGGGGCTGTCGATGGCCCAGCTCGCGATCGCCTGGGTGCTGCAGAACCCGAACGTGGCCACCGCCATCATCGGGGCATCTCGGCCGGACCAGGTGCATGAGAACGTCAAGGCCAGCGGGGTCGAGATCCCGGCCGAGGCTCTGAGCCGGATCGACGAGGTCCTCGGCGACCTGCCGGAGAGCGACCCCGCCCGCACCGAAGAGTCCTCACCCAAGACCCGCGAGACCTGACCCGAGACCCAGATAACGGTTGGGGGGAACATCCGGCCCGAAATTTCGTGGTCGCAGAAACTGACGCGGTTGCTGACTAGAGTTTGCGCTCACAGGCACCACCCGGCAGGAGAGTCACGATGAGCGAGAACAACCCCTACGGCGGGGGACCCCAGGGACCGTACGGGCCGCGGGGTCAGGGACCGCAAGGGCCCCAGGGACCGCAGAACCCGCAAGGGCCTCAGGGACCGCAGGGCCCGGGGCCGCAGGGCCAGGGGCCCTACGGGGAGCCGCCGAGCTACGGCAGTGCCCCGGGCTCCCAGCCGAGCGCCAACGGACCTGCCGGACCTGGACCGTACGGGCCGCCGCCTCAGGGCTACGGCAACCCGGCCCAGCCGGGTTGGCCGGGCCAGCCGGGCTACTCCGCCGGCAGCCCCACCCCGCCACCGGGTGCGGGCTACGGATTCGGACCTTTCGCCGGCAACCAACCGCAGGGTCCGTACGGTCCGGGTCCCGGGCAGCCGGGCCAGCCGGGCCAGCCGGGCCAGCCGGGGCAGCCGATGGCCGCTCCGGGGGGTCCGCCGCCCAAGCGCACGAACAAGCTGCCGATCATCATCGGCGCAGCCGTGCTCGCCCTGATCATCGCCGGCATCGCCGGAGCCGTCGCCCTCTCCCGCGACAACGTCCCCGTGGTGACCACCCAGCCCACCACCAGCACCCAGCAGGACCCCTCCCAGGACCCGTCACAGGACCCGACCGACCCGCCGTCCCAGGCCAGCGGGGCCAAGGCGTCCGACGCCGTGACCGCCTACCTGCAGGCCGTGGCTTCCGGAGACGTGGCCACGGCCCTCTCCTACGGCGCCGAGCCGGTCCCCGACGACACCCTGCTCACCGCGAAGGTGATGGCCGACTCCCGCAAGCGGGCGCCGATCACCAACATCCAGGTTCCGGCCGTCGACGATCCGAGTGCCACGACGGTTTCGGCCACCTACATGGTCGGCACCAGCCAGGTCAGCGAGTCCTTCGACGTCACCCAGGTGGGCGGTGGCTGGAAGCTCGGCACGGTGGTCAACGAGGTCAACGTCGCACTCATCCGAGCCAAGTCCATCCCGCTGAACATCAACGGCACCAAGGTCAGCTCCAGCACGGTCTACCTGCTGCCCGGGTCGTACAACTTCACCACCGGGTTGAAGTACATGAGCTACGGCTCCAAGAGCACGGTGACGGTGAAGAGCCCCACCGACACCGTCCTCACCTCGGCGCTCTATCCCACCGTGACCAAGAGCGGGAAGAAGGCGGCCACCGCTGCGGTCAAGAAGAGCTACAAGAAGTGCATCAAGAGCAGCAGCAGCAAGCCGTCGAACTGCCCCAACCGGTGGACCTCGAGCAGCGTCAAGTGGCGCAACGGCACCATCGACTGGAACCAGCGCGGTGCCGACCCGTTCAAGAAGGCCAAGGTCAGGGTGTTCGGCAGCCTGGTCCAGGTCGAGATCCCGATCCGGCTGAGCCTCAACGGGACCTGCACCCAGGGCGGGCGCACCGGTCGCTGCACCGGCGCGACGCTGACCGGCAACGCCTTCGCCCGGACCTCGGCCAACTCCAACTCGCTCAAGGTCACCTGGCCGTCCTGAGATCGGTCGCTGGGGTGGGGCAATACCATCATCGGTGTGACTGACGCCCCCACCCCCGCCATCGACTTCTCGACCTTCGACCAGTCGGTCCGGGTGCAAGACGACCTGTTCCGCCACGTCAACGGCCGTTGGCTCGACCAGTCCGACATTCCGCCGGACAAGCCGATCATCGGGGCGTTCGTCGAGCTGCGTGACCAGGCCGAGGCCGCCGTACGCGACATCATCACCACCGTCGAGCCCGGTCCTCCGGGCAGCGTGGAGACCAAGATCGCCGACCTCTACGCCAGCTTCATGGACGAGGAGGCGATCGAAGCCGCCGGGGTCACCCCGCTGGCCCCACCCCTGCGCCGGATCGACGCGGTCAGCTCGACCGAGGAGCTGATGCGTCTGCTCGGCGGCTTCACCCGGCGCGCGGTCGCCGGTCTGACCTCCTTCGACGCCGAGTCCGACCCGGGCGACCCGAACCGCTACGTGATGTTCGTCGGTCAAGGTGGCCTGGGGCTGCCCGACGAGGAGTACTACCGGCTGGACAGCTACGTCGAGATCCGCCAGCAGTACCAGAACCACATCGCGTCGGTGTTCGAGCTGGTGGGGTTGGACGACGCCGCCGGTCAGGCCCAGCAGGTGTTCGACCTGGAGACCGCGATCGCCGCCACCCACTGGGACAAGGTCCGCTGCCGAGACATCCGGCAGATGTACAACCTGATGCCGCTGGCCGACTTCGTGGCCAGCGCCCCGGGCCTGCAGTGGCGCGCGTTCATGGCCGGGGCCGAGATCGACGAGGCGACGATGGCCGAGCTGGTCGTCATGCAGCCGACGTTCTTCGTCGAGGTCGCCGCCCTGCTCACCGAGGACCGGCTGCCGGCCTGGCGGTCGTGGGCTCGCTGGAAGCTCATCTCCTCGCTGTCGCCCTACCTGTCCCGGGCCCTGGTGAACGAGCGCTTCCGGTTCTACGGCACCGTTCTGTCGGGCACTCCGGAGCTCAAGGAGCGGTGGAAGCGCGGGGTTGGGCTGGTCGAGGAGTCCCTGGGTGAGGCGGTCGGCAAGGTCTACGTCGAGCGGCACTTCTCGCCCGTGGCCAAGGAGCGGATGGACACCTTGGTGGCCAACCTGATCGAGGCGTACCGGCGCTCCATCCTCGACCTGGACTGGATGACCGACGAGACCAAGGACCGGGCGCTGGACAAGCTGTCCAAGTTCCGACCGCACATCGGCTACCCGACCAAGTGGCGCGACTACTCCTCACTGGAGATCAGGCGGGACGACCTGCTCGGCAACGTGATGCGTACGGCCGGGTTCGAGATCAACCGCTCCCTGAGCAAGATCGGTGAGCCGATCGACCGCGAGGAATGGCTGATGACGCCCCAGACGGTCAACGCCTACTACCACCCGCTGAAGAACGAGATCGTCTTCCCGGCCGCCATCTTGCAGCCGCCGTTCTTCAACGAGCACGCCGACGACGCCGTCAACTACGGCGGCATCGGGGCGGTGATCGGCCACGAGATCGGCCACGGCTTCGACGACCAGGGCTCGACCTGCGACGGTGACGGCAAGCTGGAGAACTGGTGGACCGACAAGGACCGGGAGGCGTTCGAGGAACGCACCGCGGTCCTGATCGAGCAGTACAGCGCGCTCGAGCCGGCGCAGACTCCGGGCCGGCACGTCAACGGCGAGCTGACCATCGGGGAGAACATCGGCGATCTGGGCGGCCTGTCGATTGCCTACAAGGCCTACCAGATCGCCAACGCCGAGACAGAGCCGAGCGAGCTCGACGGCTATTCGCCCGACCAGCGCCTGTTCTTGAGCTGGGGCGCGATCTGGCAGTCGAAGTCGCGCGACGAGATGGTGCTGCAGCGGCTGGCCACCGACCCGCACTCCCCCGGTGAGTTCCGGTGCAACCAGATCGTCCGGAACCTGGACGAGTTCTACGCCGCGTTCGCCGTCACCGAGACCGACGCGCTGTGGCTGGACGAGGCGTCCCGGGTGAAGATCTGGTGAACCTGGGCTGGACGGTGGTGCGCTGGACCGACTTCCTGGCCCAGCTGCGATCCAGCTCCAGCTCCAGCTCCCGCCCGGTCGTCATCGCCGTGAACGGTCACAGCTCGAGCGGCAAGACCACCTTGGGCCGTCGTCTCGTCGCCAGCTTGGGCTCGGCCGACGTCCTGCACACCGACGACCTGGCCTGGCACCAGGGCGTCTTCGCGTGGGACGAGCTCCTGGTCGCCGACGTGCTGCCCGTCGTCAGGGCCGGCGATCCGTTGCGCTACCGGCCGCCACAGTGGCAGGCCCGAGGTCGCGAGGGGGCGATCGAGCTGCGCGGGGGCCTCGAGTTCCTGGTCGTCGAAGGGGTCGGGGCGAGCCAGCCCTCCGTACGCCGCGAGCTGGACCTTGTCATCTGGGTCGAGACCGACGAGCCCACCCGGGCGGCACGCAACGCCGCCCGGGTGGCCGCGGGCGAGGACTCACCGTCGGGCTACCGGCGCTGGATGGCCGAGGAGAACGCCCACGTGATCGCGTACGAGCCGTGGCGCGACGCCGACCTGCTGGTCGACGGCGGCGACTCCCACCAGCACGACCGCCACACCGAGATCGTGGTCAGCCGCGCATAGGTCCGCCAGAACGCCCGTACGAGTCGGCCACGATCTCGGCCAGCACGGAGAAGGCGATCTCGGCCGGGCTCTTTCCGCCGATGTTCAGGCCGGCCGGCACGTGCAACCGAGCGAGTGCCGCCTCGGAGCAGGTCACGGCGAGCTCGTCGTAGGTGCGCCGGGCCCGCTGCCGATTGCCGAGCATGGCGACGTAGCGGGTCTCGGCATCGAGGGCGATGCGCAGCAGGTCGTCGCGACCGGGCGTGTCGTGGTCGCAGAGAACGACCGCGTCGTCGCCGGTCAGTCCGGCGGTCCGCAGCTCCTCGACCGCCCGGTCGTCGGCAAGCACCTGCAGCGGCCGGCGCAGGACCCCGGCCAGCGGCACCATGGCCCGGCTGATCGGGTTGTCGGTGACCACGAGAATGCGGCCGTGCGAGACCTCGGCGTCCGACCAGGACTGCTCACCCATCCGGCCACTCTAATGCTGTGCCGGCCTGCCCCCCGGCTGAGCGCGGATCAGATGTAGCAGTGACGCAGAACCAGCATCGCCCCGGCTAGGCCGAGCGGGTGACCACCGTGTCGCAGAGCTCCTCGAGCGCCGACCGGGCCGGGCCGTGCGGGAGCGGGTCGAGCAGGTCCCGAGCGGCCTGGGCCCGCCGCCCGACCTCGGCCCGCGCCTGGTCGATCGAGCGGTGGCGGCGCAGCAGGCCGAGCACCTCGCTGAGGGCGGCATCGTCGTGCAGGTCCGAGTCGAGCAGGCTGAGCAGCCGGGCGTCCCCCGGGTCGGTGGACTTGCGGGCCAACAAGGTGGGAAGGGTGGGGATCCCCTCCCGCAGGTCGGTGCCCGGCGTCTTGCCGGTCACGTCGCTGGTGATGTCGATGATGTCGTCACTGAGCTGGAAGACCAGTCCGATCTGCTCCCCGAACTCGGCCATCACCTGTTGCACCTCCGGAGCGGCACCGGAGATCTTGGCCCCGAACAGGGCCGAGGTGGCGATCAGCGACCCGGTCTTGTCGGCCACCACCTGCAGGTAGTGGTCGAGCGGGTCCTGATCCTCGCTGGGTCCGACGGTCTCGGCGATCTGGCCCTGGACCAGCCGGGCGAACGTCCGCGCCTGCAGCCGGACGAACTCGGGACCGAGGTCGGCCACGATGTCCGAGGCCCGGGCGAAGAGCAGGTCCCCGACCAGGATGGCCACCGTGTTGCCCCAGCGGGAGTTCGCACTCGTCGAGCCGCGGCGCAGCGCGGCCTCGTCCATCACGTCGTCGTGGTAGAGGCTGGCGACGTGGGTGAGCTCCACCACGACCGCGGCCTTGATGACGTCCTCGACGACCGCGGTGGGCCCGATGTGCGATCCGAGGATGACCAGCAACGGCCGGAACCGCTTGCCGCCCGCGGCGATGATGTGTTGGGCCGCCTCGGTGACCATCGGAGTGCCGGCCTCAGCGGCCTGCAGCAGAGCGACCTCGCAAGCGTCGAGTTGGGCGCGCACATCCATCGCGAAGACCTCGTCGCGGGTCTGTTCTGCCAGCACGTCTCTCATCCCTTCAGACCCGACCGGGCCCGGCCCATCCAGCTATCTCCAAGGCGTCGGCACCGGCGTCAGCGGATGAACTCACCCGCATGCTGAGCAAGATCCAGCAACGGGCCGGGAAAAACACCAAACGCCACAGTAGCGACCACTCCAACTCCGACCGCCACAAGCGTTGACCAACCCGGGCGTACGACCTCGGTCCGGGTCTCGGTCGCATCGGTGAAGAACATCAGCACGATGACCCGGATGTAGAAGAAGGCGGCGATCACGCTGATCACCACGGCGACCACCACGAGCCAGTGTGCTCCGCCGGTCCAGGCGGAGGCGAAGACCGCCCACTTGCCGATGAAGCCGCTGGTCAGCGGGATGCCGGCGAAGCTGAGCATGAAGATGGAGAAGACCACCGCAGCCAGCGGCGACCGGCGGCCCAGGCCGACCCAGCTCGACAGCAACGTGGCCTCACCGCTGGGATCACGGACCATGGTCACGACTGCGAAGGCGCCGATCGTCGCCGCCCCGTAGGCCACCAGGTAGAACATCACCGAGGAGATGCTGGTCAAGGCCCCGGCCGGCGAACCGCTGGCGGCCTGCGACGCCCCGACGAATGCCGTCATGATGAACCCGGCGTGGGCGATCGAGGAGTAGGCCAGCATCCGCTTCACGTCGGTCTGGGTGATGGCCAGGACGGAGCCGAGAGCCATGGTGGCCACCGCGACGATCGACATCAGCGGCTGCCAGTCCCAGCGGTCGGCCCCGAGGCCGACGTAGAAGACCCGCATCAGGGCCCCGATGGCGGCGATCTTGGTGCAGGCAGCCATGAAGCCGGTCACCGGGGTCGGCGCGCCAGAGTAGACGTCCGGGGTCCAGGAGTGGAACGGGACGGCGCCGAACTTGAACAGCAACCCGATCCCGATCAGACCCATGCCCGCCAGCAGCAGTCCGACGCCCTGGGTGCCGGCCCGGATCGCGTCGTCGATGGCCGACAGGGTGAACGAGCCGGAATAGCCGTAGAGCAGCGCCGCGCCGTAGACGAAGAACGCCGAGGACAGTGCGCCGAGCATGAAGTACTTCAGCGCCGACTCCTGCGACAGCAGCCGCCGGCGCCGAGCCAGCCCGCACAGCAGGTAGAGCGGCAGCGACAAGATCTCCAGGGCGACGAACATCGTGATCAAGTCGTTCGAGGCCGGGAAGAGCATCATGCCCGACAGCGCGAACAGCGCCAGCGGGAAGACCTCGGTGTGCTCGGCCTTGACCGCGATCGCCTCCCGCTCGGCTGCGGTGCCCGGCACCGCCGAAGCCTGGGCGGCGAAGACGCTCGCGTTGTCCACCTTGCGCTCGGCGAACATCAAGATCGAGATGGCGCCGAAGATCAGCAGGATCGCCCACATGAAGTAGGTCGGCCCGTCGACCGCCAGCGATCCGACCGCGGTGATCGCGCTCTGGGTTCCCCACCAGTTCAGCAAGGTCAGGGCGAAGGCGACGAAGATGGCCAAGAAGGTGACGGCGATCTGACCCATCCGGCGCAGGTCCCGGGGCACCAGGGCCTCGACCAGCACGCCGAGACAGGCCCCGGCGAAGATGACGATGAACGGCATCAGCAGGCCGTACTCGATCACCGGCGCGGTGATCTCCAGGGGGTTCAATGCGGTCATCAGCGACCTCCCTCCGCACTCACTCGGGGTTGCGGGTCAGTCACGCCCACGTGTTGCATGGTGGCCTGCACGGCCGGCTCGATGACCGCGAGCATGGGTTTCGGGAACAGGCCGAGGAAGACGATGAGGATGACCAACGGCACCATGGCCAGCCGTTCGCGGCCGTCCACATCGCTGGTCACGGTCGCCTCGACCTCGGGGCGCAGCGGTCCGGTCATGACCCGCTGGTACATGATCAAGATGTAGAGCGCGGCCAGCACGATGGCCAGCGTCGAGACCGCCGCGTACGCCGGATGCCGACTGAACGTGCCGGCCAGCACCATGAACTCGGAGACGAAGCTGGACAGACCCGGCAGCGACAAGGTGGAGAGCCCGGCGAAGAGCATCAGGCCGGCCAGCACCGGTGCGACCTTCTGCACACCGCCGTAGTCGGCGATGTTGCGCGAGCCCCGGCGCTTGATCAGGTAGCCGGCGGCCACGAACAGCGCGGCGGTCGAGAGCCCGTGGTTGAGCATGTAGAGCGTCGAGCCGGTCAGGCTCTGGCTCGTGAAGGCGAAGATGCCCAGCACGATGAAGCCGAAGTGGCTGATCGAGGTGTAGGCGACGAAGCGCATGATGTCTTTGCTGCCGATGGCCAAGATGGCGCCGTAGAGGATGGAGATGGTGGCCAGGATCAAGACCACCGGCGTGGCCCACTGGCTGGCCTCGGGGAACAGCCCGAGGCAGAACCGGATCATCCCGAAGGTGCCGATCTTGTCCATCACGCCGACCATCATGGTGGCGCCGCCCGGACTGGACTCCTCGGCCGCATCGGGCAGCCAGGTGTGCAGCGGCACCAGCGGCGCCTTGATCGCGAAGGCGAACATGAAGCCGATGAACAGCCACCGCTCTGTGCCGGTACCCAGCTCGAGCTGGCTCATCGCGCTGAGCAGGTAGCTCGGCTCGCCGACCTTGGCCGACTGGACGTAGAGCCCGATCACCGACGCCAGCATCACGAAGCCGCCGAGCAGACCGAAGATCAAGAATTTTGCGGCCGCGTACGAGCGTCGCGGCCCCGGCCCGAAGCCGCCGATCAGGAAGTACATCGGGATGAGGATGACCTCGAAGAACACGTAGAACAAGAAGACGTCGGTGGACAGGAACAGGAACAGCGCGCAGGTCTCGACGGCCAGCACGAGCGCGAAGAACACCCGGCTGTCGTACTTCGGCGTCACGACGGCGGCGCCGGCGTCCGGCACCCCGGCGCTGTCGAAGTCGCGCCAGGAGGCGAGGATCACGACCGGGGTCACGATGACCACCAGCAGCACCAGGGTCAGCCCGATGCCGTCCAGCCCGAGGGCGTAGTAGGCGCCGAGCGGCTTGATCCAGCGGACCTGCTCGGTGAGCTGCATGCCGCCACCCGGGGTGAACTGAGAAGCGATCACCGCAGCGAGCACCAAGGTGACCAGCGAGACCGCGAGAGCGACCTGCTTGGCCGCTTTGTTGCCGGCCAGCACGAGCAGCAGGCCACCGACCGCCGGCAGCGCGGCCAAGATCGTGAGCAGAGGCAGAGTAGTCATGTCTTCCGTCCCCCTCAGCCCAGCCGGCCGAGAACGATGACGGCGCCGACGACGGCGGCCCCCGCCATCATGGTCAAGGCGTACGAGCGGACGAAGCCGTTCTGCACGCGCCGTAGTCGAGACGACAAGCCGGCGATCACCGCACCGGTGCCGTTCACCGTGCCGTCGATGCCGCGATCCTCCAGCCGGACCAGGCCGGCGGTCAGCTGCTGACCCGGCCGCATCAGGATCGTCTCGTTGAACGCGTCTCCGTAGAGGTCGTTGCGGCCCACCAGGGTGAGCGGTGAACGGCTGGCCGGCTGCAGCACGGGGATCTGACGCTTGGGTCCGAAGAGCCAGACGCTGACCGCCACACCGGCCGCCACGACCACCAGGGTGACCACGCCGACCAGGGAGAAGTGCAGCAGACCCGGCTGCTCACCTTCGGCGTGGTTGCCGCCGACGGCGGGATCGAGCCAGGCGCCGATCCAGTTGTTGAGGGCGAGACCGGCTCCGACCGAAGCCACCCCGAGCACGATCAGCGGCACGGTCATCACCAGCGGCGACTCGTGCGGGTGCACGCCGCGCTGCCAGCGCTTCTGACCGAGGAACGTCATCAGCATCAACCTGGTCATGTAGAAGGCGGTGACGCCGGCGCCGAGCAGGGCCAGCACCCCGACCAGGGTGTTGTGCTCGAAGGCGGCCTCGATGATGTGGTCCTTGGAGTAGTAGCCGGCGAAGAACGGGAAGCCGATGATCGCCAGGTAGCCCGCCGCGAAGGTGAAGAAGGTGATCGGCATCGCCTTGGACAGCGCACCGTAGTGGCGCATGTTCACGTCGTCGTTCATCCCGTGCATCACCGAGCCGGCGCCGAGGAACATGTTGGCCTTGAAGAAGCCGTGGGTGAGCAGGTGGAAGATGGCGAACGCGTAACCGGCCGGGCCGATCCCGGCCGCCAGCATCATGTAGCCGATCTGGGACATGGTCGAGCCGGCCAGGGCCTTCTTGATGTCGTCCTTGGCACAACCGATCCAGGCGCCCGCCAGCAGCGTGACCGTGCCGACGATGACCACGGCCGTGCTCGCGGCCTCGGTCTGGGCGAAGACGGCATGGCTGCGGGTGACCAGGTAGACCCCGGCGGTGACCATGGTGGCCGCGTGAATCAGGGCGGAGACCGGGGTCGGGCCCTCCATGGCATCGAGCAGCCAGGACTGCAGCGGCACCTGAGCCGATTTGCCGCAGGCGCCGAGCAGCAGCAGCAACCCCAGCAGGGTGGCTGTGGTGCCGTCCGCCCGCTCCATGCCGGCATTGACGTCGAGGAAGGCCGACGAGCCGAAGCTGGCCAGCATCAGCATGATCGCGATCGACATACCGAGGTCACCGACCCGGTTGACCACGAACGCCTTCTTGGCCGCGGTCGCGGCGGTCGGTTTGTGCTGCCAGAAGCCGATCAGCAGGTAGGACGCCAGGCCGACCCCCTCCCAGCCGACGAACAGCACCAGGTAGTTGTCGGCCAGCACCAGCAACAGCATGGAGGCGATGAACAGGTTGAGGAACCCGAAGAAGCGCCGCCGCCGCTCGTCGTGGGCCATGTAGCCGATGGAGTAGACGTGGATCAGGCTGCCGACGCCGGTGATCAGCAGCACGAAGACGATCGACAGCTGATCGATCTGCAGCCCCGCGGTGATGTGCCAGCGCCCGCTGGAGATCCAGTCGTAGAGCTGGAGCGACACCGACCGGGACGCCTCGTCGGAACCGAGCAGCTTGGCGAAGTAGCAGACGCCGATGGCGAAGGAGGCGATCGGGGCCAGGGTGCCGAGGTAGTGGCCCCACCGGTCCCCCGCCCGGCCGATCAGCAACAGCACCGCCGCGCTCAGCGCCGGGATCACGATCAGCAGCCAGGCGTAGCGGTAGAAACCGGTCGCGGCGACGGGCGTCACGACTTCCAGGAGATTCATCGTGCGGTCCTCAGAACTTCAACAAGTTGGCGTCGTCGACCGAGGCCGAGCGTCGAGTGCGGAAGATGGTCACGATGATCGCCAGTCCGACCACGACCTCGGCAGCGGCCACGACCATCACGAAGAACGCGGCGATCTGGCCGTCGAGCTCTCCGTGCATCCGGGAGAAGGTGACCAGCGCGAGGTTCGAGGCGTTGAGCATCAGCTCGACGCACATGAACGCCACGATCGCGTTGCGCCTGATCATGAAACCGACCGTCCCGATGGTGAACAGGATGGCCGAGAGGACGATGTAGTGGGTCGGGCTCATACGTTGTCCCCGTCTTCGTCGTCGGACTCGGGCGTGATCGCGGCAACCGTACGGTCGATCGGCTTGACCAGGTCCTGGCTGTCCATGATCGCGCCGCGGGCCCGGAGGGTCGCCGAGACCGAGCGTGCGGACTCGGTGCCGTCGGGCAGCAGAGCCGGGGTGTCGACGGCGTTGTGCCGGGCGAACACGCCGGGCGTCGGCAGCGGACCCGGGTGCTCACCGGTCTCGGCGTAGCGCTTCATCCGCTCCAGCACAAGCTCCTTCTGGCCACGGCGCTTGACCAGCCGCTCGCGGTGGGCGAGGACCATGGCCCCGACGGCGGCGGTGATCAGCAGCGCCGAGGTGGCTTCGAAGGCGAAGACATAGCGGTTGAACAGCAGGGCGGCGATGCCCGGCACATTGCCACCGTTCTCCGTGTTGGCCGAGGTCAGACCGATCGGGTCGCCGACGATCGCGTTGCCGACGGCGAAGACGAGCAGGCTGCCGAACCCGAGGCCGGCGAGCACGGCGTACACGCGCTGGCCCTTGATCGTCTCGACCAGGGAGTCCGCGGCGTCGACGCCGACCAGCATCAGCACGAACAAGAACAGCATCAAGATCGCGCCGGTGTAGACGATGATCTGGACGGCGAACAGGAACGGCGCGTCCTGGGCGGCGTACTGGACGGCGAGGGAGATCATCACCGCGGCCAGGCACAGTGCGGAGTGCACCGGCTTGCGCGACAGGATCATCCCCAGCGCGCCCAGGATCATCACCGGGGCCAGCAGCCAGAAGGCCACCGTCGCCCCGGTGACCATGGGCACAAGGGCCATGTCGGTCACTTTCCTCCTCGCGCCGCGTGCTTGCGCTTGTACTCATAGCCCTGGTTGATCTTCTTGGGCTCCACCCCACTGATGTCACCCGCGCGGTCATCCGGCTTCCCGGTCGAGGGCAGGCCCAGGAAGTAGGCCTGCTCGTCGGGCCCGAGGTGACGCTCGTGCGGCGGCTGCTCCATGCCCGGCAGCAGCGGGGCCAGCAGGTCGGACTTCTCGTAGATGAGCGCCGCGCGGCTGTCGTCGGCCAGCTCGAACTCGTTGGTCATGGTGAGGGCCCGGGTGGGACAGGCCTCGATGCACAGACCACACAGGATGCAGCGCAGGTAGTTGATCTGGTACACCCGGCCGTAGCGCTCCCCCGGGGAGAACCGCTCGTCGTCGGTGTTCTGCGCACCCTCGACGTAGATGGCGTCCGCCGGACAGGCCCAGGCGCACAGCTCGCACCCGACGCACTTCTCCAGCCCGTCCGGCCAGCGGTTGAGCTGGTGACGGCCGTGGAACCGCGGGGCGGTGACCTTCGGACCGTTCGGGTACTCCTGCGTGAAGGTCTTGCGGAACATGGTCTTGAAGGTGACGCCGAAGCCGGCGATCGGATCGAAGATGCCCATCAGGTCTGAGCTCCCTGTTGCTGGTCAGGATGGTCGGTCGACGGCCGCGGTGGGGGCGGGTCCTCCAGCGGCTCATCGTCTCGGAGCACGCCGGCGAACTCCGGCAGCACCTGGCCGCCCGTGGGCGGCACCGGGTAGCCACCGGCGAAGGCGTCGAACTCGGGTTCGGGACCGGCATCGGCCAGCTCGTCGGTGTCCTCACCGCCGCCGAAGAAGGTCAGGGCCAACAGCACGACCACCACGACCACGGCCGCGATCCAGAATCCGGTGCCGCCGAACCAGCCCTCGCGGCGACCCTGGCGCAGGATCGCCACCAGCACGATCCAGCCCAGGGAGATGGGGATCAGCCACTTCCACCCGAAGTGCATGAACTGGTCGTAGCGCAGCCGGGGCAGGGTGCCGCGCAGCCAGACGAAGATGAAGAGCATGACCAAGACCTTGAGCACGAACCACAAGACGCCCCAGTAGCCGGAGTCCAGCCCGGGGATCAGGTTGAACGGCAGCGGTGCGTGGTAGCCGCCGAGGAAGAGCGTGGCAGCCAGCGCCGAGACCGTGATCATGTTCATGTACTCGGCCATGAAGAACATGGCGAAGCGCATCGAGGAGTACTCGGTGTGGAAGCCACCGACCAGCTCGCCCTCGGCCTCGGGCAGGTCGAACGGGGCCCGGTTGGTCTCGCCGACCATCGAGATCAGGTAGATGACGAACGACGGGAGCAGCTGGACGGCGTACCAGAGCGGGATGTTCTGCCCGAAGATGGCCACGTTCGGCTCGGCCTGCTGGGCGACGATCTCGGAGGTGGACAGCGAACCGGAGTAGAGGAAGACCGCGACCAGGGCCAGCCCCATGGCGACCTCGTAGCTGATCACCTGGGCGCTAGAGCGCAGGGCACCGAGCAGCGCGTACGTGGAGCCCGACGACCAGCCGGCCAGCACGATGCCGTAGACGCCGATCGAGGCGATCGCCACCACGAAGAGCACCGACACGGGCAGATCGGTGACCTGGAGCGGCGTGACGATGTCGGTGAACGGGACCCGGACCTCGCCGGCGATCGGGATCACGGCGAAGGCGGTGATGGCCGGCACCGCCACCACGAACGGGGCCAGCATGAAGACCAGCTTGTCGGCCGCGGTCGGGGTGAAGTCCTCCTTGAACATCAGCTTCATGCCGTCGGCCAGCGACTGCAGCAAGCCGAAGGGACCGTTCATGTTCGGCCCCTTGCGGTGCTGCATGAAGGCCACCACGCGCCGCTCGTACCAGATCGTGAACAAGGTCAGGACCAGCAGCACGACGAAGGCGAACAGCGCCTTGATCAGCACCACCCACCAGCGGTCGTTGAAGAACGGCGTGAGATCCAGCGGGGTCACGGGGCGACCTCCAGGTCGTGCGGTGCATCGGTGGCGGGAGCGCTGATCGTGACCAGGTCACCGGCGCTGGCGGCCAGATGTTGCGAGATCGCGTTGTCCACCGACTTGGTCGGCAGCCACACCACACCGTCGGTCATGGCCGCCTCGACCACCACCGGCAGTGTGATGGAGCCGCGGTCGTTGGCCACGGTGACCAGTCCGGTGATGCCCGCGGCCAGTGCGGTGCGTGGGCTGAGCCGGGCGACCGGCGTGCGGGCGGTGGCGGACAGGAACGGCTCCCCGTCGAGGCTGCGGCTGTCATCGAGGGCCATCCGCCAGGTGCCGAGCAGCACCTCGGTCGGTCCGGTCGTCGTCGTCGGCTCCGCGGCCGGGTAGTCCGGGGCGGCAGCACGCACGCCGTCCCAAGCCCCCAGCTCGTCGAGCTCGGCCCGAGCCTGGGCGGCGGTCCGGAAACCCAGGTCGGTGCCCAGACCATCGGCCAGCGCGGCCAGCACCCGCAGGTCGGACATGGCGTTGGGCTGCTTGATCACCACCCCGAACGGTCGTTCCCGACCCTCCCAGTTCACGAAGCTGCCGGAGCGCTCGTGGATCAGCGAGACGGGCAGCACCACGTCGGCCCGCTCGGTGACCAGCGAGGCTCGGGTCTCGATGCTGACCACGAAGTCGACCGCCTCGAGGCCCTCGAGGGTGGCCACCGGGTCGACGAAGTCACTCGGGTCGACCCCGGCCACGACCAGCGCACGGAGCTCGTCATCGGCGGCCGAGATGAGCATCTCGTCGGCGTCGCGGCCTTTCAGCGCAGACAGCGAGGCGACGCCCCAGGTGGTCTGGGTGTCGACGCGGGCCGCCGCGTCGGTGACCGGTCGGCCGCCGGGCAGCAGGTTGGGCAGGCAGCCGGCTTCGACGGCGCCGCGGTCACCGGCGCGCCGGGGGATCCAGGCGAGCCGGGCCCCGGTCCGTTCGCTGAGCCGGTGCAGGGCGCTGAGCGTGCCGGACTGGCCGGCGGCGCGTTCTCCGACCAAGATCACCGAGTCGGCATCCAGCTCCACGCCCCCTGAGCCCAACACGGTCCCTGAGCTTGTCGAAGGGCCTGCGCCGGGCCGGCGACGATCAGCGGCAGCCAGGCCATCGAGCAGGGCGGCCTCGCCGCCCGGGACGACGGCGATCAGCTCGGCGCCCAGCTTGCGGGCACCGTCGCTGAGGAACGGAGCGAGCGTCCAGGACCGGAGACCGTGCTTGCGGTTGGCCTTGCGCAGCCGGAGGAACACCGCGCCGGCCTCCTCCTCGGGCTCGAAGCAGACCATCAGCACCGAGCTGGCGGTCTCGAGCTCGGCGAAGGTGACTCCGCGACCGGAGCCCGCGACCACGTGAGCCAAGAAGTCGGCCTCCTCGTCGGAGTGCTGACGGGCCCGGAAGTCGATGTTGTTGGTGCCGAGCACCGCGCGGGCGAACTTGGAGTAGGCGTACGCGTCCTCCAAGGTCAGCCGACCGCCGGTCAGCACGCCCACCCGATTGCCGAAGGGGGACGACCCCCTTGAACCCTCGCGCTCCGCGGTGACGCCGGCCGCCTTCAACCCGCGGACGGCCACGTCGATCGCCTCGGGCCACGACGCCGGACGCAGCACGTCGCCCTCGCGTACGAGGGGGCGGGTCAGCCGGTCGTCACCGCGGCCGTACGCGAAGGCGAACCGGTCCTTGTCGGTGATCCACTCCTCGTTGACCTCGGGATCGTCCCCGGCCAGGCGGCGCATCACCGCGCCGCGCCGGTGGTCGACCCGGATGGCCGAGCCGCAGGCGTCGTGCTCGGCGACGGACGGGGTGGAGATGAGGTCGAACGGGCGGGACCGGAACCGGTACGCCGCGCTGGTCAGCGCTCCGACCGGGCAGATCTGGATGGTGTTGCCCGAGAAGTAGGAGTTGAGCGGTTCCTTCTCGTAGATGCCGACCTGCTGCAGGGCGCCGCGCTCGATCAGAGCGATGAACGGGTCACCGGCGATCTGCTCGGAGAACCGGGTACAGCGGGCACAGAGCACGCAGCGCTCGCGGTCCAGCAACACGTTGGCCGAGATGTTGACCGGCTTGGGATAGGTCCGCTTGAGGTCGGTGAACCGGGTCTCGGCATAGCCGTGCGACATGGCCTGGTTCTGCAGCGGGCACTCGCCGCCCTTGTCGCAGATCGGGCAGTCCAACGGGTGGTTGACCAGCAGGAACTCCATGTTCCCGTGCTGGGCCTTGTCGGCGACCGGCGAGGTCAGCTGGGTGTTGATCTTCATCCCCGGGGCGACCTCGAGGGTGCAGGAGGCCTGGGGCTTGGGGATCCCGCGCCCGTTGCCCGCGTCGGGCACCTCGACCAGGCACTGGCGGCAGGCGCCGACCGGCTCGAGCAGCGGGTGGTCGCAGAACCGGGGCACCTCGACGCCGATCAGCTCGGCCGCCCGGATGGCCAACGTGCCCTTGGGCACCGAGACCTCGATGTCGTCGATGGTCAGCGTGACCAGGTTGTCGCGCTCGGCGACCTCACCGGGCCGGTTCGACGTCACGGTCATGCGGAGACTCCTGCCGGCTCGCGGACGAAGATGGTGCTGCGCTCGTAGGGGAAGAGCTCCCAGGCCGGGGTGTGCATGGCGGCCTCGAACTCGGGACGGAAGTACTTGATTGCCGAGCTGATCGGCGAGGTGGCGCCGTCGCCGAGGGCGCAGAAGGACCTGCCGAGGATGTTCTCGCACAGGTCGAGCAGCTTCTCGATGTCACCGGGCTGGCCTTGACCGGCTTCCATCCGCTGCAGGATCTGAACCAGCCACCAGGTGCCCTCTCGGCACGGGGTGCACTTCCCACAGGACTCGTGCTTGTAGAACTCGGTCCAGCGCAGCACGGTCCGGACCACCGAGGTGGTCTCGTCGAAGCACTGCAGCGCCTTGGTGCCGAGCATCGACTTCACGCTGGCCACCCCCTCGTAGTCCAGCGGCACGTCCAGGTGCTCCGGCGTGAGCATCGGGGTGGAGGAGCCGCCGGGCGTCCAGAACTTCAGCTCGTGGCCTTCGCGGATGCCTCCGGCCAGGTCGAGCAGCTGCCGCAGCGTGATGCCCAGCGGGGCCTCGAACTGACCGGGCTGGGCGACGTGGCCGGACAGGGAGTAGATGGTCATGCCCTTGGACTTCTCGGTGCCCATCGAGGCGAACCACTCAGCTCCGTTGGCCACGATGCTGGGCACCGACGCGATCGACTCGACGTTGTTGATCACCGTCGGGCTGGCGTAGAGCCCGGCCACCGCCGGGAAGGGCGGCCGAAGCCGAGGCTGTCCGCGCCGGCCCTCGAGTGAGTCGAGCAGAGCGGTCTCCTCGCCGCAGATGTACGCCCCGGCCCCCGCGTGCACGATGATCTCGAGGTCGTAGCCGGTGCCCAGGATGTTCTTGCCGGCGTAGCCCGCCGAGTAGGCCTCGCGGACGGCCTGCTGCAGGCGGCGTACGACGTGCAGCACCTCCCCGCGGACGTAGATGAACGCGAAGTTGGCCCGGATGGCGTACGACGAGATGATCACGCCTTCGACCAGGGTGTGCGGTGAGGCCATCATCAGGGGGATGTCCTTGCAGGTCCCCGGTTCGGACTCGTCGGCGTTGACCACCAGGTACTTCGGCTTGGGGTTGTCCTGCGGGATGAAGCTCCACTTCATCCCGGTCGGAAAGCCCGCCCCGCCCCGGCCACGCAGCCCCGAGTCCTTGACCGTCGTGACGACGTCGGCCGGCGCCATCTGCAGGGCGGACCGCAGAGCCTGGTAACCACCACGGTGCTCGTAGTTGGTCAGCTTCCAGGCCCGCTCGTCACCCCAGTTGGCGGTCAGGACCGGGGTCAGCAGCGGCTGCTCGGTGTTCGTCGGTGCTTCGCTCACTTCGTGCTCTCCTCGTCGGCTGGCTCACGACGACGGGCGGGCACCGGAGGTGCTGACCAGCCCTTCTCCTGAGCGATGCGCAGACCCAGCCGCGACTCCGGCGCCGAGGTCGGACCCTCATCGGCCCGCCCGTCGGGGAAGCCCGCCAACACCCGCTCGGCTTCCTTCCAGGTGCAGACCCGGGCGCCGCGGGTCGCCGTGACCTCGGCTCCGGACCGCAGCTGGTCGACGACCTGCACCGCCCGCTCGGGCGTGGTGTTGTCGAAGAACTCCCAGTTGACCATCATCACCGGAGCGAGGTCGCACGCGGCGTTGCACTCCAGGTGCTCGAGGGTGATCTTGCCGTCGGCCGTGGTCTCGTCGTTGCCGATGCCCAGGTGGTCCTGGAGCTTGGCGTAGACCTCGTCGCCGCCCATGATGGCGCAGAGCGCGGTCGTGCAGACGCCGACGTGATACTCACCGATCGGACGCCGTTTGTACATCGTGTAGAAGGTCGCGACACCGCTCACATCGGCGGAGGAGAGCCCGAGGATGTCGGCGCACGCCTCGATCCCGGCCGGCGTGACCCGCCCCTCCACGCTCTGCACCAGGTGCAGCATCGGCAGCAGGGCCGACCGGGCCTGCGGATAGCGGGCCGCGATCAAGCGAAGCTCCTCCAGCGTTGCCTCGGTGATCTTGGTCGCCGGGTCGGAGAAGTCGATGGAGGGCTCATCGAAGTGCGTCGTGAAGTGGCCGTGCCCGATCAGCTCCTCCGAAGCGATGTCGCCAGCGGGATGACCTGCACGGGTCCCCGGAACTTGCGGCTCAATCAGATTGCTCATCGGGTCAGGAGCCTTCCTTGGGGGTGGAGTGGGCTACCTCTGACGAGCCGTTCGACAAGCTCGAGGCGCGGGGGCGGGACGTTTCGCTCACCGGTCGACACCGCCCATCACCGGGTCGAGGGAGGCGACGGCGACGACGACGTCGGACACCATCGCGCCTTCACACATCGCCGGCATGGCCTGCAGGTTGACGAAGCTGGGGTCGCGGAAGTGGGCGCGGAACGGACGCGTGCCGCCGTCGGAGACCACGTGGGCGCCGAGCTCACCTCGCGGGCTCTCGATCGGCACGTACGCCTGGCCCGTCGGCACCCGGAAGCCCTCGGTCACCAGCTTGAAGTGGTGGATCAGGGCCTCCATCGACTCGCCCATGATGTGCTTGATGTGCTCGTTGGAGTTGCCCATGCCGTCCGATCCGATGGCCAGCTGGGCCGGCCAGGCAATCTTCTTGTCGGCGATCATGATCGGGTCGCCCTTCATCTTCTCCAGCCGCGCCACGCACTGCTCGATGATCTTGAGGCTCTCCCACATCTCGTTGAGCCGGATCCGGAACCGCCCGTACGCGTCCATGGTGTCCCAGGTCTGGACCTCGAAGTCGTAGGTCTCGTAGCCGCAGTAGGGCTGCTTCTTGCGCAGGTCCCAGTCGTAGCCGGTGGCCCGCAGCGGCGGGCCGGTGATGCCCAGGGCCAGGCAGCCGGCCAGGTCGAGGTAGCCGACGCCACCCAGCCGCCCCTTGAAGATCGGGTTCTCGTTGCAGAAGGCGGCGTACTCGGGCAGGTGCTTCTTCATCCAGGCGACCAGGTCCTTGACGTGCTCGAGCGCGTTGTCGGGCAGGTCCTGGGCCACACCACCGGGGCGGATGTAGGCGTGGTTCATCCGCAGCCCGGTGATCAGCTCGAACGCGTCGAGCACCTTCTCCCGCTCGCGGAAGCCGATCGTCATCACAGTCAGCGCGCCGATCTCCATGCCGCCCGTGGCGATGCACACCAGGTGGGAGGAGATCCGGTTCAGCTCGAGCATCATCACCCGGATGACGTTCGCCTTCTCCGGGATCTCCGCCTCGATGTCGAGCAGCCGCTCGACGCCCAGGCAGTAGGTGGTCTCGTTGTGCAGCGGTGACAGGTAGTCCATCCGGGTGCAGAACGTGACGCCCTGGGTCCAGGAGCGGAACTCCATGTTCTTCTCGATGCCGGTGTGCAGGTAGCCGATGCCGCACCGGGCCTCGGTGACCGACTCACCCTCCATCTCGAGGATCAACCGGAGCACGCCGTGGGTGGAGGGGTGCTGCGGCCCCATGTTGACCACGATCCGCTCGTCACCCCGCTCGGCCTGCTCGGCGACGATCGAGTCCCAGTCCTGCCCGGTGACGGTGTAGACCTGACCCTCCGCCGCGTCGGCGGCGGCGCCGTACGGGTCGGCTGAGGCGTTGCCGAGGTTGGTGTCGGTGGCCGTCATGAGTAGGACCTCCTCTGATCGGGCGGCGGGATGGTGGCGCCCTTGTACTCCACCGAGATGCCGCCGAGCGGGTAGTCCTTCCGCTGCGGGTGGCCGGGCCAGTCGTCGGGCATCAGGATCCGGGTCAGGGCCGGGTGCCCGTCGAAGACGATGCCGAACATGTCGTACGTCTCACGCTCGTGCCAGTCAGCTGTCGGGTACGTGGCGACGACCGACGGCAGGTGCGGATCCGAGTCGGGGACGCTGACCTCGAGCCGGATCCTGCGGTTGTGGGTCATGGACTGCAGGTGGTAGACCGCGTGCAGCTCGCGGCCGGCGTCGGCTGGGTAGTGCACCCCGGAGACGCTGCTGCAGAACTCGAACCGCAGCGCGGCGTCGTCGCGCAGGTGCTGGACCAAGGACGACAGGTGGTCGCGGGAGACGTGGAAGGTGATCTCGCCTCGGTGGATGACCACCTTGGTGATGACGTCGCCGAAGTTGGGCAGCAGCGCTCCGTCGTCGAGGGGGCCGACCCCCTCAGACCCCCCGGAGAAGAGCGTGTGGATCCGGTCGTAGACCTGGTCCCACCAACCGCCGAACGGCTGGTCCGACGGCGCCGGGAACTCGATCGTCCGGGTCAAGCCACCGAACCCGGAGGTGTCGCCGGTGCCCTTGACCCCGAACAGACCCTTGCGGACCTCGAGCACCTCGGCCCGGACCTCGTTGCCCTCGGCGGCCGGCTGGTCCTCGGTCACCGCGACCTCGGCCTTGGCCGTTTCCGCCTGGTCCTCCGCCGCGTCGGTCGCGCCCGAGGCGACCTCCGGAGCGTCTCCGGTGACCGACTCCGGCTTGGTGCCGGCATTCGGCTCGGACTCACCGTCCGGGTCGGCTCCCTTGACCGGGGCCTTGGCGTCGGACTCGGCGTTCAGCCCTTCGACAGGCTCAGGGGTCGTGGCCCCCGGCTCAGGGGTCGTCTCGTCGGGGGGCGTCACCGGAGCAGACCCTTCAGCTCGCTGGTGGCCGGCGTCTCGAGCTGGAGGCGTTCAGCCTCCTGGGCCTCGAGCGTCGCGTGGTAGCCGATCGGCATGTTGCGGACCTTGTCCTTGAGCTTGAACATGGCGTCGATCAGCATCTCGGGCCGGGGCGGACAGCCGGGCAGGTACATGTCCACCGGCACGACGTGGTCGACGCCCTGGACGATCGCGTAGTTGTTGAACATGCCGCCCGTGCTGGCGCAGACTCCCATGGCCAGCACCCACTTCGGGTTGGGCATCTGGTCGTAGATCTGGCGCAGCACCGGGGCCATCTTCTGGCTCACCCGACCGGCGACGATCATCAGGTCGGCCTGGCGCGGCGAAGCGCGGAAGACCTCCTGGCCCCAGCGGCCCGAGTCATAGCGCGGCGCACCGTAGGTCATCATCTCGATCGCGCAGCAGGCCAGACCGAAGGTGGCCGGCCAGAAGGCGGCGCTGCGCATGTAGCCGAACAGGTTCTCCACCGTGGTCAGCAAGACCCCGGTCGGCAGCTTCTCTTCCAGTCCCATGTCAGTTGTCCTTAGTCCCAGTCGAGTCCGCCGCGCCGCAGCACGTAGAGGTAGGCGATGAACACCGTGGCGATGAACAAGATCATCTCGACCAGGGCGAAGGTGCCCATCAGGTCGAAGGAGACCGCCCAGGGGTAGAGGAAGACGATCTCGATGTCGAAGACGATGAAGAGCATGGCGGTGATGTAGTACTTCACCGGGAACCGACCGCCGCCGACCGGCTGGGGGGTCGGCTCGATGCCGCACTCGTACGAGTCGTACTTGGCTCGGTTGTAGCGGCCGGGGCCGACCAGCATGCTGGTCATGATCGTCAGGGCCACGAAGCCCGCGGCGATCGCCAGCAAGATCACGATTCCGATGTAGGGACTCATCGCCGAACCCCGTCCACCGCTGCGACCAACCGCAGCCGGATGATCCCCATTGCGTCTCCTGCCCAGGCTCTCGGACGGGCGCGAAGGCCGGGACCGAGGTCGTTCGTGAATTCGTTCACTATCTTCGGACGCCTACTCTACGACCAACTCCCCGACTTCTCGTGCACCGCCCAACCATGAGCCGACTAGGGCAAACGATTCGATTTACGCAACATTTCCGGTGCGTAATCCTGCGTGCGGTACCCGGTGGAACAATCGCGCTGTGGATGGTGCGACGTGACCGGGCCGACGAGCGAGACCGACGTCTTGGTGGTGGGGGCCGGGCCGGCTGGGTCGGCCGCCGCGACCTGGGCGGCCCGGCTCGGTCACGACGTGCTGCTCGCCGACGCGGCCGTCTTCCCCCGGGACAAGACCTGCGGCGACGGGCTGACGCCACGGGCCATGGGTGAGCTGGACCGACTCGGACTTGGGGTCTGGACGCGGTCTCACGTGACCAACCGGGGACTGCGGGCCCACGGGTTCGGACAGGTCCTCGAGCTTCCCTGGCCGGGTGGCTCCCTGCCCGACCACGGCTCGGCGGTCGCCCGCACCGAGCTGGACGACCACCTCCGCCGGACGGCCCTGGACGCCGGCGCCGCACCGCTGGACTCCGCCCGTGCCGTGGACGTGGTCCGTGAGGGCGGTCGGGTCACCGCCGTGGTCTTCGAGCAGCACGGGCGCCGCACCTCGGTGCGCTGCCGACGGCTGGTGGTGGCCGACGGCGTACGGTCTCCGCTCGGCCGGGTGCTGGGCCGGGAATGGCACCGCGACACCGCGTACGGGGTGGCCGCTCGCAGCTATCTGGACACCGGCCGCGACGACGCGTGGATCTCCTCCCACCTGGAGCTACGCGGTGAGCAGGGCGAGCTGCTGTCGGGCTACGGCTGGATCTTCCCGCTCGGCCAGGGTCGGGTGAACCTAGGTGTGGGCACCCTGGCCACCGCCCGGCGCCCGGCCAACATCGCCCTGCGGCCGTTGATGGAGTTCTACGCCCGGCAGCGCCGCGACGACTGGCAGCTCGGCGACGAGCTGGCGATGCCGACCTCGGCCCTGCTGCCGATGGGGGGCGCGGTGAGCGGGGTCGCCGGACCCAACTGGGCGCTGATCGGCGACGCCGCCGCCTGCGTCAACCCGTTGAACGGTGAGGGCATCGACTACGGGCTGGAGACCGGTCGGCTGGTCGCGGAGGAGCTCGACTCCGCTGGGGACCTCACCCACGCCTGGCCACAACTGCTGCAGCAGCACTACGGACGTTCCTTCAGCCTGGCCCGGCGGCTGGCCGGCCTGATCACCGTGCCCGGGCTGCTGGGCCGGCTCGGACCGATCGGGATGCGGTCCCGACTCCTGATGACGGTCGCGCTCCGGGTGATGGGCAACCTGATCACCGAGGAGGACCACGACGTGGTGGCGCGGGCCTGGCGAGGAGCCGGGCGGCTGAGCCAGCTGCGCGACGCCCGGCCGCCGTTCAGCTGAATCCCGGGACCCGGAGATCGAAGCTCTCCGGGGGTCGCACCCGCTCGAAGTAGTAGCGCTCCCCCCGCTCCCAGAAGGCCACCCACGCCGCCTCGTCACCCTCCCGGGCGGCCAGTCGGGCCCCGCGTACGCCGGGGTCGATGTCGACGTGGACGGCAAGATCGACCAGGTCGGCCAGTTCCGGTCGGCCGGAATAGACCCCGTCGAGGATGATCACCGGCTGGGGGGCCAGCCACCGTTCCCGAGCGAGTCGGCCGTCGTCCACCGCCCAGTCGTACGGCTGGTAGCGAGCCGCCGTCCCCCGGGCCAGCGGCTCCAACGCCTGGGTCCGCAGCCGTCGCCAGTCGATCACCGCAGCGGACACCTCGTGATCAGGGCAGGCCCCGCGTTCGGCCTCATCCAGAGACCCCGCAGCGTAGAAGTCGTCTCCGTGGACGATCACGCCGTCGGTCCGCAGCTGCAGGGCCAGGGCCAACGTGGACTTGCCCGCTCCACTGCGACCGTCCACCGCGACCACGATCCGATCGCGGCGCTCGCGGATGGCGGCGACGACGGCCTCCACCGGGGCGGAGTCGCGATGCAGCCAAGCCGTCAGCTGGTCGGCGGTGTCGATGTCGAACAGCGCGGCCCGGTCCATCCGGTGGTGAGCTGGACTCAGTACCCGGACCAGCGACCGCGCGGACGCCCCGGCGCCTGCGGTAGGACCGGCGGCGGCAACCAGCTCAGCGGCCGCGGCGGCGCGCAGGGCGAGCTGGAGCGGCTGCTCGCGGCCGTCCGCGTCCACGGCGACCAGGGCTTGGAGCTCGGGGTCGCGGTCGAGGTGCCGCCACAGCTCGGCGGCACTCCGACCGGCCTGGGGCGCGTCCCCGGGCAGCACCAGCACGGCATCGACGCCCGACTGCAGGGCGACGCGCAGACCCTGCACGATGGCGGCGGCCGGTCCGCCGCCGACCGGGTGCTCGCGGACATAGCGGGTGCCGGGCCGGTCGGCGACGGCCGGACCGACGATGATCACCTCAGCCCCGGCCGGCAGTCCGGCCAGGGCGAGGTCCAGCAGTGTGTCGGGCCCGACCAGCTGACTCAGCTTGTCGGTGCCGAACCGGCGCGAACCACCGCCCGCCAGCACCACCGCAGCGAGCGAGGTGCTGGGGCCAGCCCCGCCGGCGGTCACGTCGCGACGGGTCAGTCGACCATCTGGAAGAAGTCGTCGGTGGCGGTCGAGCGGGTCTTGAGGTTCTGCTGGTGCATCGCGCCCTTGGCCGTGGTCACCCGCTTGGAGTAGGAGCCACGAATCAGGTTCAGGTTCGCCGTGAACTGCTGCCAGACGACGTAGTTGGCCTGGGTGATGCCGATTCGGATCATGATCTCGTTGCACTCACGCTGGGTGTTCGAGGTGAAGTTCGCTGAGCCCGTGTAGATCGCCCGGTTGGCCTTGTTGCCGTAGTAGACCCCGTCGATCATGACCACCTTGTGGTGCATGTAGGTCGTTCCCACGTTGTAGTTGGCCCGCCCGTTGTAGACCGGGATCTGCCTGCCGTTGGACTTGGCCACCAAGATCTCGGTGACCTTCTTCTCGATCCGCTCCCCGGAGTAGATCACCTCGACTTTGCAACCCTGCTTCATCAACGTAACGAGGCGGCGAGCCAAGGCCGCGCGGCCGTAGGTCCAGGCGTACATCGCCACCCGGACGACGGTGTGGCCCTTGCCGTCACCGTAGCCGGCGGCGGCACCCGTGCACTTCACCCCGTTCAGCACGGTGAGCATGGTGTCGGGATCCTTCTTGGTGTACGCCTTCGGGTAGAAGTAGAGCTTGTTGGGCCCGCTCTCGGCGGTGCGGTAGTAGTTCTTCCAGCTCTTGTTCTTCAGCATGTCGTTGAAGTACTGCAAGTTGGCGTTGTACATCTTCTCGTCGTTGGCGATCGTGTACAGGTTGTTCCAGCTGCCGGTGGTGGCCGACTCGGCGATGTTGGACGAACCGATCATGGACACGAGCTTGGACGAACCGGCGGTCGAGAACAGGTAGAGCTTGGCGTGCATCATCGACTCCTTGGACGACATGCAGCTGCCCTTGCAGTGGTAGATGAAGTTGTCCTTGGACTTGTTGGTGCCCAGCTTGTTGCGCAGCCGCTTGACCTCCGGCTCGTTCCAGACGTGGTCGCTGATGATCATGCGTACGGTGACGCCCCGGTTGCGCGCGGCGATGATCTTGTCGGTCACGTCGGGCAGGAACCAGGAGTAGACCGCGATCCTGATCTTGGAACCCTTGGGGACGCTGTCGATGGACTTGGCCACCTGGTCGATGATCGGCGTCTGCTGCGCCTTCGTGCCGAACGGCTGATTGAACACCACGCCCGTCTTCGGCGAGAAGTTCTGCGGCGTCGCGGGCTTGGTCGGCGGCGGCGGGGTCGGTGGCGGGGGCGTGGGGGCGGCCTGAGCAGCCGGCACCGCCAGCAGACCCGCGATGAACGCGATCATGATGATGAGCACGCTGAGCCGCTTGTGCACGAGAATTCCCCCGAGTTCTTGTGGGACGGGGCCCTGGTCAATTGTGGCCAGGCTGCGCATCGCACCGCGTTCAACGTGGCACCCCCGCCTCCACGCAGCCTGCAGAAACGCTAACACGGCAGGTGTGTCGGGACCGAACCCAGAATGGGCCGGCTTGTGACGATTCAATAAACTCCTCAGGGCATGCTCACAGGTGTGTAACGCCGGCATCGGAAGGGCTCGTCAGAGCTTCCACGTGGGCAAACGCGGGCTACCTTGAGCTCAGGGGGCGGAACGCGGGCGCGTGGTTAGCTGGTCAGTGCGTCTCTCATCGGGACGAACTTGGCGCTGGCCTCGCCGAGCTCGGCAGCCGGGTCCGAACCGGCCACGATCCCGCAGCCGGCGAACAGCCGCATCTGCCGCGGGTCGGTCGAGCTGAGCTGGCCGCACCGCAGCGCGATCGCCCACTCGCCGTCGCCCCGCGCGTCGATCCAGCCGACCGGGCCCGAGTACTTCTCCCGGTCCAGGTGCTCGAGCTCGGCGATGAGCTCGCGGGCCGCCGCGGTCGGGGTGCCGCAGACCGCTGCACTCGGGTGCAGAGCCGCGGCCAGGTCGAGGGCGGTGGCGCCCGGGTCGGCGACGGCGGTGACATCGGTGGCCAGGTGCAGCACGTTCGGCAGCGCGAGCACGTACGGGGCGTCGGGCACGTTCATGCCCGAGCAGAACGGCGCCAGCGCGGCCGCGACGGAGCGTACGGCGTACTCGTGCTCCTCGAGGTCCTTGCTGGACTGGGACAGCGCCGCGGCCAGGCCGAGGTCGTGGCCGTCGTCACCGGTCCGCCGGATGGTCCCGGCCAGGACCCGGGAGGTGGCCAGACCCGACTCGAGCCGGACCAGCATCTCCGGCGTGGCGCCGACCAGGCCGTCGAGCACGTAGGTCCAGCACCGCGAATAGCGCTCGGCCAGCCGGGCGGCCAACCAGCGCGGGTCGATGTCGGTGTCGGCCAGCACACTCAGGTCCCGCGCCAGCACCACTTTGTCGACGTCGCCGGCACCGATCCGGCTCACCGCCTCGGCCACGGCACTCGCCCAGGCCGGGCCACTCAACGCACCGTCGGCGAACCGTACGCCCACCGGCCGCTTCGGCGCCTCCACCGGGCCCGGCAGCTCGTCCGCCTCCACCGAGCCGATCGTGGTCAGCCAGCTGCGACCGTGCCGCCGTCCGACCACGACCCGGGGCACCACGAGCTGGGACTCGCTCGCCGTGTTGTCGGGGTCGAAGACGAAGCTGCCGAAAGCCATGAAGCCGCAGCCCGAGGGCGCCCGGTCGAGCTCGGCCTCCACCTCGATGTTGCGCACCTGGTCGACCCACCAGGCCTGGGCCTCCGCCATCCCGCTGGCCTTGTGCCGGACCACCTCACCCCAGCCGACCATCCCCTCGCCGTTGCGCACCCAGGCGTACGCGTCCGCCGGCGGCATCAGGGCCAACAAGTCGCCCGGGTCGGCGAGCTCAACGGTCCGCACGCGGAGCGGCGGCGGGGTCACGTCCGACCAGGTCACGAGCCAAGGGTAGTGGTGGCTTACGGTAACCCCGGGGGAGATGACCTGGAGGCCAGACATGGTGGCGATCACATCCGCCGAACTGCTCGCTCGCGCCCGGCAGAGGTCCCGTGGCGTAGCGGCGTTCAACATCACCACCCTGGAGCATGCGGAGGCGGTCGTCGGCGGGGCCGAGCTCGCCCGCAAGCCGGTGATCCTGCAGATCAGCCAGAACGCCGTGACGTTCCACGCCGGTCATCCGGGCCCGCTGGCCGCGGCGGTCACCTCACTAGCCGCTCTGTGCCGGGTGCCGGTCGCGCTGCACCTCGACCACGTGGACAACGAAGTCATGCTCAACCGAGCCGACGGCGTCGGTTTCGGGTCGGTGATGTTCGACGGCGGTGCTCTGGCCTACCGCGACAACGTGGTGGCCACCCAGCGGGTTGCGCAGTGGGGACATGAGCGCGACCTGATGGTCGAGGCCGAGCTCGGTTACGTCACCGACGAGACCAAGCCGACTCGCAGCGCCCACCAGGTCGGCGTGCGGACCGATCCGGAACAGGCGGCGGCGTTCGTCGAGGCCACCGGGGTAGACGCCCTGGCGGTCGCCGTCGGCAGCACGCACGCGATGTCCACCCGCACCGCCCACCTGGACCTCGACCTGATCGCCGAGCTCCGCTCCCGGGTGCCGGTGCCGTTGGTGCTGCACGGCTCGTCCGCCGTACCCGACAAGATGATCGCCGCCGCGGTCTCGGCCGGGGTGACCAAGATCACCATCGGCAAGCTCACCTCACGCCTGTTCGCCCAGAGCCTGCGGACCACGCTGAACCGCTACACCGCAGTTGATGATCCGCGCTTTCACCTGACCTTCGCCCGCGAGGCGGTCGCGAGCGCGGCGGCCCGGCTGATCGGGGTGGTCTCCGCCGCTCGGAAGTGAGGTCACGCCGCTGCACCAATCTGCGGACGGGGTCCGGAACGAACAGCAGGCATGGATCACACGGCAGACCAGACATCCCCCCAGCCCAGGGCCGGGCTGCGGGTGCTGGCCGGCGTCGTGGCCGCCTTGGCCGCCGTCGGAGTGGGTCACGGCGTGGCCGGGCTGGTCAACCCGGTGGCCTCGCCGATCATCGCCGTCGGCTCGACCTTGATCGACGCCGCGCCGACTCCGGCCAAGGAGTTCGCGGTCCGAACCTTCGGCACCAACGACAAACCGATCTTGATCAGCAGCATCGCCGTCGTCTTGTTGATCTTCGCCGCCGGCCTCGGGCTGATCGCCTGGCGGCGTCGGCTGGTGGCCCTGATCGGCATCTCCCTGCTCGGTCTGGCCGGCATCGCTGCGGCGGTGTCACGGGGCACCCTCGTGGACGGCATCCCCTCGCTGTTGGCCGGTGTGGTCGGCGTAGCGGCACTGCGCTGGCTGACCACCCGGAGCGCCGCCCCCGAACCGGCCGCGGTCGAGGCCGATGCTGACCACCAACCCCGTCCTCGTACGGCCTCGCGTCGCCGGCTGCTCGCAGCCATGGGGGTCACGGCCGCCGTGGCCGCGGTGGGTGGGGCCGGTGGAATCGTGCTCAGCCGCGTACGCGAAGCCGGTTCGGCCGCCCGCCGGGCGATGGGCCTGCCGACGCCGGCCTCGACCGCCAAGCCGATCCCGGCCGGCGCGCAGCTGGAGGGCATGACCGCCTTCACCACGCCGAACGACAAGTTCTACCGGGTGGACATCGCCTTGGTCACGCCCCGGGTCGACGCCGACAGCTGGTCGTTGACGATCGACGGGATGGTCGACTCGCCTCTCACGCTGAGCTACGCGGACCTGTTGGCCATGCCGATGATCGAGCGTGACATCACCTTGACCTGCGTCTCCAACGAGGTGGGCGGACCGTACGTGAGCAGCGGTCGCTGGCTCGGTGTGCCACTGCGTGACCTGATCGCCCGGGTCGGGGTGCGCGACGGCGTGGAGCAGGCCTACTCCTACTCCTCCGACTCGGGCTACACCTGCTCGACGCCCTTCCAGGCACTGAACGACGGGCGCGACGCGATGATCGCGATCGCCTTGAACGGCGAGGTGCTGGCTGACGAGCGCGGCTTCCCGGCTCGGATGGTCGTGCCCGGCCTGTTCGGCTTCGTCTCCGGCACCAAGTGGCTGGAGCGGATCGAGTTCACCACGTACGCCGCCCGCTCGGCCTACTGGACCGACCGCAAGTGGGCCACCGATGCCCCCATCCTGGTCCAGAGCCGGATCGACGTCCCCAAGTCGCTGGCCACCCTGCCCAAGGACAAGCCGGTCATCGCCGGCGTGGCGTGGGCCCAGCACCGCGGCATCAAGAAGGTGGAGATCCGGATCGACGGCGGCGACTGGCACCAGGCCAAGCTCGCCGCCGACGCCGGGGTCGATCTGTGGCGCCAGTGGTCCTACGTCTACGACGGCCCGGCCGGGCTGCACAGCGCCGAGGTCCGGGCCACCGACCTCGACGGCGAGGTCCAGCCGGAGCAGCGCACCAAGGTGTTCCCCTCCGGCGCGCGGGGTTGGCACCAGATCCAGTTCAGCGTGGACTGAGCCGTGACGGCCGCTGGAAGGCGGCCAGCCGGAACACCGGGTCACCGGCCGAGGCCGACCCCCACGGGCTCGCGCCCGAGAACGTCGCGGTGCCGACCCGGCGCAAGCTCAGCCGGCCGACCACCGTGGTGATCCGGTCGTCGCCGTCGCTGATGTCGTCGTACGCCTGGTCGTGGGCCAGCTCCTTGTCGACCGTGACCACCAGCCGACCGCCGGGCCGCAGCACCCGGGCCGCATCGGCGAGGACCGCGTCCACCGTCGCCCGGGGCACCAGGTTGAGCATCCAGATCACCGTGACCAGGTCAACGCTGGCGTCGGCGATGGGCAGCCGGTCCCCCAGCGCCTGGACCACCCGGCCGGGAAGGCGTCGGGCAGCGACCTGGAGCATCCCGGCCGACAGGTCGGCCACGGCCACGGTCCAGCCGCGACGGGCCAGCTCGGCCGAGACCACCCCGGTGCCGCCGGCGACGTCGAGGCATCGTCCGGGGCCGGGCGCCAGCGAGACGATCGCCTCAGCCGCAGCCCGGGCTCGCTCCAGACCACCGCGGGACTCGTCGTAGCTGCCCGCCTCCTGGTCGTAGTAACCGGGCAGCCACTCGGGTGCGGTCATCTGGGTCTCCCTCGGTCGGTCTCGGCGACCTCGTCGTCAGCGCTTGCGCTGCTTGTTGGTCGACAGCGCAGCCTCGCGCTGCTTGCGCTGCTGGTCCAAGAGCTTGCGCTGCTCCTCCTGCCGGGCGCGCATCGAGTCCATGTCCATCGAGTTGAGCAGGATCGCCCCGGCGATCACCGCGATCAGGATCGACCAGATCGAGGAGAACCCGAGCAGCATCGGTGCGGTGACCAGGATGCAGATGTCGAAGCCCCGAAACAGGTTGGTGATCAGCCCCGGGGGCAGGGCGCCGGCCTGGGTCGACACCATCGGCTTGGAGAAGTCCACGCCCTTGGCCGTGGTCCACCGGACGCCGGCCAGCAGCCCGGCCGCGCCGGTGGCGAGGGCCATCCCGGAGGCCTGGACGAAGGTGCGCTGGATCGAGCTGTCACCGAAGCCCAGGAAGGCCGGGCCGATCAGCACCGCCCAGATCGCAGCCAGGATCGCCGGCACCGTGATCGCGGCGATCTTGATCTGACTCGGCGAGAAGGGCAGACACCGAGCCAGACCACCCGTACGGGTCAGCACCCGCAAGCCGTTCATCAGCGGGATCGTGGCGCCGAACAGGGCCAGCGCCGAGAAGATCGGGGTCAAGGTGCTCATGCCCAGGGCGTCACAGGCGTACGGCACGACCAGCGTGCCGGTCAGCACGAACAGCGGCTGGGGGAAACGGCGGAGTCGCTGCCACTCGCGCCAGGTCAGGGCCTGCAGGCCGACACCCTTGCCGCGGGTCGGGGTGACGTGACCGACGTCCAGGGCGTGCCGCTCGACCACGATGTCGCGGGCCAGGCCGATGTCGAGCGCGTAGAACGCGCCGGAGACCCCGCTGATCAACGCCCCGCCGCTCATCAGCCGGGTACGCCGGATCTGCTTGAGCCGCACGGTGGCGATGACCAGGCTGATCCCCAGCACGACGGCGGCGAAGCCGATCATCACCAGCCCGAGCTCCGCGCCGAGGTCGTCGGACAGCCCGAGCTGGAACCAGTCGGCGGCAATGCCGATCACCCCGATCAGGGCGGCGAGGCCGAGCAGGCCGAAGACGTAGGTGGCGACCCGGGTCAGCAGGTGCCGCTCCGCGCCTTGCTGAGCCGCCGCGAAGGCGACCGCAGCGGAGGCCGACAGTCCGGTGGCGGCCGCCCAGACCACGATGTTCGCCAGACCGGCACCGGTCAGGGCCGAGATCAGACCGCCGATCACCGCACCGCCGCCCAGGGCGGCCGCGACGATGGCGACCAGCCGGGAGCGGAGCATGGCCGCGCGGGAGATCGGGGCGTCCAGCAGCCAGAAGCCCTCGGCCGCGGACGCGAGCACCGGGCCGAAGAGCCGGCTGACGGCCAGCGCCACGGCCACCGCCGCGGCGAAGGCCGCCCAGGGCAGCAGCGCGCGAGCGGACACGCACGTCGTGGTCGTGCAACCGGCGACGACGTTCTGCGCCTTGAGCACGACGTTGACCACCATCGCGCCGATCATCAAGCCGCCGATCAGCGCGATGTAGGCGTCGTGGAAGGCCTCGCTCAGGTTCTTGGTGGCGCGGCCGCGTCGCCAGTCACGGATCAGGCCCTTCAGCTCGCGCGGCGGCGGCGGGGTGAGCCGCGGGGACTCCACCGGCTCGTCGAAGTCCGGTTCGGCGTCGATGGCGCTCATCCGCGCGGCGCTCCGAGCTCGACCACCCGGGTGGCCACGGTCTCGACCAGGGCGGGCTCGTGGCTCGCGAACACGATCGCCAGGCCTTTTTGCCGCTCGCTCTTCAGCCGGTTGGCCAGCCAGCTGACGCCCTCGACGTCGAGCCGCTGCTCGGGCTCATCCAAGATCAACAGCTTGCGGGGCCGGACGAAGGCCGTGGCCAGGGCCAGCCGGCGTCGTTGGCCCGAGGACAGCGTGCCGGGCAGCTGGCCGGACTGGGGCACCAGCTGCACCTCCTCGAGCACCTCGTCGACCGCTTCGTCGGGATCGACGATGCCGTGGGCGCGGGCCAGCAGGTCGAGGTGCTCGACGACGCTGAGGTCGGGGAAGAAGTCGAGGTCGTCGATGACGGTGGCCACGTCGCGGCGGATGTCCGGTGAGGTCTCCGACATCGGGTTGCCGCAGACCTCGATGGTGCCGTCGTCGGGGCGGTCGGCCCCGACCAGGCAGCGCAGCAGGGTCGACTTGCCGGCGCCGTTGCGGCCGGTCAGCGCGATGGCCTCACCCGCGCGGACCTCCAGGCTGAACTTGTCGAAGATGGTGTTGGGTCCAAAAGCTCGTCGGAGTCCCGAGACCTTGAGGATGGTCGTGCGCTTGGCCATGGCCTTGATTCTGCCCCGTACCCACCAACGGCTCCGCCAGCCGCACTGAAACAAGACGTCAGGACCCCTCGTACGGGCGGACCTGCGGGCGTGGCGGCGTACGGGCAGCCTTCGGACACCTCACCCAACAAACTGACGCTTTACCCAGCAAATCGCCGGCCGGAAATGCGCAACCACAAGGTAAACCTCGGAAACTGGCACCGAATTCGCCCCCCGCCCCACTTCACCCAGGAATTGCACGCTTCACCCAGGAAATGCACCCCTCAAATTGCGCAATCACAAGGTTAACCTCGGAAACTGGCACGGCGTCCGAGGGCACCCCAGACCCACCCGAGCAGCCCACCGCACCGGCAGAAGCCCTAGTGAGACCCCGTACGCAGCAGGTTCGAGCCTCGCCCGGGTGGCGGCCGAGAACCCCGCGGAGGAATTCGACCAGGTTCAACCAATCCCTGTTGCTGGTCGCGACGAACTGATGACGAGAGCCGGACGAGATCGGGCTCATCAATGAAACCCCAGTCCTCTAGGAGGGACAACTATGTCTATCGTCAATCGCTCGGCCAAGTTCGCCGCACTGGCCGCCTGCCTGGTCCTGCCCCTGAGCTTCGCCGCCTGCGGCACCGACACCGCCAGCCCCAGCGGCACCACGTCGTCATCGGCACCCTCGATGGCCCCGTCGTCCAGCGCCCCGATGGAGTCCCCGTCGGCCAGCGCCAGCACGGGCACCGACCAGCCGTTCGGCGCCGCCTGCACGGCCGTGCCGAAGACCGGCAAGGGCTCGTTCGACGGCATGTCCAGCGACCCGGTCGCCACCGCGGCCAGCAACAACCCGCTGCTCAGCACCCTGGTCACCGCGGTCAAGCAGGCCGGCCTGGTCGACACCTTGAACAACGCTGAGAACATCACCGTGTTCGCGCCGACCAACGACGCCTTCGCCAAGATCGACCCGGCCACCCTGAAGAAGGTCCTGGCCGACAAGAAGATGCTGACCGCCATCCTCACCGAGCACGTCGTCGGCGAGCGCTTGACCCCGATGACGGTTGCCGGCGACCACGACACCCTCAACAAGGACCAGGGCGTCACCGTCGAAGGCTCCGGCGAGGACTTCACCGTCAACGGCTCGGCCAAGGTCCTGTGCGGCAACGTGCAGACTTCGAACGCGACGGTCTACATCATCGACAGCGTGTTGCTGCCGAAGTCCTGAAGTTCCCAGGGCTGACGTGAGAGCGTCCAAGACATGAACATCTCGGTAGTCGCGCCCGGACCCGGAGGCGAACCCTCCCGGCCCGGGCGTGAGGCCGAGGCCGCCCACCTGGTCGCGCTGATGGAACGCTCAGCCCGCGGTCACGAAGAGGCCTTCGCCGAGCTGTACGACCTCACTTCCCGCCGGCTCTATGCTGTGATTCTCCGGGTGTTGCGTTCGGCCGATCATGCGGCCGAGGTGACTCAGGAGGTCTACATCGAGATCTGGCGGCAGTCCGCCCGATATGTGCCCAGCAAGGGCAGTGTCATCGCCTGGATGACCACCATGGCCCATCGCCGAGCGGTCGACCGGGTTCGCTCGGTCACCAGCGAGGTGGCCCGCGACGAGCGGTACGCCGTGGTCGGACAAGAACGAGAAGTCGACCAGGTGTGGGAAGGCGTCGAGCAGAAGCTCGACGTCGAGCGGGTACGCAAGGGATTGGCTTCGTTGACCGAGATTCAGCGCGAAGCGCTGACTCTCGCCTACTTCGGTGGCTATACGCAAAGCCAGGTGGCTCAGTTGCTGAAACTGCCGCTCGGCACCGTCAAGACGAGAATCCGGGATGGCCTGATCGGCCTGAGAGACGCCCTGGGGGTGGAAGCATGAGCGAGATTCACGGAGCTGTTGGCTCCTATGTGATCGATGCGCTCGATCCGGCGGAGCTGGATGAGTTCGAGGCCCACCTGGCCGTCTGCCCGACCTGCAGCCAGGAAGTCGTCGAGTTCTGCGAGACCGCCGCCGAGCTGTCGTTGCTGGCCGGAGCGCCCGGTCCGCCACCGGCGTTGCGCACCTCGATCCTGTCGGCGATCGCGGAGGTCCGTCCACTGCCACCCGAGCTGCCGGCCGAACGACCGGAGGCCGCCCGACCCCAGGTCGTGGCGCGGGTCGAGCAGGTCGTGGACGAGCTGGCGGTCCGTCGCCAGCAACGGCGTACGCGGATCCTCACCCTGGCCGTCGCCGCCGTGACCATCGTCGCGTTGTCGATGGGGGGCTGGGTCTTCTCCCTGGTGCAGAACCGGCAGTCCCAGGTCGCCGAGGCGACGTTGGAGAACCAGCTGATGACCGCGCCCGACGTGAAGGTCCTCGCGACCCGGACCGTCAACGGCGGTCAGGTGTCGTTCGTCTCGTCCAAGCAGCTCAACAAGGCACTCCTGGTGACTCAGGACCTGCCGGCCACCGATGCGGCTCACCGCTACCAGCTGTGGACGCTGCAAGGGGCCAAGCTGGAGATCGCGACGCCGGACAACCTGCTGGACGGGGGCACCCGCAAGCAATGGTTCCGGGGGCCGGTGGCCGAGTCGAGCGGGCTGGCCGTCACCATCGAGCCGAGCGCCGGCTCGCAGCAGCCCACGCTGCCGATCCAGGCGGTCGCCCAGATCTGAGATCGACCGACCTCGCCCACGGCCGACTGACCCGAAAGTGTCAGTCGGCCGTGGCAGTCTGTCGGTGTGCCTGAATCACTCGGTCTGCCGACGACAGACCCCGCCAGCGGCAGCCGTGCCACCTTGGCCAAACGCCGCGCCGACGTGGCCGCCATGTTCGACCGGGTGGCCAAGAACTACGACCTGGCCAACGACGTGCTGTCGCTGGGCCAGGACCGGGCCTGGCGCACGCTGGTCGTCGAGGCGGTCGATCCGCGACCCGGTCAGCTGATCCTCGACCTCGCCGCCGGCACCGGCACCTCGAGCGAGCCGTTCGCCTCGGCCGGGGCCACCGTGATCCCGACCGACCTGTCGATCGGGATGCTGAGCGTCGGCAAGCGGCGCAAACCTGCGCTCGACTTCGTCGCGGCCGACGCGCTGCAGCTGCCCTACGCCGACGCGAGCTTCGACGCGGTCACCATCTCCTTCGGGCTGCGCAACGTCGAGGACACCGGCGCCGCCCTGTCCGAGATGCGCCGGGTCACCAAGCCGGGCGGGCGGCTGGTCGTGTGCGAGTTCTCCACACCGACCTTTCGGCCGTTCCGGGTGCTCTACGCCAACTACCTCGTGGCCGCCATTCCCAAGATCGCCTCGATCGTCTCCTCCAACCCGGCGGCATATGAGTACCTGGCCGAGTCGATCCAGGCCTGGCCGGACCAGCCGAGCCTCGCCGGGGTGATCGAGGCTGCCGGCTGGCAGCAGGTCGAGTGGCGCAACCTGTCGAACGGTGTGGTCGCCCTGCACCGAGCCCGAGCATGACCACCACCTCCACCGCGCCGGTCCGGGAATCTCCCACGCAGCAGACCGTCTTGCTGGGGGCGTACGCAGCTCGGTCCTGCCCGGTCAAGACCCACAACGCGTACGACCCGACCGTGCGCCGCAGCGAGGTCGAGCCCGACGGCGCGCTGGCTGAGCTGTTCGACGGCGGTGCCCGGTTCGAGGCGGTGGTGCTCGACGCCCTGATCCAGTCCTGCCGCGGTCGGGTGGTCGACCTTCGGCTGCTGGCGGCCGAGTCCCGCTCGACCCAGGTCGACGCCTGCCGGCGTGCCCTGTCCTCCGGCGCCCAGGTGATCATCGGGGGCTATCTGCCGGTCGATCCGGCCGGTCACCGGGTGGGCTCCCCCGACCTGCTGGTCCGCGGTGCCGACGCGGCTGGGCGACCGGCCTACCACCCGGTCGAGGTCAAGTGGCACAAGATCATCGAGCGGTCCCGTCGTCCGCTGGCCGAGGGCGAGGAGCCGCCCACCCTGCGCTATTCGACCCTGAGCGACCCGCAGCCACAGCGCAGCGACCACCTGGTCGGTCACGGGCTGAGGTTCGCCAGCCGCGAGGCCGACTTCGTGCAGCTCGCCCACTACTTCCGGATGCTGCAGGCGGCCGGGTTCGCCCCCGACCACCCGCTCGCTGCGGTGATCGGCACCGACGGGTTGTTCGACCAGCCCGTCTTGGCCTGGGTCGACCTGGGCCAGCCGGCCGTCCGGACATTCTCCCGGTCGCACCCCGAGGGTTGGCGGCTGCGCAGCCCGCTGGAGCGCTACGACTACGAGCACCGCCTCCGGGTCGAGATCGCGACCGTGGCGACCCGGCGGACCGGGGACGTCGAGCGCGATCCCGAGCCGCTGGTGCAACCGATCGTCAACGCCGAGTGCGGTCGCTGCCCCTGGTGGGAGCATTGCCGCCCGCAGCTGCACCCGGACGACGTGAGCCTGCGGATCGACAAGGGCGCGCTGGACCTCCGCGAGATCGCGACGTTGCGGCGGCACGGCATCGCCACCATCACCGACCTGGTCGGCACCGATCTCGACCAGCTGTTGGCCACCTACCTGCCCGAGGTGACCCACCGGCCCGGCGCCGAGCAGCGGTTGCGGATGGCGGCCCGGCGGGCCCGGATGCTGCTGGCCGGGGTGGCCTTCAGTCGTGAGACCACCGGCCCGATCGAGCTGCCCGAGGCCGAGGTCGAGATCGACTTCGACATCGAGAGCTCCGCCGACGGCCGGATCTATCTGTGGGGGTTCCTGGTCCGCGACGGGGCGGGCCCGGCGACCTACCGCGACTTCAGCCGCTTCGACGACCTCGACGACCAGAGCGAGACCGCGCTGGCCCGGCAGGCCTTCAGCTGGCTGCGCAGCGTCGTCGACTCCGGCCGGCCGGTGGTGGTCTACCACTACAGCAGTTACGAGGTGGCCCGGATCAAAGAGCTGGCCCAGCGTGAGCACGACGGGTTGCTGGAGTGGGCGGCTGCGTACGCCGAGGAGCACTTCGTCGACCTCCTCGAGGTGGTCAAGACCCACTTCTTCGGGGTCAGCGGGTTGGGGCTCAAGCTCGTGGCCGCCCACGCCGGCTTCCACTGGCGCGACGACGACCCGGGCGGACTGAACTCTCAACGCTGGTTCGCCGACGCCGTGCACGCCGACAGCCCGGCCGAACGGACCCAGGCCCGGACCCGGGTGCTCGAGTACAACGAGGACGACGTGATCGCCACCAGCGAGCTCAGAGCGTGGCTGCGAGCCCAGTGATCTCCTGGTCGAGGCGCCGGCGACCGGCCCGGTCGATGGCCGCCTCGACGATCTCCAGTCCAGCGGGTGGCCGGCGCACGGCGTCGGCCAGCCCAGCCCGATCGGTGACCCGGCAGTAAGCCGCACCGACCGCCTCGGCGACCGAGGCCAGGCGCACCCGGTGCGGCGTGCCGAAGACCCGCTCGAAGGCCGCAGCGTGCTCCGGTGCACCGTGCTCGAGGGTGGCGAAGATGCTGCCTCCGTCGTCGTTGGCGACCACGATCCTGACGTCGGGGCGCGGCTCGTCCGGCCCGAGGATGAGCCCGGTCAGGTCATGCAGGGTGGTGACATCGCCGAGCAGAGCCGAGGTCGGCCGGCCCGCGGCCAGCGCGATGCCGAGGGTGGTGGAGACGCTGCCGTCGATCCCGGACAGGCCACGGTTGGCGAAGACCGTCGGGTGAGCTGCTCGGTGTGGAGCGAGGTCGAGATCACGTACGGGGTTGGAGGCCCCGACGAACAGCAGGTCGTCATCTCCGAGCGCCGCCCACAACGTCCGGGCCACCTCCGGTCCGCTCAGCACGGTCTGGTCAGCCAGCAACCGGTCCAACCGCTCGGCCAGCTCGGCGTCGCGCCGCTGCCAGGTGGCGAGCCAAACGTCGCCGGGGTCCCCGTCGGCGAAGGCGACCGCGTCGACGACCTGGCTCGCTCGCCGACCGGGGTCGACCCAGTCGGCGTACGGGCTGACGACCACCAGCTCGACATCGCTACGAGACAGCAGCCGGGTCAGCGGCCTGGACAGGGTCGGGTGACCGATGACCACCACCCGTTCGACCTGCTCGGCCAGCTCGGTGCCGAGCAGCAGGCGGTAGGCGGCGATGGCGGTGGGCCCGCTGCGGGCGTTGCTGGACGGCTCGGCGAGCAGCGGGAGTCCGGCCGCCGCCGCGACCCGGGCGATCTCTCGCCCGGCCTCCGGGGGTGCGTCACCGGCCACGACCACGGTCCGGGGACCAGGGTCGACCAGCACCCGAATGGGCGCAGGGCTGGAGGTGATGGCGGTCGGTGGCCGACGCGGTGGGGCGGCGACCTCGACCGGAGCCAGCGGATCGCTCAGCTCGACGTTGACGTGCACCGGCCCGGGCAGCCGGCTGCGGGCACCGGTCGCCGCGACCACCAGCCGGCTGAGCTCGAACCGCCAGGTCGGGGGGTCGTCGGTGGCATCGGACAGGGCCGCCGATCCGCGCAGGTGGGAGACGAACAGCTGGTCCTGGTGGGTGGTCTGGTTGGCGCCGGTGTTGATCATGGACCGCGGTCGGTCGGCGGTGATCATGATCAGTGGCAGGTGCGAGTGCCACCCCTCGAGCACGGCCGGGTGCAGGTTGGCCGCTGCGGTCCCCGAGGTGGTGACCACGGCCACCGGAGCGCCGCCGGCCCTGGCCAGTCCGACGGCGAGGAAGCCGGCCGTGCGCTCGTCGATCCGCACGTGCAGGCGCAGCTGGGCGTCCCGGTCGGCCGCGAACAGCGCGTACGCCAGCGGTGCGCTCCGCGACCCGGGGGCGAGCACCACCTCGCGGACGCCTAGCGCGACCAGCTCGGCGACGATCGTCTGGGCGCACGCCGTGGCGTTACCCACGGGAGTCCTCCAGCGCGCGCGTCTGCATGAGGCGAGCCTGCCAGAACGCGACCCGCTCGTCGGCGGCCCGACTGCTCGCGAGCAGGTCCGGATCGGCGGCCGTCGGGCCCACCTCGATGGCCCCGTCCACGGCCACCAGCGAGGGGTCGGTCAGATCGGCGGTCAGGAGCGGCACGGTGTTCAGCCCGCAGGCGTACGGCAGCTCGGGCAGCGCCGCGGCCAGGGCAAGCCCGGCTCGGATCCCGATAGAGGTCTCCAGGGCGCTGGAGACCACGACGGGCAGCCCGATCCGCTCGGCGACCTCCAGGCAGGCCCGGACCCCGCCGAGCGGCTGGACCTTGAGCACGGCGACGTCAGCGGCCTCCAGGGCCGCGACCCGGTAGGGGTCCTCGGCCCGGCGGATCGACTCGTCAGCGGCGATCGGCACGTCGATGCCCGACCGGGCCAGCTGACGGCGCAGCTCGGCCAGCTCCTCGACCGTGCCGCAGGGCTGCTCGGCGTACTCGAGGTCGAAGCGGTGCAGTCGTCGGATCGCGGTCCGGGCTTGGTCGACGTCCCAGGCCCCATTGGCGTCGACCCGCACCCGGCCGCCCGGACCGAGAGCATCGCGTACGGCCTCGACCCGGGCCAGGTCGGCGGCCAGCAGCTGACCGGGCTCGGCGACCTTGACCTTGGCCGTGTGGCAGCCGCTGGCCCGGACCAGCGCGTGGGCGCGCTCCGGGTCGACCGCCGGGACCGTGCAGTTGACCGGGATCCGCGTCCGCAGCGGCGCCGGCCAGCCGAGCTCGGCCGCCTCGTGCGCCGCCCGCAGCCACGGCACCAGCTCGCTCCCCTCGTAGTCCAGGAACGGGCTCCACTCGGCCCAGCCAGCCGGGCCGCGCCAGACCAGGCCCTCGCGTACGGTGATGCCACGGAACCGGGTACGCAGGCCGATGGCGTAGCAGTGCGGCGCTCCGGTCACCGGCACAGTCTCGTCCATCCTCGCTCGGAGGCGCTCGCCGTCCCTCGTCACGGTCGGCGCGCACTAGCCTGGGACGGTGAGCACAGCCGGGACCGGCGCCGTACGCCTCCGGCCCGTCGAGATCTCCGAGGTGCCCGCCGCCCTGAGCGAGGCCCTGGCCGGTGGCCCGCCGATCGCACCGCTGCCCCATGGCCGGAACGAGCGCGAGCGGGCCCTGGCCATGCTGCGGCCGGACCAGCCGGTGGTCGAGGATGACCCGGCGGTGATCGTGTCGACCTCGGGTTCCACGGGTCAGCCGAAAGGCGTGGTGCTGTCCCGGGCCGCCATCACCGCCTCCGCGGCGGCCACTCACGACCACCTCGGTGGCCCCGGTGACTGGGTGCTGGCCCTGCCGACGCACTATGTGGCCGGCCTGATGGTCTGGGCTCGCGCCCTGGTGGCCGGCACCCGGGTCGCGGTGGCTCAGCCCGATCTCCGTGACCTCGACCGGGTCGCCGCCACCGTGTCCGAGCCCCGCTATCTTTCGGTCGTTTCCACCCAGCTGGTCCGGGCCCTGAACAACCCCGCCACCGCTCAGGCTCTGACCGGGTTCGCCGCCGTGCTGCTGGGCGGCGGTCCGGTCGATCCGACGCTGCGCCGCCGAGCCGCCGAGCTCGGGGTCAACGTGGTGAGCACGTACGGGATGAGCGAGACCTGCGGTGGCTGCGTCTACGACGGTCTTCCGCTGCCCGGTGTCCAGGTCGAGGTGCTGCCCGACGAGCGAGTCGCCATCGCGGGAGCGGTGCTGTTCTCGGGCTACCGTCTTCGAGACGATCTGACCGCCACCGCACTGGTCGGCGGCGCCCTGCGCACCCAGGACCGCGGCCGCTGGCAGGACGGACGGCTCGCCGTGCTCGGTCGGATGGACGACGTGGTCATCAGCGGGGGCCTCAACGTCGACCTCGCGGCGGTGGAGCGACGAGCCCAGGAGTGGCCGGTGGTCGATGGCCGCGAGCTGGTCGTGCTGGGCGTCGCGGACGACGAGTGGGGCACCCAGATCGTCGCGGTCAGCGACGGCGACGGCTCGATCGCCGACCTGCGCGAATTCCTGCTCGGCTCGATGCCCGCGTACGCCGCCCCCCGCCGGCTCGTCCGGCTCGACCCCCTCCCCCGAACCAGCAGCGGCAAGGTGGACCGTCAGGCCATCCGGTCGCTTCTCACGAAAGGCTCCAGGTGAGCGCGCCCGTCGCTTCCAGTCCCACCCCGGCCCAGTGGCTCGCGGGTGCCCGACCTCGTACGCTGCCGGCCGCTTTGTCCCCGGTGGTCGCGGCCAGCGGGATCGCGGTGATCGAGCGAGGCTTCTCGCTGCCTGCGGCGCTGCTTGCGCTCGTGGTCAGCGTCGCCCTGCAGGTCGGGGTCAACTACGCGAACGACTACTCCGACGGCATCCGCGGCACCGATGCCGATCGGGTCGGACCGATGCGCCTGGTCGGGTCCGGCGTCGCCCGGCCCACCTCGGTCAAGCGGGCGGCCTTCGCCTGCTTCGGGGTGGCCGCGATCGCTGGCTTGGTGCTGGTCATCGTGACCCAGCACTGGTGGCTGCTGGCGGTCGGGGCGGCCTGCGTGGCGGCCGCGTGGTACTACACCGGCGGCAAGAAGCCGTACGGCTACCGCGGTCTGGGCGAGCTCTTCGTCTTCGTCTTCTTCGGGCTGGTGGCGGTCTGTGGCACCGTCTACGTGCAGGTCGGCCGGGTCTCGCTGGCGGCGCTGCTCACCGGGGTCGGGATCGGGGCCCTGGCCTGCGCAATCCTCGTGGCCAACAACCTCCGAGACCTGCGCGGGGACGTGCTGGTCGGCAAGCGCACCCTGGCCACTCGGCTGGGCGACCAGCGGACCCGCTGGTTCTATCTGACCCTGGTCCTGGTCGCGGCCGCCATGATCGTCCTGGTCGGCGCCCTCACGTCGTGGTGGGCGCTGCTGGGTCTGCTCGGGCTGGCGCTGATCGTTCCCGCGGTGCGGGTGGTGTTGAGCGGTGGGGTCGGGCCGGCCCTGATCACCGTGCTCAAAGCGACCGGCACCGCCGAGCTGGCCGGCGCCGTGCTCCTGACCGCCGGTCTGGTGATCGCGGCTCGCTAGTCCCGCCGAACCTGGTTCTGCGTCACCATCTGCACCTCAGCGGACGCCACGCGGCGCGTCGCATTCAACCGTGACGCAAAATCGACTCGGCTCGAGGACATCGACTGTCTGGTCAGCCGGTCCACCGACCGGTGATCATGAACTGCTCGAGCACGGCCGTGGGCGGACCCAGGTCCCAACCCCGTTCGGCCACCCAGGCGTCGTCGTAGTAGCTCCGGGCATAGCGGCGGCCGTCATCACAGAGCAGGGTGACCACACTTCCCGGCCGGCCGGCCGCCCGCAGCTCGGCGACCAGCTGGAGCGCCCCCCACATGTTGGTGCCGGTCGATCCGCCGACCCAACGGTCGAGCTTGGCCGTGCACCAGCGCATGGCGGCGATCGAAGCCGCGTCGGGCACCGCGATCATCCGGTCGACCACAGCCGGGATGAAGCTCGGCTCGACCCGGGGCCGCCCGATCCCCTCGATCTTGGACCCGGACGCGGTGACGGTCGCATCACCGGTGGTCCACGCGGCGTGGAAGGCCGAGTTCTCCGGATCCACGACGCAGAGCTGGGTCGGAAACTTGTTGAGCCGGAGATAGCGTCCGATCGTCGCGCTGGTGCCTCCAGTGCCGGCACCGACCACCACCCAGTCCGGGAGCGGAAAGGGCTCGCGACGCAGCTGGGCGAACATGGACTCCGCGATGTTGTTGTTGCCGCGCCAATCGGTGGCCCGCTCGGCGAAGGTGAACTGGTCGAGGTAGTGCCCGTCGCAGTCCGCGGCCAGGTCTGCGGCGACCTGGTAGATCTGACCGGGGTCGTCGACCAGGTGGCAGCGGCCGCCATAGAACTCGATCAGCGCGCACTTCTCCTTGACCGTCGACGCCGGCATCACCGCCACGAAGGGCAGCCCCAGCAGCCGAGCGAAATAGGCCTCGCTGACCGCGGTCGAGCCCGACGACGCCTCGACCAGCGTCGTGCCCTCCCCGATCCAGTTGTTGCACAGGCCGTAGAGCACCAGCGATCGGGCCAGCCGGTGCTTCAGGCTGCCGGTCGGGTGCACCGACTCGTCCTTGAGGTAGAGGTTGATGCCCCAGTCCGGCGGCAACGGGAAGACATGCAGGTGCGTGTCGGCGCTCCGGTTCGCGTCGGCCTCCACCTGCCCGATCGCCCACTCCGCCCACGCCCGCCCACCACTGACCCAGCCTCCACTAGCCCCCACGCTCAGGCTGAGACCGTGGCGAGCACGTATGCCCGAGCTCTGTCGAAGTGACTGAGAAGGGACCAACACGCTTTCCGTTGCGATCGGTGAGGAAGGCTCGACAGGCCCGACCGAGCGCGAGCGGCCTAAAGGAGGGGCGGGTGGCCGGCGCGGGTCATCCGCCAGACGGTGCGCCAGCTCATCGGCCGGCGGGGGCCGCCGGGTTCGGTCAGGCCGATGCGGTAGCCGCGGAGGGTTTCGGTGACCGCCTCCTTCGAGCGGAGCCGGACTCCGCCGATGGCTGCCCAGGCGGCGACGTAGGCGACGCCGACGGGCAGGGGCAGGTTGCGGCGGGCCAGCCAGACCCGGTTGCGGGCCTGGAAGCGATAGAACTCGGCGTGCCGGGTCGGTTGGATGGCCGGGTGGTGCACCTCGATCTGACCGTCGTAGCGCACGTGGAAGCCGGCGTCCCACACCCGCCAGGCCAGCTCGATGCCCTCATGGGCGTACCAGAACGGCTCGGGCCAGCCCTCGGCGAAGTCGAAGGCCTCGCGACGGATGGCCACCGCTCCCTCCCACACGTTCATCGCCGGGCTGGGCCGACCCGGATCACCGACCCGGACCCGCGGCGTCCACCGCCGCGGCGCCTCCCGGCCGTCCGGGTCGACCACCCGGGGCTGGATCAGCCCGAGCCGAGGATCAGCGGCGAACTGGTCGGCCATCCGGGCCAGGATGTCGGTCCGCGGCAGCGACGCATCGTCGTCGAGGAAGAACAACAGGTCCCCGGCCACCAGCGGCACGCCGGCGTTGCGTCCGGCGGGAATGCCCAGGTTCTCCGGCAACCCGTGACCGCGTACGCCGTCGGGCAGCCCGGTCGGGGTCCAGCCGTTCCCGACGACCACCACGTCGAGATCGACGTCCTCCTGGGCGAGCAGCGACGCGAGCCCGGCGTGCAGGTCAGCCGGCCGGTTACCCATGGTGAGGACGACGACGCCGTACGCCGGTCGCAGCCCCCGGTCGGGCTCGGGCCCACTCATCGCAGCCGCGACGAAGCCAACACGGCGGCCAGGTGCCCGACCACGGTGACGCAAGCCGAGACCACCAACCCGGTCAGCAGGACCTGGCTGGCCACCCCACCGGTGAACAGGTCGAGAACCGCTGCCACCAGCACCAGGATCGACAGCTCGACCGAGTGGAAGACGCGGTGGAACGGCACGAAGCGGGCGATCTGGCGAGCCGTCCGCAGCCCTCCGGTCGCCGGCACCCGGACCTCCTCGGCGTCGCGCATCTGCGTCATGCCGGCGTAGTGCCGGGACACGTGCACGAGGTCGTTCTCCACCTTGTTGAGTGCGACCAGCAGTCCGAGCAGCAGGCCGGCGCTGATCCAGATCCCGCTCAGCTGCGGTCCGCCGGAGACCCGGATGCCCAGCGCGACGGCGATCCCGCACTCCGCGACGTAGTGACCGACGCGGTCGAGGTAGACGCCCTTCGGCGACGATGTCTGGCGCCACCGGGCGACCTCGCCGTCGGAGCAGTCCACGAGCATCTGCAACTGGACGAAGACGACCGCGAGAATCGCCCCGACCAGCGAGGGCCAGCCGGTGCTCACCCCAGCCAGCGCAGCGCACAAGATCATCAGCCAGGTCACTCCGTTGGCCGAGAAGCCGGCCTTGAGCAGCACCCGGGTGAGATAGGGCGAGATGTCGCGCAGATAGGCGTGGGCGACCCAGTGTTCGGCACCGGCCCGGGTCCGTACGCTCGGCGGCTGGGTGACCTCCCGCAGCTGAGCAATGGTCGGGTTGACCGGCCGGTCGGCAAGCATTGGGTCAGCCTATCGGCGCACTTGTCCCCGGCTCGGGACGCGACGCATACTCTTGGTTCATGGGCCGCTATCTTCCGATCGTCATCGTGGCGCTCCTGACGATCTACTGCGTCGTCGAGGTCGCCCAGGCTCGTCCGTACGCGGTCCGCCGGATGCCTCGGTGGCTCTGGGCCACCGCAGTGATCTGCCTGCCGCTGTTCGGCTCGCTGGGCTGGTTGTTCCTGGGTCGACCGAACGCCAAGTCACGGGGCGGCAAGAACCTGCTCGACCGCCCCAAGGCCCCCGACGACGACGTGGACTTCCTCCGCGGGCTCTAGGGAATAGCCGCGGCGAACCGCCGGGTGCTGGCCCGGTCGGCGGTGTCGCCGAAGTAGTAGCTCGTCAGCTCGGCGAGGTCAGGGGCTTCGTCCAGCTCCGTCACCACCTCAGCGGAGCGGTACCCGGGGAGCAGCGGCAGGGCCTCGAGCAGGGGTGACTCCGGGCGGTAGGCGCTCCTCGCGGCCGGCTCGGTCACCACCAACGGTTTGCCGGTTGCCAACCAGTCGTACGCCACGGCTGAGATGTCGGTGACACACGCGTCGGCGAACGCCCACTGCCAGCCGTACGCGCCGTGGTCGACCAGGTGCCGGGCCCCGGCTGACCCGAGCAGGCTGCGGATCTTCGCGTCGGCGGCAGCGTGCGCCGGTGACGCCTTCCCCGTACGCGGGTGGGGTCGGTAGATGATCCGGACGGACGGGTCGCGCAGCAGCGCTTCGACCAGCTCGACGCCGTGGCTGGCCAGTGACCCGTACGCGATGCTCGGCCGGTCACCCTCCCAGGTCGGGGCGTACCAGACCCGGCGACCATCCTCGGGGGCCCAGTCCGGCGCACCCGGGTAGTGGTGGTCGAGCTGCGGGCGGCCAATGGTCCGGGTCCGTTCCGCCGGGTCGAAGCCGCGCAGTGCCCGACCCAGCCGGTCCTGCCCGGCGGAGCCGCCGACCAGGGTGAGGTCGTAGGCCTTGTGCTGGTTGGACACGCTGCCGGCCTTGTCGCTCTCACCGTGGCCGATCTGGATGTGCACCGGTCCGGGAAACCGGAGCATCCGGAAGTTGGGCTCCACCTGGTTCAGGTAGAGCACGACCCGGACGTCACGTTCGGCGACGATCTCCTCCAGTGCTGCGCTCCCCCGGGCGAAGGCCAAGGGCAGCGACGTCGACTCCAGCAACCGCTCACCGGTGTCGGGCCGGTCCACGATGACGAACACCGGCCGGGACCGGGCCAGCTCCTCCAGCGGGAGCCGCCACTGCTCGAACTGGTACAGGTTGGCCGGATCGGTGGCGAAGAACACGGCGACGGCCCCGTTCGGGATCATGCCGTTGCGGCCGACCCGGTCGGCGAACCTGGCCGCCGTCACCTGGTTGCGCAGGCGGACGGCCAGCTGCCGGCCGAGCTGGGTCGCCGGGCCGATCGGCAGCCGGCGCGTCACCTACTGGTGCCCCTCGGAGACCTTCTCCTCCTCGGTGTGCGCCTGAACGTCCTTCTTGAAGGCGATCCCGACCTCGGACTCGCTGCGGTCGGCGCTCCACTCGGTGTGGAACGACCCGTCGGTGTCGACCCGGTGGTAGGTGTGGGCCCCGAAGAAGTCGCGCTGGGCCTGGATCAGCGGCCGCCGGCAGCCGCTCGGCCCGGATCCCGTCGTAGTAGGCCAAGGAGGAGGAGAACGCCGGCGTGGGGATGCCGTTGCGCGCTGCACCGGCGACCACCCGGCGCCAGGCGGACAGGCAGTTGCCGACCGCGTTGGTGAAGTACTCATCGGCCAGCAGCAGCGGCAGGTCGGCGTCTCGCTCGTACGCCTCGGTGATCCGGTTCAGGAAGCGGGCTCGGATGATGCAGCCGCCCCGCCAGATCCGGGCCATGGCTCCGCGGTCGATGTTCCAGCCGAACTCCTCGCTGGCGGCCGCGATCTGGTCGAAACCTTGGGAGTAGGCCACCACCTTGGACGCGTAGAGCGCCTGGCGCACGTCCTCGACGAAGGCGTCGCGGTCGGCGACGTTCCACTCCTCGGCGTGCGCCGGCAGGGCGGCGCGGCCGGCTTCGCGCTGGGGCACCGAACCAGACAGGGCGCGGGCGAAGGTGGCCTCGGCGATGCCGGTGATCGGCACTCCCAGGTCGAGCGCGTTCTGCACCGTCCAGCGGCCGGTGCCCTTCTGCTCGGCCCGGTCGACCACGATGTCGACGAAGGCCTTCCCGGTCCTGGCATCGACGTGCGCCAGCACCTCGGCGGTGATCTCGATCAGGAAGGACTCGAGGTCGCCCTCGTTCCAGGTCTTGAAGATCTCAGCGATCTCGGCCGCGGACGCCCCGGTGCCCTGACGGATCAGGTCGTACGCCTCGGCGATCAGCTGCATGTCGGCGTACTCGATGCCGTTGTGCACCATCTTGACGAAGTGACCGGCGCCATCGGGACCGACGTAGGTGCAGCACGGGGTGCCGTCGACCTTCGCCGAGATGCTCTCGAGCAACGGGCCGAGCGACTCGTACGACTCCCGCGACCCACCCGGCATGATCGAGGGACCGTTCAGGGCGCCCTCCTCGCCGCCCGAGACGCCGGTGCCGACGAAGTGCAGCCCGTGCTCCTTGAGCTTGGCCTCGCGCCGGATCGTGTCGGGGAAGTGCGCGTTGCCCGCGTCGATGACGATGTCACCCTCTTCGAGCAACGGGATCAGGTCGTCGATCACCGCGTCGGTGCCCGGACCGGCCTTGACCATGATCAGCACCCGCCGCGGCCGCTCCAGGGAGGCGACGAAGTCAGCCAGCGTCTCCGAGGCGATGAAAGTGCCCTCGGAGGCGGCCTCGGCGATCAGGGACTCGGCCTTGGCGTACGTCCGGTTGTGGATGGCCACCCGGTGACCGTGCCGGGCGAAGTTCCGGGCGAGGTTGCGACCCATGACGGCGAGCCCGGTCACCCCGATCTGCGCGAGTTCTGCCATCTTTCGGGACTCCTCTGAAAGTTGTGAGATTATCGAGCAGCGAGGTGGGCGCTGTCCGTGGCTCAGCGTAACGGGTCGCTACCGGGCGGTGTCAGCCGTCAATGCCCCAACTTCTGCACCCCGGGTGCCGTGCTGTGAACGTCGGAGGATTGTCATGCTGCAACCGCTAGGCATCACTGCCGAAGCGGAGTCGCTCTACGTGGCTTTGGCCTCGGTCAGCTCGGCCACCCCGGCCCAGCTGCAGGAGCTGACGCTGATGGCTGACGAGAAGGTCGACGGCAACCTGCAGGCGCTGCGCCAGATCGGTCTCGCGGTCGAGGTCTCCGGTGGGCTGTGGCGCTCGCTGCCCTTGACCGAGGTCGCCCGCGGCCTGCGGGCTCAGCGGCTGTCGGAGCTCGAGATGGCGACCATCGCCGCCGACACGTTGCAGAGCCACCTGATGGCGGCTTCGCAGAACCAGACCGACGACGTACGCATCATCGTGGGCCGTGACTCGATCATCGCCGCCAACCGGGAGATCTGCGGCAACGCCAAGAACGAGATCTGTGTGTTCGACAAGCCGCCCTACGTCGCCTCCCGCGACATCGACGAGGAGTCTTTGGCTGAGGACTCCTCCGAGTGGCAGGCGCTCGACCGAGGCATCGGGCTGCGCGGCATCTATCACCCCGGCTTCGACGCCGGCCGGCTCAAGGAGCTGCTGCTGTTCGCGGCCAAGGGTGAGCAGTCGCGGACCGCGCCGGTGCCGATGAAGCTGGTCATCGTCGACGCGGAGACCGCGCTGATCCCGTCGATGGCCTCCTACACCCCCGGTCACGAGACCCGCGTCTCGGTGGTCCGCCACCAGCTCATCGTCGAGTCGCTGCAGTGGCTGTTCGATGCGGTGTGGGACACCGCCATCCCGATCGTCGCGGGCACCTACCTGGAGAACGACCCTCGCCGGCAGATGCTCGTCTCGCTGCTGATGAGCGGCTCGACGGACAGCGCGATCGCCAACCAGCTGGGCATCAACGTCCGCTCCGTACGCCGCTGGATCGCTGAGCTGATGGATGAGCTGGGCGTGACGACCCGCCTGCAGCTGGGCGCGGCGCTCGTCCGAGCCGAGCACTTCCGCTACGGCCACGCCGCTCGCGCGGTTTCTTGAGCCTCGTCCGGGATCGAAAGCCCGGCTATTTAAAGTCCAACAGTTGACCGTTCATCGAACGGACGACGACGTCGCTTCCCGTCCACGACATTCTTGGTGAAAGCTACGCCCGCGGTCCGAAGACCGCGGGCGTCGCCCAGGGGGAGGAGATCCGGCAGACCTCGGGGAGGGGTCCACACGGATTGTTTTTCGACTCAGAAGCGCTCACAACGCCTCTGCGCCACCGGGAACGTCAGGTATCCCGGCCTTCCTCAGTGGAAGTAGGACCATTATCACCTGCCTGACTCAGGCAATCCAGTCCCTCTTGCTGAAGTCCCCCGTTTATTGCTGCGACAACCCCTATCGCGTACGTGCCAATCAGATCCCGGTGCTGGCCGCGATCTTGATCCCGGTGCTGAACAGCTGTTGCTGGACGACCGAGGCGTCGGCTGGAGCGCCGACGAACAGCAAGGCGGCGGTGGTGCCGAGGACGGCGGCCGCGCCGGCGATCCGGGAAACCTTGCTGATAACGGGGTTCTTGCGCATGGAAATTCCTTTCGATGTGGCCGACATTGGGGCTGAACTCTAGGTGATGTCGACTCCCTGACGTGTGACACAGACGCTATGCGAGCAGCGCGGTCTCCGCACCTTTTTACGGTGTCCGCTTTATGACATTTCATCAAAAGGACATGCCAAAATCGCGTTAGGTGCCTCTCAGGCTGTCTAACGCGTCGTTGATCAGGATTGACATCGCCGATTACCCAGTCCGTAGCCCCCGTGGCCCGGAATCGTCACTTTTGCCCGTGTGACCGTTACTGAGTGTGCGCCGCATGTCGACCCACCCGAGCGGGCGAAACAACTCACCGTTGCAACTCCGTTCGTTGTCAGCATGAAACCCGTCAGCGATATTCGTCAAGAAGCCGCGCGGCCCGAATTGGCGTAAGACCTGGTCAACCGGTGGTTTCTCGAGCCCTGCGAATGCGCGCCCTTGGGAACCGTCAGTGGCGGGTGCCATCATCGAAGACGAAGCGCACCGCTTCGGCCGACCACCCCCGGGGAGTCCTCATGACCTGCCAGTTCGTACCGCCTTACCTGCTCCGTCGGATCGCGGCCGCGGCCGACGAACGGGCCGGAGCCGGGCACACCCTACGCGTGGACAACCGCCTCCGGGCCCGGCGTGAGGACCCTCCCCAGCGCACCCAGCTGCTGGCGGACACCGAGGAGGGCCAGCGCGTCGTCCACACGGCAGGCAACACCGAGACCTTGCCCGGCACGGTGGCGCGCTCCGACGGCGATCCGCCGACCGGTGACGCGGCGGTCGACGAGGCGTACGACTCCTCCGGGTCAGGTCTACGAGCTGTTCAGCCGAGCAGTTCGGTCGCCGCTCGGTGGACGGTGGAGGCGGACCGGTCTCGATCACGGTGCACTACGGCACCGACTACGACAACGCCTTCTGGGATGGCACCCAGCTGGTGTTCGGCGACGGTGACGGACAGATCTTCGACCGCTTCACCAAGCCGATGGACGTGATGGCCCACGAGTTCACCCACGGCGTCACCCAGTTCACCGCCGGGCTGATCTACCAGGGGCAGTCCGGTGCCCTGAACGAGAGTGTCAGCGACGCCTTCGCCGCGATGGCGAAGCAGCGCTCGCTGGGTCAGACCGCCGACCAGGGTGACTGGCTGATCGGAGAAGGCCTGTTCCTGCCCAGCATCAACGCCCGCGCGCTCCGCGACATGCGGGCACCCGGCACGGCGTACGAAGATCCCTTGGTGGGCAAGGATCCGCAGGTCGGGTCGATGGCCGACTACGTAGACACCACCGACGACAACGGTGGGGTGCACATCAACTCGGGCATACCCAACCGGGCGTTCGCGCTGGCCGCGATCGCGGTCGCAGGTTTCAGCTGGGAGAAGGTCGGCCGGGTCTGGTACGACGCGCTGAGTGGCGGCACGGTCGACGGCCGTACGGACTTCCTCGGGTTCGCCAACGCCACCGTCGAGTCAGCCACCCGCATCTTCGAGGCGGAGCCGGCGGTCGCCGACGCGGTCCGAGGGGCATGGACCGAGGTGGGGGTCCTCGGCTCGGCGTCGCCTCCGGCAGCCGAGGCGCCCCTGCCGGCCGCCGAGACGGTGGCGGTCCGGCGCAGCGGTGGGTTCGCCGGTACGGTCCGGTCGGCCGAGCTCGACCTGGCGGCTGACCCCGAGGGCGATGAAGTTCGCCAGCTCCTGCTGAACCTCGATGTGCAACAGATGTCGATCAGCCGGGCTCAACCCGACCGCTTCGTCTACACGGTGCAGTACGGCAACTGGCACGTCACCGTCCCCGAGCAGGACCTGACGCCGGACCTGCACCGCGTGGTCCAGCTGGTCTTCGACCGGGGCGGCATTCAGCTCGGCTGAGCTGGGAACGGGTCGCGGGTGGTCAGCCGGGTGGCGATGCCACTCAGTGCCTCGACCAGTTCCTGACGCAGGGTCGGGGTCGCCGCCGGCTTGGTCACGGCCACGCCGATGGCCAACGACGGCCGGTCGTCCGGGCTGACCGGCACGGTCATGGCCAGGCAGACCACCTGCGTGAAGACCTCGCCCTCGTCGACGGCGAAGCCCTGCTCGCGCACGGCAGCCAGCAGCGCGTTCAAGGCCCGGAGGTCAGGCACCCGGTTGGCCGTGGGCAGCGAACGGTTTCCGAAGCGGCGGACGACTTCCTCCACCGGAAGCTGAGCGAGCAGAGCGCGACCAACGGCCGACCGGGCGGCCGGCAGCTTGTCTCCGACGTGCAGCGGGTCGCCGAGCACCTGGTGTCCACTGGTCCGAGCCACGAACAACACGTCGGTGTCGTCCAGCACCGCCAGCTGCAGAGCCTTCTCACTGAGTGCGGGGTGCTCGGCCACCAACCGGTAGAACTCGCGTACGGGGTCGAAGTGACGCAGATAGGCGGCAGCCAGCTCGACCGTGCCCCAGCCGAGCTCGTAACCCAGCTCGGATCGACTGATCAGTCCACCGTCATCGAGGGCAGCACACAGGTGCGCAGTGGAGGACTTGGGCAGCTGCAGTCGGCGAGCGATGTCGCTCAGACTCATTCCCGGTTCGACGGACGCAAGGAGCTGCAGCACCCGGATGGCCCGGGTGACCGCCGGCGCCTTGTCGGCCGGTCCCTCCGACGCGACTCCCGGTGCTCGGTCAGACATCACATCAGTCCCTCCGGGGTGCAGCGCCGCACTACCCCCGTCTACCTACAGGGTAACGTGAACGTCCATTGGAGTGAACAGGGTTCGCTATAGTGATTCCGTGCCGGGGGAGCGAGCGCGCGAGCGGACGTATCCGCGATCGGTCGGGGTGCTGGGATCGGAAGCGAGTGCCGTTGCTGCCGCCCGCGTTCTTCGACTGCGGATGCCAGCGACCTCGAGGGTGGTGGCCTTCGGTCCTGGCCACCCGGTGGCGGCCGATCTGGAGCAAGCTGGGGTGCTGAGAGCAGTGAGCCCGGCGGACTTGGCGGCCCGCAGCACGTTCGTGCTGGTCATGTTGGACGAGCCCGCCGGGTTCGAAGCCTTGCTGGACGGACCCAGTGGGCTGCAAGCCGGAGTGCACAGCCCCACGACCTTGATCATCTGCACGGCCACGGCACCGGTACCGCTCCGCGCCCTGAGCGCCCGGCTCTTCGACGCCACGGCCGGTCTGGTTCGGATGGTCGAAGCCCCGCTGACCGGCGGCCCGGCCGAACTCAGCGGGGGCCAGATGTCGATCATGGTCGGCGCCGACCGACCGACCTACGACGCGGTGGAGCCGGTGCTGGCCCTGCTGGGCCGCCCCGTTCTGATCGGCCAGCTGGGTCTCGGGTCCGGCGTTCGCATCTCTGACTGAGGTTCCTGATGGCCGGGGCGGCAGGTAAGGCACGTACGAGTTGCCGCCCCGGCTCCCTTCTAGGTCAGCTGCATGATCACAATCACCAAGATGATGATCACCAGAATCCCGATGATCGTGCCGATGAGTCCTCTGTTCATAGTCCCGCCCTCCTTTCCGAACCTGACGTTGGCCGGCCGAAGCCGGTCGTCGGAGCCGAGCCGACAGATTCCACTGACTTTACAGCGTAAAATGGGACGGCGGCTCAGAGGGTCAGAGCGGCCGCGACTCCAGCTCCAGCAGGGCGGCCTTGGCCGCCAGTCCGCCGAGATAGCCGCCCAGGGCGCCGTTCGAGCGCAGCACCCGGTGGCAGGGCACGACGATGGGCAGCGGGTTGGTCGCACAAGCCGAACCCACCGCGCGTACGGCCCGCGGATGTCCGGTGGCGGCCGCCACCTGGGTATAGCTCTCCGTGCGCCCGTACCCGATCTGGGTCAGGTGGTCGAGGACCTGGCGCCGAAAACCGCTGCTCAACCGCAGGTCGACGTCCAGCGCGAACTGCGAGCGGCGGCCGGCGAAGTACTCGTCCAGCTGGCGGGCGGCGTCGTCCAGCCGGCGCGGCGCCTCCAGCACCCGGGGACTGATCCGGCCGGCCAGGTCGACCAGCACGTGATCATGGTCCTCGCCGGCGAAGGCGATCCGGACGAGGCCGGTCTCGGTGCGGGCCAGCAGCAATGCACCGACCGGAGAGTCGACGGTCCGGTAGGCGATGTCGAGCAGCTGGGCCAGGCCGGCGCGCCGGCTGAGCTCCTCGTGGAGTCGGCCCAACAGGGCGGGGTCGACGTCGCGCAGCTGCGGGTGGTCGAGCTCGGAGCGGCTGATCATGGTCGGGTCCTTTCGTTCAGGTGCTCAGGGGTGGGATAGCCACGGCGCAGCGCCTTGATGCCGTCGTACGCGGCGCGGCGGGCGGCGTCGGTGGTGCCGCCGAGGATCGCGGCCACCTCGGCGTGGGGCAGGCCGGCGACGTGGTGCAGGGCCACGGCCTGTCGTTGCTTGTCGGGCAGCGCCCGCAGCGCCGACCACAGGTCGTCGTCGGGCGGTTGCCAGGTGCCGATCGTCGACGGCTCATCGGGCAGGTCGGGCGTCGCTACCGGTCGGCGAGCATGGGCCCGGGTGGCGTCGATCGACTTGCGGTGGGCGATGGTGACCAGCCAGGCCTGGACGTTGGCGTCATCCGGCAGCTCGGGGTACGCCCGCAACGCCGCCAGAAAGGTCTCCGACCACGCGTCGTCGGCGTCATGCTGGGCGAGCAGAGCCCGGCAGACCCGGAGCACGGTGGCCCCGTGCTGAGCCACGACCTCCTCGAACGGTCGTCTCACCGCTGCCCCTGCCCTCTCATGATCACTGTCTCCTTGGCTACAACCCGGTCGACTCGCTGAGCCGACACCGCCGACGATCCTTCTTCACTGAGTAGACGCTCGGGCGCGGCCGAACGTGAGATGGCCGGCGTCCCGACTGTAGGTCGCGTTGTCCGCCCCGCAGCCAGGGCCAGGCGAACGGGCACTACAGCCGCGGGCCTGGGCCGAGGTTAAGGAGCAGAGGTCGACGGGTTCCGCCTGCACCCTCCATGGCCAGAGCGGCGCTCACTCGAGTGACGACCGCTCACCCTGCTGTCGTCGTTGATCATCGACCCCTACGTCGACCTGGCGGAAGCGGTCGGTAGCGCGAATGTTCCCTTGTCCACAAGCACTTTCGGCGTCGATGGCTGCGCCGGACCGATGCGCTGCGGACCTGGGCGGCACTCCGGCGCGCAGCGTGGGGCGTTCGCGGAGCTGGTCGGTCTGGTGCAGCTGGGCCTGGCCGGCTGATCCCACCCGCCGCAGGCGGTTGGGAATACTGAGCACCCCGATTTCCAGGAGTTCTCGATGAGCGCGATCGCCTACCGTGGCGACGGCCGTGGCCGGCCGACCAGCATCCCGTTGCCCCCCGACCGGGCCCCGTGGCTGCGGGCATTCCGGCTCCGGAAGTACTGGCGGTATGTCGGCATCTGGAGCGACACCGTCTCGATCTGCGTGGCGCGGGTCAACGTGGGACCCGTGCCCCAGGAGTTCTGGGGGGTGTGGGACCGGTCGGACCGCACGCTGCACGAGCACACCCGGCTACGGGCGGGCCGGGTGCAGCTGGAACCGGGCCGGATCCAGGTGGCGGATCGCGGCAACCGCTTGGACATCACCTTGGACGAAGACGACCGGACCGCCTTCGAGGTCGTCACCCCCGTGGGACGCAGTTGGACCTGGACCCGCAAGCAGGCCATCCGGGCGTACGGGTCGGCCGTCGTGGGTGGGCAGCGGATCCCCGTCGACGGAGTGGCCATGATCGACGACAACGACGGCTACCATCCGCGGTTCACCCACTGGTGGTGGTCCGGCGGCACGGCTGAGCTGGCGGACGGACGGGTCGCCACCTGGAGCGTGATCGTCGGCCTCAACGACCGGCTGCCCGACATCGAGAACACCGTCTGGATCGACGGCCGACCGCTGGCCGTCGGTCCGGTGACCTTCGCCCGAGACCTGTCCAGCGTCGCCTTCGCCGACGGCACCGCCCTGCACTTCACCCAGGAGTCGGAGCGGGCCAGCACGGTCGACCTCTTCGTGATCCGCTCCGCCTACCGGCAGCCCTTCGGCACCTTCACCGGCACGCTGCCCGGGGGGCTGGTCGTCCGCCAGGGCTACGGCGTGATGGAGGACCACCGGGCCCTGTGGTGAGCCGCCGAGACGCCTCGCCGAGCCGCCCACTTGTTGATTGCGCCGGGTTTCGGAATTAGACTGATTTTTTCGGGCCGATCCCGGAATAGCGATGGATTCATTACTTTCCGAAGTTCTGATATTCGGCTGTCATGGCAGGGGTCTGACATCACCTATTTTCCGCCGGCTCGTTCTCAGCAGAGCTATCGGCACGAGGCCTTCCTCTGGGAGGAGTCGGATGAGTACGCCGCGGCCATGACCACCTTCATCGAAGAAGGGGTCGAAGCCGGCGAACCGGTCATGGTCGCCACCATCAACGAGCACGCCGACTGGCTCCGCGACGGACTCGGAGCTCAGGCCGACCGGGTGCATTTCGTGGACATGGCCAAGCTGGGACAGAACCCGGCCCGGATCATCCCGGCCTGGCAGGAATTCCTCAACGCCCACGGGGATCGACGCACCCCCCTCCGTGGCATCGGCGAGCCCATCTGGGCCGGTCGGACCACGGAGGAGATCGCCGAGTGCCAGCTGCACGAGGCGCTGCTGAACGTCGCCGTCGACCCGGAGATCCCGTTCTGGCTCGTCTGCCCCTATGACACCACCCGGCTCGAGTCGTCGGTCATCGACGAGGCGCACCGCAGCCACCCGGTCATCATGGCCACCTCGGGCCACCACGGCAGCGCCCAGTACGGCGGTCGGGCGCACGTCGACACGTTGTTCGGCGGTGACCTGACCGAGATCCAGGGTGAGCTCGTCCAGGTCCCGTTCGGGCCCAAGAACCTGCACCGCCTGTTCGCCTTCGTCGAGCTCGAGGTCTATGTCGACGGCATGGCTGCCGACCGAGCCGCCGAGTTCGCCCGGGCCGTCCACCAGCTGGCCGCGGACAGCGTCCAGCGTGGGGCGCTCGATGCCGTGATCCGGATCTGGCGGTACCACCGCGAGATCGTCTGCGAGATCTCGGACGAGACGCAGCTGGCCAACCCGCTGGCCGGTCGGGTACGACCGGCTGGCGGCGCCGTCGACGGGCTGTGGCTCGCCAACCAGGTCTGTGATCTGGTTCGCCTGCGCTCGCACGAGGCGGGCACGACCGTACGCCTGCACGCCTGGGTCTAGGCGAGTGGCGGCGCCGAGCTGCCCGTCGTCCCGACCCCGCCGCCACATCACCCCCACCCCCCAGCGGTGTGGCGGCGGCTTGCCGCGGACTGACCCGCACCTTCTGAGTTGGCGAGTACCCGTCCCGGCTGATCGCGCGGCGGCGGGGGTCAGACTGGGGCCATGAGCCCAGTCACGGACCAGCCGTCGGTGATCGTCTGGGGCAACTGCCAGTCGACGCCACTGGCCGCGCTGCTCGCCGACCCGCTCGCGTCGTACGGCTGGGCCGTGCGCCTGGTGCCGCCGGTCTTCGAGATCGACGAGGCCGGGCTGGCTGAGGTGCAGCGCCTGCTGCCGAGCGCCGCCGCGCTGATCACCCAGCCCGTGCGCGACGCGTACCGGATCCCGGGTTGCGGCTCCGCCCAGCTGATCGACCGGCTCGGACCAGACGCCCTCGCGGTCACGATTCCCGTCACCTACGACACCTCAGCCTTCCCGTACCAGGTCAACGCCCACGCCGGGGACGGCAGCCGGGTCGATGCGCCGCTCACCGACTACCACGACCTGCGCTGCCTGGTCGCGGCCGAGCAGGGACTCACCGTCGAGCAGACCCTGAGCTGGTGGCCGTCTCCGACCCCGTCCATGGTCACCGACAACGCCCGGGCCTCGATCGCCGAGCTGGAACGCCGCGAGGCCATGCTCGACGTGCAGGTCAGCGACCTGCTCGTGGGGCCGGCGATGTTCACCCTCTCCCACCCGACCAACCTCACGCTGGCCGAGACGGCCCGCCGCATCCTGGCCGTGCTCGGTGCGCCCACCGACGTGGTGGTTCCCGAACGGGAGTTTCTGGGCGCTCGTCGCGCCCCCGTCGAGCAGGCGGTCGTGGACGCCCTGGACTGGCCCACCGAAGCCCGTCGGGACACCTGGGTCGTCGATCGTCGCGAGGTACCCGCAGCCGAGGTCATCGCTGCCCACCTGGCCTGCTACGCGGCCAACCCCGACATCGTCGGAGACGCCCGGCAGCGCTTCGCCGACCGACTGGCGCTGCTCGAGCTCTGAACGGCGAGCCGCGAGCATGCGGGTCGGTTCGGGGCTGGGTGGTTGGATAGGCGCAATGCCAGCGGCCGCCGCGGCCTGGGCCACCCACCGCACCCCAGTGCGCCGACCAGAGGACACGACCGTGATCGAGCGCACCCACTCCGTCGGCTCCGGCCAGTCCATCCACCGGCTCGCCGTCGACCAGCTCGCGGCCGAGCGCACCGTACGGCTGCTCACCATCCCGTCGCGCCACCCCTACGTGGCCGCGGTGACCCCGACCGGCACCCGGGTGGTCGAGCCGGACCGCGTCCGGAACTGGGAGCCCGATCCCGTGTTCACCGCCGGCAGCCTGACCCGGCTCGCGGCGCACCTCGACCTGGTCCACCTGCACTTCAGCTTCGACCACCTGGACGGTCCGGCCGTACGCGGCTGGCTCGCGGAGCTGCGCTCGGTCGGTCGGCCCCTGGTGCTCACCGTGCACGACCTGCGCAACCCGCACCACGACACCCGCGAGCGTCACGACGAGCTGCTGGCCGAGCTGATCCCGGCCGCCACCGCCGTGCTCACCTTGACCCCCGGGGCCGCCGCCGAGATCGCCGAACGTTTCGGGGTGCAGGCTGTCGTGCTCCCCCACCCCGGCCTGGTCGACCCGACACCCACGGCGGCGGTGCACACCGAGTCCGGACTGGCCGTGCTGCACCTCAAGTCCCTGCGCCGCAACCTGGTCGACCCGCTGCCCATCGTGGCCGCCGCCGCCCGCGGCGCCCGGTCGGCCGGCGGCCGGCTCCGGGTGGACCGGCACCCCGAGGTCGCCGAGGACCCCCGGCTCCGCGGGCTGGACGAGCTGGCCACCGAGCTGGAGGTCGAGCTCGTCACCCACCCACGCTTCGACGACCTCGAGCTGGAGCGCTACCTGCGCCGGGCCCACGTGAGCGTGCTGCCCTACCGGTGGGGCAGCCACTCCGGCTGGCTCGAGCTGGCTCGCGACCTGGGCACCCGCGTGGTCGCCCCCGACTGTGGCTTCTACGGGGATCAGTGGTCGGACGTGGTCAGCTACGGCAACAACGAGACCGATGGCTTGGATGCGGCCGGCCTGACCGCAGCGGTGGCGTCCGCTCTGAGCCGGCCCGCCCCGGCGCCCGCCGAACGATCGGCCCGGCTGGCCGAGACGACCGCCGTACGCCGCGCCCACGCCCAGCTCTACCGCCGGCTGACCGCGCCCGCGGGAGCCGACCGGCGGTGATCGCCCCACCCGCCGTGGCTCACCTGGTCATCGGGCCGGACCGGCACGGCGTGGTCCGGCACGGCGAGCTGATCGCCGAGGCCCTCGGCCACCGGATCATCCGGGCAGAGACGGTCGACCGCGTACGCCAGGCCGACATCGCCGGCTTCGACGTGGTCCACCTGCCTTACACCGACCGGCTGCTGGCCGCGCGCTGCGAGGACAGCGCAGCCGCGTTCGAGCAGCTGGTCGAGCCGCTGCTGGCTGGCGGCGTCGCCGTCTCGGTCACGCTGCACGACCTGCCCGCGGGCGACTCGCCGCTGGAGACCCGGCGTCGGGCGGCCTACCAACGGGTGGTCGCTGCGGCCCGGGGCATCGTGGTCAACAGCCGGCGCGAGCTCGGGCTGGTCGGCCGGCTGAGCGAGCGGGCCCGCAGCCTCCGGCTGATCCCGCTGCCCGTCCCCGTCACGCCGGCGGCCGGACCCTCGACCCAGCTCGGGTGAGGTCGTCGTGCTCGGCTTCGTGTTCCCGGACCGGGGCTACGAGCACACCATCGCCGAGCTGCCGCCCGGGGTCGACCTGCTGGCTCTCGGTGGCCCGTCGGCCGGGCACGAGGACCTGCCCGACCGGCTCGCCGCGCTCGCAGCCGCGGCAGGGCACCGGATGTCGACCACCGGGTTCGTACCCGACGACGAGCTGCCCGAGCGGCTGGTCGCCGCCGGGGTCCCGGTGGCCCCGAACCGCCGGGTGGCCGCCTCGGGCTCGATCGCCACCTGGCTCGGGCACGGCCGACGACCGCTGGTGCCGGACACGGCGTACGCCCGGGAGCTGGCCGAGCAGTGGCCCGGCACCCTCACGCTCTACGACCCCGACCGGCCAGGTGACCTGCGTGCGGCGATCGAGCGCGCCCGGGCCGATCCCGGGTCGACCTGGCTCACCCCCGGCACCCCGGCCGGACCCTCGGTGGCGGCGACGGCCGCGGCGTACGCGGAGCACTTCGCGACCTGCGTCCCTGACCGGGCGATCGCCGTCAGTCCGCGGCACTGGATCGTGCCGGGCAACCGGTGGGACCTGCTCGGTGCCCACCTCCCCGCCGAGCCGCCGACCGTCACCGTGGTCGTTCCCTACTTCGAGGCGCAGGCCGAGCTGGACCTGGTCCTGACCGGACTCACCCGGCAGACCCATCCGCTCGACCGGCTGCAGGTCGTGGTCGCCGACGACGGCTCCGACCGGCCACCCGACCTCGGCGCGGCCACCCGGGCCGACGGTGGGGCCGAGCTGACGGTCGCGCTCGTACGCCAGGACAACCGGGGCTTCCGGGCCGCGGCGGCGCGCAACCTGGGAGCGACGGCCGCCGACGGCGAGGTGCTGTTGTTCCTCGACGGCGACACCGTGCCCGAACCCGACTACGTACGCCGGCTCACCCAGCTGCCCGGGCTCTGCCCGGACGCCCTGGTCGTCGGCCGACGCCGGCACGCCGACCTGGACGGGTGGTCCTCGACCCGGCTGACCGGCTGGCTGGAAGGCGTGGGCGAGCCGCCCGCCGAGCTGGAAGAACCCGGCTGGCTGCGCGATGCCTACCGCGACACCGACCAGCTGCTGCAGGCGGACGAGCGGTCCTACCGGCACATCATCTCGGCGGTGCTGGGACTGTCCGCGGACCCTGTTCCGCGAGCTCGGCGGCTTCGATGAGGAGTTCACCAGCTATGGCGGCGAGGACTGGGAGCTGGCCCACCGGGCCTGGGTCGCCGGGGCGGTGCTGGCCCAGGTCGAGCAGGCGGTGGCCTGGCACATCGGCCCGGACTGGGCGGGCCGGAATCCGGCGGCACCGCGGGGCCAAGAACGCGGAGACGCTGACGCTGGCCCGGCGACTACCCGACCCGGTGGCCCGCGGGGGTGGGCAGTGGCTGCCCTATCCGGCGATCGTGGTTCGGCTGGGGCCGGCCGATCCGGCCGAGGCGCTGGCCACGGCCCGGTCAGCCTTCGCCGGTGACACCGACTGCGGCCTCTGGCTCACCGGCCCCGGCGGCGTCGACGTCGCTCGTCAGCTGGGCGACCCTCGCATCCTCGCGGGACCCGTCCCGGCTGCGGTGCTCGCTCGGGCCTCGGTGCTCGTCGACCTCGACCGCCCGACCGCTCTGACGGGGTTGACGGGTCTGGCCGCACAGGCGCAGGCCACCGGCCGACTGCGGACGCCCGCCGGCACGATCACGGCGTCCCGGGCTGGGCAGCGGGCCAACCGGTGGGCCCAAGCGCTGGCTATGACCCCGGAACAGCTGGCGATGATCTTGTTCGGGGCCCGGGACCGGCCGGACCCGCTGCCCACCGCCACCGTGGACCTGGCCCACGAGCTGAAGCAGGTCTACCGCTCGACCAGCCGCTCGTAGACCCCGACCTCCGAGCCCAGCCACCAGGTCTGGATGCCGGGGAAAGCGGCCAGCACCTTGTCGTGGTTCCAGTCGTCGACCACATGGTGCTCATGGGGGTTGCCCTCGATGTGGCCCTGCGGATAGTGCACGATCGGGATCGAGAGATAGATGGCGCGCCGGGCGCTGGCCACCGCCTTGGCCCACAGGTCCTGGGCCTCCGGGACGGTCATGTGCTCGGCGACATCGCCCATCACGACGACGTCAGCCGCCGGCCAGTCGACGACCCGGGCGTCGCCCACGATCACCTCGTCGTAGTAGGTGCGCAGCCGGTAGGTGTGCACGTACGGCTCCCAGATCTCGATCCCGGTCAGCCGCGAGACCGCCGGCCCGGCCAGCAGCTTGGCGTACGTGCCGACCCCCGGCCCGATGTCCAACACGGACAGCGGCCCGTCGTCGGCGAGCGCCAGCACGCGCTCCTTGGTCCAGTCCTTACCCTCAGCTGAGCTCATCGGCACGGGGTCAGTCTGCAACCCCGGCGCGCCCGTGCTCCAACCAGGCCCTGCCCGCGCCGATGGCAGACTCTGGGCGTGACCATGCAGCTGACCCGGATGCCCACCCGGGTCGTGCCGATCTTCGCCGGGTTGATGGCCGGACTGTTCATCTCGGAGCTGAACGAGACGATCTTCTCCACAGCCCTGCCCACCGTGGTCGGTGATCTGGACGGCGTCGACCACATGCTCTGGGTGACCACCGCCTACATCTTGGCCGCGACCATCACCATGCCGGTGTACGGCAAGCTGAGCGACCTGGTCGGGCGCAAGCCCCTGTTCCTGGCCGGCTTGGCGATCTTCTCGGTGGGCTCGATCATCGGTGGGCTGGCCCCCGGGATGGGGCTCCTCATCCTCGGCCGGGTCGTCCAGGGTCTGGGCAGCGGCGGCTTGTTGATCTTGGTCCAGGCGATCATCGCCGACGTGGTCCCGGCCCGGCAGCGGGCCCGCTACCTCTCCGCGATGGGTGCGGTGTTCGCGGCGTCGTCGCTGCTCGGGCCGGTGCTCGGAGGCTGGCTGACCGAGATGATGAGCTGGCGCTGGGCGTTCTGGATCAACCTGCCGCTCGGCGCGCTGGCCATGACGTTGGCGGCCCTCTTCCTGCCGGCCGACGCGCGGCCCGAGGTGCGGCTGAAGCTCGACGTCTGGGGAGTGACCACGATGGCGACCGCGGTCACCGCCCTGGTCCTGGTGGCCGCCTGGGGTGGCACCACGTACGCCTGGAGCTCACCGGTGATCGTCACCCTGGCCCTGGTGGCCGTGGTCGCTGCGGTGATCTTCGTCCGGGTCGAACGCCGGGCTGCGCAGCCCTTGATCCCGCTGCACCTGTTCGCCAACCGCAACTTCAGCGTGCCCACCGTGGTCGGACTGGTGATGGCCGTGGCCATGTTCGGCACCATCGGCTACCTGCCGACCTATCTGCAGATGGTCAGCGGGCTGGGTGCCGACCCGCTCCGGTCTGCTGATGCTCACCTTGATCACCGGTCTGGCCGCCACCACCATCATCTCGGCCCAGATCGTCACCCGTACCGGTCGCTACCGCCGGTTGCCGATCGTCGGTGCCGCCGTGGTCGCGGTCGCGTTGTCGTTGCTGTCGACCCTGACCCCGGACACCGCGCTGTGGCTGACCGGGGCCTACCTGTTCGCGCTCGGAGCGGGCATCGGCTGTGCCCTGCAGCTGTTGGTCCTCATCGTGCAGAACTCGGTCCCGTCGGAGCAGGTAGGCACCGCGACCGCCGCGAACAACTTCTTCCGTGAGATCGGGGTGGCCCTGGGCACGGCCGTGGTCGGCACCGTGTTCACCCACCGGCTCACGGCGGGGCTCGGCCGCCTCGGTCCCGCCCCCCGAGGCCTACAACGACGCCCTGACCCCGGTCTTCGGCTACCTCGTCCCGCTGATGGTCGCCAGCGCGATCGCCCTGGTGCTGGTCCGACCGCGTCCGCTGGCGACCACGGTCTAGCCGATGCCGTTCACGAACGAGCCCACCGCCGACCTGCGGTTCTCCGTCGTCGTCCCCGCCTTCGACGAGGCGGACTACCTGCCCACCGCGCTCACCTCGTTGCTGCACCAGGACTTCGCCGGGGCGTACGAGGTGGTGGTGGTCGACAACAACAGCACCGACGCGACCCGGGCGGTGGCGCAGGCGCACGGCGTACGGGTGGTGTCCGAGGACCGCCCCGGGGTCTGCGCGGCGCGGCAGCGGGGCACCACGGCGGCCCGCGGCGAGATCGTGGTGTCGACCGACGCCGACACCGTCCAGCCCCGCGACTGGCTGAGCCGGATCGACGCCCAGTTCCGCGACCATCCCGACGCGGTGGCGGTCGCCGGGCCCTGCCGCTACCAGGACGGGCCGTGGTGGGCCCAGATCTTCCCGCCACTGTGGTTCGCCGTGATCGACCGGCGTCCAGGCCGCCACCGGCCGACTGGGTTACCTGACCGCCACCAACGTCGCCTTCCGGCGGCACGGGTTCCCGGGCTACGACCCGAGCCTGGCCCAGGGCGGGGACGAGGTCGACCTGCTGCGCCGGCTGCGCGCCTGGGGACCCGTGGTCTGGGACGCCGGCAACGCCGTGCTGACCTCGTCGCGGCGGATGGACCAGGGCCTGCTCTACACCGTCGTCGTCTCCTACGGCTACCAGTACGCCTGGCTTGCGCTGCGCAACCGGCGCTCGGGCGGGGCGCCAGCCCCGGGTCGCCCCCGCCATCCGCCGGGTCGATGCGGCCCGGGTGCGGAGCCGGCGGCGGCGCTGGCGGGTCGGCGCGGCGATCACCGTGACCGGGCTGCTGGTGCTCCGGTTTCGACGCTCGGTCAGGTAGGTTCGGCTGACCGCCATGACCCACTTCCTGCTGCCCTGCACCCCCATCTACGGCCATGTCGCGCCGATGCTGACCATCGCCCGACGGCTGGTCTCGCGTGGTCACCGGGTCAGCGTGCTGACCGGATCGAAGTACCGGAGCGCGGTCGAGTCGTACGGCCTCGACGTTCCGGCCGCTGCCGGCCGACGCCGACTACGACGATGCCGACCTGGACGCCTGGCTGCCCCACCGGCACCGCCGTACGGGCATTGCTGCCGGTCGCTACGACACCATCGGGATGTTCATCCGGCCGCTGGCCGGCCAGCACCGGGCGTTCACGGAGGCGCTGGCCCGCGACCCGGCCGACGGGGTGCTGTGCGAGGCAGCGTTCCTCGGCGTCCTGCCCACGCTGGTCAGCTCGCCGCGGACGGACCGGGTGCCGATCTTCGGCGTGTCGGCGACCCCCCTGTCGCTGACGCAGCACCGACTGCGCGCCCTTCGGATCGGCTCTGCCGCCGGGCCGCTCCACCTTCACCCGGGTCCGCAACCGGCAGATCAACTGGCTGCTCGACCACGGTCCGCTGCGCCCGGTCCGACCGCAGTCTCGACGCGGTGCTGACCGAGCTCGGCGCCCCGGACGCCGGGATCAACTTCTTCGACCACGTCACGACCTTCGACCAGACCTTTCACCTCGCGGCCGCCGCCTTCGAGTACCCGCGGCGCGAGACGCCGTCCAGCATCCGCTTCATCGGCCCCCTGCACCCCGGACCGATCACGGCGCCGGCCGCCCTTCCGGACTGGTGGGGAGACCTCGACGGCTCGCGGCCGGTCGTCCACGTCACCCAGGGCACCATGGCCAACGCCGACCTGAGCCTGTTGCTGGCCCCGACCATCCAGGGCCTGGCCGGCGCGGACGTCCTCGTGGTGGCGACCACCGGTGGCCAGCCGGTCCGCGCGCTGCTCCGCCCTGTTCGGGGACCGGTTGCCCGACAACGTACGGGTCGCGGAGTTCCTGCCCTACGACCAGCTGCTCCCCCGGGTCGACGTGATGGTCACCAACGGCGGCTTCGGTGGAGTGCAGCGCGCCCTGGCCCACGGCCTGCCGCTGGTCGTGGCCGGGGCGAGCGAGGACAAGCCGGAGGTCGCCGCCCGGGTGGCCTGGACCGGCGCCGGCATCGACCTGCGTCGCGGCCGACCGTCGCCCAACCGGATCCGGCGGGCGGTTCGCACAGTGCTGCGCGAGCCGACGTACGCCGAGGCCGCCCGGGCCCAGCAGCGGGCGATCGCCGAGCTGGACGACCCGGCGACCGTGATCGCGACGACGTTGGAGGCGGCGATCCTGACCGGCCCGCAGGCTCAGTCGACTTCTCGTGGATTGACGACAACCGATGTGGGCAACCCAGGAAAAGTTTGACGGCTCGGGACGCTGCCGCCTAAGCGATGACCCGCAGCAGGTCGGCGACGACGCCGGCCACCGCGTCCCGGGCCGGCCCGAGGTACTTGCGGGGGTCGGTGACGTCGGGATCGCGGTCCAACCGGCCCCGGACGGCGCCGGTGTAGGTGATGCTCAGGATCGTTCCGACGTTGACCTTGGTGATGCCGGCGCGGACGGCCTCGGCCAGATCGGCGTCAGCCACCCCCGACGAGCCGTGCAGCACCAACGGCACCGGCACGGCGTCGCGGATCCGCTCGATCAGCTCGGCGTCGAGGACCGCCGTACGCGAGCTGCATCGCGTGCGAGCTGCCGACGGCGATGGCCAGCGCGTCGACCCCGGTGGCGGCCACGAAGGCGGCGGCCTGGTCCGGGTCGGTCCGGACCCCGGCGGCGTGCGCGCTGGCCACCTGGGTGTCCTTGCCGCCGACGTAGCCCAGCTCGGCTTCGACGGCCAGCCCGGCGTCGTGGGCCCACTCGGCGGCGGCCCTGGTGGCCCGGACGTTCTCCTCGTACGGCAGCCGCCCGGCGTCGAACATCACCGAGCTGAACCCGGCGTCGGCGCTGCGGCGCAGCAGCTCGCCGTCCTCGACGTGATCGAAGTGCACGGCCACCGGCACGGCTGCGGCCGCGGCGAGCTCCCGCATGGCCGCGGTGATCGGCCGCAGGTTCCGGTGGTGGAACTTCGCCGCGTTCTCGCTCAGCTGCAGGATCACCGGCTGCCCAGTCGCCTCCGCCCCGGCGACGATCGCCTCGGCGTACTCGAGGGTGATGACGTTGAACGCGCCGACCCCGTGGTGCGGTCCGGCCTCGGTCAGGAGCTGGTGGGTGGCTGCCAGTGGCATTCGTCGTCTCTTCTCGTTGCGCCCGATGCGGAGGATGTGCAATGCTTTCCAAGCAATCGCAACAATAACCAACGTGAGCACCAATGACAACCAAGGAGAGCCGATGGCGCTGCTGCTAGGGCTGGACATCGGCACCACCTCTGCGAAGGCTGTCGTCTTCGACGAGGATGGCACGGCCATCAGCGAGGGGCGAGCCCGTACGCCGTGGGTGACGACCACCGCCGGAGTCCACCTGCAGCCGGCCGACCTCGAAGCGACCGCGCTGCAGGCCATCAACCGCGCCGTGGCCACCGCGCCGGGCGAGGAGTCGATCGCTGCGATCGGCATCACCAGCATGGGTGAGTCCGGCGTCCTGGTCGACGCCGACGGCGTACCGGTGGCCCCGATCATCGCCTGGCACGACGTCCGCGACGCCGAGGACGTCGACGCGCTGCGGCACGAGATCGGCGAGGACACCTTCTGCGGGACCACCGGCAAGCCGCTGCGCGGTCAGTTCTCGCTGACCAAGCACCGGTGGCTGAAGCGCAACGTGCCCGCCGTGGCCGACGCCCGACGCCGCTTCAACGTCGCGGAGTACATCGTCAAGGTCCTCGGCGGCGAGGAGGCCTGCGAGCTGTCCCTGGCCTCCCGGACCGGATGGTTCGACATCGCCGAGCGCGACTGGTGGGCCGACGGGTTGGCCTTCTCCGGTGCGTCGGTCGACCTGATGCCGCCCTTGGTCGGCGCCGGCGAGCCGGTCGGCACGGTCTCCTCCGACCGCGCCGAATCCCGCCTGCACGGTGCCGTGCTGACTCTGGTCGGCCACGACCACCAGGCGGCGGCGGTCGGCGCGGGCGCGACCGGAGTGGGCGACGAGCTCGACTCCTGCGGCACCGCCGAGGCCCTGGTCCGGACAGTCGAGCCTGCCCTGACCCGCGACCAGATCCGGATCCTCGCCCAGACCGGGGTGACCACCGACTGGTCGGTGCAGCCCGGCCGCTGGTCGCTGCTCGCCGCCACCGAGGGCGGCCTGGCGATGCAGCGCACGCTGGCTCTGCTCGATGTGGACAGCGCGGGGCTGGCCGAGCTGGACCGGGCCGCCGAACACACCTACACCGGCCGCGTACGGGTCGATGGCCTCGGCTCGGAGTCGCTGACGCTGGCCGGCATCGGGGACCGGGTCAGCCCGGCTGAGGTCTGGCGGGCCGTGGTCGACGCGGCGACCGACCAGGCCGCCGCGCTGCACCAAGCCATGGCTGCGGTGGCCGGACCGCACCGCCGGCTGGTGGTCACGGGCGGTTGGTCCAACAGCCAGGCCTTCTTGGCCGCCAAGCTCCGAGCGTTCGGACCGTACGAGCGCTCGGCGGTGGTCGAAGCCGGGGCGCGTGGGGCGGCGACCTTCGCCGGCCGGGCCGCCGGGCTGTTCACCGCAACCCAGACGTTCCCGACCGCAGCGAGCGCCTCGTGATCGTCACTGTCACCCCCAACCCGAGCCTGGACCGTACGCTGCACCTCGACACCTTCGTCCACGGCGGCGTCAACCGGGTCCTGCACACACTCCGCGAACCCAGCGGCAAAGGGGTGAACGTCGCCCTGGCCCTGCAGACCGCCGGGACGGCCACGATCGCCGTGCTGCCGGTCGGCGGTCCGGCCGGACAGGAGCTGGCCGAGCTGCTGACCGAGACGAGACTGCCGGTCCGGCTCCTCGCCATCGCCGGCGCCGTCCGCAGCAACCTGTCGCTGGTCGAGGCCGACGGGTCGACCACCAAGGTCAATGAGCCGGGGCCCGCACTGAGCCCGGCCGAAGCCGACCTGATCGTCGCCGAGGCGATCGCGGTCAGCCGGCCCGGCGACTGGCTGGCTTACTGTGGCAGCCTGCCGGAGGGGTTCTCGTCGGAGAGGCTCGGTGCGGCCATCCACCGCGGCCGCCAGTCGGGCCGGCTCGTGGTCGTCGACACCTCCGACGCACCGCTGCAAGCACTGCTCACCGGACCGGCCGAGCAGCTGCCGACCCTGGTCAAGCCCAACACCCACGAGCTCGCCGTGGCCACCGGTCGCCGCATCCGAACCCTGGGCGAGGTGGTCAGCGCCGCGCAGCTGCTGCTCGACCGGGGCATCGAGACGGTGCTGGTCAGCCTGGGCGGCGACGGGGCGGTGCTGCTCGACGCGTCGGGCGCGCTGCACGGTCGGGCCCCCGTCGACCGGGTGGTCAACACCGTCGGCGCCGGGGACTCCTTCCTGGCCGGCTACCTGCACGCCCGCGACCGGGCCGGCGACGCCCGCCATGAGGCGCTGGCCACCGCGCTGCGCTGGGGCGCCATCGCCGTGCAACACCAGGGCACCGTCTTCCCGGGGGTGCCGGCCGGCGCGGCGGAGATCCCCGTACGCCTCACCGAGCAGGTCGACCACGACACCCCGCTCACCGAACCCGCCGCCTGAACCCGAACCCCGACCCTCCAAGGAACCAGACCATGACCCACCAGACCCCCTCGACCATGCGGCGCGTCGTCGTCTCCCCCGGATCCATCGACCTCGAGACCGCCGAGGTGCCGACGCCGCGAGACGGTGAGGTGCTGGTCCAGACGCTGGTGTCCGGTGTCTGCGGCTCCGACACCCATGCCGCCCACGGCCGACACCCGAACATCACGTTGCCCTATCACCCCGGGCACGAGGTGGTCGGGATCGTGGTCGACAGCGCCGGCGGATCGACGGGCGCACTCCCGGCCGGCCAACGGGTGACGCTGGAGCCGACCCTGCCCTGCTGGCGCTGCAAGATGTGCACCACCGGCCGGATGAACCTCTGCGAGAACCTGGAGTTCTTCGGCTGCGGCTACCCGCAGGGCGCGATGGCCGACTTCTTCACCGTCCCGGCCAACCGGCTGCACTTGGTGCCGGACGAGATCGACGACCGGCTCGCGGCGTTGATCGAGCCGCTGGCCACCCCGGTGCACGCCGTACGGCTGGCCGGCGACCTGGCCGGCCGGAAGGTGGCCATCCTGGGCAGCGGCACCATCGGGCTGCTGACCCTGGCCGCCGCGCGGCACTTCGGGGCCGAGACCATCGTCGTGACCGACATGCTGGAGCCCAAGCGCGAATTGGCGACCCGCTTCGGAGCCGACCACGTCGTCGATGCCGGCGCACCGGACGTGGTCGACCGCGTACGCGCCGCGCTCGGTGAGTCGGCCGATGTCGTGTTCGACTGCGTGGCCAACCGGTTCACGGTGCCGCAGGCGATCGAGATGGCGCTGAAGGGCGGCACGGTGGTGATCGTCGGCGTGCCGGCCACCGACATCTCCATGCCGTTGCCGGTGATCCAGGACCAGCAGGTCCGGATCCAGGGCAGTGCGACCTACACCCCCGGCGATTTCGAGACCGCCACGGCGATGATCGTCGCCGGCGAGGTGAGTCCTGACCTGGTCACGGCGGTCTACCCGCTCGAGCGGACCAGCGAGGCTTTCGCCGCGTCAGCCTCGGGCGACCAGGTCAAGGTGTTGGTCACGACCGTGACGGACGGTCCGGGGCTCGAGTGAGCGAGAGCGGCGAGGGCCGGAGCGCGGCCGACAGCAAGGACCGTACGCCGTTCGGGGCTGAGCGGCAGCAGCTCATCCTGCACGCACTGCGCCGGTCCGGGCGGGTCGACGCAGCCGAGATCGCCGTGGAGCTGAACGTCACCGGTGAGACCGTGCGCAAGGACCTGATCCAGCTCGAGCGCGCCGGGCTGCTGCGCCGGGTGCACGGCGGGGCCGTCCCGGTCGAGCAGCTGTCGCACGAGCCGGCGGTCTCGACCCGCACCGAGTACGCGGCCGAGAAGACCCGCATTGCGCGGGCGGCCTTGGCCTACCTGCCGGCCAACGGGTCGATCCTGATCGACGCCGGCTCGACCACGGCCCAGCTGGCCGAGCTGCTCCCGGGAGACGTGGACCTGACGGTCTACACCAACACGCTCTCGGTGGCGCTGGCCCTGGTCAACCGGCCTCGGCTGACCATCTTCACCCTGGGCGGCCGGTTGCGGGGTCCGACGCTGGCCGAGGTCGGCGACTTCGCGGCCCGGGCGCTGGCCGACATCAATGTCGACGTCGCCTTCCTCGGCACCAATGGCATCTCGCTCGACCGCGGCCTGACCACACCCGACGCTGCCGAGGCGGCGGTGAAGCGGCTGATGCTGGCCACCGCCCAGCAGCGGATCCTGCTGGCCGACCACAGCAAGGTCGGGCTCGTCCGGGGCAGCCGGCACGCCGGCATCGACGACATCGACATCTTCATCACCGACGACGGGCTCGCCCGCGGCCGACGTGACGAGCTGGAGGCCGCCGGCCTGACCATTGAGTGCGTTTGACCGCGCTCGACGACTGTGGCTCGGAAAGTTCTCGTGGATTCACGACATCAGGTGTGGAAAATCCACGAGAATCATCGGCGACCATCGGGGTTCGGCTAGCAGATCGGCACGCCCGCCAGCTGAGCATCGCCCTTGATGTAGACGTTGGACATGTATCCCGAGGGGATCGTGATCTTCGACCAGTACTTGCTGCTGTAGCTGCCCTCGGTGATGGTCTCGCCCACGACCTGGCAGGCCACGGCGATCGTGGCCGGCGAGTCGACCTCCCCCATCTTCGTGCCGGTGGACGCGGCGATCGAGCGGACGATGACGTTCGTCGCCCAGACGGTGAACAGCCCACTGCCCGGCGTGGGCGACGAGCCGGCACACTCGGGTACGCCGTCGAGCTTGGCCGCTCCGACCAGGTAGACGTTGGAGATGTAACCGGCCGGGCTGTTGATCTTGGCCCACCACGACGACGTGTTGCCCTGGTCGGTCACCGTGGCTCCCGCCCGCTGGCAGATCACGTCGACGTAGGTCGGCGCCGCGATGGTGCCCACCTTGGTCGCGGTGGTGGTGGCATCAGCGCGGACGTTGATGTTGGAGGCCCAGACCTTGAACTTGCCCGGATCCGGTGGAGCCGGGCCACTCGATCCGGCGCACAGCGGGATCCCGGTCAAGAACTCGGGGCCGCGGATGAACACGTTGGAGACGTAGCCTCCCAGGGCCGGCACCTTCGACCAGTAGTCGCTGACCCCGTTGGCATAGGTCACCCGCTCGCCTGCGGTCTGGCACTCGACCTGGATCAGCGACGGCGAGGTGATCACCCCGACCTTGGCCGACGCGGTCGTCGCCGCAGCCCGGACGTTGACCGCCGAGCCCCAGACGTACGCGTTGCCGGTGTTGTCGGCCACCGGGGCGCCGGCGACCAACGGACGGTAGCCGGCGTAGAAGTCGCCGTGCGAGCTCAGCGAGCTGACCATGATCTTGGTCCCGGACTCCCGCGCCTCGACGACCTTGTAGTCGCCGAGGTAGAGCGCCACGTGGTGGATCTTTCCGGCCGAGCCGAAGAACAGCACGTCACCGGGCAGCAGGTCGAACTTGCCGGTGACCTTGGTGGCCTGCGACGGGTTGGCTGCCAGCTTGTTCAGCTGCCCCTGGGAGGTGGAGTTCAAGAAGTCCTGACCGGTCGCTCGCCACCACGCCCAGCGGACGAAGCCCGAGCAGTCGAAGCCGAGGATGCTGCCGTCGTTCTTGGAGTCCGGGTCGACCCCGTCGTAGAAGCCGTAGGTCAGGCCCGGACTGGCTCCGTGGCCACCACCCCAGGTGTACGGGGTGTTGCCGGCCTTGGAGCAAGCAGCGTTGATCGCCCGGACGGCCGCCGCGGAGGCCCCGCCCCAGGCCGGCACGCAGTTGAGGTTGTAGGGCTCGGGCACCGGTTGCCCGTACTCAGGCACGGTCCCGGCCCCGAAGCGTGCGTAGAAGCCGTCACCGGCGGTGGTGCCGCTGCCACTGGGCGGGGCCAGGATCCGGTTGGCCACGTAGAAGCTGCCGAGAGCACTCCCGTGGGCAGAGTTCTCCCGGTTGTTCACCAACGCGATCGAGAGCCTGGACGTCGGGCCCAGGGGCGGGACCAAGGGCTGGTAGGCCTTGCTCGGGGTGCCGATCGCGGTCGACTGGCCGCCCTCGGACGTCGAGGCGAACGGGTACTCGTCGCAGCTGTACATGTCCGGATGGTTGGCCGCGAGCGTGGCGTTGTAGGCCTGCGCGATCGTCTTCACCTTGGAGCAGGCGCTGGTGCGGTTGGTGTCTCGTTGGCTGTCGGTGGTCCGGTGCAGCGGCGTCGTCGTCCCGGCCCCGATGTACTTCTGGGCGTCCCGGATGTGAGCCGCGACCTGGGGATAGGTGCCGGCGCTGCCGGCCATCAACCAGGTCGGCTGGTACTGCTCGACCACGCAGCCAGTCGTGTTGTTGTTGCCGGGCAGGGCCTGGTCGCAGCGCAGCTTCGGGCTGCTGATGACCATGTCCTTGGCGTACCAGTCCATCCCCCACTCCGACAGCTGCCCGATGCTGATCGGCAACGAGATGACCGGTCGGGTGATCGAGCCGGGGGCCACCACGTGGGTGGCCTTGAAGGTGAACTCAGCCATCCCGCTGTAGGGCCAGATGAGCTCCTGCGGCGTCTGGTTGGTGAAGTCCGTGCTCACCGTGCACGCGGCCGGCGCACACGACGGCTTCCCGGCGGCGATCTTGACCGGGACGGGGTTCAAGCCGGAGAACTCGACGAGATCGACGTACGCCGTCACCGAGACGGTGCCGGTCGAGGGCTCGGACTTGACCTTGGTCAGCACCCGCACCTGGATCTGGTGGAACGAGGTGTGGTTGGCGACGAACTGCATCCGACACGCTTCGAACCGGCTGTGCGCCTGCACCTCGGCACTGCTGGCGACGTCGCACCAGCCCCGGTTGCGGTAGAGGTTGCTGTCGGTCCAGTCGTCCGGCGTCGCCTGAGCCGGCTGCGCCGTGAGCAGGATGGTCGAGGCCAGGACGACCCAGGCGAGCACAGCGGACAGGACTCGTCGAGACATGTGAATTCCTTCGGACGGCCACACCAGGGCGGAGACCCAGCGTCGCTGGCTGTGTGCATCCTGAGAAAGACCACCGGGCCTTGTCAACTTTCGTGACCGCGATCACGCTCAGCTAATCAAGCAAGGTAAGAGATTCTCAGAAAAGACCAGGATCAGGTAGGGTTCAGCCCGCCCGCCGCCAGCACCGGTGAGCTGGGGCTCACACCGTCGCCGCACCTCGCGCACACAACAGATCGGGATCACGATGATTCTCTCCCCCAAGACCACGCTGACCAGGCCGCTGAGCACCATCGTGGTCACCCTGGTCACCGCCTTCGCCGCCACCGTCGCCGTGCCGGCGCCCCAGGCTGAGGCCGCGGCGGGGGTGCAGGGCTATCTCGACGTTGCCCAGGTGACCCGCAGCCAGTACGGCTACACCTGGGTGCGGGTGGCCGGCTGGGCCTACAACGGCCGGACCATCCCGACCCAGCGGATCCGGGTCTACTTCTGGACGGTCGGCGGTGGCGACTTCCGCGACCTCCTGGTCGACACCAGCGTGCTGGCCAACCAGAGCCGGCCCGACGTCAAGCGGGCGCTGGGCATCGGGACCGACAAGGTGGGCTTCGACGCCACCTTCCCGATGCCGGGACGCCCGACCGTGGTCGAGGTGTCGGCGCGGGACAACGGCGAGACGGGCCCGTGGCGGATGCTGAGCCAGTCGCCGCGCTCCATCTGAGCCCCGCAGGGTGGCGCCGCCGAAGTTTTGGTGGATCTACGACATCAGGTGTGGAGAATCCACCAGAATTTCTGCGACCCTCGGGGCTCGAGCCTCAGCTCGGGACCAGCACCACCTTGCCGACGTTGCTCCGCTCGGCCAGGTAGCGATGGGCAGCGCCGGCTTCGGCGAACGGGAAGGACCGCGCGATCACCGGGGACAGCCGGCCCTCCTCCAGATCGGCCAGCAGCGGGCTGGTGATCCGGTGCATGCTGCCTTCGCGTTTCCACCAGCTGAGCAGGTTGAGGCCGAAGACGCCGCGGTTCTGGTTGAGCAGCCGACCGGCGTGCCACCAGGGCATGGTGGCGGTCGGCATCCGGAGCACGCTGGCCACCAGGGCGCGCAGGTTGCGACCGTTCTCGTCGAACGCCTCCGACAGCCCGTACATGATCAGCCGCCCGCCCGGCCGCAGGATCCGGTAGTCCTTGCTGAACGAGGTGGGGCCCATGGCGTCCAGCACCAGGTCGACGCCCTCGCCGTTGGTCAGCCGCCGCACCTCGGCCTTGAAGTCCTGGCTGCGGTAGTCGATCGCATGGTGCACGCCTTGGGCCCGGATGGCGTCGTGCTTGCCCGGTGACGCGGTGCCGAAGATCTCGGCGCCGACGTTGCGGGCGATCTGGGTCGCGGCGATCCCGACCCCACCGGCCGCGGCGTGGATCAGCACCCGGCTGCCGGCCCGCAGCCCGCCCATGATCATCAAGGCGGCGTACGCGGTGCCGTAGTTCACACAGACCGCCGCACCCTGCTCGAAGCTCAGCCGTTCGGGCAGCGGCATCACATCGACGGCCTGGGCCGTGGCCAGGTCCGCCTGCCCGCCGAACCGGGTGCCGGCCATCACCCGCTGGCCCACCCGGAACGAGTCGACTCCCGGCCCGACCGACTCGACCTCGCCGGCCACCTCGTAGCCGAGCACGCACGGGGTCTTCGGAGCGTCGGGATAGACCCCGGTCCGGGCCATCGTGTCGGCGAAGTTGAGTCCGGCGGCTCGGACGGCGATCCGCACCTGGCCCGGTCCGACCTCGGGTTCTGGCCAGTCTTGGACCTCCAGCACGCCAGGGCCGCCGGTGCGAGTCATCACGACTGCCCTCATGTCCGGCAATCTACTCGCGGTGGTGGCCGCCGCCGCAGCCGCGCTGCTAGCGTCGGGCCGATGGACCCTGTGGTGATCGATCGGCGCGACGGACGCGATGACGGCGAGCACTGGACCGAGAACTACGAGAAGCTGCCCGGTGGGGCGGGCGTCTCGATCATCCTCGAGTCGACCACGAAGGCCGGCGTCGGGCCGCGGCTGCACCAGCACCCGTACGCCGAGACCTTCGTCATCCGCCGCGGCTCGGCCACCTTCACCATCGGCACCGCCGAGCTGGTCGGGCGCGCCGGCCAGATCCTGGTCGTGCCCGCCGACACCCCACACACGTTCGTGACCAACGACGGCGGCTACGAGGCGGTGCACATCCACGCCAGCCCGGAGTTCATCACCACCTGGCTGGAATAGCCTGGAGCAGATATTCGAAACTGTGTTTGAATAGGGCCATGCGATGGGCAGGCCAGGAGATCTCAGAACCAGCGGGTCCCGACGGCAACGCGCTGCCCGGCCTGGACCGGCTGCAGAGTCTGGTGCGACGGGTCCGTACGCCGGAGTTCGCCGACATCACCTTCCACGAGGTGCTGGCCAAGTCGGCGTTGAACCGGGTGCCGTCCGCCGCCCGGGTCCCCTTCAGCTGGACGATCAACCCCTACCGCGGCTGCAGCCACGCCTGCGTCTACTGCTTCGCCCGGCGTACGCACACCTACCTCGACCTGGACAGCGGGGCCGACTTCGACCGCGAGATCGTGGTCAAGATCAACGTTGCCGAGGTCTTGACCCGAGAGCTGCGCCGTCCGTCCTGGGCGCACGAGCCGGTCGCGCTGGGCACCAACACCGACCCGTACCAGCGGGCCGAGGGCCGCTACCGGCTGATGCCCGGGATCATCACGGCCCTGGCCGAGTCGGGTACGCCGTTCTCGGTGCTGACCAAGGGGACCACGGCGCGGCGCGACCTGGCCCTGCTGACCCGGGTCGCCACCGAGGTGCCGGTCAGCATGGGGGTGTCGATCGCCTTGGTCGATGAGCGGGTGCACCAGCATCTGGAGCCCGGCACACCGACCCCCCGGGCGCGGCTCGACCTCGTACGGGCCATCACCGACGCCGGCCTGCCCTGTCAGGTGCTGGTCGCCCCGGTGCTGCCGATGATCACCGACAGCGACGAGGACCTCGACCGACTGCTCGGCCAGGTCGCTGCGGCCGGCGCGACCAGCGCCACGGTGATGGCACTGCACCTGCGGCCCGGTGCCCGCGAGTGGTTCCTGCGCTACCTCGCCGCGGAGTACCCAGAGCTGGTCGACCCGTACGCCGAGCTCTACCGCGGCAGTGCGTACGTGATCCGCTCGTACGCCGCCGACCTCGCCCGCCGGGCCACCCCGCTGGTTCGGCGGCACGGGTTGGACCGCTCGGCCCCGTGGCGGCGGCCCGACCGAGATCCGCTGCCGACCGTGCTGCCGGCCGAGGATCCCAGCCCGGCGCTGTTCTGAGCCGGCTCAGCGGGAGTCGCTGGTCGACTCCTCGATGATGGGCTGACGCAGGTGCACGGGATCGGCTGCGGCGCCGCGCCGTTTGTCCTGCCGCGACGTGTAGGTGAGGTTCAAGGCCTCGACCGCGATGGCGAAGGCGATGGGTCCGTAGATGAAGCCCTTCGAGATGTGGAAGTCGAAGCCCTCGGCCAGCAGGGTCGCCCCGATCATGACCAGGAACGACAGGGCGAGCATCTTCACCGTCGGGTGCTTGTTGACGAACGCCGAGATCCAGCCCGCGGTGAACAACATCAAGGTGATCGCCAGCACCACCGCGGCGATCATGATGTAGAGCTCGTCGACCATCCCGACCGCCGTGATCACCGAGTCGAGGGAGAACACCATGTCCAGCAACAGGATCTGCACGATCACCGCACCGAAGGTGGCCGCCTTGCCGGTCGACTTCTGCCCGTCGTGACCCTCGAGCTTCTCGTGGATCTCGGTGACCGCCTTGTAGACCAGGAAGGCGCCGCCCAAGATCAAGATCAAGTCGCGGCCGCTGATCTCCAGCGCCTCGATCGAGCCGATGCGAAACAGCGGAGTGGTCAGACCGATGATCCACGAGGCGAAGAACAGCAACACGATGCGCAAGAACATGGCCAGCGAGAGGCCGAGCATCCGGGCTTTGCGTTGCTGCTCCTTCGGGAGCTTGTTGGCCAGGATCGAGATGAACACCACGTTGTCGATGCCCAGCACCACCTCCAGCACGAACAGGGTCAAGAAGGCGACCCAGAGGTCAGGGCTGCTGAAGAAGTCCATCGGTCAAGGGTGCCCGACCGCGGACGGTCGAAACCCCGGATTGGCCGAGAGCGGAATGAATCTTCGGTGAGAACACGATCAGGGAGCTGAGCCCCAAGTCCCCACCGTGGCCGGTCGCGTCGCCGATCCTGGCTAGGCTGAGGGTCGGTCACGTCCATGCCGAGCGCGTACGACCCGAGTCGAGGGGGCACTCATGAGCACGCCTGAGGGTCTCATCGGCAACCGCTACCGGCTGATCACACGGATCGGGTCCGGTGGCATGGGGGTTGTCTGGGAGGCCTGGGACGAGCGGCTGGAACGCCGGGTCGCCGTCAAGGTGCTGCACCGGCAGCCCGGGCTCAGTGATGCCGACCTGCAGCTCGCCAACGACCGGGCCATGCGCGAGGCCCGGATCAGCGCCCGGCTGCACCACCGTTACGCCGTGCCCGTGTTCGACGTGGTCGACCACCACGGCCAGCCCTGCCTGGTGATGCAGTTCGTCCAGTCCATGCCGTTGTCCGCCGTGCTCCGCGAGAGCGGTCCGCTGCAGCCCTCCGAAGCCGCCCAGGTCGGAGCCCAGTCGGCCTCCGCCCTCGCGGCGGCTCATCGGGCCGGAATCGTGCACCGCGACGTCAAGCCGGGCAACATCTTGATCACCGACGACGGTTCGGCGATGATCAGCGACTTCGGCATCTCGCATGCTCTGGGCGATGTCACCTTGACCCAGACCGGGCTGGTCCACGGCACGCCGGCCTATCTCGCGCCGGAGGTCGCCCGGGGTGGCGAATCCAGCCCGGCCTCGGATGTGTTCTCTCTCGGCGCCACGCTCTACTCCGCGATGGAGGGCGCTCCCCCGTTCGGCAGCGACCCCAACTCGATCGCCCTCCTGCACCGGGTGGCCGGGGGCAGCTTCAACCCGCCTCGGCGCAGCGGGACCCTGGCGCCGCTGCTGGTCGAGATGTTGGCGTCGCAGCCGGAGGACCGACCCGCCATGTCCGAGGTGGCCCAGCGGCTGGCCGACCTGCGGTCGGGTCAGCCGCCGGCTCCGGCTGAGCCAGGACTCGAACCGGAACCGACCGCCGTGCTTCCGGTGGCCGCCGAGCAGGAGCCGACCCGGGTGCGTACGCCACCGGTCGTCCCGGCCGGCGCGGACATCGACACCCCACTGGCCCCAGCGCCGGTAGCCAGCACCTGGTCGGTCCCGCCGTCGAAGGCGCCGGCCGACGAGCGACCGGCCAAGAACCGTACGGCGTTGATCCTGGGCATCGCCTTGGTGGCCGCGGTCGTGATCATCGCCTTGATGGTCTGGCGGCTGCCGGACGACCCCGGCGCCACCGCACCCCCGGCTACCCCCTCGACCGCGGCCAGCCCGACTGCGTCGACGACACCGTCTCCCTCGGCCACGCCGACGCCCACCCCGTCAGCGTCGTCCCCGTCAGCCTCGACCCCCACACCAACCCCGACCCCGACCCCGAGCGGCTCCCCGAGTTCAACGACCGGCACGCCGACCGCGGCCGAGCTGGCCCAGGCGATCACCGACTACTACGCCTTGATGCCCGGGGGCACCGACCAGGCCTGGCCGCGGATGACCACGAGCTATCAGACCGTGACCACCGGCGGACGGGCGTCGTACGAGCGGTTCTGGGGCGCCATCCGCTCGGTGTCGACCAGCGACGTGCGCGGCACGCCGCCGCGCACCGCGCAGGCGACGGTCACCTACACCTACAAGGACGGACGTGTGTCGAAGGAGCGGACCACCTTCCAGCTGGTCCGTGACGACGGCATCCTCAAGATCAACAGCTCCCGGGTGAACTGAGCCTCATCCGGAGGTGCTGCCGACCAGCTCGAGCTCGGCGTCGAGCACGACGAGATCGGCCCGGCCGCCCACCTCCAGGTGGCGGTCGGTCAATCCGAGCACCCGCGCGGGGTTGACCGAGGTCTGCCGGGCCGCCGCGAGCAGGGCCTCGTTGCGCGGCCGACCACTGGCTCGTACGGCGTTGCGGAACAGCCGGTCGGTGGTCGCCGTGCTGCCGGCGATGGTGTCCCGCTCAGCCAGCTTGGGCAGGCCGTCGGTGACCACGACCTCCAGCGCGCCCAGCCGGTAGCTCCCGTCGGGCAGGCCGGCTGCCGCCATCGCGTCGGTGACCAGCGCGACCCGGTCCGCGCCGGCCGCCGCGGTCACCTGGCGGTAGATGGCCGCGTGCAGGTGGACGCCGTCGAGGATCTGCTCGACGGTCACCCGTGGGTCCTCGAGCAGCGCCAGGATCGGACCGGGTTCTCGGTGGTGGATGGGCGTCATCGCGTTGAACAGGTGGGTGGCCACCGTCGCTCCCGCCTCGATCGCCGTCCGAACCAGGTCGTACGACGCATCGGTGTGGCCGACCGCCGCCACCACACCGGCATCGACGACCAGTCGGATGGCGTCCAGCGCGCCGGGGCGCTCCGGGGCGAAGGTGATCATCTTGATCATGCCGCGGCCGGCCGCCAGCACGGTGCGGAGCTCGTCGGGCTCGGGATCGCGGAGCTCGCTCACCTGGTGCGCGCCGCTGCGGCTCTCGGCCAACCACGGTCCTTCCAGGTGGATGCCGGCGATCAGGCCGGCTTCGGCCAGCCCGGCCAGCCGGGTGATCGAGTCCACCAGGTTGGTGGGTGATGCCGTGACCAGGCTGGCCAACGTCGTCGTGGTTCCGTGAGCTCGGTGGAAGGCGATGGCCCGGTCGGTGGTGCCGGCCTCGTCGAAGGATCCGCCGCCGCCGCCGTGCACGTGCAGGTCGACGAAGCCGGGCACCACGATCTGGTCACCAAGATCAACATCGACGGGCTCCGGGGCGGGTCCCGGGCCGAGCGCGGCCACCCGCCCCTCGATGATCTTGAGCCAGCCGCCCTCGATCACCGACTCCCCGGTCACGATGGTGCCGGCCATGATCATCCGGTCGCCGACCTGCGGGAGCTGGGCGAGCTGCTGGAGGGGCAGGGACACGACGCCACGTTAGCCTGCGTGGTCCACCTCGCGGTGCCCGCTCCTAGCGCCGCCGGTAGTCGTTGACCACCACGCCGGAGTCGTAGCGGGTGCTCTCGACCAGGGTGAAGCCGGTGGGCCGGTAGCCACCGGCGAACAGCGGGATCCCGTCGCCGAACAGGACCGGGTTGACCTTGAGCACCAACCGGTCGATCTCCTCGGCCAGCGCCGCCGCCAGCTGGCCGCCACCGCACAGCCAGATGTCGCGACCCTCCTCCGACTTCAGCGCCCGTACCGCCGCCGCCGGGTCCTCGGCGATCACCTCGATGTCGTCGGGGACCTGCGGCGACCGGGTCGAGACCACCAGCTGCCGCAGCTGCGGGTAGGGCGAGTCGACCCCCTCGGCCAGCCCCACGGCGTACGTGTTCCAGCCCATCACGACGGTGTCGAAGCGCTTGCCGTCCGCCGGCGGGAGGCCGAGTGCGGCGCGTACGTGCCCGGGGATGGTGTCGGACCACTCGGCGCCCAGCGCGGCCAGATGGTCACCCTCGGTCAAGAAGTCGTCGAACCCCCCGTCCGGGTCCGCGATCCGACCGTCGATGGAGACGGCGACGAAATAGACCAGCTGGCGCACGGCGATGCTCCTGTCGGCGGCGTACGGGGATGCCTCAGGTTACAAATGGGCGCTGCGGCCGGGGCGGGGGCCGTTGCCCGTCACGATCCCGCAGCCGGCCCAGCCCCGGCCGCCACCATCCATCTCAAGACGACCAACGAGGGGTCCACCGGCCGTACGGGCACCCGCCATCCATCTCAAGACGACCAACGACGGTCAGCCACGCATTCAGGACCCCGCCAGCGCCCGCCCGCGCCGAGCGAGGTCGACCAGGCCGTAGCCGATGGCGGCGGTGGCGGTCACGGCGTCGCGATAGACCCCGTACCCCTCGTCGTAGATCGCACAGCCGGGGCCGGGCTCGATCACCCGCATCGCCGGTGCGAACGCGGCCCCCTCGTCCTTCGGGGTGGTGCCTGACACCGCGGCGGCCGCGATCGCCGCGCAGGCCAGCAGGGTGAGGTTCTCCCCCTCGGCGATGGCCACCGGGCGGCCGAGCACGTCGGCGGTCAGCTGCATCCACAGTGGGTTGTGCCGGATGCCACCGCTCACCACCACCTCGGCGGTGTCGATCCCGACGGCGGTGAAGGAGTCGAGCACCTGACGGGTCCCGTACGCCACCGACTCGACCGTCGCCCGGTAGAGCTGCACCGGGGTCGTGCCGAGCTGAAGACCGAGCACCGCACCCCGCAGCCTGGGGTCGCGCAGCGGCGTCCGGTTGCCCATGAAGTTGTCGAGCACGAGCAGTCCGTGCTCCATCGGCCCGAGCTCTCGAGCCTGGGCGACCAGCATCGGCAACCGGCCGCGCTCGTAGCCGAGGATCCGTTCGGCCAGCCAGGTCAGGGCCGACCCGGCCGACACCTGCCCGCCCTCGACCAGCCAGGCGTGCTGGGTCAGGGCGCTCGGATACGGGCCCCACACCGTCGAGGAGAAGACCGGCTCGGCCATCTCGGCGATGAACGCGTTCGAGGTGCCGGCCACGATCGACACCGGCTGATGACCCCCGGCCTGCAGCGGGACCAGGGACAGGTGCGCGTCGATCCCGCCCACGCCGACGACCGGGGTGCCGGCCAGCCCGAGCTCACGGGCCACGGCCGAGGTCACCTCACCGGCGGCTGCACCCACGGGGCGGATGTCGGACGCCAGCTTGTCCCCGAGATCGGGCACGTCGAACTGGGCGTACAGATCGCTCGGCAGCTGCCCGACCCGTGGGTCGTAGTTCCACTTGCAGGTCGCGTTCATCTGGGAGCCGATCCACTGACCGGTCAGTCGATAGGTCAGGTAGTCCACCGACTCCCCGACGTAGTGGGCTCGGGCGTAGACGTCCGGCTCGTTGCGGGCCACCCACATCGCTTTGGGCACCAGCCACTCCGAGCTGTCCGACCCGCCACTGAAGGCCATCGCCGGATGCGACACCGTCGCGGTGAGCTCCGCCTCCCGCCACGAGCGCGAGTCCATCCACAGCAGAGCCGGACGGAGCGACTCACCCCGGTCGTCGAGGAACACCACGGACGACGCCGTGGTGGCCACCCCGATCCCGTCCACCGTGTCCAGCTCCGCCTCGGCCAGCGCCGACCGGACCGCGACGACCGTCGCCCGCCACCACTCCTGCGGATCCTGCTCGGCCCAGCCGGGCTGCGGGAAGGTCGTCGGGTAGACGCACTGACCGGCACCGACGCGTACGCCATCGGCGGTGAAGATCGCCGCCCGGGCACCCTCGGTGCCGAGGTCGATGGACAGGTAGCAGGTCATGCCACTCCTCGTCGAGTGCGCCGGCTCACGGTCGGTTGGGCAGGAACAAGACCTTGGAGCTGAAGATCGACCGCTCGGCCAGCTGCTTCATCGTGGTCGGCAGCTCCTCGAGCCCCAGCTCGTGGGTGATCATGAACTCCCATTCGAGCTCGCCACTGGCGAACCGGGCCGCGGAGTCGTGCCACTCCCGGCCCGGAAACGGTGCCGAGAACGAGTTCCAGCTGCCGTGCAGCGAGACCTCCCGCCTGAGGAAGGTGCTGAACGTCGCCTTGTCCAAGCTGACCGGCGTGTGCGGGATGCCGATGAACGCCGCGTCGCCGTGCTTGGCCGCGAGGTTGACCGCCAGGGCGATGGTGGGCGGCACCCCAGCCGACTCGACCACCACGTCATAGCTCCCGGCGCCGCTGTCCAGGGCCTCCTCGCTCCCCGAAGCCGTGAGCGTGGCCCCGGCCTCCCGGGCCATCTTCGCCTTCTCCTCGTTCAGGTCGACGGCGAGGATGTCGGTCGCGCCCATGATCTTGGCCCACTGCACCGCGAAGAGGCCGATCGGGCCGGCACCGGTCACCGCGACCCGTGACCCGGCGCCGACCTTGGTCCGCAGCAGCGCGTGCAGCGCGATCGCACTCGGGTCCATCATGGCGGCGGCCCGCGGGTCGAGGCCCTTCGGCATCAGCATGGCGTTCTGCACCGGCACGGTGACGAACTGGGCGTACGCGCCGTCGCGCCGGCTGCCGAAGTAGTCGTAGTCCTCACACAGGCTGAAGTGTCCGGCCGCGCAGCTGGCGCACCGGTTGCAGGGCAGCAGCGGCGGCATGCTCACCAGATCACCCTCGGCATAGCCCGCCACGTCGTCGGCGGCGTCGACGACCCAGCCGCTGAACTCGTGACCACAGATGATGGGATAGCGATAGGCGCCGGAGAAGTTCATCCGGGGGATGTCGGAACCGCAGACCCCGCAGGCCGCCACCTTGACCAGCAGCTCGCCCGGACCGGCCGTGGGCACCTCGGTCGATTCGACCCGGATGTCCCCGGGCTCGTACATCACGGCGGCAGTCATCTGGTCGGGCATCATCGCTCACTGTCTGTTGTCGGTTCGTTGCAGGATAAGAGCCGCGGCGTACGCGCTCGACCACAACCCCACCCCGGCTGCCAACTTCCGAGGTTTACCTTGTGGTTGCGCAGCCAAGGCCGTCAGTTTGGTGGGTGAAGCGCGTAACTGCTGGGTGAAGTGGACGGGCAGGCCGGTCGACGCCGGCGAGAGGAGCACTCGTGAGCGTGATCATCGACGACCATCGGGCCTACCCGCAGGGCGTCCCGAGCTGGGTCGACACCGAGCAACCCGATCCGGAGGCCGCGTCGGACTTCTACGCCGGACTCTTCGGCTGGAGACTGGAGAACGCCATGCCGCCCGGAGCGCCCGGCTCCTACCTGATCGCCACGCTGGACGGGCACGACGTCGCCGCGATCACCGAGGGCACGGGCACCGCCACCTGGAACACCTACATCGCCTGCGACGACGCCGATGCCACAGCGGCGGCAGTCACCGAGGCCGGTGGCACGGTCACGTCCGAGCCCCAGGACGCCGGGCCCGGCGGACGTACGGCCAGCTGCTCGGACCCGACCGGCGCACCGTTCCGGTTGTGGCAGGCCCGCCGACGGCTGGGCGCCCAGCTGGTCAACGCGCCCAACAGCTGGAACTTCAGCAACCTGCACACCCCCGACCAGCGCCGGGCCCTGGCGTTCTACGGCGCGGTCTTCGGCTGGGAGGTCGACGACGACCTCGCCGCCGGGATGATCCGCCGACCCGGCTACGGCGACCACCTCGCCGCCACCATCGACCCGCACATCCGCGAACGTCAGGCCGGCGCCCCGCCCGGGTTCGCCGACTGCGTCGCCGGGATCGAGACCGCTGACGGCCCGGCCCACTGGCACGTCATGTTCACCGTCGCCGACCGCGACGCCAGCGCGGCCACCGCGGAGAAGCTCGGCGCGAGCGTCGTCTCCACGCAGGACACGATGTGGACCAAGGAGGCCTTGATCCAGGACCCGCAGGGCGCCCGGCTGACGCTGAGCCAGTTCAGCCCACCGAGCTGAGCGGCCCTCAGCGCGGGACCAGACGACCGCCGATGTACGCCGCGATGCAGCCCGCCAGCACCACGGCCAGGCCACTGTCCAGCCCGACGTCGCTGATCATCGCCAAGACGATCAGGGCCACCACCATCAGGATCGCGAAACCGGCCGCCAGTCGGGTCAAGCGACCCGACCGTCCGGCCAGGCCGAGGATCACCAGCACGCCCAGCCCGGCGATGATCAGGCCCAGACTGACCACGTTCTCGAGCCCACCCGCGTTCACCTTCAGGTTGAAGTCGGCCGCATTGAGGTTCAGACCCCGCTGGTCGTCGACCCAGAAGAGCACGGAGCTGAGCACCATGGTCAGCCCGCCGAGGAGCGTGAACAGGGCGCGCGCCACCGGTCGTCGGGTCGCCGCCGACTGGATGAAGGTGCCTTCGGCCTGGACACCGGACCGTCCGTCGGAGGCGGCGATCACGTACGGCCGGTTGACCTCCTGGCCGACGGGTGCGCGCGGGAGCTGGACGGTCACCGCGCTGGAGCCGTACTGACCCGCCGGGATCTGCAGCACCGCCGGGCTGAAGGCGAAACGTATGACGTTCTCCGGGTCGTCCCCGTGCATCGACACCTCGACCGGCTGGACGCTGTTGCGGTTGTCGACGACCACGGTGAGCGCGCCGCGCCGGTGGTTGCCCAACCGCAGGACGCTGGGGTCCAGCCGTACGGCCAGGGTCTCCATCGCCGAGCGCGAGGAGGCCTGCACGAGTGACCCCGAACCCTCCACGCTGGCGTGGTTGTCCGACGCCGAAACGCTGAACTGCCGGGTCAGCTCCTGACCCGGATCGGGTCGACGGACCTCGACCGTGAGGGGCACGGCCAGCATCTGGCCCGGACCGACATCGACCACCGGGGAGGAGAACGTGAAGCGTACGGCCCGCTCCGGATCGCTGCCCTGCAGACTGAGCCGGACCCCGGTCGCGCCCCGCCGGTTGTCCAGCACGACCTGCACCTGAGCACCGTCGGCGTCGCGGACCCGGACCACGCTGGGATCGATGCGTACGCCGAGCGTGGTCATCGGCGAGGCACTGGCGACCTGCACGAACGTGGCCGTCGCGGTCGACGTGCGACGACCATAGCTGGCGCTCACCGTCACCGCCCGACTCACCTCGGTGCCCGGCTCGGGCAGCGGCGCCTCGAACCGGACCTCGGCGTGCGCCGTCTGGCCGGGCGGCACGTGCAGCTGCTCCTGGCCCCAGCTCACCCGGACAAGCCGCTCCGGATCGCTCGCCTTGAGCTGCAGGTGAGCCCACTCAGCACCCCCGCGGTTGTCGGCGTTGACCCGGGCGAACGCCACCCGGGCGTCACGGGCACGGACCAGGCTGGGTTCGACCTCCAGGGTGACCGGCGGATCCTCCGTACGCAGCGTGGTCGCCTGCTGCAGGGTGATCAGGGTGTCCACCCGGCGGGCGCCCTCGACGGCGGTCACGGTCAGCGACCGCGAGATCTCCTGGCCGGGGTCGGGGCCGGGGGCGGTGACCAGCAGGTTGGCCGACGCCGACGCGCCGGGTCCGAGCTCCAGGACCGCCGGCTCGAAGCGGAACTGCACGGCCAGCTCGGGGTCGGAGCCCAGCAGCTGCACCCGCACCGCCCGATTGCTGCCCGCGTTGTCCACGAACACCGTGCAGCCGATGGTGTCGCGGTCGCGGAGTCGCAGCAGCCGCGGCTCAGCCCGGACGGTGACCGGCACGTCGAGGACCGGCACGGTGACCAGCAGCGGCAGGTCGAGATGGGCGGTCGGCCGGCTGACCGTGCGCAACCGGAGGAGCAGCCGGAACTCCTGGGCGGGCACCAGGGTCGGGGCGGTGATCCGCAGGGTGGCGGCCACCGGTTCGTCGGTGCCGGGCAGCAGCCGGACCTCGCTCGACGAGACGGTCAGCCAGCCGGGTGCGCCCGGCGCCTCCAAGACGTAGCCCTCGACGATGTCGGAGGTGTTGGTGACCCGGATGGCGAACGGGACCGGCTCGCCGGTCACCGGCACGACCACCTCGGTCTGCTCGGTGTCGGTGCGGAACAGACCCTCGGTCGGGTCGACGGCTTGCTCGAGCCGGCTCGAAGGCGCTCGTACGCCGTCCCGCGACCCGGCTGTGGCCAGACCGCCGGGCGGGGGGCGCAGCACGGTGCCTTGGGCCTCTTCCGGCACCGCTTCCGCCGGACCCGACCCCGCCGACCCCGACCCCCCGGGCACCGACTCCGCCGGGTGCCGGGCGGCGGCCTGACTGCGCCCCAGCATCGAGGACTCGCTGTCGTCCCAGGCCAGATAGGCGCCGCACGATGCGCAGAACGTGGTCCCGTACGCGTTGCGCTGACCACATTGGTCGCAGACGTATTCCGCCATGGCCTCCCAGCCTCCTCGAGGCATGACGCCCGCACTCCAGCCGTTTCGCGGCGACGTGCCTCGTGCCAAATTGTTCACCCAGACCACCCGATCCGTAACCCCCGGGCACACTCCTTGCCCGATCGCGCTGACCGCACTGCCTAGATGACCGCCAGCCGCCGGATTCGATACACGACCGGCGGATGCGAAGCCGGAAATCCCCCGCCGCTAGCCGCCGGCGAGCCGGGTCACCGCCCGCGCCAGGGTCTTGGCTCGAGTTTGCGGCGTCCGGGCCTTGAGCAGCGACAGGATGATCACATAGCGGTCCGACCGGCCCAGGGCCGCGAACGCGGCGGCGGCGGCCGGCTCGTCGGCCAGTGCCGCGGCCAGGTCGGCAGGCACCTCAGCAGTGCGCTGTGACGCGTACGCCGCCGCCCGGCACCGCTTGGACGCCCTCCGCCAAGCCACGGTCTCGGCCGCCGGCGGTGGTCCGACCGTCGACCCCGACACCCTGACCACCGTCGCCGCCGCCTGTCGCGACCACCAGCAGCTCCGCTTCGACTACGAGGCCCACGCCGGCGAGGCGAGCCTGCGCCGGGTCGAGCCGCACCGGTTGGTGTTCACCGGCCGCCGGTGGTACCTGCTGGCCTGGGACTGCGATCGGATGGACTGGCGGACGTTCCGGGCGGACCGGATCACGCCCCGCCAGCCCACCGGCCCGCGGTTCACCCCGCGCGAGCCACCGGAGGACGCGGCCACCTACGTCGTACGCGGCACCGGGTCGCTGGCCTGGCGCTACCCCACGCGCGTACGCCTGCACGCTCCGCTGGCCGCGCTCGCCGAGCGGATCCCACCCGCCGCCGGCCTGCTCCGGGCGGTGGACGAGCAGACCTGCCTGCTCGACACCGGCAGCGACTCCCTGCCCGATCTGGTCGGTTTCCTCACCAGCCTCGACGTCGCGTTCGAGGTGCTCGACCCGCCCGAGCTCCGGACCCTGCTCCGCGAGCTCGCCGCCCGCTACGCCGAGGCCGCCGGTGATCCCAAGGCACCCCGCTGACTGGGTGGGTTGCCGGTGCCGAGGCCCAGCCCCCCGGCCCGGGCCCACCCAGTCAGTCCTGTTCGACCCCCGTCAGTCCGGCGCGGACCCGTCGAGCAGCCGTTGCTTGATGTCGCGCTTCAAGATCTTGCCGACCTTCGAGCGCGGTAGGTCGGGCCAGACCTCGAACTGCTTGGGGGTCTTCACCCCGCCGAGCCGGTCGCGGAGGAACGTCCGGAGCTCGTCGAGGTCGACGGTCCGACCGGCGCGCGGTTGCACGATCGCGGTCACCCGTTCGCCCCACTTCTCGTCCGGCAGGCCGACCACGCCGCAGTCTTGGACATCGGGATGCTCCATCAGCGCCTGCTCCACCTCGGCGGAGTAGATGTTGAAGCCGCCGCTGATGATCATGTCCTTGGCCCGGTCGACGATGAACACGAAGTTGTCCTCGTCCAGATAGCCGATGTCGCCGGTGTGGTGCCAGCCGTGCCGCGAGACCTCGGCGGTGGCGGTCGGGTTCTTGTAGTAGCCGGGCGTGACCAGCGAGCTGCGGATCACGATCTCACCACGCTCGCCCGGACCCAGCAGCCGGCCGTCGAGGTCCATGATGCCGACGATGGCCAGCGGTGCCGGCCGGCCGGCGGCGGCCAGTCGCTCCTCGAAGATCGAGCCGTCCGGTCGGAAGTGGTCGGCCGGGCTCATCGTCGTCGCCACCATCGGCGCCTCGGTCTGCCCGAAGTACTGGGCCATCACCGGGCCGATCCGACGCAGCGCCTCCGCCAGCCGGTGGGCCGACATCGGCGCCGAGCCGTACCAGAAGCACTGCAGCGAGCTGAGATCCGTACGATCCAACCGTTCGTGGGCCAGCGCCATGTAGAGCAGGGTCGGCGGCAGCATGGTGTGGGTGACCGAGCGGCTCTCGACCAGCGACCAGAACTCGCCGAGATCGACGTGGTCCATGATCACGACCTCGCCACCGCAGACCATGATCGGGAAGCACAGCACGCCGGCGGCGTGAGTCAGTGGCGCCAGGGCCAGATACACCGGGCGACCGTCGAACGGATAGCTCATCAAAGTGATGGCCGTCATCGTCTCCAGGTTGGTGCCGGTGAGCTGCACGCCTTTGGGCCGGCCGGTGGTGCCGCCGGTGCCGGCGATCATGGCCACGTCGTCGATCGGGTCGGCGACCTCGAGCTCACCGGCCTCGGGCCACAGTCCGTCGATCCACGCGTCGAACCGGTCGCCGATGGTCGAGTCGCCGTCCAGGCAGACACAGGTGACCAGCTTGGGCAGCTGGTCGACGATCCGGGCCAGCATGGGCTCGTACGAGTGCTGGAAGATCAGCGCCACGCAGTCGAACAGGTCGAGCAGCTCGCGGTTCTCCTGCGCCTCGTTGCGCGGGTTGATCGGGCACCACACCGCCCCGGCGCGGGAGATGCCGAAGACGCAGCTGAACGCCGTCGGGTCGTTGCCCGAGACGATGGCGACCTTGTCCCCCGGCCGGACACCTGAGCGCTGCAGGGCCCGGGCCACCGCCACCGAGAGCTGCTGCACCTCGGCGTAGGTGCGGACGTCCCCCCCGAGCCGCAGGCACGGGTCCTGCGGCCCGAGGGAGGCGCCCTTGTCCAAGAAGTCGATCAGTCGCACCGAGAGGCCCGGGGTCAGTGCCGGTCGACGATCGGGTCCTGCACCAGACCGAACGCCTTGAGCTGGCCGAGCAGCTCCTGGTAGCCGAAGGCCTGGCAGCCCGAGGCGAATCCGGTCCGGCGGGGCGACTGCTGCATCAAGGAGTAGGCGGCGTACGCCTGGAGCAGCCCGGTCTGCTTGTAGTTCTGGTTCCCGTAGAGCACGACGTGCGTACGCGCCAGCGGACCACTGGCGTAGACGGAGTCGATCGAGGTGTTGACCCGGGTCCACTCCCGGGGTGGCATGCCGGCCTGGAAGCCGGCAGCGATCTTGCCCAGCTCGACCTCCTGCTGGTCGGGCGGCAGCTGCTTGATCTGATCGTGCATCACCTGGGTGACCTGGACCACGCCTTCCATCACCGGCCGGTTCATCACGCCGCCCAACGCGCGCACGTTGGCCACCCGTGGGTCGTTCTTGAACCACACCGGGTGCGAGGTGCCACCCCAGGGCAGCACGAGGCTCGTCTCGTGCTGCCCCGGCGTGACCACCTCGGCGTGCATGGTCAGGGGCCACTGCTGATAGGCGTTCTGCTCCAGGTAGAACCAGTCGGCCTTCAAGATCGTGAAGATCGTCTGGGTCGAGGCGTACGTCGGGAATCCCTTCCACAGAACGAGAATGTCCAGGGTGTCCACGCCGGGCGTCTCGAGGGCGACGTTGGCGGCGATCTCGCCCGTGGTGTACATCTGCGCGATGCCCGGTGACACCAGCAGGCCGCGCTCGGCGAACTTCGCACCCCAGGCCTGCTCGACGTGCATCACCCAGTCCTGCTCACCGGTGGTGTCGGTGTAGTGCAGGCCGGCGTTCAGCGCAGCCTCGACGACCACGTCGCCGTAGGAGATGAAGGGGCCGACGGTGTTGCAGACCACGGAGGCGCCGGTGAACAGCTCGGTCAGCGCTTCGACGGTGTGGTCGACCTCGACCACTTCATGATCAACATCCTCGATCCCCGGCACCCGGTCGACGACGTCCTTGACCCGGGCCATGTCCCGTCCGGCGGCGACGAAGGGGATGTGGAACTCGCGCAGGTACTCACAGATCAGCCGCCCGGTGTAGCCCGAGGCCCCGTAGACGATGACCGGTTTCGCACTCATCCGGTCACATCCCCATTCCGCCGTCGACCGGCAGGCCGACGCCGGTGATGAACCGGGCTGCGTCAGAAGCCAGGAACACCACGGCGTCGGCCATGTCGGCGGGCTCGCCCAATCGACCAAGGGGGGTTTGGTCGATCACGGCGGCCACCGCGGCCTCCGGCGAGGCGAAGACGCCGATCGCTGCCTCGTCGGTGGCCAGTTTGAGGCCCATCCTGGTTGCCACCAGTCCGGGATAGATGCAGTTCACCCGTACGCCGTAGCCCAGCTTGCCCGACTCGGTCGCCGCCACCCGGGTCATCCGGTCGATGGCGGACTTGCTGCCGGAGTAGCCGGCGATGCCCGGGAAGGCGATCGTCGCCGCGACCGAGGAGGTGTTGATCACCACTCCGCCGGCCCCGGCCGATCCGTTGGGGCGCATCGCGCGGAAGGCGTGCTTGAGTCCGAGCGCACAGCCGACCACGTTGACATCCAGCATGGTCCGCAACTGCTCGGGGTCCAGGTCGATGATCAACGACGTGACCTCGATCCCGGCGTTGTTGATCAAGATGTCGAACCCGCCGAGCTCGCTGATCGTCGCCGCGACCGCGCTCTCCCAGCTCGCCTCGTCGGTGACATCGAGGTGGGTGAAGCCGGATTTGCCGATCGCGCCCAGGGTGTCGGCGGTCTGTTGCCCGAGGTCGTCGGCCACGTCGCCGATCATCACCGAGGCGCCGGCCCGCGCGAGCGCCTCCGCCATCGCCGCACCCAGGCCTTGCGCTCCCCCAGTCACCAGCGCCTTGCGGTCGGTCAGGTCGAACACACCCATGCCTACTCCTCGTTGAGTCGGATCCCCGGATCTTGACAACTGTCAAGATATCCTTGGACAACTGTCCAGACTTTGCTGGACAGTTGTCAAGATATGCTGACCGGAAAGTCCCGATCCTCGTCAGGAAGCTGATGCTGTGAGCCAGGTGGTCCGACCGCGCGCCGAGGCGAAGCGCCAGACCGTCGACAAGCGCGGTGCCGACAAGTTCGGCGAGCGCCGCGACCAGCTGGCCGAGGCCGCATTGCTGACCTTGGCCGAGCTCGGCTACGCCCGGACCAGCCTGCGCGAGATCGCCCAGAACTCCGAGTTCTCGCACGGCGTGCTGCACTACTACTTCGCCGACAAGGTCGAGCTGATCACCCACTGCGTACGGCTCTACAAGCAGCGGTGCGTCCGGCGCTACGACCACATCAGCACCGAGGCCACGACCGCCGCTGAGCGTGCTCGAGGGCTTCATCGGCTCGTTGGTGATCACCCTGCACGAGGACTCGGCGCAGCAGCGGCTCTGGTACGACCTGCGGGTGCAGAGCCTGTTCGAGGAGTCGTTCCGCGCCGACGTGGCCGCCATCGACCAGACGTTGGAGTCGATGGTCTGGCGCATCCTCAGCCGCTATGCCGAGCTCTCCGGTCGTGAGCTGATTCTCAGCTCGAGCACGGCGTACGCCATCTTCGACGGTGTGTTCTCCCAGGCCGTGCTGAGCTACCTGTCGGAGCGCGACGGCGTCGAAGACGAGCTGGCCGCCCGAATCCGAGAGCTGTTTCCCAAGATGTTGGCCGGCTGAGAGACGACCCAACGTCGTCCGACGACGAAGCGGGAGGTTCGATGACGAACGCGATCTCGAGCAGGGAGCGGGCCCGCGTGGTCGGCGTCGGGATGGTCGAGTTCGCCACCCCAAGGCGGGCCTCGCCGTACGACGTGATGGCCGAGACCGCGATCCGGCGGGCGCTCGACGATGCCGGGATCGAGATCGGGGCGGTTCAGCAGGCGTACGGCGGGTTCGTCTACGGCGATTCGATGTCCGCCCAGCACGTGTTCTACCGGCTCGGCCGGACGGGGATCCCCGTGGTCAACGTCAACAACAACTGCTCGACCGGCTCGACGGCGCTGTGGCTCGCCCGGCAGGCCGTGGAGGGTGGCGCCGCCGAGTGCGTGCTGGCCTTCGGCTTCGAGCAGATGTCACCGGGGGCGCTCACCGAGCACTGGTCCGACCGGCCGAGCCCGCTGAGCGAGTTCGAAAGGGCCGCCGACGCTGCGCACGGTGCTCAGCCCGACTCCCCGCTCTCCCCCCGCTACTTCGGCGGGGCCGGCCAGGCCTACGTCGAGCGCTACGGCATGGATCCCGCGGTCTTCGCTCAGATCACGGTCAAGTCCCGGCGGCACGCGGCCAACAACCCGTACGCCGTGTTCCGGGACCCGGTGACCGCCGAGGAGGTGCTGGCCTCACCGCAGATCTTCGGCCCGCTGACCCGGCTGCAGTGCTGCCCGCCGACCTGTGGTGCCGCTGCTGCGGTGGTCACCAGTGCGGACTTCGCCCGGCGCCAAGGGCTTGATGGCTCGGTGGCGATCGCCGCTCAGGCCTTGACCACCGACACCGACTCCACCTTCGTCTCCTCCGACATGATGCGGGTGGTCGGCTATGACGTGTCGGCAGCCGCAGCCCGCCAGGTCTACGAAGAGGCCGGCATCGGTCCTGAGGACGTCGGAGTGGTCGAGCTGCACGACTGCTTCACCACCAACGAGCTCATCACGTATGAGGCGCTCGGCCTCACCCCGGAAGGGACGGCTGAGAAGTTCATCCACGACGGCGACAACACCTACGGTGGCCGCGTGGTGACCAACCCCTCCGGCGGGCTGCTGTCCAAGGGACACCCGCTGGGCGCGACCGGCCTGGCCCAGTGCGCCGAGCTGGTCTGGCAGCTGCGCGGGCAGGCCGGCGCCCGGCAGGTCGACGGCGTACGCCTGGCCCTGCAGCACAACATCGGGCTCGGAAGTGCCGCCGTCGTCACGCTGTACGAGAAGACGACGCCGCGCATGTCGAACGCGGGCTGAGCCACCGGGCGTACCGCGGGCTGAGCTCGCCAGAGCTCCCGCCTGATCGCAAGATGGATGCACTGAGCAGGTCACAGTCGTGCATCGTTTGTCGGCCAATCACGGCTCGGTCTTGCTATCCAGGCGAGCCGGGAGCAGTGTCATCGGTGGGGGAAGTCAGCCTTGGCTCACACGATTCTTGAATCAGGTGCGCACCTGTGAGGCTGGCCTCGGGGCTCGGGGGTTGGCCTGCCTGTGTGCCACAGGCAGGCATTCTCGGTCTCTAGGGCCGTTCCCGTCGCCCCTGGTCGAGGATGCGGCCCATGATGCGATCCAGGTCGGCGATGTCGCGCCGATTGAGCGGCTCGATCACGGTGTCGAGGACTGAACGGACGTGACCCGGCGCGGTGTCCACGACCTTCGCCCAGCCCGCGTCGGTCAGCGTCGCATTGGTCGCCCGGCGGTCCTGTGGACATGGTGACCGGGTCAGGTAGCCCCGCTTCTCCAGCCGCGCGACGACGTGTGACAGTCGAGCCAAGGTCGCGGTCGTCTCGTTGGCCAGCGCGGTCATCCGCAGGGTGCGGCCCTCGGCCTCGGACAGCATCGCCAGCACGAAGTACTCGAAGTGAGTCAGCTGCGCCTCGCGCTGGAGATCGCTGTCCAGCGTCCGGGAGACGATCTCGACCACGGCGATGAACTTCCGCCACGCCTGCAGCTCTTCGGGGGTCAGCCAGCGAGTCTCGTCCATGCCCTCAGCCTACTCATCACTTGTATCTACAACTAATTACGGTTATCCTTTAGTTGTAGATACAAGTTTTGACCGCTGACTTGAGCGGTCCACACAGAACTGGAGAACACGTCATGACCAACGTCACCATCATCGGAGCAGGCAACATGGGCAGCGCTATCGCCGGCCTGGTCAGCGAAGGCGGCAACACCGTGCAGGTCCTGACCCGCAGCGGGGCCTCGACCATCGACGGCGCCACCTCCGGCACGATCGGCGACCCGATCTCCGGTGACATCGTCGTCCTCGCGCTGCCCTACGGTGCGGTCGCCGACGTCCTCGGCCAGTACGCCGGTCAGCTCGACGGCAAGATCGTGGTCGACCTGACCAACCCGCTGGACTTCTCCACCTTCGATGCGCTGGTCGTTCCGGTGGGCAGCTCCGCCGCCGCCGAAATCGCCGCCCTGGTGCCGCAGGGCCGGGTGCTGAAGGCGTTCAACACGAACTTCGCCGCCACCTTGGCCACCAAGACCGTCGGCGAGGCGCCGACCTCGGTCCTGATCGCCGGTGACGACGCCGATGCGAAGGCCGCCCTGGCTGCCGTCCTCGACGCCGGTGGGGTCAAGCCGGTCGACGCGGGCTCGCTGAAGCGCGCCCATGAGCTCGAGGCCCTCGGGTTCCTCCAGCTGACCCTCGCCGCCGCGGAGAAGACCTCCTGGACGGGCGGGTTCGCTCTGACCAACTGAGCACCTCGACATCCCCGTGATGCGAGAAACCCTGCCCATCGGCAGGGTTTCCTCGCGATACTGCTGGGGTGGCGTACGACATCGAGCTGGCCGACCGGTTGCGGGACCTCCTGGCCGCCGAGGCAGGCACCGTCGAGAAACGCATGTTCGGCGGACTCGCCTTTCTGTTGGATGGTCACATGGCGGTCTGCGCCGGCAGCCAGGGCGCGTTGATGGTGCGGGTCGACCCCGCCGACAGCGAGGCACTGGTCGCCGACCCGCAGGCCAGCCGGATGGTCATGCACGGTCGGAAGATGGCCGGCTGGCTGCTCGTCCAGATCGACGCCGCCACATCTGACGAGGAGCTCCACCGCTGGGTCCAGCACGGGGTCGAGTTCGTCCGGGCACTGCCTCCGAAATGACCGGCTCGCCAGCAGCGCCCTGATTGTCTTGCTCGCGTTGCCCAACCGGGACGCTGTGAGGGCGAGTCGACCCAACCGGGGCAAGAGAATCAGGGGCTTAAGAGCGACTCCGAGCGAGATCGACCGCCGACTCGATGCCGTCCAGCCACGGTTCGCCGTGACCGGTCAGCACCGTACGTGCTTCCAGCCCGGACAGCCGGTCCAACGACTGTCGAGCCAGGCCCATGTCTGCCGTGGCCGCGGGCGCGACCAGGCGGGGCCCGGTCAGACCGGTGTACGGGTCGAGGGTGACGAGCGCGTCGCCACTGAACAGCACCGAGCGCTCGGGCAGAAAGAAGGCACATTCCCCGTCGGTGTGCCCGGGCACGTGGACGACCCGAGGGCGGCCCGGCACCGCCAGGACCTCGTCGTCTTCGAAGACGTGATCGGCCTCGACGCCCCGCACCGTCAGCGCCCCCGCGGCCACCATCGAGGCGAGGACGGGCAACGACCGGGGATGACCGAGCGGAAACAAGGCCCGGTTCTGCTGTGGCCGGTAGCGGTAGGGATGAGCGGCCAGTCTTCGGTCGGCGCCGTGCACCCAGATCGGGACGCCGAGCCGCTGACGCAGCTGGCGGGCGAAGCCCACATGGTCAAAATGGCCATGGGTCAAGATCAAGGCCCGGATGTTGTCCGGCGCCAACGAAGCGAGCCGCAGGCACCGCTCGACTGCGCGCCAAGTGGAGGGGAAACAGGCGTCGACCACCGTCACCTCGGCTCCGTCGACGATCAGATAACAGTTCGTGTGGGCATGCTCGATGGCATGGATGCCCGGGGCCAGGTCCATCGTCGTCATCATGTCTGCAGGTTTATCGCGACCGGGAAAGTCAACGGCCGCGGGGTCGTCCCAGTTCGTCCCGATCCGGCACCGGACGCAAAAAAGTCGGTGACTGCCTGCTCGGGGGTTCAGGTAGTCACCGACTTCGACCCTTACATCGCTGCGAGCCACCCAGACGTTACAGATGCTCGATGTGACCCGTGCCACATGAGAGACACTGGCTCAAAGGGCCGAGGCAGACGACCACCTCCGAGGAGCTTCAATGAGCTATCGCACCCTGGCCCGGCATCAACGAGCGCAGGTCTGGGTCGGCGGACCGGACCAGACTTCTCCCGAGCTGGTCTGGGAGAGCGACGACCTGCTGGTCGAGGCTCCGAACTGGTCGTTGGACGGAGCGTCACTGCTGCTCAATGCCCACGGCACGATGTGGCGGCTCGACCTCGCGCAGCCGGCTCGCGGCCTGACCGCCATCGAGTTCAACGGGCTGCCCGAGGTGAACAACGACCACGTGCTCGACCCGGACGGCGACCACATCTACCTGTCGGCGATGGACGGCCACCTCTATCGCGGCGCCCTGACCGGAGGCGCGGTGGAGCGCATCACCAGCGACGACGGCTGGCACTACCTGCACGGCGTGTCACCGGACGGGTCCCGGTTGGCCTACGTCAAGATCGACGACTTCGCTGACCCGGGCCGTCTCACGGTGCTCGGACCCGACGGCCGCCCGCTGGGAATGGACACCGGCCCCGGTCACGTCGACGGGCCCGAGTGGTCGCCCGACGGCGAGTGGATCCATTTCAACACCGAGGCGTTCGGCGCGCGGCCCGGGCACGCCCAGCTGGCGCGCATCCCGGACGCCGGCGGAGCCGTCGAACGCCTGGTGGCCAGCGACACGGTCGACTGGTTCCCGCACCTGTCACCGGACGGCCGCTTCGCCTCCTACCTCGCCTTCCCGGCCGGCACACTGGGGCACCCGGCCGACCTGTCGGTAGAGGTGCGGGTGGTGGCGGAGTCGGACTGGTCCACGCCGCTCCAGCGCTACCCGCTGTTCGGCGGACAGGGAACGCTGAACGTGAACAGCTGGTCACCGGACAGCACCCGGTTCGCCTTCGTCGCCTATCCGATCGGGACGTAGCCGGACTGCTTACTGGACGGTCGAGTTGGTGAAGGTCGGGGCGCCGTCGCCGAGGTAGAAGATTCCCGGGTAGTTCTGGAAGCTCTGCGGCGTCGGCTGCCCGCTGGCCACGTAGGTGTTGTTCTTGCTCACCGACCGGTCGATGACCAGGTGACCGCTCCGGTCGTTGCTGACGAAGAAGATCGCGCTGCCGCCGGCCTTGGCGGTGTTGTACTCGAGATCGGAGCCGCCGATCCTGAGGTCGTACGAGCCTCCGTCGGTGTAGATGGCGCCCCCACTGCCGCCGCCCGGTGTGCCGGGCTTGGCCGGGTTGGAGCAGCACCCGACCGCGTTGTTGTAGGTGATCAGGCTGTTCAGCACCGTGATGGGCGTACGCAGCCCGCTGATGGCGCCGCCGTTGGAGCAGGTGTTGCCCTGACCGCTGGCCCCGCCGAAGGTGCTCTGGACGATGTAGACCGGGTCCTGGTTGCGAGCGGCCTGAGACTTGTCCAGGTCGTTCGGCGTGGCCGAGTGCTGGGCCAGCACGCGGACCGCAGCGCCGCCGAGGTCGGGGCCGTTGGTCGCGCAGCGGTTCCGGACGAAGACCGACTTCACGACCTTGAGCCGTCCGCCGAGAGCCAAGATGGCGCCGCCGCCGTTCGATCCCTGGTCGGTGTCCCCGGGCGAGACGTACGTGGCGTTGGTGGCGTTCCCGTCGGCCAGCGTCAGGTTCTGGACGGTCACCTGCGGCCACTGAGGCGCATACAGGCAATTGCCCGAGACCGAGCCCAGCGAGGAGTCGCAGGTGTCGATGTAGAGGATGCGGTTGGCGTTGCCACCGGACAGGGTGATCTTGCCGCCGCCGTCGAGGACGAGCTTCCGGGTGCTGTTGCGGACCTTGGCTGTCTGGCTGAGGGTGATCGTCAGCGGGCTCGGTCCACAGTTGAAGGTGATCACGCCGCCGGCGGTGACCGCCGCGAGGACCGCGGCCGAGGTGCAGCTCGCGGGGGTGCCGTCGCCGATCACCCGGTCGGGTGCGCTCACGTCCTCCAGACCCATTCCCGCCGGCACGGCCGCGGTGCCACTGGGGTTGCCGGGGCTGAACCCACCGGCCGCAGTCGTGGTGAAGGTCGCGTCGGTCGAGGTGGCGACGTTGCCCGCTGCGTCGGCCGACCGCACCTGGTAGTGATAGGTCGTGCTGGGCGCGAGGCCGCTCACCATCTGGCTGTGCGAGGTGGTCAGGGTGGCGTTGCTGGCGCCGGACCCGTACGCGGTGGTGGTGCCGTAGGAGACCTGGGTGGTGGCCGGCTCACTGGTGCACCATTCTTGTGTCGACGTTCTCCGATAGGGCGTTGATGCACCCCGGGTGCCGCCAGGTCACTGCCCTGCTCGCTTGACGCGGATGACGTCTGAGGGTCCCCCCGAACCGTGGAGGCATCAGCTATAAGGAGTAGCGATGCCAGAGAAGCGCAACAAGTACGACCGGGAGTTCCGTGAGGGAGCGGTCCGGATCGTCAACGAGACCAAGAAGCCGATCGCGCAGATTGCCCGCGACCTCGGGGTGAACGAGGGCACGCTGGGCAACTGGGTGGCTAGGGACCGAGAGGCCCGCCAGGGCACCGACGGGCTGTCGAAGGGCGACATCGACGAGCTGAAACGGCTCCGCGCCGAGGTTGCGGAGCTGCGGATGGAACGTGATGTCCTCAAGCGATCCGTGGTCCTGTGGGTGAAGGAGGCGACGAAGTGAGCGTGGCCCGCTTCATCGCCGACCAGAGGACCAGCTACCGGGTGCCACACACGCTGACCTGCTCGTTGGTGGGGGTGAGCCTGTCGTGGTTCTACAAGTGGCGGGGCCGGCCGCCGACACCACGGCAGGAGCGGCGGGCCGAGGTCGACGCCGCCGTCAAGGCGATGTTCGCCGATGCGAAAGAGCTGCACGGTTCGCCCCGGCTGCACGCCGACTTGGGTGACGCCGGCTGGCGGGTGAGTGAGAAGACGGTCGCGGACTCGATGCGCCGCCAAGGCCTGATCGCGCGGAAGATCAAGCACAGAAAGGGATTGACCAAGCAGGACAAGGACGCGCCGAAGTTCCCGGACCTGGTGAAGCGGGACTTCACCGCCACCGGACCGAACTTGAAGTGGTGCGGTGACATCACCGAGATCCCCACCGCCGGCGGCAAGCTGTATCTGGCCACGGTGATCGACTTATACTCGCGCCGGCTGCTGGCCGCAGCGACCAGTCTGCGTTGCGACGCTGAGCTGTGCGAGCAGGCCATCAAGGTCGCCGCCACCGTCCGCGGCGGTAAGACCATGATCAACCACGTGGTGTTTCACACCGACCGCGGATCGACCTATACCGCTCGATCCTTCACCCGGGTCTGTTCTGCTCTCGGCGTTCGTCAGTCCATGGGCAGGGTCGGATCCTGCTTCGACAATGCCGTGGCGGAGGCGTTCTTCTCCTCCCTGGAATGGGAGGTTCTGTCCCGACACCAGTTCGCCGATCCGGACCAGGCACGGGCGGTCGTCCTGCCCTGGTGCTACGACTTCTACAACCATCGCCGCAGGCACAGCAGCGCCCATATGATGAGCCCGATCGACTACGAGAACCTGACCGCTGACCAACCGGTCGCCGCGTAAAAGAAACCCTTCACGGTTCGGGGGGAACCTCACGTCCACGATGAGATATGCAGGATCTGGTGGTGGCCCGGGACGTGTGGACCGTCGATAGGGCTGCGCGCCAAGGCTGGCACAACCAGCTGCGAGCGCCGATCAGTGAGCGAACCGGCAGGCACGTCCCGGCACCAACGACACCTGAACCATCGACCGAAGATGTGGGTGCCTCCCCACTGGGCTTAGCAGCGAGGAGGCTGACGTGAAGTCTGCCACCAACAACACCAACAACACACTGCCCGAGGTGCCACGCAACGATCTGACCGCGGGAGTCGACTGGGCCCGTGACGACCACGCCGCGTGCATCGTCGATGGTCGCGGCCGCAAGATCGCGACCACGATGGTCGCACACACCACCGCCGGCCTGCGCGAACTGGTCGCCTTCTTCGGCCGGCATGGCGTCGTCGAGGTCGCCATCGAACGACCCGACGGCCCCATCATCGACACCCTGCTGGCCGCCGACCTGATCGTGGTGGTGATCTCCCCGAACCAGGTCAAGAACCTGCGGGGCCGCTACGGTTCCGCAGGCAACAAAGACGACCGGTTCGACGCCTACCTGTTGGCCGACACCCTGCGCACCGACCGGGCCCGGCTGCGTCCCCTGATCCCCGACACCGAGGCCACCATCGCGCTGCGCCGCACCTGCCGGGCCCGCAAGGACCTGGTCAAGCACCGCGTCGCCGCAGCCAACCAGCTGCGCGCACACCTGCGCAACGCCCTGCCCGCCGCGGTTGACTTGTTCGCCGAGCTCGACTCCGCGATCAGCCTGGCGTTCTTGACCCGCTTCGACACCCAAGACAGGGTCGACTGGCTCTCGCCCACACGACTGAGGGACTGGCTGGCCAAACAGGGCTACTCCGGCAAGGTCGACCCCGCCGTGCTCCACGCCCGCCTGCTCGCCGCACCCCGCGGCGCCATCGGCACCCACGCCGCCGCCCAGGCACCGATCACCGCTAGCTACGTCGCGCTGCTGCGCAGCCTGGTCCAACAGATCAAGACACTCCAGACCCACATCGACGCCCAACTCTCCACCCACACCGACGCCCACATCTTCACCAGCCTGCCCAGAGCCGGCCGCGTCCGCGCCGCCCGACTGCTCGCCGAGATCGGCGACTGCCGCGCCCGCTTCCCCACCCCCGAATCGCTGACCTGCCTCGCCGGAGCAGCACCCTCGACCCGACAGTCCGGCAAACTCCGCATCGTCGGATTCCGCTGGTCCTGCGACAAACAACTCCGCGACGCCGTCACCGACTTCGCCGCTGACAGCCGCCGCGGCAACGCCTGGGCCGCCGACCTCTACGACCGAGCCAGAGCACGCGGCCACGACCACGCCCACGCAGTCCGCATCCTCACCAGAGCCTGGCTCCAAATCATCTGGCACTGCTGGCAAAACAACGTCCCCTACAACCCCAACCAGCACCGCGCCCTCCAGCGACTCACGACCACCCAAACCGAGGCGGCTTGACATAGGGCTTCTCATCGGTCGTCCAGCTCAGCGTGGCGTTCGTCGACCCGATTCCGGCCGCCTTGGCGCCGCTGATCACCGGTGCGCGGGTGTCCGGTGCCGGCGGCGTGGTCACCGTCGGGCGGAAGACGAGGTCGACGTAGTAGTTGGTGGCGTTGTAGGTCGAGGCCGGGAACGCGGTGGCGCCGTAGCGGTAGACCCCGCCGTTGACCGGGACGGTCAGGTCACCGCGGGTGTAGGTGCTGGTGAAGAACGAACCGGCTGCGGCGTACCGGCCGCGCGGGGCGTTGTAGGAGGCGACGTAGGTCTGGCCCGCCGTCACCGGCACCGGGGTGGCGAACTGGACGACCTGCCAGCCGGAGGCCGTCTCGCTGGTGAACGTCGCCGTGGCCAGGCGCGACCGGGCCGCGTTCCACAGGCTGCCCGTGTGCACCCCCGTGTTGGCCGTTCCCTTGTAGAAGCGCACCCCACTCACGGTGCCGTTGACGCGTGGGATGAAGGTCACCCCCAGCTCGACGGCGGCGGTGTCCGAATCCGAGGCGACGGCGGGCACGGTGGTGCCGAAGATGGTGACATCCGTGGCCGCCGCCGAGGCCGGCTGGGAGGTGCCCAGCAGACCGGCGAGCAGGGCGAGAACACTGCCGAGCGCGACCAGCACTGCGCTGGTGCGGCTTCGTGGGCGTGGGCGAATGGTCTGTGACATCTGGTCTCCAACCTCGGGGGCTCGGCTCCTCGAGAACCAAGCTGTGGTCCCGAGTACGGCGACCCCGCAATCGCGGTGACGAGTGTGCCACACCAGTCGACGAACGGCGAACTCTCAGACGCCGAGAGGCTCGACTCAGCGCAACGTGAGTGCGGTCGCCGACTCGACGCGGGACAGCTTGGCCGGGTTGCGGACGTAGTAGAGGCCGACGATCTGGGTGTCGGCGACCCGGGCGGCCAGGATGCCGTCGAGCTCGCCGTCCAGGCGTACGAGAAGGGCCGGGCTGCCGTTGACCACGGTCGGACCGGCGGTGAGCACCCCGCCGGCTCGTCCCATGCCTCCGAGCAGCAGACGAATCACCTTGTCAGCACCGGTGATCGGGCGCAGCGCAGCCTGCTTGACACCGCCACCGTCGGCGACCAGCACCACCTCCGGCGCGAGCACGTCCAGCAGAGCCTGCAGGTCACCGGTCTCGAGTGCCCGTTGGAACGACGCCAGCGCCGACCGGGCCTGACCCGGGTAGACCACCTCGCGCGGACGCCGTGCCTCGACGTGCTGGCGGGCGCGGTGCGAGATCTGACGGACTGCGGCCGGGCTCTTGCCGACGGCCGCCGCGATCTCGTCGTAGCCGACAGCGAACGCCTCACGCAGCACGAACACCGCCCGCTCGGTCGGCGACAGCGTCTCCAGGATGAGCATCATCGCCATCGACACGCTCTCGGCCAGCTCGAGGTCCTCGGCCACGTCCGGCGTGGTGAGCATCGGCTCGGGAAGCCAGGCGCCGACGTACGCCTCCCGGCGGCGCTGCAGGGTGCGCAGCCGGTTGAGCGACTGCCGGGTGGTGATCCGCACCAGGTACGCCCGTGGGTCGCGGACCTGCGGCAGGTCGACCTCCACCCAGCGCAGCCAGGTCTCCTGCAGCACATCCTCAGCATCGACCGCCGAGCCGAGGATCTCGTACGCGATGGTGAAGAGCAGGTTGCGGTGGGCGACGAACGCCTCGGTCGCCGGGTGGTTGCCGTCGTCGCTCATCTCGTCACTCCCGCTCAGCCCGCCAGGACCTCAGACCGCTGGGCCTGCACCCGGTCCGGGCGGGTGCGGTCCGCGGCCCAGGCGGGGATGAAGAACGTGCCCGGCCGCCGCGCTTCGAACACCAGCTGCTTGACCGTCCCCCAGCAGATGAACTGCTTCAGCCGGGCCCCGGAGCGGCCGCCGACAGCGAGCTTGCGGGCGGTGTCGTCGCTGTGCGCGAACTGGAACAGGCCGGCCCGTCGACCCAGGCTGAGGCACTGGCCGGCAAATCCGATGGCCAGCGGCACCGGCTGCCCGCCGGCCATCCGGCTGAGCACCGTGTCGGCGGCGTGCGCGCCCAGCGGACCGGCGGCCTGGCAGCTCATCCGGAACGCCAGGTTGGACGGCGCGGCTGAGTCGCCGGCGGCCACCACGCGTACGTCGTCCACGCTGGTCAGCGTCTCATCGGTCAGCAGCCGACCCAAAGCGTCGGTGCTCAGGCCGCTGCGGGCGGCCAAGTCCGGCACGCCGAACCCGGCCGTCCAGATGGTCACCACGCTGGGCAGCTCACGACCGTCGCTGAGCTGGACGGCATCCTTTGTCACGGTGGTCGCCATCGAGCCGGGGCCGTCGACCACGGTGACCCCCAGCTCGGCCAGGTGCCGAGCCACGGAGCGTCGGCCCTGTGGGTGCAGGTAGGGGCCGAGCACCCCGCCGCAGACCAAGGTGACGGCCCGGCCCAGCTCGGCCAGCTCGGCGGCGGTCTCGATTCCGGTCGGGCCGGCGCCGACCACGGTGATCGGCGCGGTGGGCGGGGTGGCGTCGATGACCGACCGGAGCCGCTGCGCCGCTTCCAGACTGGCGATCGGATGAGCGAACTCGACCGCTCCGGGCACCGGCGACTGGGCGGTGTCGCTGCCCACGGCGTAGATCAGGTAGTCGTAGTCGATCGCGGGCCCGGTGGCCGTCTGCAGGCGCCGCTCGGTCGTGTTGATCATGGTCACCGAGTCGACGACCAGGCGGATGCCCGGAGCCAGCACGTCGCGGTAGTCGACGACTGCATCGTCCGAGCCGGCCACGAGCTGGTGCAGGCGGATGCGCTCGACGAAGGTCGGACGCGGGTTGACCAGGGTCACTCGCGCGTCGGCCCGCTGGGTCAGCCGGTTGGCCGCCATCACGCCGGCATAGCCGCCGCCGATCACGACCACCGTGGTGTTTCCCGTCATGGGTCTCCTTTATTCGAGGGTTCGGTCATAAGACACCGCTCGATCCCTGGCTGTGACATCGGTTGTTGACGGGTTTCCACGATCAGAACCGCGGGCGAGATGAGGCGCCCGCGTGGTCCCTCAACTGCGCTACTGCGGCGCCTCTGACCCAGGTCTACCGTCGTGGGATGATCGGGCTCAATCAGGAGTTGCCATGGAATTCGGAGTCGTGCACGAGATCAGCGATGCCACGACGTGGCAGGAGTGTCTGGACTCCGACCTGACCTGGCCGGATGACTTCACACTGCTGGCGTTCGCCGAGGCCACGGACCAGAGTCGGGCTCTGTGCATCTGGCGAGCCCCCGACCAAGCCGTGCTCCAGCAGCGACTGGACGAGAACCTCGGTCGCGGCGCGGTCAATGTGATCATGCCGGTCAATGTGCACCGCCTCGGAGACCCGGACGGCTCGTGAGGTCGACCGGGTTCGACTCGCGCCGCCCCACGGCGCCTGACACAGTGGACCGATGCTGAATCAGGTGGCCGACGGAGTCTGGGTCCGACAGAGCGAGTGGGTCTGGAGCAATGCCGTCGTGGTGCGGGGCGAGGCCGGGTTGATCGTGGTCGATCCCGGCATCGGCGGTTCGGACCTCGACCAGCTCGCCGATGACGTGGAGAAGCTCGGCGTTCCGGTGGTCGCCGGGTTTGCCACCCATCCCCACTGGGACCATTGCTCTGGCATTCCCGGTTCGGCGATGTGCCGCGCTACGCCACTGCCGGGTGCGTTGAGGTGGCCAGCGAAGCGCGAGAGCGGGCCAAGAGCATGGCGGCCGCCAGCGCGACAGGCATCCCCCTCGAGCTGGTCGCGCTCCTCACCCAGCTGCCCGCGGACGGTGGACCCGTGCCGGGCGAGGTCGTGGAGCACGAGGCGCACGCGATCGGCCACGCCGCGATCCTCCTCGCGGACCGGGGCGTGCTGATCGCCGGCGACATGCTCTCCGACGTCCTGATTCCGCTGCTCGACCCTCGCCGTTCCGGCCAGGTGGACGCGTACGAGGCGGCCCTCGACCGGCTGACTGATGCCGCCCGAGACGTCAAAATTGTGATTCCCGGCCACGGCAGTGTGGCCGAGGGTCCCGAGGTGACGGCCCGCCTGGCCGCCGATCGTGCCTACATCGACGCGTTGCGGAACGGACGGGAACCGGTCGACGCGCGGCTGGCTCAAGACTGGCTCGCCGGCCCCCATCAGTCCAACCTGGAGCTGGCCCGTCGGCCAGCTGAATGATCTCGGAGCATCGTGGCGCCCGTGGGGCTGAGAAAGCATCAAACAAAGTCGTACGCCACCTGGGTGAGCCCCGTGGGACTCGAACCCACAACCCGCGGATTAAAAGTCCGCTGCTCTGCCAATTGAGCTAGAGGCCCCGCAATGTCTTGCATCACCTGTCGAAATCTTTCTCTGACTAGGTGCGATAGTGCTATTTTAGCAGAGAGCTCGAGAGGAGCTCCCGTCGTGGTTGTCAGCGTTTTGCATCATTTCCCGGAAGTTCAACGGGAGAGAATGATCATGGTTCGTCCCCCACTTCCGATCGGCACGTCCGGCCGCGTCCGAACCTACCGCACCCCGTCCGGCTGGCGGGCCCGCACGAGCTACCGCGAATACGACGGGGTGACCCGCGAGGTCGAGAAGCACGGACGGACCGAGGCGACCGCCGAGCGTCTGCTTTGCCGCCGCGGTGCGCGCCCGGCACATCCTGGCTCCTTGGCGATGTCCGGGTGCTCACTGCCGGGGTGGTCGGCCGGCACCTGCATGCGGTGACCGCTAAGCACGGCAACGCGGTGGCCAAGACCTGCCGGAGCGTGCTCAGCGGCATGTGCAGCTTCGCCTGCCGCCGCGACCTGCTCGATCACAACCCGGTCCGCGAGGTCTCGCGGATCTCGGTCAAACCGCAGAAGGCGACCGTGCACATGGACGTCGATGCGATCGTCCGGCTGCGCACGTGGCTGGTCGAGGATAAGCAGTCCGTTGCTCGTGATCTGCCCGACCTGATCTCGTTCCTGGCCGCTACAGGTTGCCGGATCGGCGAAGCGTTGGCGCTGCGGTGGCGCGACGTCGACCTTGAGCAGCACACCATCGAGGTCCGCGGCACGGTGTTACGGATTAAGGGCGGCGGACTGATCATCAAGTCGTCGCCGAAGACCGCCGCCGGCCAACGGCTCGTCGAGCTCCCCTCCTGGGCGACCTCCATGCTGGGCAACCGGCGTGACCTGGTCGTCGCGCCGGCGCCATGCGGTCGACGATCTCCAGGTGTTCCCCGCCCCACAGGCCGGGGGCCTCCGCGACCCCAGCAACACCCAGAAGGTGCTCCGCTCGACCTTCGAACGAGCCGGCTTCCCCGGCCTCACCTCACACGCCTTCCGCGCCGCCCTCGGCACCTTGATGGACCAGTCCGGCCGCACCGCCCGCAACGTCACTGACCAGCTCGGCCACTCCAAAGGCGACCCCCGGGTTCGTGCGGGACGCATGCAGCCGACCACTTTGGCGGCACCAACTTTGTTAAGGGCTCCCGGCTGGCGTTCCGGATCTGACGCCGGCCCCTCAGGACTCGTAGCGTCGGTTGAGTTCTGCCATCACCGGCCACGCGGCGCCCTCGGTGTTGGACAACACGACGGCGTCGACGTCCGCGTTCCCGTACCGGGTGAGCAGGGCACTGACCCCGGCGTTGCTGCCCTCCTTGTACAACGTCGATCGGCGGAACTCCAGACCGAAGCCAAAACGGACCTGCTCGTCCCGGGCAACTTGCGGAGTGAGGAACTCCTCCGTCAACTCGGGCGTCAGCAGCTGGCCTGTCCGTACGGCGTCGAGGAAGATCAACAGATCCTCGGCTGACGCGTGGGCCCCGCCGTCCGGCGAACCAATGGGCGGATAGCTGAAGATGTTCGAGCGCCACTTCCCGTCGACCAGGTCCCAGCCCTCGGCCACGCGCGGCACGGAATCTCGACGGTCGAAGAAGCCGGCTCCGGTCATGCCAGCCCGATCGAAGATCTCTCTGGTGACGTATGACCGGTAGGACTCCCCGACGATCCGCTCGAGCGCCAGCCCGGCGAGCACATAGCTCACATTGCAGTACCGGGCTTGAAACCCGGGCTTGGCCAGCGCCGGCTTGTGGGCGAACTGGGGCAGGAAGTCAACTGTCTCCAAGATTGCGTAGCACGGCGTGTCCACGAACAGGTCGGCGTAGACCTCGCCTGCGTCTTCGTCGGCGTCATCGGCGATCCCGCTGGTGTGGGTGAGCAGGTGCCGAAGAGTGACTGCGCCGGAAATTGTCGTTCCCGACAGGTCGACGTAGCGGTGGATCGAGGCGTCCAGGTCGAGGCGGCCGGCACCGACCTGTTGCAGGACGGCCACGCTGGTGAACAGTTTGGTGATTGACGCTGTGTCGAAGCGGGTGTCGACGGTGTTGGGGATCTGCCAGCGCGGGGTGGCGTACCCGTACGCCTCGTTGAAGACTGGAGCCCCGGCGTGACGGACGACAACGACACCGGTAAAGCCCGACCCGCGGACGACTGTGTCAAGCCCATCGACGTCCATCAGCTCAGCGAAGGACGACGGTGTCGACGTCGACGGTTTTCGACATGTAACTACCTCCAAGCGGTGACGAAGCGATGCGTTCCGCGCGGCATCATTGTGTCAGTCAGTCCTTTTCACTGCCCGTGCGCGCGCTCCCGACGCGGCGAAGTCATCGGAGACTCGACGGGTCCAGCGTCCGGGTCGATACCGCCATCAACGACCACCACGCGCAGTTCCACAAGCCCACCGCCGGGTTCGGGCGGACGCACGCAGGAGCCGAGGCAAGGTTCCGGACGTTCCTGCTGGGTCGCGGACCGTGTCGATGAATCGCGCTGAGGACTCTCAAGCGGAACTTTGCGGGCTGGCGAGAAGGATGGACAGGTGGTCGGTGGTCACCTGATCGACACCACCTTCTCCGATCGACCCGTTCGTCGGACACCAGGACCAAATACCGAGGTTGAGGCGTTTAGCCCTCAGCCACAATGGCGTAGGTATGGCTGCTGATGACGTGCACGCCTCCGAACTCCATGGATGGCACAAACTGATTCGCAGCTTCAGCCTGTTCCTGGGTTTCAAAGATGATCAGACCGTGTCCTAACTCGCCGTTCCCGAACCACACCCCCTTGATGAAGCCCGGTGCCTGTCTGACCTGCGGGATGAGATCGTCCTCGATCATTCGAGTGCCCAGGTCGTCGTACTTTCCCGCCTCGATTTCTACCATCGTGAATACTCCGTACACCTTCGTCCCCTCTCAATGGGTCGCTTGTATCCGCCGCGGAATCCGCCGTGGCCTCGATTCGCCTTGCCCGGGCTCCCACACCAGCCGGCGCCGCGGCCGAACTGCCAACTGAAGATGTGGTCGTCGACGGGGACCGCCCTTCAATCGCATCGATACCCGTCGGGATCCAAGATGTTGACGTATCAGCAACTTATGCCCAGTATGCTGACGTGTCAACTTCTCTGACGTAAGGAAAAAGCCCTCCAAACATGGACCTTGGCTGGCATGACGAGGCCGATCAGCGCGCCTGGTGGGCTTTCCTCGATCTCTGGCGAGCGCTGGGGACCGGCATGGAGCGCCAGCTCGCCAGCGTCGGGGTGTCCGCCGCGGACTACCAGCTCCTCGCTCCGCTCGCTGCATCAGACGCTGGTCTGCGACCTCGTGACCTTTGCACCGCGACAGGATGGGACCGCAGCAGGGTCGCCCACCAGATCCGGCGGATGGAAGCACGCGGACTCGTCGAACGCGACGCCGTCTCCGACGACGCCCGCGGGGTGATCATCCGGTTGACCGAAACCGGCCTAGAAAACCTGGAACGCGCCGCCCCAAGTCACGTCGAATGGGTCAAGGCCCACTTCATCGCCGTCGCTACGCGCGACGAACTGAACGCATTGACCGAGCTGTCGCAACGGGTAATTCACGGGCTCAACGCAGCACCCGACAGCGACGCACCCCGCGACACCCCGGAGAAAGTTAAGCCCGCCCGCGCCGCGACTCCACAAGACCGGCCCGAGAAGCGAGCCTAGCTACTACCACGCACG
>CAVUGB010000004.1:0-823722 GCA_963740705.1 uncultured Actinomycetota bacterium
ACCGCCGCGGCCTTAGGTACGAGCCCTGCGACGAGCGCGTAGGGATCGTCGGTCTCCTCCCAGCCCAAGATCTGCGGACCCGCGGCTCCAGCGGGGGATGCCTCGGCGGCCGGGCGTTCCAGTGCGGGGACGACCAGCACCGGGTCGGCCTCGGATCGCAAGACCAGGCAGGTGAGACGCTCCAGCGGCAGCGCCTGATAGCCGGTGAGGTAGCGCAGGTCCAGCCCCGGCGACACCAGCAAGGCGTCCAGTCCCGCCTCGGCGGCACCGGCTCGAGCGCGTTGCATCCGGGCAGGTGTCTCGTCGTCGAGCTCGGACATGTCTTGATCCTCCCGGTCACGTGGCGTCCTCAGCCTATGCCCAGCGACGAATCAGGATCAGAGCTCGGAAATGCCCTACCGATGTCGACAGCAACAGGTCAGGGAGACCGCGCCGCACAGCAGTCGATCCCGACCATCTGTCCGCGTACGACCAGGGATCATCCACTGGCGCCACGAAGCGGTTACGGAATGCCGCCCCGATGCGGTCCACACCGAGCCTCGGCAGCGACGGCTCACGGAAACGACCATGTGCAGCGAGCTCAGTTGACGTGCAACGGTGGATACAGGGCAGGCACTGGAGGGCGGCCCGCTGATGATCGTGATCGGTGAGGTCCTGCTCGTCGTCTGCAGCCTGAGCTACCTCGTCTGGTGGACGATCACGTTCAGACCGTCGGTGCGGACCCCGCCCGGCGGCGGGCTCTTCCTCGCGGGAGCGGTGCTCGGCGGCCTCGGCGGCCTGGCTCTGCTGGCCGTCGGCATCGCGGCCCTCCTCCCGAAGGCGTCAGCGCTGGCGCTGGGGGCGACGATCGCCGGCGGGGTGCTGGTCGGCGCGCTGCTGCTCCACCTCACCTCCAGCGTCGCCCACCGGCCCGTCACCACCGAGCTCCCGCTGATCGTCGTCTGGGCCACCGTGCAGCTCGCTGCCGGCGTCGCGTTGCGGACGGCCGGGGCGCTGAGCGCGCCGGCGGCGTCCGGCTGGATCGTCGCGATCGCGGTCGCGACGCTGGTCGGGCTGGCCTGCTACCTCGTCTTCTACCGGCTCGATCCGGTCCCCGCGTACCGGGTCGGCATGGTGCCCCTCGCCGTCGACGGCCTGGTGGCGGCGGTCTGGCCGCCATCGTGACGCTGACGCGAGTCCCGTGAGTCACAGCCTGTCGGTCCCTTACGGCGACGCCGACGGGCGGCCTCTTGACCGCCGGAATCGAAAAGTCCAAGCCGCCCATCCTGAGGAACCGACGAGGATCTTAGTGAGAACCGGCGGGGCCACCCGGATTGCATGCCGCCTCTAGTCAGTGCCACTCGGCCGCTGACATGTTCTGCGAGAACCTACACGCGGAACATGAGATCCGGGCGCTGCCCGGGTCGGGCCGGCGACGCGAGGGCGCAGCCTCAGCCGGAACCGAGGAGGTGGCATCGCAAGATGCGCCGTCCGACACCGGAAGCGAAATCAACCGCGATTTGGCCACTGGCATCCCACACCGCCTGGATGCAGGAAGCGTGGTGAGGCAGAACTTGTGGGGCCGCTACCCAGCCGCCCGTGATGCGAAGTCGAGCCCGCAGTAGCTCAGGACTGCACCGCCCCACAGTCACCTCTGATCCTGGCCCTGTCACCCGAGGCCGCAACAGGAGCCGAAGATGGGTGATGGCACCGATACCGCACCGGCATACCCGCCAGCAGACTTGGAGGCGCGGCGGCGAGCGGGTTCACCTACCCCACCCGCACCATCGGGTGAACTGTGGGCCAGCCTCACCACACCTTTCCATCCAAACCAATCTGGAGGAATCACATGATCGGCACGATTGTCGGACTGCTCATCATCGGCCTCATCAGCTGCTCTGCTCGCCTGTCAGCTCCAGACAGCAGTGGATGGAGCATTGCCTTCCAAACGGTCCTGCTCGGGGTCGTCGGGTCATTCGTGGCAGCTCCTCGGCCGAATCCTGTTGGGCCGAGGTGACAGTTTCTTCCAGCCGTCCAGCTGGATCGGCTCGGTCATCGGCGCTGTCGTAGTCCTGCTTGTCTACCTCCAGGCCAGATCGAGCGCAGGTGTCCTTCAGCCGCAGCTGCGCACTGATCAACGCAAGGATGGCTGTGAACGCAGTGGCACCGTGGGTAGACCGCAAGCGCGCCCTGAGGGTCCCCCCGAACCGTGGAGGCATCAGCTATAAGGAGTAGCGATGCCAGAGAAGCGCAACAAGTACGACCGGGAGTTCCGTGAGGGAGCGGTCCGGATCGTCAACGAGACCAAGAAGCCGATCGCGCAGATTGCCCGCGACCTCGGGGTGAACGAGGGCACGCTGGGCAACTGGGTGGCTAGGGACCGAGAGGCCCGCCAGGGCACCGACGGGCTGTCGAAGGGCGACATCGACGAGCTGAAACGGCTCCGCGCCGAGGTTGCGGAGCTGCGGATGGAACGTGATGTCCTCAAGCGATCCGTGGTCCTGTGGGTGAAGGAGGCGACGAAGTGAGCGTGGCCCGCTTCATCGCCGACCAGAGGACCAGCTACCGGGTGCCACACACGCTGACCTGCTCGTTGGTGGGGGTGAGCCTGTCGTGGTTCTACAAGTGGCGGGGCCGGCCGCCGACACCACGGCAGGAGCGGCGGGCCGAGGTCGACGCCGCCGTCAAGGCGATGTTCGCCGATGCGAAAGAGCTGCACGGTTCGCCCCGGCTGCACGCCGACTTGGGTGACGCCGGCTGGCGGGTGAGTGAGAAGACGGTCGCGGACTCGATGCGCCGCCAAGGCCTGATCGCGCGGAAGATCAAGCACAGAAAGGGATTGACCAAGCAGGACAAGGACGCGCCGAAGTTCCCGGACCTGGTGAAGCGGGACTTCACCGCCACCGGACCGAACTTGAAGTGGTGCGGTGACATCACCGAGATCCCCACCGCCGGCGGCAAGCTGTATCTGGCCACGGTGATCGACTTATACTCGCGCCGGCTGCTGGCCGCAGCGACCAGTCTGCGTTGCGACGCTGAGCTGTGCGAGCAGGCCATCAAGGTCGCCGCCACCGTCCGCGGCGGTAAGACCATGATCAACCACGTGGTGTTTCACACCGACCGCGGATCGACCTATACCGCTCGATCCTTCACCCGGGTCTGTTCTGCTCTCGGCGTTCGTCAGTCCATGGGCAGGGTCGGATCCTGCTTCGACAATGCCGTGGCGGAGGCGTTCTTCTCCTCCCTGGAATGGGAGGTTCTGTCCCGACACCAGTTCGCCGATCCGGACCAGGCACGGGCGGTCGTCCTGCCCTGGTGCTACGACTTCTACAACCATCGCCGCAGGCACAGCAGCGCCCATATGATGAGCCCGATCGACTACGAGAACCTGACCGCTGACCAACCGGTCGCCGCGTAAAAGAAACCCTCCACGGTTCGGGGGGAACCTCACCCGCATCAACATGGAGGCCTTTACTCTGAGCCCTTCGCGGGGACGCCCGACCAGCACCTCACCCACCTACCCTGAGCTGGCGGCGGGGGATCTACTCAAGAAGATCGCCGGGAGTGCTAGGCCGCCGGACTGACCTCAGAGCTGTCCTCGGCTCACGCTGCGCTGGTCGTGCCTCGCTGGTCCGCGACCTCCCACAGGGGTGGCGGTGGACGTCAGCGGCCAGACAGCGTTCACTTAGGGGCCCGGGGGCACATTCAGAACGGAGCTCCTTATGCGACGATCGCCAGATCTGCCGGCCCCGCAGTCCGTACGGTCGCCGCGTGCTCGACGGCTGCTGGCCGGCGTCCTCACGGTCGTGCTCCTCTTGTCGCTGACGACGACCGGCGGTCCGGCTGCCGCGAACCCAGACGATCCCACGATTCCGACCACTTCACTGCCCACCGGTGAGGTGCGCGCCGAAGCGCTCGGCCACCCTTTCCTGATCGTCAGGAAATCTGAGTACGCCGCGCTCCGAGCCCGGGCCAGCAAGTACCCGTGGTCAGGCATGAAGAAGCAGGCGAAGCGAGACTGCGCCGGACTCTCCTATGCCCCCGGCGCAACGATCGCCGCCAAAGGGGTACGAATTCGCGACATCATGGGCTCCTGCTCCTTGATGTACGTCCTCGACCCCGGTCACCGGTCGACGTATCTGAAACAGATGGAGTCGATACTCACGGCCTGGCCAGCGGTGCTGGAGCAGATGGAGAGGGAATATCCGACCAGCAAGAACCGGTGGTCGCAGGTGGTGCCACCATCGAGCGGCTACTTCAACTCGGTGCTGGCCCTCGACGTGATTCACGACGACCTGCCGAAGTCCACCCTGACCATGTACGAGTCGGCGCTGAACAGTGTCGGGGAGTGGTTCTGGCAGTCCGACCGCGGCTGGGGCACGGCGACGTACGGGGCCCGTGCGATCTGGGCAACCTACCAAGGTGATGTCACCCGGCGGACGGTGGCGGCGGGTCAGTACCACCAGCAGTATCTCGACTGGTTGACCCCCGACGGCGCCTTCAAGGACGGCGCGGAGTACGCGCTGGCCCGTAACGGTGGCGAACGCAGCGCGAAGCAGGGCTACCTTTACGTCGCCGAACACACCGGCGTCGACCCGACCTACTACAACGACCCGAGGATCCGCCGATCCATGGAGTGGCTGATGGGTTTCGCCTACGGGCCCTTCAACGGGATGGTCGGCTTCGGAGACTCCGGGGCGCTGGGTCGTGACCTGAACACCTTCCGCCCCGACACCGCGGTCTTCACGGCCGGGCGGTTCTCACCCCGGGCCGCGGCCAGCGCCGCTCGGCACATCGCGGCCGGGATCGACGCCACGCCCGGTGACCTGCTCAGCTATAGCGCGACCACCGCGGCGCCCGTCAAACCGGGGAGACCGCAGAGTCAGGTCTGGCCGATGGGCGGAGCGGCGTTCTGGCAGCCCAGCCAGTCTCCCAACGCCTTGATGGGGGCGCTCTGGAACCCCCAGATCGACCCGGCGGAGGTCACCTCGCACATGCACCCCGACGTCAACGCGCTGTACCTCGCCGGCTACGGCGAGCCGCTGTTGCTCAACTCGGGCTACAACGGCTACGGGAAGGGCGCGCTGGGAGCGTCCTGGCAGAGTGTTCACAGCCTTTCCCGTTCCAGCAACACCGTCGAGGTTGGTGACGCCAACCATCTGACCCCGGCCGGCGACGGCGTCGGGGACTATCTGATCGGTCATGGACTGGACTACGCCAGCGGGAACGCCCACAAGATCTACGGCGGGTCGGCCAGCCACGTCCGGAACTTTGTCATGGTGCAGCCGCAGGACAAGAAGAACGGCTACTTCCTCTCCATCGACGAGGTGCAGGGTGCGCCGCCCGGAGAGCCCGTCCACGTGTTCTTCCATCCCCCGTCCAACTCCGTGGCGACCGTGGCGAAAGGTCGCGAGTACCGCTGGGCCGTATCGACGCGGAAGATCAAGCCGACCTACCTGACGATCTTCCTCGGCACACCACCCGCCGAGACGACGCTGCCGAAGGCAGTCATCGCAGGCTGGAAGAACAGCATCACGGCTCGCGCGCTCGACGCCAGGTTCACCACCGACGCGGCGGGTCAACGACACGTGGTCACGGTGCTGTTCCCCCACGATGCCAAACACGCGAAAGCCGCCATGACGCGACTTTCCGGAGCCGGCTACGCCGGCGCTCGGGTGAGCCAGGGGGCCATCAAGGACTACGCCGTCGCCTCCGACGGTCGATCGGTCTCGGTCGGCGGCGCCACGCTCAACGCCGAAGCCGCGATCTTCCGGCGCAACAACAAGAAGACGGCCTTCTACTTCCTCCGTCATGGGCTGGCCTTCGACGGCGGAGACGGACAAGGCTTCACCTCTGACCAGCCGGTGTCCGTTCACCTGCGGGGCAAGGCCGGCAGCATGACGGCCACCGCGCCCAGCGTGGTCACCTTCCGACATCCCGGCATAACCACCATCAAGATCGACGGTAAGACGGCCCGGGCGGCTCGAGTCCCCGGCGGGCTGCAGCTCAGGATCCTTCCAGGTCGGCACACTGTCGCATTGAGCTGACGTCCCTTCCGGGCTCAATCGCGGGGCTGGCGATACGCAGTAGCCGACCGGCTCGCGAAACGCACGGTGATGCTGGGGCCACGTGGTCGCGGTCGGGGTTGGGGGAGGGCTCACACCGGCACTCCGAAGCGCACCACGGACTTTGTGGTTGCGCATCTCCCGGCCTTACCTCATGCCGCGATCTGGGGCGGTGTCTCGCGACCTTGACTTGTGCCAGGACACCCGTGACAGCGAGGCAGTGGCGAAAGCGTGTCGAACTTGGACCGTCGGCTGCGGATCTTGTGGCTCTGGAGACCCAGGACTTGCTGGGTGTACGTTTACAACGTAAACCTTTCTGGGTTGGGAGCTGGAGAGTCCGGCTCAAGCTGCGGATCTCAAGGAGGAGACAAGGTGACGACGAAGGTTGAGAAGTCGATTTTGGTCAATGTTCCGGTGGGTACGGCCTACAACCAGTGGACGCAGTTCGAGGACTTCCCCCGGTTCATGGGCGGAGTGAAGAGTGTGACGCAGGAAGCCGATGACCGCCTCGAGTGGGTGGCCGAGATTGCGGGCGTTCGCCGCCAGTGGACGGCCCGGATCTTGGAGCAGGTGCCCGACCAGCGGGTGGCCTGGGCGGCGACCGAAGGCGCGACCAACGCGGGCGCGGTCACCTTCGAAGACGTCGGAGGCGGCCAAACCTCAGTCCACCTGTCACTGGAGTACGAGCCGGAAGGCCTGTTGGAGAAGGTCGGAGACAAGCTCAACATCGTCGAGAATCAGGCCGAGGCCGACCTGGACCGGTTCAAGGCGTTCATCGAGGCCGAAGGGTATGCCACCGGCGCCTGGCGCGGATCGGTCAACGAGGGAGCAGCCGTCGGCACGCCAGACGTGGCTGACGCCGCGAGTTCGCAGGGCGACACTGGAAAAGCAGGAGTGTCAGGCAAGGCCGTTGCCGCCGGACTAGGCGTCGCAGCCGCAGTCGCCGTTGGCGCCACGGCGGCGGCTGGAAAAAAGCAGGCCACTGACGACGCAACCGACGACACCGCCGGGTTGGACGTGGGAGTTCCGCTGGAAGCTACGCCCACCCAAACCGTCCTGGTAGAGACCGAACCGCCTGTCCAGGACGGTGTCGGCTTCGGCGGCGGTGCACCGGCCACCGATGCCTATGCCGATCGCGACGGCAACGCGGCCTACCCGCCTGACAACACCTTTGGTCAGCCAACCGATCCGGATCGAGTCTTGATTGATCGATTCGGAGCGGCCGATGCGATCGGATCAAACATCGTTTGGCGGTCCCGGGACGTGTGCGTCTGAAGACGGGCGCATCTGATCCTTCGGCATCTGCGCACTGAAGGCGCACCTCGTCAGCGTGTCGACGAGGTGCGCACCGCGGTGCCCGTCGCTGCAGTCGCCCAACGACACGAGCGACGTCGTCGGATTCTGCACTTGCTATTGCTCGAGGTTGGAACGAGACCGATCTTCGGGGAAGCATCGCTCCGAGCCCGGCGTCTCAGATGTGGCGCCTGACCAGCGTCGACCGGCACCAACTTTCGGCGTGCCGGTCCGATGTTCGCCGGTCGGTTCGGGATTTCGGGGTCGTTTGTCACCGGACGATGGTCAGGCTCAGCCTGGTTGGATGACAGGGACGAGGTGAGCGGTTCGGATGGCGGCTCACGCCGGCGTTCGTGGCGCTCACCTTGTCCGACTTCGCTATGCCAACACAAACCTCTTCACGTCGTCTCCGAAGATCGTCATCAAGAGGCACGACCCCGACCCTAAGACGGCCGCAAACGAGGCGACGTACCGATACTTCGTCCCCGATCAGCCTCGTGAGCAGGTGGGGAACCAAACCGACAGCCGAGCCGGCCACCATGACGTCCATACCCTCCACGGCTTCACCTTCCCTTGACGGGCCCCGCCCAAGGTGTACCTTTCACCAGCATCCCAGTTCACCTCCGACCCCTCGAGGGCCTGGACTGACGACAGGGGTCAGCTGTCGAGCTCCCGGTGCCAGAGCAACGTGGCGACCCGGGCGACCGCGGTGGACAACAGCCGTCGGAAGGTGCTCGAGGGTAGTCCGAGCACCTCGGCGGCCTTCTCCAAGGTCGGGGCCGGAGCGAGATAGGCCCGGACCAGGACTCGATGCAGTCGACGGTCGGCGGGCACGGCGACGAGCGTTTCGACAGCTTCCTTGATGACTGCTTGCAGCAGAGCGGCTTGGTCCGTGGGCGCTTCACTGCCCGTCAGCCGGGTCGTGATGATCTTGCAGCGCAGCAGGTCCGATCGACGGAGCCGGTCCGGTCGGGGGTAGTTCTTCAGGGCTTGGCGTACCGCGATGGTGAACTCGTCCTCAGTGAGCACGGCGGCTGGCGCGGCCGGTGCCGTGGGCGGCACCACGCCGATCTCCTGGGCTGCGAGCCGAGCAGTCCAGGCGGAGGGCGGATCGAGACGCCAGTCGTGGACTGAGACTGCGTAGGTGTGTCCATCGCAGCTGAAGTCGGCGTTCGGTGACCGGCGCTGGTCGATGTAGGCGGTGAACGCGCTCCAGGCATCCAGGTCGGCGAACGGCAAGAGCGTCACGGCGAGCCCCGGTGCGGTGAAGAAGTGCCGGGCGATGACGGTGACCAGCAGGCTGACGACCGGTGAGAAGGTCTGGTAGCTCTCGGCCGCCAACCAGAACCGGAAGAGGGTTGCCGTCTCGCCGGTCCGGAGCGGCGGATGGTCAGCCAGCTCGATCCGCGCGGCGGCGAGGGCCGGATCTTCTTGGTCATCGCCAGGCGCTACCGACTCGACCGGCAACCGGCAGATGGCTCCGCGTACGGCTCGCGATCCGTCCCGGACCAGCTGCCAGGTCTCTGGGCGGGCCGCCAGCCAGTGCCTCGCGAATTCTTCGGACTGCATTCCCTGGTGGCGGCGCACCATCGTGAGCACCGCGTCGCGGTCGTCGGTTGCCACGGGCAGGGCGAGCGGGTCGAGCCGCAACGAGGCTGCCTCCTCGGGCGCGGTCAGGAACTGCCTCAGGTTGGGGTGGAGGTAGATCAGGTCGAGCAGGCAGGTGGTCGTCGTCATGGGGTCGTTGCTGCCAAGGCGATCGAAGTAGTGCTGTCGGGCCCGGTCGTGATAGCTGGCGTAGCGGCTGGCGTCGCGCCAGCGCAGTTCAGTGGTCAGTGTGTCCCGGACCAGGTCGTGCAGATAGAGCCCGGACTGACCCGCATCGACGAACGGCAGCCCGCGCATCCAGTCGAAGAGGGCCGGAATCGCGGCCGTGCTGCTGTCCGCACCGAGCAGGACGGCGAGCAGCGGCTCGTTCACGACGCGGACCTGGGAGGCGGCCTCGAGGGCCAACCGGTGTGTCGGGCTCGGCATTGCGGCCAGCAGCCGGTCGAGGAGCACGCCGATCACGTCGGCGGAACCGGCCGGGGAGAGACTGCCGTGGGCCCGGGCGACGTCGCCGACCAGCGCCAGCGCGAGCGGATGGCCGTGGGTGAAGGCGTACGCAGCCTGATGCAGATCCTGCTGAACTCCCGTGCGGTCGAGGTAATCGGCGCAGTCGCCGGCGTCGAGGTTCTGCAACGCCATCGGGTGGACCAGCGACGTCCAGCCCGGGTCAGTCCGCCAGCCGATGCTGGGCGGCCGCTGACCGACGAGCACCAAGATCACGTCCTCGGGCAGCTGCGGGGCCAGATGCTCCCGGAGGGCCGCATCGATCTCGGCTAGGAGCTCGTAGTGGTCGATCATGATCAGCACACGGCCGGTGATCTGGTGATCGAAGACCGGCCTGAGCCGTTCCCGGACGGCATCCAGGGTGGGTGGCAGATCGCGGGCGTCGATGATCTTGGGTGTTGTTCCGGCGGACTGGGCCAGCTGGCCGAATCGCCGCATCAGAGTTGACTTACCGATGCCGGCGGGCCCGTGGACGACGATGACGGCCGGCTCGGGGGAGCTAAGCAGGTCGCCGAAGCGGTCGGTCTCGGATCGTCGGCCGACGAATCGGCTGTCGCGGGCCTGCTCCAGCCGCTCGGCCAGGCTCGGGCTCATCCGCGCCCTCCGGAGAGAGTTTGAGACTGCGAGGGATATCCCGCTCTTCGCATCATGCTCGCCTCCGTCGGCGCACGGCAAGTGGGGGAGTGCGCCGCGACGCTCAACCAGCTCCGCACCACCTCATGAGGTGGTGCGGAGCCGGCCGGTCGCGTTCAGAACTCGCTGTCGGTACGCAGGATCAAGGTGGCGATGGTGTTCTTGGTGCCGGTGTTTTGGGCGCACAGGCTGTAGTAGCCCGGGCCGGGGAAGTTGCCGTAGGCGCTCCGCAGCTCGATGGTCCACGTTGGCTGCCGGGTCGGGGTGTTGGCGACGACGACACCGTTGCGGACGAGCTTGAACTTCGCACCGTCGGTCGTGCTGGCTGTGGCTTCACCCCGGACCTGGTAGGCGGCGTACTGGGAGTTCGTGCACTGGCCCTGACCAGGCGATAGGGGGTACGAGCCGGACTGCTGGGCGGACGCAGTGGTCGCGCCGGCGACGCTGAGGCCGGCGGCGGCGGCGAGGGCGATGGCGGTGATGATGGTGCGGGACATGGCGTGTTCTCCTTGTGGTGTGCTAATTCGGCTGGTTGGTAAGGGTTGGTGCAGACAGCTAGTGCTGTCGACAGACGGGGTTCAGGCCGTCTGATATCCGCCACTGGTGGCGGGCTGGGTGCGGATCAGACCTCGGCGTCGGTGCGCAGCTTCAGCGTGACAGTCGTGGTTGTCGTGCCGGTGTTCTGCGCGCACAAGCTGTAGTTGCCCGGACCGGGGAACGTGCCGTTGGCGGACTTCAGCTCAATGCCCCACGCCTGGACCCGGCCGGTGTTGGCGATGACCACGCCGTTGCGCAGGAGCTTGAACTTCGCGCCGTCGCCGCTCGCGAGAGCGTCGCCGCGGACCGCATAGGCCGCGTACTGAACATTGGTACAGGTGCCCTGGCCCGGGGTCAGCCCAGATGAGGTGATTTGCTGGGCCGATGCGCTTGATGCTCCGGCCAGGCTGAAGGCAGCAGCGGCGACCGCGATTGCGGTTCCGGTGACGATCCGGCGGGTGCGGTTGTTGATCATGGTGACTCCTAAGGGGACGTTCCGGCTGAGGCTGCCGGGCTGGTTGACGTCGATAAAGTAGGCCGGCGACGCGCTCACTTCCCAGGCCAGAATCCGCTCACTCTGCGCTCACACGCTCGCGGACGGGCCGTCACGGTGCGAGCCGTGCGGTGTGACAAATGGTGTGACACCCGACGCGACCGCCGATGGACTCCGGTGGACTCCCTGGACATCCGCTGGTCGGGCTAGCCGGCAATCACGCTCTGCCCAAACCCTTGGCATGGAAGAGGTCAGGGGTTCGAATCCCCTGAGCTCCACCCTCTGTTCGGTCTAGTCAGGCCGCGATACCCGACTTCTGGCCATCAATCGACTGGCTTAGGCGGCGATGCCTTCCATGTCCGAGGCGTCGAGAAGTCGAGAAGCTCGAGCCAAACCGCGCGGGTGGTTGCTGTGATGACATTGATGTTCATGGATCGGCGCCCGGCCCTGCCGGCCAGCCCACTGCCGACGGCTAGTTCGAAGCCGTCATCAGCCCAGCGCCGCGGTCAAACGGCGGTGGCGCCATATGAAGTTCTCGCGCTATTCGTTCCACGACGACGCGCACATTGGCAGCGGCCTGGCGGTCCATATCTTCCTGGGTTGAATCTTTGACCGAGAGAATCGACAGGTCGAGGGGAACCCTGACGTAGATCCAGCTGCCCTCGTCCCTCTCAGACCACTCCCACGGTCCGTCGGGTTCGCCGGGCGTTTGATGGAAGTTGAACTGGAGGTAGCCGCTGGTTGCCCACCACGCCTTGTATTGCTCGTCCCAGGACAGGATCTTGCACAGCTCACTGAACGCGACGTAATACGGATGCGTGTTCTCGAACGTCGGTTGATGAGTTCCCATCGGGCGAAGCCATTGCAGGCCGAGCCGTACGGTGATCTCGTCATCGTCGCTTATCTGAGCCCAGACGCCTTCACCGCCCCGCAACAGCGCATAGTCGGCCAACGGTTTGAGCTCTGCCGCTGACAGCTGGCTGTAGCGGTAACACCGATAGGGTCCGGTCGCCTTCTCGCTCTGCACCGAGACTCCTGCCTTTTCGGCGGCCCGGGCTAAGGCCGCGTCCAACCATGCCCATCCGTCCACCGCCGTCGCCGGGATCAAGAGGCGAGTCTCGATCGGAGTCATGGCTGATTCTAAGGCTGGGCTCCGGCCCGGCGGTCGAAAGCCCGACTGCTACGAGTGTCAATACCGCTGTTCCGGCGGCGTCAGGCGGGCACAACTTGTCGGGGTACGGCCGGTAGTGAGGGCGGCGGGTGCCGGCGAGGCGGTCCGTGACGCGGATGACTAGACAGCTGTAGCTGAGTTCGTTGTCGTACCAGACCTAGACGACTGGCGGGGGTGGTCGTCGGCGATGGTGGCGAGGCCGTCGACCGCTCCGGTGTAGCGGGTGCCGAGGAAGTCGGAGGAGACGACGTCTGGGGAGTTGGTGTAGGCGGTCTGGCGACGGAGGTCGGAGTGCAGCGACATGGCCCGTAGGTGCTGAAGGGGCCGGTCGCGGTCGATCGGGGTGGCCAAATGTTGTGGACTGCGGAGCGCTACTTCGGTAGGTACGGTTGGACTCGATTGCCTTGAAGCTCCCTACAAGCTCAAAAACGCTTCTTGCCGATAGTTTGGTTGTCACCTTGCTGCAATCAGGGCCTCGATGCCGGTACGGCTGGGAATCTACGCTACTTGGCTGGGCTTCGATCTTGGCCGCTTCGAAGGTATGAATTCTCAGATCATGCCCGAAAGGGCGGACTTGCCTGGCTGCGGTCCGATTTGTGCTGCCAGTGATGGTGCACATGGGTGGGGCGCATTACATTCTCGTACATGAACGAAGGTGACCGACTGGACGGTTACGGTCGGCGGGCCAGCCGGCCCGAGCGTGGGAACCGGAGCCTCACGAGTGAGGCGAGGGGGTCAGAGACTGGCTTGGTGTCGTTGCAGCGCTCCGCCGGTAATCGCGCCGTTGTGCAGTCGCTCGCACCCGACCGCGACTCTGTCATCAGCACTGCCGAACTCGCCACAAGGTGGCGTCGGGCGCACGAGTCGCGGCCTTGGAGCGCGACGCAGCCCGGGGCGGTCTTCCGGCTACCGACCGCCGCGTCGATCAAGGCGATGATGACGGCGGGCGAGGTGCCGGAGGTGAAGATCAAGGAATCGATCGCAACAGCGCTGGCTCGCATGCGGCGCGAGCAGAAGGGTGCGCTGTTGAAGACCGCGGATCCGATCCCAGACATCATCAAGCGGCTTTTCCCGACACCCGGGAAATTTGACGAGGCGGAGTTCGCGAAAGTCGTCGATATCGCGGATCGCAGCAAGATCTACGAGCGCGCGGTCGACGCTCAGGCGAAATTGACCCCGGCAGACAAGGCCAAGCTGAAGATAGCGATGGGCCAGGCCGAACAGATGATGACCGACGCGATCGCTGACACCGCGAACCTCAAACGAGTCTTCGGTACGAAGGCCGTGCAGGCGAAAACCAATTACGCCGAGGCTAAAAAAGCCCTCGGCAAGTTGAAAGGCAAGATCGACACAAACGTCCACACCGATTATAATCGGGACGACGAACAAGTTGGACTGGGCGGATTCGCACTCTATGGTCCACAGATGGTCCATCTCAGTCCCGAAGTTGCAGCCGGTAAAGACCCATTTGAGTCGGCGATCACGGTACTTCATGAGTGCGCGCACCTTGCCAGCGGTTCGGTTTTGGACGACGGCGGATACTACCCGGCCAGTGCGACCAAGAGTGCGGGCTGGGAAGCCATGACAGACGACGAAAAGCTGAACAATGCCGCACACTACGAGGAGATCCCACGCCGTCAGAAAGGAAAAGGCGTCTTCAAGAAGACCCAGAAGTTCAAGCCCGGCATATCTGCATCGACCGGCGGTGCAGTCACGTTCGAGACACAGGTGCGACTCGCCGCTGTTCAGTACCTGCGAAAGGCGTGGGACGCTGCAGTCGACACTCACCTCGGTATCCGCAAAGTCCGTGTAGACATCGAGAATGGCAGCTCAGCAAAGTTTACGGCCAACGAGAGCCTCATTGTCGAGATATCCAAGATCGCAAAGTTGACGATCCACGATCAGAAGCCCAAACCACACACCGTCAACACGCTGGATGTGGTGCTGTGCGAGGGCGTCGCGCGGGCGACCACGGCCCTTCAAGCCCTGGCCCCGAAACAGCCCGTCCCCGCTGCGCCGGTCGCACCGAAGACGAAGCAAGACTATGTCGACGAGGTCGTGGCGGGCGCCGCGAAAGATTACGGAGTGCTCACCGGTAATGCCGCGGACGACAAGAATCTGCTGGCCTGGATGGTCGCGCATTATCAAAAAGTCGCGCTGTGAGCGAGACAGTCTTCTTCGGCGACGAGGCGTTCCCCCTGAATGCCGAGAGTGTTGAACTGGCCAACGAGCCGATCGGAGATCTATCGCCCCTTGCACGCCTCACCCACCTGCGTCAGCTGCGGGTGGTACGTACAAATCCACACCGTCGGCTTCAACACTGGTTCGAGGACCTCGAGCCGCTGCGCGAACTTCTGCACCTGGAGATACTCGAGCTTCCGCATGCGCCGGTTGACGACTTGTCACCGCTGGCCAACCTCAAGCACCTGCGTCGACTCGACCTGTCGCATTCACAAGTTAGCGACATCACCCCCCTGCAGAGGTTGACCGCACTTGACCATCTCGACCTGTCCTGGACGCCCCTGGCCCAGCTTGGGGCGCTCCGCGGGCTTGTCCGATTGGAGATGCTGAACATCTCCGGCACCCGGGTCACTGATCTCGAGCCGCTGAGCAACCTCCATGCGCTGCGTTCGTTTGCGTGCCGCGATACGGCCATCGCCGATCTTCGCCCACTCCTCGGACTCCAAGCGCTTGAGGTGCTAGGACTCGGGGGGCTGAAAGTGGACGACCTCTCACCCCTGGCCACCCTCAAGTCTCTGCGGGAGCTCGACCTCAACGGCACATCCGTGCAGGACCTGACCCCCCTTGCGGGTTTGACGAAGCTGCAGTTGCTCGAACTTATCGACACTTCGGTGACGAACGACCAGATCTCACACCTTTCACCCACGGTCAAAGTGCTACGTGATTGATGATCACCGCGAGCACTTCGACCTGGCGTCGTCCATCAGCGGGCCGATCGTCGCGAACGTCCGGCTGAGTTGGTCCTGAACCGCCGCGACCATTTCTTGTGGCTCTCAGAGTTGAGGCGGCCAAGTTGGAACGAAGTGCACCCGGCCCCAATGGTGCCCAATACTTCTGGACGCTGGCTAGATCGCCGACTCGGCGGTCGCGCGGGACCGTGTCGAGAACATCAAGCCTGCGCCGAGGCCGCGGTCCTCGGTCCAGAGCCAGCCCGGAGGTGGGTGGTGAGGATAAGTAGCGGGGAAGGCCTAGCGGTCACTTCGTGGTTCCGGCCTTCAGGAAGTCGATGGTCTTTTTCTGGCGCCAGCCGTTGTCCATGGCGAGGGTTTCGGTGTGGTTCCAGTTGACGCCTTCGACGAGTTCGTTCTTGACGCCGCTTTTGGTGAGCCAGTAGCGAAAGGAACGCGGAGTCTGGGGCGGCACACTCTGATCGGCGGTGCCTTGGTACATGAGCACCGGCGGGTCGTTGGAGGAGATCCGCGTCTCCGGCTTGAACGCCTTCCAGCGAGCTGCGCAGTCGGACCACGTCACCAGCACCGGACACTCCATCGCCGCCGTGGCGGTGAGACGCCCGCGGCGGACGGCGGGCAGCTCGGATGTCGACCGCTTGGATCGGCCGCGTCATCGATGAACCGGATGGTCGTCTTCTAGGTATGAGCACCGGCGAGTGTGAGGCTCGACGACGAGGCGAGGGGGACCCCGTGTCAGCCATGCGTCCGCCGGTGATGGTGATGAGGTCGATCCGGCTGACGGCACCACAGGGGCGGGGCTGTGGGGTCGTCGGTTCGGGTCGTTGCTGACCACACCCGCCGCCCTCGCCTTCAGCCACGCCGGTCCCGGGAGTGTTGGTCATTGACCTTCTGGGCCCGGCGCCCATCCATCCCGACAGTGAAAGGTCTTGAGATGTCCATCCCGATCCATGCCAATCCGGCTCGCGCCGTGTGCTCGATCATGCAGCCGACGAAGCCCATCGCAACCCCGAGCCGGGCCCGGTGGTGACGGCGAACTCATCGCGAGTCGGGGTCGACGCGACCGCTTCCACCAGCGCCCAGACGGAGCGATTCAGGCCGGCCGACGCTGGCGCCGGCCCGGCCTCTGCGGTGGCGCTGGATTTTGTTGGAGGAACGCTGTCGCAGATCGACGGCTTGCTCGAGCACCTCGGAGTGTCGCCCGGCCAGGCCGGTCTCCCGGGCAGCCTCTTCCAATGGACGAGGAGCAGTGTTGATGGCGTACGGATCGTCGAGGTGTGGCAGGCAAAGGGTCAGTTCGATCGGCTGTTCGGCGAGGTGATCCTGCCCGCGGTCGAGCAACTGGGCTTGCCCAAGCCGATCGTCACCTACTACGACGTCCACCACTATCTGACGCAGGGTCCAGACGTCACCGACCGCGAGCCTGAGTCGACTCGAGCTGGGACGGGGGAGACGGGATCGACAGCGAACACCGAGGAGCTACCGCCGTTCACCGATTAGACGGCATATCAGGTCGACAACGGCTTCCGGCGCAGCTCGTCGACGCAATCACCGAAGCTGTGGCGAAAGCGCCTGATCCGCTCAGCCGTGCCGCAGTCATCGAAGGGATCGTGAGGGAGGTCGTCGAAGCTGTTGCCTGGCGGCACGGCCACCGAGTTGATGAGGTGGAGCAGCCCAGCCTGGGGCTGATCCTCCAATCGACGATCGAGCATGTCCGGCGGATGACTGATTCGGCTGGCCCGTACAGCGGTCGCTAGGGGTCTGACGTCATAGACGAGATCAGGGTCTGCCCAGCAGCGTTGGCCCCCATTTCAGGCATTGACACCAGTGGCACTGTACTGGAATAGTTTGGCTACAGCAGCACTGCATCTAATCGGCCGCTGGCGAAGGAACTGAGGAGTTCGACATGAACCGTTTACCGACGCTCACAGTGATGTCCGTCAAGATCCCCGTAGCCGATCTGGCGCAGAGTCGGCGCTGGTACGGCGACGTGTTCGAGCTGCGCGAGGAGATGGAGTGGCCGGACCACGACGGAGTCGTCCGCGGCATCGCGTTCGCCCCGATCGACGGTGTGATGCTGGCCCTCCGAGAGCATCCCGAAGCTGCGGCCGCAACTCGCCGCTTCGGCTTCTTGAACATCGGCGTCCCCACCGAACAAGACCTGACCGGTTGCGCAGAACACCTCGACCGGCTCGGCGTGAAGCACACACCGGTGATCAGCGGCGCCCGAGGCCGACTCATCGGATTCCATGACCTCGACGGCCACGAACTGGCTTTCTACGTCGAGACAGAGACCGACGGGGTCCGCGACGATGCACTGCGGACGGTTCGCCTGTCCGCAGCATCGCCGGTCCGTGCTGCTGAGGGCGCGGACGTCTGAGATGAGCGCCCGGGCGGATGTCGGCTGGTCCTGCGCCCGTGTACGGCGGCGGAGCGGCCGAGGAACAGTCGGTCAGTCGCGGAGGTCAGGAGCCTTGGTGCAGCAGGTGTCAGTGCAGCCGGGGCCGCACGCGTCGTGGGAGGCGATCGGGCGAAGTGCGGTGGTGGGACTGCAGCAGGTGTCACCCCGCCAAGCGTGGATCCCCTCCCTGACAGCGATGCCGGCGATGACGAGGGCGGCGAGCGGGTCGGCCCACGACCAGCCGAGCAGCCAGTTCAATCCGAGCCCGACCAGCAGCACCGCGGACAGGTAGGTGCAGAGCAGGGTCTGCTTGGAGTCGGCGACGGCGGATCGTGAGCCGAGCTCGCGACCGCTGCGGCGTTGACCGTAGGACAACAGCGGCATGATCGCCAGACTGACCGCGGCCAGGATCAGCCCGATCGGGGAATGCTCAGCTTCGGCGCCGCCCACGAGGGCTCGTACGGCGTTGATGGAGACGAACGCTGCGAGACCGAAGAAGGAGCAGGCGATGATCTTCAGCGCCATCTCCTCCCGGGCCTCGTGATCGCGGCCAGCGAACTGCCAGGCAACCGCAGCCGCTGACGACACCTCGATCACGGAGTCCAGACCGAACCCGATCAGCGCCGTGGAGGACGCCTGGGCGCCGGCGAAGAGGGCGACCGCAGCCTCGATCACGTTGTAGGTGAGCGTGGCCGCCACGAACCAGCGAATCCGGCGGACCAACACCTCCCGGCGGGCCGGCGAAGGGCCCAGCGAAAGGACGGTCACGCCTTCACCTCCGCCGTGACGGCCGCGTCTTCGACATGGTCACCCTCGCCGCCGCAGCAGTCCGGGTCGACCACCAGCACCAGGTCTAGGAGGTCGTTCAGAGCATTGCCGATCCGGTCATCAGCCAGCTCGTAGCGTGACCGGCGACCCTCAGGGACGGCAACGACCAGCCCGCAGCCGCGTAGGCAGGTCAGGTGGTTGGACATGGTCTGCCGGGAAACCCCGGCCAACTCGGCCAGGTCGGCAGGATAGGCGGGGCCGTTCCTCAACGTGAGCAGCACTCTCGTTCTGGTCGGGTCGGACAGTGCATGCCCGAACCGGGAGAGTGCGTCGGTCGAGGACGAGATCCGCATGGATCGACGATACATCTTCTGCTGTATTCAGCGAAGGACGAATCAAGGAGGGGACTGTCACGATCACACTTTTTCGAGGGATCCCGCTGCGCACGTCATGTATCGCAATCCAAAGCGTCTTCTATGGTGACCGAGGCTACGACTGCGCTGCGGCTCGAGTCGTCACACGACCCGGAGGACGGAAGTGGCTGAGGCAGGCGGTGTCGGATCGGTGGAGGCGCCCAAATCAAGGCTCTGGCTCGGTTTACTGGGAGGTTGACGGCGGTGAACACATGATTCGCGTGCTGGTCGTCGACGACAACACCTTCGTTCGCATTTCGCTTGCCGCCCTGCTCAGCACGGTAGAGGGGCTGGAGGTTGTCGGCGAGTGCGCGGACGGGGCTGACGTGGACGCCGCGGTCACCGCCAACCGTCCCGATGTGGTCCTGATGGACCACGCCATGCCCCACCGGTCGGGAGTGCAGGCCTGCGCAGCTCTTCGCCTTAGCCACCCATCAATACGCGTCGTCATCTTCACTGCTTGTCGGAGCAGTCAGATCCGGGATGAGGCTGAGCAAGCCGGAGCTGCGGGGTTCCTCGTCAAGGATGGCGACTCGGAGTTGCTGGTTCGTGCAGTCCGCGAAGCGGCGAAGGTCGACCTCAGCCTGAACAACAGGCAAGCGCGGATCCGGTCCAGCCGGGGATCGGCGGCTTGAGCCGTGTCGCCCACCTTGAACCTCTGACGCTCGAAGGTGGTGCCCCGGTCCGTAGGCCCGGGGTCGACCGGGGCGACCGGCGATCCCCTGGCCATCAGACCCGATGAATCTCATGGTCGGCGTGAGTCCAAACAGCATGAAGTACCAGCCGCCAGTGGAAGGGGCGAGAACATCGTGAAATCGCTGCATGTCGGCCTGCGGGCTTCTGATGTGGAGAGCTCGATCGCGTTCTATAACGCCCTCGGCTTCGAGGTGCTGGGCGAGGTAACGGCTACCGAATTCGGCAACCTGACCATGCTCAAACTGCCCGGTGACGAGTTCGTGAGCCTTGAGCTGGTAGACAGTCCAAGGCGGGATCAAGAAGAGCCGAGCGGGCTGCACCACTTCGTGATCGGTGTGGAGGCCGTCCACGCGATAGTCGCGCGACTGGCCGGTTTGGGCTTTGAGGCCGAGGCTCCAAGCTCACCTGACGGCTCCACAAGCTTCTGGACGGCCTGGCTCACAGATCCAGACGGACACCGTATCGAGCTGGTGCAGTGGCCACCCGGACATCCCCAAGGGATGACGGCGGCCGACCTGTCAGACTCGGTTGCGTCAGGCGAACCAGGACACAAGCCCAATCAGGGGCCGGAGGCTCGCAGCGTGAGTGAACGCACCGCGAAAGACGTCGTCGAGGAAATGTTCAGACGTCAGCAGGCTGGTGACCCGACAGTGCTTGACGACCTCGTCGCGCAGGATCTGGTCAATCATGCAGCCGGACCTCAGGGACGCGAGGGCCTCAAGCGCATCCTTCGCACCATCGACGACGACCTCGGGCCGCTCTCGGCGGAGCAACACCACCTCATCGGCGACGGAGACCTCGTGGCGCAGCACCTGACGGTGCACGGCACGCACCGCGCATCCACCATGCCATTGCTCGCTTCGGTCAGCCCCTCCGGGCGCGCGGCCGAATGGACGTTCATCCATCTCTGGCGGGTCACTGACGGGATGATCGTGGAGCATTGGGCGTGCCGTGACGACATGGGTCTCCTCGAGCAGCTGAGCGAGTGATGGACGGCCCCAACGAGCGCCGGCTCACGCTGGGGCTGCTCACACCGCACGCCGCCGCCGGAGCCGAGGTCGAGATCCCCGACCTCAGCCAAGGTCGGGTAGCGGTGAAGGTTGCCCGTATTCGTTCACCGAAGAATGCCGCCGGAACAGATCTGGCCGGCCCGCCCAACGCCCAGGCTCTTCGCGACCTGGCGCGGCCTGAAGTCGTGGAGAGGGCCGCGGCGTGCTTCGCGAACGGCTCCGTCGATGTCGTGGCCTATGCGTCGACGACAACTGGCTACGCGCTCGGGGCCCGGTCCGAAGCCGCCCTGCTCGAGCGACTCACCGCCAGCTGCGCGGTGCCCGTCGTCGGCAGCGCTGGTGCAGCGGCGGACGCGTTGCGAGCTCGCGGAGCCGACCGACTCGTCCTGATTCATCCACCGTGGTTCGACGACGAGATCGATCAGTTGGGTGTCGGCTACTTCAGCGACCACGGCTTCGACGTCACCTTGCTGAAGCCGGCCGGCCTGCCACGCGATCCGAGCGCAGTTCGTGCAGGCGACGTCACCGACTCGATCATTCGAGACCTAGGTGAGGGTGACGAGGCCCTGTTCCTCGCTGGCAATGGCTTTCGGGCCGCGCGGGCCGTGACGGCCCTGGAGCAACGAACAGGTCGACTTGTCCTTCAAGCGAACCAAGTGCTGCTGTGGTCTGCCCTCGCCGCTATCAGCGCGCCACAGACGATCGAGGCCGGTGGAACGCTCTTCCGCACAACTTCGACCCCGGCCACCCGTACAAAGAAGCCGTTCTACACCAATCTCCAAGCTTGAGCGACGCGTACGGCGTTGAGTTTGTCTCGGACGCCAAGCTTGCGGAAGATCCGCTCGAGGTGCTTGTCGACGGTGCGAGGTGCGCAGCCAAGGCGTCGCGCAATCGCCCGATTGGGGTGCCCAGCCGCCAAGAGTGCGAGCACATTGGTCTCACGTCCGGTAAGTCCCGCATCGAATGCGGCACTCCCCAAGCCGCCAAGCTCGCGTATCAGCGATACCTGCCGATCGAGCCCGGTCATGGCGCATTGCACGTAGCGCGCAACGGTCAGGTCGTCGTCGCTGAAGTCCGTCTGATCTCGGCCGAGAACGTAGGTCTGTTGAGCCGGGCTGCCGGACAGACGGTAGCTGATCGCGATCTGGTGCTCCAGCCCGTATAACTTCAGCGAAGATATTATCGGTCGGCGATCGCGTTCGGAAACCAAGTTCGTTGGCACCCGGTCCATCGTGGTCGGTCGAGGATCTTGCGTAGCGGCGTGCCAGCGCATCAGCGGATGGTGCTTTTGCGACCGCCCAGCTAGCCACTCATCCAACTCGATAACGGGATCCAGTAGCTTTTCCGGGAACGACAGCATCTGCTGCTTCCCCGTTGAATCAGAGGAGCTGTGTCCAACCCCCGTCACCCTGAACGTCTGGGCGAGTTGCTCGAGAATCACCTGATGTGGCATCTCATACAGATGCTCACCCAGCAGCTCAGAGATGGTCCCTAACCAAGCCGCTACGCGGGGCCCTGGCTCGGACATGCTGATCCTCCTCGATGGAACCCGGGCGATTGACAAGACTGAGTGTGGCAAATGGTCTGATAACTATGGCAATCAGGCCGGACTGAGCTGGACGTTCGTGGGTGTCAGGGAGGCTCACGCTGGCGGCCGCACGCGGGGCAGTAGTAGCCGTGGCATGGAAAAGGTCGGTGGTTCGAATTCCCCAGGGCCCTCATTCGACCCACATTCGGGATGCAATCCAGGTTCGGCCGGATCGACTGGCCTTACCTCATGATCACCGAGGCGATGGCGAAGTAGATCACCAGTGAGAGCAGGTCCTGGACTACGGTCGCCAGCGGACCACTCCCGTACGCGGGGTCCCGTCCGCCCCTCGACATGAGCCAAGGCAGCGACATCGCCACCACGGTCGCGATGGCGCAGGCCGACACCAAGGACAGGCTCAGCGTGAGCGCTAGCTCTAGTGAACCCAGCACCAGCAACACCGCGGGCAGGGTGATGGCCGCGAGCACCAGCCCGACGAGCAGGCCAGTAAGGGTCTCCAACCGAAACACCCGACGGATCGGGACGCCGACTGACAGGCCGCGGATCACCAGCGTTTCGGTTTGCGTGCCGACCGCGTCAGCCATATAGACGATGCCGGGGATGAAGAAGGCAAGTCGCACATCGGACATCAAATCGGCTTCGAATCCCTGGACCAGCGCGGCTGCACCGGCCGAGCCGAGCAGGCCGAGCATGAGCCACGGCAGCCGATGCCAGAGCCGGGCCTTGACCGGTTCGTCCATGGCATGACGCGCGGACGCCGCCGAGGTCAAGAATCCGCCAAGACGAGCCAGGTCCTGATCGTGCTCGGTTAGCAACACCGTCAGCAGCCGGGCCGGAGGAACCAGGCCACGGAAGACACCGTCGGGATCGACCACGGCGAGGCTGGAGCGGCCGTGGTGGGCGGCCCGCCACGCCGCCTCCTCCTGTTTGAGCCCGGGGAGGACGACCGGCGGGTCCGTGTCCATCAGGTCTCGAGCCAGCGCGGTCGGCGCGGCAGACAGCACCTTCTCCAACGAGATGAGGCCCAGCAGCCGACATGCGGCGGCGTCGTCAGTGGCACACGGCGACATCCACCGTCGATTCGTAAACGCGTCCAACCAGCATGACCTGTAGGTCTGCTACGGACATGTCCGGACCGCACAGGGGCACGTCGGTGGCGAGGTATGTGGCGACCGAACCGCGCAGTGGCTCGGGCCTTTCGGGAAGAACCTCTGGCGACGTCATCCGGTCATCGTCGCAGGGCCGGCGGCCCCGCGCATCGATGACAGACGACCAACCCCTAGCAATCCGCGCGACCTGGCTGAAGCAGGGGATGGCTCGGAGATTCCTGGTCTGCCGTATTGGGATCGTCGGGATGCACAGCTGTATGTGCTGTCACGGCGCTTCTGCAGGCGGTCTTGTGTTTCACGCAAGACCGAGGAAGTCGGCGCACAAGTGACCATTGGCACTGCCGGCCGCTCCCCCTGAGGACGATGATCAGATCACGGAGACTCACGTTGGCATGGTCGGCCCCAATACAGCCGGTTCCGGCTCCCGGATTTCCATCGTCGTTGAAACAGCCATCATCAACTAGGAGTAGTCATGAATTCTGCCCAAGGTCGCATCGTCATCGGCGTAGATGGTTCCGACGCGTCGCTCGACGCGCTTCGCTGGGCCCTTCATCAAGCCCACCTCACCAACTGCGAGGTGGAAGCAATCAATAGCTGGCACGTCCCCAACGAGTACGCCGAGTTGGTGGCCGGCCGGATCGACTGGGATGCCAATGCTCAGGAGATCCTCGAGGACTCCCTGGCCACGGTCAAGAACGACGAAGATGTGAAGGTCATCCGAACCGTCACCGAGGGCCACCCCGCTGCAGTGCTTACCGACGCCTCGACGAACGCAGACCTCCTCGTGGTGGGATCCCGGGGGCATGGCGGCTTCGCGGGGATGCTCCTCGGCTCGGTGAGCGTCCACGTCAGCGCACATGCTCACTGTCCCGTGGTGGTTATTCGGCATCAAGGCACTCAGCGGGGCGCAACTGAGTAAACCCCCTCCGCCGAAGGTCGATGCCTGGTGGGTGGACCTCAGCCCGGCTGAAGTCCCAGCGAACTGCTGCGTGGCCGGGCGCGGTCTGCCGTCCTCAGGTCGGTTCGGTTTCGCCGCCGGGGACCGCGACGACCGGGCAGGAAGCGTGGCTCAGGCAATAGTGGCTTGTTGATCCGATGAGAACGCGACCGAAGCCAACATGTTCACCGGTACCGATGACCAACAGTTGCGCTCCGAGGGACTCCTCGGTGAGGATCCTGCCGACGTGCCCCACCCTGAACTGCAGGTCCCAGCTGGTTTCTGGATTGACCTGGTCGAAGATGCTTCGGGTCGCGCCTTGGATCTCTTGACTCTGCTCATCGTTTGGGAAAAGCACCAACGTCTCTAAGGGCAGCCCTCCGTCCGCAGCGCCGACCAGGCCGGTCGGCCAGTCCACGATCGATATCGCCCGCAGGGGGCTGCCCGTCAGGCGAGCGTACGTTGCCGCCCAGGTGAGCGCCGCTCGGCCAGAGTCGGACTCGTCCAGGCCGACGATAATCACCTCGCTCATGTTGCCTGGTCGGTTACTGCCGGTCGTGGCGGATGGGCTCTCGGTCATGCCGTCATGCTGCCAGGCCAAACGGTTCATCGCGGGACTTCCTATAGCTCGGCCACCGCCGGCGAGTCGTCAAGGGCGTCGACACACTTCGTACGGGCGGTGAATTCGTCGGTCAGCATCACCCGGGCCTCGCCGAGCCACCCGGCGAAATGCAGATATGACGAGCGCAAAAGCCCATCGAGGCTCTCGACTCGATGGTCAGGTCGCCGTCTGCCAGCGTTCGCGGATTGAAACGCAACAACGGAACTGGCGGTCCGTGACAATCAGGTTCAGACCAGGCTCATAGCCTCGGAGCGCTGCTGGATCGTTCGCAGCATCTTTCGTTCCATCATGAGATGGACCGGGTCGAGCAGCGGGAAGGTGAACGCCAACCAGCCGGGGCGCAGGTCGCCGCGGACGCGGATGATGAGACGGCATCCCTGCGCTGTCGGCTGGAGCACGAACGCCCACGTCCAGTCGAGGACGACTCGGGACCGGTTGGACGCCGGCCCGCCGGTCAGCGGGTCCATCGGAATGTGCAGGACCAGGCTTCGCTCAGGCTCCAGGCTGACGACGGTGAATCCGCCGTTAGGGCTCAGATCGACGGTGTCGCCGGGTGCGAGCGGCATCAGGTCGGGAAGAATCCGCCGGGCACTGCCGCCATCGGCGAAGTCCCCTATCCCGACCGCTCGTTCGAGCCAGTCGTAGCTGTACCAGCCGCCCCGTTGATAACCCATCTGTACGAGCCAAGGCCATACCAGTGCAGCGGGCCGGTCGATCGCGATGGCGTGCGTGGTCACATAGTGACCTCGGACGAGGTCGTCCCCGGGCAGGCGGCTCGACGCCTCCTCCGGCGTGGCACCCCAGGTCAGCGTCTGCGGGCGCACGATGCGGAGGTAGCCGGTAGCTACCGCGGCGGCCCCGGCCAGAAGACCAACGCACGTAGCGAGTTTCATGAAATGAGGCTAGAGAGCTGCTCGGAGTCGAACCAGGGACCAAGGTCATCGCGCGTCGTCAGGCTGCGCTGTCGGCGTCCTCGTGCGCGAGATCCAGCGCTCCGTCGTCCGATGGCCCCGGCTGGCTCCACAGTGCTTGTTGCCGCTCAGCTTGGTCCTGACTGCGGCGGCCCGTTGGTCGATGGGGGCGGCGGGGCGGTCGGATGCGCATCGCCAGCACCATCCGGAGCATCTGCAGGCCGAGGCGGATGGCGGTCCGGGTGTCTCCGGTGACGGCCGACGTGCCGACCCGTGGGTGGTAGTTAACCGGGACCTGGACGACGGTGTCCCGTGCCACCAGGGCGAGCATCAACATCTCGAGCCCGAATGCGGAACCGCGAATGCGGGAATCACGCAACAGGCCGGGGACCAGGTCGTTGGAGACGACGCGAAACGTGCAGCCGACATCGCTGAGGTAGGAGGTGTTGAACAGCACTTCGATGGTCTTGGCGACCGCCCAATTGCCCCACTGCAAGAACCGACCCATGTTGGCGCCGTCCCAGATGAAGTTCGACACCGTACGAGACCCGACCACGAAGTCGCAATCCTCGGTGAAGGGCAGCAGCTTGGTCAGATCCCTTGGGTTGAAGGTGCCATCGGGCTCACAGATGCAGATCAAGTCCGTGTTCACCTCGGCCAGACCGCGGAGAATTGCCGCGCCGTAGCCCTGCCGGGGCTCTAGCACCTCACGAGCCGTCGTCATGGCGACCTCGTCTGAGGTGCCCTCCGCCGCGTTGTTGTTGACGACCAGGATGTCATCGACAATCCCAAGATTGTCGAAGGCTCTGATGGTCTCGGCGATGCTGTCCTTCTCGTTGTAGGTCGGCAGCACTACCGACAACGTCTTACCGTTCCACATGGCCGGACTCCGGCGTGGCGATCAGCAGCATCTGACCGGCGAGTGGCTTGATGGGGGACCGCAGGTACCAGGGCACAAGGAAGGTCAAAGCCGAGCCCTTACTGTTCAAGGTCAGTGGGAGGAATCGTGGGAACACCTGGACGATCTGCCAGTCCACCGAGCGCAGGTAGTCGGCCAACGACCGGTCGGTGTAGATGGCCACATGGGTGTAGTCGTCGAAATAGCCACCGGGGTTCAGCCGGAAGTTCGGTTGCAGCAGCATGAGTATTCCGTCCGACCGCAGCACCCGGGCCGACTCGGCGAGGAGCCGGGCGGTCGCCGGTCGCTCCAGGTGCTCCAGCAGGTTGGAGGCGAACACCACGTCGAACGAGCCTGATGCGAAGCGCGACAGATCGGTGCAGTCACCCACTTCGGCCTCGACGTGATCGGCGGCGGCGCTCCGTACGGTGGGATCCAGGTCCATGGCCACCACACGCCGCGCCGTGATCGTGTTGGCGAAGTCGCACCACCCGGCGCCCAGCTCCAAGACGTCGGCGTCGGCAGCGATCCAGCGCTGCAGATAGGCGGCTAGGTGGTTCCAGACAGCGGCGCGATGGGCGTTCGGGGCGAGCCGGGTCCGGAAGTAGGCGGAAACCTCATCGTCGGCGGGCGGTGAACCCGGGGCTGACGCACGGTCTGCCACCTGGCTGCTCCTAAACGATTTGTCGGGTCGTGTGTCGAGGCGTCGGGACTGCAGGCCGGCGTCGGGCGGATAGCCTTATGCCGTCGCACACTACCCGAAGGACCAGTGAATGTCGGTGATCGCCGACCCCGAGTCGGACCGCCGCGTTGGGGTGTCGATACGTACGCTGCTGCTGACGTGCCTTCCGGCGGTGGCGATCGGGGTGCTGCTGAGGGTCTGGCTGCTGCACACGTCGCTGGTCACCTTGAACGCCGACGAGGGCGTCACCGGCCTGCAGGCGTACGAGGTGCTGCAGGGGAAGTTCCGCCTCATCGTGGCCGGGAACGACTACGGCTCGACGACCGAGACCTATCTGATTGCGCCGATCCTCGCGTTCTGGGGCGGGATGTGGCCGCTGCGGATCGTGCCGACCGCGCTGTCGGCGGTTGCCGCCTATGCGCTCTACCGGTTGGCCCGGCCGATGCTCGGTCGGCTACCGGCCACGGCACTGGCGCTGATCGGGTGGACCACTTCCAGCGCGGTGACGATCTTGTTCCTGCGCCCCTACATGGGTTACATCACCGGATACATCGCGCTGATCGTTGCGCTGGCGTTGGCGTGCCACGCGATGCGTACGGAACGTCGTCTGGGCCGGACGGCGGGCCTGGCCGGGTTCGCCGCGGGGTTCGCGATCTGGAGCCATCCGATCTTCGGCACCGTGGCGCTGCTGGCTCTGATCGCGCCGACGGTGTACCACCGGCGGGCGCTGCGCCGGTGGTGGTTGCCGCTCGCGGCCGGCGGGGTGCTCGGAGTCAGCCCGTGGCTGCTGTTCATGGCGCAGAACGGCTTGCCGGAGTCGGCCAGCCCCGTGGTGGACACCACCTATCCCGAACGGGTGACCAGGTTCGTCGCCGAGCTGCTTCCGCGGGCCTTCGGTCTACGCAGCGAGTTGGGTGGGGAGTGGGTCGGCCCGGACGCGGTGGGTGTCGGAGTCGCTGCGCTGCTGATCATCGGTTCGATAGCCGGGATGGTGCTGCTCGTGGTCCGCAAGGGTCGTCAGGCCCTGCCGATCCTGATTGCCGGGGTTCTCGCGTTCCCGGTCCTCGCGCTGTACGCCCCGCTCGGCTCCATCGCCGACGGGCGGTACGCCCTGCCCTTCCTGCCGGAGCTGCTGATGGGGTTGGGCGCGTGGCTGCTGCTGATCCCCGAGCGGATCCGCGACTCGCCGCGTCTGCTGCTCGCCGTGCCGACGGCGTGGGCCCTGTTGCTGACGGTGCCGGTAATTCATCAGCAGGTCGGCTGGCAGTGGATCGATCCCGACGTCGCGGCCAAGCAGGTGGTCAGCGAGCTGGACGCGCGGCAGATCCACTTCATCGCCGGCGACTATTGGGGCGCTTACCTGGCCGACTACCTCGGTGCCGGGCGGTTCCAGGCGGCGGTTCACGTCCCCGTCCGCTTCGTCGGGGAGAACGCCACCGTCAACGCCGCCGATCCGCGGGAGGTTGCATACATCTACCAAGACGGCCAGGTTCCGCACCTGCGGATGCCGGTGGACCGCTACCAGATGCTGAACCTCGGGCCCTTCGACCTCTACCTGCCGGCCGAGTCGTGAAGTCGCTGCCTGTGCCCAAGCCGCGGTTGCAACGTCACCTGATGGCCTACCTGGTCATCGGCGGTCTCACCGTTGCCGTCGACGTCGGGCTGCTCGCCCTCCTGCACGAGTCCTGGGGGGTTTCGCTCGGCGTCGCTACCACCGTTGCCTACTGCATCGCCGTGGCGGTGAACTTCCATCTCAACCGGACAGCGATGTCATCCTCGGGCGCACGTGGCCTGACGCAGCACGCACTGCGCTATGGCTCGCTCGTGGTGGCCAACTATGTGATCACCGTCCTGGTGGTGACGACGGTGGGGCACGTGAGCGCTAGGTGGTACCTGGTGGCGAAGCTTGCCGTCGTAGCCGCATCTACGGCGTGGAACTTTCTGCTCTACCGACATTGGATCTTCGTCCCGCCCCGTCCTCGGCCGGCCAAGCAGGATCGGGTGCCGTGGATCGGAAGAAATTCACGCCGACGTGATGGCTGGTCAATGGAGCGGAGCCGTCGGATGCTCATGGTTGTCCCTGCCTCCGAACAAGAGTCCACGAGATCACCCGGTGACCAGGGTGGCCGTCGCGAAGGCGTGCTCGGTCGTTCAGGCGAACCCGGTGAGTACGACACCGGCCACGAGTATCAGGTCTGATCCGTAGCAAGCATCTGACTCCGAGGACGACCCTCCCGATGGGGGCCTACCGTGTCCCGGATCGGGCGCAGACATCGCCATCATTGACATTGCGAAAGGGTGTCTCCTTACGGGTGAGCGAGGACGAAGTCGACGACTTGTTGTCTGAAGTCGCTGGTGAATACGTGGGACCCGTACAGTTCATTGACTTGGCGTTCGGCTTCAACCTGAAACGCGGCTGTGAAGGACGGGCCGAAGGTGACGCCGCCCCAGTTGAGAGTGCTCGCAGATCCGACCGGCACTGAGCAGGCATCGAGCTGTGCGCTTGCTTGTAGGTCCGCCACGGCGTCGCTCGAGTCGGCTGGGCTCACGCGAGAGCCGGGGTTGGAGATACGCTCGAAAGCTTCGGGCAGCAGGCCCGCCGGCTCGTTGACGTAGAACTCCCAGTCGACTCCGCTCGCCGCGATGGCGGCCCAGTTCGCGACCAGACCGAGGTCGGTGAGTGGCACGCGTACATCGTGTCGGCCCACGACCCACAAGGTGGGCGGCGGCGGTAGCACCAGGTTTGAGTAGGTGCTGGCGAGGCCCCTGACGTTGAAGAGAGCGAGCGCCTTGGCCGGGGTGTAAACGGTGGCGAGGCTGGCAAAGGCTCCGCCCGAGGAGAAGCCGAGGTAGTACAGATCCGCACCCCCGAAGCCGAGGGCGGCAATGGTGCCAGCCACGTTGAGGAGGTCCTGATTTGTGGCGGGGTTTGGGGTCATGTCATAGTCACCGCCCGGGCCTGCACTTTCCAATGCAGCTACGGCGTATCCAGCGTCGACGAGTGCTTCGACTTGGAGGCGATTCTCCATGTTGGTGAACCAGACGCTTCCGCCCCCTCCGCCATCGAAGAGCATCACGAGCCCGAGCGCACCCGCCGGGTTGTGGTAGCGCACGGTCGTGCCGGCAATGTTGGTGATGCTGAGAGTCCAGGAATAGCTCGGCTGGGCGTTGTCTTCTCTGTGCCAACACATGATTGTCCTCATTTCGTCAGATTCAAGATTTGGTTGAGTGGAAAGTCGTGGGGAGCCCGCCATTGGTAGGCGGAAGATAGAAAGCGCGAGGCCGCCGGATTCAGGTCTGGAACAGCAGGGCGACGCTGGCAACGTTGATGCTCGCGGCGCCATTGTTCGTCATCGTCAGCACGTTGCCGGCCGGCAACAGATTGACGGCGGCCGGAACGACTTCGTGCAAAGTCCGGCCGCCATCCACGTTGAATGCTCGGCACCGAGAAGATGACCGAACCGTTGATTCTCAGCTCCAAGCCGGCGGTGAGAGTGGGGAAGACTCGAAACAACAGGATCGCCGGAGCGGTGGTATCCACGGCGGGAGTGTCGAACGGATCGTTTTGGACGTTGCCGGCCGGCAGGGCGGCCGGAGTGTCCCTGATGACGACATAATTGGCGAGCGTTGGCATGGTCGATTCTCCATTCACGGAAAGCCTCGCCAAGTGCGAGGTCTATGTGCTTAACGTGAGAACGAACCAACCATCGTGATACGGCAACCAGTGTTTCTGGGAACTCACAACGCCGGGTGGAGCTGGGGCCCGCGAGCCCCAGTGGGCTTCATGGAATGGTGAGCGATGCGCCTGCGCCGTAGCCGAATGGCCGGGGTTGGAGCCGCCATGGTCCAGGTCGCTGGTCGGCGTCCATTTGCCAGATTTGCCGGCTGTGCAGATCGGGTTTCGCACGGCGGCGTATCGACACGGGCCGGCGGGCGTCCTGCATATTGCTGGGGCAGGGTGCTCCCGCTTATCTGAAACGGAGGCCACACTATGGCAACCATCGACATTACCCACCTGTATTGCGTGAAAACGCGCGACGGCGTTGGCGGGGGCAAGGACGAGGTCGACGTCTACCTGGAAATTGACGGCCAAGGTCTGGAGTTCATCTCCGGGCCCTACCTCATGGACAAGTCCAGGAACGACGAGCACCACGACATGAACATCCACCGGACCTTCTCCGACGACGTCTCGGTCCAGCTGCGGGAACGCAACGGTGACCGGGGAGGCCACAATGATCTCGTCCTCGAAACGCACGACTTCGACGCAGATCAACAGGACCCCGAGAGCGTGGCGTTCAGCGGCAACAACGGGCGCGTCATGTACAACCTGACGGTCGGTGTCAGCGTCTGATCCGGGCTGGTCGAGCGACGTTTCGGCCGCCACAGGTCGGGGCGTCCGCCGTCCCGCTGTCCAGCGCCCGGCCCTGCCGGTCATCAGCCCTTCTTGAGCTCCTCTGCGAACATCACGAGGATGCCACTGGGGCCGCGAAGGTACGTGAGCTTGTAGATGTCCTCATAGGTCGCCACGCCTCGAAGCGGGTGGCAGCCGTGCCTTGCGGCTATCTCGAGGGCCTTGTCGATGTCGTCGACCGAGAAGGCGATGCGGTGCATGCCGATCTCATTGGGCCGGGTGGGCTCGGTCTCGATCGCTTCAGGATGGATGTACTCGAAGAGCTCGAGCTGACCGTGACCGTCCGGGGTCTGCAGCATCGCGATTTTGGCATGATTTCCGTCGAGGCCGACCGCGGTGTCCGTCCATTCGCCGCTGACCGTGTCACGGCCGACGACCGTGAGGCCGAGGTCGGTGAAGAAGGCGATCGTAGCGTCGAGGTCGCGGACAGCGATGCCGACGTTCTCAAGGTGAATAGCCATGCGTCACACGCTACGTCCGACCACTTCCTCAGAATGAGAGGGACAAGTGCCTTCGGGACGGTCAGCACTCGTGCCAGGTCCGCTGGTCGGGCGACCGCTTGCCGACCGCGACAGGACCGACCCAGACCAGGTCGTCGAGATTGATCACGATGGCCTCCTGGGTGGAGCGGGCGATCACCACGACCGCGTTGTTGTCCGGGTCCGGATTCTCCTCCCGGTGCGGCACCCACGGTGGCACGTACACGTAGTCGCCCGGCTCGGTCTGCAGCCGGGTTTCTTGATCATCTTCGAGGAAGACGAACTCCGGATGTCCTGTGACGACGTAGATCCCGGTCTCGGACTCGCCATGATGGTGGTTGCCCGAGCCGGTGGCCGGCGGCACGATCGTCTCGCCCATCCAGATAGCGCTGGAACCCACCGTGCTGCCTGAGATGGCTTCCCGACGCCGCATCCCCGAGGTCTGCCGGGTGGCTTCACTCAGATTCTCGGAGTGGACGTGATGGAGGCGGCGGTCCAGCTCGCCACCGTCATTTCGGTCGCGGTCGTGCGTCATGGTTCTCCTCGCTGGTCGGGTTGAGGTCAAGGGCGTTCGGGCTGGGCTCGACGTGATCGGCGCCTCAGGGTGCGACGGCCCGTCCACTGGTGGACAGGGGCCGAGCCAGAAACTGGCCCAACGTCACGCCGGCAGCAAGGGCGAGACCGATGGCGAGAGCGAGGGTGGTGGTGACCAGCCCGTCTGCTACATCGGTCGCCGATGCGAGCTGGTAGAACCCTCGATAGGCCGTGAGTCCTGGCAGCAGAGGAATCAGTCCGGACAGAACGATCACGTGTCGGTCGGTGTGGGTGAAACGGCCGAACAGCTCACTGGCGAGACCGATGACGACAGCGGCGAGACCGGTCGCGACAACCGGCCCGAAGTGGGCCAGCGTCAAGGCACCGAAGGCGGCCCAGCCGATGGCCCCGGCCAGACCCGCGACGACAAGTGACTTGAGCGGCGCGTACCCGGCGACGGCGAAGAGCACGGCTGCCACCGCCGCCGCGACAGTCGAGATGCCGAAGCGCGCGACATCGGCGGCCACCGGTTCACCCGGATCGAGGATGAGCCCGAACCCGATCCCTACCTTCAGCCCGAGGATGACTCCGGTGAGCAGCCCTGCGGACAGCAAGGCGACCTCCGCCGCCCGGCCGGCTGCGGTGACTGGATGTCCGGAGATGGCATCTTGCACCGTGCCCATCACGGACAACCCGGAAAGCAGCACGGTGATGCTGGCGGCGATGACCAAGGAGGGCTCCGTGCTGGGCGGCAACGCACGGATTGCGAGCAGTCCGAGTGTGGAGAGGGTCGCCAGAAAGCCTCCGGCGATCTGCAGGAAGAAGGCTGGGAAGCCCCAGCGGGTCAGCAGCCGACCGATGCGGTCGATGAACGCGCTCACCAAAAAGGCAGTGAGCCAGATCACCGGTCCGCCGCCCAGGAGCAGCGCCACCGCGGCGGCCAAACCGGCCCAGCCGGCGGTCGCCACCCAGCGCGGGTAGGGGTGAGGTGCGCCGACCGCCTCCGTGAGGGCGGCGTCCGCAGCCCGCGGATGCAGCGTGCCCTGAACGACCCCATCGACGATACGGGTGACCGAAGCCAAGCGGGTCAGATCCGTCGTACGCGTGCGGACGAGCCGCATGGCCGTCACCGGGGCGACCGTCCGTCCACGACGACAGCACATCGTGATCGAGGTGAACGTGATGTCGATCTCGATGGTGGTCAGTCCACACGCGCCGGCCAGTCGCGTCATGGTCGCGGCCGTGTCTGCGGCGGCCTCACCGCTGGAGAGCAGGACCTCCCCGACCTGTAGGCACAAGTCGAGCCCCTCGTACACGTGTTGGTCGGTGGGGACGTCTGGTCCGGCGGGTCTCAGCAGCTCAGCGGTGGGAGGATCGCCATGCAGCATGCCCTGCGCCTCACGCCGGAGCGCATCACGGAGCCGACGGCTGAACTTGGTCACGACGTGAGTATGGGTGATCAGTCCCGCAGCCGACGGTCCGCCCAGCTTCCCATCCGGGACGCGTCCCACTCACACTCTGCATCCTCTTGGCACACCTGCACCGCCTATTTCCGGTGCAGGTGTGCGCATGGAGTGCGAATATCGTCTGAAGTGCTCGGTCGTCCCAGGTGGTGAGCGGCCGGTCTAGACGACGAGGCCCGATTGGTAGGCGATGACCACCAGCTGGGCCCGGTCGCGGGCGCCGAGCTTGGTCATCGCCCGGCCGACGTGGGTGCGGGCGGTGGCGGGGCTGATGTAGAGGCGCTTCCCGATCTCGTCGTTGTTCAGCCCTTCTCCGATCAGCGCAAGGATCTCGCGTTCGCGATCGGTGAGCTCGGCCAGACCCGGGTGGGTGCGGGTCGGCTGCCGGTCGGGGCGTTCGCGGTAGTCGTCGATCACCCGACGGGCCACGGTGGGGGACAGCAGGGACTCTCCGGCGGCGGCGAGCCGTACGGCGCGGATCAGGTCGGCGGGTTCGGCGTTCTTGACGAGGAACCCGGCGGCGCCGGCGCGAAGGGCGGCGAAGACGTGCTCGTCGGATTCGAACGTGGTGAGCACGACAACGTGGACGCCGGCCAGGGCGGGGTCGACGGCGATCTGTCGGAGCGCGTTGATGCCGTCCAGAACCGGCATGCGGATGTCCATCAGAACGACGTCGGGTGGGGATCGGCGCGTCTGCTCGAGAGCTTCCTGACCGTTCTCGACCTCCCAGGCCACCTGCAGGTCGTCCTCGGACTCCAGCAGCGTCCGCAATCCGACCCGGATGAGCTGCTGGTCGTCTGCCAGACCAACGGTGATCATGGGCGGGTCGTCGTCTCGGACGGGGATCTGGACGCGGTCGGTGGTGAAGCGAGCCCGGCGGGCAGGTCGGCCCGGATACGGAAGCCGCGCCCAGGCAGGCGGCCGACGACAATGCTGCCCCCGACGGCTCGGGTGCGCTCGCGCATCCCGGCGATCCCGCTCCCCTCGGCGTGGACGTTTCGAGTGTGCCGACCGTCGTCGGCGACGTCGACGACCAGCATCCGATCTTCGCGGGCGATGGTCACGGTGATGCTCGCTTCGGGGTCGGCGTGCCGAACGACATTGGTCAGCGCCTCCTGGGCGATCCGAAGGGCTGCGTGCTGCACGGCGACGGGCAGCTGCAGCTGGGTTTCAGCGGGCCGGGTGTAGTGCACGGTGCGACCGGCCGCCTGCAGGGCGGCGACCAGGTTGTCGAGGCTGGTCAAGCCGGCCGGCGGTCGCACGTCGGCGTCCTCGACGGTCGTTGAGGGGTCGAGCAGCGGGTTGGTGCGCAGGGTGGCCAAGGTGCTGCCGAGCTCGGTGATGGCTTGCTTGCTGCTGCTTCGGATGGCCTCGAGTGAGGGACCGAGCTGGTCGGGGCGCTTCTCCAGCAGGTGCAGAGCCACCCCGGCCTGCATGTTGATCACCGCGAGCGAGTGACCGACGACATCGTGCACCTCGCGGGCGAGTTGTAGCCGTTCCTCGTAAGCCTGGCGGTGCCGCTCGGCCAGCGCGTCGTGGCGCTGCGACTCCTGGCGGGTGCTGAGGACGAGGGCGATCAGGCCGGGCAGCAGGATCCCGGCGGTGCCGAGCACGACGGCGAGGTACAGCCCGGGGTCGTTGAAGCCGGCGTAGGGTCCCGTCCAGAATCCGGCGGACAGTGCAACGGGAACGGCGAGCAGCAGCCGTACGAGCTGCCGGGGTGGATACCGGGTCATCAGCGTGTGCACCGCCAACGCAGGACCGAGCAGCACCAGACCGTACGGGCCGCCGGCGAGCAGGAAGCCGGCCATTGCCGCCAACACACCGAAGTAGGCCAGGCGTGGGGCCGTCCGACGCAGACTCAGCATGGCCACCAGACCAGCGGTCGCGACCAGCTGGGGCCAGTCGATCGCGTCGGGGAAACCTCCGCCACGATCGGGTTCTCCGCCATCAAGCCCCCGGCCCCCATCACCTCGGCCCGTTCGGCCGTCACGACGGTTGTCGAAGTCGGGCAGGTGGATGGTGGTCAGCGAGAGGACCCCGACAGCCAGCCCGAGCGCCGCGTCACCCACGAAGCGGGGCAGGCTGCGGGTGAGCATGGGTTCTTGTCTTCCTGACGAGGGAGCGGTGGGTCCGCGCTTGCCCACCCTAGGCGCTGGGACAGTCCCGCGCGTCCGCTCGCTGACGTAGTGCGGCTACGTCTATCTGCGTAGCCCCGGGTCACCACCTCAGCGGATGTGTGCGCAGCATCTCTCCGGCCAAGATGGCAGCCATGATCATCCTTCAGCGCCGGGACCTGGGCCCGGGGCCGCGCCGGACACGACCTGCCGAGGTGCCGGCTCGATGACTGCCGTCGTCGCCGCACACCCAACCGTGCCCCCACTCGTGCCGCCGGCTCAGCTCAACACCGACGCCCTGGTCGACCGTACGGTCCGGATGGTTGCCGTCGTCGCCGGCTGGCTCGGCCTGCTGCTGGTCACCTACTGGTGGGACCGGGACGGCGGCATCACCGACCTCGCCGGCTGGACGAGCGGACTCACCTCCGTCGGGCGGCTGACCGGACTGTGGTCAGCTGACCTGCTCTTGGTTCAGGTGCTGCTGATGTCACGGCTGCCGCCCCTGGAGCATGCGTTCGGCCGCGACCGGCTCGCACGGATCCACCGCGTGGTCGGGTTCGTCTCCTTCGATCTGATGCTGGTTCACATCGGCTTCATCATCGCCGGGTACGCCGCCGGACGGTGGGCGGCGGTGCCGGGAACCACCTGGGACCTGCTCACCAACTACGGCGGCGTGCTGCTGTCGGCTGCCGGGACGATCTGCCTGGTCATGGTCGTGCTGACCAGTCTGCGAGCCGCTCGACGCACGTTGCGCTACGAGTCCTGGCACCTCATCCACCTGTACGCCTACCTGGGCGTCGGCCTGGCTCTGCCGCACCAGCTGTGGACCGGCCAGGAGTTCCTCCGGTCACCGGCGGCGACGGTCTACTGGTGGTCACTGTGGGCCGTGGCGGCCGGGGCGGTGCTGACCTGGCGGATCGGACTCCCGCTAGCGCGAAGCCTCCGCTACCGGCTGCGGGTCGCCGGGGTCGTACGCGAGTCGTCCGACGTGGTGTCGGTCTACCTGACGGGCCGGCACCTGAACCGGCTACCGGTACGTGCTGGGCAGTTCGTGAACGTCCGTTTCCTCGCCTCGCCGGGCTGGACCCGCGCCAACCCGTTCTCGCTCTCGGCGGCCCCGGACGGCCGCAGCCTGCGGATCACGGCCAAGGCGCTCGGTGAGGGAAGCGCCCGGCTTGCTCACCTCCAGACCGGCACCCGGGTCATGGTCGAGGGACCGTACGGGCGTCTCAGCAGCCGGGCCCGTACGCGGCGCAAGGTGCTGTTGGCCGGCGCTGGAGTGGGGATCACGCCGCTACGCGGCCTGGCCGAGGGCCTCGCGTACGGTCCCGGTGAGGCGATCCTGCTGCACCGGTTCACCGGTGAGCCGCTCTTCGCCGAAGAGTTCGACAGCATCGCCCAGCGCCGCGGCCTGCAGGTGCTGGCGTTGTCCGGGCCGCGGACACGCCCGGACTCGATCCTCGGCCCGGCCGCCGGCGACGACGAGGTCGCTGCCCTGCAGTCCTGGATCCCGGACCTGGCTGAGCGTGATGTCTTCCTGTGCGGGCCGGGTGCCTGGACCGCCGGTCTGGAACGCCTCCTGGCTGGCGCCGGCGTCACGGCTGACCGTATCCACACCGAAAGCTTTGGATGGTGAACTGATGAAAAGGATTGTCTTGTGGCTGGCCACGACCGTGACGATCGTGGTGCTGCTGTTCGGCTACCACACCTCGACCAACGACACCTCAGCAGCGACTGACCCGAGCAGTGTGAGCAGCCCGAGTGCCTCGGCCAGCTCCAGCGATTCGTCGACGAAGACCTATACCGGGTCCGTCGCCTCGACCCGTTGGGGTCCGGTGCAGGTGCAGATCAGCGTCAGCGCCGACAAGATCACCGAGGTGACCGTGTTGCAGCAGCCGAACGGCAACCACAAGGACACCGAGATCAACGACTACGCGCTACCGGTTCTGGTGCAGGACACCCTGACCGCCCAGAGCGCCGACGTGGACATGGTCAGTGGAGCAACTGTGACCAGCACTGGCTACGTGCAGTCCTTGCAGGCCGCTCTCGACGAGGCCGGGATATGAGCGCCGCCGTCGTCGGGCTCGCCAGCATAGGCACCCACCGCCGCGTCGAGCAGGTGATGGGCATGCCGCTCAGCGTCGCACTGCGCGGCCGGCACGCCACCACAGCCGCCGGGGAGGAGGCGTGGCAAGCGGTGGTCGCGGAGCTGCGCCACGTCGATCGGGTCTTCAGCACGTATCGCTCCGACTCAGTGATCTCCCGGCTCGACCGAGGTGAGATCGCCGCCGAGCAGTGCCCGGCCGAGGTAGCCGAGGTGCTGGAGCTGGGCCGCCGAGCCGAGCAGCAGTCGGACGGGGCGTTCTCGATCACCCTCCCGGACAGCTCGGGACCGGGGAAGAAGCTCGACCCGAGCGGTGTGGTCAAAGGGTGGGCGGTCGAGCGTGCCTCGCGTTTCCTGGCCAGGCTCGACGACACCGACTTCGCCCTGTCCGCCGGCGGTGATCTGACCTGCCGCGTGGCCGACCCGGACAGGCCCGCCTGGCGAATCGGCGTCGAGCATCCCCACAATCCGTCCTCGCTGGTCGCGATCGTCCCAGTCCGTTCTGGTGCCGTCGCCACCTCCGGCACCCGGCACCGCGGTCAACACCTCGTGGACGCTCGGACGGGCCGCCCGCCCACTGGGGTGGCGTCGGTCACAGTCATCGACCGGTCTTTGACCTGGGCCGACATCGACGCCACCGCCGCCTTCGCGCACGGAGCCCGAGCCGCCGACTGGTTGCAGGGCCGGGGCCGGACGGCCCTCGTGGTCTGGCCTGACGACACCACGACCGTCCTCGACGGCCAGGCCCGGGCCGGGACGACGCTGCGCCAAGCAGTCAGCACCCGATCTGGCCCAACCCCACACCGCACACCGCCGAAAGGATCCCCGTCATGACCAACCTGCTCCGACCCCTCGAGGTCCACGGCCCGCACGACTTCGGCGGGGGCTTCTCCCTCTGGCCGTTCCTCGGCGGTTTCACCGTGGTCTTGATCCTGCTGGCCGGGCTCGCCGCCTGGTACCTGTGGAGCCAGGGCAGGCTCACTCTGCCCAGCCTGGCCGCCCGACGCTCTCCCGAGGACCAGGCCAAGGAGATCCTCGCCGACCGCTTCGCCCGTGGCGACATCAGCACCGATGAGTTCATGGAGCGGGCCAGCATCCTCAACTGGACTCCGGGCAACGACACTATCGCCATGTACCGGCCCGGCAAGAAGCGTCGCTGACCATCCGCACCAATCCGGCACAGACGGCCGGGCCCATCCCCCGAGTGGCAAGGATCAAGGAGATCTGACCATGAACAAGAAGCTCTACCTCACAGCTGGTCTGCTGACGGCGACGGTCCTGACCGTTGCCGGCTGCAGCTCCGATACGACGAGTTCGACGCCCTCAGCGTCGCCCTCGTCGTCGTCCGGAAACAGTGCTGGTCCGTCCGGCGGACCACCCAGTGGGGGGGCCGGCGGTGGCCCTGGTGGGGGGATGCAGGAGGTCACCGCCGTCAACCTCAACACCGACGGGGTCAGCCCGGGTGGCGCGAACACCGCCGAGGTGGTCACCGCCACGAACGCCTTCCTCGCGACCTTGGACGACACCACCCGCGACAAGGTCGAGTACGACTTCACCGACAACAAGTCGCGTCAGACCTGGTCGAACTTCCCGGCGACCACGGTTCCGCGTGAGGGCGTCCAGCTGTCCGCGCTCAGCGCCGACCAGCTCAAGGCGGCGTACGCGGTGCTCCAAACCGCGCTCAGCGATGACGGTTACACGCAGGACGCGAACATCCAGCTCGCCGATGACGAGCTGAGCCGGGTGAGCAGCTCCGGCGCCAGCGACTTCGGCGCCCTGAAGGACTACTACATGGCTGTCTACGGGACCCCGTCAGCGACGAGCCCGTTCATGGTCCAGTTCGGCGGCCACCACCTGGCTCGCACGCTCACCTACAACGGAGACAAGGTCAGCCAGACCCCGCAGTTCGTCGGCTCCGAGCCCACGTCGTTCACCGTCGACGGAAAGACCGTCGAGCCGGTGAAGCCCGAGTCGACGAGCATGTTCGCGATGATCGCCGGACTCAGCGACGACCAGAACACGTCCGCCGAGCTGAAGTCGGGGACGTTCGACGACCTGCTGATGGGACCCGGCAAGGACTCCGGCAACTTTCCCACCACCGAGGGGCTGTCGGTCTCCAAGCTGGATGCTGGCCAGAAGCAGCTGGTGTTGACCGCGATCAAGGCGTACGCGGGTGACCTGAGCACCGCGGCGGCCACGAAGCTCATCGCCAAGTACACCGCCGAGCTCGACCAGACCACCATCGGCTGGGCGAACAACACCGGCTCGACCGAGGAGAACAGCTACATCCGCATCGACGGACCGAGCGTGTGGATCGAGTTCATCAACACCCGCAGTCGCAGCACGCCCGACCTCCACTTCCACACCGTCTACCGCGACAAGACCAACGACTACGGAAGCACCAAGCCGGCGAGCTGATCGATGTTCTTGTTTGCCGCGCAGGGGATCCGGCGCGGGCTTCCTCTTCGGTGGGAAGCCCGCGTCGCCGGCCTGGTCACCTGCCTGCTTCTGGTCGGGGCGTCGGTTCTGCTGACGCCCGGCACCGCGAGCGCCCACCCGCTCAGCACCACCGCGGTCCTGCTCGACGTCGGAACTGATGAGGTCACGGCCGAGGTGCAGCTTCCGATCGACCGGCTCGCCATCGCCGCCGGTCAGCCCGACCTCACTTCCCCGGTTGCGGCGCAGCCGGTCAAGATCGAGGAGTTTCGGCGCTACGTCGCCGACCACATCTCGGCGAGCGGCACCGCGGGCGGATCGCCCTGGAAGGTCAGCGTCACCGGCGGCCACGTCGAGACCATCGACGCCGTCGACCACCTGATCTACGCGGTTGCGCTCCAGCCACCGGCCGGCGTCGTGACCGACTTCCGGCTCCACTACGACGCGATCGTGGCCCGGCTCGTCTCCCATCGGGTCTTCGTGTCGGAACGGCCGGCCGGGACCGGCGACTACACCGTGGGTCGGGGTGATCGACTGGGAATCGCAGATCCTGACGGTGTCGGCGGTCCGTGCATCCGCCCGGCAGGGCTTCCTGCCCGCTGTGCAGCTCGGCGTGCACCACATCGCCGAGGGGGCCGACCACCTGCTGTTCCTGATCATGCTGCTGTTGCCGGCCCCATTGCTGGCGCGGCGGCGTCGTTGGGTGCGTGCGGACGACCTGCGCCGAAGCTGCTGGCGGGTCGTGCACGTGGTCACGGCGTTCGCGCTCGGGCACTCGATCACGTTGGCGTTGGCCGCCCTGGGCTACATCCACGTCTCCACCCGCGTGGTGGAGAGCATGATCGCGTTGTCCATCCTGGTGTCCGGACTGCACGCCATCCGCCCGATCGCTCGCGGCGGTGAGGTCTGGATCGCGGCCGGTTTCGGGTTGATGCACGGGCTCGCGTTCGCCGCGCTCCTCGGGCAGCTCGACGTGGGCCGGGCATCTCTGGTCACCGAGCTGCTCGGCTTCAACGTCGGAATCGAGCTGACCCAGCTGGCCGTGGTGGCGCTGATCATGCCGTCGCTGATGGTGCTGAGCCGGACCCGGGTCTATCCGGCCGTCCGAATAGCGCTGGCCGGCATCGGCGTGGTCCTTGCCGGAGCCTGGTTGGCCGAACGGACGACTCTGACCGCCACCAACCCGCTGGAGCCCCTGGCCGCCGCACTCGTCACACACTCCTATGTCGTCGCCGGCATTCTCGCCGTCGCCGCTGCCCTCAGCTGGTCAGTCCCGCGCTGGCGCCCCCGCGTCAGTGCCCCCTGAGCTCCCCAGCGTTTTTCGCCCTCCGACAAGATCAGCCCGTGTACGCACTCTCAGGTTGGGGGTTGATGGTGATCTTGAGGGCGCGGCCGGCAGCTGCGGCGGCGAAGGCGGCGTTGGTCTCGCTCAGGTCGTAGGTCTGCAAGGGAAGTCGGGATAGGGCCAGAAGATCGGACTCGATCAAGGACACCGCCTCCCGGAGGTCTGAGTCGGAATAGACCCGCGATCCGAGCAGTCGCTGTTCGGCGAAGGTGAGGGCATGCAGGTCGACGGCAGCGGGGGCGGCGTACAACCCAGCCAGCACGATGGTGCCGCGAACCCGGGTGACCGCCGACAGGTGAGCGGCGACCTCTGGGCGACCGACGCAGTCGAAGACCACATCGCAGCCGATCTCGGTGTGCGCCCGGACCGCCTCGACCAGAGGCTGGCCGACGGGCAGCGCGACGAATCCCAGGACCGAGGCGAGCTGATGGCGTACGGGGTTGGGTTCGCTGACCAGGATCCTGCAGCCGCGGGATTGGGCGACCAGCCCGATGAGGATCCCAATCGGCCCGGCACCGACGACCAGCACGGTGTCCCCGCTCGATACGTCGCCACGGTCAACCGCGTGCACCGCAACGGCGAGCGGTTCGGCCAACACAGCCTCATCGGCCGCAACCGATGGGCCCACGATCACCAGGCTCGAGGCCGGCACGGCGACCAGTTCGGAAAGACCCCCGTCGACATCGATACCGATGAGCTGAAGCCGCACGCAGGTATGACTGAGCTGATGACGGCACGGCCAGCAGGTCCCACACGACAGCGTCGGGTTGACGACGACACGGCTGCCCACGGTTGGAGCGTGGGCCGACGGAGTCGCGATCGTGCCGGTGATCTCATGGCCCAGCACCAACGGGGGCCGGGCCCGGGAGTGAGATCCACCCACGATGGCCAGGTCGGTTCCGCACAGACCAACCCGGTCCGGACGGACGAGCACCCAGCCGGCCGGTCGATCGGGAGCCGGCCGACGCTCCACCTGGAGCTCGCCCGGTCCGTTCCAGACGGCTGCGCGAGGCTGGTTCACCGGGCCTGCCGCTCAGGCTTTCGGACGGTCGGCCTGTCGAAAGCATTCCAGGGTCGACTCGTACGCCACCGTCAGTGCTTCGGTCAAGGGTCGCTGGCGGTGCTCGACCGACAGGATCTCGACACCCCACGGCCCGTCGAAACCGACCTCGCGCATGGCGCGGATGAAACCGACGACATCTTGGGCGCCCTCACCGACGAGGGTCCGGCGATCCCGGGTGTCTTCGAAGAAGGTGCCGACCAGCTCGGTCTGCGCGTCACTGAGCTCGACGCCGAAGACGATGTCTGGATCAAGACAGTCGATGAGCTCCGGCAACGAGGTGTCGGCCCGGAACACGTGCCAGAAGTCGACGAGCAGTCCTGCTGCCGGGTGGCCGGCGGCTCGGATGAGGTCAGCGCCGGACGGTATCGAGCCGACCAGGCCGAAGGGCAGCGGCTCGATCGCGACCCGGGTTCCCTGCGCCGCCGCCTCATCGGCGATCCGGCGCAGCGGTTGGACGAGCGGCGTCACGTCATCCAACGGGTCAGCGAAGGCGGTCCCTATTTTGATGAAGGAGGCGTTCAGCTCACCGGCCGCTTCCAGCAGCAGCTCCCAGGTGCCCCGCCAGGAGAGGTCGTCCTCGCGCCACCAGCCGGAGGCGAGCTCGACCTCGACGTGCGAGAGGGGGTGGGCATCGATCTCGGCCCTCAGGGCGGCGAAGCCGATCGTCTCGCGTACGACCTGGAGGTCGCCTTGGGAGAAGCCGATACCGGTCCAGCCGGTCGACGCGACCGCGCGGACCCGGTCGATCGCCGAGAACGGGCTGACCTCCGGATCGTCGAGCGGGGCCACCCCACCGGCGCTGGTCCAGCAGGTCGCGACCAGCTCTGGAGTACTCATGCGGTCACTGAGGCTTCAAATGGATTTCTCATGCTCAGGCCGTTCTCACTCATCACGAGAGGTCGATGGAAGTGCCGGTGCGGACAGACTCGGCGGCGGCCTGAGCGATCTGGATGGCCACCAGCCCGTCTCGCGGCGGCGTGAGGTTGGTGCCCGTGCCGTTGATGAGCTGGACGAAGGCATCGACCTCGGCCCGGAAGGCGCGCTCGAAGCGGTCGATGAACTGGTCGTACGGGGCGCCGGGCGGGTCGACCGCCGGCTCGGTCGAGGTCATCGGCGTATGGGCGTCGAGACCGGCACCGTAGGAGCCAAGGGAGCCGAAGACCTCGAGCCGAACATCTTGGCCCGCACCGTTGCGGCGCAGACCACTCACGGTGGCGACCGCGCCGGACTCGAGCACCAGGACGGCCAAAGCTGAGTCGACGTCGTCGTAGTCGGCATGGATCGGCGCATCGAGGACCGATCCGGTCGCCCACACGCTGCGGACCCGCTGTCCGGTCACCCAGGGAATAGCGTCGAAGTCGTGGATCAGCATGTCCAGCCAGATCCCGCCCGAGGTGGGGATGTAGTCGGGGGACAGCGCAAAATGATCATGCCCGATGGCGGTGACCGCGCGCACCGTTCCGGTGTCGCCGTCGAGAATGCGTTGACGCAACGCTTGATGAGCGGGGTCGTAGCGGCGGTGGAAGGCCACCATGACCTCGGTGCCGATGCCGTCCAGCTCGTCGGCCAACGTTCTCAGCTGACCGGGGTCGAGCGCGAGCGGCTTCTCGACCAGCGACGGCGTGCCGGAGCGGGCGATCTGCAGGGCGAACGAGGGATGGGTGCTTGTCGACGTCGCCACCACGACACCGTCGAGAGAGTCGAGCTCCTCGCTCAGGCCGACCCCGACCGTGACCGCTGCGGCCTGGCCGCGGGGGGCGAGGTTGCCGGCCAGCTCAGCCGGTGCCTCGGGATCGAGCGAGGCGGTGACCTGCTTCACCGCGTCCTGGAGTCGAGTCTGATCACGTCCCAGCACGACGACCTCGTCGACTCCGGGCGTTTGCGCCAGGTTGCGGGCGTGCATGAGACCGATTCGTCCGGTGCCCAGAACTCCGAGGCGCATGGCGGTGCCGATCCTTTCGTGGGGAACGTGTGGGAGGTGCCGGGCTGGTCGGACCACAAGGTCGTACGACGCGCGTTCGCGATCAAGCTCAGATCGGAGACTGTCGGTTCGGAACCGCTCTGGGGCCTCGCGCGGGCAGCTGCCGCGCCGGCCACGCACAGATGGGGTGGGTGTCCTGAGCCCTCACGGATGTTGGAGGGCTCAGAACACACCAGTTATTGAAGGTGCGTCGCTGAACGAGTCAGCGCTGCAGCTCGTGGCTCAGCTCGGTGAGCTCGTCGCCACCGGCCATCTGGCGGGTGAGCTCGTCGAGTCCCACCTCAGACCGCTTCTTGTCGAGGACGGCTTGGCCCAGCTTCAAGATGATGAAGTGGTTGCCGACCAGGTAGGCGTGGTGCGGGTTGTGGGTGATGAAGACGACACCGAGACCAGCATCACGAGCGGCCGCGGTGTACTTCAGTACCACGCCGGACTGCTTCACACCCAGTGCCGCGGTGGGCTCGTCGAGGATCAGTACCCGAGCGCCGAAGTAGACGGCTCGGGCGATGGCCACGCACTGGCGCTGGCCACCGGAAAGGGTGCCGATGGGCTGGTCGATGTCCTTGACCACGATGCCCATCTTGCGCAGCTCCTCATCGGCGATCCGCTTCATCTCCTTGGTCTTGAGACCGGAGAGCGGGAACCGGCTGCCGGTCATCTCCGAGCCCAGGAAGAAGTTCCGCCAGACCTCCATCAGACCGACGACCGCGAGGTCTTGGTAGACGGTGGCGATGCCGTGCGCGAGGGACTCACGGGGGGAGGAGAGGTGGACGGGTTTGCCGTCGACCAACAGCTCGCCTTCGTTGTGCGGGTGCAGTCCTGACATGATCTTGATCAGGGTGGACTTGCCGGCGCCGTTGTCACCGAGCACGCAGGCGACCTCGCCGGCGTTCACCGTGAGGTTGATGCCCTTGAGTGCCCGGATGGCGCCGTAGGTCTTTCCGATGTCGATCATCTGGATCAGCGTTTCGCCCTTGTGCAGGGTTTCGTCGGCGTGTTCGGCGATGGTGTCAGTCATGGCTAGCCCACCTTCCGGGTGGTGGAGAGCTTCTTGATGTAGAGGTTGACGATCACGGCCAGTAGCAGCATCACGCCGAGGAACGCCTTGAACCAGTTGGGGTCCCAGCCGGCGTAGACGATGCACAGGCTGGTCATGCCGAAGATGAAGGCACCGATCGCGACGCCGATCGAGTTGCCGTATCCACCGGTCATCAGCGTGCCACCCACCACCGCGGCGATGATGTAGATGAACTCGTTGCCCAGACCGTTGCCGGCCTGGACGACGTTGAAGTTGTACAAGACGTGCATGCCGGTGAACCAGCCGAGGAACCCGACGGTCATGAACAGGCCGATCTTGACCCGGGTGACCGGCACGCCGACCGCGCGAGCCGAGGCGGCGTTTCCGCCGACGGCGTAGATCCAGTTGCCGATCCGGGTCCGCTGCAGGATGTAGGCGGACACGATGGCGAAGATGAGCCACCAGAGCACGCTGATGTTCAGCTGGACGCTGCCGATCTGGAAGGTGTGGGCGAACACGAAGTTGAGCGATGCGTAACCGTCCATCGCGTTGATGTTGGGTGACGACACCGATCCGGTGACGAGCTTGGTCACGCCGAGGTTCGCGCCCTGCAGGATGAAGAAGGTGCCCAAGGTGATCAAGAACGATGGAATCCCGGTTCTCATCACCAGATAGCCGTTGAGGAATCCGATGCCCAGGCACAGGAGCAGCGACAGCAGTGCGCCGACCCACAAGTTGATGCCGAGCTGGAAGCAGAACATGGAGTTCAACAACACGGCGGTGGTGACCAAGACACCGGCCGAGAGGTCGAACTCCCCACCGATCATCAACATGCCCACCGCGACCGCGACGATGCCGATCGTCGACGCCTGGTAGAGGACGGTGAAGAACGACGCCGGGGAACGAAACGACGGCGCGGCGATCAAGAAGAAGATGAAGATGACGACCGCGGCCACCAGGGCGCCCACCTCGGGGCGGGCCAGCAGCCGGTTGGATAACCCGAGCGTGACGCGATTCGATGCCTCCGACGGCGCGCCCGCCGCTGGGGGAGTCTTGACAGTTTGACTCATGATGGCTCCGATTCAGGAAGGGTTGGCCAGGGGGCCGGCGTTGTTGCCAGCCCCCCGGCCGCGGACTAGCGAGTGTTCTGGTTGATGAACGGCAGGATGGAGTCGACGTTGCTGGTGTCAACGAACGACGGGCCGGTCAGCGACGGCCCACCGCCGCCCAGGACGTTGCCGTTCTTCTTGTAGAGGTAGAGCTGGCTGATCGACAGGTAGCCCTGCAGGTAGGGCTGCTGGTCGATGCAGAACTGCAGCTTCCCGGCCTTCACTGCCTCGGCTGCTTCCTTGTTCAGATCGAAGGTTCCGACCTTCGCCTCGCTCTTCACGGCGTCGATGGCCTTCATGGCGTCCAACGCCTGCGCTGCGCCCAAGGTGACGATCCAGTTGATGTCCTTGTCCTGGGCCAGCTTGGCCTGGATCGCGGACGTGACGGCGGAGTCGTCCGCCCCGTTCACCTGGATGTTCTCGGTCTCCGGAAAGGCTGACTTGACGCCGGCGCAACGATCCTCAAGTGCCACCGACCCGGTCTGCTGGATGGTGCACAGGATCTTCTTGGCCCCGGCTGCCTTGGCCTTCTCGCCGGCCTGCTGACCAGCCAGCCTCTCGTCGGAGGAGAAGTGGGTCAGCGAACCGGCCTCCTTGTAGAAGTCGGTGCCCGAGTTGAAGCTGTCCACGGGGATGCCGGCGGCGACCGCCTTCTTCACCGTCGGGATGAGCGCGTCCGGGGTCACCAGGGTGGTCGCGATGCCGTCGACCTTGGCGTCGATCGCGCCCTGGATGAGCACGGCCTGCTTGGAGGCCTCCGGGTCGGCCGAGTACTTCAGGGTCGAACCGGTGTCCTTGGCGGCCTGCTCCGCGCCGGCGCGGATCCGGTCCCAGAACGTGTCGCCGGGCTGCTCGTGAGTGATCATGGCGAAGGTGTAGCCGGAGTTTCCTCCTCCGCCGCCGCCACCGGTGTCGGTGGTCGGCTCCGCACCGCCACCACTGCACGCCGAGACGGCGAGCAGCGCGGCCAAAGACACGGCGGCGACCGCTCCACGCTTGATGTTGACAATCTTCATTGATTAGACCTTTCGGACGTTCGGCGGTGTGCCGACTTTGTCAGGACATAATGCCATTGAACCGCACCGTTGTCACCAGGTGACAGCGATGTACTTGCTTTCGGTGAAGGCGAGGAGACCCTCGACGCCACCTTCTCGCCCGAGGCCGCTTTCCTTGACCCCGCCAAACGGTGCAGCCGGGTCCGATACCAATCCGCGGTTGAGCCCGACCATGCCGGCCTCGATCCGCTCGCTGACGCGTAGACCCTTGCCGAGATCGGCGGTGTAGACGTAGGACACGAGGCCGTACTCGGTGTTGTTGGCGAGCTCGACCGCCTCGTCCTCCGAGGTGAACGTCACGATGGGTGCGACCGGGCCGAAGATCTCGGTGTGCAGGATCTCTGCATCAGACGAGACGCCGGTCAACACGGTGGGTGGGTAGTAGAAGCCAGGCCCCTCCGGGGTCTGGCCACCAAGCTCGAGCGTGGCCCCGGCCGCCACCGCGTCAGTCACGAGGCTCGCCACTTTGGTGCGCGTGGCCTCGTTGACCAGCGGGCCGACGTTGACCGACGCGTCCGACCCGGGCCCGACGCTGAGCGCACCCATGGCCTCGGCCAGCCGGGCACTGAAGGCCCCGGCGATGCTGTCCTCCACGTAGAACCGGTTGGCGGCCGTGCAGGCTTCACCGCCATTGCGCATCTTGGCGATCATCGCGCCCTCGATGGCCGCATCCAGATTGGCGTCGGCGAACACCACGAAGGGAGCGTTTCCACCCAGCTCCATCGAGCAGTTGACGATGTGCTCGTTGGCCTGGTTGAGCAGCACGCGACCCACCTCTGTCGAACCGGTGAAGGACAGCTTTCGTACGCGCGGGTCCGCGAGCATGGCCGACACGACCTTGCCGGACTGTCGTGACGGCAGCACATTCACAACACCGGCCGGAAGACCAGCCTCCTCCATCAAGGCGGCGAGCGCCAGAGCGGTCAGCGGGGTTTCGCTGGCCGGCTTCAAGATCGTCGTGCAGCCGGCGGCCAGCGCCGGACCGATCTTGCGGGCGGCCATGGCGGCCGGGAAGTTCCACGGTGTGACCAGCAGAGCCACTCCGACCGGCTGGTGGATCACGATGATCTTGTTCGCACCGCCGGGTGCGGTCTGGATGTCGCCGCGGATCCGCACGGCCTCTTCGGCGTACCAGCGGAAGAACTCCGCGGAGTAGAGGACCTCGCCGCGGGCGTCGGCGAGGGCCTTGCCGTTCTCGGCCGTGATCAGCAGCGCGAGCTCGTCGACCCGCTCGATCATCAGCTCGTAGGTGCGGCGCAGGATCTCCGATCGCTTCCGTGGTGCGGTCTTGGCCCAGGCCGGCCCGGCCGCCGAGGCGGCGTCGACGCAAGCGAGGGCGTCCTCGACGCTGCCGCTGGCCACCGAGGCGAGGACCCCGCCCGTCGCCGGGTCGAGCACGTCGAACGTCGCGCCGTCCGACGCCGGGCGCTGAGCCCCGCCGATGATCAGCTGGGTCGGGACCTTCGCGACGATGTCGCCGACCACGTCACTGTGCTGGGAAAGGGTGTCGGCGTCGTTCACAGGTACAACCTCTGCTCGGTGATCTGCTCCTCGTACTCCTTGCGAGCATCCTTGGTGCTGTCGAGCTCGGAGATCTCCGAGACCGGCACGTCCCACCATGCTCCGGAGCCGCCGAAGCGGCCCTTGGCGTCGACCTTGACGTAGACGACGGCCGTGTTGGACGTCGCTGCCGCATCGGCAAGCGCGGCCTTGAGCTCGTCAGCCGTCTCGGCGGTGAAGACGTCGGCGCCGTAGCTGGCCGCATTTGCAGCGAGGTCGATGTCGATCCGGTCCTCGGAGAACTGCCCGTCCTCGCCTCGGTAGTTGAACCGGCAGGCGAAGCCCTGCGAGCCACGAGTCTCCGAGAGGGCGGCGATGGAGCCGTAGCCGTAGTTGTCGACGAGAAGGATGGTGATCTTCAGACCCTCCTGGACCGCGGTCATGATCTCCTGGCTGGCGAGCAGGAAGGTTCCGTCGCCGATGAAGCAGAAGACGTCCCGGCTGGGATCGGCCATCTTGGCGCCGACCGCACCGGCGACCTCGTAGCCCATGCAGGAGTTTCCGTACTCCATGTCGTACGCCTTGGGGTCGGACGGCCGCCACAGCCGGTGCAGGTCACCGGGCATGGAGCCAGCGGCATTGACCACGACGTGGTGGTCGCCGGCGACCGAGTTGACGATCCCGATCGCCTCGGCCTGCGACAGCGTCGGCGCGTTCTGCACCTCGACGATCCGGTCGACCTCACCGAGCCAGTCGCGCGCGGCCTTCTCCACCGCCGAGCGGTAGGAGTCCTCGACGCTGTAGTCGGAGAGCAGCTCGGCCAGCTCGGTGAGAGTCTCGCGAGCGTCGCCGACGAGGGCCAGGCCCGACTCCTTGTACGCGTCGAGCTCGGTCACGTTGATGTTGACGAACTGAACATCCGGGTTCGTGAACAACGTGTTCGAGGCGGTGGTGAAGTCGGTGTAGCGGGTGCCGATGCCGATGATGACGTCAGCCTCGTTGGCCAAGGCATTGGCATAGACCGAGCCGCTGGCACCGAGCGCATTGACCATCTGCGGGTGGTCGTACGGAAGGCTCGCCTTACCGGCCTGGGTGACGCCAACCGGGATCCCGGTCTTGGCCACGAAGTCGGCAAGCTCGTTGGTCGCAGCGGAATAGATCACGCCACCGCCGGCGATGATCACGGGCCGCTTGGCCGCGCTGATCACCTGGGCCGCCCGGCGCAGGGCCGATCGGTCGGCCCGGGCCCGGGGCACGTGCCAGGTCCGTTCGCGGAAGAGGAGGGTGGGGAAGTCCCAGGCCTCGGCCTGGACGTCCTGGGGGAGCGAGAGGGTCACCGCTCCGGTGTCGGCGGGGCTGGTCAGGGTCCGCATCGCCTCGAGCAGCGAGGTGGGGAGCTGGTCGGGTCGGTTGATCCGGTCCCAGTACTTCGACACGGGCTTGAACGCGTCACTGGCTGAGGAGTCCCAGGAGAAGCTGGACTCGATCTGCTGGAGGACGGCACCGGTACGACGGCTGGCGAAGATGTCGCTGGGCAGGCACAGCACCGGCAAGCGGTTGACCGTCGCGGTCGCGGCGCCGGTGATCATGTTGGTCGCGCCCGGGCCGATCGAGGTGTTGCAGGCGATCGCACCGAGGCGGTTCTTGGCCTTCGCGTAGCCAGTGGCCATATGAACCATGCCCTGCTCGTTCCGGGCCTGGTAGAGCCGGAAGTCCTTGCGGTACTGCAGGAGGGCCTGCCCGACCCCAGCCACGTTGCCGTGACCGAAGATGCCGATGGCACCGCCGAAGAAGGGCTGGGTGTCGCCGTCGCGCTCGACGCGCTGGACGGCAAGGAACTTGACAAGGGCCTGAGCGACCGTGAGCCGCTGGGTGGGGTTGGAGTTGGGCACGAGGTGTCCTTCCGCTGTGAAGGTGGGTGGGCAGAGGGTGATCGTCAGCTGGCGTTGTCCGCGTAGCGCGGGATGAGGGGAAGTCGGCTGTCCATGCCAGTATCGGCCCAGCTGTCCTGGGTCGCTTTGAGGCACGGGTCCTGGAACGCCTGCAAAGTCCGCTTGGGGGCCGGCCCCGCCAGGATGTTCAGGTAGTACAGATCCTGTCCGTGCGCGGCGACCGTCGTGTGATAGCCCCAGGGGATCAGCAGCAGGTCTCCGTCATGCACCGTCTGGGTGAGGTCGAAGTCCCGCTCCGGGCTGTAGACCCGCTGCACAGCCCAGCCGTTCTCGGGGTCGCGCAGCCGGTAGTAGTAGGTCTCCTCCAGCTCCGACTCGCCGTCTTGGTCATGCTCGTGCTTGTGGGGCGGATAGCTGGACCAGTTGCCGCCCGGGGTCCACACCTCGATCACGTGCAGCCGGTCAGCGGGAAACCCCGGCAGCATCAGGCTGCCCACTTGGCGGGACGCGTTTCCGCCACCGCGAAGCTCGATGTCGATGTCGTCGGGGGTGACCAGGACCGGCTCGAACTTCTCCGTGGCCGGAGCCTCAGCGATCGCGATCTCGAGATCGGTCGAAGCCGTCAGGTTCACCGCAGTGTCGCGGGGCAGGTACAGGCAGTGTCCGAGTCCGGCGAACACATTGGCTCGGCCACCGAACGTCCAGGTCTGACCGGAAGCTTCCGCTTGAGCTGTCCCGGACAGCGGTACGAAGGCGCGCTCCTGGCCGTTGGCCGGCAGGGTCAGCGACTCGCCCGCGGCCAGTGTGTGAACGGCGAACGACACGTAGGTCCACCCGGCGTCGGACGGCTCGATACGGTCCCAGCCCTTGTCCAAGATTTTCGGTGTGCTCATGAGGTCGTCGGTCTCCGATGTGTGGTGAACTGGCCCGGTCGCGTTCGAGAAGAGCTGCTGTGGTGATCGGCGCTGCTTGTCACGCGGGTGAACATCAATGTATCGTCGGACGGACGCAATGTCCACTCAATGGTATGACTTTGGATTCGTTCCAAACCACCCGCCGACATTGCCCGCCAGCAGCCCCATCCTCAGGTCCAACGAAGACATGGAGTCACTGATGACCTTGCAAAAAGTCACCTCGTCCATCCCCGAGCTCGGCGTCGCCATGATTGGCAGCGGCTTGATGGCGAAGTCCCACACGATGGGCTATCGCAACGTGGAGAGCGTGTACGGCAAGGCGCCGCTCCGTCCACGCTTCGCCATCTTGGCCGATGCCAGGGAAGACCTCGCGCGCAGCGGTGCGGAGTCGCTCGGCTACGACCGCTGGACGGTGGACTGGCGAGAGGCAGTCAGCGACCCCGAGGTGGACGTCGTCGACATCGTGACGCCGAACTTCTTGCACAAGGAGATCGCGATGGCCGCGATCGCGGCCGGCAAGCACGTCTACTGCGAAAAGCCCCTCGCCCTCAGTGCTGCCGACGCCAAAGAGATGTACCTCGCTGCCGAAGAGGCCGGAGTCAAGACGCTGGTCGGCTTCAACTACCTGCGCAACCCGGCGATCGCCGAGGCCAGGCGGCTGCTGCGCGAGGGTGTGCTGGGTGACATCTGGACCTTCTCGGGCCGCTTCGTCCTCGACGCCTGCACCGATCCCGACGTCCCGTTCACCTGGCGCTTCGAGCGCAAGCTCGCGGGCACCGGCGCGCTGGGCGATCTGGGCGCTCACATCATCTCTCTGGCTCACGTCCTGGTCGGCCCGATCAGCTCGGTGTCCGGCTTGAGCCGGACGTTCGTCAAGACCCGACCGGAGCCCACGGGCGCGTTCGGCTACGGAAGCGGCGCGGACCTCGACGCTCCCCGGCATGCGGTCGAGAATGACGACGCCACGACCTTCCTGGTGGAGTTCGCCAATGGGGCCAGCGGTCACATCGAGGCGTCCCGCGTCGCCACGGGACGGACGTGGCACCAGAGCATCGAGCTGGTGGGGAGCAAGGGTGCCCTGCAGTTCGTGCAGCAAGACATCCATACGCTGCGGCTCTACGTGACCGGCGACCCGGTCGATCGCAAGGGTTATCGCGAGATCGAGCTCGGCCCCAGCCACGGCGACTATGGCGCCTTCTGGCCTTTCGCCGGCGTCCCCCTCGGTGTGCACGAGCTGAAGACGATCGAGGTGCACGAGTGGCTGAACGCCATCGCCGAAGATCGCCGGGCCGATGGTGACTTCGAAGAGGGATGGCGGGTCTCCGAGGTGCTCGATGCGGTCGAGCAGTCGGCCGCTGAGCGTCGCTGGGTCGACATTCCCACCGCGTAATATCGTGGAATGGACAATACGTCCGTTAAGCGATAATGTTTACCCCGTTGGTTCCCCGCTCCCGAGATCAGGTGACAAGTTGACTACCGACAACGACGTTGTTGAAAATGCAGCCACCCCCCAGACAGACCTGGCAGCCATTGCCCAGCAGGCTCGATGGCAGGTCATCAAGACCGTCACCAACGCCAAGGCGGGACACATCGGCGGCCCGCTGTCGATGATGGACCTGCTGGTCACGCTCTACTTCGAAGAGCTCAATGTGGACCCGGCGGATCCCCGCGCCGAGGACCGGGACAGGTTCGTCTTGTCCAAGGGCCACGCTGCGGTGGGTCTGTACTCGGTGCTGGCCCTCCGCGGGTTCCTGCCGCTGGACGAGCTGGCGACCTTCGACAAGGGAGATTCCCGACTGCAGGGGCATCCCGATGTGACCCGGCTGCCGGGCATCGACTCCTCGACGGGCTCGCTCGGCCAGGGCCTGTCGGTCGGGGTAGGGATGGCCCTCGGGTCCCAGCTGTCCAAGAAGGACTTCCACACCTGGGTCATGCTCGGCGACGGCGAGATCCAGGAAGGCATGATCTGGGAGGCCGTCCAGGTTGCCGCCCGCTACAAGCTGTCGAACCTGACGGCCATCATCGACCGCAACGGGCTGCAGCAGTTCGGACTGCCGTCCTCGGCCGAGACGACTCTGACCGACCGTGGCGACCGCCGGGACCCGTGGTTCGGCGTGGATCTGACCGCGGTCTTCCAGGCCTTCGGCTGGCGCGTCGTCGAGATCGACGGCCATGACTACGGCCAGATCAAGAACGCCTACCAGCTGGCCCGGTCGGGCGACTACGAACACCGGCCGACCGTCATCATCGCCCACACCGTCAAGGGCAAAGGCCTGTCGCTGGCTGAAGGCGTCTACACCTGGCACAGCATCGTCCCCACCGCCGATGACTTCGAGAAGGCTCGACAAGAGCTCGATCCGGACGAGCTCGAGATCTTGGACAACCACCCCTCCAACAAGAACGGAGCCCAAGCGTGAAAGCCATGCGTGACGTATGGGGCGACAAGCTCGTCGGGCTCGGCACATCTGACCCTCGCACCGTCGTCCTGGACGGCGACCTCGGCAACTCCACCAAGGTCGACAAGTTCGCCAAGGCGCACCCCGAGCGGTTCTTCCAGATGGGGATCGCCGAGCAGAACCTGGTCGGCGCCGCGGCCGGACTGGCTGGGGTCGGCTACATTCCGTGGACCTCGTCCTTCACCGTGTTCTTCACCCACCGCGCCATCGATCCGATCCGGATGCTGGTCGCCCAGAGCCACGCGAACGTGAAGATCGTCGGCTCCTACTCCGGCCTCCTCATCGGCGCCGTCGGCAAGACCCACCTCGACGTGCAGGACCTGGCGATCATGCGGGCCATGCCCGACATCACGGTCTTGTGTCCTGCCGATGAGGCCGAGCTGATCGCGATGATGGATTGGGCCCAGGCGTACGACGGTCCCGTCTACCTGCGGATCGTCCGCGACGCCGTACCGGATGTCTTCGACGCGACGTACACCTTCACCCCCGGCGCGGTTCACCGGCTCCGGGAAGGCGCCGACGTGGCTCTGGTGTCAACCGGCCCGCAGACCTCCCGGGTGCTGGCCGCGGCCGAGCTGCTCGCTGCTCGAGGTGTCGCTGCGACTGTTGTCCACGTGCCGTCGATCAAGCCGCTCGACGAGGAGGCGCTGCGCGACAGTGTCGCCGGTCACGACCTGGTGGTGACGGTGGAGGAGCACTCGATCATGGGCGGTCTCGGTGGCCTGGTCGCCGAGGTGCTGACCGCCAAAGGTCCGGCACCTCGCATCGACCGCATCGGCATCAACGACACCTGGGGCGAGTCCGCCGGCAACGACTTCATGCTGAACAAGCACGGGCTCTCACCCGAGCTCGTGAGCGAGCGGGTGCTGTCGATCGTCGGAGCCGGCGTCGCCAGCTGACGCAGCTTGGTGTGGCCGGCCGCCGGCGGGCCACGATGTGCTCACCAGATCACTAGGAAAGGTTGCCCCATGCGTATGGGTCTGATTGGTCTCGGCCGAATCGGTGCGTTCCACGCCACAACACTCAGCGGGCTCGACCAGGTCGACTCACTCGTGGTCTATGACGCCGTGAGCTCGTTGGTCGACTCGACCGTCGAACGAGTCGGAGCTGAGGCGGCGTCCAGTCCGGATGAGCTGCTGCGTGCCGGGGTGGACGGGGTCGTGATCGCTGCGGCCACCGACGTCCACCCGGAGCTGATCTTGGCGTGCCTGGACGCCGGGATACCGACGTTCTGTGAGAAGCCTGTCGCCCGGGACCCGTCAGCGAGCGTCGACATCCTGCGACGGACCGAGGCGTCCGGGGTGCCGGTCCAGATCGGCTATCCACGCCGGTTCGACGCGGCCTTCGCCGCGGCGCGCGAAGCGGTGGCGAACGGCAGCCTGGGCTGGCTGCACACCGTCCGATCCACCACGTTGGACCCGGCTCCGCCGCCGGACGCCTACGTGCGGGCCTCAGGCGGGATCTTCCGTGACTGCAGCGTGCACGACTTCGATGCTGTTCGCTTCGTCACCGGTCAAGAGGTGGTCGAGGTCTACGCCACCGGCTCCAACCAGGGCGCTGAGATCTTCGGCGAACTCGGCGATGTCGACACCGCCGCCACGGTGCTCACCCTGGAGTCCGGGGCCCTGGCCGTCGTCTCCAACTCCCGCTACAACGCTCGCGGCTACGACGTGCGGCTGGAGCTTCACGGGTCGGCCGACAGCGTGGCCGCGGGGGTCGAGGAGCGGTGGCCGATCCGCTCCACCGAGCCCGGCGTCACCTTCCCCGGAGGGACGCCGCACAGCTTCTTCATGGATCGTTTCGCTGATGCGTTCCGGGCCGAGCTCTCGGCGTTCACCGAGGTGGTCGCGGGAACCCGAACCTCGCCCTGCACGGTCGCCGACGCCGTGGAGGTCGGCTGGATCGCCGAGGCCGCCGACCTGTCCCTGCGTCAGCACCGCCCCGTCCGGATGGACGAGCTCCGGCCCGCGAGTCCAGCCTGATGAAGCAAACGCCAGAGCTGCTGGCTGCCTGCTGGACCTCGGCCGGCCACGTGGTGCCGTTCCGCGGAATCACCACCAGCCCGGTCGAGGTCCGTGAGCGGATCGCCGCTGTGGCGGAGTCCGGTTATCGCGGCTTCGGGCTGACCCGAGAGGATCTGGTCGTTGCTCGCGACAGCATCGGGTTGTCCGCTGTCGCAGCCTGCTTGCGTGAGCATGGCATCACCACCGTTCAGCTGGAATGGATCACGAACTGGTGGACCAGCGGTGAGTTGCGTCGAGCATCCGACCGGGCCCGGGCCGACCTCTTCGAGGCTTGTGTCATCCTCGGCGTCGACAACATCAAGGTCGGCGCGGACGACGACGGCAATCCCGTCAGTTATGACCAGCTCTGCCAAGGTTTCGACGAGCTGGCGTCTCACGGCGCACAGGTCGGGGTGAAGATCGCGTTCGAGAACACCCCGTTCTCCCACCACGTCAAGACGACCGAGCAAGCCATCAAGTTCGTCACCGACGTCGGCCACCCCAACGGCGGGCTCATCGTCGACATCTGGCACGCCTTTCGAGGGGGCAGTGACTACCGGGTGATTCCTACCCTGCTTCCGCTGGAGTACGTCTTCGGAGTCGAGCTCGACGACGGCGTCGCTTCGGTGGTGGGCACGGACCTCGAGGACACGTTCGACAACCGGTTGGTGTGCGGCGAGGGCGTCTTCGACGTCGCCAGTTTCATCAACGCCGTCCGCGCCCTGGGCTACGCCGGCCCCTGGGGGGTCGAGCACATGTCCACGGAGTTCCGAGACCTGCGCATTCGGGAGGCGCTGCGACGAGCGCGGGACGGTGTCCTGCAGTGCTTTGTCGAGGCCGACCGGCAGGCGGTGTCGTCGAAATCCTGAAATGGCGAGGTCGACCACTCGGTTTCTACCGGCCAGCCAAGCCGCGTGTCCGCCGAGTGATAATCTCGGCCTCCTCAGGGTTCTGTACCCGCAGCACGAGCTGACAGGTGGTGGCAACAGCGTGAAGGCCGAGCGCTCCTCGATTGCGGCCAGCCACCCGCCTCGGCGTGGACGCCTGGCGCCGGTGCAGGCTGGCGAGGTTGAGCGGGACGGCGGCGGGCTCGAGCTGATCAGCAAGGTCGGGTCGGTCCTGACTCTCCTCGAGCAGGGTGGCGATACCAGTGCAGCCGATCTCGCCGAGCAGCTCGGGGAGCCCCTCAGCTCGGTGTACCGGCTGCTTCAGAGCCTCACGAGCACCGGATGGGTTGATCGCGGTCCTCGCCGCGGAACGTATCGTCTCGGCCTGGTGGTGATGACGCTCGGCGGCCTCGTCGAAGACCAGCTGGACATCCGCGAGGCGTCGCTGCCGTCGCTGCGGAGGCTGGTCGAGGAGACCGGGGTGACCAGCTTCTTGTGCGTACGCCGCGGGTCGCGGGCGGTCTGTCTAGAGCGGATCGAAGGCTATGCGGTCCAGTCACTGGCCATGCAGCTGGGCGGGTCGCTCCCGCTGTACGCCGGTGCTGCGCCGCGTGCTGTACTCGCCTTCCTCCCCTCGGCTGAGCGCGCGGCGGTGCTGGAGGATGAAACCCAGCAGCTGCGCGGTGATCCGGTGAGACCCAGTACCGAGGCTATTGCGGCCGACATCGACGCGATCAGGGCCGCGGGCTACTCGGTCTCGGATTCCGACGTCACGCCGGGAATCGGTTCGCTCGGCGTCCCGGTGTTCAACCATCGAGGGGAAGTCGAGGGTGCCCTGTCCCTGAGCGGACTTCGTGGTCAGGTGCTCAGCGCTCAGAGCATCGGCCGCCACATCGATCTGCTCCGTGAGGCGTCTGCCGAAGCAAGCTCGGCTCTGGGCTGGGAGCCAGTCTGATGGCGAGCGAGAAACCGATGGGTGTCTTGCAACGGTCCTCCGATCTGGTTGAGGTTCTCGCCAGAAAGGGTCCGCTGTCGGCCGCGGAGGTGGCTGAGCAGATCGGCATGCCGCGGCCCAGCGTCTACCGTCTCGCCGAGGCCCTGACCCAAGCGAGGCTGGTCGAGGCGGGTTCTGATGGAAAGCTCCGAGCCAGCCGACGGTGGTTGAGCCTCAGCGACGCCGCCCGCGCTGGTATGGGGGAGTGGGCCAATGCTCGCGGCATCCTGGACGACCTGTCGGCTCGTACGGGACTGACGACCTACCTGAGCGTTCCCCACGCCGACCGAGCCGTCTGCATCGACTGGTCACCCGGGCGCGGCATCAGTGTTCTCGCTCTGAAACCGGGCCGGACCCTGCCGCTCTACGCGGGTGCCGCCGGACGGGTCACCCTCGCGTTTCGGACGCCTTCCCTCGAGGAGTACCTGCAGGCTGCCCCGTTCCCCCACTTCACCCGTCGCACTCTGACCACGGCGGAGGAGCTGCGGGCTGATGTGCAGGCCGTGAGGCGCCGCGGCTACAGCATCTCCGATGAAGACGTCACCTTGGGCATCGGCGCCCTTGGCGTTCCCCTCCGCGATCGCGGGGGCAAGTTCATCGGGGCCGTGTCCATCGCCGGCCTGGCCGAAGACCTCACAGCGCGCCGGACTGATCTGGCTGAGGTGCTTGTCGGCTGCGCCGAGGAGCTGTCGACGGCCTCAACCTGAGCCACCGCAACGCCTGAGCGCTGAAGAGTGTCGGATAGTCGACGCGAATCGCGGCTGTCAGCAGCAACAATCCGACACTTCTCCACAGGTGACTCGCCGGGAATTCTCGCCAAATGTACAAGTTGTCCATACTGCGATAATCTTCTCGTGGTGATGCCGTGGAGCACCCATACACGACGAGGGGACACCCGTGACGACGAGCGAAGCAAGCTACGCGTCCCTGGATCGAGGCGCCGCTGATGGGTCCGACCGTGCTCCTAGCCTGGGTGACCTTCGACGGCCTTCGAGCCCCCCAGCCGATCAGGCCGTCGTGCCGGTGTTCTTCCTCTCCGACTCCACCGGGATCAGCGCCGAGACGATGGGCAACGCCCTGCTCATCCAGTTCCCCTTCCTGCGGTTCGAGCGGCGGCTCATCCCGTTCATCAACTCGGTAGAAGAGGCGCGCAGGGTTGTCGCCATCCTCGACGCGGCCATGGACGGACCGGTGACACCGCTGGCCTTCACCACTGCGGCGGTCGATCAGATCCGCACCGAGTTGCACCGCACCCGCTGCCCGATCATCGACTTCTTCGACCTGCACATGTCGCAGGTCGAGTCGATCCTCCACACGAAGGGTGAGCGGGTCGCCTCACAGCTGCACGGGGTCGGGGACATCAAGCGGTACAACGCCAGAATGGCGGCGGTCGAGTACGCCATCGAGCACGATGACGGCCAAAGCATGCGGGCGCTCGACAAGGCGGACGTCATCCTCGTCGCTCCGTCTCGTTGTGGCAAGACACCCACCACGATGTACCTGGCGTTGCAGCACGGCATCTTCGTCGCCAACTACCCCTTGGTCGACGAGGACCTCGACCACAACGACCTGCCTCGCCCGATCCGCGGATTGGGGGACCGGTGTTTCGGCATCCTCACCACCCCCTCTCGGCTGCGGCAGGTGCGGCAGGAACGCCGGCCGAACTCCAGATACGCATCCCTCGAGCAGTGCACCTGGGAGCTGCGCAAGGCCGAGGCGATGTTCGCGGCCCACGGGATACCAGTGATCAACTCCTCAGCGAAGTCGGTCGAAGAGATGTCGACCGTGATCTTGCAAAAGCTCGCCAGCACGGCCTAGTCGACTGCCAACAGAAAGATAGCCAATGAACGTGAATGTGTTGTGGTTCTCCGAGCTCGGACTCGACGATCTTGACCAGGTCGGCGGCAAGAACTCATCTCTGGGTGAGATGGTTCAGAACTTGTCCAAGGCTGGCGTGCGGGTCCCGAACGGGTTCGCCACCACAGCAGACGCCTACCGCCGCTTCATCGCCCACCAAGGGCTCGGCGACTCGATCTCTGCACAGCTGGCCGACCTCGACACCGACGACATTGCTTCCTTGACCACGGTGGGCAGTGGCATCCGTGCGGCGGTCGTGGCGCAGCCCTTCCCCGCCGACCTCGAGGCAGAGATCCGGACGGCGTACGCCGAGCTCGTCGACGGCCGCGAGCCACCTGTCGTTCGCCGTACGCTCCAGCGCCACCGCCGAGGACCTGCCCGACGCGTCGTTCGCGGGGCAGCAGGAGACCTTCCTGAACATCCGCGGTGCTGAGGCCATCCTGCACAGCGATCAAGGAGGTCTTCGCCTCGCTCTACAACGACCGAGCCATCGCCTACCGGGTGCACCACGACTTCGACCACGATGCTGTCGCCCTGTCGGCCGGCGTGCAACAGATGGTCCGCTCCGACATCGGCGCCTCCGGAGTCATGTTCACCATGGACACCGAGTCCGGCTTCACCGACGCAGTGTTCATCACCTCCTCGTACGGGCTGGGCGAGGCAGTCGTCCAGGGTGCGGTCAACCCGGACGAGTTCTACGTCTACAAGCCGGCTCTGCGCGCCGGCCGGCCGGCGATCTTGAAGCGGGGCATCGGGGCCAAGGCGATCAAGATGACCTACACCGACGACACCTTCGTCGGGCGTACGACCGAGTTCGTCGATGTCGACCGCGGCCGAGCAGGTCGTGCTGAGCCTGACCGACGCCGAGGTCACCGAGCTCGCCCAGCACGCATTGACCATCGAGGACCACTACGGACGTCCGATGGACATCGAGTGGGCCCGCGACGGTCACGACGGGCAGCTGTACATCCTCCAGGCCCGCCCGGAGACCGTGAAGTCACGTCAGTCAGCCGGCCGCGTCCACCGTTACAAGCTGACCGAGACCGGGGGCCGCTGCTCGTCGAGGGTCGCGCCATCGGTCAGAAGGTGGGCGCTGGTGCGGTGCGGGTCTTGACCTCGGTGGAGGACATGCACACCTTCACACCGGGCGATGTTCTCGTTGCCGACATGACTGATCCCGACTGGGAGCCGATCATGAAACGCGCGTCGGCCATCGTCACCAACCGCGGTGGCCGGACCTGCCACGCGGCGATCATCGCCCGCGAGCTCGGCATCCCGGCAGTTGTCGGCACCGGCTCGGCGACCACGCGACCTCGCCAACGGCCGTGCGGTCACGGTCTCGTGCGCGGAAGGCGACACCGGCTACGTCTACGAAGGAATCCTCGACTTCGTCGATCGAGGAGACCGAGCTCGACACCATGCCGGAGGTGCCGGTCAAGCTCATGATGAACGTCGGCAACCCCCGACCAGGCGTTCGCGTTCTCCAAGATCCCCAACGCCGGTATCGGGCTCGCCCGGTTGGAGTTCATCATCAACCGGCAGGTGGGGATCCACCCGAAAGCGCTGCTCGACTTCGACAGTCTCGAGGAGCCTCTGCCGCGGTCAGATCGCCGCCTCGGTGAACGCCGGCTACGCCACCCCGCGCGACTACTTCGTGACCCGGGTGGCCGAAGGGGTCGCCACCCTTGCTGCCGCGTTCGCTCCCAAACCGGTCATCGTCCGGATGAGCGACTTCAAGTCCAATGAGTACGCCAACCTCGTCGGCGGTGAGCTCTACGAGCCGCATGAGGAGAACCCGATGATCGGCTACCGCGGTGCCTCCCGCTACCTCTCGCCCGACTTCGCGGACTGCTTCGCGATGGAGTGCGAAGCTCTGCGGTTCGTGCGGGACGACATGGGTCTGACCAACGTCAAGATCATGATCCCCTTCGTCCGGACACTGGCTGAAGCCAGCGGCGTCATCGAGCTGTCGCCGAGCACGGCTGCGGCGCGGCGAGAACGGCTTGGAGGTCGTCATGATGTGCGAGCTGCCTTCAAATGCGCTGCTGGCCGACCAGTTCCTCGACCACTTCGACGGCTTCTCCATCGGTTCCAACGACCTCACCCAGCTGACCTTGGGACTTGACCGGGACTCGGCCCTGGTCGCCGCCGGCTTCGACGAGCGCGACCCGGCCGTCAAGTTCTTGATCAGCCGAGCCATCCAGGCCTGCCGAGCCCGCGGCAAGTATGTCGGCATCTGCGGCCAGGGGCCCAGCGACTACCCCGACTTCGCCGACTGGCTGCTCGACCAAGGGATCGAGTCGATCTCACTCAACCCGGACACGGTCATCGACACCTGGACCCGCCTGGCCGGCATCGACATGTCCGAACTTGCCGAACGCACGCTACCGAACTGGCGGGAACTGCCGTGAGCACCATCAGCGATGGCGTCGAAGCGACATCTTCGACCCGTGCCCGTCCCGTGCGACTGCTGATCATGGGGCCGCCCGGTGCGGGCAAGGGCACCCAGGCCGCCGCCGTGGCGCTACGGTGCGGGGTTCCCGCCGTGTCGACCGGTGACATCTTCCGGGGCCTGCAGACCGCGGACACCCCGCTGGCGGTGCGGGTTCGCGCCATCATGGCGGCCGGAGGTTACGTCGACGACGAGACGACGAACGACATCGTGGCCGACCGGCTCGCCGCTCCTGACTGCCGTGGAGGCTTCCTCCTGGACGGCTATCCGCGGACGCTCGGTCAGGTACGGGCCCTCGACGTGATGTTGACGGGCGCCGGCCACGAGCTCGACGCCGTCATCTGCCTTCGGGCCGGCGAGGACGAGCTGGTCGAACGGTTGATCCGTCGAGGGCGCGACCAGGGCCGCTCCGACGACACCGAGGAGACCATCCGGACCAGGCTCTCGATCTACGATCAGCAAACTGCACCGCTGATCGAGGAGTACCGCACCCGCGGGATACTCGCCGAGGTCGACGGCCTCGGAGCCGTAGAGGATGTTGCGGCCAGGATCGATCGCGCACTGACCGCACCTGAACCAGGTCGGGAATCATGACGGCAGCCGGAGCCGTCCCGAGCAAGCAACTCTGAGCCCTCGTCGGCTCACCACCTCAATCCCACCGACACCTACCAGGAGGTTCCACCATGACCGTCGCCGTAGCCCATCAGGCGGCTTCCACCGCCAACCAGATCGCTCTGCGCGAAGCAGCCCGCGAGGCCAGCATCCGAGGCACCAGCCTTGCCGTCCTTCACATCGTCGAAGCGTTGGACCTCGACGTGGCCGACGCCTACCGCAGCGGTCTGCAGCAAGACATCGAGACGTCGATGACCGCTGCCGGTGCCCAAGGCGTGAGCTGGGAACTGCACCTCAGTGTCGGCGACCAAGACGTCGCAGAAAAGATCTTGAACCTGGCCACCTCAACCGGAGCGGAGCTGTTGGTGATCGGGGCCAGGCGGCGCTCTCCCGTAGGGAAGTTCCTGCTCGGTAGCGTCACCCAGACCCTCATCCTGGAGGCAGATGTGCCTGTCCTCGTGGTCAAAGCGGACGCCTGACGGACGGCCTGCACGATGGCGTTCGTGATCACCGAGCGCCATCGTGCGGCGTGATCGGCCCCAGGGGCGCTCGGGCCTCGGCTAGTGGACCAGTCGCTCGGCGGGAAAGGTGTCACCGGTCCGAGAGCGGACCTCGTCCATGACGGCAAGCGTCTGGATGGTGAGGTCGAGCGGTCGCATCGGCGACTCGGTGTCGCCGGCGGCGATCCGACGAGCAACTTCGGCGGCTTGGTAGTGCAGACCGCCACGGTGAGCGGTCCGGGGCTCGTCGTAGCGCAGAGTGCCACCACCATCGATCGAGGTGAGTGTGAACCCGCCGGGTTGGTAGAAGGGTCCGTCGATGGTGAGCGTGGCCTGGGTGCCCGCGATGATCGCCTGGGTCGGGGTGTTGGTCAGGATCGTCGTCTGGAGCACGGCCTGGCTGTCGTCGTAGGTCAAGATCATGCCAGTTTGTGCTTGGACGCCCCGTTCGCTGGGGACGCTGCTCGCGACCACGTCGTTCGGGATGCCGAGGACGTTAACCGCGAAGCTGACGAGGTAGAGGCCGAGGTCCAGCATCGGGCCGCCCGCGAGGTCGGGCCGGAAGATGCGGTGCTCAGGTGCGAACCACTCGCCGAAATCAGCGATGACTGTGGTCACCTGTCCCAGTGCCTTTGCGTCCAGAAGCTGGGTGAGGACGTCGAACTTGGGCAGGAACGTCGTCCAGTGCGCCTCCATGCAGAACTTCCCGCGCTGACGGGCAGCGTCGGCGATCTGCTGAGCCTCCCGGGCGTTGATCGCGAACGGCTTCTCCACGAGGACGTGCTTGCCTGCCTCCAAGGCGAGCATGGCGCCCTCGAGGTGCTGGGTGTGGGGAGTTGCGACGTAGATGACGTCGAGACCGGAGTCGTCCACCAGATCCTGGTAGTTCGCGTGCGAGCGCTGCAGATCGAACCGTTGTGCGAAGGCGACCGCAGTCTCGTCGGACCGCGAACCGATCGCCACAACCTCTTGGCTGGAGTGGGCTTGCAGCGATGCGACGAAACGTTCGGCGATCCAACCGGTGCCCATCACGCCCCAACGCAGGGTTGGGGCGGAACGGGGGTTTGGCGTACGGGGGGCGGGCAGGGTGGTGGGAAAGGTCATCAAGGCGGCGGACAACCCCTCACATGCAGCTGGAGAGGTAGGTGAAGGTCCGGCGGGCGATGGGCAGGGGCCGGTCCGGGGTGCAGGGGTACATGTCCTGCTCGACGATGGCGAACAGGTCCTGGGGGAGTGCCTCAGCGGCGCGAAGGACTTCGGCGAGGTCAGGCACCCCGGCCGGCGGCTCGACCATGATGTCCATCCGCACCGTCTGCGAGAATGAGATGTCCTCGGCGATGGCTCGCGCGGCCAGCTCAGGGTCGACCTGCTTCAGGTGGAGGTAGCCGATCCTTTCGGGGTACTTGGTGATGAGCCCGACCGAGTCGCCGCCGTAGTAGGCGACGTGGCCGGTGTCCAGGCACAGGTTGACGTAGGCCGGATCGGTGGCCTCGAGGAAGCGCTCGACGTCCGGCTGGTAACCGACGTGGCTGTCAGCGTGAGAATGGAACTGGGAGTGCACGCCGTACTCCTCGAGGAGGCGTCGGCCGAGCTCGTTGTGGTTCGCGGTCAGAGCTGACCACTGCTCCGTCGTCAGCTCACGAGGCTCCTTCTCGTTGCCCGTCAGGTCGTCGCGCCACAAGTCGGGAATGACGACCAGGTGCTCCGCGCCCATGGCCGCCGTGAGGGCCGCGATCGGACTGACCTGGCTCCACACCTCGTCGATGGTGTCGGGGTGTTGTAGGCGGGCAAAGGTGGTGCCGCCCGACACCTTGAGTCGCCGGCTGGCCAGTTCGTCGCCGAGCTTGACCGCATCCGTCGGCAGGTAGCCGTAGGCGCCGATCTCGATCCACTCGTAACCGGCCTCGACAACCTCGTCGAGGAAGCGGCTGGCCGGGGTCTGATTCGGGTCATCGGCGAACCAGATGCCCCAGGAATCGGGGGCGGTGCCGATCACGACGTTCTTGGTCAACGGTGACTCCTGTCTTGGGGGTGGACGCGGGCTCGGCCTACATAGGAGCCCGCTCCGGTCAGGCAGACATTACCGCTCGGCGGACACTGTGTCTATCTGACGGTTACTCGGGCGTGGGCTTGGCCCTCGGACCCGGGGCGACACTGATGTCGGCTGTCGCTCGAGCCTAGTCTGGACCAGAGGGTGACCCGCCTGCACGGTGTGGTCACGATCAAGTCGGTGACGAACGCATTCCGCCCCCTGAGCTCCGCCCGTGTTCTCGGCCCCGGAGCCCGCCCGCGAAAAACGCCTGGTCAGAGGTTGGAACCAGAGGGGCCTGCCGGGCCGGTGGTCTTCGGCTCTGCGAAGGGATCGGTGATTTCTCGCAGTGCCTGCAAGGTGCGGCGCAGCTCGCGCGTCCTGGCTGGTCCAAGGTGAGCTTGCCAGGCGTTCTCGATCTCGCGAACCACGGGCAGACTCAGAGCCACCAGTTCCCGACCGAGCTCGGTCACCACGACCAGACGGGCGCGAGCGTCGCTCGGATCCGGGATGCGAGCTACGTAACCCGCACGTTCGAGCTGGTCGACGACCGAGCCGAGGGTCTGCTTGCTGACCTGTGCCGCTTGGGCGAGCTCGCTGGGCCGGGAGCCGTTCGGTGCGATGCGTTGGAACACCCTTGCCTGGCTCAGCGGAAGGTCGTGGCCGTGCTTCTTGAGGTGAGCGAGCACGGAGGACTCCATCGACCGGTAGGGGATGAACAGCAGCAGTCCGAGGTTCATCGGTTCAGCGGCATCTGACTCGTCCACCGTCATGGCGCCATGATGACAGAAGTCCGATTTTCGGACTAAACTGGGAGCGCGGCACTGGAGGAAAGGACTGAACGATGAGCGAGCAGTACTGGTTGGCAGTTCGGACGGTGCGGTTGGGGCTCGCGGAGATGCTGGAGACGCTCAGCCCTAGCGAATGGGACGCTGACTCACTGTGTGAGGGGTGGCGGGTCCGAGATGTCGCCGGCCACCTGGCGCTGGTGCCGACCATCACCACCTGGCAGATGCTCGCGGCCGCGCCCCACGCCCGGTTCAACCCGAATCGCATCAACACACTGCTGGCCGTACGTGCCGGGTCGGTCGCCACGTCGGAGATCGTCCAGAGGCTGCGCGCCCATGCCGACGCTCGGACGACGGCCAAGGCCCTGGACACCCGCAATGCGCTCTTCGATGCGATCGTGCACAGCCAAGACATCGCGATCCCGCTGGGCCGCACCTTTGCGGTCCCCGTCGACTTCACGGTTCAAGGGCTCGACCGAGTCTGGGCCATGGGCTGGCCCTTCCACGCCCAACGCCGCCTGGCCGGGCGGCGGTTGACGGCGACCGATACGAGCTGGACGGTCGGAGCCGGCCCGGAAATCTCTGGGACCGCGCTCTCCCTTCTGCTCCTGCTCACCGGGCGCACCTCCAGCGCCCGGAACGAACTCGCCGGCGCTGGGCTCGAACTCCTCTGAGCCGGGTCGGACTGTGCGCCTCTCGTACGTCACGGCAAGTCCGGCGCGAGGCGAGCTGGTGTCGTGTCCGTCGACAGCCTGAGGCCCACGAGCATGCCGCCGTCGGTGCCGCTCAGCCCAGCCGACCGGACGCGTACGCCGAACTCGGGGCAGCGCGGAGAGGGCGCAGCTGACGGGTCGACCAGCTGAGTGACGTGGCTGGCTCCGCCGGGGCTGAGAGGTCGCGGAGCCGGGGCAAGGCCTCCCCATCCAGCGGTGCGGTCGTGAGGTCGAGGTCGTAGCCGAACCAGAAGTCTCCCGGCGCGTCGACAGCCAGGCTGAACGACACATCGACCGAGTGGCCTGGCGCCAAACCGCCGGTCGGCAGGGGGACGCTCAGCGTCGTGTTCAGACCCCCACCCAGGCCGGTCGCGGGCGGATCGGGGGACAAGTTGTAAACCCAGACCCGGCCGCGGAGCAGCGTCGAGACCCGGCTGAGCGGACCGCCGTACGCGTTAACCACGTGCAGCTGGGCAGGCTCCCGCGGCTGTCGCGCCCCGGGTTTGGGGGGACCGCCCGCTTGGCTGAGGGCGGTGACCCGGGCTTGGGCGGCCGTGATGGTCCGGTCCGAGATGTTGGTCAGAGTCCGCATCACGATCAGCTGGCCCGGCGCGCCGGCGGCGTAGATCCGGTTGGGAGCGATGTTGTTACCCACCCCGCGATCGATCGGGTTCGACCGCATCTGGTAGATGCTCGGGTAGGGATCCGCCAGGCCGTTCGGCGCCGGCGTCCCCAGCAGCGCCGGCACCCCACCGACTCTGCCGCCGGCGGTCGATACGAGCACCATGTCGTCGCGGTTGTCGAAGGTGTTGGTCGGCCGGCCCGCCGCGTGCTGACGGACGAAGGCCCACTGTTCAGCCGGTGCCCCATCGACGACTGCCAGCGGGTCGCCGTTGTGGGACCCCGTGCTGTCGCCCACCACGTCGGTGCGGGTGCGCTCGGTGTCCGGGGTCAGCACCTGCCAACCTCCGTGACCAACCGGCGCCACCAGATCGGGATGAGCGTTCGCCCCCAGGCTGAAGTCAGGCCCGGCGATCAAGAAGCTGCGTCCGGTGTCCAGGGTCGGCGCGTCGGGCGGCAGATCGATCGATCCGTCGTTGCTTTGGATACGGAAGTCGCCCAACGGGATGGGAATGCCGGTGTTGTAGAGCTCGATATAGGAGTCGTCGGCGCCGCCCGGTCCGGACGAACGGACCTCGTTGATGAGCAGCTCGCCCGGATAGCCCGCCTGCTCCATGGCAATCCCGTTCGACTCCGCGGGAGCATGGCCGGCGTCCCCGTCATAGCGAACGGAGAGGTGGTTGACCCCGAACGCGGGCAGCGCGACGGCCAGCACAGCCACCCCGTCGAACAGCTCGCCGGATCGTACGACCACGGGTTGCCCGGCCTGGGCGCCGGTCTCGCCCACAGCAGTGACGGTCACGGTTCCGGTGGCGTTGCTCGGTTCGACCGACGCCGTCACCGTGGCCAGTCCGCCGAAGTAGAACCGGTCAGGAAAACTGGTCACGGTCAGCGTGGTTGGCGTCGGCGGGGGCGCGGCGACCGCGAGCCCTGATGCGCTCAGGAGATGGACCAGGACGATCGCGACGACCGCCGACCACGTGCGAAACCTCATCGGGTCACTCCCAGGAGCTCGGTACCGGCTGAGCTCGCCCCCGATGCGTGAACTCGCCAACACCCTACTGCCGTTAGCTCGTGGGCAACTTCGTCACCTCATCCCCAGGGGGTCAGGATTTGACCAGGATGACGAGATGTCAGAGATCGCTAGATGCAGCCCCTACCCAGCTGCTGCCGCTGAGGCGGCCAGAAGGTCATTGAGCGACGGTCCCGCTTCGAATCCGGCGCGGTGACGGTGGATGTCGAGGGCAAGTCCCTCGGGAGTGTCACGCTCGGCCTCTGCGATGACCGCATCGGCCACTCGCAAGTAGGCACTGGCCGCCGGCTCTCGAATCCCCGTGATGAGCCGACGTAGATCGTGTTCCCACTCCTCCAGCCCGGGCATGATGTCATCGGTCAAACGCGCTTGCGCCAGTCGAAGCGAAAGCAGCGGAAGCAAGGTGTCAAGTTGTCTAGCCTCAGGTGGACGTATGCTCGAAGATCTCATTGGGCTATATCCAGCAACGTGGAGTTGATGTTTCACAACGTCAGACGCGACACGGGCGAGGGGTCGCCATATCCGGTGCTTTTGGAATACCAGCACATCCTCAGGCCAATCGTTGTCCACGCTGGTCATGACGGTGAAGAGGCGATTCTCCAACCCTGAAATGTCTGAGCAAAGCTCATCGAGCTCCTCGAGGGACATTCTGTTCATCGGAGCGGAGATGATAGCCCACGAGGGCAACGGAAGTCGATGCATGCTTCCGAGAGGTTCGACTTCGACTATCGTCCATCCTCCCGAGGTCTCGCTGAGCCGAGATGATAGCTGGTCGAATTCGTATGACCTCCGTGTTCGATGGACTCGCTCGACGGCGCTCAACACGAGTTGGACACCTCGTTCGGGATCGCTACGTGATGCGGCGACGGCTTCCAGAGCCGCCCGCGACACCGTGGCGCGTGAAGTCAAGCACGAGGCGACAGCCTGTAGCGCGGAGAGTGCTGCGGTCAACCTTCCCAGTTGAGCCTGCAATGCCGTACCACGGAAACTCTGCATAAAGGTAGTTGCCTCTCGCAATAGACTCGACGTCCACATCGCCGACGCGTCTATCTGATTCGGGACTTCGTCAGATTCTTGACCAATAACTAAATTGCCCGCGAAACTACATAGTGAGATGAATTGATTGAGCGTCTGGCCCAGTAATCGAGCAGCGTCCTCCGGGGCTATCACAAAGCCTGGATCTACAGTTGGCGAAGTGTCCAGCGATCCTGGATGCCGGGTTGGTGGGAATCCTAGTGGAATCGCAAGGATTTTCTCGGCCTGCCTGAACTGATCCGACAGTCTCCGTAGTGTCTGAGGCGACGGAGGTCGCTTCAACGCCTCCACGCAGACGCTCACCGTGAGCTCACAGGTTGCCACCGCAGCGCGAACCGCCGAATCTGTGCGCTGCAACCAGTCAAACCAGGAGTCGTGCACCGTCAGCAGTGCGTCTTCCGCCAATACTCTCCCGAGAATGTGTTCTGGTATCGGTCCAGGCGCTGAGCCACTCAGCCTTCCGCCGGTTCCCTCATCAAGCTGCTGCCCGTCCGCAGACACCAGGATGGCTTCGACTGAACTCAGACCGGCGACAACCGCCGCATCGCTCAACCTCGGGGAAAAGTGGGTATCAAACTGGTGAGGTGCCACGTCCAGGGCGGGAGCCAGCAAGGTCACTGTTGGCCATCGGTCGTCCGGACTGCCGGGGTCGATGAGAATAGTGGATCTGTCCAACATCCAGCGAACCCGATCCCCGTGATCGGTTCCCAAGACGCGCCCCGAGCTCTCCGGGCCGATCGCACTCAGCCGCGCGGCGGCCGCGACGGTCTTGGCAGCCATGCGCCGGTTCGTCGCAAGAATGATTCCAGCAGACGAGGCCGGAGGGTAGGTGACTTCGTTGCGGGGGTGGGGTGTGTCCCAAGTGGTTACACAATCTAAAATGATGCGGTCCAACTCAACTGCGGTAAAAGCTTCACTTGCTACGAGGTTCTGCAAGGCTTTCAAGTCAGTCGGCAATTTCTGTATCAAGCGGTCCCTAGCCTGAGTCAATTGGACGATCACGTTTCGCCGGAATGCTCGAGGGCGCGGGATCTGCTCGTGCAGCTTGTCGTACCTGGTCATCAGCGGCAAGGAATTCTGCATTTGCTGGCCACCGAGGGGAGCGTCCCAAACTCCTGCGGTCAGCAGCCTCATGCCTTGGTCACGGCCAGCCATCCCGCCGAGCAGGACCGCTTGTTTGAGATCAGCGTCGCGGGGGCTGAGTAGTCGGTTGACGGTGCTGGCATAGAGGCCTGCCTCGCATCCGTACAGGAGGTCAGTGATCTCGCGGGCGCTCAGTGAGTGGTCGCTATCTATGCGTGCTGCTAGCGACTTCTCCAGCAATTCGACATCGTCTGGCGCGAGTCGTATCCACGTTCTCACCAAGGTGCGGAGGTCCTCAGCGAGTGCGATTCGGGTGAGCAGTGCCAAGGACTCCGCGAGGCGAGGTAGGCCGCGGTGTAAATAGGTCAGTAGATATCGCGATCGTCGAGGATGCAACCCATGCAACGAGCCAGAATCTTCGATGATGATGTGCTCGCCATCGAGTATGGTCAGCGCAGCCGAGATGGCTGCGTCCGAGTAGTCGAGAACCCGCAGCTGCTCCGCCTGAAGCCTGACTCCACACACGTCGGCCGCTACGACAAGTCTGGCGACCGCCGCGAGGACCGGGTCGCGATCCAGGAGGCCATCCGCCTGCTCCGCGACTACGTCGGCAAGATGGCTGCTGGTGGTCGCCAGGTGGACGAACTCGAGTAAAAGCCCATGTGAGTCGTGGTGAAGGACCTCGACGTCTGCTTGGCTCCGGGGCTGGTTGCCGAAGAGCTCCCTTCCCATCTCAATCGCCTCGTCGGGGTCAAGCCGGGGACGAACGATCGTTGCACTTCCCGTGGCGGTGAACGCCGGAACAAACGCGTCTTCCCGGCAGGTCCCGATCATCTGCACCTGGGCGTCAGAGGCCAGCTCCCGCAATAGCGCCGCCCACCCGTCTAGCTCACGCCGATCTATGTCCTCTGCGCAGATGAGGACGGGGCTGCCTTCGGCGGGGGCCATCAGACGGAAGAATGAAGCGAGCTCAGTCACGTCTGCCAAAGCTGCCTGCTCCAGGACGAACACCTTCGTTTGCTGGCTGTCGTGAGCCGCCTGCCACATCAGAGTGGATTTGCCCGACCCGGACGGTCCAACGAGTAGTGCGCTGGAGCCGGTGTCCAGCACCTGCTGAACCTGTCGCAACCAGCGTGGCCTGGGTAGTGGATAGCCGGCGCCGACGTGTTGTGGTCGCGCTCGAAGACCGCGGAGAAAGGCTGAACGAGTCTCTGCCGGCAGGCGGGTGAAATCTGGAACCGTCACCAAGCGGCGGGCCTCAATGGCGTGAATCCATGAGCCGGTCGCTTCGGTAACGCTCGTCATAACCTCGGTGAGGTTGTGTCTGGTCAGGACCTTTGCTGTCTCTCGGTTGGTATGGCGGTTCTCGGAGGCGACGCTCAGCACTCGTTCCAACACTCGCGAGGCCGCTAGTTGTGCGTGCAGCTCCGTTGAGAACTGGTGATGCTGGGCGACCACCTTCACAAGGTCGCTGAATCCCGAATTGATATGCACGAGGTGGGACCTCGCCAAGATCACGTCCGGATCGAGGTCGATCCCGTTGCCACCCGCCGCGGCACGCATGGCGGTGACCAGATTGGCGCGGTGTGCGCCGAGTCGAGAGTCCTCGGACAGAGCCTCGGCGATGGAACGGTGCCAGCCTGAGATGGGGATCCGTCCCGACGAGAGATTCGTGCAGATTGCGATCTGGCGCAGGTCCGCCTCGGTGCTGGCTGCGCTTTCCCAGGCCTTGATCAATGCCAATCCGAGCTCTGACACCGACAGCCCATCGCTGCGGAACTTCACTTCCACCCGAAGAGGATCTCCGCGGGCGGCGAGGAAAACGTCACAGTCCTCGTCGCCTTCCGGCCTGACGCTTGTCACGCCCCGCCCCGCCTCGTCGAGAAGCAGGTGAGACGTCACCATGGCCTGATAGTGAACGCCAGCTATGTTCCGAGCGCCGGCGCGGGACGAACCGAAGGTGTCCGCGGAACGGGGCGTTGCGATTCGATTCGGACGTCGGCGTGACTGAGCCATGTGCCTATCCTGATGCCTCGTTCGTCGGGCTCCGGAGGCGGTGGACGTGGGCTGAGCTTCTCGAAGCGCTCGTCAGAGCTCCCGCGTTTTGATGCCAACCTCTGGCGAGGCCCTTCGACAAGCTCAGGGGGCGAAAAGCGGGTGAGCTCAGGGGGCGGTCGACGAGGGGTTGCCGGTCCAGTCGGCTCAGCGCCGCCAGTGGTCGCCTGGCTCGGTCGCGAACTGACGAGAGGAGAAGGCCCGCCACAGCCCGGAGGTGTCGTCAGCGAACGCCTCTGATCGGGACGACGGTGACTGCGGCCGCGCAGGCGCTGATCCCGGCGACCGCGTACAGAACGCTGTAGCTCCCACTGCTCAGGGCGAGAATGGCCGGTGCCAGGGCGGGTGCGACGGCGAAGGGCAGTGCCGCTGCGATGTTGAACACGCCGAGGTCGCGGGCGCGGTCGTGTTCCGGTAGTACGTCGGCGACCAGCGCGAGGTCGACGGCGAGGTACGTGCCGAAGCCGAGCCCACCGATCGCCATGCCAATCAGGTACATGTCGTAGCTGCTGGCGGCCGAGATGACGAACAAGGCGACGCCGTACACGATTGAGGCGGTAATCACGAAGGACTTGCGTCGTCCGGTCCGGTCGGACAGCCGACCACCGAGGAGCGACGCGGCGATGACCGTTGTCGCCTGGACGAGCGTGCCGACGAAGATCTGGTGCGGCACCTCGGACTCGTCGCTGTGCAGGTGTTCCAGCAGGTAGTAGGCCTGATAGGTCGCCAGGAACGCGTACGCCAGGACGAACAGAAAGCGGCTGACGAAGGCCCAGGCGAAGTCAGGACTCCGATGCAGGCTGCGGACCAGCAGGCGCCCGGATCGCCGTAGCGACCAGCTCGGGCGGTCGAGCTGCTGATGTTTCGGATCATTCAGGGTGAGGACGAAGGCCAGAACCAGCACGCCGCCGATCGCCGTCGGGATGAGGAACATGCCCAGTGGGTTTCCCGTGAAGAGCTGCACTACGAAGGTGCCGCTGACCGAGGCGATGGGCAGGCAGACGCCGAGCACGCCGGAGACCAGCCCGCGTTGGCCGGCCGGGACCTGGTCAGGCAGGATCGCGACGGTTGCGGCCTGCAACGCACTGAAGCACAGCTGAGCGAGGCACCATCCGACCACGACGCCGGTGATGCTCGAGGCCTGGGCCACCACGACGACACCGAACGCACCACCGAGGAGACCGAGGACCATCCACGGTCGGCGCCGACCGAACCGGGACGTCGTACGGTCGCTCAGCCCACCGAACAGCGGGTTGGCCACCAGCGCCACCACGCTGCCGACGCCCGTGACAAGGCCGAGGCTGCGTGGGGCCTGGTCGATCCCGACCAGCGAGCTCACCTTCAGGGCCAGCGTGACCAGCACCGGCGCGAGCAGGACCAAGATGCTGCCCAGGTACGCCAGCGCATACAGGCTGATGAAGCCCCAGCCGACTCGTTGGCTCGCCGACGGAGGTGGTGTGGCCACCCGGACGTGTCCGGCCATGTGTCCCCGTGGATGCGCTAGGTCCGTGCCAGCTGCTGACGCAGCTCTTCACCTTAGGCCCTTTTGCGAAGGCCCGGCTCGGTGCGGCGTGAACCGGCCGCCGCGACGTGAAATCACCAGCACGGCGACGGCGACGGAGCCGACGAGGACCAGTGCGAGGACGGAGGCCTCCGGGCCGAAGCTGCCCCCGGTCAGCCAGTCGGGCGCCCCCGGCCGGGGGGTACTGACCGCGAGTGAGCCGCCGAGGTCGCCGCCGGAGACCACAGTCCCGAAGAGGTAGCCCTGGGCGAAGTTCCAGGCCAGGTGCAGGCCGATCGGCAGCCAGAGCCGGCCCGTCAAGGCGTACAGGGCGCAGAACATCACTCCGGCGGCAACCACGGTGGCCCCGGCGAGGGCGGTCGCGCCGGGGTTGGCCAGATGCAGGCCGCCGAAGACGAGCGCGGCGATGATGAAGGCCGGCAGGGGTCCGAACGCCCGCCACAGCAGCCGAAGCAGCAACGCCCGCATCCACAGCTCCTCCGTGACCGCCGCTTGGATGGCTAGGCCGAGGGCGGGCCACGGCGACGCACTGCCGTGCAGGGTGATGTCGTACGAACCGGTGGCGGCCAGGACGGTCATCAACCCGGTCATCATCACGAGGCCGAGCGCCAGCCCGATCCCCAGCTCGGGCAGCGCTCGCCGCAGCCCGAGCTCGCTAGCCCATCGCGCCTCACCGAGCCGCACGGCAACGACATAGCAACTGAGGGCCATCGTGCCGGCGACGATGATTCCGAGCAGCTGTGCGACCCGGTTCCCGGGCGGCAGGTGGTCGGCGGCCGCCTGCAGGGGAAGGCCGAATGCCGCTGCAGTCAGGAAGAACATCAGGACCAGCCACACGACGGCGCGAAGCCAGAGGCGCCGCCCGGGATGCAGCACGCGTCGTGCTCCGAGGTGCACCAGAATGCCCCAACGGTCGGATCCGGACATTGCCGCCGGCCGCCGAGGCACTGGCGAGCGGCCCGTGCGGGCGGGTGCTGAGGTTCTCACGGGCTAGACCGTGACGGTCTGGTGCGCGGGCAGGGCATCGACCGTCGTCGAGGGGCTGAGTCGAGCGGCCCGGTCGAGGAGCCAGGTGGCCAGCCAGGTGATGCCCGCGGCGAGAACGACGAGGCCGAGGTCCAGGGCGACCTCGGGGACGAACGCCCGAAGCGCTATCGGAACGGCGCCCACGGCGTACAGGACGGGGGGAGCCAGTGGCATCTCGCGGCTGCGCACCATGGCGATGACGAAGCTCAAGGTGCCGAGCAGGAACAACACCGAGGAAACGGTCAAGGCGATGCCGAGCGGCCCGGCTCGCAGCGTGTGGACGGTATCGGCGGGGAGGTCCTTGAACACGAGGTTGATCACGAACTCCACCCCCACCAACAGCGAGAGGGCGGTCGCGTTCAGCAGGTAGGCGACGACGCCGAAGGTACCGCTACGGCGGCCGAAGGCGAGGTAGAGCGCGGTGATCAGGGCCAACGCGAGGACCTGTGCCAGTGGGGCAACCAGCTGGGTGAAAGTCGAGGTCGGAATCACCTCGGCTCGCTTGGCGGCGTTGACCAACAAGACGGCGGCGCTGCCGAAGCCGGCAACGGCGCCGAGCCGGTACAGAGTCGCGGGGGTGGGATGGGCCATGGTGTGCTCCGAGGTTCGACGGTGCGGATTGCGGCCGGATGGACGCTGGGCAAGGGAAGTAAGGCGGCGACGCTGTGTGACCTCGTCGTCGCGGGTGATGACTCGAACCTAGGGACGGACGGGGTGACCGGTCGTCACCCAACGATGTGACGGACAGGATGAATCGAGACTCTTCCGAAGATCGCGTCTACGAGCGGCACCCGTGACGGCGACCAGGCGTGCCGCTCGACGTTCTCCCTGCGGCCCGGGCAATTCTTTTCGATGCGAGCTCGATGCTGGAGATCACCAGTAGGTGGTCGCCGTCGGCCGCTCCGACCTCACCGACATGATTTTGATCTTCGACTGTCACCGAGTTGATCTTCGCTGGGGTCGTTTGATCAGCCGGTAGGTGATCACCCGATGGGGTCAGGTCCGTTGCCTTCTTGCCGCTCACGTCGACGTTGTTGTTCGCGGTAGGAGCGACGCTGCTCCTCGGCACGCTCTCGAACCTTCTTCAGGAAGTCTTCGTCGGCTTCGGGACTGGTCGCGGCAGCGCGGCCCGGTCAGTCGTACTCCGGATACTGGGGCAGGGCCCGGTCGGACCGGGACGTCTGGGCGGCGCCGATCGGCCGGCCGGCTACGAGCCAGGCTATCGAGCCGGCTAGCGGAAAGAAGAGGACGATCAGCAGCCAGCCGAGCTTGGGAAGATGGCGGATGCCACCGTCCTCACTTCTGATCACCTCGACGAGGCAGAACACCCACAAAGCAAAGGTGAGGAGTCCGAAGATCAGCTCGAAGCGAATCACGAGTTGAAGTGTGCAGCACGACCCCGGATGCTGTCTGCGTTTGTCGTTCAACTGTGACCGAATTCGGCGACTGCGGATTCTCCGCGGCTGCCGCTGACCAGATCCGTGACGACGGCAGCGTGCCCTGGACCATCGTCGTGTCCGTCGAAGACAGCAGCGGCAACTGAGCTCAGGGGCCGGAAAAGCGGGTACACCCTTGCTGCCGGTCTAGCCGCGGGCCAGCGGCTTCGACAGTTAGCCGGAGGGCCTCGCTACTGCTATTGAGCCGAGTAGCGCAGGACGACGCTGTCGGCACCATCGGCCCGCCAGACGTCGATCAGGCGCAGCCGATCGGTCGGGCCGTCGAAGGCGGGGACGCCGGCCCCGATGGCCGCGCAGCCGACCATCAGGTGCAACTCGTCCACCTGACCGGCCGCCAGCAACGGGTTCCAGGTCGTACGGCTGCCGAAGCAGAGGATGTCACGGCCTGGGCCGCGCCTGAGCTCGCCGAGCCGGGTAACGGCATCCGCTCGAGCCACCACGGTCGTGTTGGCCACCTCGACTGTCGCTGAGTCGAGACTGTCGGAGATCACGAGCTTGTTCGCGTCGCGGTTGAACCGGCCGATCTCCTGCTGCAGCTCGGTGGCCGCCGGGTCGTCGGCCAACGGGATCCAGAATCCGGTCAGTTGCTCGAAGGTGGTGCGACCGGCCAGCAAGGTGTCGGCCGATCGGATCCGCTCGAGGTTGTAGTCGTCGAAGCTCGGGTCGAACGGAAGGGCCATGACGTCGTTGCCCGGACCGGCGACGAAGCCGTCCAGGGAGATGAAGTTGGCCACGATGAGCTTGCGCATGATCATCCTTTCGTCTGCTGTTGCCCCTGGGTCGATGCTGATTCCGCTTCTTCGACATCGTCTTCGACATGGCGATCGGATCTCGGTGTGCTCACCGTTCTTGCGGCGGCGCCCGTCACCGTAGGAGGGTGTGCGTCAGCACGTCGACCACGAAAGGTTCCCACTGCTGATCAGTCCAGCCGCGGTCGGCGAGCAGGAGATACAGCTCGAGGCCGGAGACGGCGCAGAGGATGTCCGTGGCTTCCTCGACCGGGACCCGGAGCGCACTCATGGTGTCGAGCTGTTGGGCAAGGACTCCGAAGGCTGTGGCGGTTTCGGCTTGATTGGTCGCCCACTGCTCGGCCATCTCTGGATCGACGACTGAGGCGTCGCGGACGACCCGCATGATGGGTCCGACCCGGGTCAAGATGGCCCGCCCGTTCGCCGTCCACAGCTCGATCACCTTCCGCGGGTCTGAATCGGCCTCCGCCTCCTCGAGCCAGGGCCGGTCGAGGACGGCCAGAGTTTCGTCGTCCCCGACGGCCGCTAGGTCGACGGCTTCCTTGAGCACGGTGCGCTTGTTCCCGAAATGGAAGTAGACGGTCTGAACGGCCACCCCGGCGCGGCCGGCGATCTGGTCAAGCGTGGTGGCGTGGTAGCCCTCGGCGACGAAGAGTTCGGATGCGGCAGTCACCACCTTGCGCCGAGTCTCCCTCGTACGGGCTCCGCGAATCCTCTTGACGTTTTGGGTCATGTGTTGCAGTCTAACTCTAGAGTCGGACTACAAGAAACGAGGGTTGTCGTGCTGATCGGTATCCACCACGTCAAGCTGCCGGTCAGCGACGTCGCTCGCAGTCGAGCCTGGTACGGCCGGGTCCTCGGCTTCGAAACAGAGATCGAGTTCATCGAGGACGGCGAGATCACAGGCGTTGCCCTCCGACGCGACGGCTGCCAGCCCCAGATCGCCCTTCGGCACGATCCAGACCGGGCCCGAGCGTGGTCGGGGTTTGACGCTGTCGCGCTGCTCGTGCCGAGTCGGGAGGCCGTGCAGCGATGGAGCTCTCAGCTCCACGAGGTCGGCGAGTCGCACGAGCTCGTCGAAGGCCATCGTGGGGGAGCCGTGCTCGTAGGTCTGCACGACCCCGACGGGATCGAGATCCGGCTCTACGCCGACTAGCCCCCACATGATCGGAGCCACGGCTTCCGGTCTAGTCCAAACCCGACCCGTACGTCATCACCCACCATCGAAGGAGCTTTGCCATGCTCGAAACCACCCGTCACCAGCCCGCCGCCGTCGCCATCGCCTCTCTGCACGCCATGGGTTCTGGCACCGAAGCCGAGTTCCACACGTTCTACACCGCCGACGCGATCAACCGGGAGGCCGAGACCGAGCCACCCGACACCCGCGGCCGAGGGCCGGCGGCCATGTACGCGACGGCCCGATGGTTGCGCACCGCCTTCAGCGACCTGACCTGGCAGGTTCTCGAAGTCGCCGCCGACAACGACCTGGTCGTCGTGCACGCGACCATGTCCGGTCGGCAGACCGGGCCGTTCGTCGCCTACCGGACCGACGCTGAGGTCGCGGCCTTGTTTCCGCCGCGGGACCGAACCTTCACAGTCACCCAGACCCACTGGTTCCGGATGCGGGACGGCAAGGTCGCTGAGCACTGGGCCAACCGCGACGACCTCGCCATGGGTCAACAGCTCGGCTGGAATCCGCCGACGCCCGCCTACCTGGTGCGGATGCTGCTGGCTACCCGTCGCGCCCGGCGCCAGTGACCCGCGGCCCGCGTTCAGCCCGCGTTTGCGCCCAGTCGGGCACGTAGGGTCGGAACGCCGTCGCCGGTGAGGGTGTCGAGCGCCGCGGCGCGGCCGGCGATGGCGAGCAGAAGTGCCTCGGCGTTGCCGCGGAGGACGAGACCGTCGCCATGGGCCCAGTCGAGGTCGGTCGCTTCGAATCGCAGCCCGTCCAGCCTGCCCTTGGCGACGACGCCGCGGGCCGAGGTGGAGGTCAGGAACGTCAGCGACGTGCGCAGGCGCTCGGGAGGGATCGTACGGGTCAGCTGGAGGGGCCAGCGGATGTCCAGACCATGCAGCAGCAGATCAGTGAGGGGCGCCTCGGGCCCTGCGCCGGGTGGGGTGAACCGCACATCGGCCTTCTGGCGCAGCACCTCGACGATCTCAGCGAAGGGTCGACGGGCCTGCTCGCGGGTCAGCCGTACGTTCGCCCGGTCGAAGTTGCCACGGCACGCCAGCATGGCCAGAGCGAACTTCGCAGTGCTCACTTCGAGAGGCGTGATCAGGTGTGCGGCTACGTCATGCACGCTCCACTCAGCGCACAGACTCTGCACCGCCTGCTGCTCGTTGGTCAGTCCCGACATCAGGTCAGCCAGACCGCGACGCTCGTCGGCGATCTCTGCGAAGGTGTCCACCCGGTAGATCCTCGCAGCGCCCGACCGATGAGTTTCCGCCGGCCACGCGGTCAACATTCAGGAACCCCAAAGGCGTGAGGGAGGCTGTAATGGGCAGGTTGATCGTGTCAGCGCAGATGTCGATGGACTGCGTCATGGACCAGCTGGAGGGCTGGTTCGATGAGCGCGGTGATGTCGAAGACCACGGAGTCGAGGAGCTGCGGGCCGCCGATGCGGTGCTGCTCGGGCGGGAGACCTACGAGCAGCTGTCGGAGCTGTGGCCGAAGGGGTCGGGGCCGTACGCCGATCTCATCAACCCGATGCCGAAGCATGTTGCGTCCAGGACCCTGAGGGGACCGCTGACCTGGAATGCGGAGCTGCTGGGTCCCGACACGGTGGCTGCTGTGGCTGCTCTGAAGGAGCAGTACGCGGGGTCGCTGATCTCCTACGGCTGCGGGGAGCTCGCCAACGTGCTCGCCCGGCAGGGTTTGATCGACGAGGTGCGCTTCTGGCTCTATCCCGTGGTGTGGGGCGACGGGGTGAGGCCGTTCGGTGCCGGTGAGCTGCCGATTCGGCTGCGGCTGATCTCGGCGACGCCCTACAACACCGGCGTCGTGAAGCTGAGCTACCAGCCGTTGAGCGACCGATGATCCGGCTGTACATGACCATGTCGGTGGACGGCTACGTCGCCGGCCCAGAGGACAGCGCCGCCGAACCGATGGGTGTCGGCGGGTTCCGGCTCTTCAACTGGCTTGACCGGCGACAGGACCCGGGCCCGAACGGTCAGGTGTACGGCGAGCTGCAGGCGACCCGGGCCGTCATCGCCGGACGTCGCACCTACGAACACGCCGGCCGCTGGCAGGGCGACCATCACGACGGCGTACCCGTGTTCGTCTTGACTCACCGGCCACCCGACGACCCGCCCCCGGGCAGCATCCGCTACGTCACTGATCCGACCGACGCCGCCGCCCGAGCTCGCGCAGCGGCCGGCGAGTCCGACGTCATGGTCCACGGGGCGGGGGCGGCGCAGGCGCTGATTCGAGCCGGGCAGCTCGACGAGCTGGAGCTCCACGTCGTTCCGGTGCTGCTCGGCCAAGGGCGACGCCTCTTCGACCACCTGCCGGCCGATCAGGTCGAGCTGGAGCTGATCAGGACGCGCACCGCTGCCGGCGTCGACCCCGCTCACCAGGTGACGCATCTGCGCTATCGCGTCCACCCTTCGTGATCATCTCGCCGGCGGCCGCAGACCTCAGCGGCGTCCGAGCTGGTCACGCCGGCGCGTGAGATAGGCGACCTCGCCGGTGTTGCCGGCCAGCTCGATGGCCAGGTCGTACGCAGCGCGGACATCCGCCGAACGGCCCAGTCGGCGAAGAAGGTCGGCCCGGGTGGCGTGGTAGGCGTGGTATCCGTCCAGGCGGACCTCCGGGCTGGACGCTTCGAGCCGGTCGATCACCGACAAGGCCACCTCAGGACCATCGAGCTCGGCGAGCGCGACGGCTCGGTTGAGCGCGACGACCGGTGAGGGGTCGACGCGCATCAGCTGGTCGTAGAGGGTGACGACCTGCGACCAGTCGGTGTCGCGTACGTCCCGGGCGGAGGTGTGCACCGCGTTGATGGCGGCCAGGATCTGGTAGCGGCCGGGACGTTGCTGACCGACGCGGACGGCAGCGATCCGCTCCCGGACCAAGGCGTGCCCCTCCTCGATCAGGCCAACATCCCAAGCTCCGCGGTCCTGCTCGTCGAGCGTCACCAGCTCGCCCGACGCCGAGACCCGCGCCGGCCGACGAGCCTCGATGAGCAGCATCATCGCCAGCAAGCCGACCACCTCACCGTCGGCCGGCAGCAAGGTCCGCAGCAGCCGGGCCAGCCGGATCGCTTCGAGCGTGAGGTCGCTGCGTACGGGATCCCGGTCCGGATCAGAGGTGAGGTATCCCTCGTTGAAGACCAGGAAGAGGACCGCCAGAACCCCGGAGATGCGGACGGGGAGGTCGTCGGGAGACGGAACGCGGTACGGGATGTTGGCCGCCTTGATCTTCGCCTTCGCGCGGGTGATCCGGCGACCCATGGTGGCCTCCTGGACTATGAAGGCGCGCGCGATCTCGGGCACGGTCAGTCCGCCGACCATGCGCAGGGTGAGCGCGATCCGAGCCTCCACCGCCAGCGCTGGGTGACAGCAGGTGAACAGCAGTCGGAGCCGGTCGTCCTCGATCGCGCCGGACGGCTCCGGCGGAGTGTGGTCGGACAGCATCAGGGCCTCCTTCTGCTTGTCGTGACGGCGCGACTCGCGGCGTAACCGGTCGATGGCCCGTCGGTTGGCCGTGGTGGTGATCCAGGCACCGGGGTTGGGGGGTACGCCGTCCACCGGCCAGCGCTCCACCGCGACCGCGAACGCTTCCGCGGTCATCTCCTCGGCGATATCCAGGTCCCCGAAGCGTCTCGTCAACGCGGCGACCACCCGAGCCCACTCCTCGCGGTGGACCCGGGTGATCGTGTCAGCGACGAGCGTCACAAGCTCGCGAAGGGACGCACTTCGACCTTGCCGCGGCAGGCCTTCGATCCGTCGGCGGCCAGGGCCAGGGCCACATCGAGGTCGGGAGCCTCGATGATCCAGAAGCCGGCGAGATACTCCTTCGACTCCAGGTAGGGACCGTCGGTGATCACCGGCTCGGCTCCCTGTCCGTCCACGACGGTCGCGTTCGTCGCCGGCGCCAAGCCCTCAGCGAAAACCCAGTACCCCTCGGCCTGCAGTCTGTCGTTGAACGCCTCCGTAGCAGCGAACGCCTGCGTCATCGCCTCCTCGCTGGGGTAGCTGCCGAACTCTTGCTCCTCAGCCGGCCCGAACACCGACATCAAGTACTGCGTCATCTCTGTCTCCTCAGGTTCGTGGGCCGTTCGGCCCGCTTCTCACCCCTGCTACGAACGTGACCGACCCGATCGGACAGTCGCGCCAGGAAAATTCCAAAAAGATTTCGCGACGCGGCCGACGGCTCGGCGGTGCCGCTCGACCCACCGCGTACGAGGCGCTAGCTCACCTGCGGATCGGCGATGACCACGGTGGCGTCAGTGCTGACCGTGTTGAGCACAAAGCGAATCTTGTGGGTGTTGGGCGGCAGTGGCACGGAGAAGTCCTGAAGCTTGCTCTTCGGTGCCGTGAGAATGGCCTGCCGGATCCAGTTGGAGTCGGCGTCGAGACTCGTGCTGGACGTGAACACCTCGATCTCGGTCGACCGTACTCTGCGTTCTCGCCCAGCGACACCGCGCCTTTGACGGTGCTGACCGTCAGGCACGATGCCCACCAGCTCACACCGGTACCGGGCATCGAACGTCGCTGAGTGCGAAACGGACCGACCATTGACGATGGCCAGCCCGAGCGTTCGGTCGCAGGAGCTCTCCCGGCCGAGGTCGAGATCGATGAACCACGCGGGCTCACCGGCCGGGGGCGATTCCCGCAGTGGCCGCGCTGCCGCCCGGCGCGGTGGTGCTGGGGTCGACGGTGGGATCGGGCGAGGCCGAACGCGGGGCCGGTTGAACTGAGCTGGCCACACCCGTCGCCCCAACCGTGGGAGTCTCCAGTCTCTCGGCGCCGGCCGGCACGAAGTGGATGAGCAGGGGAACGACCGCCCCCGTGACGACGGTGACGACCAGGTCCCTGAAGACGGAGACGGTTGATGGCCGGGCGGCAAGTATCCGGGCCCGGATCCGTAGCCACTCACATCAAAGCCCCCGCCTCGAGTCCGCATCTAGCTGTCGGCCTTATTGTCCGAGCTGGCTCAGGTGGGTACAACAACCAACACGTCTCAACTCGGTCCAGATCTGAGGTCAGGCTATGGATCTAGGCGGAGCCCCCGGGCGGCCCGGTGTCAAGCCCGCGGACCGGCCGCCCGGGAGGGTCACTGAATCGACGATCTCAATCTCGACGGCAGCCGAGCGGAGATCAGGAGCGGTGTGAATGTCCGCCGAGTTTGATCTTGATCACCTTACCGTCAGCGGCAGTGAAGGATCCCGTGGTGACATAGGCCGTTCCCTTGCGGATCGCCAGCCCGTAAGGCGAATCCAAGCCGCCAGCGATCACCTGATGCGTGTGGGCGCCGGCCTTCACCTTGACCAGTGCGCCGACGGGTCCGGCAAGTAGGCCCTTCGACGCGAGCTCGACCGCGTAGAGGCTCCCATCGCCGGCGAAAGCCAGCGAGGTGACGTTGGTCAGGCCGGTCGCGTACGGCTGCGGCGCATGGCCCGGCGTGACCCGCCAGATGGTCGAGGAGTTGTCCTCGAACGGGAAACCGACGAGCTGGGAAACGTACATCGCACCGTCAGGGCCGATGACCACGTCGGTCGGGACGGCGTCGGCCGGAACTCCGACGGGAACCGGCCCGGGCTGGGTCGTCGGCACCGGGGGGAACGCCGCGATCGTCGAGCCGCCCTTTCGGGTGGAGACCAAGGTGTTGCCGCCGGAATCGGTGTACACATAGCCTTTCCGGGTTTTGATCAGTCCAGTGGGGTTGCTGTCGATGTCGGTGTCGTCTCCGTTGTCGGCGGCCTCGAACGCGAGTGCGTCGAAGGCCTTGCGCACCGATACTGAACCTTTGTGGTGGCGCAGGTCCCCCGTCACGATGGTGCCGAGCAGCGCTCCGTCGTCTCCGAAGCGTGCCCGGAACGCCTCCGATCCGCCGAGCCCGATGGTCAAGGCGAACTTGTGGTTGCCGGTGAAGGCGATGTCAAAGGGACCGATCGTCTCGTCTGCACTGCTGATGGACGGAAGTCCGGTCACGACGCGGCGGACCTTTCCGTGCGACTCCACCCGAGCGAGCGATCCGTTGAACTCCAAGCAGAACGTCCCGAGCGGCGGGTTGGCCGAACAGTTCGTCGACGCGCCGCGCACGCCGGCTTCGGCAACGTAAAGAGAGCCGTTAGGAGCAAAGGCCAGCTGTCTTGGATGGTGCAAACCAGACGCGACCTCCTCGACTTTGGACTCCGTGGCACCAGCCGGCGTGCCGACCAGCAGACCGGTCACCAAGGTGACGGCGCCTACTGCGGCCAGTCGCCGCATCAGCTTTTGTGGATTCATGCTTCCCCCTCGCACTGTGTCCCGGCGGATGAACCATCCGAGCCGGGCGTTTGTTGGGCCATGTGAGCCCAGGAATTGTGGTGCCTCCGGCATGGCCGGTGGCTTGCAGGCAACTCGTGGGTGAAGGGCGACGGCGAAACTTTTCGCTTCGCCCGCGACTCAATGACCATCGTTTCCCCCGTTTGCGACCTTCCCATGATTGCCCCAGGCGCGCCGGGCGTCTAGAGCGAAGGATCTTTCGGGCCCCGGCCCAGATCGTCAGCGTACGAAGCTCGCCCCGTCGCCGAAACGGAACAGAGGGTCGGCGGTGTCGAAGGGAACATCACTCCGACTCTGCTCGACCGCCTGCGTCGAGGAGGGCAAGTCGAACGGCAGCCGACCGATCGGGGCCGATTGTCCGAACACGACGTCGACGAAGGCGCGAGCACTACTTCCGAAGCTGACCAACCGCACTTCGATTTCCCGTCGACGAGGCGGGGAGACCGGGCTGGGCTTGTTCGACGGGCCGCGTCAACGATTGGTATCAGTACGCGGAAGCTCCGACGAGCTCAGGCGACGTGCTGGCCGCAAACCCCGACCCCTGCAATGCTGGGCCGGTGGTTCCAACGGACAGCTCGGCGAGCGAGGTCGGGCGGGCTGATGCGGTCAGTGATACCGAGCGTGCAATCTATGGCAGCGTGACGCTGACCGAGATTCGGACGTTCCTCGACGACTGGGTGCAGCAGCGGTTGGGGAGCGCACTCGCGACGGTTCGGTTTCGCGCAGGTCGCATCGACTCCGTCTGGGGGGTGGAGCTGGCGGACGGACGTGCTGTCGTGTTGAAGACCCACCGCACCCCGGTTGATCTCGACGCGGCGCGAGCCGCCGTGGACGCCCAACGTCGGCTCGCCGCCGCGGCCTATCCGTGTCCGCTACCCCTGGCCGGGCCTGACGAGGTCGAGGGTCGGGTGCTGACCGCGGAGACGCTGCTCGAAGGCCATCCCCCGGATGGACGCGAGCCGGCGATCCGACGGTTGCTGGCCGCCGGCCTCGCTCGTCACATCGATCTCCTACGCGGTCAGCCCGACCTGCTCCGACGGGCCGGAAGCGGTCCGTCGTGGTGTCAGTACCAGTCCGGCCCGTGGCCGGTGCCGCATGACCCGATCGTCGACTTCCGCACCACGCCCGCCGGCTTCGAGTGGCTCGACGCGTACGGACACCGGGCAGCGGAGCAGATCCTCAGCCATCGAGATGCTGACCAGATCGTGGTGGGCCATGCGGACTGGTATGCCGGGAACACGGCCGTGGCTGACGGTGAGCTGGTGGGGACTTTCGACTGGGAGCTGGTGGCCGACACGGAGGCTGTCATCGCCGGTTTCACCGCCGCGTGTTACGCCTCGAGCGCGACCAGTGGCGGAGGGCTGTCCACCCCTGAAGAGGTGGCCGCGTTCATGATCGACTACGACAGCGTTCGCGGAAACCCCTTCTCCGCAAGGGAACAGCGGACCGCCGCCGGGGCAGCGGCGTGGATCCTGGCTTTCAACGCTCGCTGGCACGTCGCGCTGATGGATCTTGGTCATGGCCACCACGCCACCGTGAACCTGGTCCGGGACCGGCATGAGGACTACCTGTCGCTCAGGTGGTGACGTGACGGGTCCCGACCTGCCCTTATTTCCTGCCGCGGATGACTCTCAGATCTGGTCGCGAAGGACCTCGACGATGAGAGCGTGGTCGTCCAGCTGCGGTAGTCCGGATACGGCGATCACGCCGACCGGCCCCACCCCGGCGATGAGGAGGGGGAACGCTCCGCCGTGCGGGGCGTAGCGGGCTGGCTCGAGCCCGAACTTGGCCTCCAACGTGGTGTCGGCTTCCCGGCAGAGCTGGCCCATGTACAAGCTGCTGTGCCCGAAACGATCGACGACGCGCGCCTTGCGTTCGATCCAGCTGTCGTTGTCGGGGCTGGCTCCTGGGAGCGCGTAGTGAAACAGCTGATGACCGTTGCGCCGAATGTCGATGGCCACGGGGGCGCGACGTTGCCGAGCCAGCTCGGTCAGGGAGCATCCGAGCCGCCAGGCGTCGTCGTTGTCGAACCTGGTGAATCTCAGCTCGGCTTCTTGGCGCTCGAGCTCGACACAGGTCGGAAAGGCAGCGGTCATCGCGCGGCCTTGATGATGGGCTCCGGCGTCTGGTGGGTACTGGGCGATCTCACCGTCTCATTCTGACGGGCGAGAAACATCGAACCCATCGCGGTCCAACCTTGGGCTGGAGAAGGCGGGACCTCGGCGCTACGCGCGCAGGATCTTCGTCATCGCCTTGCCCTTGGCGAGCTCATCGACGAGCTTGTCCAGATAGCGGATCTTCTGCATCAGGGGATCTTCGATGTTCTCGACCCGCACCCCGCACACCGCTCCGGTGATCAAGGAGGTGTTCGGATTCAGCCGAGCCGTCGCGAAGAAGTCCTCGAACGTCGTGCCCGCGGACAGGTGATCATCGAGCTCAGACTTGTCGAACCCGGTGAGCCAGGTGATGACCTCATCGAGGTCAGCCTTGGTGCGCCCCTTCCTCTCCACCTTGTTCACGTAGTGGGGATAGACCGAGGCGAAGCTGGTCGTGAAGATCCTGGTCATGGCCGACAGCGTAATGGCCCGGGTACCGCGTACGGATGTCTAGTCCCCGAAGGCCTTGCGGAATCGTTCGAGGGCCAGCTCGCTGTCCTCGCTGGCCCAAGCCTCGAGACCGACCGTCCCGGTGTAGCCGATGTCGGTCAGGGTGGCGGCGATGCGCGGATAGTTGATCTCGCCGGTGCCTGGCTCGCACCGGCCGGGGACGTCGGCGACCTGGACCTCGCCGATGGACGCTGCGCAGCGTCTGATCAGCTCGACGAGATTACCCTCGCCGATCTGGGCGTGGTAGATGTCGAGCATCAGCCGCAGGTGCGGGTGGTCGACGGCTTCGATCAGGGCCAACGTGTCGGCGGCCCTGGCGAACGGAGTGCCGGGGTGATCGACTGCCGTGTTCAGGTTCTCCAGGCAGAACACCACGTCGTAGCGTTCGCCGAGCTCGCCGATCCGACGCAGAGTGTGCTGCGCTTTCAACCACATCGGGCCGGTGACGACCTCGACCGGCTTCAGCGGCAGGCCTCGGCCGTCGAGACCGGTGCCGTGCAGGTTGAGCCGAGGGATGCCGAGCTGGTGAGCGACCGGGATGGACTGCTCGGCGGTGGCCAGCAGCTGATCCGCGCCGTCATCGTCGATCAGGTCTCCGCTGACGTAGCCGGTCATCGAGGAGAAGGTGGCGCCGGTCGCGACCAGGCCGTCGATGTCGTGCCTGGTCCAGTCCCAGATCTCGACCTGGAAGCCGAGTTCGTCGATCCGCCGGACCCGCTCGATGACCGGTAGGTCGGTGAAGATCATCTCGGCGCAGGCGGCGAGGGTGAAGCCGGTTGTCATCGGACGGCTCCAACCGTGCTCGTGGTGTCCAGCCGGACGGGAGCGTGGGTCTGGACCGACTCGATGCTCGCCAGCGCCAGGGCCAGGGCGCGCCGAGCATCGTGACCGGTGACGTACGGCTCGCGGCTCTCGCGGGCGGCGCTCACGAACTCGACGAACTCCGCCTCGTACGACGCTCCGAGCAGCTCGACGTCCCCGCGGGGGGTGTCGTGATGCGCTCCGGTGGCGTTGCGAAGCACCATCGACGTACGGGGACCCCCGCCGGCGGTCACCATGCCCGCCGACCCGAAGATCTCGCCGCGGACGTCATAGCCGTACGTCGCCGAGAAACTGGCCTCGGCGACGGCGCGGGCGCCGTTGTCGAAGGTGATCAGCACGACGGCTGTGTCGAGCAGGCCCGCCACTTTGAAGTCCGGAGCCACCAGGGCGTCGGCACTCGCGTACACCTCCACCGGTTCGGCGCCGGGGTTCAACCACAGCAGCGTGTCGAAGTCGTGGATCAACGTCTGCAGGAACACCGTCCACGGCGGCACGCCGGCCGGGTGGGCCAGACCAGGATCCCGGGTGAGGGATCGCATCAGCTGCGGGGTGCCGATGGCTCCGGCGGTCACGGCGTCGTGCGCGGCCCGGAAGTCCGCCGCGAAGCGGCGGTTGAAACCCACCTGCAGGGTCACCCCAGCGTGGGTCACCGCGGCCAGGGCGGTGTCCAGCGCGGGCAGCGTCAGGGACGCCGGCTTCTCACAGAAGATCGGCTTTCCGGCGGCGGCTGCGGCGATGATCAACTCGGTATGAGCTTCGGAGGAGGCAGCGATCACGACCGCGTGGACATCGGCGTCGGTGATCAGCTCGTGCGGGTCTGTGGTCGATCGGGCGCCGAGTTGCCGGGCCAGCGCGCGGCCGGCGTCCGGACGTGGGTCGGCAACCATCACCACGCGGGCTCCCGGAACCCGTTCCGCGAGGATCTGTCCGTGGGACGTGCCGATGCGGCCTGCGCCGATCAGTCCGATATTGATCATGCTGGGGGTTTCCATGGCCGACCCTCGTTTTCCGTAGATACTAGAGCGCTCTAGTATGGAGATCGATTGCGTCTGAGGTCAAGTACGGGGGCGTAGGAGCTGGAGCGCTCTATGATGAACGTCAGTTGAGAGGGGTGGGGTGGTGGAGTCATCAAGACCTGGCCCTGTTCGACCCGCGACGATGGAGGACGTGGCCAGCCGAGCCGGGGTCTCGCGAGCGCTGGTGTCGATCGTCTTCCGTGACATGCCCGGAGCCAGCGACGCAACCCGGCAGCGTGTCCGCGACGCGGCGCGGGCGATCGGCTACGCACCCGACCAGCGGGCCCGGCTGCTCAGTCGTCGGCATAGCGGCCTGATCGGGGTCCAGTTCGGCGTGGAGCACTCGTTCCACGGCGAGGTCGTCGAGGCCCTCTACGCCGCGGCAGCAGGCAGCGGCTATGACGTGGCCCTGAGCGCAGTCGCACCGTCGCGCAGCGAGGCCGAAGCCGTCGACAGCCTTTTGGCCTATCGGTGTGAAGCGTTGATCCTGCTCGGACCCGCGGTTCCCGCTGGTCAGCTGGATGCCCTCGGGTCGCGGGTGCCGCTGGTCGTCGTTGCCCGCAACCTGCGGACCAAAGCGATCGATGTCGTCCGCACCGATGATGTCGACGGTGCCGAGCAGGCGACTCGCCACCTGATCGAGCTCGGGCACCGCCGGATCGCCCACATCGATGGAGGCACTGCTCCGGGCGCGGCCGAGCGGCGCCGGGGTTACCGGCGAGCGATGCAGCGAGGCGGGCTGGGTGACCATCTGCGCATCGTCACGGGTGGCCTCACTGAGAGTGCCGGTGCGGATGCGGGCTCCCAGCTTGTTCGTTCCGGCACGCGGCGGTCGCAGCCCACCGCCGTCTTCGCCTTCAACGACCGGTGCGCCATCGGGGTCATCCATGCGGCTGGCCAGGCCGGCTGGGACGTGCCCGGTGATCTCTCTGTGGTCGGCTTCGACGACAGCCGGGTCGCCACGCTGCCGTGGGTCGACCTCACGACCGTCCGTCAAGACGTGGACCGGATTGCCACCGACGCAGTCCGGCAAGCGGTGAGCAGGGTTCAGGCCGAGCCACCCACATCCACGATCGTGCCCCCCCGACTGATCATCCGGACCAGCACCGCGGTGCGCGCACCCACCGACGGGTGATTCAGCCACCCAGATCGGCCTGTTCCTGCATCTGGCCGGGAGGTCGGGGCAGAACACTTGCCTGTTGGGTACGAAGACTCGGGACGTCATCGACACGAATCGGACCACGCCCCCATGCCCTCATCTCAAGCTTCCGCGAGCACAGCCTCACGTCGTCCCCACGAACGCCAGCTCGATGACCTGCTCGTACGGGTCGGCGAGGGTGACTCGGCCGCCTTCGACGATCTTCACAGCATCACGAATCGTCAGCTCTCCGGTGTAGTCCTGAAAATCCTGCGGGGCGCCAGTCACGCCGAGGAAGTGACGCAGGAGCTCTACCTCCAGATCTGGTCCCAGGCATCCCGCTTCGAGCCGCAGAAGGGTACGGCCCGGGCCTGGATGACCACGATGGCTCGCCGACGCGCCATCGACCGGGTCCGGACTGTTCAGGCAGCTGTGGTCCGGGAGAGCAGGTACACGGCTGGACAGCATGTCCGCGACATCGACGACGTCTGGGAAAGGGTCTCCGATCGGATCGACGCGGAGGCCGTTCGATCCGCGGTGCTGAACCTCTCGCCGAAGCAGCGGCAAGCGGTGGTGATGGCTTACCTCGAAGGTCGAACCGCCGTTGACATCGCCTCCGCCATCGACGTCGCTGTCGGCACCGTCAAGACCCGGACCAGGGACGGTCTCACGAATCTCCGCGCTCAGCTCGGTGCTGCGCGTACGGGCGGGGCCGCGGACCTGATCATGCTGGTGCCCGCCGCTAGCCGCTGAGCTTGCCCCGCATCTCGATGGCGATCTGAGACGCGTCCAGATTGGCCAACGCGTCGGCCAGCACGTCCGCGTCGACGGTGCCGTTGTCGCGGGCGTCTCGTCCAGATGACGAGACCGTTCACCTTGGTTTGCCATCCTGCGAGAGTGAACGGGGCGAATCGCCGGCTGGGATCGGCGCAGGTGCGATGGAACGACTATGTGGGCACGGCAGCGGCCGACGACGCCAACGCCGTGCTGGACTCGCGGAGTCTCTACGAGATCGCCGACCTCGACCGGGAACGATGGACTGTCGTCGGCATCGACCTGTCGCTCGGCGACGTGGCCGAACCGATCGTGGTCTATGCGGTGGACCGGACAACCGAACCGGATCCGGCAGAGGGCGGGGACGGGGACGAGGTCGTGGTGACTGCGTTCCACCTGGGTTCGTCCACCCGGCTCGACGACTTCCTCCGCGAGGCGTTCCAGCGCATCTCGGTGCGACTGGTGTCGTCGACGGTGGACTCCAAGCAGCTCGCGGTCACCGATCACGAGCCGTCCACCACCTTCACCGACTAGTCAGCCGTTCACGGGCCGAGCCCGTCGAAGTCGCTACGATCGACGTGATGTCAGGGCCGACGACGAGGAAGCGCATAGGTGGCTGAGGCCCGTACGTTGGCGCAGGTCTACCGGCACTTCGGCGAGGTCGTGGCGGCGGGGACCTCTCCGCTGTACGAGCGTGTGGCTGTCGCCGTCAGTGAGTCGGGCCCGGCACTCCGAGCGATCGGAACGGCTCCCGCGCGCAAGCGGCAGCCCGCGATGATCTTCGCAGCCCTGCACGACCTTGCTTTGGCCGGGCGGGCCCCGGCACTGGCCGCGGCCTATGCCGCCGGGGACGTCGACGCCGCTGCTGACGCGGCAATCGACGCGCTGGTGGGTATGACTGAGTCGGTGGTGGCGGTGGCCGTACGCCGACCAGCTGCGGGCCACCGAGACCGGGCGCGGTGCCGTGCTCTATCCGGCCATCGCCGAGGCGGCCCGACGGGTAGGGGCCGGTGCGATCGGGATGGTCGACGTGGGCCGCTCAGCGGGGCTGAACCTCAATGTCGATCGCGTCGGCATCACCTACAGCAACGGCCAGTTGCTCGGCGACCGGTCGTCACCGGTGCAGCTGTCGGCTTCGGTGGTGGGCAACCGGCTCGTCCCGACGGGGCCGATGCCCGAGGTCGTCGCCCGGGTCGTAATCGACCGCGATCCGCTGGATCTGACCGACCCCGATGATGCCCGCTGGTTGCGCGCCGGCGTGTGGCCGGACCAGTCGGAGCGGATGGCCCGGCTCGAAGCCGAGCTCGCGCTGGCGGCGACCGATCCGCCGCTGCTGCTGCGTGGTGAGGCCGTCGACCTGCTGCCCGACGCCCTCGCCACCGTGCCGGCCGAGGCTCTCCCAGTGGTCATCACGACCTGGACCCTCTCGCAGCTGGGACTGGAGGACCGCCTCCGCTTCCTGCACCGCCTCGATGAAGCGGCGACGGATCGTTCGGTGGCATGGGTGTCGGTCGAGGGTGTCGGAGTCGCGCCGGCGATACCGACTCTCGGTGACCGCCGAGCCTCCGGCCACAGCATCATCGGCCTCGCGGTGTTCGACGCCTCGGCGGTGCACGCCGAGGCCGTCGGCCGCTGCTGGTCGCAGGGCCGCTTGCTGGCCTGGCTGACCGACGCCTCGAGGGATGGCACGGGCGACTCGGCATAGTCCGAGCGAGGTGAGCGAAACAACCAAAGGGCTTCGCCGCCCGGATCGCGACAGTCCTACGATCGGAGCGATCGAGGGGGAGGTGGGTGAGGTGACTGACCGGATCGATGACATCTGGGGTCCGTCGATGCCGCACGGCCGGGGTACGGCGTGGCCGACCCGGGTCGACCAGTGGCTGACCGACGGGGTTGCGACAACCGAGGTGGACCGCTGGGTGCCGAGCGCCTGCGTGTTGTGCAGCAACGGCTGTGGCTGTGAGATCGCGGTCAAGGACGACGTGATGGTCGGGGTCCGCGGCCTGGCCAGTGATGTCGTGAACCACGGACGGCTGGGGCCGAAGGGCCTGTAGGCAGCACACCCTGGGCCAACCATCCCGACCGGCTCACCCGACCGCTGATTCGCGATGGTGGTCGCCTGGTCGAGACCGACTGGGAAACCGCGATGGAGCGCATCGTGTCGCGGAGCCGGCGACTGCTGGCCGAGCAAGGCCCGCTGAGCCATGGCTTCTACACCAGCGGCCAGCTGTTCTTGGAGGAGTACTACACGCTCGCCCTGATCGACAAGGCGGGACTCGGGACGCCGCACATGGACGGGAACACCAGACTGTGCACGGCGACCGCGGCGACGGCGTTGAAGGAGTCGTTCGGGGCGGATGGACAGCCGGGCTCGTACGACGACATCGAGCACACCGATGCGATCTTCCTGTTCGGTCACAACATGCCCGAGACCCAGACCGTCTTGTGGACACGGATCCTGGATCGGACCCGCGGCACCGAACCACCGGTGATCGTGTGTGTGGATCCGCGGCGCACGAAGGTGGCCGAGGAAGCCGAGCGGACCGGAGGAGTGCATCTGGCCCCCCGGGTCGGCACCAATCTCGCCCTCATGAACGGCTTGACGCGCGAGCTGTTTGTCAACGGCTGGGTGGACGACGCGTGGGTGGCGCGCCACACCGTCGGCGGATCCGACCTCCGGGAGATCGTCGAGCCGTACACACCGGAGGACGTCGGCCGAATCTGTGACGTCGACCCGGCCGACGTGCGGCGGGCGGCATACATCTTCGGTAGCAGCGGTCGGGTGCTGTCCACCGTCCTGCAAGGCTTCTACCAGTCGCACCAGGCTTCGGCGGCCGCGGTGGCTGTGAACAACCTGCATCTGCTGCGCGGGATGATCGGGCGGCCCGGGGCCGGGATCCTGCAGATGAACGGGCAGCCCACCGCCCAGAACACCCGTGAGTGCGGGGCGGACGGCGACCTGCCGGGGTTCCGCAACTGGGACAACCCGGCGCACGTCGCTGACCTGGCCCGGCTGTGGAACGTCGACGAACTGATCATTCCGCACTGGGCACCGCCGACCGACGCCATGCAGATCTTTCGGTACGCCGAGCAGGGCAGCATCAGCTGGTTGTGGATCTCGGCCACGAACCCGGCGGTGTCGATGCCGGAGTCGGCTCGGATCCGTCGCATCCTCGGCGGTGAGCAGTGCTTCGTCATCGTCAGCGACGTGTTCCTGACCGAGACCGCTGAGCTGGCCGACGTCGTGCTGCCGGCCGCAGGCTGGGGTGAGAAGACCGGCACGTTCACCAACGCCAGTCGGACCGTGCACTTGTCGCAACAAGCCGTCGACCCACCCGGACTGGCGCGGTCCGATCTGGACATCTTCTTGGCGTACGCCGATGCGATGGACTTCCGCGACGCCGATGGTGCACCGCTGATCCCGTGGCGGAGTCCCGAGGAGGCCTTCGATGCGTGGCGGAAGTGCAGTCGCGGCCGCCCGTGCGACTACTCGGGACTGTCTTACGCCAAGCTGCGCGAAGGCACCGGGATTCCGTGGCCCTGCAGGGACGATCGGCCCGATGGCACCGACCGGCTCTACGTGGACGCAACGTTTCCGAGCGCGGCCGACTACTGCGAGGACTTCGGCCACGACCTGCTGACGGGTGCGGCCGTCACCCCGACGGAGTACGCGGCGCTTCGACCGGAGGGCCGGGCCATGCTCAAGGGTGCGCCGTACCGGCCCGCGCACGAGGAGCCGAGCTCTGAGTTTCCGCTGCTCTACACCACGGGCCGAACGGTCTACCAGTTCCACACGCGAACCAAGACCGGCCGCAGCCCGGCGCTGCACCGGGCCGCGCCCGACGCCTGGGTGGAGATCAATCCGGTCGACGCGGCTCAGCACGACATCGCCGAGGGGGACCTGGTGCGGGTCGAGTCGCCTCGCGGCTCGATCGAGGTCAGGGCTCGGATCGGTCGAGTCCGACCAGGCTGTGTCTTCGCTCCGTTTCACTACGGCACCTGGGATCTGGAGCGGCTCGGAGTGCCCGCACGGCAGGCGAACGAGCTCACCATGACCGTCTGGGATCCGGTGTCCAAGCAGCCTTACTTCAAAACCGCCGCCTGTCGGATCCGGCGCGTCGGGTCAGGAGGCGGACTGGCGCCCGCTCAGACGGCGACGGATGATGCTCGATCCCCTGACCATGAGGAGCTCTGATGGGTGGTTTGGCCAGCTATGTCGGGATGCTTCACCGGGCCGAGCAGACCTTGATCGACTCGTTCGGTGTGGTCGCCGAAGCCCATGCTGCCGACAGCGACCTGCCGGTTAGCTTCGCCACGCTGGCCGACCTCAGTCGAGCTCACGTGCGTCAGCTGCAGCCGATCGCCGACCGCTACGGGGAGGAGACGGCGGGCTCGGAGATCGACGAGCCCGAACGCCTGCACGCAGTCGGCCTGGCCCAGGGTCGCTCGGGTCCGGTTGGCCTGCTACGTGACCTTCAGGACCTCTACCTGCTGGCCGCCCTGGTCCAGACGACCTGGACGGTCGTTCAGCAAGCCGCTCAAGGCGTACGCGACCGGGAGCTGATCACCGCCGCCGAGACGGCCACGGCTGACACGAGCCGCCAGCTCGCCTGGTTGATCATGCGCATCAAGGCCGCGGCCCCCCAGGCACTCCTGATCTCGACCTGACCCGCAGTCCTTTCCGCCACGTGAGCTCCGCACTTCCCGCCCCCTGAGCTTGTCGAAGGGCCTCGTCAGAGGTTGGCGTCTGATGCGGGAGCTCTGGCGAGCGCTTCGACAGGCTCAGCCCGCGTTCGGGGCTCAGCCCGCGGAAGTGGGTGGTAGCCGCCAGCAGGTCGGGAGGGCGGCGACCCAAGATGGGTAGCGGTACCGATTCGGATCGGCGGGAGATCCGCTCGAATAGGAGTACCGGGCGATGGGTCCGGAATCCGAGCAGAGATGGAACCACCATGCACGAGTTCGCGTTGTTCGCCGGGTCGGCGGCCGCCGCGATTTTCATGATCAGTCAGCTGCCCATGTTGATTAAGGCTTACCGCACCAAGGACCTCACCTCCTACAGCTTCGCCAACATGGGCCTCGCCAACCTCGGCAACGTGCTGTACGCGGTGTATGTCCTCCAGGTCCCGGTCGGACCGGTGTGGGCGATCCACGGCTTCAACGTGACCACCTCCGGGCTGATGATGATCTTGTACCTGCGCTATGGCCGACGCGTCGACCGCTCCCGCTCGATCAGCTCGGCGACGCCCTCGGCCAGGCTCGTCCTCGCCCGCCAGCTCAGCACCGTCTCGGCCGCCGTGCAGTCCGCCGTGATGTGGCGGACGTCGCCGAGGCGGTAACGACCGGTGATCACCGGCCGCGGTCCCTGCAGCACGTCGGAGAGAAGCGCCGCCATCTCGCCGACGGTGGTGATCATGGGCGACCCGATGTTGACCGCGGTCAGACCGGCGGCGAGGTCCACGAAGCTGGCGGCGACCACAGCACGGGCGACGTCGTCCACGTGCACGAAGTTGCGACGCTGCCGGCCGTCCTCGAAGACCTGGGGCGCCAGGCCGTGCTCCAGGCTCGAGCGGAACAGCGAGGCAACCCCGGCGTACGGGGTGTTCCGCGGCATGCCGGGACCGTAGACGTTGTGGAAGCGTAGCGCTGCGGCGGTGCCCCCGGTCTCCCGGCACCAGATGTCGAGCAGCTGCTCACCGTGCGCTTTCGTTGCTGCGTAGACGTTCCGCGGGTCCAAGGCTGCTGACTCCGGCACCAGACCAGGGACCAGGGCACGGCCGCACCGTTCACAGCGCGGGTCGAACCTTCCCCGGTCGAGGTCGGCTCGACGCCGCGGTGGCACGGACCCCGACCCGTGCTCCGCACAGGTGTAGGCACCCTCTCCGTAGACCACCATCGAGGACGCGTAGACGACGCGAGGGCAGCCGATCTTTGCGGCGGCGCGCAGCACCACTGCCGTGCCGAGGTCGTTGATCCGTACGTAGTCGTCCAGGTCGTCGAGGTCGACCCCGAGACCGACCTTCGCGGCCAGGTGGATGATCACCTCGGCACCGGCGCCGGCCTGCTGCACCCGGTCGAGATCGAGGATGTCGTTCCGGGGGTCCGCGGCGCGGTCGTAGACGACGACGTCGTGCTGCTGCGTCGACAGCTCGCGAGCGACCGCCGACCCGATGAAGCCGGCGCCGCCGGTCAGCAGGACCCTCACGACCGGGGCTCGGCCAGCGCCGGCAGATCGACCTCGAATCGGCAGCCACCGGTCACGTTGTGGACGGCGATCTCCCCGGCGTGGGACTCGACGACGCCACGGGCGATGGCCAGCCCGAGTCCGGCACCGCCATCGTCCCCGCTGCGGGACGGGGTTCCTCGCCAGCCGGTGTCGAAAACCCGGCGCAGGTTGGCCTCGGGGATGCCGCCGCAACCGTCGACGACCGCCACCTGCACCCCTCCGCCCTCGGCCCGCCGTCCCGACAGCAGCACCCGGGCCCCCGGCTCGGTGTGCCGGATCGCGTTGGCGACCAGGTTGGTGACGGCGCGGGTGAGATCGTCCGGCGCGCCGACGACCGCCAGCCGGTCGTCGGTCGGCACGTCGAGCTGCAGGTCGACCCCGCGGGCCGCGGCCGAAGCAGTCAGCTCACTGGCCACGTCGCTGAGCAGCTCCGTCAGGGCCACCAAGGCCGCCGGTCTCGGCTGCGGCGCGCCCTGCACGCGCGACAGGGCGAACAGGTCGTCGACCAGGCCGGTCATCCGTTCGACCGTGCCCCGCATCTGGCCCAGCGCCCGCTTCGGGTCGACGATCACGCCGTCCTCCAGGCCTTCGGTGAGCGCGCGCAGGCCGGCCAGCGGCGTGCGCAGGTCGTGCGACATGAAGCTGATCAGCTCGTGTCGGGAGCGCTCGGCGGCCCGTTCCCGCTCCCGCGATGCGGCCAGGGTCCGTCGGGTCTCGGCCAGGTCGGAGAGCAAGGACCCGAGCTCGCTCGGGACGGCCGGCCTGGTGCCATCGATGATCGTCCGAGCCGGACCGACGGTGCTGTCGGCCACCAGCTGGTGCAGCCCGATCCCGACGTGCTCAGAGGCCACGACCAGGCGCCGGGTGAGGACGTACGCGGCGAGCACGGCCAGCAGCAGCGAGACGCCCAGCGCGACCAGCACGACGATCGAGTCGTGGGTGGACAAGAACATGAACCTCACGTTGACCAGCACGGTCACCACGACGGCGACGACGGGAATCAGCGTGGCGATGGTCAGCAGGTGACGGAATGACCGCCGGCGGAGCAGGTGCAGCAGGACACCCCCGACCGAGCCGACCAGTAGGCAGCCGGCCACGGTCAGACCCAGGATGATGACGATGTCCCTCACGTCAGGTCCTCCTCACGGGCGATCCGATAGCCCGAGCGGCCGATGGTGAGCACGATCTTCGGGTCTGACGGGTCCCGCTCCAGCTTTTCGCGCAGTCGGCGTACGTGCACCGTGACGGTCGAGGTGTCGCCGAAGTCCCAGCCCCAGACCCGCCGCAGCAGCTCGTCCTTGCTGAAGGTCTGGCCGGGGTGCACGGCCAGGAAGGCCAGCAGGTCGAACTCCCGGGTGGTCAGGTACAGCTCGCGGCCCCCGCCGCCCGCCTCCCGCAGGTGCACCGAACGCGCGGCGACGTCGACGTGCACGGGTCCGATGGCGACCTGCTGGTGCAGCAGCTGGGAGCCGGCCAGCCGCTCGGTGCGGCGAAGCAGGGCGGCCACCCTGAGCACGACCTCCCGGGGTGAGAAGGGCTTGGTGAGGTAGTCGTCGGACCCGGTCTCCAGGCCGACCAGCCGGTCCTCCTCCTCGCCGCGGGCCGAGAGCACGATGACGGCGGCGCCATCACCGGCGTGTCGTCGCCGTCGCAGCAGCTCCAGCCCGGACAGACCCGGCAGCATCAGATCGAGGATCACCACGTCGGGCCGGAGCCGTTGCCACAGCTCGAGGGCCTCGGTCCCATCCGCGGTCCAGGCCACCTGGTAGCCGGCCTGCTCCAGGTAGGCGGTGAGGACTTCCGCCACGGTGCGGTCGTCTTCGACGACGAGGATGCGCGCGGACATACCGGCAGCCTAGGCACGCAGAGTGGGCCCGGCGACCGTCGAGGCCGCGACGCCGTACGCCGTAAGCGAGCCGAAAGCGTTCGGGACCCGCGGCCCGCCCGGTCTGCCCCCTAGCGTCGGACCTGTGACGGAAACTTCCGCGGTCGAGGTGATCCTTCCCTGCTTGAACGAAGTGCAGGCGCTCGGATGGGTGCTGGGTCGGATGCCGGCCGGGATGTCCGCGCTCGTGGTCGACAACGGTTCGACCGACGGTTCGGCGGCATTGGCCCAGTCGTTGGGGGCCCGGGTCGTCCAGGCCCGCGACCGCGGTTACGGCGCAGCGTGCCACGCCGGCCTGCTCGCCGCGACCGCCCCGGTGGTGGCCGTGATGGACTGCGACGGCAGCCTGGATCCCCGCGAGCTCCCGCGCGTCCTGGATCCCGTGCTCGGCGGGGCGGCCGACCTGGTCATCGGGCGCCGCCGACCGGTCCGTGGATCCTTTCCCTGGCCGCTGCGGGTGGCCAACCATGCCCTCGCCAGACGGATCCGGCGGCGTACGGGGCTGAGGCTGCACGATCTGGGTCCGATGCGCGCCGCCCGTCGCGACTTCTGGCTGGGACTGGAGCTGGTGGACCGGCGGTCCGGCTACCCGGCGGAGACGGTCGTCCGGGCCGCCGACGCCGGCGGGAGGGTGAGCGAGGTCAGCGTCACCTACCTGCCGCGGCGCGGTCGGTCCAAGGTGACCGGCACGCCGATCGGGGTCTGGCGGGCCATCTCCGACATGAGCGCGGCGATCAACCGATGACGCCCGACCTCGCGACGACCGTGATCATGCTGGCCAAGGAGCCGGCGCCCGGCCGGGCCAAGACGCGCCTCCAGGCGCGGTTCTCGCCGACGCAGGCCGCAGCGCTGGCGTCGGCGGCCATCGTGGACACTCTCGCGGCCGTTCGAGCCAGCCGGGCCCGGCGCACGGTGCTGGCCTGGGAGGGCGACCCTCACCCGTGGGATGCCGAGTTCGAGATCGTCCGCCAGCCGGCGGGCAGTCTCAACGAGCGGCTCGCCGCGGCATTCTCGGCGGTCCGCGACGACGACCACGGTCCGGTGCTGCTGATCGGCATGGACACCCCTCAGGTGACGGCCGACCTGTTGGACACCGACTGGGAGGGCGCCGATGCGGTCCTCGGGCTCAGCGAGGACGGGGGGTTCTGGGCCATTGGTCTGCGCGCGGTCGACCCGGTGCCGGTGTTCGCCGGCATCGCGATGTCCACCGACCGGACCGGTGCCGCCCAGCTCGCCCGGCTGGCCGAGCTCGGCCTGCAGGTGCGGCTACTGCCACCACTGCGCGACGTGGATCTGCCGGAGGACGCGGAGGCGGTGGCCGCCCGCTATCCCTGGCTCGAGTTCTCCCGGCTGCACCAGAGGTTGACCGACGCTTCGGCGGAGCAGTCGCCGGACCGGTTGTTCGACCACGTGTTCAGTGGCGCCGAGACGACGATCTACTCGGGTGGGCCGTCGTTGGCCCTCGACCTCGATCGATGGTCGGCCGAGGCCGACCCGGTCGACCTGCTCGTTGTGTCGCGGTGCGAGCCGCCGGTTGTCGATCTCGGCTGCGGTCCGGGCCGAATGGTCGTCGCGTTGAACCGGTCCGGCCGGGCGGCGCTCGGCGTCGACATGTCGGCGGTGGCGGTCACGCTCAGTCGCGGACGTGGAGCCCTAGCCCTGCAGCGCCGGATCTCGGACCGGTTGCCGGCCGAAGGGCGCTGGGGCACCGTGCTGCTGATGGACAGCAACGTCGGTCTGGGCGGTGACATCGAGGCACTCCTGCGCCGCTGCTGCGATTTGGTCGGGGCCAGCGGTCTGGTGATCTGCGAGGTCGATCCCACGCCGGACCGGCACGAGGTGGAGCAGGTCGTGCTGGCCGCCAACGGGGTGACCGGCTGCCTGCCGTGGGCTCGGATCGGCGCGGGCACCCTGGCCCGGTTCGGGTCCGCCCTCGATCTGCTCGTGGTCGAGGAGTGGTCGGCGGGGGAGCGGGCCTTCGTCACCCTGCGCCGGAGTGGCTGAGCTCACCAGCCGGTGTCGAAGAGGTGGTTGACCGCCAGCGCTGAGATGCCGCACCCGAGCAGCGCCCAGGCGGCCGTACGGCCTCGAAGCAGCGCCAGGCTGCAGAACGCGACCACCCCGAACCCGAGCCAGATTCGTTCCGTCTCGGCCTTGGACAACGCTGAGGCGTCCGCGACCAGCGCGGCCAGCAATCCGGCCAGCGCGACCCACGCCACCACGCGATCCTCGGCCAGCCCGGCCGGCCGGCGCCGGCTGACGGCTCGGACAGCCCGGGCCAGGCCGACGGCCAGCAGCGGCGAGCAGCTGATGAGCCAGGCCGCGACGTTGGCGAACACGAAGTAGGAGAAGGGTCGCTCACTGGCAACCCCTTGCTGATAACGAATCCGTAGTGCCGACAGTCCGGTGAGCCAGTTGAACCCCAGGGCCGAGTGCACGGCGATGATCATGATCAGACCGGCGCCGGCCATCAGCCACGGACCGATGCTGCGGCGCCCGCCCCGCCGCCCGACGGTGATGATCATCGCCACCACGACCACGATGCCGAAGAGCACCAGCCCGTACGACAGGTAGACGGCCATGCCGAGCAGCAACCCACCGAGCAGGCTGAGCAGCAGCCGGGCCCGGGCCGCGCCCAGGCAGACGAGAGCGAGCCCGGCCGAGGCGACGCCGGCGAACAGGCCGTCGGCCGAGACGGCCATCCAGACCGCGCCGGGGAACAGGGCGGCGAAGGGGACCGCACGCCGGGCCGCGGCCGGCGCACCGAGCGCGCGCAGGGTGACCGGCACCGCGACGGCGGCGGCGGAGGAGACCAGGATGCAGAGGGCGCCGGCCCAGAACCCGCCGCCGAGGCCGACCCGGTCCAAACCCCAGAACACCAACGTCGCCGCCGGCGGGTGGGCCGAGACGTGGGTCGTCCAGACGGCATCGCCACCCACGGTGGGTGCGAAGGCGATGAAGTCGGTGAAAGTGGCCAGGAACTGGCGCGGGTCGTTGATCCGGGGCAGGTCGTGCAGGTACTCGTTGGGGTTGAGCAGCACCTCGATCCAGCCGCGGCGCAGCCCGTCGACCAGAGCCAGCGAGATCATCCAGCTCAGGTCGAGCAACCAGCCGGCCAGCAGCAACCGGCGCCAGGGGAGGTGATCCGCGTGCTGCTGCAGCCGCAGGCCCAGCACCAGGCAGGCGACGGCCAGCGGCGTCCCCCAGCCGACATGGGGTTGCCAGGAGGCGAGCAGCGGCGGAGCGGGCAGCAGGATCTGGTGGCCTCGGCGGTTCAGCTCGTGACCCACGATGGCGGTGGCCCCGATCAAGATCACGGCGCCGGCGAGCGCCATCAGGTCTACGCGGCGCCGGCCACGAACGGCTGGGCCGGAGCCGGCCGAGCGGAGGTCAGCCCTCAAGGCTCGTTGTCCCGGTCCGGAGGGGCGGTGGGCGTGCGATCCCGCGCCACCCGCACGGCATAGACCGCCAGGGTGATCTACCGCGACGAGGGCGATGATCATGGTCAGGTTTGCCCCGTAGTTGCGCAGCAGGATGGCCTTGACGGCCGGCTGGCTGCCGCGGAGGTAGATCATCGGCGCCGCGACGACTGTGATCATCCCGCAGATGATCATGGCGAACTGGAGGTGGCGGCGGGCTCGGTCGGGGACGACCCGTCGCAGCAGCCAACCGACGCTGACGACCAGAGGTGACAGCACGCCATCGTGGATGATCACCGCGGCGGCGAGCCAGATCAGCACGAAGACCAGGCTGCGGACCGGCACCTCGGTGACCAGCCGGAACACGCCGAACAGCCCCACCCCGACGCCCACCACCGCGAGCAGGATCCGCCACGCTTTCACGACACGACCTCGATCCGGTGCAGCCACTTGGTGTTGAAGACGCCGGCCCGGTTGGGGGCGATCAGGCGCAGGGGGTAGCCGTGGTCGAGGTCCAGTCGCTGGCCGTTCAGGTGAGTGGCCAGCAGCGCCGCGGACAGCTGGGGACCCTCGACGAAGGAGTGGTTGAAGCCGCCTTCGGCTTCCAGCGACAGCAGCAGGATCCGCGAACCGGCCGAGCCGCCGGCCCGCTCGACCACCTCGAGCAGCGACAGTCCGCGCCAGCTTGCTCCGACGCTCCAACCCTCGACGCAGTTCACGGGCAGCCGGGCCTGGTGGGTGGCGCGGGATTCGAGATCGTCCAGACCGAGCTCGTACGGGGTCGGGCCGGCCACCTGGAGCCGCCAGGTGGGCGCCATCGCCAGCGTCTTGACGTCGGCCTGCTCCGCGGTGCGGTTGACCGGCACCCCTTGCGGACCCTTGGTCCACTGCCGGACGGCGAGCAGACCGAGGGGCTCGAGGGGGGTGACCGTCTGGCCGACCGACGTCACCACGACGACGCCGATTCCCGCCCCGGCAGCGGTCAGCAACCCCCGTCGGGACAGGCCCGGGGTCACAGGATCGGCGAGCGTGCCGGCGTTGCTGTGCGAGTCGGGGTTCTCGTCCCACGGGATCTCGGTCAACACGTCGGCTTCGGCGACCTTGGCCCGGAGGCCGTACACGATGTCCGGCAGCTTGACGCCGACGTGCAGCAGCACCGACCCCACCAAGACGTAGCCGAGGAAGCGGTGGACGTTCACGAAGTACCACGGAAAGGGGTACCAGTTGAGGACGTTGAGGAATCCGGTCGTCACCTGCACCAGAGCGGTGGCCACCAGCACCGCCACACTGGCCCGCTCGATCGCGTGCTTGATCGACTTGACCGGCGGGAAGCGGAACAGGTTGGGATAGATGCTCCACAGCTTGATCAGCAACAGGGGGATGGTCGCCGTGCCGGTGGCGACGTGAACGCCCTGGGTCAGCCGGTAGCCCCAGACGGGCGCAGCTGGCGTCGGCAGCCAAGTCCACGGCTCGTACTGGTAGTGGCTCAGCAGTCCGGTCGCGAAGAGGACGCCGATCGCGATCCCCAGCATCCGTCCGATCCGTGCGGTCATCGCCGTCGACCGGAGGGTGCTGGAGAACCGCGGCCACCAGCGAGGCCGTTCGTGAAGCATGGGTTCAGCCTCGTCCACCGGGCGTTCGATCGGGTGGTCCTCGCGGTTACGGGTGGCTGACGGCGAAACGACCGAGAGTCCGGCCCGGGCTCATCGCAGCGAGCGGCGGTCGTACAAGGAGCGAGCCCAGAGCCAGCCGCCGACACCGATGACCAGGGCCCAGGCCAGGGACAGCCAGCCGTTCATGCCCATCGGCGTGCCGAACAGCAAGGCGCGCAGGGTCTCGATGAACGGGGTGAAGGGTTGGTAGCGAGCGAACCACTGCAGACCGGTCGACATCGACTCGGTCGGCACGAATCCGCTGGCCAGAAACGGAAGCAGGGTCAGCGGCATCGGAAGGTTGCTGGCGCTCTCGACGCCCTTGGCCTTCATGCCCAGGGCCACGCACAACCAGGTCAGAGCGAGGGTGACGGCGACGACCAACACCAGGGCGCCGAGCCACCCAGCCAGGCCCGCTGTCGGTCGGAAGCCGATCAGGACGGCGACGGCCATGGTGATCATCACGGCGATGACCTGTTGCAGCGTGTTGCCGACCACGTGGCCGGCGAGCACGGCAGACCGGGAGATGTCCATGGTGCGGAAGCGAGCCACGATGCCTTCGGTCATGTCTTGCGCCACCGAGATCGCCGCGAGCTGCCCGCTGCTGCCGACAGCGAGGAAGATCACCCCGGGCACCACGTACCTCAGGTAGGCGGCCGTGTCGCCACCGCCCGGCAGACCCGCCCCCAGCGTGCCGCCGAAGACGTAGACGAACAGCAGCATGAACACGACCGGGATGCCGATCATGAACAGGATGAGCGGATACCGCACCGCATGCAGCAGGTTGCGGCGCAGCATGATCGCGGAGTCGGTGAGGGTGTAGCGCAGTGCGGTCATCGCGGTGCGGCCTCTCGGAACGGGGTGGAGACGGATTCGGAGTCGCTGTCGGCGGCGCCGTGTCGGCCGGTGAGGGCGAAGAACACGTCGTCGAGGTCAGGAGTGTGCACGGTGAGTGCTCGGGGGACGAGCTGCTCGCTGTCCACGCGGTGCAAGATGGCGCGCAGCGCGGTGAGCTCGCCGGTGCTGGGGACGTCGAGAGCCAGGGCCTGCGCGTCAGGGGTGGCATCGGGGAACAAGGCCGCCGCCGCCGTCAGGTCATCGGCGTCGTCGAACTCGAGCCGGATCCGCCCGCCCGGGGCGAGCCGTTTGAGCTCGGTCGGGGTGCCGTGGGCGACGACGCGTCCGTGATCGAGGACGGCGATGTGGTGGGCGAGCTCGTCGGCTTCGTCGAGGTACTGGGTGGTGAGCAGGATGGTTGTGCCGGCGGCGACCAGCTCGCGGACGATCACCCACATCTCCGCTCGACTGCGGGGGTCGAGGCCGGTGGTGGGCTCGTCGAGGAAGACGATCGACGGTCGGTCGACCAGGGTCATGGCCAGGTCGAGGCGCCGGCGCATCCCGCCCGAGTAGGTCGACAGTGGCTTCCGGGCGGCCTCGGTCAGCTCGAACCGTTCGAGCAGCTCGGTGACCCGTCGCCGTGAGCCGTCGCGACCGAGGTGGCGGAGGCGGGCCATCAGGAGCAGGTTCTCCTCACCGGTGAGCACGTTGTCCACCGCGGAGAACTGGCCGGTCACCCCGATCAGCCGGCGTACGGCGGCCGACTCGGTGACGACGTCGTGACCACCGACGCGGGCGGCGCCACCGTCCGGGCGGAGCATCGTGGACAGGATATGGACGATCGTGGTCTTGCCCGCGCCGTTGGGCCCGAGCAGGGCGAACACGCCGCCCCCGGGGATGTCGAGGTCGATGCCGTCCAGCACGACCTGGTCGCCGAAGCGTTTGGTCAGCGTCTGGGTCTCGATGGCTGATGGCACAGCAGTTCCCTTCCGGAAAAGGCCACCGGGTCGTTGGTCGGCGTGCCGCGACGTCAGTCGGGCAGCGCGGTTGCGTCGGACCGGTGGACCGTGATGTCTCCGTAGCCGGTGTGGATGCGGAGTTCGAGCGTCTCGTCGTGGTCGGACGGCCCGGCGCCGGCGGGCAGGTCGGTCCGGACGACCCCGTGCTGGCTTCGGGCTTCGAGCCAGACCGCCGTGCCACGGCGGATCCCGACATCGATGGCGCCGTAGGAGCCCTCCACCCGCGCCGACCCCCGGACCAGCTCGGCCAGCCGGACCGCCCCGTACGCAGAGCGCACAGTCAGGTTGCCGCCCACGCGGCCGAGCTCGACGCCACCGCTGGCGGTGGTGACATCGGCTGCCGAGCCCACGGAGTCGACCACCACGGAGGCGTTGGACCCGTTCAGCCGCAGCGACCCGTCGACGCGGCCGAACCGGGTCGAGCCGGACTTCAGCCGGACCTCGGCGTCCCCGGCGACGTGGCCGATCCGTACGTCACCGTGGCCGACCGTCAGATCGAGCCGGGTGGCGCTCTCGAGCCTGACGTCGCCGTAGGGCACATCCAAGCGGCAGACGTCGAGCTGACCGGTGGCGTTGACCGAGCCGTACTTCACCTCGACGCTCACCGCCGTCGCCAGCGGCACCTCCACGACGACGTCGACCGAGTCGCCGGAGCCGAAGAGGTTCAGCCGACTCGGACCCGTCACCCGGACCACGCCGCCGGCCTGGTCGACGCGGACACGCTCGGTCGCTGACCGGTCTCCGTAGCGGTTGGGGTTGCTCGGCGAGGCGTGCACGGTGATGTCGGCCCGGCTGGTGGCGACGACGTCGACCCGGCCGACCTGGATCTCCACCCGGACAAGCCGTCGGCTCGGTGACCGCGAAGACGCTCATCCGCGCAGCCAGCCCGAGAAGGAGGAGCCGTGCGACTCGCGCGGGGCGGGCTGGGACGGTTCGAGGGCGGCGGCGACGGTGCGTACGAACCACGAGTTGAAGGAGAGCCCTTCGGCCGCCGCGGCTTGCGCGGCCCGCGCCTTGAGTCCATCGGGCAGCCGGACGGTGGTGCGGCTCGCCGTGCTGTCATCGTCGTCGTCGAACGACGCCGGCTGGCTGCGCGGGCTGGGCTGCTCCTGCGTGGGTGCGCTCACCGGTTGGGTGACCGCGAACTCCACGTCACGACCACGGAGGCGCAGGTCGACCGACCCGGGTGTCAGCTGGCCGGTGATCTCAGCGACGGCTTCGGACAAGGCGTCCAGGATGGTCAGCCGACCGGCCGCCTCCAGGGCGACGACGAGCCGCTCGACGACCTCACTGGTCTCCGCGCCGCCAGCGGCGGCGGCGTTGACCAGTTGACGTTGAAGTTCTTCGACATAGGGCGACACCTGCATGACACCATAGTGACACCACTATGGTGGCAATGCAAGGGGGGTTAGAGCCGCCCTTGCGCCTGAGCGGTCCAGCAGCAGCACACCCGCCCGGTCGAGGTAGGGCAGGATGAGCCTGTGACAGACATGCGTCCGGGCGTCGGAGGCCAGGGGCAGCCTTCTAACGACAACACCGGCACGGCTGATCCCGAGGTGCTGGCCGCGTCGCTGAGCGCGATCGCCCGGGATCTTGGGCACCACGACGATCCCGTGGCCCTGTTGGCCGAGATCGTCTCCGCCGCGGTCGCCTTGGTCCCCGGCGCTGAGGAAGGCTCGATCAGCATCACGCACGGTCATCACGAGATCAGGTCGGAGGCCCCGACGAGCGAGCTCGCCCTGCGGGTCGACGGACTGCAGAACGAGACGCAGCAAGGGCCCTGCCTGGATGCCGCTTATGAGCACCACACGGTTCGGGTCGAGGACATGGGGACCGAGCAGCGATGGCCGCTCTTCGCCCATCGAGCACGGCAGGCCGGAGTGATGAGCATGCTGGCGCTGCAGCTCTATGTCCAAGGCGACAACTTGGGCGCCTTGAACCTGTACGCCCGGCGTCCCGGCGCCTTCACCGATGAGTCCGAGCAGGTCGGGCTGCTCTTCGCCTCCCACGCGGCCATCGCGTACGGGACCCTGCGCAAAGAGTCACAGCTCGCTCAAGCCCTCAGCAACCGAGACCTCATCGGTCAAGCCAAGGGAATCTTGATGGAGCGCTTCCAGATCTCGGGCGAGCGCGCCTTCCTCGTGTTGTCCCGGGCCAGTCAGTCGAGCAACCGGAAACTCCATGAGGTGGCCTCCGAACTCGTCCACAGCGGCCGGACTCCAAGCGGTCTGCTGCACCGCTGACGCTGAGCCGGCCAGCATGGCGGGCGGCTCGCGGTCAAAGGATGGGTCGGCCGCCGGTCACGGCGATGCGGGCCCCCGAGACATAGCTGCCGGCGTCCGAGGCCAGCAGCACGTAGACCGGGGCCAGCTCGACCGGCTGACCGGCCCGACCGAGCGGGGTGTCACCGCCGAAGCTCTCGACCTTCTCCTCGGGCATGGTCGCCGGGATCAGCGGGGTCCAGATCGGGCCCGGGGCGACGCTGTTGACGCGGATGCCGCGCTCGCCGAGCATCTGGGCCAGGCTGGCGCAGAAGTTCGCGATCGCCGCCTTGGTGGCCGCGTACGGGGCCAGGGTCGGTGAGGGCATGTCGGAGTTGACCGACGAGCTCCCGATGATCGACGACCCGGATTTCAGATGCGGCAGGGCCGCCTTGACCAGGTGGAACATGGCCGAGATGTTGGTGGCGAGGGTGTAGTCCCATTCGTCGTCGGGGATCTCCTCCAACGTCTCGTGGCTCATCTGGAACGCGGCGTTGCTGACCAGGATGTCGATGCCGCCGAGCTCATCCACGGCGGTGGTGATCACGTCGCGGCAGTGCTGGGGATTCGAGAGATCGCCTCGGACGAGCACGGCCCGCCGACCCTCCTGTTCGACGTAGCCACGCACGTCCTCGGCGTCGGAATCCTCGCTGAGGTAGGAGATGAGCACGTCCGCACCCTCGCGGGCGTACGCGATGGCGACCGCTCGTCCGATGCCGGAGTCGCCGCCGGTGATCACGGCCACCTTGCCCTCGAGCTGTCCACTGCCGACGTAGCTGGTTTCACCGCAGTCGGGCACCGGGGTCATCTTCGACTGGATCCCGGGCACGTCGAGCTGCTGGGCGGGCTGGTTCATGGGAACTCCTCGGGTCTCGGTGACAGCGTTCGGACGAGAAGGTACCCATAGTCGGGAGATTCAAAACGGCTGCCACCGACCCGCACAGCCGGAACTCAGCCGGTTGCCCCAGGGTGATTGGTCGCGTTGACCTGCTCGACGAGTTCGGCAGCTACCGTCCGGAGCTTCACGTTGCTGGCCTGCGACACCCGGCTCAGGAACGCGAACGCCCGGTGCTCGTCCAGCTGATAACGCTTCCATCACGATGCCGATGGCCTGCCCGATGGTCTTCCGGGTCTCCAGGGCCTCGCTCAGCTGGGACTCGGTGACGGCCTTGCCGAGTGCGGCCGCTGCGTACAGCGCGAACCAGGAGGCGATCTCGACGGTTTCTTCAGTCAGGGCCCCGGTCTTGCTGGAGTACAGGTTCAGGGCGGCCGAGGTGCTTTTGTCTCGGTAGAGCTCGACCCCGAGCTGGGAATGCATGCCGAGGGCCGCCGCCCGGGGACCGTACCGGGGCCAGCGTTCGGCACGAGCGAGGTCGTTGACCGGGGCTTGGGGCTCGCCCCGCAGGGCGTCCATGCATGGGCCTTCGTCAAACTCGTACTGCAGCTGGTCGGCGGCTTCGACCAGGTCGTCGGTGGCGGCGGCGGTGGAGACGCCTCCGTGGTCAACCAGAGAGATTCCAGCCCGCTCGACCCCCGGGATCGTCTGCGCTGCGGCCACGACGATGTTGTCCAACACCTCTTGGAGAGAAGCGGAGTTGGTCAGTGTCCGTGCGACCTCGGCCATCCGCTCGGTGATGAAACGCGTCGGGGTCTGTGTCATTGCACCCTGTTCTACGGGCTGGTGCGAGGCCGTAGCTTGACCTCGGCTGACAGCGTAGTTGCGGCCAGCCGGACATGTCGGCCAGCCCGGCAGATGATCTTGAGCTGGCAGCAGGGCTGAGTCCTGCTGCACCACGACTCTCGAGGCCTACCGAGGTGAGCTCAGCCCCACTGGTCTTCGTCACCCCTGGCCAGAATCGCCGAAATCACTCCCAGCGTGTGGCTATCGGCCAGCGGTCGAAAGTGGCCGATCGTGGGCAGCACGATGTTCTCCGCTCCCAGCAGCTGACTCGTCTCGGGGATGTGCGGGTCGAACACGCTGTAGAGCGAGCTGATCTTGTCATTGACGAGGAGGTTGCGGGTCAGCTCACGAATGATCGGGCCGGTGGGCCTGAACACCCGGACACTGCGCAGCAGGAAGAGATAGGCGTAACGCGACCCCGAGAACGGGGAGTTGATCGCGATGAGGCGCCGCACCCGGCTCAGGGTGTCGGGTCGCGACATCGCGTACTTCCCGATCAGCCCGCCCTTGCTGTGGGCGATGATGGTCACGTCCCGCAGATCGATGCCCTCCAGATACTCGCTGACGATCGTGGCCATCGCGGGGATCGCACCGACGTTGTAGCCGAGCTTGTCGAGCACGTGCACCGGGTGGCCGAGGTCGTACAGGTGCTGGGCGACCGGCTGCATGAACCGCCAGCTCTCGTAGACGCCCGGGATGAGCACGACCGGAGCCTTTCCTGCAGCCGGATGCAACATGGCCTCGGGTTTGCTTCGAGAGACCAATGCGCGCGCCATCCAGTACGCCACGTAACCGTAGTCGCGAGCCCACCCGACGATCTTCTGTCTCCAGGTGGGTCGGGGCCCCGGGCCGGCGAGATCCTCGTCAGTCGCCACCGTCATGCCCTGCCCCTTCTCATCTCGATCCAATCCGACTGACGCCGCAGCTTCGATTTCACCGCGAGGCGTCGATTGACCAGCCCGGAACGGGGTATGGGCTCCGACGATGTGCAGTCGAGACGAAACGAGGATCACGGTATGAGGGCATCGCACACGCCGACCTGTGCACTGCTGGTGCGGCACCTGGCTTGCGACTGCGGTGGCCTGTGTCCGACCTGCGGCGCGGAGCTGCCGTGCCGAAACGACCACGAACCTTCCAGGGTCGTCGATCTCGACGCCATCCGGACCCGCCTCTTCCGCGGCGACGCCTCTCGAGACCAGGTGATGGACGACGCCAGGACCCTTCTCGGCTTGCTGGAGCGGACTCGGCCGGAGTGACCCTGCTGGATTGGCGCAGGTCGAGAACAAATCGGAGTCGAACGCGCTGGTGAGCCGATCCGTACGCGCCGACCCGCCTGAAAGCGTCCCCACGAATTCGTCCATCTGAGTGCATCTGATTAGACTGAAATCACTGTGGCGGCCCCTTCGGGGCCGCGAACTGGCGCCTGCTCTGGTCGGCCCTGAGTCTAGACAGAGGCTCACGCAGACGCCCCACCTTGACCGGTGGGGGCACTTTGTGCGTGGAAAGTCCATGATGTCTAGTCATCCTCAATACGGCTCTTCTTACGACCATCTCGCAGCCTTCGCCGAGCTGGGCAAGATCTTGCACGGCGCGCAGCCGCTGCACGACACCTTGCAGCGGGTTGCCGAACTCGCCAAGGAAGTCCTTCCTGAGTTGCGCGAGGTGTCGGTGACCCTGATCGAGAACGACAAGCCGAGGACGGTGGTCTTCACCGGCCCACTGGCTGTCGATCTAGACGAACGGCAGTACGCGGCGGGCTTCGGCCCCTGCACGGATGCCGCCATCGCTGGCGGGACGATCGTGGTCGACACCGCCGATTCCACGGTGTACCCCGAGTTCGCCGCCGTCTGTGTCCGACGTGGCATCAAGCACGTGGTCTCGGTCGGGATGCCGGTGCCACTGCGGACAGTCGGCGGGCTCAACATGTATTCCGACTACGACGACGCCATCCCCGCCGAGTCGGTGCAGCTGGCTGAGACCTTCGCCGGCTATGCCGGGGTCGCCCTGGCGAATGCTGCGCTGTATCACAGCACGTTGACCTACGCCGAGGACATGACCGCTGCGATGCATTCGCGAGCCGTCATCGAGCAGGCCAAAGGCATCGTGATGGCCCAGCAACACTGCAGCTCGGAAGAAGCCTTCGCCACGCTGACCCGGGTCTCGCAGAGCCAGAACAAGAAGCTGCGCGACCTGGCTGAGCAGATCGTTGACGCCGTCCAGAACTCGAAGTAGCACCTCGGCGGAGCCGGTTTCAGGAGGCGATGGCGTCGTCGCCGCCGATCAGGGTGCGAAGCTTGTTGAGCAGGCGGGTCAGGCAGCGCGAGACCTGCATCTGACTGGTGCCGAGCAACGTGGCGATCTCGTGCTGGGACAGTTCGCTGTAGAACCGCAGCCGAAGAAGGTCCTGCTCGGTGGAGTCCAGCTGGTCCCACACGCGACTGAGCATGATGCGGGCCTCGACCTGGTCGCCTTCGGCTCGGACTTGGCCGTGGTCGAAGCCCGGCTCGGTGGTGGCGTCGAGGAGGGTGCAGGAATACCCCTGGCTGGCGTACTGGGCCTCACGGATATCCGCCACGGAGGCGTCGAGGTCGGCAGCCAGGTCGGCCTCGGTCGGAATTGCGCCGAGGCTCTGGACCAGGGCGGGCCAGCCGCGGCGGATCTGAAAGGCGATCTCTTGGGTCCGCCGGGGCGGTCGGATGCCCCAGCCCTGGTCGCGGAAATGCCGTTTGACCACACCGAGAATAGTGGGAACGGCGAACGACACGAAGGCCCCTCGGTCGGGGTCGTAGCGGCGGCTGGCCTCGACCAGACCGGCTCTGGCGACCTGGAGAAGGTCTTGCTCGTCCTCGCCGCGGTATTGATAGCGATGAGCCAGGCGGTCAGCCAGCCACAGGTGCGAGGTCACGACTTCGTCCAGCAGCTCACGACGCCGTTCCGGCCCGGCCACTGAGGCTTCCAAAAGTCGCTGGGCCGTCTGCTCGGCCAGTTGCCGCACGTGTTCCGATGCGGCCCCGGAAGTCAGCTGACCTGCGACCGAAGACGGGTGGGGCGATGATGTCGGACGGACGACGATGGCTGTCATGAGTGCGCGATTCCCCAAAACACAGGTGACGCGGCGCACTGTTTGGCCGACGCCTTGATGATAGCGGGATCCGCCGCAGTGACCGCACGACCAGCGGCTCGTACGATCAGCGAACTCCTACCAGCGCCCCTCACCGAGTAGGGCTTGAGCCGTGCCGTGGAGGCCGCCCGGAGTGGTGTGGGCTCGCCTGATGAGCTCGACCCCGGCGCTTTCGGGTGTATGACCCCTGCTGATCAGGACGCCGATCGCTTGGTGCACCTCGGCGAAGGCCTCCAGCCCGGTGATGCCGGGAGCGATGGGCTCGTGGTGCCGTGGTGGGGCTATTAGCGTGGCTGGTGGAAGGTCGAAGGCCTCGGCCAGGTCTTCGCGCAGATCGTCCAGCGCGTGGGGCTCGTCGGCGTAGATGATCACGGATGCGGTTGATCCGTCGTGGCGGGGCGGCAGCTGGACGGCGAGCGCGTCGACCGTCCGATCGGGCTGGAGGATGTCGTTGAGGACATTGATGGCGACCGACACCGCCGGGCCGGCGATGGTCAGGGTGATGCTGAATCCCAAAAACGAGCGGACGGCGAGGCGGAGGTCACGCCGGAGCATGAAGATGCTCGCGGTGGTATGTGAGCCGCTCGTCAGCTCAGTCGCCAGATCGTCCAGATCGGCCGCGATGACGTCAGCGATACCGGGCACGGGATATGGCCCCGTCATGGTCGTCGCGGCGTCCGCCGCGCCAGCTCGGCCAAAACCTGCTCAGCGGCAGCTGCGAGGGTGCCCCCCGACTCGTCAGTCCGGGCGACGAGTCGGCGGCGGGCGGCCGCGGCGGAGATGCGGTGCAATCCGATTAGCACACCGACCGCGGTCTCGATAGTGGCTCGGTCAGCCAACGCGTAGCTGGCGAAGTCAGCGGCGTCCAGGGTCTGGGCCACGAGGTGCGAGGTGGACAACGACGAGGCGGCCGGGCGGGCGAACTGTTCGCCGGCGGCGATGGCCTCGTCGTCGAACGCGTCCGGTCTTTGGGAGTAGACGTTGACCGAACCAATGACGCGGTCGGCCACGGTCATCGGAAGGGACAAGACGCTGCGGACCTCGAGGGAGTGGGCTTCACGAGTGAACTTCGGCCATCGATGATCGCCCGTCCCGACCGCTCCGGAGACGACAGTGCGGGCCTGGTCGACGGCATCGATGCACGGTCCTTCGCCGATCCGGTACTGCAGGCGGTCGACGGCTCCGGCGAAGCCGTTCGAGGACCGGTAGACCGGGACCCCATCTTGGACGAGAGTCACGCCGGCACCATCGGCGCCGGGCACGGTCTGGCTGGCCAGATCAGCCAGCTCGAGCAGTGGCTCCTCCAGGTCCAGCATCGAGCTGCTGCGTGGGTCACCTTCATGGGGCGACGCCCGCGGAAACGGCTCGGGTGTTCTCGCGTGGGGTTCCGGGGAGCCAGCGTTGTCGGATAGGGGTCGCGAAGTCACGGTGACGGCTTTCTTGCGGGGCTCGGGGGACGCGCAGCAGCGTCGGGCTGGCTTCTCAACCGGTACGATCGTAGGTGCTGGAGCCCGGCTATCCAACTCAGCCTCGCCAGGCTGACGGCTCGACCGATATCCTTCGATCTCCTCAGGGTCCCTGGGGTTGATCCGAGCGCGGAAGGGTGGATGTCGTGGAGGATGTGGCTCTGCGCTACCTCGCTGCTGTCTGGGGCCCTGGTCGCGTCGGTCGGGATGCCGTGACCCCGTCGGTGCTGGCGTCGGCCTGCCTCGGCGTGCTGCCGGTCGACGGCGCCGGCATCAGCCTCGCTCGCGAGGACCTCCGGGTTCCCTTGGCCTGGAGCAGCGATGATGTGGCCCTGGCCGAGCAGATCCAGACCACGATGGGTGATGGTCCGTGCCTGACCGCGGCCGCTGAAGGTTCGGCCTTCGTGGCTGACGATGACACTCTCGCTGAACGTTGGCCGCTCTATCACGGAGAGTTCCGTGACCGCACGCCGTTCGCGTCGGTGGCCGCCGTGCCCTTGGCCCGCCCCGGAGAGCGGGCCTTCGCCGCTCTGAACCTGTACGCGTCTCGACCAGACCTCAGCACCGTTCTGCCGTTGCTGGACGCGACTGCGGTCGCTGCTCCGATGACGGCCATCCTGCTGGGCCTGATGAAGCTGGATGACGGCGCCGGCTCAGCCACCTGGCTCTCCGGCCCGGCGGAGGACCGGATCATGGTGTGGCGAGCGGTCGGGATGGTGATGGCGGCCTCCCACACGGACGGGTTCGGCGGTGACGGCGATGATCACTGGGTGGCTCAGCTCGACGACGGCAACGCGCTCACCCTGATGCGCGCCTACGCGTACGGCCATGACGTGACCCTTGATCATCTGGCCCGCCAGATCCTCGACCAGGATCTGGACCCGGCCGCCGTGCTGCGCTGATCACCCCAGGAGTCAGCTCGAGGACGTGTCGAAGCGTCTCGCGGATCAGCCAGTCGGCGGCGTCAATCTCCGTGGTGCCAACGAGGGATGGGGAACGCCAGATCGACACGAAGGTGGCCGCCGTGACGGCTCAGCGATGTCAGCCGACGGAGTGGCGCGAAGGGCGAGGGTGTGGACCAGTGAGCCCGTCGTGCGGTACAGCTCGCCGAAGGCCACTTCGTCACCAGCTTGAGAGCGACGGAGCAGGTCCATAATGGACCTGCGGTCGGCCTGATGCGGAGAGAGACGCTCAGCTGAACGCCCGTGGCGCTCGCTGGCTCGAATGGTGCGTGTCATGGGCAGACCCCGTTCTCCCAGAGAACGTGGCGCTCATCTTGACCACGGGCTCAGAATAGGCGGGCTGCGAACGGTCGACAAGGACCACCCCTCCTGCTATCCGGGCGCGCAACAAGGGCGATCCGAGATTCCCAACAGCGGCGCCTCGAGCTCACGGCGCGCTCTCGATCACCGGCTGATTCAAGCAGCCGCGCTAGCGCCGGCAGCAGCAGCGGCGGCGGCGGCGACCGCTGCATCGGTGTCGGCGGCGACCAGCTCGGCGTTCAGGTGTGCGCCGGCGAGGGCCCCGGCCGCGGCCGAGGCGCCGACCTGGGCGCTCAGATCGGTGGCGTTGCCGGCCACCCACACACCCGGCACTGCCGTGGTGCCCGCCATGCCGGTGACGAAGTGGCGACCCATCCCGTTGGGGAGGTCCTGCATCGGCAGGCCCAGCTCGTCCAGGCCCTCGGTGCGGGCCTGCATGAAGGTGGCGACAGCCAGGATGCGGCGCGCTACGACGGTTCCGTCACTCAGGCGTACGCCGGCGATCCCGCCGTCGTCGGCCTTGACGACCGCGTCGACCGGGGTGTCGACGACGACGATGCCGCGGGCGGCGAAGCGCGCACGCGTGTTCTCGTCCAGCTCGGTGTCGCGGGTGAAGTAGACCAGGTCGGCGCTCAGCTGGCGGAACAGCAGCGCGTGGTGGATCGAGGCCGGGCCGACGGCGAGGACGCCGATGGGCTCGTCGCGAACCTCCCAGCCGTGGCAGTAGGGGCAGTGCACCACGCCGTGGCCCCAGTGCTCAGCGAGCCCCGTGATCTCCGGCAGCACGTCACGCAGGCCGGTCGCGACCAGGAGCCGGCGGGCCCGTACCGTGCGACCGTCGGCCAGGGACACGGCGAAGCGCAGGTCGCCGTCGACGGGGTCGGCGGCTCGGGCCGAGGTGACCTCCCCAGCCACGACCAGGCCACCGTAGCCGCGCACCTCCTCGCGGCCTCGCGCCAGCACCTCGCCGGGTGGCGTGCCGTCCAGCCCGAGCAGCCCGTGCACAGCCTCGGCCGGCGCGTTGCGCGGCGTGCCGCTGTCGATCACCACGACCGCGCGGCGGGAGCGGGCCAGCATCATGGCGGCATTGAGTCCAGCGGCGCCGCCGCCGATCACGACCGCGTCGACGGTCCGATCGGGTAGCAGGTCACTGGTGGGGAAATTGGTCATCGGCATCGCGTACGTCCTCGTGGCTTGGGCTCGGGTGGTGAGCCGTTGGGACCACCGTACGTCCGGTTTGCGTCAAGTGCATACGATCATGCTTATGACGCAAGAAGTCGGTGAGGTCGACAGCCTCGTACGCAAACGGATCCGGGCCCTGCGGCTGGCCCAGGGCTGGTCACTCGACGAGCTGGCCAGCCGGGCTCAGCTCAGCCAGTCGAGCCTGTCCCGCATCGAGAACGGGCAACGCCGACTCGCCCTGGACCAGCTCGTCACCCTGGCCCGAGCCCTGGACACGTCGCTGGACCAGCTGGTCGAGACCGCGAGCGATGACGTCGTGACCAGCCCGGTCATCGACGCCGCCCACGGCATCCTGCGCTGGCCCGTCCGGGCCGACCCGGATCTGACCGTCGTACGCCAGCGGTTGACCAGCCCGCCCCCCGACAACCCCGCACGGATGCGGGCCCATCCTGGCCGCGAGTGGCTCGTCGTCATCTCCGGCACGGCGGTCCTGCTGCTCGGCAACCGTCGCTACCGGATCGAGACCAACCAGTCTGCGGAGTTCCCGACGATGCTGCCGCACGCCATCGGGGCCGAGGCGGGACCGTGCGAGCTGGTCGGCATCTTCGACCGCGACGCCCGTCGGGGCCACCGACGTGACGACAATCCGGGCGACTCTGCCTGATCCCGGCCCACCGGATCGGGTCAGGCGCTGGTAGCCGGTCGGAACCGGAACCCGACGCGGACGAGTCCGTGGTCGCCGGTGCCGGTCTCTCGGTGGTCCTCGGCGTTCAGGTGGTCGTTGTTGATGATCATGCCCTCGAACAGCCAGCGCCGCCGGCGGCTGTTGTCGTAGAACTGCTCGGAGACCAGGATGTGGTCGAGGGACTCGCGCAGATCGTCGTGGACGTGGGTGTAGTAGACGTCGCGGGTGTCGCGGTACTCCTGCAGGGTCTGGGCGGTGTAGAGGCCGTTGTCGACCCCGCCGCGCGAGTCGCCGACCAGGTAGCGAGGCTGCTCGGTGAGGATGTTGAGGGTGTTGCTGTGCTGGCCGTCGTTGATGTCGCCGAGCACGATGACGGCGGTGTCGGTCTTCTTCATGACCTGGGTGAGCAGCACCCGGAGGCCGGCGGCCTCGGCGGTGCGGCGGATCGTCGACAGACTCGCGCCCAGTGCGGTGGTGTGCGGCTTGTAGAGGTCGGGGGAGGCCTGGAACCAGGGTTCGCCGGTGATCACCGTGGGCAGCTTCGACTTCAGGTGGGTGACGAAGACCTGGGTGGGCGGCTCGGCGTCGCGGAGCGTGACGGCGAACCGCAGCACCGGCCGCGAGAAGCCGGGAATGGTGACGCTGATCGCCGGCGCCTGGGGGTCGTCAGGATTGACCGACTCCAGATGCATCGCGTCCGGGAACTTGTCGATCCACTGCGGACTGTCCTGGAGGAGTCCCTTGCGGACCAACGCCGCACAGACGATGCGGGCACCCGTCGCCCGGTCGGCGACCAGGTCGTACGTGTCGGTCAGGCCGCTGCCCTCGAGGACCGCGGCCATGGCGTCGCGGTGCCACAGCTCCTGCAGCCCGACGATGTCGGCGTCGAGCCCCGCGAGCTGCCCGCCGATCCAGCGCACCTTGCGATCGAACTCGTCGGTGGTCCACGGCGTCTGGCCCGGGTTCATCCGCCGGCCGGGCAGCTGGAGGTTGTAGAGGTTGGCCGTGGCGACGCTGAACGTGTCGAGATTCACTGCGTTCCTCCATCACCGCGTCAATGAGGTCACGATACTCAGCCGACCGTTGGCGGGCACGGCCGAGCATCGGTGACGACAGTGAAGAGGTGGTTCCGGGCGAATCCGTACGAGGTGGTCCGATCCCTGCTGACCGACCGAGGCCAACCCTCGGGCGCGAAACGCCAACCCTCACCAGGGGATGACGCCGGCGTCCTCGAAGTAGCCGCCGGTGGGTCCGTCGTCGGGCAGGGTCGCGAGCTGGATGGCAATCGCGGCGCCCTGCTCCGGGCTGCGGACGCCGCGGAAGCCGTTGAGGTCGGTGGCGACGAAGCCGGGGCAGCCGAGGTTGATCAAGATGTTGGTGTCGCGCAGCTCCTTGGCGTACTGCACGGTCACCGCGTTGAGGTAGGTCTTCGACGGCGAGTAGGCGCCGGAGATCGGACCGGTGGAGCCCTCCCCGTCGGTCGCGGTCTGACGAGCCAGAGATCCAACGCTGCTGGACATGTTCACGATCCGAGGCGATGTCGATCGACGGAGCAGCGGCAACAAGGCATTGGTGACCCGGATGACGCCGATGACGTTGGTCTCGACCACCATCCGCACCTGCTCGGGGGAGACCTGGGTCGGGTCCTGCGGCATGCCGCCGGTCACGCCGGCGTTGTTGACCAGCACGTCCAGCCGCCCTGAGCGGTCCTCGATGAGCTTGGCGGCGGCGGCGACGCTGGCGTCATCGGTGACGTCCAGCGCTACGCCGAAGGCGTCGACCCCGTGTGCCCTCAGTTTCTCCACGGCGGCGTTGCGTCGACTCTCGTCGCGGGCGCCGACGCCAACGCTCCAGCCGAGCGCACCGAGGCCGGCCGCGATCTCGTACCCGATTCCCTTGTTGGCGCCGGTCACCAGCGCGATGGTCTGTTGGTCTGTTGTCTGCTCAGTCACTCCTCGAGGGTGCTCCACCGGTCGGCCGTCGACCAGTACCGATCAGGTGGCGGCTGATACCGCCCGGGTATCAGCCCAGGTCATGACGGCCCTGGTCTACCCTGGCGGCGTGGAGACCCGGGAGCTGCGGTACTTCGTCGCGGTCGCCGAGGAGCTCCACTTCGGCCGAGCCGCTGCCCGGCTGGGCATCGCCCAGCCTCCGTTGTCGCGGGCCATCCAACAGCTCGAACGACGGCTCGGCGTGGCCCTGCTGGAGCGCTCGAGCCGTGGCGTCGCCTTGACCGAGGCCGGGTCGGTGCTGCTCCGCGAAGGCTCGGCGGCACTCGACGCGGTCGCCGGCCGCCGAGCGACGGACGCGCCGGGCCGGAGCGAGTGAGGGTGGGGCCCGGCTGGTCCTGGTCACCAAGGCGGGCGCGTCGGAGGAGCTGTTGGCCAAGCTGCTCGACGCGTACGCCGCGGAGCCGGGAGCCGTCGAGGTGGAGGTGCTGCTCTGTGGCCCGGGTGAGCAGGAACGGCTGCTGCGCGACGGCCGGGCCGACGTGGCCCTGCTGCACCGGCCCTTCGACTCGACGGCCGGACTGGACACCGAACAGCTGAGCTCGGAGGGTCAGGTGGCCGTCCTGCCGGCTGGTCACCCGTTCAGCGGCCGGAGCCAGCTGAGCCTGGACGAGCTCAGCGCCCTCCCCGATCTGCCGCAGCCCCGGTGGCCCCGCTCAGACGGTAGCTATCCTGCCGGTCCTGGTCCGCAAGTGCGCAGCCACGAGCAGCTGGTCCAGCTGATCGGCCTGGGACGCACCATGGCCGTGCTGCCCGAATCGGTGCGGGGCCAGCTGCGTGGTGGACTCGCTGTGGTGCCGTTGGTGGACGCGCCGCGGGTGACGACCGTCATCGCGTGGCCGCCGCAGAGCACGTCGCTGACGCTGGCCGCCTTGGTGCGCACCGCCACTCGGCTCTGACGGCCGGTCACCCGGGCTTGCCGTGCACGGCCCCAGCGCGGACAGTGAGAACGTACGAGGTGGCCGAGGAGGAGCCGTGTTCGTTGACCGCGTCGAGGCCGGTCGCCGGCTCGGCGAACAGCTGGCGTTTCTGCGGGGGTCCGACGTCGTCGTGCTGGGTCTGCCCCGGGGCGGCGTGCCGGTGGCCCGCGAGGTGGCGACGGCCCTGCACGCAGCGTTGGACGTCATCGTCGTCCGCAAGCTCGGTCGACCGGACCGGCCCGAGCTGGCCATGGGCGCGATCGGTGAGGACGGCGTACGCGTCGTCGATCAGGAGGTGCGCGACCAGGGCGGGGTCAGTGCCGCCGCGTTCGAGGCGGTCGAGCGCCGCGAGCAGCTCCGCCTGCAGGAGCGGGTCGAGCAGGTGCGACGCCACCGCCAGCGGATCGACCTGGACGGCCGGATCGCGGTGATCGTCGATGACGGTCTGGCGACGGGGTCGACGGCCCGAGCAGCCTGCGCTGTGGCCCGACAGCTGGGGGCCCGGCGGGTTGTCCTCGCGGTGCCCGTCGCCCCGGCTCAGGCGCTCGACGACTTTCGCGAAGCCGACGAGGTCGTCTGTGTGCACGCGCCGTCACACTTCGTCGCCGTCCAGCGCCACTACCGAGACTTCACTCCGGTCACGGATGAGGCGATGCTGGAAATCCTCGACGTGAGTTGATCATGAACCCGGGCGTCCGGTCCACGTTGATGATCTTGACGACCAGGTCGCAGGCCGGTCAGGCCGGTCAGGCCGGCAGTTGCAGCAGTTGGGCCGCCCGGGCGCGCACCTCGTCGTCCGAGAGGTCGGTCGACGCGAGCTCGTCGAGTGCTGCCGCATAGATGGCGTTCGGGGCTTGGAATTCCAGCGCGATCCCGTCCGGGTCGGTGAAGTTCAGGTGATGACCGAGGGGCATGTCCTGGATCGGGCTGTAAGGCACGCCGGCGGCTCGGAGCCGCTGCTCCCACTGCACGAGCTCGTCGCGCGAGGCGGCGGCCAGTCCGAGATGGTCCAGGCCGGTTCGCAGTGGGCTGAACGGCTCGTCGCCGGCGCCGTCCGGTCGCAGCAGGGCGATCGTGAACCCGGTCTTCCGGTGGATGCACAAGCGGCCGTAGCCGATGTCCAGCACGAGCATGAAGTCGAGCAAGTCGCAGTAGAAGCGCTGGCTGACGTCGAGGTCGCGAACCGTCAGGGCGATGTGGTTGAAACCGCTGAAGTCAGGCACACGATCTCCTCGCTGAGTGGCGGCCAGCCCGTGGACGCTACGACACTAGCCCCTGGAGGCTGGCCTCGCTGGTGGAACGCTCGGGCCGGTTGACTCAGCGGTCCACTTCGCCGGACGGCCGGTGGACCGCGGTGCCAGTGGATAGTGTGGTGGACCGGGGGTGGTTGCTGATGGACGTCGCCGAGCTGGTCCGACGCCACTACGGTGGCGACGACCTGGAAGCGGGCATCGTCGCCGGGCTCACCGGAGCAGGCGCTGACCCGGCCAACCTCACCGTGGCGGACCTGTCCGCGGTCGACCAGCTGCACGCAGGCTTTTCCGAGGCCACTCGTCATCTGCTGGCCCAGCTGGATCTGAGCGCCGAATCGCACCTGTTGGACGTCGGCTGTGGGATCGGAGGACCGGCGCGGATGGCCGCAGCCGAGTACGGCTGCGCAGTGATCGGGGTCGACCTGTCACCCGAGTTCATTGCGGCCGCCCAGGGTCTGACCGCTCGGGTGGGACTCGCGGCGTCGGTGGACTTTCGCCTCTCGGCCGGTGAACAGCTGGACTTCGCCACCGGAACCTTCGACCGGGCGATGATGGTGCACGTCGGGATGAACATTCCCGACAAGGCGGCCGTGTTCAACGAGGTTCGTCGAGTCCTCGGGCCGGGTGGCTCGTTCGCAGTGTACGAGCAGATGCGGGTGGCACCGGGGGAGCTCACGTATCCCTTGCCGTGGGCCGAGGACAGCCGGTCGTCATTCGTCGAGTCACCCGCTGACTACGTCGCCGCCCTGGAGCAAGCGGGCTTCCGGATCGGACGCACCGAAGACCGCACCGCGGTCACGGCGGCTCCGGTCGGCCCCCCGCCGCGGCTCAGCCCGGCAGCGATCTTCGGACCCCGTTTCGTCGAGCGGATCGGCAACAACATCGCCGCCACGCGAGCCGGCCTCCTCGCGGCGGTCCTGATCATCGCTCACACGGACTGAGTCGGCCCGCGTTTCCCGCCCCCAGCTCGGCCCGCGTTTCCGCAGCGAAGCTCAGCCAGGATTTTGGGCCCGGTTTACTGTGTAAACCGAGCCTGTTGCCCAGGACGGGCCATGATCAGGAGGTCGAAAGGTGAGCACCGTTTCGAAGAGCGTCGAGGTCGACGTTCCCGTCAGCACCGCCTACAACCAGTGGACCCAGTTCGAGTCCTTCCCGGAGTTCATGGACGGAGTGGAGTCGATCACCCAGACCGATGACACCCACAGCCATTGGGTGGTCAAGGTCGGCGGCGTCACCCGTGAGTACGACACCGAGATCACCGAACAGACTGCCGACCAGCTCGTCGCGTGGCGCAGCACCGGTGGCGACACCGGCGGCAACAGCGGTCGGGTCACCTTCGAGTCGCTGGGTGGAACGTCGACCCGGGTGAACATCGAGCTGGGCTGGGAGCCCGAGGGTCTGGTGGAGAAGGCCGGTGCGGCGCTGAACATCGACCAGCGTCAGGTCGACAAGTCCGCCGAGGAGTTCAAGCGGTTCATCGAGAGCCGTGGCACCGAGACCGGGCAGTGGCGCGGCGACGTCAGCGGCGGCCAGGCCAGCAGCTGACCCAGCGCCGGTAAGGGTGCAGGTCGGAGCGAACGTGCACTGACCAGCACCCTCCGGAGCCGCGTCGAACCGGGTGGCCCTGACGACTGTCAGTCGACGGGCGGCTCGGGATCGGCGCCGGCGAGCAGTCCTCGAGTGGCTTCCCGCACGATGGCGTCGGCGACATCCTCGGGATAGCCGAGCCGGATCAGCACATCCCGATAGGCATCGATCTGGCCGCCGCTGAGCAGGTCGGCCACCTCTACCGCCGTCAGGTCGGGGCGCCAGCTTCGTACGATGTCCCTGGCTTCGACGGGTGACAGCCGGCCCTCGACCAGATCGTCGAGCATGGACCGGAAGTCGGGCGTGCGAGACCGACCCTTCTCCAACCGGGCTTCCGCCCACTGGATGAGGCTGACCAGCAGTGAAGCCATGCCGACCACGAGACCGATCACCTCCAGGGCCGCGGCGGCTCCACCCGGAGGAGCGGTGGTCGAGCGGTACTGGCCGTACGGCTCGGCCGCCTGCTCGAACTCAGCAATGATGCGATCGAGGTCGTCGCCGCCACCGGCCCGGCTCGACTGATCGGTCGCCATGTCGTTGCTCATAGGCCATTCACTCCCGGCACTGATCGTCGGTCAAGGGGCCGCTGCTCGTGCGGCTGACAACGGGGAACCCGGCCTACCGTTGTCGGGGCGTGGCTTCCCCAATCGTCATCATCCGACGATCTGAGGAAGCTGCCTCAGCTCAGGTCCAGTAGAGCAGCTGGGCCTCGGGCAGCCGCTCGCGCAGCTCCCGGGTGAACCAGGTCCGCATCGCGGCCATCGTCTCGCGCGGGTACACGTACTTCACGCCACCGAACTTGGAACGCTTCTGGCTGCGGAGGTCCTCCTCCATCTCCAGCTTGGTGTTCGGGTACCAGCTGAGCAGGATCTCCTTGCTGTTCGGCGTGAACCGGTGGGTGATGATCTCGGTCGTCAGGTCGAGATCGGGCACCCCGGCCAGCGCCGCCGCGACGTTGTCCAGCAGCTCCGCGTACCCCTGCTGCCAGTCGGGCACGGGCATCACCGGGGCGATGGTCAGACCGACCCGGTATCCGGCCAGCGCCAGCCGACGCAGCGCCGTCAACCGACCGGCCATCGGTGCCGTGCCGCCGTCGAACCGGCTGGCGACCGCCGCCGCGTTGACCGACAGGCGAACCCGGGTCCGTCGCTGGTGGTCGATGGCGAGCAGGTCGGCGACGTCGTCGAACTTGGTGGTGAAGCGGAGCTGGACGTCGTCACCGTACGTCCCCGACCCGACCCGGCGCACGGCCTCGGCGATGCTGCCCGTGACGTGCTCGATGCCCAGCGGGTCGGTGTAGCAGGACAGCTCGAAGGTCGTTCCTTCGTGTCCGCGCTCCGCGGTGTGGCTGGTCACCGTGCCGCGGCCGGCGTGGGTGCCGATGCCCGCCAGCACCGCGTCGAGGTTGGCGAACACCCGGGTGATCGGCGGGCCGTTGAGCGAACCAGCGAGGTAGCAGTACTGGCAGTGCGCAGGACAGCCCCGGGCCAGGTCGATCCGCCAGTCGGCACTCGGTGGGATGGGCTGAGGTTTGAGGGCGCTGGGCGGAGCGACGACGACCGCCATGGTGGTCTTGGCGGCGGCGTACTCCTCCCGTTCGGTCGCCCGCCGGAGCCCGGGCAGACGGTCGTTGGGCAGGAGCTCGATCGTCGGCACACCGGCCGCTTCGCAGCGTTGCACGATCTGTTGGGCGTGCGGATGCTCGGCAGCGGACCTGGTCACTAGCACCCGTCTGGGGGTCCAGCGCCGCACGGGTCCGGTGGACAGCAGCTCGTCATCGGAGATCGTGGTCACGCCCATGTCGAACAGTTCCCGCGCAGGTCGGCTGACAGATGCCATGGCCGACCTGACGGCGTGGTGGTGGTCGTCACAACGACGCGATGGTCGTACGGCGCGGCGCGGTTCACAAGGAAGAGGCCTGCTCAGGGGCTGACTTCGTCAGGTAGGCCCGCCCCCGAGCGGCCGAGGATCGTCAACTTGGCGGGGGAGAGCCCGGAGATCCTCTTTCTGTGCACGAGCGTAGCGACACCGCACGCAATTCTGGAGCAATCCCTGTGTCCGGTGTATGACATGTCCTAAAGCGGACATCCGGGAAAGACTCGGTGCTCAGCCCGTCGGGGAGTCAGCGGGCCCGTGGCCATGCCGGATGGCTCGCCGAGCATCGGCGTAGCGAAGTGTTTCGAAGCCGACCAGGGTGACCATGATCGCGGCCAGGACGCCGAGCTGCACGATCGCCGGCAGACGCAGCACGGCCAGCGGGGCGAGCAGCAGGACCGCCGCGGCGACCAGCCGCTGACGGTTCACCGAGCCGACGTTGCGCAGCCGAAAGGCGAGGTGAGCCAGCAGGTAGACCGCGACGCCCCAGTACGCCGACAGCAGAGCCAGCAGGGGCACCGGGTCGGCGAGGTGGTGGTGCTCGGTGTCACCGACGTACTCGGTGACCTTCTTGAGCCCCAGGGCGAGGAAGATGATGCCGGCCACCATCGGGAAGTGCAGGTAGGTGAAGGAGTCGCGAGCCAGTCGGATCCGGTCGGCTCCGGTCTTCTGGGCCAGCACATGCTCGGCGACCGGGGCGACGACGTCGAAGTAGGCCCACCACAAGCCGACCGCGACGATCATCCCGAGCAGGGCCACGACCACCACCGGGACGGTGACGGGATGGTCGTTGAGGCCGACGCCGATCGCGATCAAGGACTCGCCGAGCGCGATGATGATCATCAGGCCGTGCCGCTCGGCGAAGTGCGCGGGAGAGGGCAGCCGCCACTCGGCCCCGGAGACGTAGACGCCGACGTAGTCGACGACCAGGGCCAGCACCCACAACACGGTCTGGGTGACGCCGCTCTGGGTTGCCCCGACGACCAGCAGGATCGCCGAAGCCGCGACGGGAGGGGCGGTCCGAACGAGCGTGCGGCGTAGTCCGGCGTCTCCCCGGGCCGCCACCGCGTAGACCGCGAGGTGGATCCCGCGGACCACGGCGATGGCCGCCGCCAGCAGCACGGGGGCGTCGAGTCCGCCGCCGTGGTCGTCCCACGCCTCGGGGATGGTCAGTGCGACCAAGAACATCGCGGCCATCGCGGTCACGAGTGCGGCGCGGACGATCCCCTCGTCGGCCCGGGCCTGGTTGCCCAGCCAGGCATAGCTGCACCAGGCCCACCACAGCAGGGCGATCATCACCAGGCCGCGCAGCAGGCTGCGCCAGCTCAGGTCATGCGCCATGAAGGCCGTGACATTGGTGATGGCGAAGACGAACACCAGGTCGAAGAGCAGTTCGAGCGGCGTGACCGGATGGTCACCCTCGGCTGCCTCGACCCGGACGAAGCGTGCCCACCTGCCGACCCGGCGTGACCTCAGGTCCGATGTGGTCATCAGCCACTCCTCGGGGGCTCGGCAGGTTGTGGGCGGTCTAGCCGTCAATCGGCGCGGCCGCGAAGCAGTCCAGCTTCTGCAGGATGCCGCAGTTCACGACCGTGTGCCTAGGGGGGATCTCAGTTGGAGCGGGAGCCGGTCAGCACGTCGTCGAGACGGGCGTCGGTTTCGGTGGTCTGGTCGGGACGGGGGCTGCCGGCCTTGTCGCTCTTGAGCAGGCCGACGGCCACGAACCAGCTGACGACGATGGCGACGACGCCGAGGAGCAGGGCGACATTGGTGAGGAGCTGCATGATGATGTCCTTAGTTTCGAGTGGTCTTGCGGGTCAGAACTTCCAGTGCGGAACGGTGCCGGTCGATGCCGACGACGCCGTACGCATCGTGCGGAAGTGCTTTTCGTTGACCGCGACGTAGGCGGTCCAGCGCGACCGGAGCCAAGCTCCGGCCGATGTCCTGCGGACGCTGTGCGTGCTGTTCGAGGTCATGCATCAAGTCTGCGGAACGTCGATCAATGTGTCTAATGACTGCTTTACATATAATCCATGCGTTATCGTCATGTATGTGGACACGGATGCGCTGCGCTGGTTCCAGCAGGTGGCCGACGGGGTGACGGTGACCGAGGTCAGCGACCTCGAGCAGGTGAGTCAGCCCGGCGTCTCCCGGGCCTTGGCCCGGCTCGAGAAGGAGATGGGCACGCCCCTGTTGCGCCGTTCGGGTCGGATCCTGCGGATGACCGAAGCCGGGTCGGTGTTCAAGAAGCACGTGGACGCCATGCTGCACCAGCTCGACGACGGTCTGGCTGCGGTGGAGCAGGTGGTCGACCCAGAAACGGGGACGGTGCGGTTGGCGTTCCAGGTGTCGCTGGGGACGTGGCTGGTGCCCGATCTGCTCAGCAGCTTCCGGGCCCAGCATCCCGGCATCAAGTTCAAGCTGACCCAGGTGCGCGACGAGCTCGTCGGTTCGGTCCTCGAGCGGGGAGACTCCGATCTGATCATCTCCACGGCCCGCCCGGCGGACCTGGCGGCCCAGCGCCACCGGCTGATGGACGAGCCGTTGCGGTTGGCGGTCCCGGCGGAGCACCGGCTGGCGGAGCTGGACCAGGTTCGGCTCGCCGATGCCGCCGACGAGCCCTTCTTGATGCTCAGGCCGTCGTCGCTGCTCCGGCAGTACTGCGACGACCTGTGTCGGGCGGCCGGGTTCGCACCGCTGGTCAGCTTCGAGGGTGAGGACATCCAGACCCTGCGCGGGTTCGTCGCCGCGGGGCTCGGCGTGGCGGTGCTGCCGGCCTCGGGTGGCCGAGCCCCCGACGTGGCTGTCGGACCGGTGCGCTACCTCGAGATCACCGACGTCTACGCGTCCCGCGAGATCGGGCTGGCCTGGTCGGAGGACCACCGGCTGCTGCCCGCGGCTGACCTCTTCCGCCGGCACGTGATCAGCCGGGCCCGCCGCCGCACTCTGCCGGCGGTCGGGGCCGCTACCAGAACCGCGTGAGCGTTGCAGTCTGCCCGGGCTCGGCGCTGCGGCTCAGCCGGGGCAGGTGTTCCGCAGCCGTCCGACCAGCCGGCCGTCGATGCTGGATGCCGGGATCGCTCCGTACGAGCGTGAGTCGATCGAGATCTCCCGGTGGTCACCGAGCACGAACACCGTCCCGGCAGGGACGGTGACCGGGCCGAAGTAGACGCCGTCGATGGTGGCGTGATCGACGTACGGCTCGACGACCGGTTTTCCGTCGACCTCGAGCTGGGCGTCGCGGATCGCCACCTGCTGGCCGGCCAAGGCCACCACCCGCTTGATGGTGGCCGAACCGTCTTGTGGGTTCGGGAACGTCACGATGTCATCGACCGCCACCGAACCGGTGCCGATCCGCGCGAGCACCACGGTGTCGCCGGTGCAGGCCGTGGGGCTCATGCTGTCGGAGGCGACCGACACCACGTCGAGGACCGAGGTCCGTACGACCACCCCGGCGGCCAGCACGCAGACCCCGGCCGCCACCATCTTCCAGCGCATCGTCGGTCAGGAGTCGTCGGTCGGCCGGTCGGCCTCGATCGGGTCGTGGTCGTCGTAGTCGCCGTCCTTCAGCCCGACGCTGAACTGGTGCATCATGTCGTGGTCCTCGTGCGGGAGGTTGTGGCAGTGCACCATGTACTTCCCACGGTGCGGACCGAACGTCATCAGCAGCCGCACCTTCTCGCCCTCGCCGACGTAGACGACATCCTTGGGGCCGAGCTCGTAGTTGAACGGGGCGTTGCCGTTGCGGCTGAGGATCTTGAAGTCGATCAGGTGGATGTGCACCGGATGGAACCAGCCGCCGGACTTGTTCTCGATCTCCCAGATCTCGGAGTCGCCGAGGCCGGGGTTGGCGAGCACGGACTTGTAGCCCGAGTCGACCACGTCGTGCCACGTCTCGCCGTTGAGGTTCCACTCGTTGGTGGTGTCGTCGCGCTTCACCTGGATGTTGCGGACCTTCATCCGGCTCGTCGGCTGCAGGCTCATCACGTCGGTGGGGTTGAGCAGGACCGGGATCGTGCTCCAGGTCGGGTCGGACTTGTCGAACGGGTCGTCGACCACGTCGAAGGCCATGATCTTGCCGGTGTTGTCGAAGTCCCGGTTGTTCGGGTTGCTGAGGTTCTTGAGCTCGATCCGGGTGCCGGCCTTGACGTTACGGAAGTCGACGAGAAACTCGTACCGCTCGGCGCTGCCGTGCCGCCACTGGCTGACGGCCTGGCTCTTGGGCATCAGACCTCCGTCGGTGGCGACCATGTAGGTCGGCACGGCGGGGCTCAGCGAGGGCCGGTAGGACCGTGACAGTGAGGCGTTCAGCAACCGGAAGCGGTAGATCCGCTTCTTGACCTGCATCACCGGCCACGGCCGGCCGTTGACCAGGATCACGTCGCCCCACAGCCCGGAGTGGGTCCGGTCGTCGTAGAGCTGCGAGCCGTTGGCCTGGAACATCATGTCCGACATCGTCAGCGCGACGTCGAACTCACCCTGGGGGAGGAGGGCGCGCTCGACCGGGTCATGCAGGTGATACTGCGAGGCCAGGCCGGAGTACGCGTTCTGAGCGGTGTAGTGGACGCCGTGGTCGTGGTACCACAAGGTCCGGGCGGGCTGGAAGTTCGGGTACTTGTAGACCTTCTTCTGGCCCACGGCGGTGATGTCGGAGGCGTAGCCGTCGTATTCGGGAAGCGAGGCGGAGCCGTGCAGGTGGGTGGAGATGTCCATCGGCGTGCCGAAGGTGGGGTGCAGCTTGGGGAGAGCGTTGCGCATCGTCATCGCCACCCGTGTGCCCTGGTCCACATCGATCCGTCGAGCCGGCACCTCGCCGGCATAGCCCAGCACGGGAGTCATCAGGCCGGGCACGATGCCGACCGCGCCGGCTCGTGCGGTGACGTCGTAGTAGTTGATCGGCCCCTCGTCGTCAACGGCCGTCTTGTACGGGGCGAGCACCGGGAGCCGGGCGAAGGCCGCCGCGTACGGCTTCGGGAAGTTCTTGGTAGGCAGCAGACTGGGTGTGCCGCCGCTGACCGAGCGGCCGAACGGAAGGGCCAGACCGGCCGCGCCAACGGTGGCCAGACCACCGAGCTTGAGTGCGTCTCTGCGTGAAAGTCTCATCGGTTTCCTCTAAAACGAGCCTGCCAGTGGATTGGGGCAGGGATGAGAAGCTCTTCGCACGCCTTGCCGTCGTGGCTCGGACCTGCTGCACCCCCGCGCTGACCCTTATCCTGCGGTGCCGAGGCTGGTCTCTACAGCCCTGAAGCGGGGGGTGAGGAACACCCCAATCTGGGGGACCGGCGGCCAGTTCGGCCGGCCCACCCCCCCGGACCCCCAAACGTGGGGGCAGGGGTCCCCCACGAATCGGGCTTATGGGATCGGCCGTCGACCCGAAGGCTTGGGGGAGCCCGGCAGTCGGGCCAAACAACACCCATTGGTCGCAAACCCGACCAGTCAGCAACTCAGGGGAAATCATGAACCCAGACCAACTCGGGGCACGCCGAGCGAAGCGAGGCCCCACGGCGTTGTCCGCCGTCACGGCCCGCCGCGGCGTCGCCATGCTTGTGATCGGCGCGGTGAGCACGACCGGCCTGGTCGCGCTGACCGCCGGCGTGGCCAACGCCGCCCCACCTGCCTTCCCCGACAACATCGTGGTGTTCCCGGACCGGGACTTCGTCACGATCGAGGGCTACCAGGACCACCTCGGCGAGACCGCGACCGATGGAGGTCTCCCGCCCCGGCGTGGGAATCGTCGGCTCGGCCCAGGGCGTCGTCGAGGAGGGGGACGTCGCCTTCGAGGTCAACCACCCCGGCGGCTACTGCTGGGGCGCCGGCACGGGGCTGAAGGTCACGCCCGACATCCAGGGCGGGGACGTCGTCACGATCAAGTTCGCTGGTCAGGCCGCCGGTGACACCATCGTCGCCGGCTCCGCCGTCACCGAGGTGCAGTACTCCGCCGGTTCCAACATCGTCAAGGTGCTCGGCCGGCTCGGTGCGGCCGACAACCCCCTGCAGCTCGAGCAGCGCGTGGTCAACCCCGACCTGAGGGACACCGCCATCAACCGCCGCGATGTCCGTGCGGTGCCGGGCCCGATGGTGGCTGCCCCCAAGGGCGGCTACTCCTCGTCGCTGGAGACCAGCGGTTCGACCTTCACCGCGACCTACGAGTACCTCGATCCGGCGATTGCCGCCAAGGCCGCCACCGGCGGCGGCGAGCGCCTCATGTCATGGCAGGTCGAGGACGCCGACGCCAACCGGCAGGGCTTGACCATCGCCGAGTTCGGCGAGCTGGGCGGGCCCGGAATGGGCGGCTGCCCGAACGGCCCTCTCGGCTCCGGCCCGGTCGGCCCGACCAACGTCACTGCGGCCAAGGTCACCGGCGGCTACAAGCTGAGCTGGACGCCAGCTGTGGCCATTCCCGGCACCCCGGTCATCACCGGCTACCACGTCAACGCGGTTGCTCAAACCTCGACCAACGGCGAGCGGGCCGTGATCGGCAAGCGCATCGCCGGCCAGGCGGCCAAGACGACCACCCTGACCGGCCTGGCCGCCGGCCAGGACTATGACGTGGAGATCGTGTCCGAGAGCAGCACCGGTCTCACCTTCCCCGCCGTCAACGTGCACCCGGAGGTGGACTCCACTCCTCCGGTCGTCACGGCGACGCCCGCCGGAGGGACCTACAAGGTGGCCCAGACGGTCACCCTGAAGTCGAATGAGGCGAACACCGACATCTACTACACGACCGATCCCACCGTCGAGAACCTGTTCGACGGCGACGCCGTGTCGGCATCGGCGGCTCACTACACCGGTCCGGTCGCCATCCCGGCCACCAGTGAACTGCGTTGGGTCGCCTTCGACACTGCGGGCAACCTCAGCAGCGACTCGGCCAGCTACACCATCACCGACACCCCCGACCCGGTCGCCCCGGTGCTGGCCGAGCCGGTCCTCGGTGTGGGTAGCGTGACGGTGAACTGGACGTCCAACGACCCCAGCATCACCGGGTTCTCGGTCCAGGCGTTCGACGCCGCGGGAGCGCCGTTCGAGGACGCACAGCTGGTCACCGTGCCCACGGCAACCATCACCGGACTACAGGCCGGCGAGACCTACACGGTCAAGGTGACGGCAATCAACGCCAACGGCCAGAGCGACCCGGTGTCAACCAAGACCTTCACGGCTCTCGGAGCGGTCACGGCCGACGCCGGGGCCGACATCCGGGCCAAGCGCAACACGAAGGTCACGCTCGACGGCAGCGCCTCCAAGCTCGGCTCGAACGGCACGGTCAAGTGGGAACAGGTCCTGACCAGCCCCACCGATCCGAACAAGGTCACCACACCCCTGGCAGACGCGACCACGCTGAAGCCGTCGTTCACCCTGCCGTTGTTCAAATACCCAATGACCAACGACGCTCTGACCTTCAAGCTCACGGTGAGCGATGACGGCGTCACCAAGACCGACGAGGTCAAGGTCGCGGCCATCGCTGACACGGTCACCGCCGTCGGGCCGAAGTGGAAGTCCGGTGACTTCCGGGTCAGCGGCACCGCCACGACCATCGGAGCCACGGTCACGGTCCGCTCGGCCAACAACCCGGCCCTGGTCCTGGGCATTGCACCGGTCACCGCGGCAGCAGCCCCGGCCACCGGTGGCACCTGGACCCTGCGGGTCCGGACCGGTTCAGCGGCCACGACCAACCCAGGCCGGATCTTCGCTGACTCCAGCATGGGCGGCACCGCCGGCCCGGTCACGGTCACGCTCGGCTAGTCCCGAGCTCGATAAACTCCCCGCCCCCCGGGGAACGGTCCGTCTCATCGGACCACGACAGGGCCCGTCGCTTCTTCCCGCGACGGGCCCTGTCCGTCGTCGGCGGCACCCAATCAGAAACCGGTGCTATGCGGACCAAAGCCTGATGCCCGCTGATTTCGTCTGAATTCACCGGCAGGGCCACCGACGGTCTTGAGATCCATCTGCATGGCCGCAGGTTTCGTTCGGGGGGCCATCTGGATGGACGCAAGCGTGAACGCAATTCAACGTTCCGCCAGACAGGCTTCGCTTCCTTTCCTACAATTGGGAAGGCAAACAAAGCGTATGGCTCGGGGGCGAACACGGGTGGTGGAGGAAATGACTTCCGTCGGGGGTCCGACGGGTGAGCAGCCGGAGGATTCGACGATCCTGATCGTCGATGACCACCGGTCGTTCGCCGACTTGTTGTCGGCGTCGTTGGACACCGTGCCGGGCATGCGGTGCGTGGGAACGGCCACAACGGCCTCCGAGGGAGTCGCCCTGGCGACCGCACTACGGCCCACCATCGTGGTGATGGACATCCAGATGCCACGGCAGGACGGCCTGCAGGCGACGCGGCGGATCCGCGATGCGGTGCCAGAAACCGTGATCGCAGTCGTCACGGCGCACAAGGATCCGGACTGGGTGTCACGGGCCGCGCAGGCGGGCGCCTCAGCGTTCATTCCCAAGGATGGGTCGCTGGCCGACATGATCGATGTGCTCCGGCGGGTCCGTCCTGGCCAGATGCTGGTCGCCCCCTCCGCGTTCAAGAGCCTCTCCCCGGTCTCGGCTGCGCCGCGGGAGAACGTCCCGGCGCTCACCCAGCGCGAGCTGGAGGTGCTGACCTATCTCGGCCAGGGTATGGCGGCCAAGGGGATCGCGCGGGTGCTCGGGATCACGCTGCACACCTGCCGCGGATACATCAAGTCCTTACACGCGAAACTGGGCGTGAACAGCCAGCTCGAAGCGGTGATCAAGGCGCAGAGCCTGGGTCTGATCGGGACATCCGCAAACGATTGAGCCTGATCAACTGGGTCCGGTCACGCCGGGAAGACGTATTCGCAGGGCGAGATCGAGCAGCCGCTGAGCGTCACCGACGATGACGACATTTGTTGAGTTTACGTAGTAAAGGCGCGAGCCACCGGCGTGTTCGAACAATGGCGAGAAATGCGCATCGGTGGCATTCGCGAAACGAAGCCGTGGTGACTTGTCGTCCCTTTTTCGAGATGGCGGGAGACAAATAAACCCTCGAAGTGAACCTGAGTGCCGTCCGGCTCGTCCTACCTAGGACGAGCGTGGCCAGCTGATCAGGGGGTCCCCTGGTGCGTTGTCGATCCATTCCCCGACTGAAGCAAGGTGGCACCCGATGCTGGCTGAGGTCGTCGGCACCAGCCCGGACCAGCAGCACAGGTCGGTGACGGTCCCGGATGATCCCACCCGCCCGCTCCGCATCTCACGACTGATCCTGGGTTACGCCATGACCGGGCTCGTAGCCCTGGTGGTGGTGGCTGTCGTCACGGCATCGGTGAGCCGAGCCACGGGAACCCAGGAGGCGATCCGCGACGCCATCCAGGTCACCTCCCTGACCGCCGAGGTGGCGATCGAGCCGGTGCTCGACGACGGGATCCTGACCGGCGACCCCGCGAGTCTGAGCCGACTCGACCGCGTCGTACGCGGGCAGGTGTTGCGAGGTTCGCTGGTCCGGGTGAAGATTTGGACCGCCGACGGCCGGATCGTCTACTCCGACGAGTCACGACTGGTCGGGCGGAGCTTTCCGCTGGATGAGGACGACCTCGAGGCCCTCCGGACTGGGTCGGCCGATGCCGAGATCAGCGATCTCACCGAGCCCGAGAACCAGTACGAAGAACCGGCGGTGCAGCTGCTCGAGGTCTATCAGGGGATCGCCACTCCCGGCGGCACCCCGCTGCTCTACGAGGCCTACTTCCGCTACAACGGCGTCGCGGCGGCCGGTCGGGCGATCTGGCTGCAGTTCGCGCCGTACTTTCTGGGCGCTCTGCTCCTTCTGGAGCTGCTTCAGCTGCCCATCGCCTTGTCCTTGGCCCGCCGGTTGCGCGCAGCCCAGGCCCAACGCGAGGCCATGTTGCGCCGGGCTCTGGCCGCCACCGAGGAGGAGCGGCGTCGGATCGCCAGTGATCTGCACGACGGCGTGGTCCAGGACCTAGCCGGTGTCGCCTTCTCCCTCGGTGGCATGGCCCGCGACCGCGCCCGAAGCAGGGGGCGGGACGTCGGGGACCGCGAACCGGGTGAGGTCGAGGTCGCCGCCGCCCAGGTCCGGGCGGCGGTTCGCTCGCTCCGCTCGCTGTTGGTCGAGATCTATCCGCCCAACCTGTACGAGGAAGGGGTCGAGTCGGCTCTCACCGACCTGTTGGCCGGGGTCGAGCGTCGTGGGCTCCAGACCTCGCTCAGCGTCGACGCCGACCTCTCCCGACTGCCCGTTACCGCAACCCAGCTCTTGTTCCGGGTCGCCCAGGAGGCCGTACGCAATGTCGTCGCCCACGCCGATGCCAGCCGCGTCGAGATCGTGATCCGCGACATCGATGGTCTGACCCGGATGGATGTGGTCGACGACGGGCGCGGCATGGACGGCTCCGAGGTTCCGCAACGCGAGGGCCATCTCGGCCTGCGCGCGCTCGCCGGCATGGCGGCTGATCAGGGTGCCGTTGTGTCGATGCGTTCCACGCTCGGCAAAGGCACCGTCTTGACACTGGAGGTACCACACCGATGATCCGCATCCTGCTCGTCGACGACCACGCCATCGTGCGCCAAGGTCTCGAGCGCCTGCTTTCCACCGCCGACGACATCGAGGTGGTGGGTAGTGCTGGCGATGGAGCCGAGCCGTCGAGCTGGTCCGGCCAGCTCCAGCCCGATGTCGTGCTGATGGATCTGTCGATGCCCGTTCTCGACGGCGTGCGGGCCACCAGCCAGATCACGACCGACGAGCCCGACCACGGTGGTGGTCGTGCTCACCTCGTACGGTGAGGAGTCGCGCATCCTCGAGGCGCTCAACGCGGGCGCTCGCGGCTATCTGCTCAAGCACACCGACCCCGAGGGGCTGCTCGAGGCGGTCCGCTCCGCCGCTGACGGCTATGCACCGCTGGACCCGCGAGCCGGTCGGGTGCTGCTCGACCAACGGCGTCGTACGCCGCGGGCCGCGGAGCTCACGCCGCGAGAGGTCGAGGTGCTGCTGCTCGTCGGCGACGCCCTGGCCAACAAGCAGATCGGCCGCCGGCTGGGGATCAGCGAGCGTACGGTCAAAGCCCATCTGACCAGCGTCTTCGCCCGGATCGGGGTCACCGACCGGGTGCAGGCGGCCTTGTGGGCCCGGGACAACCTGCCCCGTTAGGTCAGCCGGGGGCCGGCGACGATCGGATGATCCAGGGCGGCGGACAACCGTCCGTGCCCGGCCTGGAAGCGCACCAGCTGGGCGTAGAGCCCGTCGAGCCGCAGCAGCTCCTCGTGGCTGCCGGCCTCGGTGATCCGTCCCGACTCGAGGACCAGGATCCGGTCGGCGTCGCGGACAGTCGACAACCGGTGGGCGATGACGAGCCGGGTCCGGTCAGCGGGCAGGTTGTCCAACGCGGCGACCAGCAGCTCCTCCGATCCGGCGTCCAGGGCCGAGGTGGGCTCGTCCAGGATGAAGATGCGGGCATCGCGGAGGATCGCGCGGGCGATCGCGACCCGCTGGCGCTGGCCGCCGGACAGGTTGGTGCCGCGCTCGCCGATCGGGGTGTCGAGACCTTCGGGGAGCCGGTCGGCGAACTCGTCGACCAGGGCCAGCCGCGCCGCCCGCCGGACGTCACGGTCCCGGGCTCCCGCCCAGCCGCACATGATGTTGTCGCGCAGGGTGCCGTCCAGCAGCACGGTGTCCTGCAGCACGGTGGCGATCTGGCCCCGGAGCGAGGAGAGCTGATGGTCGCGGACATCGATCCCGTCGATCAGCACGCTGCCCGAGGTCGACATCGACCAGTCGGGGGATCAACGCCGCGATGGTGCTCTTGCCGGCCCCGGTGGGCCCGACCAGGGCGATGTTCTCCCCGGGCGAGATCTGGAAGGACACGTCGTCCAGCACCGGTTCACGACCGTAGGAGAAGGTGACGTTGCGCAGTTCGACGGCGCCGCGCAGCACAGCCGCCCGAGCACCCGGCCGGTCGACGATGTCGACCGGGGTGTCGAGGACGTCGAGGATCCGCTCCGCCGCCGCGGCGCCCTTGCTGACCACGGTAGACAGCTTGGCCAGGGACTTGATCGGCTTGTAGAGCGAGCCGAGGTAGGCCAGGAACACCAGCAGCACGCCGAGGGTGAAGTCGTCCGTCCAGCACCCGCAGCGCTCCGAACCAGAGCACGACCGCGGTGGACACGACACTGCCGAACTCGACGAGCGGCCCGAAGCGGGACTGGACCCGGACCGACTCCAAGCCGGCGGCGAGGTTGTCGCTGGACAGCCCGGCGAACCGACGCATCCGGTCCTCCTCCAGGGTGAACGCCTGGACCAGGTGGATCGACGACAGGTTCTCCGTGGCGGCTGCGGCCAGCTGGCCGTCGGACTTGCGAACCTGGCGAGCCGCCGTCCGCAGCCGTTGCCGGGTCCGGTGGCTGCCCCAGATCAGCGCGGGCGTGACCAGCAGCGCCAACAGGGTGAACACCGGGTCGAGGGCCAGCATGACGCCGAACATGCCGAGGATCAGGACGCTGCTGGGCAGCAGGGTCGACAAGAGCTGGACGAGCATGTCCTGGGTGTAGGCGACATCGCTGGTCACCCGCGCGGTGAGGTCGCCCACCCGGTGGGTGCCGTGGAAGCGCAGGGACTGGCGCTGCAGCCGGTCGAGCACGTCGAGCCGCAGGTCGTTGGCGATGTGCAGACCGCCCGGCACTGAGCAGCCGGGCGGCCCAGTAGCCGACGATGGTGGCGGCGACGACCAGCGCCACCAGGCTGCCGACCGCCGTAGCCAGGAAGAGATGGGGATCCGCCGGGCGGGGCAGTGGTCCCCGGCGAGAGCACGCCGTCGACGATCCAGCGCATCGGCCAGGGCTGGGCCAGGCTGAGAGCAACCTCGACCAGGGTCAGCGCCGCACCCAGGGCCAGCGCGGGGCGATAGGGCCGGCCGTACGCGGCAACCCGGCGGATGGTGCTGGTCACCGGGCTCCGGCCCCGACTGCGATCCGTTGGGAACCCACACCGGCCAGGTCGAGAATCGTCTCCGCAGCCCGCTCAGCTCCATCCAGGGCCAGTCCGGCGCTGGACAGGGCTCCGGGCGGCAGCAGCCGGTCCCGCCGCAGCAGCCACAGCACCTCCTCCACGCTGGCGTCCTCGTCGACCATGTCGGCCAGGCCGAGTCCGGCCAGCCGGGCGGCGCGGATCGCCTGCTCGCGCCGCGGCGTACGGCGTGGCACCAGCACCGGCTTGATGCCCGCAGCCAGCGCTTCGAGGGTCGAGTTGTAGCCGGCCATCTGGACCACGGCCGAGCGCGGCCGCGAACAGCGTCGCCGCAGCCGGGAGCATCGCGGACCACCTGCACCCGACCCCGCGCACCGGGGTCGGTGATCAGCCCATCGAGAGCCTCCCGCGTCGCGTACGGTCCGGCGACCAGGACCACCGAACCGCGGGCACCGGCGGGCAGCCAGGTCGGCGCCGAGCCGGAAGACGGCCCCGCCATCGCCCCCGCCGCCGGCGCTGACCACGAGCAGTTCCGGCTCGCGATGACGTCGGGTGGGTCGCTCGACGACCCAGCCGCAGTAGGTCGGGCGCAACGGCAGCCCGTATTCCAGCTCGTGGTCGCAGAGCACTCGGTCGCCGTAGACCAGAACGCGCGTCGAACTGCTCGGCCGCTCCGCGCCAGCCGTCGCCGGCCAGCTCTCGGGCCACCGCGGCCGGTTCGTCGAGCACGTCGCGCAGCCCGAGCACCAACGCCGCCCCGCCTCGGGCCGCTACGTCCAGACCGAGGCGCAGCTCGCCGGCGATGCCGTACGGGTGCCGGTCGACGACCACGACGTCGGGCTGCAGCCGCCTCGACGGTCGCGGTGAAGGCCTCCGAGCGGGCCGCGATCGCGTCGGCGAAGTCGAGGGTCGGGTGCCGGTAGGCCCCGGCCGAGTCTTTCAGCAGCGGCGGGACGTTGACCACCCGCAGCCGGTCGTCACCGAGCCAGGTCGGCCGCATCGGCAGCCCGGTCACGACGACGACCTCGGCATCCGGATCGCGTAGCCAGGAGTGCCCGGGCGATCAAGGTGTTGCGGCGGACGTGCCCCAGGCCGAAGCCGTCGTGGGACGCGAAGAGGAAGCGGGCCATACCGCCCAGGTTCCGTCTGGTGCTGTCCGGGTCGCCAGTGCACCAAGGTCGTAGGACCTGGTCAGTGGTCTCCGGAATCGTCCTTGCCGGAGTGGTCCTTACCGGAGTCGTCCTTGCCTGAGTCGTCTTTACCGGAGCTGTCTTTGCTGGAGTTGTCTTTGCTGGAGTCGTCCTTGCCTGAATTGTCCTTGCCTGAATTGTCCTTGCCTGAATTGTCTTTGCCTGAATTGTCCTTGCCTGAATCGTCCTTGCCGGACCCACTCGTGCCGGAGTGGTCTTCCGTCGTGTTGCCGGAGCTGCCTTTTCCGGAATTGTCGTCGGTCGTCTTGCCAGAGTTGTCCGTGCCGGAGTGGCCTCTGCTCGTGTTGCCGGAGCTGCCTTTTCCGGAATTGTCGTCGGTCGTCTTGCCAGAGTTGTCCGTGCCGGAGTGGCCTCTGCTCGTGTTGCCGGAGCTGCCTTTCCCGGAGTTGTCCTGGGATCTGGAGCCACCGGAAGCTCGTGATCGAGTGGCCGCGGCCGGCTTTCGCTTCGTCGCCACTCGGGACGAGGCGGGTTCGTCGGAGGTCTGGGCGGTCGAACGCTTGGGTTTGGCGAAAATCTGATTGGACTTCGCCGGTTGAGTCGGCGCAGTGGTCACTGATCTCGACGGCTTCGGGCTGGGGGACGCCGACCGAGTCGGCGCGACGTCACTGCTCTCGGCCGCCACCGTCCGAACCCGACCCGGCCAGATCTCCGTCGCCGTCGGGTCACCGGTGAGGAGCGTCGTCAGCATCGCGGCGCCAACGGCGAGGATGGCTGCGGCGGTCACCCAGCCCAGGGCCAGCCGTACGCGGCTGGGCACGTCCGCCAGCGCGCCGTCGCGACCGCCGACCGTCTGCCGGATCGACATGGTCCGACGCAGCCCGCCGAGGGTCGACGGCGAACCCGGATGAGCACCGGGCAGGCGCAGCGGTCGATACCCCTCGGTGCCGCGTGGCAGTCGTGGGTCGACCTGCTCCTGGTCGTCAGCAGGGTCGAAAGGCACGAGTCAAGTCTTTCATCGCGGACGTCTGGTCAGGGCTGCCCGATGGTCGTAGTACCCCGCCCCACGGGGTGGGGCGGAAGGCGCGGTCGGCTCAGGGGGCGGAAGTCGCGGGCGGGGCGGTACTAGGACGTAGGTGCGATGGCGAGGCGTGCTCGGTCGGACGGAGATTCGGGGTGAACGTACGGGTCGCAGCAGACGCGGCCCGGACCTGGGACAGGAGCACCCATGCACGCAGTGATCACCGGAGCGGCCGGATTCATCGGGTCGACCCTGGCCGACCGGTTGGTCGGTGAAGGCTGGCGGGTCAGGGGGGTCGACGCCTTCACCTCGTACTACGACGCGCGGGACAAGACCGCCAACCTGGCTGGTCTGCAGTCCGAGCCGCGGTTCGACCTGGTCCGCGCCGATGTGGCTACGGCCCCCCTGCGGCGGTTGCTCGCGGACCGGCCGGTGGTGGTCCACCTCGCCGCTCAGCCGGGCGTCCGGGGCAGCTTCGGGACCGGGTTTCGACCGCTACGTCCACGACAACATCGTCGGCACCCAGCGGGTCCTCGAGGCCGCGCTCGAGGCCGGCTGCCCCCGGGTCGTCTACGCCTCGTCGTCATCGGTCTACGGCGACGCCGCCGATTATCCATGCCACGAGAGCCGTACGCCGACCCGGCCGCGGTCCCCGTACGGGGTGACCAAGCGGGCCTGCGAGAAGCTCGCCGACGTCTACCGGAGCCTCGGGACTCGATGCGGTCGGGCTGCGCTACTTCACCGTCTACGGCCCGCGGCAGCGCCCCGACATGGCGATCCGGCGGCTGTGCGAGGCGGCCGCGGGCGGCCGGCGAGTTCACGCTGCACGGTGACGGCCAGCAGTCCCGCGACTTCACCTACGTCGACGACGCGGTCGACGCCACCGTACGGGCGATGACCGCTTCGAGCGCCGGGGCGCGTGCTGAACGTCGGCGGCGGTCACGAGGCGACCATGCTCGAGGTGCATCGACCTGGTCGGCGCGGCTGACCGGACGACCCGGTGGTCGGTTCGCCGCGGGCGAGGCGCAACCCGGCGACGTCCGCCGGACCGGGGCCGACACCACCCGAGCGCGGAAACGGCTGGGTTGGCGGCCGCAGGTCGGTCTGGCCGACGGGCTCGCGGCCGAGCTGGCCTGGGTGCGCGAGCGCCGAGCGGGCGCCGTCCGGGCGCGGTCCGCAGGCCGAGCGGTCTGGGCGCCTGATGAGCGCGACCCAGCGGCTGGTCGTCGTCGGTCAGGGCTACGTCGGCCTGCCGCTGGCCATGCGCGCCGTGGCCGCCGGCTACGACGTGACCGGGCTCGAGGCCTCGATCGACCGGGTCAAGCGGCTCGCCGCCGGCGAGTCGTTCGTCGAGGACGTCTCCAGCGCGGAGCTGCAGGCCGCCTTGGACAGCGGCCGCTACCGGGTCACCGACAGCCCGGCCGCCTGCGACGGCTTCGACGTCGCGGTCGATCACCGTGCCGACTCCGCTGCGCGAGGGCGCGCCCGACCTGTCGCTACATCGAGTCGGCCGCCCAGACGCTGGCCCCGTTCATCCGGCCGGGCATCGCTGGTCGTGCTCGAGTCGACGACCTACCCGGGGACCACCGAGTCACTGTTCGTGCCGCTGCTCGAGGCGGGCTCCGGGCTGCGGGCGGGCGCCGACTTCGCGGTCGGCTACAGCCCCGAGCGGATCGATCCGGGCAACCCGACTTGGAACCTGCAGACCACCCCGAAGATCGTGTCCGGCGTCGACGCGGCGTCGACCGAGCGGACCGACGCGTTCTACCGGACCGTCGTCGACCGACGGTGACGGTGTCCACCCCGAGGGCGGCCGAGCTGGCCAAGCTGCTCGAGAACACGTTCCGCCACGTCAACATCGCCCTGGTCAACGAGCTGGCGATGTTCGCCGCCGACCTCGACATCGACGTCTGGGAGGCGATCGACGCCGCCGCCACCAAGCCGTTCGGCTTCATGCGCTTCACGCCGGGCCCCGGCGTCGGCGGCCACTGCCTGCCGATCGACCCGAGCTATCTGTCCTGGACCGTACGGCAGCGGCTGGGCCGCTCGTTCCGTTTCGTCGAGCTGGCCAACGACATCAACGACCACATGCCCAACTACGTGGTCTCGCGGATCGCCCGCGGACTCAACCGCCAGGGCCGTGCGCTGTCCCGGGCCAGGGTCCTCGTGCTCGGGCTGGCCTACAAGCGCAACTCCGGCGACGCCCGGGAGTCCCCGGCCGTCGCCTTGGTCGAGCAGCTCGTCGGGGAGGGGGCCGAGGTCGCGGTCGCCGACCCGCACGTGGTCGAGGACGTGCTCGGCGACGCGCCGGTCCGGCGGGTGCCCCTGACCCGGCGGGAGCTGGAGCGGGCCGACGTGGTCGTCCTGGTCACCGACCACGACGCCTTCGACTACGACCTCATCGCGTCCACGCGCGTACGTGCTGGACACCCGGCACCGGCTGGAGGGCAGCCATGTCGAGCACCTCTGAGACCCGACCGACTGTCTCGGTCGTGCTGTCGGGCTGGCCGCGGGTCTCGGAGGTGTTCGCGCTCAACGAGCTGGTCGCCCTGCACCGGGCGGGCATGCTCGGCCCCAGCTTCGCCCTGAAGGCGGGGGACACGCTTCCGCCGCCACCCGGCGGTCGCCGAGATCCAGCCCCACATCGAGGTGCTCGCGCCCGGGTCGGTGCAGAGTCAGGCGACGACCATCGCCGAACGCCTGGACGGCCGGGCGGTCAGTGCCGTGCACGGCTACTTCGCCCACCAACCCGCAGCGGTCGCAGCCGCGGTGTCGCGGCTGACCGACCTGCCGTACGGGTTCAGCGCCCACGCCCTGGACGCCCGGAAGACGCCGACCCGCGACCTGGAGCGGCGGTCCGAGGAGGCCGCCGTGGTGGTGGCCTGCAACCACGACGTGGCGGCTGAGATCACCGCGGTCGGCCGTCGGCCCGTGCTGGTCCGGCACGGCGTCGACCTGAGCAGGTTCAGCCCGACCGACCCCACGGACCAGCGTCCGGTGCGGCTGCTGGCCGTCGGCCGACTGGTGGAGAAGAAGGGATTCGACGTGCTGCTCGACGCAGTCGCGCGGATCGAGGGCGACGTCCGGCTCGACCTGGTCGGTGACGGCGTGCTGCGCGACGAGCTGGCGGCGCAGGTCGACCGGCTGGGCCTGGCCGGGCGGGTCCGGCTGCTCGGCCGGCTGACCCACGCCACCCTGCCCGCGCTCTACGCCGCCGCCGACCTGGTGGTCGTGCCCAGCGTGGTCGATCGGGCTGGTGATCGTGACGGACTGCCCAACGTGGTGCTGGAGGCGATGGCCAGTGCTCGGCCCGTGGTGGCGACCACGGTGGCCGCGATCGCGACCGCCGTCCGCGACCAGGTGACCGGGGTGCTGGTCCCGCCCCGGGACCCGGCAGCGCTGGCCGCAGCCATCACCGGGCTGGTCACAGACCCCGCCCGGCGTACGGTCCTGGGGCGGGCCGGCCGCCGGGTGGCCGAGCAGGAGTTCGGCTTGGCACAGTGCGGAGCCGAGTTGTGCCGGGTGCTGGAGCAGGCGTATGGCTGACGCGGTGGCCTACGTGCTCAAGGGCTACCCGCGGATGTCGGAGCTCTTCATCGCCAGCGAGATCTGCCGGCTCGAGCGGCTCGGGCTGCCCTTGCGCCTCTACGTCCTCAAGCCGGCCGACGAGCCCGACCACCACCCGTTGGTCGACCAGATCCAGGCCGTGCCCGACTACCTGCCGCCGACCACCTCGATCACCTCCACCGCGGTCATCCCCTGGCTGCGCGACAACCTGCGGCCGTTTCTGCCTGCGCTTCGACGCACCCTGCGGCACCATCCGGTGCGGCTGGGGCTGGCCGTGGCGACCGCCGCCACCCAGTCGGTCCGAGCTCGCCGGGGCTGGCGACCCCGGGCGATCTACCTGAAGGAGCTGCTGCTCGCCGTCGAGCTGGCCGACCGGGTTCGGCTGAGCGACGCCGTCCACCTGCACGCCCACTTCGCCCATGGAACGACCACGGTGACCTGGCTGGCCTCGATGATCAGCGGCCTCCCGTTCTCGTTCACCGGCCACGCCAAGGACATCTACCAGGCCTCGCTCAACCCGGCCGGCCTGCTCGCCCGCAAGCTGGCCGCGGCCGACTTCGCGCTGACGTGCACCGCAGCCAACGTCGACCATCTGCGGGCGCTCGCCCCCCACGCGACCGTGCTGCTCGCCTACCACGGCCTGAACGCCGACTTCGCCCGGCTGCTCGCCGCCGCCCCGGTCCGCTCGCCGCGGGCCGCCGAGGCGGACACCCTGCATGTGGTCAGCGTCGGACGGTTCGTCGCCAAGAAGGGATTCGACACCCTGGTCATCGCGGTCGCCCGGCTGCTCGAACGAGGTCTCGACGTCCGTCTGACCCTGGTGGGGGAGAGCGGCGACGCCGACACCGCCATCGCCACCGCGGCCGACCAGCATGGCATCGCCGACCGGATCGCGATCCGCGGCGCGCTCAGCCAGGCCGGACTCCTCGCCCTGTACGCCGAAGCCGACGTGTTCGCCCTGGCCTGCCGGGTGGTCGAAGACGGCGACCGGGACGGCATCCCCAACGTTCTGGTCGAGGCCATGGCGGCCGGGCTGCCCGTGGTCTCGACGACCGTGTCCGGCATTCCTGAGCTCGTCGCGGACGGAGTGAACGGCCTGCTGGTCGGACCGAACGACCCGGACGCCCTGGCCGACGCGCTGCTCGCGCTGGCCAAGGACCCCCAGCTGCACGCCCGGGTGGCCGCGGCCGGACGCCGCACGGTCGCCGAGCGGTTCGACGGTGACGCGCTTGCCGCCGAGCTGATCGACGTCTTCACCGGGCGGGCCGGATGAGCGCGGCACCGGCCAGCCTGGACACCGGGTTCGTCCCGCAACCGGTGCTCTGCGTGACCGAGCACCTCGGCCGGAGTCTCGCGGTGGCGGAGGCGGCCTGCGAGGGCTCATTCACCCACCACGGGGTCACGATCGCCTTGGGCACCCGGCCTGACTGGCGCAGCCACCCGGTGGCTGACGTCGAGTGGCGGCTGGAGTGGGTCAAGTTGTACGAAGGTCTGGACCTCGCTCACGCGTACACGCTCACCGGCTTGCCCAGGCATCTCGACACCTGGCAGGACCTGGTGGCGTCGTTCTGCGACCAGGTACCGGTGGGCTTCGACACCGCCGATGTCACCGGCCGGCGACTGCTCAACTGGCTCTACGCCTGGCAGCGGTTGACGGCGGCGCCGGACTATCCGGGGCTGCGGCCGGGTCTGGCCGAGGTGCTCCGGAAGCGGATGCTCGCCGACGCCGACCACCTGGCCGCCCACCTCACGCCCGAGCGCAACCACCGCACCCTTGAGCTCTACGCCGTGCTGCTCGTGGCGCTGGCCATCGGGCGGGACCGCTCCCGGGCCGGCGACGCGCTGGAGCAGCTGGCCGCCAACGCCGCCACCGACATCCGCCTCGACGGGGTGCACCGCGAGGCGAGCACCGACTACCACCACATCGTGCTGCGCTCCTTCCTCGGGGCGATCGCCAACGCCCGCCGGCACGGCCTGACTCCGCCGGCCGTGCTGCTCGACCGGGCCGGCCGGGCCGCTGACTTCGCCCTGCACAGCCAACGTCCCGACGGGTGGACCCCGGCGGTGTCCGACGGAGACCGAGGCGACTTCCGGGCCCTGCTGACCTTGGCATCGCAGGTGCTGGACCGCCCCGAGCTGCAGTGGGCGGCGACGGCCGGAGCGGCGGGCCGGCCACCGTCGCGGTGCGCGGTCGACTTCCCGGCCGGTGGCTACCACGTCCAGCGCAGCGGCTGGGGAACCACCCGCCCGTACACGGAGGAGCGCTTCGCCCTCCTTGACTGCGGCCCGATCGGCGACGGCGGCCACGGTCACTACGACCAGCTGTCGGTGGAGCTGTACGCGGCTGGACGGGCGATGGTGGTCGATCCCGGGCGCTACACCTACGATGCGACCGACGGCTCGTGGCGGCGCCGGTTCAAGGGCACCGCGGCCCACAACACGGTCACCGTCGACGAACTGGACCAGATCCCGTACCGGCCGGGCAAGCCCCGCGGACCGCTGTCCTCGGCCCGGTTGCTCAGCCGCACCACCCGCCCCGGGCTGGACCTGATCGCCGGCGAGGTGCGCAGCCCCGCGTACGACGCCGTGCACGTCCGCATCCTGGTGCTGGTCGACGACGACTACTGGGTGGTGCACGACCGGCTGCGAGCACCGTCGGCCCATCGCTACCAGGTCCGCTGGCACCTGGACGCCGACCAGGCGATGCCGCGGCTCACCCCCGGCCACAACCAGACGAGCGTGGGCGCCGACGGGTTTCTCCTGGTGAGCATCGGCGGCCGGACGGCGGTGGAACCCGGTTGGGTGTCCTACGACTACGGGGTCAAGCTTCCGGCCCCGGTCCTCACGGTCACCGCCGACCCCGGCCGCGACGCCGATCTGGTCACCGTGCTGCTACCCGGCCGCGCGCAGCCGGTGATGGTCACAGCCCGGCACCTCGACGATCGGAGTGAGATCCGCGTGCACCGACCCGGACACACGATCGACCGGTTGAGCTGGGGACACGACGGTGGCGACGTGACCTGGCGGCGGACCCCATGCTGACCGCGGCGACGGCCCTGGCTGCTGATCCGCTGCTTCCGGGTCGAGATGCGCTCCTGGACCCCGGTGCGATGGCCGAGCGGCTGTCTGTCCTGCTGGCGCCGGGCGGGCCGGTCCCGATCGACCGCTGCGCCCTGGTCCGGGCCAAGTACCGGATCGGTGAGAGCCTGCGGGTGGTCTACCGGCTCGGCGTCGGGTCCTCCGACCAGCTGATCGCGGCCCGGACGTTCCTCCCGGGCACCAGCGACCGGGCCTACCTCCGAGCCACGAACGCACGCCTGCACCCGACCCTGCTCCGCCCGGTCGCACACGACCCGGAGCTGCACGCGGTGTGGTGGACGTTCCCGAACGATCGCCGGCTGCGCAACCTGGCTGACCTGCTCGACCCGCGGGGCGGCAGCCCCTTGGAGCTCGACCTGCCCGGTTGGTGTCGCAGCGGCGTGGTGGAGTACGCACCGGAGCGGTCAGCGACCTTCCGGGCCGAGGACGCCGACGGCCGGGTGCTGGCCTATGCGAAAGGCTACGCACCCGGCACCGTACGCGTGGCCGACCTCGCGCTCCGCTACGCCTGGGTGGCCGAGGTGCTGGCACGGGCCGGGACCGACGTACGCGCCCCCCGGCCCTTCGGCTGGTCCGAGACCGCCGCTGCGCTGCTGTTGGAGCCGATGCCTGGTTCGGCCTGGCTCGGCGACGGAAGCGATGCGGCGGCGCCGGACCGGGCGGCGCTGCTCGGCCGGGCGCTCGGGATCTTGCACGCAGCCGCACCGCCGCCGGTCGTCCGGTCCGGGTTGCGGTCGTTCGGCCGGCTGGACGAGCCTCGGCTGCGGCGCAGCGCCGAACTGGTCGGCTGGGCCCGCCCGGATCTCGCCGGTGCGGCGGGCGCCCTCGTGGACCTCCTCGAGCGGCGCCGGCCGGCCGATCCCGGGGAGCCGGTGGTGCTGCACGGTGACTGCCATCCCCAGAACGGGCTGATCTCCGGGTCCGGACTGGCCCTGATCGACCTCGACCAAGCGGGTCTCGGCCCGGCCGGTGCCGACCTGGGCAGTGTGCTCGCCCGGCTGCGTCGTCCACCGGCGTCGCGACCCGCCGCGGCCGCTCTGCTGGCTGCTTATGCGGAGGTCCGGCCGCTGCCGCCGGCTGCTGACCTGGCCTGGTACGTGGCTGCCGCGATGGTCGCCGAGCGGTCCATCCGGGCGGTCAACCGGGTGCATCTAGACGCGGTGGACACGCTATCCGCCACCCTCGACGACGCAGCCCTGGTGCTGCGGGACGGAGCTTGCTGATGACCGCTCTGCTGTTCTACTGCCAGCACTCACTCGGCCTCGGACACTTGGCCCGCTCGCTGCGGCTGGCCGCCGGGCTGGCCGGGTCGTTCGAGGTCACGCTGCTCAACGGTGGCCAGTTCCCGCCCGGCACGAAGGTCCCGGCCGGGGTCGAGATCGTGCACCTGCCACCGCTCGGCCACGATGCGGCGTACCGGCTGATCAGTCACGATCCGACGCGGAACGTGGCGGCGGCCTGTGACGAGCGCCGTCGGCTGGTCCTGGAGGCGTACGAGCGTCGCCGTCCGGACGTGCTGGTGATCGAGATGTATCCCTTCGGACGCAAGAAGTTCGAGTTCGAGCTGGTCCCGTTGCTCGAGGCGGCTCACCAGCGGCCCGACCGGCCGCTGGTCGTCTGCAGCGTGCGGGACCTGCTGGTCAGCGGGCGCCGGGACCAGGCCGCGTACGACGAACGAGCCAGCAGCAGAGCCAACCGCTGGTTCGACGTGATCGCGGTGCACGCGGACCCGGTGTTCGCCCGGCTCGAGGAGTCGTTCGCACCGACCACCCCGCTCCGGGTCCCGGTCCGCTACACCGGCTTCGTCGCTCCGGAGCCGGGTCCGGCGAGCCGGTCGGCGCCCCTGTCGCGGGTGCTGATCTCCAGCGGTGGGGGGATGGTCGGCGAACCGCTGGTCCGGGCGGCGGTGGCGGCCGCGCCACGGGTGCACGAGCTGACCGGACTGCGGACCACGGTGGTGGGTGGGCCGTTCCTGCCCGAGCCGGTCTGGCACTGGTTGTCCGACCAGGCGGCCGGCTCGACCTATCTGGAGGCCGTCCGACAGGTTGCCGACCTGCGAGCCGAGATGCAGCGCTCGGTCGTGTCGGTCAGCCAGGCCGGCTACAACACGGTGATGGACCTGCTGCGCGCTCAGATCCCGGCCGTGCTGGTGCCGTTCGGTGACGACGGCGAGGACGAGCAGCGCCGCCGCGCCGAGCGGCTGGACCGGTTGGGGGTGGCTCGGTGGCTGCCCGCCACCCGGCTCGGCGGCGAGCAGCTGGCCGCCGAAGTGGCTGCGGCGGCCGCCCATCCGCCGACCCGGCTGACCCTCGACCTGGACGGAGCGGCCACGACGGGTCGGTTGCTGCGCGACCTGGTCGCTTCCCGGCCGCCAGCAGCGGTGGCGCTGTGAGCTGGCTCGATCCGGTACGACGCACTCTGGACGCCCGGGAGCGCCCGGTCGCGGTCTTCTTCCGAGACGACGACGCCGGCTGGGGCGACGCACGACTGTCCGCCCTGCTGGACGTCTTCGCCCGCGCGAGCGCCCCACTCGACGTTGCGGTGATCCCGGCGGAGCTGACGCCGAGCCTGATCGGCCAGTTGGCCCGCGCGCACCCCGACGTCCGGGTCCATCAGCACGGCTACGCCCACGTCAACCACGAACCGACCGGTCGCAAGTGCGAGTTCGGCCCGACCCGGCGTGCGGCCGAGCAGTGCGCCGACATCAGCCGGGGGAGGGTCAGGCTGGTCGAGGCGTTCGGCGAGCTCCTCGACCCGGTCTTCACCCCACCGTGGAACCGTTGCACCGGTGAGACCGGTCACGCCCTGGTCAGCCTGGGTATCCCCATCCTGTCCCGGGACCACACGGCTCCCCGACTCGGTCAGGCCGGTCTGATGGAGGTGCCGGTGACCGTCGACTGGTTCGGCGGTCGGCATGGGGTCCGCTGGTCACAAGCCGAGCTGGGCGAGCGGCTGGCGAACCGACTGGCGGGCGCCGAGCCGACCGGGGTGATGCTGCACCACGCCGTGACCGACGACGGCGAGCTCGCAGCGGTGGCTGAGCTGGTATCCGTGCTGGCCGCGCACGGCGCGGCCGAGCTGACGACGTTGCTGGACGTCGCCTCCGCCGCTGAGATGCGATGACAGGGAGCCCGGTCACCCCCTGTCTTAGGGTTGGTGCCGGAGCCGTTCGTCCGGCAAGGTTGCACAGGCCGAACAAGCAACTCGTGGAAAGGGGTGGCCGTGACCAACGTGCTCATCGTTGACGACCACGCTTTCGTCCGGGCCTGCCTGCGTGCGCTGCTCGAGGGCGAGGACGACCTCCAGGTCGTCGGCGAGTGTGCGGATGGGGCGGACCTGCTGTCGGCCTGCGCGGCGGCCGAGGTCGATGTGGTGTTGATGGACCTCCGGATGCCCCGGATGTCCGGAATCGACGCGACGCGAACGTTGCTGACCTCGGATCGTACGGCGCGCGTCTTGTTGATGACGTCACGGATCACCGGCGACGACGTCGCCCGGGCGGCTGACGCCGGCGCCGCCGGCTTCTTGCTCAAGGGCGGTCACCCCGAGCTTTTGCTCGAAGCGATCAGGACGGTGGCCCGGGGCGGCTCCGCCTGGCTTGGCGAGATCGCGGCCGTGGTCTGAGGGTGGTGGGGCACGTGTTCGCTCGACTGGTTTCCGTTCCGGCCACTGAGGACACCGGGCTCTGCGACGCGTTCGAGTCGTGGCGGCAGTCACTGCCTGGGCAGCCTGGTCAAACCGACCGCACCGTGACGACCGCTGCCGTGGTCGACGCCGAGACGATTGTCGGTCTGGTCGCCACGACCTCCTCGGATCCGGTCGTGATCGACTACCTGAAGCAGCCGTGGTGGACGGCGGACGGCCTCGTCCTGCCGGGCGAACCTGCGGTTTGCGACAGCACCGACGTGGTGCTGGTCGAGCTCAGCGGCAGCCTGGATGAGGCGACCTTCGTCGTGGTCATGCAGGGTCGCTACCGAGACCCCGACCAGGCGAGGAGCCTGCTGATCGGGAACGACGAGGAGTGGGCGGCATTCGCCCCGCACCTGCTCGGCAGCATTACGGCCTACCACGGTGATGGCGACTACTTCCTCGCCATGTACTACACCTCCGAGAGCGAGGTGTACGCCGCGGAGTTCGATCAGCCGCCGCCGCACCTGGAAGCGGTGATGAGCCAGATCGGTGGCCTGAACGTCGGTCTGCCCCGGATGCTCATCCTGCGCGGTCCGACGCTGGCCATCCGTTCCGACCAGAGCTGAGGTCCCGGGTCGCCCGAGACCGCCGCGTCTCAGGACGCCGAGCCAGCCGCTCCGTCGACCGGCAGCTCGACCCGGAGCACAGTGCCCCCCTTGGGGCCTGCGGTCATGGTCAGCGTGCCGCCGGAGCTCTCGACCCGGTCGTGCAGCAGCCGCAGTCCGAGGTGCCCCTCGGCGCGCCGGTCCACCCGGCTCAGGTCGATGCCCACCCCGTCGTCGGAGATGACGAGCTCGACCGTCTTCGGACCTTTGCCCGCGGGGTGGAGGGTCTTCAGCGACAGCGCGACGTGCCGGGCCTGGGAGTGCTCGCCGACATTGGCTAGCGCCTCCCGAGCGATCCGATAGAGGGTGGTCACCGTGTCGGTGCTCAGCTCGGGAAGTGCCTCGACCTCGGTCTGCACGTCCATGCCCTGCTCCCGCAGCGGCACCGTCAGGGCGACAAGGGTCTCGGGGAGCCGCGCGGTGTCGAGGTCGGGCGGATAGAGGTCGACCATCAGGCGCCGCAGCGACTCGATCGCGTGCTGCACGGTTCGCTGCACCTCGGTCATCAACGACTTTCGGTCCTCGGCGACGGCCGGCGCGATGGCCCCGAGCGCATAGCTGATGCCGGCGATGTCTTGGATGGGTCCGTCGTGCAGGTCCCCGGCGATCCGGCTGCGCTCCCGCTCCGATGCGGCGAGGGTGTTCTCGAGCAGCCGGGCGTCGTTCGCCTCGTGCCGCCGGACCCGTCGAGCCAGCGACACCGCGGTGGGCACCTGGATGAACTGCAGCAGCAGCAGCGGCGCCAGCACGAGAGGGATCAGACTGCGGGCGAGCTCGCGCGCCGTGTTCTGAACCCGGGTGTAGTCGTAGTAGGCCTCGAAGGCCAAGGGAGCCTGCCCGGGGAGGTTCAGGGGCACGTACACCTCGACGAACTGCTCCCCGGGGACCAGCCCGCTGCCGGTGTCCACCTCGGGTTCGTTCTCGAAGCCCGAGCTCGTCTTCTGCCCGTCGATGGCCAGGGTGACCTCCGACGGTGGGTTCTGTCGCTGGCCGATCTGGTCGGGATCGTCGGAGTAGACGATGGTGCCATCGCGAGCCCAGACCGTGATCTCGGTCAGGTCGCCGTCGTCGATCCGGGTCTGGACGGTTCGGTCGAGCTCTCCGAACCGCTGGCGGTTGCCGTTCACCGACTCCCCGAGCAGGGGCGCGACGACCACGTCAGCCAACCGGCGGGTGCTGCGCTCAGCCTCCTTCAGCGCCTGGCCGCGAGCGACCTGCCAGCTGGCCAGCACGGCGGCGAGGGCGACCACGATCAGGATCAGAGCGGCCACCCCGTACGCCAGCACCAGCTCGCGGCGAACTCCGACCCGAGCCCGGTGACGATTCGGGCGCTCAGTCATCGGTTGAACGGACGAGCCCGAGCCTCTGCGCCTTGATCACTGCCTCGAGCTGGCTGCTCACGCCGAGTTTCAGATGAATGGATTTGATGTATCCGCGACAGGTGTGCAGCGTGATGCCGAGCGCGCGGGCGACCCCCTTGGCCGGCAGGCCACTGCTGAGGCAGGTCAGCACCTGCAGCTCACGCTGGGTGAGGACCGGACGGCAGGGTTCGACCGGCTTGTCCGCACTGCAGACCGACGAGGCGAAGGTCGAGGGGGCCAGCAGCATCTGGCCGGATCTGACCCGGCGCAACACATCGATCATCTCCTCCAGCGACCCGTTCTTGGGGATGAACGCGGACGCTCCGGCCTGCGCGGCCCGGGAGACCCACTCGGGGTCGCGGTGGGCGGTGACCACGGCGACGACGGTGTCCGGTGCGCCGCGGCGGATCAGCCGGGTCGCCTGCAGCCCGTCTTGCTGGGGCATCTGGATGTCCATCACGACAACGCTCGGCTTGAGCTTCAGAGCCAGCGCGACGCCCTCCGACGCCGAGCTCGCCGTACCCACGCACCGCATTCCCGGCACCGTGTTGAGGGCGGCCGACAGGAGGTCAGCGAACGAACGGTGGTCGTCGACGATGAGGATCGTGGTCTCCGTGCTGCGCATCTGGGTGCTACTCGACTCGATGCCATCCGGCACCGAGAGCTCCACCCGACTCGATCCAGGCTCGGCAGTCGTTGCTTCGTACATAGGGCTTGGCCCTCCCCCCGGTTTACGGCCAGCGTTGGGAATTCTAGGACAGACTGCTCCGTCGCACCGTGAAACGGAGAACTCTCCTCGTACGTAGTTTCGCGACCGGACGCCCGTTGGATTGGTCTGATCAACAGTTCCCTTAGCCGGTAAGACAAATGCGACCAGTTGTGGAATCCTGGGGTCATGACCGGAGACGAAGCGCCCGCAGTGCCGGTCCGCGTCCTCGTCGTCGATGATCACGCGTTCATTCGCGCCCAGGTCACCGAGATCCTCAACGCCCACCAGGACATCGAGGTGGTCGGGGAGTGTGACGACGGCAGTCGGGCCACTGAGCTGGCCGCACGCACCCGGCCGCACGTGGTGGTGATGGATTTCCGGATGCCGGAGATGTCGGGCATCGAGGCCACCAGACGCCTCCTGCTGGCCCACCCCGAGGTGCGGGTCCTCATCTTGACCGGCTCGTTGAGTCACCATCTCGTGTCCGAGGCCGAGGCCGCCGGCGCGGTTGGGGTGTTGTCCAAAGGTGACCAAGCCGAAGGTCTGGTGGCGGCCGTCCGCCGCGTGGCCGCCGGTGGCACGGTCTGGCCGGCGCTGCCGGTCTCACCCTCGAGTCCTTTCTCGGCTTAGCGCATCCTCCCCGTCCGTCTTGGCCCCCTACTTCTTGGGGTGGCTGCACCCCCCTCATCGGGGTTTCGAGACCTGCCCCCGTCACCGCATCCTGGTTCGACCAGGGTCAGCGAAACCCGGAGGCACACACTCCGGATGGTCACAAGGAGCAGCAGCATGTCCTACATCGCGCAGCGGATGGTTCCAGAGTCCGCCCTTCGTCGGTTGGCCAGGGAGCTTCCGGCGGCAACCGAGCTGGTGCCGTCCCTGCTGCTCGCCGGGGTCGGCGCAGCGCTTGCGCGGCGTTGGTGGACCGGGATGCAGGAGCTCTCCGTGCCGCTGGCCCGCGGTGTCCTCGACCTCCCCCTGGTCGACTACCTCTACCAGCTCCCCGGGCTCGCCGTGGTCGGCCTGCTCTTCATCCGGGCGGTGGCCCTGGCCGGTCATCGCACCCTGGCGACCCAGCATCTGTCGGAGATGGCCGCCCGCTGGGCTTGGGCCTGGGCGGCGACCTCCCTGGTGTGGCTGGCCATGACCGCCTCGAAGCTCACCGGCGTCCCGGTCACTGAGCTCGGCACCCGGGAGGACCTCTTCGCGGTCCTCGGTCGGAGCGCGCAAGCGACCACCCAGATCACCACCTTGTGGGTGGCCCTGGTGATTGCGCTGTTCGGCAACCGCCTCAACTCGACCCTGGAGTCCCGGGCCCTGACGGTGCTGGCCGGCGTGGCCCTGCTGCCCGTTGTCGCGAGCGTGCCGGGCGCGGGTCACGACTCGACGACCGGCCACCTGGGCGGGGATCTGCACTGGCTGGCGACGGCAGCCCTGGCGGTGCAGCTGCTGGCCGCCGTGGTCTGGTTCGGCGGTCTGGTCGCCGTGGTCGTACACCTGCGCGTGGTGCCCTTCCACCTGCACCGGGCCCTGCTGCAGTTCAGTCACGCCGCGTCACTCTGCGTGGCTTTGATCGGTTCGGCGGCGCTGGTTCAGGACGCGCTGACCCTGCCCACCCTGGCGGCCTTGGGCACCACCACGAGTGGTCAGCTGGTGATCGGCAAGGCCGTCGCGCTGGCGTTGCTGGTCACCGTCGGCTACCGGCACCGGCGCCGGACCGCTGATGCCGGGGCGACCGGCCGGCTGCTGCCGCTGCTGCGCCTGGTCGGCGGTGAGCTGATCCTGCTCGGCGCCGTCGTCGCGATCACGATGGTGATCACCCCGGTCGGCTGAGCTCCTCGGTGCCGACAAGACGGCACCGCTCCACCGTGCTTGTCCCTCACCCAACTTGTACTTACCACCGAAAGAGGCATCATGAGCATCACCCCAAGCAGCTGGTTCCGGGCCATCGGAGTCGTCGCCGGCAGCGCCGCCCTGGTCGCGGCCGCGGCCGGCTCGGCCAGCGCCCACGTCACCGTGAAGACCGACGCCGCAGCCGCCGGGTCGTCGGCGGTGCTGGAATTCGCCATGTCACACGGCTGTGAGGGCTCACCGACCACGAAGGTGGCTATCAAGGTGCCCGACGGCATCAACGCGGTGGCCCCGACCGTCCACCCCGGATGGACGGTCACCAAGGTGAACACGAAGCTCGCGACCCCGGTCAAGGACCACCACGGCAACACCCTGACCGAGCGGGTGGACCAGGTCGTCTACACCGCGAAGACCCCGCTTCCCGACGGTTACCGCGATGTCTTGACGGTTTCGGTGCCGCTGCCCGAGGACAGCGCCGGCCAGGTGCTCGCCTTCCCGGTGGTGCAGACCTGCGCCAAGGGTGAGACCGCCTGGGTCGATCTCGCCGCCGAGGGCCAGGACGCGGAGGAGCTGGAGGCCCCCGCCCCGACGATCACGGTGACGGCGGCCGAGGCCTCGGATCACCACGGCTCCGGCGCCGAGGCGGCCCATGAGGAGCCCACGGCCGCCACCGCCGACGAGGCGACCACCGCGGTAACCACCAACGGCGGCTCCGGCGGCCTCGGACTCGGGTTGACCGGTCTCGTGGCCGGGTTGGCCGGCCTGGCCATGGGTGCACTGGCCCTGCTGCGAGGAAGACAGCCCGCGAAGTGATCCGGGTCAGCTCGACCGTCGGAGGCTGGCGGCGGGTGCTGCTGACCCTGCTCGGGGTCGCAGCCCTGCTCGTCCTCGTGCCCGTCACACCGGCCCAGGCCCACTCCGGCCTGGTCTCGTCGGACCCGGCCGACCGGGTCGTGCTGAAAGCGGCCCCGTCGTCGGCCAGACTCACCTTCAACGAGAGTGTCCGTCCGGTCGTGGCGTCGTTCCAGCTCTACGACCCGGCGGGGGACAGGCGACCGCTCGACGTCACGGCGGTCGATGAGGTGGTCGAGGTCAGCCTGCCCGCCCAGCTGGTGGACGGCAGCTACGTGCTCAGCTGGCGGGTCATCTCCGCCGACTCCCACCCCATCGCCGGGGCTTTGTCGTTCTCGGTCGGCAAGCCCAGCAGCGTGGGCGCGGAGGCGCCCCGGCCGGGCGGTGACGGTCGGGTCACCTCGGCCTATCTGGCGGCTCAGATCGCGGCCTACCTCGGCTTGCTGGCCGCAGTGGGCATCACGCTGTTCCAGGTGGTAGTGCTGCGTTCGTCGCAGGTGAACCGGGCTCGTGAGCGAGTGCTCCTGGTGGCGATCGCCGTGACCATCGTCGGCCATGCCGCGCTGCTTCCGCTCACCCTGCTGCGCGGCCAGGGCCTGTCACTCGACCGGCTGGCCGACCCGACGCTGCTGCGCTCGACGCTCGGATCCGCCTCCGCGGTGTCCCTCGGTCTGGTCGTGCTGGGATGCTCGGGCCTGCTGCTGCGGCCGGTGCTGGCCGGGGCCCTCGCGCAGCGGATCGTGCCCGGCCTGGGCGCGATGCTGGCGGTCGCGTCGGTGCTGCCGGTCGGCCACACCCGTACGGCAGTCCCCACCGCGGTCGTGATGGGCGCCGACCTGGTGCACGTGCTCGCTGGGGCGCTGTGGTTCGGTGGTGTGATCGGGCTCGGCATGTTCCTCGCCGCGGCCAGGCGGGCCGGCACCCCGGCTGCCGCCGCGGCCGTCACCGTACGCCGGTTCTCCGGTCTGGCCGGTGTGCTGGTCGGAGCCCTGGGGGTGACCGGCCTGGTCCTCGGCGTCCTCATCCTCGGCTCGGTGTCAGCCCTGGTCGAGACCGACTACGGTCGGACCCTGCTGGTCAAGCTCGGGTTCGTCGCGGTGATCGGACTGCTGGCCCTGTGGAACAAGGCGTACCTGGTGCCGGCGGTGGAACGCCCGCAGGCCCCCCACGAGCAGTGGCGACGCCTGATGGGGGCGGTGCGGGACGAGATCGCGCTGCTCGTGGCGGTGATCGCGGTGACCGGGCTGCTGGTCATGCAGAGCCCGGTGGCCACCGACGCACCGAGCCCACCCGCGTCCGTGGCTGACTTCCGGTCGGCACTCGGCCCCGGGACCGTACAGGGGCGTCTCGGTCCGGCGCGGCCGGGAGTGAACGAGTTCGAGTTCACGGTCCGTGGCGCCGGCGGAGCCGCCCTGGCGCCCGTGGAGATCCCGAAGGTGACCGCCAGCTTGCCCGAAGCCGGCCTCGGGCCGCTGGTCGCCTCGGTGACCAAGATCGAGGGGTCCGGCCGGTACCGCGCCGAGCTGACCCTGCCGACCGCCGGCCAGTGGCAGATCAACGTCTCGGTCCGGGTGGACAGGTTCACCAACCTGCCGGCCCAGCAGACCGTGGCCGTACGCGAGTGAGCGCGGCCTGAATCCCGGCGGGCAGTCCCCAGTTGTGGGGGCTGCCCGACCCCCTGCATCGGGGTTTTGACCCCGGCGGTTCTCGGAGATGCTGTGGGCCACAGTGGTCCAACGACCCAGTTTCCGGGGGGAATCTGATGCAGCTCTCACGACGTGACTTGATCAAGATCGGTGGCCTGGGCGCCATCGGGGCGGCCGGCCTCGCGCTACCGTTCGGCCGGGAGGTCAGCGCTGGGACGCCCAGCCTGCTCCCCACCAAGCTGATGCCCAAGCCGTACGCGGTGCCCTTCGCCGCCGCGCCGACCGCGAAACCGTACAAGACGGTCACCGACTATGAGACCGGCCTGCCCAAGCACTACTACGACATCTGGTCCCTCAAGGGCTCCGCGAGCATCCTGCCCTCGCTCTCCACAGCGGTTCTGGGCTACAACTGGACGGAGACGGCCGGTGTCGCGCCAGGCGCCGGGCGGGTGCCCGGCCCGCGGATCGAGGTCAACCAGGGCGAGAAGATCGTCATGACCATGCACAACAAGATCGCTGATCCGCACCCGATCTACGGCAAGCCGGTCAACATCTCGACCCACCTGCACGGCTCCGCCTCGCTACCGCAGTACGACGGTTACGCCTCCGACATCACGGCGCCGGGGATGAAGAAGTTCTACCACTATCCGAACTTCCAGAACGCCCGAACCTTGTGGTACCACGACCACGGCCTGCACTACACCGCCGAGAACGCCTACTCAGGTCTCGCCGCGCAGTACCACCTGCACGACGAGCGAGAGAAAGCCTTGCTGCCCCAGGGCGAGTTCGACGTGGCGGTGACGCTGTCGGACATGATGTTCGCCGCCAACGGCTCCCAGCTCTACGACGACCGGTCCCACTCGGGCCTGTGGGGTGACGTCATCCTGGTCAACGGCCGGCCGTGGCCGGTGATGAAGGTGAAGAAGCGCATCTACCGCTTCCGGATCCTGAACGCCTCCATCTCCCGCTCCTACCGACCCGTCACCTCACCAGCCGCACCCATGTACATGGTCGCCACCGACGGCGGTCTGATGCCCAAGGCCGAGCCGGTGACCCAGTGGCGACACGGCAGCGCGGAGCGCTACGAGGTGCTGATCGACTTCCGTGGGTTCAAGACCGGGCAGCGGGTCCTGCTCAACAACCTGAGCAACACCAACAACCGCGACTACGACAACACCGGCAAGATCATGGCGTTCGACGTGACCGACGAGCCGTTCGACAAGAACGACCCCACCGCCCTCAAGGTGCCTGGTGTTCTCAACCCGAGTGACGAGGCAATGAATCTGGTCCAAACCTCGGGGATGAAGACCCGGAACATCCGGGTGCAGCGGGACGGTGACCTCTGGACCCTCAACGGCAAGACCTGGGACGACGTCATCGCCTCCGACTACAAGGACGTGTTGGCCAACCCCGGCCTGGGCGACACCGAGGTGTGGACGATCGAGAACAAGTCCGGGGGCTGGTTCCATCCGGTGCACATCCACCTGGTCGACTTCAAGATTCTCAGCCGCAACGGCAAGGCTCCGTTCGCGTACGAGAAGGGGCCCAAGGACGTCGTCTATGTGGGCGAGAACGAGACGGTCAAGCTGATCATGAAGTTCGGGGACAAGAACGCGCCCGTGCAGAACGTCGGCAAGTACATGATCCACTGCCACAACCTCCCTCACGAGGACCACGACATGATGGGCCAGTTCAGCGTCGGGCTCAGCAGCAGCTCGACCGACGACAACGACCCGATCAAGGCCGCTGAGCCCTGTGGCGAGGACGACCCGCGCGAGGAGTGACCCTCGTCCCCTGAGCTTGTCGAAGGGTCCCCTGAGCTTGTCGAAGGGCCCGGCGAGGCCTCAGCCGACCAGGGACTCCCCGATGAAGTGGCCGAGCTGAGCGCCGGGTGGCACGACGAAGATGGCTGATCCGGTGTGGCGGAGGTATTCCCTCAGCCCGTCGTGCCGGGCCAGCCGGTCCTGCAGCGGGATGTAGTGCGTGCGCGGATCACGGATGTAGGCCATGAAGAAGAGCCCCGCGTCCATGTGCCCGTGCTCGTCGTAGCCGTGCACGAAGTTGTAGCCCCGCCGCAGCATCGCGGCTCCCCGGTTCAGGTCGGGATGGGCCAAACGGATGTGAGCGTCAACCGGGATCAGGGGCTTGCCTTGATCGCTCAGCCGGGTGAAATCCGGGGCCGCGTACTCGCCGCCCCCCGACAGCGGCCCACCCTCGCCCTTGGTCCGCCCGACGACGCTCTCCTGCTCCTCCAGTGGCTCCTGGTCCCAGGTCTCGATGTCCATGTTGATCCGGCGGACCACGAGATAGGTTCCACCCTCCAGCCAGGCCGTTCGTGGGTCGCCGGCCGAGTGGACCCAGACGTGCTCGTCCACCAGCTGGGGATCTTCGACCTTCAGGTTGGCCGTGCCGTCCTTGAATCCGAAAAGGTTGCGCGCGGTGGTTTGCGTGGTCGAGGTCGATGACGTCCGTCCGAAGCCATGCTGTGACCAGCGGACCCGGGCCCGTCCGGAAGCGATCCGGGCCAGGTTGCGTACGGCATGGACAGCGACCTGCGGATCATCGGCGCAGGCTTGGACGCAGAGGTCCCCGTCACAGCTCGCCGGGTCGAGCCGGTCGCCGGCAAAGGCGGGCAGCCGCCGGAGCGCATCGGGCTGGCGGTCGGCGAGTCCGAAACGGTCCTTCCCGTCCCGTACGAACAGGGTCGGCCCGAAGCCGAACGTCACCGTGAGCCGGGAGGCTGGCAAACCGAGGGTCTCACCGGTGTCGTCGGGAGCCTGGTCAGGCGGCCCCGACGCCGGGCCCCGCTCGCCGGCCCCGAGCGCCGAGGTCATCCGGGCCGCGGCGACGGTCCAGTCCTGCAGCAACGCGACCAGCTCGGCGCGTGAGTCGGCGGTGACGTCGAACGTCGCGAAGTGAAGGCGGTCCTGCGCCGGGGTGACGATGCCCGCCTGATGGATCCCGTGGAAGAAGTAGAGGCTGGACGTCGGCGTGGTCCCAGTCGGTGAGTCACCATCGCGCGATGATCGGGCCAGCCAGCCGGCGACCCCGCCGATGCCGAGGAGGCAGGCCCCGGCAGCCCCGAGCAGAACCCGACGACTGACGTCGCCCGAGCCGGTCGATGCCACAGCAGGACCAAGGTCGGGCATTTCTCCCGCCTCGTTGAGGTTCGCCCGGCGTGGTTCGGGAGCCCCGGGCCCTGGTGCGATCTCGTCCATGACGTCGATGAGGTCCTTCGTGTCGCAAGAATAAACCGGGTCCACCACCCGACGAAGGCCGGTCAGGAGTCGGTGACTCCTGACCGGCCTCGGTCCCCGGGGGGGGGCCTGGGTCAGCCGGCGGCTCCGGGGGCGGAGGGCACGAGCCGGCTACCGGCAGGAACGGGGAATGGGAAGCCGAGGACGGTCAGCCGTCCGCGGACCTGGTTCTGCGCCTGGCAGTCCTGGACGCAGTTCGTCGGGCGGGTTTGCGACCTCCACGGAGTCCTCGCCGGTGACGAAGCCCATTCGGCCGCCACTGGCCACGTCCCAGATCGACACGGCACCGCAGTGCTGGACGCTCGGGGTGATGGGCGTGCGGGTGTTGCACTCGGGCTGGACCACTCGGGTGGCGACCTGAGCGCTGTCGCGGGCCACGAACCGGGGCGAGAGGCCATTGGCGATGTTGACCCGAGCCGCCACCCGGACACAGAACTGGCTGGGCGGCCCGGTGGTCACACTGGTGCACGCTGAGCCGAGGAACTGGCCGATCCGGGCCCGGAAGTTGGGGTTGTCGAAGTAGAACGGGGTCAGTCCCGGAGTGAGCGAGGTGGCCAACCGGTGAGTGATCCGGGTGGCGGTTCCATCGCTCCGCTGCGGCTCCATCTGGAAGATGCCACCCTGGGCGCAGTCCTTGGCCTGGATCTTCATCGAGACGCCGGTGCCGGTCCGCTGCAGCGAGAGCTCCTCGTCGTCCAGCTCGACACTGATCGCGCTGCTCAGGATCAGCCCGCGGTGGTTGGGGATCTTGCTGGCGAAGACCGGGGTGAACCGACCGCCGGTGATGTCCAGCTCGTTGGCAGCGCCGGTGAAGGCCTGGTTGAAGACGGCGAAGTCCCGGCTGGTCACCTCGAACTGAGCGTAGCGACCGCGTACGGCGAATCGATCCCCGAACTGGGCCGCCGGGATGCTCGTACGGATGCGATCGTTCCCGGCTCGGGCGACGGTGACCCCGGTGGTCAGGTTGACCAACGCGAACCCACCATTGACGCAGCCCTTCGAGGAGGCGGCCTCGGCCGGAGCCGTCAGGCCGGCGGCCATGGACAGGGCCAGCGCAGCCGTGGCGCCGGCCGCGCACGCGACGCGTCGCCAGCTCCGGCGGGAGGGATTCGGGGGTATCGCGGTGTCGGTCATCGGTGGGACCTTTCGTTTGGGGTGCTGCGTCAGCCTCGCCTTTCCGGAGGCGCACCGGCAATGAGCCTTTGGTCGTAGTACCTGCGAACGCGGCGGAGGCCGCACCCGGGCTGAGCCTGCTCGAAGCGCTCGTCAGAGCTTCCGCGTTCTGGTGCCAACCTCGGGCGAGGCCCTTCGACAAGCTCAGGGGGCGGAAGCACGGAGGAGCTCAGGGGGCGGGGATGTGACTCAGCCCCATGTTGGGGGCGGCCGCACCCCCAAGATGAGGCGTGTCGTCGGGTCGGCGGGACGCCATGATGGGGCCGATGACCAGAGTTGGCTGGACCCGGGACGACGAGGTCGACGTGAACGAGTTGGTGGAGTCGCCGGGGATCGTCCGGCCGCCCTGGCGGATCGTGTCCGCCGGCTCGACGGTCGTCCGGCCAGAGCCCCCGCTGCGGGCGCGTCAGGTCTACCTCCAACTGGTCACTGTGGTCGTCGTGATCCTGCTCGCCGTCGGGGTGCTGGGGGCGTTCGCCAGCCGCGCCGTAGCCGAGCAGGAGGCGGTCCATGACGCCTCCGAGCGGGCCGACATCATCGCGGACGCCGTCATCCAGCCGGCCCTGCGCGACGGGCTGCTGCAGCAGGAACCGACCGCACTGGCCGTCATGGACGCCGCCGTCCGCCAGCACGTCCTGAACGCCGAGATCGTCCGGGTCAAGCTCTGGGCCGCGAACGGCACCGTCGTCTACTCCGACGAGCAGGAGCTGATCGGCCAGACCTTCACCCTCAGCGAGGACGAGCTGGAGACCCTGTCCAGCTCGACGACCCGGGCCGAGGTCACCGACCTGGAGGAATCGGAGAACCGCTTCGAGCGGGGTCAGGGCAAGCTGCTCGAGGTCTATCGAGCGGTCCTGACTCCGCGTGGCCAGACGCTGCTGTTCGAGATCTACGCGCCCTACAGTGCCGTCGAGGCCGGCACCAGCCGGTTGTGGTGGGGTCTAGCTGGTATCTCCTGCGCCAGCCTGCTGCTCCTGGTGCTGTTCATGCTGCCAGTGCTGTGGCGGCTGCTCGACCGCCTCACGCGAGCCCAGGAGCAGCGCGAGGCCTTGCTCGAGCGCACCGTCGAGGCCTCCGCCGAGGAGCGGCGACGAATTGCCGCCACGCTGCACGACGGGGTGGTCCAAGAACTCGTCGCTGCCTCGTACGTGGTCGCCGGCGCGGCAGCCCGGGCCGACGCCAAAGACCGCGACCTGGCCGCCACCCTGCGCGCGGCGGCCGGCACCGTCCGGACGGGGATCGGCGGGCTGCGTTCGTTGCTCGTGGACATCTACCCCCCGAGCCTGGACGACACCGGGCTGGTGGCGGCCATGGGCGACCTGGTAGCGAGCCTGCGGACCCGCGACATCCAGGTGACACTGCAGGTGACCGCCGAGGAACCGACCGGACTGGACACCGAAGGCGAGCGTCAGCTGTTCCGGGTGGCGCAGGAGTGCCTGCGCAACGCGGCTCGGCACTCCGGGTCCAGCCAGGTCCGAGTCAGTCTCGCCACCGAGCAGGACGAGGTCGTTCTCGATGTGATCGACGGTGGGGCTGGCCTCGATCCGGACGTGGTGCTGGACCGACCTGAGCTCGGCCATTTCGGTCTGCGGCTGATGGCCGATGCCGCATCACGCGCCAACGGCCGACTGCTCGTTTCGAGCGCCCCGGGTGCCGGCACCCACTGGCAGCTCCGGGTGCCCCGCAGATGACGACGGTGATGGTGGTCGACGACCACCACCTGGTTCGCGCCGGCTTGGCCTCCCTGATCGACGCCACCGAGGACCTGCGGGTCCTCGCGCAGGCGTCCGACGGGCAGGCAGCGGTCGATCTGGTCCAAACGGTACGGCCTGATGTGGTGCTGATGGATCTTTCGATGCCGGTCATGGACGGGGTGCAGGCGACCCGACTGTTGCTGCGAGCCGCTCCCGCGACCCGCATCGTGATCCTGACCTCGTTCACCGACCCGGACCGGGTCGCCGACGCCCTGGTCGCTGGGGCCGTCGGCTACCTGCTCAAGGACTGCGACCCACGCGATCTGCTGGCGGCCGTACGGTCAGCGGCTCTGGGTCACACGCCCCTGGACCCCCGGATCGCCGGTGTCCTGCTGCCGCGTCCCGCTCCAAGCCGGCCGGATCTGAGCGCGCGTGAGCTTGAGGTGCTGGCGCTGGTCGGCCGCGGACTGGCCAACAAACAGATCGGTCGGGCCCTCGGCATCAGCGAGCGGACCGTGAAGGCTCACCTGGGCAACGTCTTCCGGCGGATCGGCGTCGCCGACCGGACCAGCGCGGCCCTGTGGGCCCGCGACCACCTGCCGGCTTCGTCCCTCGCGGCGCTCGACCGCCGTTGACCAGCGGAAACCCGGAACGAGTCAGACCCCGACCCCGCAGGCGGCCTGCCTGACGGCCTCGAGCACCACCTGGGGTTCGCACCCCTTCACCAGGTAGTCCACCGCGCCCAGCGCGAGGGCCTGGTCGACCCGGCGCCGGTCCTGCGACAACGTCAGCAGCACGATCCGGGTGGCGGGCAGGCGTTCGAGGATGATGCGGGTGGCGGTCACACCGTCGCGTCCCGGCATGGAGAGGTCCATCAGCACCACGTCGGGACGGACCAGCTGGGCGAGCCGGACGGCCTCGTCCCCATTGGTTGCGACGGCCGCCACGGTCAGGTCGGCGGTGTCCTCCAGCAGGGCGACCAGTGCGGCTCGGACGAGAAAGTGGTCGTCGACGACCATCACCGTAATCATGGCAAAGGCGCCTCTCGCTGGCCGTACGGGGGATTGGGTGCCTTCAGCCTGCCTGACCCCGCGTCGGTCGGCAATGGGCCGATGGTCTTAGTACGTCGGCTGCGGTTCAGACCGGGCGCTCGGCCAGCGACCACCGGCCGGGCTATGGATCGCGCCGACCACGGTATCGGCTCGGTGCCTGGCGTCTCTACCTTGATGCCTGGCTTCGCAGATAAACGACTCCGGGCTCCGGAGGTGCCAGGCTCCGAAAGCAAGACTGGCTCGAGGTGAGGAACCTCAGTCGAGAAGGCCGCGCCGACGCGCGAGGGCGGCCGCCTCGGTCCGGCTGTGCGCGGACAGCTTGGCCAAGATGTTCGACACGTGCACGCTTGCGGTCTTGGTGCTGACGAAGAGCTGCTCGCCGATCTCCCGGTTGCTCCGGCCCTCCGCGACCAGAGCCAGCACCTCCCGCTCCCGCGGGGTCAGGACCTCCACCCCGTTGGCGGCGCCGTCGGATCCGTGACCGCGGGCCAGCGGTCGCAGCTCGGCGACCAGCGGAGCCGCGCCGAGCTCACGCGCGACGACCAGGGCCGCCGCCGCAACCTCACCCGCGCGGCCGGCGTCGCCGACCCCCCGCAGCGCGGCCGCCCACCGAGCCGCCGACCGGGCTTGTTCGAAGCGGTGGCCGTAGCGCTCGAACGCGGTCACGGTCTCCGCCCAGACGGCCGCGTGCTGCTCGGGGTCCACCGGCTCGCCGATGGCGCGTCGCAGCCGGACGAACTCGGCCCGTACGCGGAGCAGCCAGGCATTGCTCTCGGCGCCGCGATCACGTCGCCGGCCCATCCCGTACGCCTGCTCGGCCCGGCCGGCGAGCTCGGTCGCGTGCTCGGTCAGGCTGCCTCGACGACCGGCCGGGTGGCCCGGCAGATGGCTGCCGAGCTGGCCGAGAAGCAGGGCGGTCAGCCGGATCTGCGCCTGCGAGTCATCCAGCTGCCACGCTCGGCGGAGGCAGGCCAGCACCTCGGCGTGCACCGCCACCGCCTGGTCCAGGTCGCCGGTCTCACCGTGCAGGTCGATCGCCGCGGCGCCGCTGTGAATGGCGATCATCCCGTCGGTGGTCCACTCCGGCCGGATCCGGGCCATCAGCACCGGCCAGCCGCCCGGCGCCTCTTGCGCGCTGGGACCGCGGCCGGCGCGCACCGCGAGGGCGACCGACAGCAGCCCGGCCGCGGCGAGGGCCGGTGCCTCGTCGGACACCTCGCTGAGCTGCAGCGCGAGATCCCACTGGCCGAGCTGGTACGCGACCAGCGCGGCCATGATCCGCGCGTCGGCCCCGTACGGGGCGTACGGCTGACCGATCGCGGCACTCCGGTCGGCGGCGCGACGATAGGTCTCCGACGCCTGGGGTAGCTGTCCCTGCTCGTACTCGATCCCGGCCAGCTGGTAGAGGACCCGCACCTCGGCCGGCCCGTCGGAGCTGTGCACGGCGACCAGCAGGTCGCGGAGGATGCGCTCCGAGGCCTCGGCGTCGCCGCCGCGCTCGGAGACCCGGGCCAAGACGGTGTGCAGTGCGGTGTTGACCGCACCGGTCCGCACCTCCGGCGGCATGGCCAAACCCTCCTCGACCCAGCGCACGGCCTCGCGGTCCCGCCGCTGGACGGCCAGGATGTTGGCGTAGTTGGCGACTGCTCGCGCCCGCAGGGTGGTCGGCGGCTCGGCCGGGACCAGTGCCGCGGCCTCCGCGGCCACTGCCGACACGTCGGTGCCGGAGTCCGACAGCACGGCGGTCTCGGTCAGCACCACCAGCAGCCGGGCGCGTTCGGCAGCGGCGGCGTCGGCGGGGAGGGCGCGCAGCTGAGCAGCAGCGATCGCCTCGGCTCGCAGCACCAGGCCGGCGGTGAGCGTGGCCGCCACCGCCTTCTCGGTCAAGGTGACCAGCTCGCGCAGCTGGTCGGGCTCGGCCCGGTCGAGCCGGCCGTCGGCCAGGTCGAGCGCCAGGGCGAAGTGGCGAGCTGCCTCGTCGGGTCCCTGAGCGCTGAGCGCGGCGTCGCCCGCCCGCACGCTGGCGGCGTACGCGGTGGTGTGGTCCTCGGCGGCGATGGCGTGGCGGGCCAGGTCGGCCGCCGTCCCCTCGGCGTCGGCGCCGGTCAGCGCCCGGACGAACGCACTGTGCAGGCGTCGCCGTTCGCCGGGCAGCAGGTCGTCGTAGACCGCCTCGGCCAGCATGGAGTGCCGGAACCGGTAACCGTCGGCTTCGGCGACCAGGACGTGGAACTCCACCGCTGCGCGGACCGCCGCCTCGAACCGGTCGGGGCTCAGCCCGGTCACCGCGCCGAGCACCCGGTCGCCGACCTGTCGGCCGGCCGCGGCGGCCGCCCGGACCACGGTGGCCGCATCCGGTTCGAGGTGGTCGAGCCTCAGCAGCAGCAGTCCCGCGAGGTCGCGCGGCATCGTGTCGCTGCCCAGGGCGGCGACCAGCTCCTCGGTGAAGAACGCGTTTCCCTCGGCCCGCTCCAGCACAGTCTGCAGCTGGGCCTCGCTCAGCGGCTCCGGGTGCAGCGCCCGCACCAGCGTGCGTACGTCGTGCTCAGCCAACGGGCCGAGCTCGAGTCGCCGGACGCCCGGCAGCCGGGACCAGCCGGCGGCGATCGTCCGCAGTGGGTGCCGGCGGTGCAGGTCATCGCTGCGGTAGCTGGCGACCACCGAGACCGGGGCGGTGAAGCGTCGGGTGAACAGATAGCTGAGCAGGTCGCAGGTCGATCGGTCGGCCCAGTGCAGGTCCTCCAGCACGACCAGCAGCGGTGCCTCCCGGCCCAGCTCGTCCAGCACGGCGTAGACCGACTCGAAGAAGCTGCCCCGGTCCACCGGGGCCTCCGGGCCGCCGGTCTCGGCCGGACCGGCCAGCAGGCGCCGAACGGCCGGCCAACGCTGGCTCAGCCGCTCCAGCACCTCGGGGCGGTTGGCCTGGAGCCGGGCCGCGATCTCGGCGAAAGGCAGGTATGGCAGGGGGCTGCCGCCGAGGTCGAGGCAGTGGCCGGTTGCCACTCGCCAGCCGGCAGCGCTCGCCCGCTCGCCGAGGGCGGCCAGCAGCCGCGACTTGCCGATGCCGGCGTCGCCGCTGACCAGCACCATGCCGGGCCCTGGGGAGGTGGTGACGCCCGCCGCCTCGGTCAAGGTGTCCAGCTCGACGTCGCGACCGGTCAGCGGGGCAGAGACCGGCAGGGTGGACACGAAGTCATTGTCGTGCACGCGCTCACCTGGTGATGCTGGTGAGTCGGCCCTGAGTTGGTTGGTTTGCTGGGTGGAGTGCGAAATCGCATCTGTCCATCGAACGAGTGTTCGAATAGAATTGTGCCATGTCGATCGGGGGGCGGGCGTGGACCGGGACACCGTGACCCTAGGTACCTCACGTCGCAACGCGGACCGAATTAGTGCCGCGGCTGGGGTGTTCGCCCGATGTGCCGAGCGGTGGCTTAGGGCGAGATTGGGTTCATCGGAACCACTCGGGTTCCCCCGGCAGCAGGAGACGACATGTTCCTCCACCACACCACTTCTTCCGAGGACCGCCCGACCCGTACGGCAGAGCTCCAGGACATTGCCGCCCTGGACCGGCTGGCTGCGCAGCTGGCCCCGCCGTCAGCCCTGCGACGCTGGTTCCACCAGCGCCGGGCCGCCCAGGAAGCCCGACCCGTACGACGGGGCCCGGTCAGCGCCGGGCGAGGCTGAGCACGCCCGGAATGCTGCTGGTTGCGGACAGCTCTCGGCCACGGGCGAAATCGCCCCAGAGCTCACGGATCGCCTGACCGGCGCGTTCGATCTCGTCCCAGCCGGCGCCGGCGAGCATGGCGGCGTCGCCCCAGGATTGTTCGCGTCCGAACAGCAGGGCGAGGTCGATGCCGTGGGTGCTGCCGAAGCGGTTGCCGGGTGCGGACCAGCTGAGGTGGTAGCGGTAGGCCACCCCGCCGGCCCGAGCGTGGCGGTCGGCGAAGTCGTCGGCGGCCGCGCCGTAGACCGCCCGGGTGGTGCGGTCGACGACCGCGGCGACCAGGCGCCGGCCCACCAGTGGCACCGACCACAGCAGCCGAAGGGGTGCCAGGCCGGGGATGAAGAAGGAGGATTCGTCGTCGTTGGTGCCGATCATCAGGTCGACGTGGGCTTCGGCGTCCCAGGTCGCCTCGACCTCGTCCTCCGGCGGAAGCGGTGGGTGTCCGTACTGCACGCCGAAGGCCATCCCGGCCCGCAGACCGAATCGCGCGGCGGAGCGCAGCACGCTCCGCTGGCGGACCAGGACGGCGGCGACGGGTGTGTCGGCGCGCAGTGCTCCCGGGCGGCGCGGGTTGCGAGCGGCACGGGCCATCACCTCGGTCATCCGCTCTCGCGCGGTGCGGATGCCGAGCGGTGCACTCTGCACGATGGCCCGGCGGAAGAGACGTTCGCCGCGGGCCGCGGCCAGGAGGTGCACCACGGCATCGGCGCCCGCCGACTCGCCGAATGCGGTGATCGAGTCCGGATCACCGCCGAAAGCGGCGATGTTGCGCGCGACCCACCGGAACGCCTCGCGCTGGTCGAGGAGGCCCAGGTTGGCCGCGCGTCCATTGGCGCCCAGATAGCCGAACAGCCCGAGCCGGTAGGTCACGGCGACGACGATGACGCGCTGCTCGGCGACCAGCCGGGCTGGGTCGGTCAGCGGGGAGTCTCCGGCGCCCGACACGTACGACCCCCCGTGGACCCACACCATCACCGGCAGCAGCTGGTCGGGGCCGACGTCGGCCGGCCGGGTGATCGACAACCGCTGACAGTGCTCGTCCTCCAGGAGATCAGCGAGCCCCTCGTCGCCGCACATCTGCTCGATCAGCGGACTCCGGTTCTGCGGACAGGCCGGTGACCACGACGTCGCGGCGTACAGCTCGGTGCGGTCGGGGACAGGCTCGGGCGGCGCGAACCGCTCTGCCATGGCGTAGCGGATGCCGGTGACCCGGATGACCGGCCCATCGACCCAGCCCTGCACCGGTCCACAGGGAGGGTGGTAGGTCGGAGACTTCACTGCCGCGGGCGTCGTCACCCATTCTTCGTACACCCCCGACCTTGACTGCCGGAAATGGACGGCCCGAGGATTGCTCAGCTGAGTACGAAGAGAGCCGGTCGACACTCGTCGACCGGCTCTTCGACCTCACTCGATGTTGTCGATCCCCCGATCGTCGGGCCATCAGGCAAGATTCTCGTCCCAGCCCGAACTTTACGCGCGGGCCCGTTTGGTGTATATGGAACGCCGTGCCATGTCCTACAAGTGACATGTCCAGTAGTGGACACGCCGACCTCTTGGCCACCCCACGGATCTGTGGATAGGGTCTCGGTACGAGGGCCGGGGAGATGAACCCCCGAGCTTCTTCCCGGCTCTCGTCTTCGACTGCGTCCTCGTGATCTGGGTAACGTTTCTCGAGTTCTTGATGCGGTTCGGGCCCGGTTGGGTTACGGTCGAAAAGAGTCGGACGTCGTGTTCAGTTTCTCTGGCGGCGCGTCCCTCGGGCCGGCTGGGGGGCAGCCGGCCGGCTCATAACGCGACATCCCTTAGGACTTTCAGAAGCTCAAGGGGCGACCCACGTTGTGGCCGCCCCCGAGCGGCCCGAGCCTCGACCTCGGTGGGGGGCACCGGGAGACTCGTTCTACGATAAGGGTACCCACGTCCATCGAAAGTACTCACTCGGCACGCCGCTTTTTTTCGCACAGGGCTCCGACACCCAACCAGCGAGCCGTCAGCCCTTGCGGCCTTGGGTGGCCACGCCCTCGATGAAGTAGCGCTGGCCGAAGGCGAACAGGACCAGCATGGGGATGGTCACCAGCAGCGAGGCGACCATGACGTACTGGTAGTCGCCGTGCCCGCCGTTGGTCGGGCTGTAGCGGGTCATCGCGTACGCGATGCCCGAGCGGCACGGTGAAGTCTTCCGGCGCGCCGGCGTTGAGATAGATCAGGCTGGCCTGCAGGTTGTTCCAGCTGGCCTGGAACTCGAACAGGAAGACGATGATCAACGACGGGATGGACAGCGGCAGGGCGATCCGGCGGAACAGTCCGAAGTAGGAGGCCCCGTCGACCCGGGCGGCCTCGAACAGCTCCCGCGGCAGGCCGAGGAAGAACTGGCGCTGCAGGAAGATGTAGAAGGCCGAGCCGAACAGGTTCATCCCCCACAGCGGGACGTTGGTGCCGAGCAGACCGATGTTCTTCCAGATCAGGTACTGCGGGACCAGGGTGACCGCGCCCGGCAGCATCATCGTGGCCAGCACCAGCCCGAACAAGCAGCGTGCGCCCGGGGAACCGGAAGTACGCGAAGCCGAAGGCGACCACCGAGCTCGAGATGGCCACGAACCCGGCGGCCAGCAGCGCGATGACGATGCTGTTGCCCAGCCAGTGCAGCAGCGGCAGCTCGGCCCACACCTTGGTGTAGTTGGTCGAGCTGGAGGGTCTTGGGGAACAGGGCGTTGTCGAACACCTCGCCCCGCGGTTTCAGGCTCGCCGCGACCAGCCAGACGAAGGGGTAGAGGAAGAAGCACGAGAAGGCGACCAGGACGATGCCCGCAGACGATGGCCAGGACCACGCCTGCGACCGGCTGCGGGTCGGTCGCCGTCGACCGCCGGTCGGTCGCGTCGACGGCGGCCATGGCCGCCGGCTGGGCCTGGATCGGCAGACGTCGCCGAGGACGGCTGGGTCACCGACATCAGCGGTCTCCTTCGTAGTAGACGAACCGGTTGCCGAACCTCACCTGGAACGCGGTGATCGATCATGATGATCATGAACAGCAGCCAGGCCATCGCGGCGGCCAGCCCGAAGTCGAACTGGCGGAACGCCTGCTGGAACAGGTAGACCCCGTAGAACAGCGAGGAGTCGGGTGAGGCGTTGGTCTGGTCGCGCCAGAACAGCAGGTAGGCCTGGTCGAAGACCTGCAGGGCGGCGATGGTCAACACGATGGTGTTGAAGAAGATGGCGCTGGGAGATCATCGGCACGGTGATGTTGAAGAACTGCCGGACCCGACCGGCCCCGTCCAGCGACGCGACCTCGTAGAGCTCGCGCGGCACGTTCTTCAAGCGCGGCCAGGAAGATCACCATGGTGCCGCTGACCCCCCACAGGGTCATCAGCACCACCGACGGTTTCACCCAGGCCGGGTCGATCAGCCACTGCGGACCGTCGATCCCGATCAGGCCGAGACCTTTGTTGATGGCGCCGGTGTTGCCGTTCAGCAGCAGGAAGAACACCGAGGCGGTGGCGACGGCCGGGGTCATCTTGGGCAGGTAGTAGATGGTCCGGAAGACGCCGGCGCCGCGGCCGACCCAGTTCAGCAGCATGGCCAGGAACAAGCGCGAAGCAGATCTCCAGCGGGACGGCCAGCACCGCGTAGAACAACGTGTTCTTCAACGACAGCGCGACCTTGGGGTCGTCGAACAGCGCCGCGTAGTTGTCGAGCCCGGCCGGCCGCATCGTGTTCTTGGCCAGGTTGTAGTAGTTGAACGAGATGACCAGGCTGTAGATCATCGCGCCGAGGGTGAAGATCAGGAAGCCGATGATCCACGGCGAGATGAACAGGTAGCCGGCCAGCGCCTCGCGCCGGCCCGCATCGGGTCGACCGCGATCGCGGCGACCGTCGGCGGGTCGACGGCCGCGTCGGCGTTGTCGGCGGCCGTCCGTGTCGCTCGGGTGGGCTGCGCTCAGCGGTCATCGCACGCCTCGACTCAGCGAGCCTGGTTGTAGGCCCGCATGGCCGCGGTCTGGGCGTCCTTGAGAGCGCGCTTCCGGGGTCTTGGTGCCCAGCAGGGCCGAGGCCACGGCGTTCTGCAGCTCGGTCTGGATCTGCTGTCCGGCCGGCGAGGCGCCGAACGACTTGCCCGAGGCGACCACGTCGTAGAAGGTCGGCGATGGCCTCGTCGAAGCCGGCGTTGTCGCTGGCCTTGACGTACTGCGCGCGGATGGCCTGGTCGGCCGCCGGCGAGCCGGTGAACAGACCGGTGTTGATGGCGCCCGGCGTCTTGGCGATCGTCTTGGCGCGGGCCGCGCCGGCGGCCATCCAGGCGTCCTGCGAGGTCAGCTTGAGCATCCAGGCGCACGCCGCGTCGGGGTTCTTCGCGTTTTCGGGGATCACGAACGCGCTGCCGCTGGCCACGGTGAACGGCTGGCCGTTGGCGTCCTTGAACGGGACGGCTGAGATCTCGACGTCCTTCACGTACGGCGTCAGCACGTTGACGAACCACTGCGGGGCGACCTGGGCGCCGACCTGGTCCTGGACGAACTGGTTCTTGTCGCCGAAGAAGTCGAAGGAGTCGGTGAAGCTCTTGACCTTGGCGTAGCCGCCCTGGGCGTCGGTGAGCTGCTTGAGCAGCTCGATGGCCTTGACGTTGTTCGGGTTGTCCAGGGTCGGGGCGCCGTCGTCGCCGATCAGCTGCCCGCCGGAACCGAGCAGCCACAGACCGGCCTGGCCGGTCGGCTGCGCGTCCAGCCCGAGGGTCGAGGGGTTGCTGCCGTTGGCCTTGTACATCTTGGTGACGGCGGCGAGCAGCATGCTCCGGCTTGGAGGTGTCGATGTCGGCGGCGGTGACGCCGGCCTTGTCCATCACCCGCTTGTTCAGCATGATCGCCGGCGGCTGGTAGAACTGCGGCACGGCCCAGACCTTGCCGTCGTAGGTGACGTCGTCGATCACCGACGGGTAGTACTGCGTCTTGGGATCCACCCCGTGAGCGGTGAAGCAGCCGTCGAGCGGCTTGATCAGACCCTTGGCCGCGTACGTGGCGACGAACTGGCGGTCCATCTGCACGACGTCGGGCACATCGCCACTGGCGGCCCGGGTGGTGAACTTCTGCGCGTCGAACGGGGTGGCGTCGATCTTGATCGTCGCTCCGCGACAGCTGCTGCTTGGCGTAGTCGAGCCGCGACGTGCCGACCTCGTCGGCGTTGTCGAAACCCCACGCAGCGAGGTCACCGGTGGCGTTGGTCGAGAAGGCCGGACCAGCACTTTGCGACGACTCGGTCCCGGCGTCACCGTCCCCACCACCACAGGCTGCGGTGACCGAGGCCGCCAGAGCGGCGACCAAGATCGTGCTGAACATGCTTCGACGAGTCTTCATCGGTTCCGGCCTCCACACTGAGTTAGCGATCCACACCCCCGGGCACTGCTGACGGCTGGCCGGCGATCTGGCTACGGCATGACGATGACTCATGTTTACTACGTAAACCAATGAAGGTCGAGAGCGGGCGAGTAGCGGGTTGGAAACGTTCGTCCCGAGAGCAGCCTCGTACGGTCGGCCAGTGCGATCGTCGCGTTCAGTCAACCGTGGCGGAACTCCGGTCATCGGCCTCGGCCACCCATTCGAGCAGGTCACCCGGCTGGCAGTCGAGGACCCGGCACATGGCTTCTAAAGTGCTGAACCGGACCGCTTTGGCCCGACCGTTCTTGAGCACGGCCACGTTGGCCGGGGTGAGCCCGATGTGCTCGGCGAACTCGCCGACACTCATCTTGCGCCTGGCCAGCTCGACGTCGATACGCACCACGATGGGCATCAGATCACCGACTCCATGTCCGTCCGCAACGTCGTGGCCTGGCGGAGCAGGGCCCGCATCACGATCATCAACAGACCAATCACGGCTAGGCCGGTCGAGGTCAGGATGAAGATCAGCGGGAGTGCCGGGTCATCGGCCCGGAGGCCGAAGTAGACCATCACCACCGCGAGCACCACCCAGGCGGCGCCGATCGCCCAGACGATCGCGTCCACCCAGATGAGGGAAGCTTCGGTGAAGATGCGGTCGCTCGTCACCAGGCTCAACAACCTCCAGGTCGACACGATCACCACCTGGGCGCAGAGCACCCAGAACACCGTCACTGCCGTGAGCGGCCAGCGCAGGTAGGCCTGCTCCGGGGACTGTTGAGCCAGATAGGCGAACTGGCCGGGCAGGGACATCGTCTGGAACACGACCAGGATGCCGAACAGGATGACGAGGAAGATTCGAAGCGGGACGACGGCCCGGCGAGCAGTGAGCATGCATCGATTATCGCTGAATGACTATCGAATATCAATCGATTCTGACATAGTTGGATGTTCGAACCCACGATTGGGGGTCAGCCGTAGCGCCGACCGAGCTGACGGCGGATGCGCTCGGCTCGCTGCCATTCCTGGCTGAGCAAGATGCCGTAGGTGAAACCGTTGTGACCCTCGCCTGACCCGGCGGAGGCGCCGAGCCTGCGCAAGAAGGCCGCCGACACGACGGCATCCTGGTGCTCGCCGAGCAGCTTCTGCAGCTTCTTGGCGGCTTTGACGGTCTTGGCGGCCTTCTTCCCCAGCTCGGGCTCGCTGAGCTCGGCCGCGTAGCGGAACCGCTTGCCGGCTTTTCGTGCCCGGTGCAGAGCCTCGACGTCGCCCTCCGCGCTACGAAGCCGCTTGTTCAGCTTCCGTTCGGCTCGAGCCAGGTACTTCTTGACCTTGGAAGCCGGACGCTGGGCCTCAGACGTGAAGGGCGGCGCGGCCCCCCAAGCATCCAACTCGGTCAGCAGCGCCAGGTACCGCTCGCTCTGCAACGCCTCGCTGATCCGTTTGAGGTGCGCCGACCGCTCGGCGAGCAGCGCCGACTCGACGCTCGAGGCGACCGGGCCGAGGACGAACTCGGCCTCCATCGCGGCGATCTGGTCGCGAAGTCGGTCCCGGAGGATGTCGCGGTCCCGGACCTCACCCAGGAGGGCGGCGAACCAGACCAGCTCGCCGTCGAGGTGAGCGGAGCGGTCGAGATCGAAGGCTGAGGCAAAGATCCGCACAGTGCTGCGCAGCCGGCGGATCGCCACCCGAGTGGGGTGGACCACCGGCCAGTCCAGGCGGAGACCGAGGTCCCCGTCGACGATCGCCGCCACCTGGGTCCGAAGATAGCGAGAGAGCAGGCCACCGAGGGTCGTACGTCCTGCGTCCGGCCAGGCCTGACTGACCGGTCCCAGCGCACGCGACACCTTCGAGACCGAGGTGGAGCGCCGGGCCCCGGACTCCACCAGCCGGTTGCCCACCGCTTCGAGCAGCGCCTCGTCCCCGACCGGTCCGACCTCCACCTCGACCTCGCGCCACTGGCGAAGGGTGGCGGTCTCACCCATGGTCGCCGAGCGGACCTGGTCGTCGGCGATCTCGACCAGCAGCCCGCCGTCGGCGTCCAGCATCCGGAGCACCCGTCTGGTCGTCGACAGCGTGGCCACCGCCGACAGCTCGTGGCCCAGGGCCACGCCGTGCACGGCGGCGGCGAGGGCTTTGGGCACCGTGGTGGCGCGAGACCGGCTCCGGATCTCGGTTCGGGCTCGACCGGCCGGCACCTTGAGGTGCCACCCCCAGTCGGGTCCCCCCGTACGCCGGCGCAGGGTCAGCTTCTGCCGCCGGAGCCGTTCGTCGGCGGTGTCGACGTAGGTGTTCTCCAGCTCGTACGCCGCCGTCTCCAACCGCCCGCCCTCGGGCAGCAGATCCTGCACGTCGGGAAGCACGAAGCCGATCTCGACGTCGAACTTGTCTTCCCGCTCTCGTTGCTCACTGACCATGGCGGCATTCTCTGTCACGGTAGTGAGTCGTCGCACACAGGGGAGTGCCGTCAACGAGGACCGCCGCCGCCGAATCCGCCGGCGGGCGCCTCGCCCGCGGTCACCGTGGCGATGGTCTGAGCCGCCCCTAGTCGGCCGGACTCGGCGAGCCCGCCGGTGCTGGTGCCGGCGCTGGTGCCGCCGGTCCGCACCGTGTACGCCTGACCGCTGGTGATGTCAGCACTGGAGACGGTGATGTTCTGGACCGCGCGCGAGGTGACGAAGGTGGCGACCACCGCGTCGTCGCCGTCCACGATCTGCACCGTGGTGCCCGCCGCCAGCGCGGAGTCGAGCGAGGCCGACACCCAGCCCTGGCTCGAGTCGGTGCTGGGGGTCACCACCATGCCGGCGCTGCCCGCCGCGACCAAGGTGCCCCCGGTGACCACCAAGTCGCCGTTGACGTCCAGAGCGCCGTTGCCGCTTCCTTCCGGGCCGTTGACGACCACGGTGCCACCGGTGATGGAGGCCGTGCCGTTCGAGTCGAGCCCGTCGCCGTCGGAGCTGATCACCAGGGTGCCGCCGGTAACCGTGACCGCGAAGTCGCCGACGGACTCACCGCCGCCGCCGCCGCCGCCCGTCCCGCCCGGGTCGGTGCCGGCCTCCTCAGCGGTGCCGCCGGCGGCGTTGATGCCGTCGTCGCTGGCCGTGACCTGAACCTTTCCGTCGTTCAGGGTGATGTCGGCGGCCTCGAGGCCCTCCACCGAGGAGCTGACGGTGACGGAGCCGGAGTCGATGAGCAGCTGGCTCTCGGCGTGCACGCCGTCGTCACCGCTGGCCGCGGTGACCGTCGCACCGGCGAGATGGACCGAGCCGTCGCTGTGCACGGCATCATCGGCGGCGTCGACGGTGACCTTGCCCCCTTCGAGCACGGTGAGGGTGCCCGACTTCAGTCCTTTGGTCGAGGTGTCGTCGGTCGGGGTCACCTCGTGACCGCCGCCGGCCTCGACCTCGAGCGTTCCGTCGCTCATCAGCAGGTCGCTGGCTGCATCGACCCCGTCGCCCGCTGCGGTGACGGTGACCGCGCCCGCCTCGAGGTAGACGTAGCCGGAGTCGGCGTCCTCGGCGTTGTCGGCCTTGAGACCGTCACCGCCGGCGGACACCTGGATGGTGCCGCCGCGCACGATGAGGTAGTCCTTGCCCCGGATGCCGTCGTCGACCGCCTCGACGGACACGGTCCCGGACCGGAGCTCGAGACCGTCCTTGCTGGCGATGCCGTCGTTGCCGTTGCCGTGCACGCTCAAGGCGCCGGTGCCGGTGATCGTCAGGTCCCCGGCGCTGAACAGCGCCGCGTTCACGTCGGCGTCGTCGGCGTACGTGGTGGTGTCGGTCAGGGTGTTGTCGCTGTCGTCAGCCAGCACGACCACGAGCTCGTCCACCGCCGTCGCCGCGATGGCTGCGGTGGTGGTGCTGGTGATGTCGACGCCGTCGAGCACCAGGGTGACCTTGGCGTCGTCGGCCGCGTCGACCACGACCTGTCCGTCACTGAGGGAGCCGCTGAGCCGGTAGGTGCCCGATGCGGTGATGGTGACCGTGCTGCCGTCGATGCTGACCCCGTCGCCGGCGGCGGTGGCTGAGCCGCCGTCCAGGGTGATGGCGGTCGCGGTCGAGGCGTCGTAGCCGGCGTCGTCCGCCTCGGCGTCGCTGGCGGTGTTGTCGGCCAGGGCCTGCTTGACGCTGACCCCGGCGGCCACGGTTGCGCCGGCGCTGACCGAGGTCGACGAGCCGGCCGTGGTGTCAGCACTCGTCGCGCAGCCGACCAGCACCGTGGCGGCGAGCACGGTGGAGGTGAGGGCACCGGCGATCTTGTGGCGGAGTCTCATGTCAGGTCCTTGTCGTGGTGAGGATGGCCGGGGAGCCGGGGTTCGAGGTGGGGGCGGATGTGGCGGCGGAGCACCCGCGTCCACGCGGTCGAGGGCAGCTCGGGGCGCAGCAACGCGAGCCCGGTGCCGTACTTCGACAGCGAGCAGGGGCGGTGCCCCATCGACCACAGCAGCCGGTCGACGGACGAGGTCGTCCGCGCCGACTTGACTTCGACGACGGCGTGCCCGACCAGGGCGGCTGCCGGGCCTTCGATGAGACTCCAGGTCAGCCCGTGGTCGATGGTGACCCGGTCGTGGCCGGCGGGAAGGTAGACCGTCGTACGCCGGTAGCCGGTGCTCAACGTCGGGGTGAGGCTGGCCGGGTCGGCCGGCACCTCGATGGTGCCGAAGAGCTGCTGCAGCTCGGCGCGGTCCTCATCGGCCAGGGTGAAGCCGGCCCCGGCGTACGGCAGCCGTTGCTTGGTGGTCATCCCGCGCATTCCACGGGTCTTGACCTCCAACACGTGCAGGCCCGAGTCGAGATAGCTGCGGGTCCTGATCTTGAATCGTCGGCGCCGACGGTGGGCGGTGCTGCGAAAGCTGTGCAGCTCGGGGGTGTCGAAGTAGACCGAGCGGTAGCGGAACTGTCGCTGCCCATCGATCTCGAGAGCGCGGGCCTCGCCGTCGAACCCACCCAGCAGCAGGGGCAGGTCGCTGGTCGGCACCAGGTACTTGCGGTCGATCCGGCTCATCAGCGGGGCCAGCTGCATCAGCTCGCTGAGACCGATCGATGGGTAGCTGTCGATCACGGAGCTGAAGTCGCGGTCGTTCATCGTCTCCAACCCGGCCCCGGCCGCGGTCATGCTGCCGCCACGTGGGAGCGGGCGTCGACCGCCGAGCGCCGTCGATCGTGGGCCAGCCGGTAGCGGACGTCGACGAGCGTGGTGTCGTTGACCAGGTTGACGTGCTTGACCGTGACCTGGACCGAGCCGGCGCCGAGCAGGGTAGTGAGGTGTGAGCGGAGCTCGTCTTCGTCGGTGAAGGCCGAGTCCAGCTCCATGGTCTGCTGGCGATGCTGCGGGAACAACCGGGAATGATCACCGATCACCAGCACCAACAAGATCAACATCATCAGGCCGACCACCACCAGGCTCAGCTGGGTGGTCAGACCGGCGATCAGCCCCAGGGCCAGTGCGGCGAAGTAATAGGCGAGCTCGTGTTGGGCGATCTCGTCCGAGCGGAGCCGGATGATCGACAGCACCCCGAACAGCCCGAGGCCGAGACCGGCGCCGACGGTGGAGGAGCCGAGGACGATGGCCACGGCCAGCACGCCGACGTTGACGCCGAGGAAGGCGACAACAAGATCACGACGGCGGTGCCGGGGGAAGTAGACGGCGAAGGTGAGGATCGTGATGGCGGCCAGGTCGGCGCCGATGATCATGAGCTGGTTCACAGGTCGTTTCCTTAACGGGAGTGGCTTTCCACCAGTACGCCGTAGTTGCCTGTGCGCTTGTTGTGAGTCGCTTGTGCTGGGCGGATGAACCCTCAGATGTGGAGCTTCGGCGTTCACAGCGGGCTCACGGGATGTGCTGAGGTCCCTCATGCCTGACCCGGGTTGTCTGGACCCCACGTCACCAGACCCGAACCCCGAAGGACTCCGATGAACTCCTCGACCACCCCCTCCGCGCCGACGACGACAGCCCGCCGGACGCGGTCTCGACGATCCGGCGCTCGTCGACGGCTGCTACCGGCCACCGTGGCTGCCGCGTTGCTGTCGGTGTCTGTCCTCGCCGGTCAGCCGGCAGCTGCGGCGAGCAGCTCGACCACCGTGCTGCTCAGCGACTGGAACCAGTCCAACCGGACAGTGGCACCTGTCGTCGACTCCGAGCCGGCGACCGACAGCGAGTCCAGGGGTGTGGTGCTGATCGACACCGTGCTCGGCTACGAGAGCGCGGCAGCAGCAGGCACCGGCATCGTGCTCACCTCCGATGGGGAGGTGCTGACCAACTACCACGTGGTGGAGGGCGCGACCAGCATCAAGGTGACGATCGCCACCACGGGCAAGACCTACACCGCGACGGTGGTCGGGCACGACCAGACCGACGACGTCGCAGTGCTCCAGCTCGAGGATGCCTCCGGTCTCAGCGCCGCGCAGCTCGACGACGACACGGTCACGGCCGGCGACGAGGTGAGCGCCGTCGGGAACGCCGGCGGCACGGGCAGCCTGACCGCCGCGGACGGCACGGTCGTCGCTCTCGACCAGACCATCACCACCGAGAGCGAGGGCAGCACGGCCGGCGAAACCCTCCAGGACCTGATCATGACCGATGCCGACGTGGTGGCCGGGGACTCGGGCGGGCCCCTCGTCGACGCCGAGGGTGAGGTGATCGGGGTGACCACGGCCGCATCGTCAGGCGGGGAGATCGACGGCTACGCCATCCCGATCGAGGAGGCGCTGAGCATCGTGAAGCAGATCGTCTCCGGCCAGGAGAGCGGCGACATCGAGATCGGCGCCGACGCCTTCCTCGGCGTCGAGCTGAGCAGCCCGGCCATGGCGGATCAGGCGTCCGGGTATCCCGCGTACGGATATCCCGGCCTCGACGCCGGCTGGGACAGCCAGGCCACCGGTGCTGAGATCGCCGGAGTCGTGGCGGATGGTCCGGCCGCTCAGGCCGGGCTGACGGCGGGCGACACGCTGACCGGGATCGGCGGCACGGCGGTGACGTCGGCCGACGACCTCTCATCCCTGATCCAGACCTACGCCCCCGGTGACCGGGTGGCGATCAGCTGGACGGACCTCGACGGGAGCAGCCAGTCAGCCACCGTGACCTTGGCTACCAATCCGGTCGCTTGATGTGACCGACCTCACACTCTGCCGCTTGCGAAAGATACGTTCACGATATATCGTGAACGTATCAACTACAGAAGGAGCGCATTTTGCGTAACCACGACAGAAATCCCATGAACGAGTCCGAGCGGCGCCCCGAAGGCGGCCAAGGCGGACGGAGAAGCAGGCCTGAGGGGAACGGCGAAGATCGCCGCCCGGGCCGGCACCACGATCACGAAGGTCGACGTGGCCGAGGGCCAGGCGGGCGGGGCGGACCCGGCGGCCGGGGCCGAGCCCAGCGCGGCGACGTCCGGACGGCCATCATGCTGGTCCTGGCCGAGCAGCCCATGCACGGCTACCAGATCATGCAGTCGATCACCGAACGAACCAGCGGCGCCTGGCGCCCGAGCCCCGGCGCTGTGTATCCCACCATCGCCCAGCTCGAGGACGAGGGCCTGGTGACCACCAACGACGAGGGAGGCCGCCGGCTCGCCACCTTGACCGAGGAGGGTCGCAGCTACCTCGAGGAGCGCAGCGCTCGGCTGGGCGACCCGTTCAGCGACTTCGCGGCGGGAGCCAACGGTCCCGATCTGCGAGCGCCGATCCGCGAGCTGCACGCCGCGCTGCGCCAGGTCGCCCTGGGTGGCCGCCCGGAGCAGATCCAGGCAGCGGAGCACCTGCTCGCCCAGACCCGGCGCTCGCTCTACCTGATCTTGGCCGGTGAGCCGGAGACTCCGGCCGACGAGCAGCCGACGGCCTAGGCTGACGCGCGTGAGAGGCCAGCACCGACATCCGCACGACCGGCCCGAACCGCCCGAGCGGCGGGTCGGCGGGCGGGGTCGGGCCCAGCGTGGCGACGTGCGGACGGCGGTCATGATGGTGCTGGCCGACCAGCCCATGCACGGCTACCAGATCATGCAGGCGATCAACGACCGGACGGCTGGGGCCTGGCGGGTGAGCCCGGGCGCGGTCTATCCCACCATCGCCCAGCTCGCCGACGAGGGCCTGGTCACCACCGCCGAGGAAGGCGGTCGTCGGCTGGTGACCATGACCCCGGCCGGGCGGACCTCTCTGAGCGAGCGCAGCGCCCGGCTGGGCGATCCGTTCGCTGATTTTGCCGGCGGGTCCCGTGGACCTGATCTGCGCGAGCCGATGCGGGCCGTCGAGGTCGCCGCCCGACAGATCTCCGCCGGCGGCGACCCGGACCAGGTTGCCGCTGCCGAACGGGTGCTGGCCGAGGCCCGCCGCTCGCTCTACCTCCTGCTGGCCGACGAGACCGGCCCGGCTGACTGAGCTGGTGGTGAAGCGGATTCACAGGTTCTTGACAGGCTCCTGAGAGCACCTGGCCAGGGTGAGCGGGGATGCTGCAGCCACATCATTCCAGCCGCCGACCGGGCCACGCCCTTCGACGCAGGACTACGACCGAAAGGCCGATCTGTGGATCCTCTAGAACGTGCCCGGCACGGCCACCACGGTTTCGTGGAGAGCTCGTTCTCGGCGTGGCCGCTCGTCAGCATGCTGCTCGTCAGCCTGGTCCTCCTGACGCTGGCCGCGGTGTACCTGTGGCGCCAAGGCAAGCTCGCGCTGCCCGGCGCGGCATCTCCGGAGGACAGCGCCAAGCGCATCCTCGCCGAGCGCTTCGCCCGGGGCGACATCAGCACCGAGGACTTCATGGAGCGGGCGAGCATCCTCAACTGGACCCCGGGCAATGACGTGCTGCCGGCCAGGCCGGGCAAGAAGCGCCGCTGAGCCCCGACGGCGTCAGCCTCGCCGGTAGCTGAGGTAGACGACGCCGTTCTCGTACGCCTCGCAGCCGGCCAGCGACAAGGTGCCGGGCGGGATCTCACTGTCGAACAGCCGTGGGCCCGAGCCCCGGGCCGTGGGGTAGACGAACAGGTGCAGCCCGTCGACCAGACCGTCGGCGAGCAGGGCGCGGACGAGCGTGCCGCTGCCGCTGACGTAAAGATGGCCTTCGACCTCGGCCTTCACTGCGGCGATGGTGTCCGGGTCGTACGCTCCGATGACCCGTGAGTTGCGCCAGGTCGGATCGGTGAGCGTGCCCGAGACCACGTACTTGGTGGTGTCGTTGAAGAACGGGGCCCCGGGATCGTCGTCGGCGGTCCGAGATGACCAGGCTGGTTCGAACATCTCATAGGTCGTGCGGCCGAGCAGGATGCCCTGTGAGCTCCCGGTGACCGCGGCCAGGGCCTCGCCCATCCGGGGATCGAAGCCGTAGCTGAACGTCCACGTCGGCGTGTCGATCACCCCGTCGAGGCTGATGAACTCGTGCACGTGGATCTCTCCCATGGTCCCCTCCGGTGTTGAACTCGGTCTCGGTCACCGACCTTCCCACAACAGCCTCAGTCCCAGTCGCCGAGGTCGAGGTCACGCAGGCGTACGGGGTCGGCCAGCACGTCGATGGCCACGATCACGTCGCCCCGGACGACGAACCCCATGACCGAGACCGGTCGTCCCCGAGGCGCGACCACCGCGCCGGCCGCCGCGTTGACCAGCGCGGGACGGACGAAGGAGGCGAACTGGCCGTAGCCGAGCACCTGGGTAGCCACCGTCGACGCACCGCGCAGCAGCCCGGCGGCACTCGGGCGGGACGGTCCGCCGTCGGCTCGGAGCACGGCATCCGGATGGAGCAGCGCCACCAGCGCCGTGAAGTCGCCGCGGCGGGACGCGGCGAAGAAGGCCTCCACCACCACCCGTTGGCGGACGAGGTCGGCGTCCGGCTGGCAGTCGACCAGCTGCACCCGGCGTCGGGCCCGGCTGGCCAGCTGGCGCGCCGCGGCCGGTGAGCTGTCCAGGATCGCGGCGATCTCGGCGAACGGCACGCTGAACATGTCGTGCAGCACGAAGGCGAGCCGCTCGGCCGGCGCCAAGGTGTCCAGCACGACGAGCAGAGCGAGTCCGACGGAGTCGTTGAGCAAGGCGGCGTGTTCGGGATCCACGGCATCCACCCGGTCCACGACGGGATCAGGGACGTGGGCACCCAGCGGCAGCTCGCCGTGCGCCGTCCGTGACCGCAGGACGTTCAAGCAGATCCGGGCGACCACGGTGGTCAGCCACCCGCCCAGGTTCTCCACCCCGCCGACCCCGGCCCGGCTGGAGCGCAGCCAGGCCTCCTGGACGGCGTCGTCAGCCTCGGCCAGCGATCCGAGCATCCGGTACGCGACCCCGCGCAACCGGGGTCGGTGCGTCTCGAACTGCTCAGCCAGCACATCGAGGTCGATCATCAGTCACATTCCTCCGCCGCCACGTGTCATTCCCAGCAGTACATCAACTCTGGAAGGAAACATGATGCGCAACCAGCTGTTGTCGAAGGTCCAGCCGTGACGGCGCCGATCCTGGTCACCGGCGGCACGGGCAATCTCGGGCACCTCGTCGTCCACCGGCTGCGGGCCGGCGGCCAGCACGTACGCGTGCTCAGCCGCCGACGCCACGATGACGCCGACGGAATCGAGTACGTTCGCGGTGACCTGACCACCGACGAGGGGGTCGACGCCGCGGTGGACGGCGTGACCACGATCGTGCACTGTGCCGGCAGCGCCAAGGGCGACGGGCAGAAGGCCCGCCACCTCGTACGAGCGGCCCAGCGCGCGGAGGTGGGCCACCTGGTCTACATCTCGGTCGTCGGCGCCGACCTCGTGCCGGTGAGCGGCCGGCTCGACCGAGCGATGTTCGGCTACTTCGAGTCGAAGCTGGCGGGGGAGCGCGCCGTCGCCGACTCCGGCTTGCCCTACTCGACCCTGCGGGCCACCCAGTTCCATGACCTGATGCTGACCGTGGCTCAGCAGCTCGGGAAGCTGCCGGTGCTGCCGGCACCCGCAGGGATCCGGTTCCAACCGGTGGCCGCCGAGGCGGTGGCCGATCGGTTGGTCGAGCTGGCGCTCGGCCGGCCAGCGGGTCTGGTCCCCGATCTGGGTGGACCTCGGGCCTACCTCTTCGCCGATCTGATCCGGGCGTACCTGCGCGCAACCGGCCGCCGACGGGCGATCGTGTCGCTGCCGATGGTCGGGCGCGCCGCCCGGGCGCTGCGCGGTGGCGCCAACCTGGCTCTCGACCATCCGGTCGGGTCGAGCTGGGAGGAGTTCCTGGCCGACCGCGTCGGGTCTTGACCTTCCTCGAGAGCTCACGACCAGCTGCCGCTCGATACGGCAGACTGGTCCGATGGGCCACGCTCGACAGCTGCGGGTCATCGCCCGGCCGGCTGGGCGGCGGTCGGTGGCAAAGATTCCGCCGACGCCCGCCACACCGGCCCGCGGCCGGCTGAACCCGCAGCAGACCGCGATCCTTCAGCTGCAACGCAGCGCGGGCAACCAGGCCGTGGTCCGGGTCCTGCAGCGCGACAAGCGGACGCCGTCGCCGGAGCTCGCGCCGGTGACCGACCTTCGCCCCGCCGGGACCTTGGACGAGAAGGGCTGGAAGATCATCTACGACCAGGCGGTCAGCGCGGCCGCCAAGGGGGACGCCCGGGCCACGACGCTCTACACGACCCTGATGCGCGACGCTGCGATCACGGCCGGCGTCGCCAAGGTGCCGGGATTCGACCCGGACCAGATCGCACCGAGCGACGCCAAGTCGGCCAAGCCCGGCCTCAACCTGAGCCTGAACGGCTCGCTCGGGTCGTCGGGCAAGACGGCGTGGATCGACACCACCGGACGGTGGGGCGCCAGCATCGACCCGACTGACCGATCGATCAGCTCCTGGCACGTCGGTGTGGTGATCCTGCCGGGGGCCTTCGAAGCGCAGAAGGCGCTGTCCCTGGGCACCATCCGGCACGAGATGGTGCACGCCCAGCACCGGTTGACGACCCAGGCCGCCATCATCAGGTGGCAGCAGGCCCGCAGCGTCGGCAAGCCCGATGCCGACCTCACCAAGGGACAGTCCTTCGAGGCCTGGCTGACGGCCAAGCCGAGCCCGCACAAGCTGTCCGCGGTCGACCGAGCCGTGGTCGGCAAGGTCGCCAAGGGCGGCTCGGCCGATACCGAGGTCCTCGCGTACGTCGAAGGGTTCACCACCAGCTACCACCACACCAAGGCCACGGTCGAGGCGACCAAGGAGATCTTCGCCGAGCTGCTCGGTCCGGCCGACCTGGACAGCGGCGACCGCTGGACGAACGCCACCGATCCGGTCCGGAACGAGGCCATGGCCAGGCTCCAGGCGTACTGGGCGACCCTCGGCGCCGCTCATCGTGATCTCTGGCGGCAGTGGCTGGCCGGCCAGGTCAAGGTCCGCGCCGGATACCGGGACGGCCGTACGCGCTATCTCGCCGCCCTCGGGGCCTTCGTCCGCTGACGGTCGGGCTTGGCTAGGCCAGGCGTTTGGCCAGCGCCTTGGCCTCCTTGGCCGGGGCCCGCGAGCCCCAGATGTCTCCGCCGCGCAGCCGGGCGCTGGAGAGGTCCTCGAGAGCAGACTGCAACTGCGGCCCCCAGCTGGTCAGGTCGGCCTCGGCTCTCGGTCGGAGCACCTCGACCACCCGTTCCAACGCCGCCCGGGCAGCGCGACGGTCGCCGCGGGCGCGAGCCTCCTGCCAGTCCTGCTGAGCCGTGACCAGCTCGTCGGGCTGGGCCGCCGGCTCCGGCTCCGGCTCGGAGGTGAACGGTCGCACGGGGTGGACCTCGACCTCGACCTGAGGTTCCGGCTCGAGCCCGGGGTGGGTCGGGGGTCCTGGCTCGGGCTCAGCCTCAAGCTCGGGCTCGGGCTCGGGCTCAGGCTCGGGCTCGGGCTCGGGCTCAGGTTCCGGCTCCGGTGTCAGCTCAGGCTCCGGTGTTCGCTCGGGTTCTGATGTCAGGTCGGGCTCGAGCCCGGCGAGCTCGGCCTCGCGCTGGTCAGCCTCACGCTGAGCGACCTCGAGCCGGTGGGCTTCGAGACGCTCTTCGCGACGACGCTTGCGTTCGATCCGGTCGGCCTCCTCGGCCGCCGCCCGGCGGTCCGCCTCGAGCTGCGCGAGCCGGACCGCCTCGGCCTGCTCGGCGGCCTGCCGTTCGGCTCTGGCGCGCTCTGCGGCAGCTCGCTCGGCCTCGCGGCGCTCGTGCTCGACCCGAGCGGCTTCGACCCGGGCCAGCTCCAGCCGATGGGCCTCGGTGCGCTCCGCGTCGAGCCAGGCGGATGTCTCGTGCCGGCGCTCCGACTCGCGGCCCTCAACGGCGCGGGTCGGCTCGAGCCCGGCCGACCAGACCGTCGCCGCCAGGGGGGCCCAGCTCAGCGGTTCGGTCCCGAGGCCGATGACGCCACGGGCCCGGTCGCGTACGGCCGCTCGTCGTCGGGCCGGGTCGATCGCCCCGGCGAGCTCGCCCGCGATCTCGTCGTAAGCCCGCTCGGTCGAGGCGGCGGCATCGTCGTCCCCGTCGGCCCGCTGGGCCTCGGCCAGTGCGGCCAGCGCCACGGCGTACGCGGGCGTCGGTGTCTCGCCCACCTCGGCGGGGAGCAGCCGCACCAGCAGGGTCAGCGCCTCGCCCGCTCGGCCCGTGCGGGTCAGGGCTCGGGCGCGGGTGGCGGCGACCACGAGTCGCGTCGGTCCGGCGGTCGGCCAGTCCAGCACCAGGGCTGCCGCCTGGTCGGCCACCGAGTCGGCCTCATCGGTGCGGCCGACAGCCAGCAGGTCGTCGGCCAGGTCGGTCTGGGTCACCGCCAGCTGCAGGCGCCCGGGATCGCCGAGCCGGCTGCTGAGCTGGTGCAGCTGCTCGACCGCTGCTCGACGGGTGACCAGACCGAGGTCGACCTCGCCGGTCCCGACCAGCCGGTCGGCCAGGTCGCGGTGCAGCCCGAAGAGCGGCTCGGCCAGACGCTCCAGCAGGGCGGGGCTCAGCCGGCCTGGCTCCTTCAGCCGACCGGCGACCAGCTCGTCGTGACGGTCCTTGGCCACGTGCAGATAGCGGAGTGCTTCTGGCGGTCGACCGGCGGCCCAGCGGCAGTCCGAGACAAGCCGGTCGACATCGAGCGCGAGGTAGCCGGCATCGACATCGGCGTCCAGGGCGGAGGCGGCCAGCCGGGCCAGGGCGGCGTCGGCGGCCGCGTTGGCCTGGGCGGGGTCGCCCGCGACCAGGGCGGCGCGAGCCATCGCCGACAGGGCCCAGACGGCGGTCTGCGGCTTCACCGGCACGGCGAGTCCCAGGGTGTCGAGCTCGCTCAGCACGCCGTCCAGCGACTCGATGGTCCGGCCGGCAGCCTCAGACATCCCCAGGCCGGCCTGGATGGTGGCCAGGTGCACGACGGCGTCGAGGTAGCGGGCGGCGTCGGTGACCGAGGTGTAGGGGCCGATCGGCCCGTTCACGGTGAGCAGCTGGGCAGCGCGGCGGACCGCATCCTGAGCATCCGCCGCGGCAACCGCGTAACCGTGGCCGAGCAACCGGTGCTCGGTCAGCCGAACCAGGGCGTCGGCCAGCTCCGGGCCGCGCGACGGGTCCGACCCGACCCAGCCGCGAAGGCGCTGGACCGACGACGCCAGCGGCTTGCCCCGCTGGGCGTACGGGTCCTGCGGTTGCTTCGCTGCTTGTTGCTTCTGCGCCATCGTGCCTTCCGGTGCCGACCATCAGTGGTTCGCCGGGCTCGGTCGGGAAGGACCGGCGGCCGGGGAGCCCCCATTGTCCACCGGCGGCCGGGTCGGAGGGGACCTGAGACGCACTGTGGCGGCCGGGGGCCCGATCAGCCGGCGGCGGCCGGAAAGATCAGGTGGGTCACGCGGTCGCCCTGGATCGTGGTGGTTGGGTCCCCGAGCACGACCGTGCGACCCGCGGACAGCGGGCCGAAGTAGGGCCGACCGTCGCCCATCACGATCGGGACGAGGTCGATCGCCGCCTCGTCGAGCAGCCCGGCTTCGAGGCACTGCCGAGCGATGGTGCCGGCGGCGACGCCCACGTCCAGGTCACCGGCGACGCCCTTCGCCGTCTCGACGGCCGCCGCGATGCCGTCGGTCACGAAGTGGAAGTCACTCGAGCCGGGATAGTCCCAGTCGGTCGGCGGCTGGTGGGTGACCACGACCACCGGCACCCCGATCGGGTGGTTGGCGCCCCACCCGTCGGTGACGTCGAACAACCGACGGCCGACGATCAGGCAGCCCGTGCTGGCCGTCTTGGTCCGCCAGTAGTCCGCGCTCGGCGCACTCAGGTGGAAGGTGAGGTCGGCCGCAGCGGTGGTGACCTCGACCGGGCCGTTGTCGTACCAGTCGAAGAGGTGGCCCGGCGTGTGGTCGTGGTAGGCGATGAAGCCGTCCAGTGACATCGACGCCGACGAGATGACCTTTCCCATGATGCGCTCCAGGTTCGGTGGGTGTGGTGGGTTGCGAACTACTGGCCCGACAGCACGATGCGGTTGCCGTCGGGGTCGCTGAGGGTGAGGATGCGGGACGACGTGACCTGCTCGATTCCGGAGTGCTCGAGCCCGGCAGCGGTCAGCCGGTCGGCCAACGCGTCGAGGTCCGACTCGTCGAGCACCATCGAGGAGTGACCGGCGCGGTCCGGCTCCAGCCAGATCTGCACCCCGAAGGCCTTTCCGAGGTGCCACTCGACGAGCCCCTCCATCGGCCGGGCGTCCGGCTCGGCGTCGAATAGCAACGAGTACCACTGGACCGCGGGCTCGAGTTCGGTCACGGTCGACTGGGCGAGCACGCGTCGGATCGTCATCTCCGCTGCCTCCTTCTGGCGGGCCCGGTTGGCCCGTACACCAGTAGAGACCAGCAGCGACGGCCGAAGTCATCGGGACCCGGCCGTCTTGCGTGCGGTGCGGATCCGGTCGACGATGGGCCTGGTCCGCCGAGGAAGATCAGGAGACCACGATGTCGGTAGCCAACCGGGTGCTTTTCGGGGCGGCGTACTACCACGAGTACCAGCCGACGCCGCGGTTGCAGACCGACCTCGACCTGATGGCGGCTGCCCACTTCAGCGTGATCCGGGTCGGAGAGTCCGTCTGGTCGACCTGGGAGCCGGAGGACGGGGTGTTCGACCTCGACTGGCTGGCCCCCGTCCTGGATGCCGCGTCGACCCGAGGTATCCGGGCCATCGTGGGTACGCCGACCTACGCCGTTCCGATGTGGCTGGCTCGCAAGCATCCCGAGATCGCGGCCGAGTCGGCGACCGGGGTCCGGGTGCCCTGGGGCGGGCGGCAGGAGGTCGACTACACCCATCCCACCTTCCGCTTCCACGCCGAGCGGGTGATCCGCAAGATCATCCAGCGCTACGCCGCTCATCCTGCGGTGATCGGCTTCCAGGTCGACAACGAGCCGGGGCTGTTGATCTTTCACAACCAGGGCGTGTTCGAGCGCTTCGTCGATGATCTTCGTTCGCGCTACGGCACGGTCGAGAACCTCAACCAGGCTTGGGGTCTGGTCTACTGGTCGCACCGGCTGTCCACCTGGTCCGACCTCTGGCGCCCGGACGGGAACCTGCAGCCGCAGTACGACCTGGCCTGGCGTACGTTCCAGGCCCGGCTGACCACGGAGTTCATCGCCTGGCAGGCCGGCATCGTCGCTGAGCACGCCCGTGATGATCAGTTCGTGACCACCTGCATCTCCTACGAGCGGCCGACGATCGACGACACCAACCTGACCCGCGCGCTCGACGTCACGGCCGGAAATCCTTACTACGCCATGCAAGAAGCGCTCGCCGTGCCTCCGACCGCGGCCGTGTCGCAGGGCTGGACCACCTCAGGAGCCTGGTCACTGTTCCACAGCGGGGATCGGATGTATTCCTCCAAGCAGGCGCCGTTCTTGATCACCGAGACCAACGCCGGCGCGATCGGCGGGTCAGCCACCAACTACCCGGCCTTCGACGGGCAGTGGCGCCAGGCTGCCTGGGCATTCATCGCGCGCGGGGCGGAGATGATCGAGTACTGGCACTGGCACACCAACCATTTCGGGGCCGAGACCTACTGGATCGGCGTGTTGCCCCATGATCAACAACCCGGCCGGGTGCACGCCGAGCTGACCAGGCTGGGCGCCGAGCTGCAGCTCGCCGGAGCGACTCTTGTTGATCTTCGTCCCGATGCGCACCTGGGTCTGCTCTTCTCCTCCCGGTCGGGCTGGGGGATGGCGTTCCAGTCGCCCTTCACGACGACCACCACCCCGTACGTCAGCTCGGCCCACGACCTCGATCCCCGGGCTTACCGGGAGATCTTCGAGACCTTCTACCAGGGCGCCTTCGACGCCGGGGTGTCGGTGCGGATCGTGCACGACGAGCAGGTCGTCGATCTCGATCCGGCGGCGGTGGTGGCCGAGCTGCCGGTCCTCGTCGTGCCCGGGCTGCTCGTGGCCGATGACCGGCTGCTGCTCTGGCTCCGCTCGTACGCCGCGGCCGGCGGCCACCTCGTGCTGGGTATCCGCAGTGCGTACGGCGATGAGGAGGGCCGAGCCCGTACGCAGGTCAAGCCGGCCCTGCTGGCCGAGGCCGCCGGGGCGCACTACCAGGAGTTCTCCAACCTGGACGCGCCACTGCCCGTGATTGGCTCGATCGACCTCCCCGTCGGGGACGGGGCCAGTGCGACGCGCTGGGTCGACTGCCTGGTCGCGGACGGCGCTGAGGTGCTGGCCGGCTACGACCACCGGCATTTCGGCCAGTTCGCGGCGATCACCACCGCCGGCCACGGCCAGGGCCGGGTCACCATGGTGGGAACGCTGCCCAACCCGCAGCTCGCCGAAGACCTGATGCGCTGGCTGGTGCCTGACCCCCGCCCGGAGTGGGGGAGCCTGCCGGACCCGGTGACCGTCTCCGGCGCCACCACCGCGGACGGCCGACGCCTGCACGTGGTCCACAACTGGAGCTGGCAGCCGCAGCGACTGCGCCGCCCCGGTGGTCTGCGCGACCTGCTCGACCCAGCCGAGCAGCCGGGTGCGGAGCTGGAGCTCGGGCCCTGGGACGTGCGGGTCTTCGTCACGAGCGCTGTTGCCTCGAGGATCTAGCGAGCAGGCGTCCCACGACATCGTCGGCCACGATGAGTCTCGGATCGCGCGAAGGTCACAGTTGCAGCACCGCGCGCTGGTTGAGGCGCCGACCCGAAGGAGACGCATGGCCAAGCTCATCTACTCGATGATCACCTCGCTCGACGGCTACGCCGAGGCGGCGGAGGGCGACCTCGGCACCGGGCGCCGAGGACCAGGAGGTGCACACCTTCATCAACGACCTCTTCCGCCCCGTCGGCACGTACCTCTACGGCCGACGGATGTACGAGACGATGGTCTACTGGGAGACCGCGCACGACGAGCCCGACCAGCCGCCGCACATCCTGCAGTACGCCCGCGACTGGCAGGCCGCGGAGAAGGTCGTCTACTCCACGACGCTGGAGTCGGTGTCCAGCGCGAAGACCAGGATCGAGCGGACCTTCGACCCGGACGCGGTGCGCACGCTCAAGGCCGAGGCCGACCACGACCTCACCGTCGACGGCCCGAACCTCGCGGCCCAGGCGATCGCGGCCGGCCTGGTGGACGAGTACCACCTGTTCATCACCACGAGCGTGGTCGGCGGCGGCAAGCGGTTCTTCCCCGACGGCGTACGCCTCGATCTCGAGCTGGTCGAGGAGCGAGCCTTCGACAGCGGGCTGATCTACGCGCGCTATCGAGCGAGGGGGCGGCATAACCTCTTGAATTAGAACACGTGTTCGATTACACTAGCGGTATGGACCTCGGGGGTGCGGCGACGGATGACCGTCGGCAGCTGTCTCCCGTCGACCATGCGCTGGCCGAGTTCGTGACCGGGCTCGATCATCTGATCAAGACGGTCGAGGACGGTGGGCTGGACCACTTCGACGACCCCGAGCTCGTGGAGTTCATGCAGGCGTTCGAGCAGACCCGAAACCGGATGGCCCTGGTGGATCACCGGCTGATCTCTGACGCGACGGTGCGTGGGCTGCCTGAGCGGTTGGCGCAGTCATCGATGACGAGAGTGCTGATGTTCGGTCTGCGGCTGTCGGCCGGCGAGGCCAGCCGTCGGGTGCACGCTGCCGCGGCTCTGGGCATGCAGACGACGATCCTGGGCGAGCCGATGGAGCCGAGGCGGCCGGTCCTGGCCGCCGCCCAACGGGCCGGAGAGGTGACCACCGAGCAGGTTCACATCATCAACCACGCCTTGGAATCGGTGGACCGCAAGGGTTTCGATCCGGCCGACATCGCCCGTGGGGAGGAGATGTTGACCAGTCACGCTGCCAGCTTCGCTCCGAAGGAGCTGGCCCAGCTCGCCCGTCGGGTGGTTGATGCCATCAACCCGGACGGCACCATGCCCCAGGACGAGCTGAACGCTGATCGGCGACACTTCCACCTCCGTCCGACGCGGGACGGGGCCTACGTGGGCGAGTTCCGGCTGACCGGTGCCGTGGGAGCGAAGCTCGCCACGATTCTCGGCCCGCTGGCCCGGCCGCGGGTGGAGTCCTTGCCTGACTCGGACCATCCGGAGAATCCCGACCGGTCGGTGACCAATCGGATGCTGGTCGACGAGCGCACCTTCGGGCAGCGGCTGCACGATGCCGTGGAGGAAGTGTGTGACCGCGTTCTCGCTGCGGGCGCAGTGCCCGCTGCGGGCGGCACGCCGGCCTCGGTGATCGTGACGATCGGCCTGGAGGATCTGTTGGCTCGGTGTGGGTACGGCACCACCGCTGACGGCACTCTGATCTCGACCGCAGACGTGCTCGAGCTGGCTGACCAGGCCGAGATCATCCCGGCGGTGCTGAACCGCTCAGGGGCGGTCCTGGATCTGGGGCGCACCCGCCGAGTGGCCAGCACTCAGCAGACGTTCGCACTCATCGCCCGCGACGGCGGCTGCAGCTTTCCCGGGTGTGACCGGGTGCCGGACTGGTGCGAGCGACACCACATCGTCGGGTGGATCGACGGTGGACTGACGAACCTGGCCAACCTGACGTTGCTGTGCCGCTACCACCACCACAACTTCGCTCAGCGAGGGTGGGCCTGCCGGCTCAACCAAGACCAGCTTCCGGAATGGATACCACCCCGATGGGTCGACCCGGCCCAGCGGCCGATGATCAACCATCGAATCCGGCTCGCCGGCGTCCTCCGGCGATGATCGCCATGCGTCGTCAAACATCAGTTCCGAACTCCGGTGGGGCCTGGCGGGTCCGGTGCACCGCGCAGCGGCACGGTCAACGCCGACTCGATCCGCCGGTGGAGCAGCGCCGCCATGTCGACTCGGTCTGGAGCGAGCAGCCACTGCACCTGCAGCCCGTCCATCAAGGCGATCAGCTCGACGGCGAAGGCGCGAGGCTCGACTCCGGAGGCCAGTTGGCCGCTGGCCCGGACGCGCTCCAAAGCGCCCTCCAATCGAGCGCGCGATCGTTCGTAGCGGCGTACGAAGTAGTCGTGGGCGGGGTGGCTCGGGTCTCCGGCCTCGGCCGACAGCACCGCGAACAGGTTGACGATCGCCGGGATGGTGCTGTTGTGCCGGGCCAGGGCGACCAGGTCGCTGAGGTCGCTCAGTCCGTCGTCGGGCCCGGTGTGGGCGCGGTCGAGCCGTTCACGGTCGACCCGGTCCCGCTCGCTGAGCACTGCCTCGAGCAGGCTCTCCTTGGTGGCGAAGTGGTGCAGCAGCCCAGCCCGCGAGATTCCGCAGGCGGCCGCGATCTGCACCATGGTCGCGCCGCGATAGCCCACCTGTCCGAAGAACTCCGTGGCGACACCCACGATTGCCGCCCGCCGTACGTCGCCCTTCGGATAGCCGCGAGCGACGTGAACCGGGGTCGGGCCTGGCTGCTCCTCCACGAGATCGACCTCCTGTCGAGCACCATACCAAGAAACAGACAGCCGTGTCGGTTTGTGCTACGGTACGGGTACCGCCACCCCGAAAGGCCCCACCTTGACTCAGCCTGTCCTCTCCGTCCAGCTCTACTCCGTCGCCGGACCCCTGAAGAACAACCTCGACAACACCCTCGCCCGGCTCGCCGGGATGGGGCTGCGCGAGGTCGAGGTCTTCGACTTCGTGACCCGGGCGCCCGAGCTGGCGGAGGCGCTTCGACGGCACGAGTTGTCCGCCCGCACCGGTCACGGCCCGTTCCTGTCCGACCAGCTGACCGTCGGGGACGAGGTGCGTCCCGCCCCGGACCCGGCCGACGTGTTCGCCGCGGCTCAGGCCCTCGGGTTGGAGATCGTGTTCGACCCGTTCGTCGCGCCCGAGCGCTGGGTCGACGAGAGGGAGGTCGCCGCGACGGCGGCGCGGCTCAACCGGGCCGCCGAGCAAGCAGCCGGCTACGGCCTGAAGGTCGGTTACCACAACCACGCACAGGAGTTCGTCGAGTCGTTCGGGGGAACGTCGGCGTACGAGCTGTTCGTGAGCCAGCTGGATGAGGACATTGCGCTCGAGGTCGATCTGTACTGGGCGGCGACCGGCCGACAGGATGTGGCCGCGCTGCTCGGCCGGCTGGGGAACCGGGTCAAGGCGCTGCACCTCAAGGACGGCATCATCGGGCCGAACCCGTTCCGGGTGGGCGCGGCGAAGCCGGATCCGGTCAGCTTCCAGCAACGACCGGCGGGCCAGGGTGAGCTGCCCCTGTTGGAGTTCTTGGCCGCTGCGCCGTCGACCGAGTTCGGCGTCATCGAGTTCGACCACTACGTCGGCGACATCTTCGCCGGCATCCAAGCCAGCGTGGACTTCTTCCGCGCGAACGGGCTCGGCTGATGGCGGGCACCGGACCGGTCGGGGTCGGCTTCATCGGCACCGGCATGATCAGCGACACCTATCTGGAGAACCTGACCAGCTTTCCCGATGTCCGGGTGATCATCCTGGGCGACCTGGACCTCGAGCGGGCGAGGGCCCAGGCCGAGAAGCACGGGGTGCCGCAGTGGGGGTCGGCGGACGACGTACTGACCCATCCCGAGGTCGAGATCGTGGTCAACCTGACCATCCCCGCCGTGCACGCACTGGTGGCCGGCCAGGCCATCGCCGCCGGCAAGCACGTCTGGACCGAGAAGCCGATCAGCGTCGACCGGGAGAGCGGGCAGGCGCTGCTCGACCAGGCATCGGCCGCCGGGCTGCTGGTCGGCGTCGCGCCCGACACCGTGCTCGGCCAGGGGGTGCAGACCGCCCGACGGGCCATCGCCCGCGGAGACATCGGTGAGCCGCTGTCCGCACAGACCGTGATGCAGTACTCGGGTCCCGACATCTTCCATCCCAACCCGGAGTTCTTGTTCGCCAAGGGCGCTGGGCCGTTGTTCGACATGGGCCCGTACTACCTCACCACCTTGGTCCACGTCTTCGGTTCGATCGCCTCGGTCGCGGCCGTGGGTTCCCGGAGCCGGGCCACTCGTACGGTGCAGGTCGGTGACCGGGCCGGGACCGAGTTCCCGATCGACGTGCCCACCCACGTTTCGGCCATCGCCAAGTTCGCCGCCGGCGGGGTCAGCCAAAGCGTGTTCAGCTTCGACTCGCCGCTGGTCCGCACCGGGGTCGTCGAGATCACCGGCACCGAGGGCACCCTGATCGTGCCCGACCCGAACAGGTTCACCGGCGAGGTCAAGATCACCCGGGCTCCGGTCTTCGCAGCCATGGGCTCCGAGGCGGAGTGGGAGACCGTGCCGCTCACCGGTGCACTTGCCGGACGGGGAACCGGCGTGCTGGACATGGCCCGGGCGATCCGTACGGGCTCATCGCCTCTTGCCTCCGGCGAGCTCGGGTACCACGTGCTCGACGCGTTGATGGCCATCGACGAGGCGGTCGAAACCGGTCAGACGGTCCCCGTGACCAGCACGGTCGCGCCCATCGCCCTGGTCTCCGACGACTGGGATCCGTTCACCCGGACCGTCTAGCTCCAGACCCGCCCCCTAGGCTCGAAACGCTTCACCTGTACGCCGAATGACGCTCACGACAACCCCACAGATCCGTTCGCACGGCAGTGCTGCCGGGAGGAGAACCGCCATGGTCGACACGTTGGACACAGGGTCAGCCACGACACCCACCACCGAGCAGGTTCGCTCACGGGTCGAGGAGCTGCTGGCCGAGATGACGACCGCGGAGAAGGCGGGTCAGCTGACCCAGTACTTCTACTTCGGTTTCGAGCCGACCGACGACGCAGCCGCGTTCGCGACCGACGACTCGGACAGCCAGCCCGCCATGGTCGAGGCGGCGCTGGCTCGCGGCGAGGTGGGATCACTGCTGTTCCAGACCGACGCGGCGGCCATCAACCGGCTGCAGCGGCTCGCCGTCGAAGGCAACCGGCACAAGATCCCCGCGATCTTCGGCTTCGACGTCATCCACGGCCTGCGGACGATCCTTCCGGTGCCGATCGCCATGGCAGCGTCCTGGGACCCGGCGACCGTCGAGCGGGGCCAGGCCGTCGCTGCCCGGGAGGCTCGTGCGGTCGGCATCCACTGGACCTTCGCGCCGATGGTCGACATCGCCCGCGACCCGCGCTGGGGGCGCATCATCGAAGGCGCCGGCGAGGATCCCTACCTCGGGGCCGCCATCGCGGTGGCCCAGGTCCGGGGCTTCCAGGGATCTTCGATCGGCTCGCCCGAGCGCATCATCGCCGGTCCCAAGCACTTCGCCGGCTATGGCTATGCCCTGGGCGGTCGCGACTACGACGAGTCGAACGTCTCCGATGCCGACCTGTGGAACGTGGTCTTCCCGCCGTTCAAGGCGGCGGTCGACGCCGGGGCGGGCAACATCATGACCGGCTACATGGACCTCAACGGCGTGCCCGCGGCCGGCAATAAGTGGCTGTTCACCGAGGTGCTCCGTGAGCTGTGGGGATTCGACGGTTTCGTGGTCAGCGATGCCAACGCCGTACGCGACCTTGCCACCCACCACTTCGCCGCTGACCTGACCGATGCCGGTGCCCGAGCGGTGACCGTGGGCGTGGACATGGAGATGGCGATCGCCGATCCCGCCTTCGCCCACCTGCCCGAGGCCGTTGAAGCCGGCGACGCCAGCGTGGAGTCGCTCGACGCGAGCGTGCGGCGGGTGCTCGAGGCCAAGATCCGGATGGGCCTGCTCGAGGATCCGTACGTCGACGAGGACCGGGCCCGCGAGGTGCTGGCCGATCCGGAGCACCGCGAGGTGGCTCGGATCGCGGCCGAGCGATCGGCGGTGCTGCTGCGCAACGAGGACAACCTGCTGCCGCTGGCGGCTGACAGTCTCGAGTCGATCGCGGTCATCGGACCGCTGGCCGATTCCCGGCGCGACACCATCGGACCCTGGGTGTTCGACTTCGACCTCTCGGAGACGATCACCGTGCTGGAGGGCATCCGCAGCCACGTCGGAGACGGCGTACGGGTGGACCATGCCCCTGCGCTGCGGCCCAGCCAGCGGACGCACGCCTCGATGTTCGACATGTTCGAGGGCAACTCACCGGTGGACCCCGAGGGCTTCGACGACGAGGCCGAGTTCACCACGGCGGTCGACCTGGCCAAGGGCGCCGACGTCGCGGTCGTCGTGGTCGGGGAATGGCAGAACATGATCGGCGAAGCGGCGTCCCGGTCCTCCCTCGATCTGCCCGGTCGGCAGCTCGAGCTGGTCCAGGCCGTTGTCGACACCGGCACCCCGGTCGTGCTGCTGGTGATGAACGGGCGACCGCTCGACCTGCGGTGGCCGGCCGAGCACGTGCCGGCCATCCTGGACATCTGGTATCCAGGCACCCAGGGCGGTACCGCGGTCGCCAACCTGCTGTTCGGGAAGGTGTCGCCCGGCGGCAAGCTGCCGTTCAGCTGGCCGCGGACGGTCGGGCAGGTCCCGATCGTCTACTCCCACACCATGTCGCACGACCCGACCAAGCAGTGGCGTCGCTACTGGGACGAGGACAGCACGCCGCTGTTCGGCTTCGGCTTCGGGCTCAGCTACGGCGAGATCGAGTACGCCAACCTCGTCCTGGATCAGGACACGATCAGCACCGATGGCTCACTGAGCGTGTCGGTCGAGGTCACCAACCGCGGGTCCCGGGACGCTGACGAGGTCGTGCAGCTCTACACCCATCAGCGCTACGGCACCGCCTCACGACCGGTCCGCGAGCTGAAGGGCTTCGAACGCGTCAGCCTGGCGGCGGGGGAGACCAAGACCGTGCAGTTCTCGCTCGGCAGCGCGGAGCTGCGCTACTGGAACGCAGCCGTACGCGACTGGGTCAACGACGCCTCGACCTTCGACGTCTGGGTGGGCGGGGACTCGCAGGCTGAGCTGGCCGCGACGTTCACGGTGACCAAGAGCTGAGCTCGGCCAGGAGGCCCGGGTGAGCGACCGCGCTCAGTCGACGAAGAAGTCGATCAGAGCCGGCGCGAGGGCACTCGGATCGACGTCGTGGGTCTGATCGGCCAACGTCTGAAGCTGGGCGGTCGGCAGGGCGGTTGCGGTGGCCTTGGCCGTCAGCTGCAGGTCCGCTGGACTGGCGTCGCCGGTCAGCACCAGGACCGGCACGCTCACTCGTGCGGCAAGGTCGGGTGGCACCCGGCCACCGGTCATGCCGGCGTCGTCATAGGCCAGGGTCGGAGCGAGGGCCGTCATCGTGCCCCACCCCGGTTGGTGCCGCATCCCGTCCACCGCAGCCTCAGGCAGGCCGACGAACCGAAGGAAATGGCTGACCGCCTCGTCGTGGCGGCCGGCGGCGAGCAGGCCGGTGAGCCGCTCGGTGTACGGCCCGGTCCGTACGGTGCCCTCGACCTCGGCCAGGAACGGTGGCTCGTAGAGGGCGAGCTTGGTCACGCCGGGGTCAGCGGCGGCGGTGGCCAGAGCCACCCCGGCGCCCGAGGACATGGCGTAGAGGTACGCCCGCCCGCCGGCGGCGCCGATCAGCGCTCGAAGGTCCTCGACCTCTCGGGCCACCGTGAAGGGCTGGGTGTCGGAGCTCTCGCCGCGGCCCCGTCGGTCGTAGATCACCACCGTGAAGTGGTCGGTGAGTTTCGCTGCGAGTGGGCGCATCGGGCCACCGCCGCGAAAGCACATGGCGCCGTCGACGAGGATGACGGCAGGCCCGCTGCCGGTGCTCTCGTACGCGATGGTGGTGCCGTCAGCAGACGTCACAGTGGGCATCGGTTCCTCAATCCTGTTCGGTCAGATAGATGTCGAGCCGGTCCAGGCTGCTGGCGAACCCCGCCTGAGCCTGAGCACTCAGATAAGCGGCGGGCACGTTCGTCTGGTGGGTGACCACCTCAGTGCGACCGTCCAGCAGATCGACGAAAGTGATGGTGGTCCGCATCCCGCCCTCGACGTCCGCCTCGACCCAGACCAGCCGCTCGGGCGGATGAACCTCGGCGTAGACGGCTCGCATGGTGTGGGTGCTGCCGTCGGCATCGTTGACCATCGTCGTCTCGAAGACGCCGCCCGGCCGCAGATCGACGGTGATGTTCTCGACTGGAGTGGTGGTGCCGCTCGGACCCCAGAAGTGGGCGAGATGCGCGGGCGTCGTCAGGCAGGCGAACAGCAGTTCCCGGGAGCCCCGGTGCACCCGCCGATAGGTCAGCTCGCCGGTCGTCATCGAGCCGTCTCCTGACCGGGCTCGACCGACCGACCTAGAGCGGCGAGGTGGGCATCGAGGAGGTCATGACGATCGGCCCAGACCTGCCGGTGACGCGCGATCCATCCTGCCGCCAGCTCCAGCTGCGGGAGGTTGACGGTGCAGGGGCGGGACTGAGCCACGCGGGTGCGGGAGATCAGGCTGGCTCGCTCCAGCACCTTGAGGTGACTGGAGATGGCCTGCTGCGTCATGGCGAACGGTTCGGCCAGCTCGGTCACCGTGGCTGCTCCGTGGGTCAGCTGGTCGAGGATCGCCCGGCGGGTTGGATCGGCCAGGGCCGAGAACACCAGGCTCAGCTCATCGTCGACAACGGCCATGCCCCGAACGCTATATCCAATCAGACGTTTGTACAACCGATTACTTGTCTAATCGCTCGGGTGACCCTCACGCGGCAACCGTCGAGACCGGACGGATCAGCGCCACCAGCTCGTCGCGGGTGGGTCCGGGCGACAGCGTCGGACGCCAGCCGGTCCGGTACACCGCCCGAGCCCGGTCCTCCGCGTCGTCCAGGCAGCGCGGGCCGCCGATCATGGCCAGATACGACCAGGCGGCCGGCTGGATGGCCGGGTCGACCTCCGCGGCCTTCATGATCAGGTCCGCCGGGAGCGGGGCAGCCGGGTCGAGGTCGTCCCCGAGCCAGCGGCGGCGCTGAGCGTCGTCCATCCGGATGTGGTCCTCCACCCAGGGCCGCATCTCGCGCTCGCACCACGCGTCGAAGGCGTGGCCCACCCGGGTCAGGTCCGTGCCGTCCTGGTCCAGCAGTCGCAGCAGCTCCCGGGCCTGCAGCAATGCGGTCGACATCCCGCGTCCGAAGGTGGGCGTCGTGGTGCAGACCGCATCGCCGACGAACAACAGCCCTGGCAGCAGGAGCCGGCCGTCTGGGCGGGTCTGGCCGCGATAGTGGTTCATCAGGTTGCCGCCGGCCAGCACCGAGGTGACCGGCCTAGCCCGGCCGGGGTCGGTCCAGGTGGCCAACCCCGGAATGGCCGCGCAGGCCGCGTCGAAAGCCGACTCCGTACGAAGGGCCCGGAGCTCGCGGTCGGCGGAAGGTCGCACGAACACGACGGAGAAGTAGCCCTGTTCGTGCTGGAACACCATCACCTGGTAGCCGTCGAAGTCGGCCTGCCAGGCCAACGGGTTGGTCAAGGGTCCGGACCCGGCGCCGTCGTGCAGCCGGTAGACCCGGTCCACATAGGCCAGGCCGCACGATCCGCCCACGCCGCGGCGTTCGCCGAGTGCCGAGGTGACCCGGCTGGACCGACCGGACGCGTCGATCACCAGGTCGGCCTGCTGCCATCGGCCGTCGACGATGACACCGCCGGCTCGCCCGCGCTCGATCCCGACGGCGTCGACGTGGCCGACCCGAAGGTCGAGGCCCGGTTCGGCGGCCGCGGTCTCCCGCAGAGCCGCCTCGAAGACCTGCCGACGGGACCGGACACCCATCCGGGTCAGGCCCAGGCTCGGATGGTTCATGACCACCGGCTCTGCACCTGCGGACAGCCAGCGTTCGTACGCCTCGGGCACCTCGGCCTGGAGGGCGTCGGCGACCTGCGGGCGGAAGGCGTGCGCATGGTGGAACTGCATGACCCCTTTCCGAGCCCAGGTCCCGTCCTGACGGGGGCCACCGTCGCGGTCGACCACAGTGACCTGGTGGCCGCGGCGGGCCAATGCGGTGCCCAGGAACAGGCCGGTCGGGCCGGCGCCGATGACGGAGACGTTCATGTTCGGAGTCCTTCGGGTGGGTGTTGCCCGGGCGGTGCTCGGGCTGATGTCTTTCACCATCGCTGGCGTGGCCGTGGCTCGACATCCGTAGTGACTACGGACCTTGGCCGGTGGTCTACCGGGGTGGGACGAGGGCGGTGCTCGGTCAGCTCGGCGGACCGTCGGACTCCCGGTCGTAGAACAGGACCCAGGCGACGTGCACGCCGTAGAGCAACAGCACGAAGCCGATCACGCCCGCCGCGGTGGTCACGATGGGCGGCGTCAGCTCCCAGTAGCTGACCAGCAGCGCCGTCGCCATCAGCGACACCCCGGCCACGACGGCGCGGCTGCTGCGTCGCTTCTGGCGGCCGATCTCGGCGGCGTCCTCCATCTGCCGAATGTACGCCGCCGTTCGGCGCCGAACCTAGGATCGTCCGCGCTGGTCGGAGACCGCGAGACCGTGGAGGACGCCCACCGCGATGATCGCGAAGCCGACGGATTGCAGCACCGCGCCGGTTACCTCGAACAGCTCGCTGCCGACCACCAAGCCGATCACGTGCAGCGGCGGCCAGAGCATGATCAACAACGCCGCGGCCGCCGGAACTGCCTTGCTGCGCAGCAATCCGATGGCCAGCAGCAGGGTGCCGATCAGGTTGCCGAGAATGAAGATGCCGAACACCCAGGCCGTCGAGCCGTCCTGCTGGCTCGCGTCGATCACCGCGGCGTAGTCGGTCAACGGGCCACCGCGCTCAGCCATGGCGATGATCATCATGTTGGTCAGCAACACCCCGAAGTAGCCGATGTAGCCGGCGATCATCAATGCGCCGCCGACGAACGCCAGCCAGGACCGGTGGGCGACGCGCAGGATGGCGAGCACGGCCGGCACCACGAGCAGGGAGCCGATCATCCCGGCCACCACGGTGGCGCGGAACAGGTCGGGGTGCGGCGCGACCAGGGCCAGCGCGGCAGCGCCGGTCTCGTCACTGCCACCGTTGCGGATGGCCCAGGCGTACAGGCTGTTGGTGACCACGAACCCCCACGGGGCAACCAGCAGGGCCAGGGCCGAGCCGATCCGGCGGGTGTGGTCCAGCCGGGTCGGCTGCGGACCGGTCGCGGTGGTGACCCGTTCGTCGAGCGCGGTCATCGGACGGCAACCGGGACGCGGCGACGCAGACCCGACAAGACGACGACGGCGGCGACGAGGGTCAAGGTGATCGCCACCCCGGCCAGGACCATCGCTGCGTCGGGGACGCCGCCGACGGTGAACGCCGGCACGGCGGTCAGGGCCGAGAGCAGCCGGATGACGACCAGAGCGACTGCCGCCGGCTTCAGCCCACGCCAGGCCATGATCATCAGCACCAGGCTGATCAGCCCGAAGGCCGAGCCGATCAAGGCGATCGACATCGGTGGGTGCTGCCCATCGGTCAGCAGCGGAGCGGCCAGGTCGGCCAGGGACAAGACGCCGAGGGTGAGGAGTCCGGCGCGGTAGTAGCGCGTCATGGTGGAACCTTCCAGTTCGAGGTGTCCGACCCCGTCGGTCGGACTGGTCTCCAGCCTGCGGACGATGACGCCCGACCACCTGAGCAGCGCGGCACCGCCGGCCCGGGAACCTGCCCGGCTCGTACGGGAGCATTTCCCGAGACACCGGGAGCCCGACGGGCGAGACTGAGGACATGACCTCCCGGCCGAGCGCCCGCCGATCGACCGGCTCCGCTCGCGGTCTGGCTGCCGCCCTCGGCGGGCTGGCCCTCGCCGAAGTGTTGGCCGGGATCGTGGCCTCTGCGGTTGTGGGCTGGTCCTGGGCGGATGCGCTGGAGGCCTTCGTGGTCAGCAACGCGGTGATGGGGTCGGCCTTCGCCGGGTGCGGGGCGATACTGGCCTGGCACCGACCGCGCAACCCGATCGGCTGGCTGTTCCTGGTCGGCGGGTTGATGCAGGCCACCGCCGCCGCGATGGCTCCGTTGAGCCTGCTGCTGCTGCAGACTGGGGGTCCGGTCGGGCTGATACGGCTGGTGTTGACGATGTTGGCCTGGTCCTGGCCGTGGGCCATCGGGCTGTGCATCCCGCTCGCTCTGCTGCTGTTTCCTGACGGCCGCTTGCCGTCGCCCGGCTGGCGCCCGGTGGCGATCGGCGTGGTGGTGACCGCCCCGCTGTTCAACCTGGAGATGGGCTCCGGTCCGGCGACGAACGACCTGGGGCTGCCGCCGGCCTATCTGATCCTGCCGTTCTACGACGCCCTGCAGCCGCTCTGGACCGCCACCGAGATCCGCAACCTGGTGGCGGTCGGATTGGCTCTGGTGGCTCTCGGCGTGCGCTACCGCCGGGGCACCGAGACGGCGCGCCGTCAGCTGCTCTGGCTGATGCTGGCCGTGATCGTCGCGCTGGCCGCCACGATCCCCTGGGGCCTGGTCGCCGGCACCCCGATCGTGGTCCTGTTCGCCATTCCGCTGATCCCGGTGGCGGTCACGGTGGCCATCGTTCGGCACCGGCTGCTGGACATCCGACTCGCCCTGTCCCGCGCCCTGGCCTGGTTGCTGCTGTCGCTGGCCGTGCTGGTGGCGTACGGCGCGCTGGTGGCGCTGCTCGATCGGTACGTCTCGGCCCAGCTCGGACGATCGGCCCTGGTCACCGTGGTGCTGGTGCTGGTCGCGGCGCCGATCCTGCCCCGGCTGCAGCGGCTGGTCGACCGGGCCACCTACGGTGACCGGGGCGACCCCGCTCGGGTGCTCACCCGGATCGGCGACCAGCTGGCTACAGCGGACGGCGACCTGGCCGGCATCGTGATCATGGTGCGATCCGCTCTGCGGCTGCCGTACGCGGCGCTGGTCCGCGAGTCGGTGGTGCTGGCCGCAGACGGGAGGCCGCCCGATCAGCAGCACCCGTGGCCCCTGACCTACCAGGGCGAGAGCGTCGGCGAGCTTCGTCTCGGGCTGCGACCGGGGGAGCGGGCCCTCAACGCCTCGGACCGGCCGGTGCTCGACCTGCTGGCCGCACCGCTGGCTCTCGCCGTGCACGCGATGGCCATGTCAGCCGAGCTGCAGGCCTCGCGGGAGCGCATCGTGGCCGCCCAGGCCGAGGAGCGCCGTCGACTGCGGCGCGAGCTGCACGACGGATTGGGCCCCACCTTGACCGGCATCGCCTTCACCGCGGATGCGGCGGCCAACCTGATCGACACCGACGACAGCAAGCCGGTGACCTGTTGACCTCGCTGCGCCGCGACAGCCGGACCGCGCTCGCCGACGTGCGCCGGGTCGTCGACGACCTGCGCCCGCCCGCGCTGGACGACCTCGGCCTGGTCGGCGCCCTCCGGCAGCGCGCCGACCAGCTGGCGTGGCGGGCCGACGGGGTGGCGGTCGACGTACGCCTCGACGTGCCGAGCACCGTGCCGCCGTTGCCGGCGGCCGTGGAGGTGGCCGCCTACCGGATCGCCACAGAGGCGCTCACCAACGTCGTCCGGCACTCTCGGGCGACCACCGCGAAGATCGGGCTGCGCTGTGACGACCGGGTCGAGGTGTCGGTCACCGACGACGGCACGGCGGATGGGGACTGGACCGCTGGTGTCGGGCTGCGGGGGATGCGTGAGCGGACCCTCGAGCTGGGCGGATCCTTCCAGGCCGGCCCGTCGCCCGGCGGTGGCCGCGTGGTCGCCTCGTTCCCGCTCGAGGCAGCCCGGTGAGCCCCATCCGGGTGGTGCTGGCCGACGACCACCCCGTCGTACGCGCCGGGCTGGCCGCTCTGCTGGGCTCGATGCCCGGGATCGAGGTGGTCGGCCTGGCGGCGGACGGGTTCGCCGCGGTCAAGGAGGTGGTGCTGCAGCGACCGGACGTTGCCGTGCTCGATCTGCAGATGCCGGGCCAGGACGGGTTCGCCGCGACCCGCGAGCTCGCCCGGGTGGCACCCGAGGTGGCCGTGCTGGTGCTGACCATGTTCGACGACGACGACTCGGTGTTCACCGCGATGCGCGCCGGCGCCCGCGGCTATCTGGTCAAGGGAGCCGAGCAGGACGACATCGGCCGGGCCATCCGGGCGGTGGCCTCCGGCGAGGCGATCTTCGGACCCGGGGTCGCCCAGCGGGTGCTGCGCTACTTCAGCGCGCCACCGGTCGTGGCCGACCCGTTTCCCGAGCTGACCACCCGTGAGCGTGAGATCCTCGATCTGCTGGCCCGGCGCTGCCCAACTCGGCGATCGCCGGTCGGCTCGGGCTGTCCCCGAAGACGGTGGCCAACCACATCTCCGCGATCTTCACCAAGCTGCAGGTCGCCGACCGGGCCCAGGCGATGCTGCGGGCCCGCGAGGCCGGGCTGGGCCACGGCCGCTGACGGAAGACGAGGGCTCAGCTCAGGGGCGAGCTGTCGCGTTCTGCTCGCGTGAGTTGCCTGGTGTGCGAACCTGGAGGCGAGGACGGCAGCCGCCGGTCTCAGCGGTCGTGCGACCACCACCCCCGGACGGACGACTCGTATCCACCGAAGACCTGGCCAGGTCCGGACACCCCGGAGGCAAAGATGTTCGAAGAAGCACAGCTCTACGCCGCGGTGACCCGCTGCCGAGCGACGGCGACGTCACCGTCCACCTCGGAGGACGACCATCCCGGCGCGGTCGACCCGGACTACCGGGCCCGGCGCAACGCCCTGGCCGGCCTGGCCCTGGCAGTGGCAGCCCGGCACTCCACCACCGACCGCGCCGTACACCGACGCCGAGCACGAGGTCTGGCGGATCGTCTGCGGCGAGCTGCACGGCCTGCACGAGCGGCTGGCCTGCGCGCATCTACCTCGAGGGCAAGGAGCGGCTCGGCCTGCCCGAGGACCGGGTGCCCCAGCTGGTCGAGGTCAACGAGCTGCTCGGCCCGCTGACCGGCTTCCAGTACGTGCCCGCCGCCGGGCTCGTGCCGCTGCTCGACTTCTACGGCTCGCTGGCCGACGGCATCTTCCACTCGACCCAGTACGTCCGGCACCACTCGGTGCCGCTCTACACCCCGGAGCCCGACGTGCTGCACGAGGTCTTCGGCCACGGCAACTGCCTGGCCCACGACCGGTTCGCCGCGCTCTACCGGGCGGCCGGCGAGGCCGTACGCCGGGTGGAGACCCGCAGGCGCTGGAGTTCATCTCCAAGGTCTTCTGGTTCTCGCTGGAGTTCGGCGTGGTCCGCGAACACGGCGAGGTGCGCACGCTACGGGGCCGGCCTGCTGTCCTCGTACGGCGAGATCCAGCAGGTCGCCCAGGCTGATCTGCGCCGGCTGGACATCGCCCGGATGGGCGTCCAGACCTACGACATCACCCACTACCAGCCGATCCTGTTCTGCGCCGAGGGGTTCGCCGAGATCGAGGACGTGGTCGGCGCCTTCTTCGCCGAGGTGGACGACGACCAGGTCGGGCGTTTGCTGCACGAGGCCTCGGCGACCGCCTGACCCGGCTCGGCCGCACCTCGGCCCAACTGGCGGGTCAGTGGTCGTGTCAGCTGCCGCGGACCTGCACCCGGTCCAAGAAGCGCTGCGAGGCATCTCGGAAGGCCTGAACCTCCGCCTCGCTCAGTGATGCCGGAGCCATCAGCTGCAGCTCGATCTCGGTCGGTCGGTCGGCTGAGGGCACCGGCAGCCGGTGAACGGCCACGCGATAACGGATGCGGTCGCCCGGCTCGGCTGCCGTCCGTCGACGCAGATCCGCATCGAGGCGTTCGGTCTCGACGCCCGCGACGGTCGTCCGCGTGCGGGTGACGTCACCGGCGTCCATCAGCACCGTGGCGTCCACCTGCTCGATGGTCGCGGTGACGCGTCCACCGGCCGCCGGCCAGGCCACCGAGATCCGGTCCCCGGCGTCGCCGTTCTGCTCGGCTGCTTCGGGGACGACCACGGCGTACAGATCGGTCGACACGAGCTTCTCGCCGTCACCCACCTGGGTGTCTGAGAAGGGGCTGCCGCACGCGGCCAGGAGGAGGACCGCGGTGGCCGAAACGACCGGACGGCAGCGGCGACGGAAGACGGCGGTGACCACGGGCAACAGACTCGCTACTGCACCGAGCGATCGTACGTTGGCTCCAGGTCAACTCGTCGTGACCGGAAGGGGACCCCGATGCGGGCCGGCGGGGTCGAGCGCGGCAACGATGGTGCCCCGCACCTCGCCCAGCCGCAGGCCGGAGCGGGTCCGCGCACGCAGCACGACCTCGTCGCCGTCGTCCAGGAACGTGTACGGCGCCCCGGCGACCTGGAGCGGCTCCGTGCCGTTCCAGCTCAGCTCCAGCAGGCTGCCGCGCTGGTGCCGACCGGGGCCGGAGATGGTTCCGGACCCGTAGAGGTCGCCGGTCCGCAGGTGTGCGCCGTTGACGCTCAGGTGGGCCATCATCTGGGCCGGGGAGTAGTACATGCCGGCGTACGGACAGGTGCTGACCGGGGTTCCGTTGATCTGCACCTCGACGTCGATGGCAAACCCATCACCCGGCCCCCGCAGATAGGGCAGCAGCTCGGGCGTCTGGTCGGGTAGTGCCACCCGGTCGCGGGCGAGGGCGGCGAGGGGCAGCACCCAGGCCGAGATCGAGGTGGCGAAGCTCTTGCCCAGGAACGGCCCGAGCGGCACGTACTCCCAGGCCTGGATGTCGCGCGCCGACCAGTCGTTGAGCAGCACCACCCCGAAGACGTGGTCGGCGAAGTCGTCGACCGGCACGGGCCGACCGGGGCTGGAACCGACCCCCACCACCCAGCCGAGCTCGGCCTCGATGTCCAGCTTGCGGCTCGGACCGAAGGTCGGTGCCGGGTCGGCCGGGGACTTGAGCTGGCCCTGCGGCCGGACCACCTCGGTGCCGGTGACCACGACCGTGCCGGCGCGGCCGTGGTAGCCGATCGGCATGTGCTTCCAGTTCGGCGTCAGCGGTTCCCCGTCCGGTCGGAAGATCCGGCCGACGTTGCCGGCGTGGTCGGCCGAGGCGTAGAAGTCGACGTAGTCGGCGACCTCGATCGGCAGGTCGAGAGCCACGGAAGACAGCGGAACCAGGTGCGGCTCGACGACACTCCGACCGGAGACGTCGGTGATCGCACCCTGGATGAGTCCGCGGGTCTCGGCCCAGAACCCCGGCCCCCGGGCCAAGAACGCGTTCAAGCTCGGTTGTTCGAAGACCGCGGGGTCGCGACCGAGTCCGCGCGAGAACCCCGCGAGGTCGAGAACCCGATCCCCGACCGCGACACCGACCCGGGCCGGCTGGCCGGCGACCCGGAACACGCCGTACGGCAGCTCCTCGATGCCGAAGGGCGCCTGGTCGGCGACCTCGAGCCAGCTCACGGGGCTGGGCTCAGCAGGCCGAGGGCCACCAGGTCGTCGATCGGATCCCGTACGCCGCAGCAGCCGAAGCTGCGCAGCCGGCGGCGGACGCGGGTCCCGGTCGCCTCGGGCCAGCCCCCTACCGTGGCGACAAGGGCCGCGGCGTCGGTGCGGGCCAGCAGCGCAGCCGCTTCCGTCTCGGTGGCACCCTCGACCAGCGCCTCGACGGTGACCAGCAGGTTGAGCAGCCCGTGCTGGTGCGGGCGGTCGGCCGTGCCGGGGGAGACGACGGCATGGTGCAGACCCGCGGTGGCCTTGAACGACAGGTCGGCCTCGATGAGCACACTGAGCTGACGGGCCAGCTGTGCGTAGGTCGGCACGTCGACCGGTTCGAGGCCGCCGGTGCGGATCTTGCCCAACAGGCCCGCGGCTTCGACCTCGGCGACCGCACGCTCCCAGCCGGGGGCGTACGGGATCTCCACGAAGACCCGGACCGACTCGTCCAGCTCGGCAGCCGCCGAGGTCACCCGGGCGGCGTTGCCGGCCAGGTCGTCCAGGTCCCGCAGAGCCGACTCGACCGCGACGATCTCCAGCTCGGGGACGGAGCGCGCGGCCAGGGCGACCAGGCCACCGGCGCCGCTCGTGTTGACCACGCTCACCGGGAGCGGGGCCTGGTCCGCGTGGGTGCGGGCGGTCTCGGCCAGCTGCCGGTCGGACACCACCAGAGGTCCGATCATGGCGGCGAACCACGCCTGGCGGTAGTCGCGATGGCCGGCGACCGAGTCCGCCGGGCTGGCGTTTCCGGGCGGGAACATGGCTGCGTCGTCGACCAGGCCGGCGAGCAGGGCAGCGGAGGCCAACATCTCGGCAGGGTAACCCAGGCCCCGGAGTTACGCTGCAGCATGGCCTTCTACCGCAGTGTTGGGGAGATTCCGCCGAAGCGGCATACCGCGTTCCGCCAGCCCGACGGGCGGCTCTACGCCGAGGAGCTGATGGGGGAGGAGGGCTTCAGCTCCGACTCGTCACTGCTCTACCACCGCGGCATCCCCTCGGCGATCAGCGGCGCCCGGGCCTGGGACCTGAGCGACCGGTCGACGACCCCCAACCACCCGCTGCGCCCCGTGCACCTGCGGCTTCCGACCCTGTTCGCCGACTCCGATCCTGCCGAGGTCGACCACGTGACCGGTCGCCGGCTGGTGCTGGGCAACGCCGACGTGCGGATCTCGTACGCGGTCGGGTCCAAGCCGTCGCCGCTCTACCGCAATGCGATCGGGGACGAGTGCGTCTACATCGAGTCGGGCCAGGGCACGGTCGAGACGGTCTTCGGGGCGCTGTCGTTCACCGACCGTGACTACGTGCTGCTGCCCCGGGCGACCGTGCACCGCTGGCTTCCCGACGGGCCGGTCAAGGCGTACGTGATCGAGGCGAACTCCCACATCGCGCCGCCCAAGCGCTACCTCTCCAAGTACGGCCAGCTGCTCGAGCACAGCCCCTACTGCGAACGGGACCTGCACGGTCCGACCGAGCCGCTGCTGGTCGACGGTTCCGACGTGGAGATCTACACCCTGCACCGGGGCAACGGCCCGGGCGGGCTGGCCGGGTCGGTGGTGGTGGCGACGTCGCACCCTTTCGACGTAGTCGGCTGGGACGGCTGCCTCTATCCGTACACGTTCAGCGTCGACGACTTCGAGCCGATCACTGGCCGGGTGCACCAGCCGCCGCCGGTCCACCAGGTGTTCGAGGGCAACAACTTCGTGGTCTGCAACTTCGTGCCGCGCAAGGTCGACTACCACCCGCTGTCCATCCCCGTGCCGTACTACCACTCGAACGTCGACTCGGACGAGGTGATGTTCTACTGCGGCGGCGACTACGAGGCCCGTAAGGGGTCCGGCATCGCAATCGGCTCGATCTCGCTGCATCCGGGTGGCCACTCGCACGGACCCCAGCCCGGCGCCGCCGAGGCCTCGATCGGCAAGGACTACTTCGACGAGCTGGCCGTCATGGTCGACACCTTCCGGCCGTTGGAGCTGGGTGAGGGTGCCCACGCCAGCGACGACGGGGTCTACGCCCTCAGCTGGGACCGCGCCCTCCGCCCTTGACCCGGATCCCCCCGATTTCCTTACGCTCGTTCGACCGACACGCCCTCAGCGCGGCCCGGATCTCGAGCTGGCGCAAGAAAATCAGGGCGGCCTCGGGATGACGCGGGTTGAGCATCGAAGCGCTCGTCAGAGCTCCCGCGCTGCTACCCGGGCACCCAGACCACCGCCAAACCAAACGTCACCCCCGCTGGCTGGCCAGGACCAACGGCTCGGTGCGCAGCGGGATCAGCTCGGCCAGGCCGATCAGCGTGACCGAGCGGACCACCCCGGGATCAGTGACCATGGCGTCGATGACCCGCTGCAGATCGGCGTTGGACCGGGCGACGATGCGGCACCACAGATCGCCGCTGCCGGTCACGGTCCAGCACTCGAGCACCTCGGGGATCTGAGCCAGCCGGTCACCGACCTCGTTGCGGCCGAGGTGCTGGACGATCTCCAACGTGATGAAGGCGGTCACGGCATAGCCGAGGGCGGCGGGCGAGATCCGGGGGGCCCAGCTGGTGACCACACCGTCCCGGGTCAGCCGGTCGAGCCGGGCCTGGACGGTGCCACGGGCCACCCCGAGCCGCCGGCTCGCCTCCAGCACCCCGACTCGCGGCTCCAGGCTGAACAGGTGCAGGAGGCGGCCGTCAAGGTCGTCGACCAGCCGGGCCGAAGTAGTCAATCTGAGTCCTTTCATCCACTGCGGTGCACTATCAACTGAACAATGTGTAGAGCGTCACGAACCTCGGTTGTGCAAGTTGTGATGGCAAACGCATCATCGCACCATGACCGATGTGCTGACTGACACCGTCCTCACCCACGACGAGTTCCTGGCCGGGCTCGACGCCGACCAGCTGCACCAGCTCGTCGGTCTGGTCGAGTACGACGAGACCGATGACCCCTTTCCGGTGACCGGCTGGGACGCCGTCGTCTGGGTGGTGGGCAACGCCACGCAGACCGCGAAGTTCTACCAGTCCGCCTTCGGGATGGACCTCGTGGCCTACGCGGGGCCCGAGACCGGGGTGAAGGACCACAAGGCGTACGTGCTCACCAGTGGCGCCTGCCGGTTCGTGATCAAGGGCGGGGTCAGCCCCGACAGCCCGCTGCTCGACCACCACCGGGCCCACGGCGACGGGGTGCTGGACATCAGCCTCGAGGTGCCCGACGTCGACAAGTGCGTACGGCAGGCCCGGGCCCAGGGCGCCACCGTCGTCGTCGAGCCGCACGACCTGACCGACGCCGACGGCACCGTGCGGACCGCCAGCATCGCCGCGTACGGGGACACCCTGCACACGCTGGTCGACCGCTCCCGCTATACCGGTCTCTATCTGCCCGGCTATGTCCCGGCCCAGTCGACCCACGTGCGCCGGCCCCAAGCGCCACGACGAATCTTCTCCGCCCTGGACCATGTGGTCGGCAACGTCGAGCTCGGCCAGATGGACCGCTGGGTCGCGTTCTACAACCGGGTGATGGGCTTCACCAACATGGCCGAGTTCATCGGCGACGACATCGCCACGGACTACTCGGCCCTGATGAGCAAGGTGGTGGCCAACGGCAACCACCGGGTCAAGTTCCCGCTCAACGAACCGGCCATCGCCAAGAAGAAGAGCCAGATCGACGAGTTCCTGGAGTTCTACCGCGGTCCGGGTGCCCAGCACCTGGCCCTGGCCACCAACGACATCCTCGCTTCGGTGGACGCGATGCGAACCGAGGGCGTGGAGTTCCTCGACACCCCCGACTCGTACTACTCCGACCCGGAGCTCAGGGCCCGGATCGGCCACGTCCGGGTGCCGATCGAGGAACTGCAGAGCCGCGGCATCCTGGTCGACCGGGACGAGGACGGCTACCTGCTGCAGATCTTCACCAAGCCCATCGGCGACCGTCCGACCGTCTTCTTCGAGATGATCGAGCGGCACGGCTCCCTCGGCTTCGGCAAGGGCAACTTCAAGGCGCTGTTCGAGGCCATCGAGCGCGAGCAGGAGCGCCGCGGCAACCTCTGAGCGCACCCCGTCGTCTGCCGCTGCCAACTTCCGAGGTTTACCTTGTGGTTGCGCACATCGGGGCGGGTATTTCCTGGGTAAGGCGTAAAACTGCTGGGTGAAGTGGCGCGCGGAGTTGGGTCGCGACGCCAACCGGGCCCCCGTGCGTACGGCGCTGCCCTTGCGTACGACACTCCTCTTGCGGTGTGCGTCCGTCGGGTCCACGGTGGGGGGAACCCGACTCGAAGGAGCACTCATGACCAGCGCCGAGAACCAGCCCAGCGACGTCGAGGAGGGGAGCAGCGCGCACGAGCAGGCCGTGCGCTGGGTGGCGGACAAGCTCGGTGTGCAGCCCGACCAGATCGAGGTGACCCCGCAGTTCGCCCCGAGCGCCGACTCCGGACACGCCTGCCCCGGGGAGCTCACCGCTGACACCTATATCGACTCCGACGGCTACGAGCACATCGTCATCGGCACCTGGTACTCCTGCGAGAGCTACTGGGAGGTCGGCGAGGACTTCACCTTGCTCCAGTAGGCCCTATCGGGGTCCGCCGAGCCGGTCGAGCGGATTGGCGGCGAGCCGCTCGGCGATGCCACCGCGTACGGCGTTACCGGCCGCGCTGCTCGGCTTGCGGTCGGCCTGGTCCCGGATGCAGGCGGTGAACCGGGCCGCCAGATCGAGGCGCGGGTACTCACCCACGAGCTCGGCCAGAAACCCCGCCGGCCAGTGCTCGGCGCCCCGGCCGGAGATGTCCAGCCCGGTGGCCAGGTCGAGCAGGTGACCTTCGGGATCAGTGGTCACCTCGGTGCCGCGCATGTGAGCGATGATGATCTGCACCGTACGGTCGCATCGGTCGGACGGCCAGCCGGCGCCCGCCGCGAACACCCAGGCCACCTGGCCACCGGCCTCCTCGAACGGCAGCCGGTGGCTGTCGAACGCCGGTTCGAGCCCGAGGTCGTGCAGCAGCGCCGAGACGTAGAGCAGCTCGTGGTCGACGACGAGGTCGTCGAGCTCAGCCCGGGCGGCGGCCAGCAGGTAGGACCGGACGCAGTGGTTGACCAGCGCCGGCGCGCTGTAGCGGGTCAGGACCGCCAAGGCGTACTGGCACGCGTCGGTCGAGGGTCGGGCGTAGGTCGGCGAGGCGCATGGTCTCGAGGGTCTCGATCAGCCGAAGCCGGCTCCCGTGACCCCGGCCGCGCCGGCGCCCGGGGCGGCCTGGTCCTTCTCCCGATACGCATCACACCGGGCGCAGACCTGGTACCAGGCCTTGGTCTCCGGGTTCTGCCGGTCGTCCCAGTCGTGCAACCGGAGCCGGCACTTCCATGATCGGGTCACCCTCGGAAGTATCCTCCGACGCCTGCCGCCACGCACCCGCTCACGACAATTTCCCCCCGCGGCGGCCCCTTCCCCTAGACGAGCCCCGGCCGATGGGTGTTGTCTGTCGAGAAACGCCCAGTCCCCCAGGCGTCGAGCCTGTGGGTCACCACAACGAAGTGGGGAACACCATGCGAGTTCGCAAACGGATCGCCCTGGCGGCGCTGCTGAGCACGGTGGCGCTAACCGCCACCACGGTCGTCGGAGCCGATGCCGCTCCCAGCCGCAACAACGCCCGGGTCAAGAACGTCATCTACCTGCTGGGCGACGGGATGGGCCGGACCCACGTCACCGCGGCTCGGGACCGCTACTACGGCGCATCCGGCTTCCTCAACATGGAACGGATGCCCGTGGTCGGGCAGGTCCGTACGTACGCCCTGCAGAAGAAGTCGGGGCAGCCCGGCGAGTCAGACTTCGTCCCGGAGTACGTCACCGACTCGGCGTCGGCGGCCACCGCCTGGGCGTCAGGGGTCAAGTCCTACAACGCGGCCCTCGGGGTCGACGGCAAGGGAAACGTCACCCCCACCGTGATGGAGCTGGCCAAGCAGGCGGGTCTGCGGACCGGGAACGTCTCAACCGCGGAGATCACCGACGCCACCCCGGCCAGCCAGATGAGCCACGTGCTGGCCCGCGGCTGCCAGGGTCCGAGCTACTCCGCGGCCAGCTGCCAGGACCTCGCCATCACCGGCGCCGCGCTGCCGACCAGCGACGAACGGGTCACTCCAGTGGCCGACCAGGTCGCCCGCAACGGCACCGCAGACATCATCTTGGGCGGCGGGTTGTCCCGCTTCGACGCCGCCGACGAGCAGGCGCTGGCCAAGCAGGGCTACGACGTGCTCGGCTCACCGGCCAGCCAGACCGTCGCCACCCGCGCCGACCTGGACGGGACCCGGAGCCGCAAGGTGTTCGGCCTGTTCAACAAGGGCAACATGACGATCTCGAAGTACAAGCGGGAGCACCCCGGATCACCGCAGACCGCCGAGCCGACGCTGACCGAGATGACCAACAAGGCCCTGAGCCTGCTCAACCGCCGCAGCTCCTACGGCAAGGGTTTCTATCTCCAGGTCGAGGGTGCGTTGATCGACAAGCGTTCGCACGCCAACGACGCGGCCCAGGTGCTGGAGGAGATGAAGGCCTTCGACGACGCCGTCGCCGCTGCGGTCGCCTTCGCCAAGCGGGACGGCCACACCCTGGTGATCGTCACCGCCGACCACGAGACGGCCGGCTTCGGCATCGTCGAGCAGGGCACGCTGACCAACCCCGAGGCGGTCGGTCCGCCGGCCAACACCGACACGGGCAACCCGGCCAACAGCTCGACCCCGACCCGGGGTAGCAGCGTGAAGGATCCGGCGCGCTCGACCGGGCCGATCAACGGCTCCGGTGCGGGCGACCCGAAGAACTTCGCCCCGGCGACGTTCCGTACGGCCGACGACCCGGCAGGGGTCGAGGACGGCTCACCCGAGGCCAACCTCTGGCTCGCCTACCTGTCCGGCAACCACACCGGTGAGGACGTGCCGTTGTTCGCGTACGGGCCGAAGTCGGGTGCGCTGGCCGACAGCATCGAGAACACGGACCTGTTCGACGTCGTGACCAACGCGCTGCGTCTCGACCGGTGAGGCCCGACGCCGGGGCCCGCGCCGTCGACGCGGGCCCCGACGCCAGATCGCGCCGGGTGGTGCTGATCGCGGTCGTCACCGCGGTCGTGGTCGGGGTGCTGGCCTTCGTCGCGGTCCGGACCGGCGCGGGCGACCCGCGAGTCGACCCGGCCACTGCCGCCCGGACCACGTTCGCCGACCTGCCGGCGCCCAGCGGGGACGCCCCGCTGCCCAGCCTGGCGACTCTGCACCCCGCGCCGGGCACGGTCATCCAAGCGGCCGGTCCGTTCGACGACCGGTTCACCCTCCGCCGGCTCACCTTCGACGGCACCACCGTGACCGCCACGGCTGAGGTCAGCAGCGATGTCAGCGAACTGCTGGAGTTCGAGGCGCTGGCCGGCTTCTACGACCGCAGCGGAGCCCTGGTCGGGACGGCCCGACACAGCTACCACCTGGACGAGAGCGCCGGCCACGACGAGGAAGGAGTCCCCGACCCCAGTCACCGGTTCGCCATCGCCGTCCCGGCTGAGCTCCGCGGTGTCGCGGTGGCCGCGGCCGTGGGCGTGCCCGTGCTGGTGCACGAGTAGCGACTGGGCTCAGAGCGTGGTCATCCCGCCGTCGACCCTAAACGTCGCCCCGGTGGCATAGCTCGACTCGTCGCTGGCCAGATAGACCATGATGCCCTCGACGTCCTCGGAGCGGCCCGGCCGACCCAGCGGGATCCGGGACACGATCGCGGCGCGGTCCTCGGGGGTGCCCGAGATCGCCGAGACCAGGGGGGTCTCGGTGTACCCCGGGACCACCGTGTTGACCCGGATGCCGCGCGTCGCGTACGCCGCAGCGACCGCCCGGCCCAGGCCGTGCATGCCCGCCTTGGAGCTGCTGTACGCCGTGAAGTCCTGGCCCTCGCCGTTCAGGGCGGTCGGGGAGCCGGTCAAGATGATCGAGCCGCCCCCGTCGAGCATCGCCCGGACCGCGTGCTTCACGGTCAGAAACGTGCCGGTCAGGTTGATGGCCAGTGTCCGGTTCCACACGTCCAGGTCGAGGTCGGCGATCTGGTCGTCCTGGCCGAACAGCTGCACGCCGGCGTTGGCCACCACCACGTCCGGGGTGAACCCGGTGCGGGCGGACTGGGCGAACGCGGCCTCGACGCTGGACTCGCTCGAGATGTCCATCTCCACCGCGTACGCCCCGACGCCCGCCGCGGCGGCCGCGGCGGTCGCCGCCCCCAGGTCCCGGTCGCTGAAGACGACCCGGGCACCCTCGGTGGCGAAGCGGGTCGCGACGGCGCGGCCGATGCCCGAGCCGGCGCCGGTGACCAGCGCGGTCTTGCCGGCGAGCCGGCCGGTCATGCCCGGTGCCCGTCGAGAGCGTCGGTCAGGTGGGGTCTGGCGTCCATGGCGGAGTCGCTTTCTACTCGGTTGTGGAGTCGGTCAGGAGGGCCGCCGAGGGAAGGTCTCGGTGGCTGACTCCCCAGGGTCGCAGCACGATCGGGGTGCTGGGGTCAGCCGAGCCGGCCAGCCGGTACGGGGCCACCGTACGGGGTCGGTCGGTCAGGTTGGCCACGAAGAGGTCGACGCCGGAGTCGCTGGCCACGGCGTAGGCCACGATGCCGGCCGGGCTCTCGGTGTGCAGCACCGTTCGGCCACGGAGCCGGGCGAGCTGGCTGAGCAGCCGGCCGACCGGATGCAGCGACCCGTCGTCGGCCACGACCCCGCCGGGCCCGCTCACCGGGTAGTAGCAGACGCTGTCGATGCCGGGCTGGGTCAGGGCAACGAGGCTGCCCAGCGTCCAGGCCGCGGCGAACTCGGTGCGCTGCAGCGGGTCGGGCGGTGCGGCCGGCGCGTCCGCGCTGGTGGCCACGGCATTGAATCGCTGGCGCAGCGTGATCGGACCGACGTGCACGGCGCGACCGGCCGCGAGCCGCACGCTGTCACGACCGACCAGGCGCTGACCCTGCAGGCTGTCGACCACGTGCGCCACCTCGGTGGCGTGCATCTGCGGGGTGATGCTGAAGGTCAGCGCGGCCGCCTCGGGGGGCAGCTGGTGGAACTGCCGGTTCAGCTCGGTGAAGTGGGAGCGGGCCCCGGCGACCAGGGTCCCGCGGTAGCCGGCAGCCGCGGCCGCGGTGGTCAGAGCCAGCCACAAGGGTGGGGTGGTGACGTGCAGCACCGGGTCGAAGACGCCCAGCCGGGCGGCGGTGGCCAGGCCCAGGTGCTCGACCGTCCGGCCTACGACCTCAGGGTCGGCGGTGACCAGCCGGACATCCAGAGCCGCGCCGAGCCGGCTGGCTTGCGACTCGGCCGCGGACAGCTGCTCCGCCCAGCCCTCGGGCGGCCCGGTGAGCTCGACCAGCAGGGTGTCCCAGCCGGCGGAGTCGAGCGCCGGCAGGTCGACCGGGCCCGACCCGGCCGGGCCGGCGCTCAGGCCCAGACCGGGCACCCGTCCCGGCGACTCCGCGGTCACCACCAGGGGTTCCGGTCGGCCGGGCTCGCCGACCAGGGTGGTCGTGCCGGTCACGGTCAACCGGGCGGACTGCTGGACCAGGTCGCCGACGTCGACGGCGACCGGGAACGGCTCCTCGAGCGGGGTGCTGTAGGTCTTGAACGAGGCGTCGGTCCAGTTGCGCTGGTCCTCGGTCTCGAAGACGTCGCCGGCCAGCCGGAGCTCGACCGCGAGATCGCCTGACGCCCAGCGGAATCCCTGGACGGACCGAAACGGTTGGTGCGGTGAGATGTCCACGGGCCAGCGCCCCGCCACGGTTCGACCGTCGGCGGTCAGGCAGTCCACCGGCTGGCCGGCCACCTCGACCGGGTGCAGCACGACCAGGCCGATCCGGTTGCGCTGGAACGCGCTGCGGGCCGTTCCGGTGAAGCCGACCTCGAGCGAGCCCGGGTGCACCTCGACCTGCAGCTGGCCGGCGTAGTCAACAGCGTCCTGGACGAACTCGAGGTGGCTGCGGACCGTCAGCGAGGATTCCGTACGGTCGAGGTGCTGGTCGAGCACGGTGACCGGGATGGTGTTCCAGTCCTGGTCGCGGATCACCGGCCGGACGGCTCGGAGCAGCAGCCGACCTCCGTAGCGCAGGTCGGCGATCTCGTCGCCGCGGACCTCGAACGTCCAGGCGCCGTGCCGGACCGAGAGCGAATCAGGGCTCAGTCGCACCTCGAGGCTCACTCCTGGCCGGCCAGGAAGGATCGCAGCCGCGAACCCGCGCTGTCCATGTGCTCGCTCATCGCGTCGGCGGCCTTGCTCGGGTCGTGCGTACGCAGCGCGGTCAAGATGGCCTCGTGCTCGCGGCAGGTGAGGGCGGCGTGGTCCTCGTCGTTCAGGGCCCGTTCCACCCAGACCCGGATCAGCGCCCGGACGCTCTGCAGGATGTCGCGGAGCAGGTCGTTGTCGGCGCTCGCGGCGATGAGCTGGTGGAAGTGCATGTCGGCGGTGACGAACGCGTCGAAGTTCGACTTGTGTGCGGCCATCGTCGCCGTGTGGGCCTCGAGCTCGGCAAGTGCGTCATCGCTGATGTGGACCGCGGCCAGCCGGGCGGCCTGCACCTCCAGCCCGTGGCGTACGCCGATCAGCTCGCGGGTCTTCGGCTCGCCGAGCATCATGCCCCACGACAGCGTCTGCGGCAGCAGCTCGGACACGTTGCCCCGCAGGTAGGTGCCCGAGCCCGGGCGGACCGAGACCACGCCCAGGATCTCCAGTGCGGCCAGGGCCTCACGGATGGCCGAGCGGCCAACCCCCATCGAGGACGCCAGCTGACGCTCGGGTGGCAGCCGGGTGCCGGCCGCGATCGAGCCGCTGGTGAAGTAGTCGAGCAGCCGCCGGGTGACCTCGGAGACGGCGGTGGTGGAGCTGATCGACCCGCCGAGCGCAGCGTTCAACTCGGCGTCGAGCGGGACGGCGGAAGAGGGCATGTCGGAAAGAGTAGCAACGAAACCCGCGATTTCCATCGATTGGTCAACTGGTCAACCGGTTGACAGGTGAGCCAGTTTTGGGTGAGGATAGGCGCACTCGTTACGGCAACGAGACCCTTACCCCAGGAGTCACTGTGGACACCAGCACCTCCGCGGCCACCCTCGCGAACCCGGTGCAGAAGTCGGCGATCCGGAAGGTGGCCATCCGGCTCGTACCTTTCGTGGCGCTGATGTTCTTCATCAACTACCTCGACCGCACCGCGATCGGCTTCGCCGCTCCGAACGGCATGAACACCAGCCTGGGCCTCTCAGCCGCCCAGTTCGGCTTCGCCTCGGGCGTGTTCTTCATCGGCTACATCTTGTTGGAGGTGCCGAGCAACCTGGCTCTGCACCGGTTCGGCGCTCGCCGTTGGCTGGCGCGGATCATGGTGACCTGGGGCATCGTCGCCGTCCTGTTCACCTTCGTGCAGTCCTACACCCAGCTCGTCGGGCTCCGGTTCCTGCTCGGTGTGGCCGAAGCGGGCTTCTTCCCCGGCGCCATCTTGTTCTTGAGCCTGTGGGTTCCCTCACGCTTCCGCAGCCGGGTGCTCGGGCTGTTCTATCTCGCGCAGCCGCTGACCACCGTGATCGGCGCTCCGTTCGCCGGCTGGCTGATCAGCCACGACGGCAAGGTCTTCGGCCTCGAGGGCTGGCGGCTGATGTTCCTCGGTGTCGGCCTGCCCGCCATCATCATCGGCGTGATCGCCTGGTTCTACCTCGCCGACTCCCCGGCCAAGGCCAAGTGGCTGACTGCGGATGAGAAGACCTGGCTGACCGGCGAGCTCGAGTCCGAGCATGCCGCCAAGACGGTGGGCGCCAAGCACCCGAGCATCCTGTCGGCGTTCAAGAACGGCCGGGTCTGGGTCCTGGGTCTGATCTACTTCGGCTTCATCTACGGCCTCTACACCCTGGCCTTCTTCCTGCCCACCATCATCGGTGACTTCCAGACGGCGGCCGGGGTCAAGTTCGACTACGTCGACAAGGGCCTGATCACCGCGATCCCCTACCTGCCCGCTGCTGTCGCCTTGTTCCTGACCACCCGGCACGCCACCAAGTACGGCGTCAAGACCGGCCACATCGCGATCCCGGCGCTCGTCGGTGCGGTGAGCATCCCGCTCGCGCTGTTCGCCGGTTCGCCGGTGCTGACCATCGCCGTGATCACGGTGACCGCCTGTGCGATCTTCTCGGCCCTGCCCAACTTCTGGACCGTGCCGACCCAGTTCCTGACCGGCATCGCCGCTGCCGCCGGCATCGCGCTGATCAACACGATGGGCAACATCGCCGGCTTCTCGGCGCCCTACCTGACCGGCTACCTGCACGACTGGACCGGCGACTACAAGGTGCCCATGTTCGTCGTCGGCGGCTTCATGGTCCTGTCTGCGATCTTGATGGTGCTGCTCAGCCGGCACAACCGGGTCGAGCAGGAGCCCGGTGTGGAGATCCCGGTCGGTCACTGAGACGTGGCGCCACGCCAGACTGATCGCCTCAGCGCAAAGGAGCTCTCGTGACGTTGTCCCTCGGGGTCAGCCTGAAGATGTACTTCGGCTACGCCCAGACCTTGACCTGGTGCCGGACGGTCGCCACCACCCTCGGTGACCACCCGGCGCTGCGGTCGGGCCAGGTCGAGCTGTTCATCCTGCCCGCCTTCCCGGCGCTGCCGGCCGTCGCCGAGATCTTCGCCGGCACGCCGATCGCGGTCGGGGGCCAAGACCTGTGGTCGGTCGACCAGGGCGCGTTCACCGGCGAGGTCAGCGGCTCGATGCTGGCCGAGCTCGGCTCGCGCTTCGTCGAGGTGGGTCACGCCGAACGCCGGACGCTCTTCGGCGAGGACGAGACGATCGTCGCCGACAAGCTGGCCGCTGCGCTGCGCAACGGCCTGGTGCCCGTGCTCTGCCTGGGGGAGACCGAGCACGGGTCAGCCCAGGTGGCCGGGGCCGAGTGCGTACGCCAGCTGCACTCCGCGCTGCAAGCCAGTCAGGCGGCCGGGCTTTCCGGTCCGGTGGTGATCGCGTACGAGCCGCACTGGGCCATCGGGGCGGCCGAGCCGGCCAGCGACGATCACATCGTCGCGGTCTGCGCGGCGTTGCGGTCCGCAGTCGAGGCGCTGACCGAACATCGCGGCAGCAAGATCATCTACGGTGGCAGCGCCGGGCCCGGCCTGTTGACCCGGCTCGGCACCGGCACCGACGGCCTGTTCCTCGGCCGCTTCGCCCACGACCCGGTCGCATTGACCGCGATCGTGGACGAGGCGCAGCAGCTGGCCGGCGGACTCACCTCGGGGGTGACCCGATGACCATCGGACTCAGCACGTACGCCTTCTTCTGGCAGTGGCACTCGTCGGCCCCCCAGCCACTCTCGCTCGCCCAGATGATCGACCAGACGGCCGACTGGGGGGTCGCCCTGTTCCAGATCTGCGACTATCCCGACATCGAGTTCTTCGATGCCCAGCAGCTGGCCGAGCTGCGCGAGCACGCCCGCGAACGTGGGGTGGCGCTCGAGCTGGGCACCCGGGGGATTTCCCCGCAGCACCTGCACCACTACCTCGACATCGCCACCAGCCTTGGCGTCACGATGGTGCGCAGCATGATCAACACGGTCACCCACCGGCCGACCCCGGCGGAGGCCGTCCAGCTGCTGGGCGAGGCGATGCCGGCCTTCGAGGGGGCCGGGGTGACGGTCGCGCTGGAGACCTACGAGCAGGTGCCGGTCCAGACGCTGGTCGACACCGTCGAGGCGGTCGGCTCGCCGGCCCTGGGCATCTGCCTCGACCCGGCCAACTGTGTGGCGGCGTTGGAGCATCCGCGGCAGACGATCGAGCGCACCGCATCCCACGTGCGCAACGTGCACGCCAAGGACTTCGCCTTCAGCCGCAAGGACGGCTGGGTCGGCTTCACCCTGGCCGGAGTGCCGATGGGCGAGGGGCTGCTCGACTACGACCACCTGCTCGAGGTGGTCCGCCCGGACGAGGCCGGCATCAACCAGATCATCGAGCACTGGCTGCCCTGGCAGGGCGACAGTGCCACCACCTGCGAGATCGAAAACCAGTGGACCCTCCACAACCTTTCCTACCTGAGGAGCAAGCAGTCATGAGCGAAGAGAACCTGACCATCGCCGTCGTCGGCGCCGGCGGCAAGATGGGCATGCGGGTGTCCAACAACCTGCAGCGCAGCAGCCACACCGTCTTCTACGCCGAGAACTCACCGGCCGGTCAGGAGCGGACCCGTGACGCCGGCCGCACGGTGACGGCCACCGACGAGGCCGTGGCCGATGCCGACGTGGTCATCCTCGCGGTGCCGGACGTGGCGCTCGGGCCGGTGTCGGCCTCGGTGCTGCCCCAGCTCAAGTCCGGGGCCATCGTGTTGACCCTCGACCCGGCCGCGGCCTACGCCAACCTGCTCTTCCAGCGCGCCGACATCGAGTACGCCGTGGCCCACCCCTGCCACCCGTCGGTGTTCCTGCAGCGCAAGACCCCCGAGGAGCTGGCCGACACGTTCGGCGGCATCGCTGCGCCGCAGGAGGTCGTGGCTGCGATGGAGTCCGGCAACGAGGACAAGATCACGATCGCCGAGGCGGTCATCCGCCAGATGTACGCCCCGGTCGTCGACGTGCACTGGGTGACGGTCAAGCAGCTGGCCTACCTCGAGCCGACCCTGGTCGAGGTCGTCGCCTGCATGATCGGCGACCTGCTCAACGAGGCGCTGCAGGAGACCATCCACACCGTCGGCGTGCCCGAGCCGGCGGCCAAGGCGATGCTGATGGGCCACGTCCAGGTTGCCCTGGCCAACGGCCTGCGCGGGGACAACCCGTTCTCCGACGCCTGCCTGATCGCGATGGACTACGGCCGCGAGAAGATCATCAAGGACGACTGGAAGTCGATCTTCAACGACGACGAGCTCGATCACGTGCTCAAGGAAATGCTGCACCTGGATCACATCAACCGCTGAGTCATGCCGGTCGGCCGGCGACCTCGTTCCCGGCCGACCGGTGCAGCAGCAACGCCTCGACCAGTGGGTAGAGCATCAGCAGCCCGAGCACGGCGAAGCTGATCGCGTACGCGGTGGTCGGGTCCGCCGGGTCGGGGCCCAGCGCGACGTCGGCGAGCCGCAGGACCAAGGCACCGACGGCCACCCCGAGCCCCGCTGCCACCTGTTGCATGGTCGAGGACAAGGTGTTCGCATCGGCCATCTGCGGCGGCTCGATGTCGGCGAACTGCAGCGAGTTGTAGGCGCTGAACCCGACCGAACGGAAGATGCCGCTCACCAGGAGCACGGCGATGATCACCGGCAGCGGGGTCGCCGCCCCCAGCAACGCGATGATCCCCAAGACGATGGCGCCGCCGGCGACCGCGCCGATCAGCACCGGCCGGAACCCCCACCGCCGGATCAGCGGGCTGGTGGCCGGCTTGATCGCCACATTGCCGACGAACAACATCAAGACGAGCAGCCCGGCCCGGACCGGTGACCACCCGAAGCCGACCTGGAAGAGCAGGGGCAGCAGGAACGGCACGGCGCTGATCACCAGACGATAGATCGAGCCGCCGACGTTGCTGACCCGGAACGACTGCTGACGCAGGGATCCGAAGCGCAGCAGCGGGTGCTCGACCCGCCGCAGCCAGACGGTGGAGCCGACACCGAAGACCGCGACCGCCACGACGGCCAGCAGCAGCTCGGTGGTCCGGGGGCCGGCCGACGGGCCGACCAGCTCGACCCCGACCAGCAGGCTGGCCAGGGCGGCGGCGCAGAGCAGGAAGCCGATCACGTCCGGCGAGCCGATGCGTACGGCGCGGTCGGTGGGCACGATCCGGGCGGCCACCACGAAGGCGAAGACACCGAGCGGCAGGTTGATCAAGAAGATCCAGTGCCAGGTAGCCACGGTGATGATCCAGCCGCCCAGCGCCGGGGCCACCACCGGAGCGAGCAGGGCGGGCCAGGTCAGATAGGCCACCGCATCCAGCAGGTCCCGCTTGGCGGTGACCCGGAGGACGACCAGGCGACCGACCGGGACCATCAAGGCCCCGCCGATGCCCTGCAGGATCCGCATCGCCACCAGCATCGGCAGATTGGTGCTCGCGGCACACAACGCCGAGGCGACGGTGAAGACACCGATGGCGACCATCAGGATCCGGCGGCCGCCGAACCGGTCGGTCAGCCAACCGCTGATCGGGATCCCGACGGCGATGGTGATCAGGTAGGCGGTCATCGCCAGGTTGACGTCCACGGGTCGAACGCCGAGGTCGCGGGCGATCGCCGGAGCGGCGGTGGCGATCACCGTGCCGTCGAGGTTCTCCATGAAGAACGTGCCGGCGACCAGCAGAGCGAGGGGTCGGTTCAGCGTCGTCGAGCGACGAGACGCCGTCGACTCCTCGCTCATCCGGTTCTCAGCCGGCCCGTGCGCACTGGCTGGGGTGCGTCAGTCGACGCGCTTCTCCTCGCCCTTCACTGCACTGCCGGCGGCCCGGAGGGCGTCGGTGACACTGTCCCCGGTCTGCTCGGCGTCGGCTGACGCCTCCTGGACCCGGCCCTCCGCCTCCAGGTCGGGCTTGTCCGTGGCGTCGCCGACCGCCGCCTTGACCTTGCCCTTCAGCTCTTCCGCCTTGTCGCCCAGTCCCATGAGTGCTCCTTTGCTCGACGACGGAGTGGCTTCCCCGTCTGGTGGGCCCCGTGTGCAGCCCATCTCTGGCGACCGTAGCATCGGCCGAATCCGGGCGGACGGCCGAGATCAGCGCCGCGTCGGCCGCCGATCGATGGAGAGGTCTCGATGAACCGCACGGACGGAGCAGCGTACGGCCCGGGGGACGCCTCGCGTGCCTGGCCGGCTCGCAACAGCTGGGCCGGCGTGCTCTTCGGCATCGGCGTGGCTGCTTTCGTCGACGAGACCGTGTTCCACCAGCTGCTGCACTGGCACCACTTCTACGACCGCTCGACCACCGACGTCGGTCTGGTCTCCGACGGCGTGTTCCACGCCTTCGGCTGGTTCGCCGTGGTGGCCGGGCTGTTCCTGGTCGCCGATCTTCGTCGGCGGCGGGGCTGGTGGTGGACGCGCTGGTGGAGCGGGGTGTTGCTCGGCGCCGGTGGCTTCCAGCTCTACGACGGCACGGTGCAGCACAAGCTGATGGGTCTGCACCAGATCCGCTACCACGTCGACGTGGTCCCCTACGACCTCACCTGGAACCTCGTGGCTGTGCTGATGATCGCGGCGGGCGTGCTGCTGGCGCTGCGGACCCGACGACAGCTGGCCCGGGCCGATGCCTGACCACCCGCAGGGACTCGCCCTCTCCACCGTGCTGGTCGGGCTGCTGGGCGCCGCGGCAGTGCTCGGCTACCTGGCGGCCGTACGCCGCACCCGGCTGGGTCCGTGGCCCCGGTGGCGTACGACCTGGTGGGTCGCAGGGGTGGTCGTCGCCGAGGCCGCCGTGGTCGGCCCGCTGCCGACCGCGGCCCACCACAGCTTCGGTCTGCACATGGTCGGACACCTCCTGCTCGGCATGATCGCGCCGCTGCTGATGAGCCTGGCCGCCCCGGTGACGCTGGCCCTGCAGGTGCTGCCGGTCGCGTCCGGCCGGCGGCTGGCGACCGTGCTGCGCAGTCGAGTGGTCCGGGTGCTCACCGAGCCGGTGGTCACAGCGGCGCTGAGCGTCGGTGGTCTGTGGCTGCTCTACACGACGAGCCTGTACGCGACCATGGCCGACAGCGCCGGGATCCATGTCGCGGTGCACGTCCACGTGTTCGTCGCGGGCTACCTGTTCACCGTGGCGATGGTCGGCACCGACCCGGCACCGCACCGACGGCCGCCGCTGCACCGGGCGCTGGTCTGGGTGGTCGCCGTAGCCGCCCACGACATCTTGGCCAAGCGCCTGTACGCCGGCGGCGTCGTCGGGGTCGGCCGGGCCCAGGCCGAGACCGGCGCGATGATCATGTACTACGGCGGGGACGCCGTCAGTCTGGTGGTGCTGGTCATCCTGGCCGTCCGGACGTACCGGGCCTCCGGTCGTCGGCTGCACGGCGTCGGTATCAGCCGGACCGTCCAGAACTCCTCCTAGGCACTCACCTCAGCCGAAGGAGTCCGTCCATGATGAACCGAATCGTCCGCGCCGGCGGCATCGCCGCCGCGTCTTTGTTGGCCACCGTCGCGCTCGTGCCTGCCGCCCAGGCCGACACCCGGACGTTCCGCGACCCGGCCCCGCACCTGACCACGGTCAAGGTCACCCACGGGACGACGAACGTCACGGTGAAGGCCGATGTCGGGCCGTACCGGCTCGGGAGCTACTTCACGTTCTGGCTGGACACCACGGCGAGCAACGCCGGTCCCGAGTACAAGATGGAGGTCTGGCCCAACAGCGACGGCATCTCCGTGCTGCGGGTCGGCAACTTCAGTGACGCGGGCCGCCGGGTCCGGTGCAGCGGCTTCCGCGCCTCGGCCGACGCCTTCAGCTCGGAGTACGTGAGCATCAAGGTCCCGCGGAGCTGCATCGGCAACCCGGGCAAGGTCCGCGTCTCGGTCAAGGCCCGCTATGACGTGCCCGGTCCGAACATCACCGACTGGGGACCCAGGAAGAACGCGTTCTTCGGCTGGGTCGAGCAGTAGCGGCCAGCGTCGTGCTCAGCGGGCGGCGCGGAGGTCATCCGCCGCCCGCCTCAGCATCGGCTGCTCGGTGGCGGCCAGCTGCTCCAGCAGCTCGGCGCCCTCTGACCCCGTGGCGCTGACCAGGCAGCGCCCCTCCGCGGATAGGCGAAGGACGGCACCGCCCCGTGCAGGTGCAGGTAGGGCGAGACCGAGGCGTCCAGCACCCCGGCCCGAAGGACGGCGTGTCCGGCTCGAAGTCGGGCAGCGGGCCCGCACCGGCAGCGGCGAATTGCTCTGAGAACACCGCCCGAGTACCAGAGCACCCGGTGGCCGCGCTCATAGATAGCGCTAGAACTCTATTCCCATGGGTAGCGCTCCAACGTTCGAGCGCCACGACCGGGGGGTTGACGCCGGGTCGGGTTGTCAACACCGGGGGGTCGGTGTTTACAACGTAAAGTAAATGGGTACAGTGGTGGAAAGCAGCGCTCGGTTGCATCGTTCGACCTCGTCAGGGGCATATTCCACTGGTCGGCGATGACATCCGTCGCGATAGACGAGCGCGCCCTGAAGTGACCGTTCGACAACCAGAACACCCAATGAATGGAGATGTCATGAGTCAAACGCCACCGAATTCCGGATCCTGGTCAACCGAGCCCGACCCCACGCCGGGATGGGTCGCACCCGACCCCATCGGTTATGAGCCCGCCCGCGCCGCAACCCCGGCGGAGGAGCTCGACTACCCCGTTGGTGGGTATCCCGTGACCGAGTCCGACCCGTCGACCACCGACGTGGCCAAGGGCGAGGCTGCCGACCTCAAGGACACCGCGGTCGACAAGGGCCAGCAGGTCGCCCAGGTCGCCAAGGACCAGGCCACGGAGGTGAAGGACACGGCCGTGCAGCAGGGTCAGCAGGTCGCCGAGGTGGCCAAGGAGGAAGCCGGAAAGGTCAAGGCCGAAGCGACCGGACAGCTGAAGGACCTGCTCAGCCAGAGCCGTAGTGAGCTGACCACCCAGGCCGGCGCCCAGCAGCAACGACTGGGCGGCATCGTGCACAGCCTCGCCCAGGAGCTCGGCTCGATGGCGTCCAGCTCCGACAAGTCCGGGCCGCTGACCGACCTGGCGCACCAGGCCGCCAAGAAGGGCGGCGAGATCGGGCACTGGCTGGAGAACGGTGAGCCGTCCGACGTGCTGAACGAGGTCACCTCGTTCGCTCGCCGGCGTCCGGTTGCCTTCCTCGGCGCCTCCCTGCTCGCCGGCATCGTCGTCGGTCGCCTGAGCCGCAGCCTTGCTGCTGAGGCCAAGGATGCGGCCGAGGCGGAGAAGGCCAGCACGTCGCCGGCGCTGGAGACCGGAAGTGCGGTCTACGCGCCATCGGCGTACGCGACCACCGAGTACGCACCGGCTGACTATGCGACCACCGACTACGGGCAGGCCGACTACGGCCAGGCCGGCTATGCGCCGAGCACGACCACGTCGGGCGTGACCACCCAGGGTCAGCCGGCCGCGTACGATCCCGCGATCGCGGCGGAGGGCTTGGAGACCGACGGTCCGGCCTACGGACGCGCAGACGTGATCCGATGAGTGACCCGTACGCCGCCGCCCGCGCGGAGGAGACGCCGTCCATCGGTGACCGGCTGGGCAATGTCACCCGTGACCTGAGCACCTTGATGCGGCAGGAAGTCGCCCTGGCCAAGGCGGAGGCCAAGCAGTCCGCGAGCCAGGCCGGCAAGGGCATCGGCCTGCTGGTCGGTGCCGCGCTCGGCGGCTTCTTCCTGCTGTTGTTCTTGTCGATCGCCTTGTGGTGGGCCATCGGCAACGAGCTCGGCCGAGGTTGGGCCGCCCTGATCGTCGCTGTCGTCTGGGGCATCATCGCGGCGATCCTCTTCGTGGTCGGCAAGAAGGAGCTCACGAAGATCCAAGGTGCTCCGCAGACCGCGGACACCTTGAGCAAGATCCCGAATGCAATCAAAGGCAACGAGGAGAACAACCAGTGACGACCAGCAGCAATCCCGACGAGATCCGCGCTGAGATCGAGCGGACCCGCGCCAATCTGAGCGATGACGTCGATGCGTTGGCCGATCAGGCCAACCCGAAGAACATCGCCAAGCGTCAGGTGGACAAGGTGAAGGATGCCGGCGTCAACCTGAAGGACAAGATCATGGGCTCCGCCTCCGATGTCGGCGACAGCGCATCCGGCGTGGCTTCCGACGCCGCCGCCTCGGTGCAGAACGCCGTGTCCTCGGCCGGCGACAAGATCTCCGGCGCTCCGGCCACGGCCCGTCGCAAGGCGCAGGGCAACCCGCTCGCGGCGGGAATGGTGGCCTTCGGCCTCGGTCTGCTGATCAGCTCGCTGATCCCGGCTTCGACCAAGGAGAAGGAGCTGGCCGGCACGATCAAGGACAAGGCCGAACCGCTCAAGCAGGAGCTGACCTCGGCGGCCAAGGACGTGGCCGCCAACCTCAAGGAGCCGGCTCAGGAGGCGGTTGAGTCGGTCAAGGCGACCGCATCCTCGGCGGCCGCGACGGTCAAGGACGAGGGCTCGTCCGCGGCGTCGGAGGTCCAGTCCACGGCTCAGAGCGCCAAGGACACCGTCGCCGAAGAGGGCACCGGCGCGGCAGCCGACGTCAAGGACCAGGCCCAGGAGGCCAAGGGCTCCGTCCAGAGCTCGGCCACCAGCTACTAGCCGACGGTGCGGCCACGGCGGCTTGACCATCGCCGCCGTGGCCCGCACCGGCTCCCGGGCCAGCGGCACCGGCCCTGCACTTCACCCACGAATTGCCCGCTTCACCCAGGAAACTTCCTGCGTAGAGCGGGCAATTCCCAGGTTTACCTTGTGGTTGCGCACCCGGGGGTGGGGGAGAGTGTGGCAGGCAAAACCCTGTCGCCGGCGGGTGGCCCCCGGCTAGGATCCGGCCATGTCCTTGTCCGTGACGGTGTCCACGGCCGCGGTCGCCGATGCCTCGATCCAGCTCGGCGTCCTCGTACGCGCGGCCCCGGCTACGTTGTCCCCGCTGCTGCCTGGTCAGTGGTTCGCCGGCCCGGCCCGGCCGATCACCCACCTGGGCAGCGTGGACGTGCTGCTGGAGACGATCGACGACGCTCCGCCGGGTGGTGTCCTGGTCGTCGACAACGGTGGCCGCGAGGACGAATCCTGCGTCGGCGACCTGATCGTCTTGGAGGCTCAGCTGGCCGGGATGGCTGGTGTGGTCATCTGGGGTCGGCACCGCGACACGGCCCAGCTGCGGCGCATCGGTCTGCCGCTGCACAGCCTGGGTGCTTGCTCGTTCGGGCCGAGGCGGGTGCCGCCGGCCGGTCGAGCGATGCGGACGGCCTTCCTCGGCGGAGTGCCGGTGACCGAGGATGACCTGGTTGTCGCCGACGACGACGGTGTGCTCTTCCTGGGCCCGCAGCGGCGCGACGAGCTGCTCGCCTCAGCCGTACAGATCCAGCAGACCGAGACCGCTCAGGCTGACCGGATGCGGGAGGGCACCAACCTGCGGTTGCAGCTGGACTTCGCCGGCTACCGGCGTCGGCAGGCCGGCGACCCGTCGCTGACCCTGCGGCGCCACCTCAGCGAACGCGGCAACTCGATCGAGGTCTGACCGGCTGCAGATCGGTTCGGGGCGGGCTACCGTGAACGGGTGACACAGGTGGTGATCGTCGGGGCCGGCGCGGCCGGGCTCGCGGCGGCCGCGCAGCTGCGGCAAGCGGGCCGGGACCCGGTGCTGATCGACCGGTCGGCCACGATCGGTTCGGCCTGGCGCACCCGCTACGACAGCTTCAGGCTGCACACGATCCGCTGGCTGTCTGCGCTGCCCGGCCTGCCGATCCCGAGGGTCTACGGGCCGTGGGTCGCCCGCGACGACTTCGTTCGCTACCTCGAGCGGTACGCCGCCACCTTCGGGCTGGCGCCCCAGTTCGGCACCGAGCTGACGGGCCTGACCCGCTCCGACGTTGGTTGGCGGCTGACCACCTCGCGCGGTGAGCTCGAGGCCGACCAGGTGGTCCTGGCGACCGGAGCCTGCACCGAGCCCGACATCCCGGACTGGCCCGGGCGCGCCGGCTTCACGCCGTCGCTGATCCACTCGATGGCCTACCGCAAGCCCGACCCGTACGCCGGACGCCGCGTCCTGGTCGTCGGCTCCGGCAACTCGGCGACCGAGGTGGCGGTCGACCTGGCCCGGCGTGGCGACGTGGTCGTCGAGCTGGCGGTCCGGACGTCACCGACGATCGTGCGCCGCGATCTGGGCGGGGTGCCCACCCAGCCGCTGGGCATCATGCTCCGCAACGCCCCGCCGGCGCTGGCCAACCCGTTGGGCGCGGCGATGCGCCGACTGACCATCCCCGATCTTTCGGCGCAGGGCCTGCCGGCCTCCCGGTCGCCGTTCACCGTGTTTCAGCGGACCGGGACGGTGCCGGTGCTGGACCATGGCTTCGTGGCCGCCGTCCGGTCCGGTGCGATCGTCATCCGTGCGGGGGTGGCGGCCCTCGATGGCGACGACGTGGTGCACAGCGACGGCTCGCGGTCGCAGCCGGACGCCGTGATCGCCGCCACCGGCTACCGCCCAGGGCTGGGTGAGGTGCTCGGGCCGCTCGGTCTGGTCGACGGCCGAGGTCTCCCGACGTTCGGGTCCCGCGGTGGGACAGGTCGAGGTGCCGGCCTCTACTCGGTCGGGATCTCGATCCCCCTGTCCGGGCTGCTGCGGGAGATCGGCAAGGACACCGGCCGCCTCGTACGCGCGGTCGGGTCTCGCTGAGGGCCCGCGGCCACCGGCCTACCGGTCAGTCCGCTGACCCTCGGCACGATGACGGTGGGCAATGCCGACTGGGGGCGAGAATCAGGTCGCACTGCTCGACCAGCCGCTGCCGCAGCGGCGCGGCCCGCTCGGCGAACTGGCGCTGGGCCGCTGCGTAGGCCTGCTTGCCTTCCGTGGTCTCGATGGCGACCGGTGCGTAGCCGAGCGCGCTGAGGTCGTACGGGGACGCGCGCATGTCGAGCACCCGGATCTCGTGGGCCAGCTCGAAGCAGTCCATGACCAGCTCCGAGGGGACCAACGGCAGCAGCCGTCCGGCGTGCTTGTAGAGGTCCATGCCGGCGTGCAGGCAGCCGGGCTGCTCGAAGTCGGCACGGGTGTCGTGCGCCGGCTGCAGCCGGTTGAGTGGCCGGGCGGCGTCGGTGAAGAAGCGGAACGCGTCGAAGTGCGAGCAGGCGATCCGGTGCTGGTCGACCACGGTGTCGGTGCCCGCCGGGCCGAGCCGCAACGGCCAGTCGGCGTGCCGGACCCGGGCCTGATCCAACCCGTACACCATCGCCCACTCGTGCAGCCCGAAGCACCCGAGCTGGGCGGGTCGCGATGCTGTGGCCTGCAGCAGCCGACGGGTCGCGATGACCAACGGTCGTTGCCGAGCCGCGTGATCGGCCGAGACCCGTACGCCGTCGTCGGTGCCGACGTAGCCCTTGAAGCCGAGGTAATCCTCGGTGCCGTCGCCGGTCAGCGTCACGCCCCAGCCCGGGTGCCAGCGGCGCAGCTCGGCCGGGCGCAGCGAGTAGTAGGTGAACAAGAAGTCCTCCACCGGGTGCTGCCGATGGGTCCGAGCCCGCTGCCGATGGGGACCGATGGCCTCGTCGACCCTGACCTGGTGCGCCGCCCGGCGCGTCATCCAGTCGGTCTCGGCGGCGATCACGAACCCCATTCTGCCGCGAGGATCCGACCTCAGTGATCGGCGGCGTTGTCCGCAAGGGCCCGAAGCACAGTCTTCACCTCAGCCACCGACGCCCCCGGGTGATGCCCGACGATCCGGGCGGCCAGCCCGGCGATGTGCGGCGCGGCGAAGCTGTTGCCGGTGGCCACGATCGTGCCGCCGTCCAGCCAGGCCACCTCGACGTCCAGGCCCGGTGCGCCGAACTCCACCGGGGGCGCCGGGTTGACGACGTAGTGCTCCGGATCGCGACCGGCGTACGCCGCCACCGAGAAGACCCCCGCGAACTGTGAGGGATAGCTGGGCGCCGGGACGTTGTTGATCGCCGACACCAGCATCACGTTGGCGAAGGCGGCCTGGTCGACGAGCTCGTAGAACAGCTCGATGTTGGCCCGGCTCCGGGTGCTCAGGCTGAGGTTGACCACGTCCATGCCGTGGTCGATGGCCCAGCGCAGACCGGCGGCGAACACGGTGCTGCGGCCGCGCAGCGAGGCACCCAGCACCCGCACGCTGTGCAGCTCGCAAGCCGGGGCCAACCCCCGGATGATCGCAGCGCAGGCGGTGCCGTGCCCGTACAGGTCCTCGTGCGGTCCCTCGGTGAACCGCATCCCGTCCGGCGCATCCTCGTCCGGCTCGATCACCACGCCGCCGGCGACCGACCCGACTCGCGGGTGGTTGGCGTCGATCCCGCTGTCGATCACCGCCACCCGTACGCCGGCTCCATGCCGTCGCCCCAGGCAACCTCGCGGGTCATCGGTGCGCCCAGCCGCAGCCGACGCACCGGGGTCAGCTGCTCGGGCGTGAACGCCTCCGACCAGGCCGGCCGGGGGAGACCGGTCACGGGTCCTCGTCGAGCAGGGCCCGCAACACCCGGGTGGCCCGGTCCCGCTCGCCCACCCCGCGGCGGCTCAGACCCGCCGATCAGGTCCAGCAGCTCAGCGAGCCGGGGATCACCCAGCTGGGCGTCGAGCGTGGCCCGCCCCTGGGCGAGCTGCCGGGCCAGCTCCACCTGCCGGGCGGCGGCGCCGGCGATCTCCAGGTCGTGCGGGCCCGGCGTCCGGTCCAGCACCTCGACCACCCCGATCGGACCGTCCTCGCCCTCGACCGGCACGGCCAGCAGCGAGGTCGGCACATATCCGGTCTGGTGGGCGGTCTCGGCGTCGAAGCGTTGGTCGCGCGCCACGTCGGTGACCGCGATGCCCTGGCCCGACGCGGCCACCCAGCCGGCGATGCCCCGGCCGAGGCGGATGCGGAGGCCCACCACCTGCTCGGCCCCGGCGCCGCTGGCCGCGACGAAGACCAGCTCCTCGCCGTCGACCAGGGCCACGGAGCAGGCCGCCGCCTGCAGCGTGCGAGCGGTGGCGGCCGCGATGGACGTCATCAGCTCGATCTCGTCCGGAGCGGTGATCATGGGATCAACCTGTCACAGCCTCGCCGTAGGCCGCGCCCCTGTTCGATGTCGAGGTGATGACCTCTGAGCGTGGGGCCATCGTCCCAAAGGGCCTCGCCAACGGTGGGCTCGTGAACGCGGGAGCTCTGACGAGCGCTTCGACGGCTCAGCCCGCGTTTCGCCCGTGAGCTCAGCCCGCGATCCGCGTGCGAGCTGGCGAGAAGGTCGAGTTCGGGCACCGACCTGGCGCGGCGCACTGCGGAACCGCGAGGCACAATCGAAGTTCGGCAGGTCGTGTCGAGCGGCTCGGTCTGAGCGCCGGCAGCACCGGCTCGAAGCAGTGGCCAGGAGGGGGGCAGCCATGACGACGTGGCCCGTTCTGGCCAGCCTGCCGCCCACCGAGCTCGCTGAGCTGCTGAAGGCCGGCCGGCGGCGGCGTTTCGCCAAGGGTGAGACCCTCTTCCACCTGGGTGACCCGGCCGACGCCCTGCACCTGCTGGACAGCGGTCGGGTGGCTGTTCGGGCGTTGACCCCGCGGGGCGACCAGGCAATCCTGGCCGTGCTCGGTCCGGGCACGTCGTTCGGCGAGCTGGCGTTGATCGACGAGCGGGCGCACCGTACGGCGACGGTGACAGCCATCCAACCCTGCGAGACCATCGCCTTGCACCGGGCGCAGTTCGAGCGGCTGCGGACCACGCATCCCGGGGGTGGACAGGTTCCTGCTCGCCTCCCTGGCGGCCCAGGTCGCGCGGCTCTCCGACCACCTGCTCGAGGTCTTGTTCGTGCCCACCCGGCTGCGGATCATGCGCTGCGTGCTGAGCCTGGGGGCGGAGTTCGGCGGCGTCGTCCCCCTCACCCAGGAGGACATCGCCTTGATGTCGGGCACCACCCGCCCGACAGTCAACGAGACCCTTCGCGAGTTCGAACGCTCCGGCGCGATCCGCATCGGCCGGGGCCAGATCGAGGTGCTGGAACCCGACCAGCTGGCCCGCCGGCTCGAGCGAGCGACGGGCCAGTGAGGTGACCCGCGGCCTGACCTTCGACAACCCGGAGGCCTACATCGCCGGTGACCGGCGCCGGGCCCTGGCCTCGGGCGCCGACCTGGCCGACCGGGTCAACGGAGCCGCACTGTTCGCCGACATCTCCGGTTTCACCCCGCTGACCGAGGCCCTGGTTGCCGAGCTCGGCGCGCAGCGGGGGGCGGAGGAGCTCAGCACGATCCTGGACGGTCTGTTCGCGGAGCTGTTGGCCCACCTGCACGCCCACGGCGGCAGCGTCGTCTACTTCAGCGGTGACGCCGTCACCTGCTGGCTCGACCAGGACGACGGGCGGCTGGCCACGAGCTGTGCCCTGGCCATGCAGGCGGCGATGGTCACCGCCGGTCGGATCACCCTGCCGTCGGGCACCCATGTGCAGCTGGCCATGAAGGTGGCGGTGGCCGCCGGGGCCGCCCGCCGCTTCGTGGTCGGTGACCACCTGGTCCAGCTGATCGACGTGCTCGCCGGGGCTTTGATGGACCGGCTCGCCGAAGCTGAACGCCGGGCCGGACCCGGGGAGGTGGTGCTCGACCAGAGCGTCCTGCCCGCGGTCACGCACCTGGTGGTCGGGCAGGAACGCCGGCACAACGGTCGCCGCTACCTGCAGGCCGAGCGACTGGTCGCGCCCGTGCCGCTGCCCCAGCTGCCGGGTGAGCCGGAGCCGCTGCCGGAGGCGGTCGTCCGGCAGTGGCTGCTGCCGGCGGTCTACGAACGGGTCCGGACCGGGCGCGGCGAGTTCTTGGCCGAGCTGCGTACGGCGGTCCCGTTGTTCCTGCGCTTCGGCGGGCTGGACTACGACAACGACCCCGACGCTCGGACCAAGCTCGACGACTTCGTGGTGGCGGCCCAGCGGATCATCGACGGCTACGGCGGCAGCACCCTGCAGCTGACCCTCGGCGACAAGGGTGCCTACCTGTACGCGGTGTTCGGGGCGCCGCTGGCCCACGAGGACGACACCGCCCGGGCCTGCGCCGCCGCGCTCGAGCTGATCATGCTCCAGGACGGTCATGCGGTCAGCGGGCTGCGGATCGGGCTGGGCCGGGGCCGGCTGCGCAGTGGCACCTACGGTCACGCCCACCGGCGGACGTTCTGCTGCCTGGGCGACGCGGTCAACCTGGCCGCGCGGCTGATGTCGGCGGCACCGTCCGGCCGGATCGTCGTCTCGGCCTCCGTGCGGCGCAGCGCCGGCATCGGCTACCGCTGGACCCGGCTGGACGACCAACGGGTCAAGGGCAAGGCGCTGGCCGTCGAGGCGTACACGCTGGACGGGGCCGACCGGCAGACCAGTGCCACCCGGCATCGGCGCCACACCCTGCCGATGATCGGCCGCGACGAGCAGCTCGGGGTGCTGGAACGCCACATGGTGGCCAGCTCCGACGGCCGGGGTCAGATCGTGGCCATCACCGCCGCGCCCGGTCTGGGCAAGTCCCGGCTGCTGGTCGAGGCCGTCCGGCTGCTGCGTGAACGCGGGGTCCGCACCTTCGAGGGCGAAGCCCAGGCGTTCGGCACGCCGACCAGCTACAGCGTCTGGCACGACATCTGGGCCGGAGCACTGGAGATCGATTCGCTGTCGCCACCCGAGCAGCAGCAGGCTCAGGCCCGGGAACGGGTCGTCGCCCTCGACCCCAGCCTCGGACCCCGGGTGCCCCTGCTCAGCGCCGCGCTGGGCTTGGCCATCCCGGACAACGAGCTCACCGCCAGCTTGAGCCCGAAGCTCCGGAAGGCATCGCTCGAAGCCCTGCTGATCTCCCTGCTCCGGCTGCTCGTCCGTGACGGACAGCCGCTGGTGTTCATCCTGGAGGACGCGCAGTGGCTCGACCCGCTGTCGGTCGATCTGCTACACGAGCTGGCCCGGTCGAGCGTGGACCTGCCCGTGCTGATCCTGGTGGCCGAGCGCAGTGATGCGCCGGCGGACGAATCCGGGTCCGCGGTGACTGGTCCGTTGCGTGATCTGGCCAGCTTCAGCGAGATCATGCTCGGCGAGCTGGACCGCTCCGCCTGCCGCGACATCGTCGTCGCCAAGCTGGCCCAGCTCGGGGAGGCCCGGGACGAGGTGCCCGAGGCCTTGCTGACCTTGGTGCTGGAGCGGGCCGAGGGCAACCCGTTCTATCTCGAGGAGCTGCTCACCTACATCCACAGCCAAGGCGTCGACCCCTCGGACCCGGCGGCACTGGCCGCCGTCGAGGTGCCCGACAGCCTGCACAGCCTGGTGCTGAGCCGCATCGACACGCTGGCCGAGGATCCTCGCCGGACGGTCAAGGTGGCCAGTGTGATCGGTCGCATGTTCGCCACGCCGATGCTCCGCGGGGTCTACCCCGAGCTCGGCTCACCGACCGAGGTCGCCGGGCACCTGGCTGCCCTGCGGCGGATCGGGCTGGTCGTGCTGGAACGTCCGGCGACTCCGGCCGATGACCAGACGCACCTGTTCAAGCACGTGATCACGGCTCAGGCGGCGTACGAGAGCACGCCGGTGGCGTTGCGTGAAACCCTGCACGAGCAGGTCGGCCGCTACGTCGAGGGCGCGGCCGAGACGACCTCGGCGACTCGGCTCGACGTGCTGGCCTACCACTACGGGCGCAGCGCCAACCGGACCAAGCAGCGCGAGTACTTCCTGCGGGCCGGCGACCAGGCGCGCACCGACTACGCCAACGCGGCGGCCATCGACTACTACCGGCGGGCGGTGCCCCTGGTGCCCGAAGCGGACCGGGGCGCCATCATGCTGCGGCTCGGCGGCGTGCTGGAGCTGACGGGAGCCTGGGCTGAGGCCGAGTCGGTCTACACCGACGCACTGGACCTGGCCGACCGCTCGGCGGACCGGTTGGCCGGCCACCGGGCCCGCAAGGCGCTGGCCGAGGTGGCCCGCAAGCAGGGCCGCTACGACGACGCCGCCGGTCTGCTGCAGCGCGCCCAAGCCGGGTTCACCGAGCTGGGTGACCGGGCCGGCGTCGGCGAGGTGCTGCACCTGGCCGGCACGCTGGCCGCTCAACAAGGGGACTACGAACAAGCCCGGCGCCGCTACGAGGCGAGCCTGGAGATCCGCCGCGCGCTGGACGACCGGGAGGGGATGGCGGCCCTGTTCAGCAACCTGGGGGTGATCGCGGAGTACGTCGGGGACTTCGCGGCGGCCCAGTCGTTGAACGAGCGCTCCTTGGCTCTGCGGCTGGAGCTGGGGGACCGGTGGGCCATTGGCGTCTCGCAGAACAACCTGGGCATGATCGCGCTGTTGCAGGCCGACTACGACCAGGCGGTGACCCGGTTCAGCGAGGCCATGCGGCTCAATACCGAGGTCGGGGACGCGTGGATGGTGGCGATCGCGCACAACAACCTCGGCAACGCGACCCGCGAGGTGGGTCGGTTGGATGAGTCGGCCCACCACCTCGCCCAGGCTTTGGCCGCGTACGAGCGGTACGCCGACCGTTGGGCGCTGGCCATCGTCTATGAGGACATCGCCGCCCTGGCGGCGCGGCGCGGCGCGGCCGACCAGGCGCTGGAGCTGGCCGGTGCCGCGGACACCTTGCGGGCGGAGATCGGCTCGCCCCGCGCACCGGCCCAGCAGGACGCGCTGGACACCGCGCTGGCGTCGGCTCGAGCAGCGATGGGTGAACGCGCCGACGTGATGGTGGAGTCCGGGCGGGCGCTGAGCGCTGACACCGCCATCGCCCTCGCCGCCGAGGCCTGCCGTTGACCCTTGGCTCCGGCGAGCCGTTGCTGCAGCCTCACCCAGCCAGATAACGGAGGACGGCGAGCACCCGGCGGTGGCTGTCCTCGGAGACGGGCAGGTCGAGCTCGTCGTAGATGTGGGAGGCGTGCATGACCACGGCCTTGTCCGAGATGGACAGGGTCCGGGCGATCGAGGCGTTGCTCCGACCTTCGGCCATGCCGGCCAGCACCTGACGCTGCCGGGTTGTGAGCCGGTCGAGGCCGGCTACGTCGCGCTGGGCCCGGGTCAGCATCAGCTCGACGACGTCGGGATCGAGCACGGTGCCGCCGCCAACCACCTCGCGCAGGTCGTCGCAGAAGGACTTGACGTCGGTGATGCGTTGCTTCAACAGGTAGCCGACGCCGACCGGGTCGTCCTGCACGAGCTCCAGGGCATATCGGCGTTGGACGTACTGCGAGATCATCACGATCGCGGTGGTCGGTTGTTCCGAGCGGATCTGCAGGGCGGCCCGCAACCCGTCGTCGGTCCGGGTGGGCGGCATCCGAATGTCGCTGAGCACCAGGTCGGGAGAGAGCTCGCGGGCCAGACTGACCAGGGTCTCGGCATCGGCGGCCACGTCGACGACCTCGAAGCCGGCCCGCTCCAGCATCAGCACCAGGCCTTCGCGGAGCAAGGCCTCGTCCTCACCGATCAAGACCCGCACGGCACCTCGACCCACAGTCGGGTGCCGTCGCTCGGCCGGCTCTCCAGCTCGAACGTCCCGCCGAGCACGTCGACCCGGTCAGCCATTCCTCGCAACCCGGCTCCGCCACCCGGCGCCGCACCACCCACCCCGTCGTCACGGATCTCGATCTGCAGCAGCTCCTCGTGGCGGTCCAGGCGTACGGTGAGGCGGCGAGCCCCGGAGTGCTTGACCGCGTTGCTCAAGCCCTCCGAGATGGCGAAGTAGGCGGTGCTCTGAACAGTCGGGGGTAGGCCACGGTCGTCCCCGGAGAGCCCGAGCTCGGTGGGGATGGGCATCCGGTCGACCAGGTCCTCGGTGGCGGCGAAGAGCCCGCGCTCGATCAGCAGGGCGGGCATCACCCCGTGCACCAGGCGCCGCAGAGCCGCGGCGGTGGCGTCGATGCCGGCCCGGAGCTCCACCGCCCCCCGCTGGACGGAAGCCGACGCGGTCGGGTCGTCACCCAGCGCGTACGCCTCGAGCGCCAGCAGCACCAGCTGGACCTGGACACCGTCGTGCAGATCCCGGGCCACCCGCCGCCGTTCGGTGTCGCCCGCTTCCACGATCCGGGCTCGGGAGCTGCGGAGCGCGTCCCGGCTGGCCAGCACCTCAGCGGTCAGGCGGTCGCGGTCGACGGCGATGGCGACGACCCGGCCGGCCTGCCGCACGAGGTCGGGGTCGGCCAGTGAGGTCGCGTCGTAGCTGATGGCGCCGACCCTCCGACCGGCCAGGTCGATCTCCACGGCCGCCCGGTCGGGGCCGTCCGGCAGTCGGACCGGCCGGCCGTGGCCATCGAGGTAGTCCTGCAGCTCCGGCGACCAGAAAACGAGCTCGAGCGTCGGATCACCCAGCGTGGCGGCCAGGGCATCGCGCAGCCCCGGCCGCGCCCCACTTCCGGTGCCCAACCAGCTGCCCAGCTCGACGATCTCCCCGGTCTGCCGGAAGCCGCCGCGGAGCACCCCGAGCACGAACGCAACCGGTACGCCGCCCAGCACGAGCAGCTGGAGGACGGCTCGGGAGACGGGATCGAGCCCCATCGGCTCCAGGATGTTCGCGCTGAACGAGACCAGCAGCACCGCCAGCACGCCGTAGGCGTAGAGCGGGGCCAGCACCCGGCGTTGCGATCGGTCGGCGCGGCGCAACCGGCTGATCAAGATCACGGTGGTCGCCACCATCAGGGCTGAGCCGACGGCGGCTTGGAACCCGGCCCCGAGCCGGGCCAGGTCCGGTCGATCGGCGAAGCTCAGCACCCCGGTCGGTCCCGGGTCGGCGACCAGGGCGTAGATCGGGATCTGCAGGACGGTCGTGGTCACGTACGCCGCCACCACGACGACCCGCGAGGCCCGGCTGAGCAGCCGGCCCGAGGGAAAGGCGTGCAGCAGGTGGATGACCAGCGCCACCGGCACGGTCGAGGTGATCAGCCCGACCGCCACCAGTGCGGCGATGTCAGTGTTGATCAAGGCGGCCGCCAGCCAGGCCAGGCCGCCGAAGACCATCACGGCGCCGAGCCGGTTGCTGGGCCGCCGCCGCCAGGCGAGCAGGCCGGCGGCGGCGTAGGTCACCGCGACCAGCACGAACAGCAGCAGGATCCAGGTGGGACCGTTGTCGGCGTCGACGAGCAGTGCACTGACGATGCCGGCACACATGGCGACACCGACGCCGAGCTGGACCAGCGCCAACCCCAGCGACCGCGACGATGAGGGCCGCCCGCCCGGTCCGACCACGGTTGCAGCATGCCAGAGCGTGCCGTCATTGTCAGTGGCCGCGAGCGCCCCGCTGGCCCGGAACTGGACCCAGGTCCATTGCCGGGCGTGCCCGCGGGGTTGAGGATCGGTTCATGCGCGCCCGGGCCCTGGCCGTCCTCGCGGCCTTGGTGCTGGCGATCGCCACACCGCTGCCGGCGTACGCCGACACCCCCGGACCGCCAGTCGTCGGGCCGGTGACGGACACGGAGACGATCGGTGCCGCTCCTGGTCCGTACGCCTCCTTGACCTGCCCGGCGGGCTCGGTGGTGACCGCCCTGCCCGTGGGGCTGCCCGGCGGCAGCCGCCCCGGCGGAGCGACCGTGTCCTGCTCACCGGTCTCGGCGGTCGACGGCGTGGTCGGGCTCGGCTCTGCCACCCAGCTGGGCGACGCGCTCGGTCAGGTGCCGCCCGGCGGCGACGTGGTCAGCGCCTGCCCCAGTGGTGACGTCGCCGTCGGCTACCAGGGGTCGAACGGATCCCCGGACGTCGTCACCTCGGTGCAGCTGCTCTGCCGGTCGCTCGGGGCCGACGGGCGGCTGGGGGCGACCCTCCACTCCGGGGCCGAGATCGGTGTGGCCAACCCTCGGAACCGGTACGGCCCGTTCGTCTGCCCGACCGGAGCCGTGGCGACCGGCGCCTTCGGTGCCTACCGGCCCGGTCAGCCCGGCTCGACGTTCTACCGCTTCGGCCTGCGCTGCCAGGTGCTCGGCTTTCCCAGCGTGCAGCCCGAGGACGTCAACATCAGCTGGCCGACCGCCCTGACCGTCGGTGCGGAGAGCACCACCTCCGGGGCCATCACCGCGGCGGGCCAGGACCGCTGGTACCGGTTCCCGATCCAGCCCGGCGCCCGGGTCAGCGTCAACCTGACCAGCCTGCCGGCCGACTACGACCTGACGTTGTTCTCCGACATCGGTCAGACCTTCACCGCCTTGACCACCCCGGCCGACGTGACCGAGCTGACCAAGCTGTCGGCCGAGTTCGCCGGCGATGCCTTCGCCCCGTCGGTGTTCTCACCTTCGGTGTTCAGTCCGTCCGTGTTCAGTCCGTCGGTGTTCTCGCCTTCGGTCTTTTCACCGTCGGTGTTCTCGCCGTCGGTGTTCAGTCCCTCGGTGTTCAGTCCCTCGGTGTTCTCGCCGTCGGTGTTCTCACCCTCAGTGTTCAGCCCCTCGGTGTTCTCGCCGTCGGTGTTCAGTCCGTCGGTCTTCTCGCCGTCGGTGTTCTCGCCGTCGGTCTTCAGCCCTTCGGTGTTCTCACCGTCGGTCTTCTCCGAGGCGTTCTCCAGCGCCCAGACCCGCAGCGTGATCGGGTTCTCGTCCCGCGACGGCACCGCCGACGAGAACATCACCAGCGCCACCTGGAACAACACCGGGTTCTTCTACGTCCGGGTGCAGGGCCGTAACGGGGCCAACGTCGACTCGACGTACGCGCTCCAGGTGAGCACCAGCGGCGGCGTCTGCGCCGCGCCGCTGAACGACCACGCGGAGGATCCGACCCTGACCGGCACCCGCGGTGCCGCCCAGACCGTGATCGTGACCGATCCGGCCCGACTCCCGGGCACCGCGGTCGAGAAGGCCGCGCTAGCCGCTCAGCTGGCCGCTTTCGCCGCCCGGGTGGGTGGGGTGGTCGTCGACCTCGGCCAGAGCGCGAGGGTGCAGGCCCTGAATGCCCAAGCAGACGATCCGGACCACGTCAGCTGCCCGTACGCCAAGAACCTCATCGCCCAGGCCGCCCGCGACATCGTCAACAGCTATCGCGACGATGCCGGGACCCTGAAGTACGTCGTGGTCGTCGGCGACGACGCCGTGGTGCCGTTCTTCCGCTACCCCGACAGCGCGGGGCTGGGTCCGGAGTCCAACTACGCCCCGCCGGTGGCCGGCCGGACCGCGTCCGAGGCCAGTCTGCGCGGCAACTACGTGCTGGGCCAGGACGCGTACGGGGCCCTCACCGACCTCTCGGTCAAAGGGACCACCCTGCCCGTCCCCGACCTGTCGGTGGGCCGGCTGGTGGAGTCCCCGACCGACATCGCCGCCACTCTGCAGGGCTTCCTGGCCCGCAACGGCACGCCGCTGCGGCCGGTCTCGACCTTGTCGACCGGCTACGACTTCTTGACCGACGCCGCCGACGCGGTGGCCACCGACTTCGCCGCGGCCATCCCGGGCGGTCGGCACGACACCTTGATCACCGACGCGGACGTTCCGCCCAGCCAGACCACCCGAAACGGCGTGCCGTCGCGGCGCACGTCGTGGACCGCGGCCGACCTGCGCACCTCGCTGCTCGACTCCCGGCACGACATGGTCTTCCTGGCCGGGCACTTCTCGGCCAACAACACCCTGGCGGCCGACTACGACACCACCCTGCAGAACCGCGAGATCCTGGCCGCGCCGGACAACGTGTTCCGCGACACCCTGGTCTTCAGTGCCGGCTGCCACTCCGGCTACACCATCGTCGACGGGGACGGCGTCGCCGGCGTGACCGACGGCCTGGACTGGACCGAAGCCTTCGCCAAACGGGGGGCCACGCTGATCGCGGGAACCGGCTACCAGTACGGCGACACCGACTTCCTGGAGTACAGCGAGCGGCTCTACGCCGACTTCGCCCACCAGCTGCGGGTCGGATCGGGCGATGTGCCGATCGGCACGCGCCCTGGTCGCAGGCCAAGCAGAACTACCTGCGCACCACCGCCAGCCTCGGCGGCATCGACCAGAAGTCGGTCATCCAGGCCAGCCTCTACGGGCTGCCGATGCTCGCCATCGACCTGCCGAGCCGGGCGGTCGACCCGAACGAGCCGAGCGTGGCCACTCCGAGCCCGGTGACCGAGCCGGGCGCCGGCCGGTCGCTCGGGCTGCAGATCGACGACCTGAGCCTGAGTCCGGCCACCACCCCGGTGCCGCGCCCGTTGACCAACCTGGACGGCGGCACCGTGAACGCCAGCTATCTGCGCGGTCCCGACGGTGTGTCGACCAGTCCGGCCGAGCCGGCCCTGCCCCTGGTCAGCCGCAACGTCACCGTGGCCGGGCAGGTGCTGCGCGGGGATCGCCCTGCGGTCGGGCGACCTACACCGACACCGACGCCATCACGCCCCTGACCGGCGCCCCGGCCACCGAGACCCACGGCGTGCACACGCCGTTCGTGACCCCGTCGTTCTACCCCGGCCGGATCGCCACCCCCAACTACTTCGACGCGCTGGGCGGCGCGGGGTCGGACGGCACCACCCGGTTGATGGTCACGCCGGTCCAGCACCGCTCCGACGCCCCGGGCTCGCTGACCAACACCCGGCGGAGCTATGCCGCGCTCGGGCTGCGGCTGTACTACAGCGACAACATCGCGACCTACCGCGACCGACCCGGTCCAGGCAACGTGCCGGCGCTGGCGGCACCGCCCAGCCTGACCGGAGTCGGCACCTCGCAGTCCGGCAGCACCGTGACGTTCCGCACCCAGGTCGTCGGCGACCCCGCCGCAGGAATCCAGCAGGTCTTCGTCACCTACACCGGACAGCCGGGCAGTCCGCTGCACGGCCGGTGGCAGTCCCTGGACCTCAGCCAGGACGGCGCTGACTCCACCCGCTGGGCCGGATCGCTGGAGCTACCCGCGGGGCAGGACGCGGACGACGTCCGCTACCTCGTCCAGGCCGTCAACGGGGTCGGTCTGGTCGGGATCGACGACAACCAAGGCGCCTACTTCACCCCGGGCGTCGCAGTCGGAGAGGAGTCAGGTGAGCTCGTTCACACCACGTTGGCGTTGTCCGGGACCGTGCCGACCGGCGGAAGCTACGGCGACACGGTGACCGTACGCGCCACCCTCACCGACGCCACCGGCGCCGGTCTCGGATCCCGCCCGGTGACCGTCTCGATCGGCGGCAGCTCGCGTACGGGGTTCACCAACGACGCCGGATCGGCCACGGTGGCCCTGCCGCTGAGCGTGCTGCCCGGACGTTATCCGCTGCTGGCCAGCTATGACGGCGATGTAGCGACTTCCTCCTCGAGCTCGCCGACCACCACGTTCGTGGTCGACAAGCAGGAGACCCAGCTGTCGGTGGCCGTCCGTGGGGGAACGGCCACCGCGAACCTCCTCGGCCGAGGTGGCCTTCCGCTCAGGGAGAAGACGGTCTACTTCGGCTACCTCAATGCCGCGGGCACGGTCATCGACGGGCAGACGGCCATCACCGACCGGCTCGGCACTGCCGACCTCGACCTGGCCGGCCGGCCGGCCGCCGCGACCCGGGTCCGGGCCTGGTTCGCGAGCGCGGCCGCTCCGCTGCCCGGTGGCGGCACCATCGACCTGTCCGATGCGAGCTTTGCCGCCTCGGGGCCGGTGACCGCCGACCTCCCCGTCGAGGTCGTGGCCCGGCCCGACAGCTACACCACCAGCGAGGGCACCAAGCTCACCGTCGGCACGCCCGGCGTGTTGGGCAACGACACCGGCGGTACCGGCGCTCCGACCGCTCGACTGCTCGCCGGAGCAGACTCCGGCTCGGTCGTGCTGCGGTCGGACGGCTCGTTCACCTACACCCCGACCAGCGACTTCGTCGGCACCGCGACGTTCTCCTACCAGGTCGTGAACGACGCGAGCTCGTCCGCGCCCGCGACCGTCAGCATCACCGTCATCGAGACCAAGCCCCGCGGCTGCACGATCACCGGCACGGCCAAGGACGACGTGCTCACCGGAACGTCGCGCAACGACGTGATCTGTGGCCTCGGCGGCAACGACACGCTGAGCGGTGGCGAGGGGAACGACATCCTCTACGGGGGATCGGGCCGCGACGTGCTGGCGGGCGGCAAGGGTGCTGACCTGCTCGACGGCCGGTCGGGTGCCGACACCTTGTCGGGTGGCGACGGCATCGACCTGCTCAGTGGCGGCTCCGATAACGACGTCGTGAACGGTGACGCGGGCGCTGACGTGATCGGCGGAGATGGCGGTGACGACGTGCTGTCCGGTGGTGCCGATCCCGATCTCGTGGTCGGCGGCACCGGCGCGGACAAGATGTCCGGCGGCGACGGACCCGACTACCTGGATGCCCGCGACGGCGCCGGCGGCGACACCGTGGACGGTGGACCGGGCAAGGACACGGCCAGCCGCGACCCCGGCGACGTGGTCACGGCGGTTCCGTGACCCGGAGCACTCCTCCGCGGCGGCCTCTGGTCGGCGACGTACGGCTGCGCCTGCTCAGCGCGCGGGAGGCGCTCGCGGATCCCAACCTGGCCAAGGTCCTCGTCACCTGGGTGGCCTGGGTGGTCACCGACTGGGCGTTCCTCATCACCGTCTCGGTGATGGCGCTGGAGATCGGGGGAGCGGCGGCGGTGGGTCTGGTCGGTGCGGTCCGGGTGCTGCCCGCCGCGGTGCTCTCGGGCCTGGTCGCCGTCATCTCGGACCGGTTGCCCCGTCCGCTGTTGCTCGCCGTGGTCAACGCGGCCTGGTGCCTGGTGGCGCTGACCATGGCCTGGTTCGCCATCGAGGAGGTGCCGCTGCTCGCCCTGTTGGTGGTCATCGGTCTCGGCTCGGCGGTCTCGGCCGTGCTCAAGCCCTGCCTGCAGGCGCTGGTGCCTCAGCTCGTGCAGAGTCCGAGCCAGCTGATCGTGGCCAACTCGGCGTACGCCACGCTGGAAGGAGCCGGCACCATCGTCGGTCCCGTGCTCTGCGGCCTGCTGCTGGTGGCCGGCGGGCCACCCGTCGTCTTCGTCGTGCTGGCCGCGGTCTACGCCGCCGCGGCTGTCGCCGGCTGGTCGGTGCGGACCCCGTTCCAGCCCGTACGCCGCACCCCCGGCCGGCGGGGGCGGGGATCGGCCGTGCTGGAAGGCATCCGGCTGCTGACCGGCTCCGGCACCCGGGTCGTGTTCGGGCTGTTCATGCTGCAGACGACGATGCGCGGCTTCGTCAACGTGTTCGTGATCTTGGTGGCCACCGCGGGGCCGGAGGGGAACGAGTCGCGGGCCGCCGGGCTGTTCGCCGCGATCGGGGTGGGCGGACTGATCGGGTCGGTGTTCGGCCTCGGCGGTGGAGCCGGGCGGGGACGCGGCGTCGGCTGGTTCGCCCTCGGCATCGCGCTGTGGGGGGTGCCGATCGTCGTCATCGGGTTGTGGACCGAGGTGGGCGTGGCCTGGGTGGCGCTGGGTCTGCTCGGCCTCGGCAACGCCCTCGCCGACATCTTCGGCTACAGCATGTTGAACCGGCTCTTCCCCGACCACCTGGCCGGCCGGGGCTGGGGAGCGTTCCACAGCGTCAGCGCCGCCTCGGTGGCGCTGGGGTCGCTCTGCGCGCCGCTGCTGGCCGCCACGCTCGGCCTCTCGCCGGCCATGGTGGTGACCGGCACCGTGCTGGCCCTGGCCCCGCTGCTGCTGTGGCCGCGGCTCCGCGCGCTCGACGCGCGGGCCGGTGGTGCCTCGGACAACGTCGAAGCTTTCCGTCGGCTGCCCCTGTTCGCCCCGTTGTCGCTGATCGCGATCGAGCGGCTGGCCCGGGCCGCCGCTGCGTCAGAGGTCGACGGCGGCACCGTGGTCGTCCGCCAGCACGATCCGGCCGAGGCCTTCTACGTCGTGGTCGAAGGCGAGCTCTCGGTCTGGCAGGACACCTCGGAGGTCCGCCGGCTGGGGGTCGGCGACGCGTTCGGCGAGATCGGGCTGCTGCAGGCCCGGCCCCGGACCGCCAGTGTGGTCGCGGAGCGGTCGACCCGGTTGCTGTCCCTGGACGCCGAGGCCTTCGTCTCGGCCGTGACCGGGCACCGAGCCACCGATGACCTCGTACGCGCGTCGGTGCACGAGGTGCTGAGCGAGGACGCCCGGCGGGTCGGGGAGGGCAGCTGATGTCGACGCTCGGGACACTTGTGGGGGAGACCGCGTCGGCGACCCGGGTGGTCTTCGCCAACCGGAACCTGCGCCGGGTCAACCTGGCCCTGGCCGGGTCGATGATCGGGGACTGGGCGTACGCCACCGCGGTCACCGTGTTCGCCTACCGGTTCGGTGGCCCGACCGCGGTCGGGGCCTACGTCGCCATCCGGCTCGCCCTGGTCGCGGTGGGACTGCCGTTCACCTCGATGCTGGTCGACCGGTTGCCCCGGAAGCTGTTCATGATCGGCACCGACCTGGTCCGGGCGCTGCTGATCGTGGTGGCGGCCGGGGTGATCTGGTTGCATGGGCCGCCGCTGCTCGTCCTGGTGCTCGGCATCGTGATCTCTTTCGTCGGCGCGCCCTTCCGACCCGCCCAAACGGCCCTGCTGCCGTCGCTGGCCGACACCCCCAACGAGCTCACCGGGGCGAACGCGGTCAGCAGCACGTTGGAGAGCCTGTCGTTCTTCATCGGCCCGGCCATCGCCGGCCTGCTGCTCACCGTCGCCGACGTGCCCGTCGTGTTTCTGCTGAACGCCGCGACCTTCGTCTGGTCGGCGGTGATGATCTCCGGTTTGGTGCTACCCCGGGCGGACACGAAGTCGGCGGCACCGAGCGACGACGAGCCCGAGCCCAGCCGCTTCCTGGTCGAGGCGGTGGCCGGCTTCCGGGTGATCGGGTCCGATCGCCGGCTGTCACTTGTCGTCGCGCTGTGCTGCGCCCAGACACTGATGGGCGGAGCCTCCACGGTGTTCACCGTGGTCGTCGCGGTCGACGTGGTGAAGATCGGCGCCGAGGGGGTCGGGTTCCTGGACGCGGTGATGGGCGTCGGCGCCATCGTCGGCGGGCTGGTCGCGATCAGCCGGTCCGGTCGCGGCTCGCTGGCCCGGGACTTCGGCATCGGAGTGCTGTTGTGGGTTGTCCCACCGATGCTGATCGCCGCCTTCCCCACACCGGTGGTCGCCTTCGCCGCCGTCGCCGTGATCGGGCTGGCCAACCCGCTCGTCGACGTGAACGCGATCACCCTGATCCAACGGCTCGCTCCTGAAGCCCTGCTCGGTCGGGTGTTCGGCGCGCTGGAGAGCGCCTACATCGCGAGCATGGCCCTGGGCGCGTTCGTCACCCCCTTCCTGCTCCGGGGGCTCGGGTTGCGCTGGACGCTGGCTCTGCTGTCGGTGCCGATCGCCGCCGTGGTGCTGCTCAGCTTCGCCGCTCTCCGGCGGGTCGACCGCACGGTGTCGGCACCGGGTCACCTGGACCTGATCCAAGCCCTGCCGCTGTTCCAGACCCTCGGGCCGTCGGTGCAGGAGGGCCTGGCCCGGAGCCTGCAGCGGGTCCGGGTCGCGGCCGGCGAGGTGGTGATCCGCCAGGGCGAACCGGGTGAGACGTTCTACCTGATCGAGACCGGCAGCCTGGACGCCAGCCAGCGCGACCCCGTACGCGGCAACCGGCGCTTGAGCCAGATGGGCGCGGGAGACTGCTTCGGTGAGATCGCCCTGCTGCGGAACGTGCCCCGTACGGCGACCGTGACCGCGGCGGAGGACTCGGTGCTGCACACGCTGGCCCGAGACGACTTCCTGGCCGCGGTGGGGGCCGACCCGGAGGCCGGCAGCCGCGCTGACTCACTGGCCACCCTCCGGCTGGCGCGGTAGTCGTGGCGGCACGGTGAAGGTGACCTTCTGCGGTGTCCGGGGATCCACCCCGGCGCCCGGACAGCCGTACGTCCGCTACGGCGGACACACCTCCTGCGTGGCGGTGCAGCGGGACGGCGAGCCGGTGCGGCTGCTGCTCGACGCCGGCACCGGCATCCAGGCCGCGACCGACCTGATCGAGGGGCCGTACGCGGGCAGCATCGCGCTCTCCCACCTGCACTGGGACCACACCCACGGGCTGCCCTTCTTCGCCGCCGGGCTGCGCCCGGGTAGCCGGGTCGCGGTGTTGCTGCCGGCCCAGGACGAGCCGGCCGAGGCGCTGCTCAGCCAGGTCATGTCGCCGCCGAGCTTTCCGATCGTGCCGGTCCAGCTCGGCCCCGGGTGGACGTTCGCCACCCTCGACGAGGGTGCGGTCGAGCTCGAGGGCTTTCGCGTGGTGGCGCGCGACATCCCGCACAAGGGCGGCCGGACCTTCGGCTACCGGGTCAGCGACGAGGTGAGCACGATCGCCTACCTGTCCGACCACAGTCCGACCACACTGGGCGGCGGGCCGGACGGCTACGGCGAGCGGCATGAGGCGGCCCTGAGCCTGGCCGCCGGGGCCGACCTGCTGATCCATGACGCGCAGCACACGGCTGCGGAGTTCCCCGAGGTCGGCTACCTCGGCCACGCCAGCATCGAGTACGCCGTCGCCCTCGGACGTGAGGCCGCGGTCCGCACCGTCGTCCTCTACCACCACGGCCACCTGCGCACCGACGACCAGATCGACGAGATCGTCGCCGCCGCCCAAGGCTCCGGAGTCCACGTCATCGCCGCCTTCGAAGGACTCTCCCTCTCGATCCCCCGCACCCCCGCCGCCCCCTGAGCCCGCGTCTTCCGCCCCCTGAGCTTGTCGAAGGGCCTCGCCAGAGTTGGCATCAGAACGAGGGAGCTCTGACGAGCGCTTCGAATAGCTCAGCCCGCGTTTCAGCCCGCGTGAGTCTGGGTGACTACTTCGGGGCTTGGGCCTTGAGCAGGGCCCGCCAGGTCTTGGCGTTGACCACACCGTTGGCCTTGAGGTCGTGGGCGGTCTGCCACTTCTTGACCGCTGCCTTGGTCTTGGCGTCGTACTTGCCGCTGACCGTGGTCTTGACGACCTTCTGCACGGCCTTGACCACCGGTCCGGTGGACCCGGTGCGCAGCTCCATGCCGGAGTAGGTGGTGAGCGTCTTCAGCGTGGCCGATGCGCCCTTGGGCGCCTTCACCGTCGCGTAGCGGGGGCAGCGGTTCGGGTTGGCCTTGGTGTACGGCGCGGCCCAGTTGAGGTCCTTCGGCCGGCAGGAGCCGTAGTCGGGAGTGGCGACCGACTTGGTCCAGTAGGACGTGGCGCCCATCGCACCCTCCCAGGACAAGGAGATGTGCATGTGGTTGCGGTGGCAGGTGGAGTCCCAGCTCTTCTCCGGGTGCGTGGCGCAGCTGGAGTAGGCGCGCCAACCCCGGTCGGTGGAGTAGGCGCCCCAGATCTTGTTGTTCCAGATGACGTACATGACGCCGAGCCGGCGGGCGTTGGCGTAGGTGTTGCCGTCGGCATCGGTGGCGGTCAGCCAGCTGATGACGGCCTTGGCCTGGTCAGCCTGCTTCTTGTTGCGGACCGAGTTCATCCAGTCGATGGCCCGACCGTCGTAGTGCTCGCTGGTCGGCAGCGCGTCGGTGCCACAGGTGCGGGTGACCCCGTAGCTGGTGCCCGGATAGGTCGCGGTGAGCAGCTTGGCGAACTTGACCGTGCCCGGTTGGGCCACGGGATCACAGGAGTTGGCCGGCACGTAGCGGGCCAGCGACTCGATGCCGCTGGGCAGGCCGGTCGCTGCCGGCGGCTTCTTGGTGGCCGCCTGGGCGGTGGTCGGCAGGTAGGCCGAGGTCACCGCGAGTAGGGCGACGAGGGCGGACATGAGCAGAAAGCCGAGGCGGCGGACCAGCGAACGCGGGCGTGACGATGAAGGCATGCGGCGGGGACTCTTCCTCACTGAAGGCGGTGCCGGCGGAAGTTCAGCCTGGTCACCGGGTGGCATCCCCGACTTAGTCAATATCCTAAACTAAGTTGCGGTTGGACAACATTCCCGGCGTGTCGTGGCGGCATGTCGCGATAACGGAGCCCGGGTGGCGTATGGCAGGCTGCGCCTGGTGATCACCGATCTGACCCCGGTTGTCGCCCGGTTGCGGGCGGCCGGCTGCGTGTTCGCCGAGGACGAGGCTGAGCTCATCGCGGCGGCGGCCTCGAACCCGACCGAGCTGGCCCTGCTGGTGGAGCAGCGGGCATCGGGCCTGCCGCTGGAAGCTCTCCTCGGTTGGGTCGAGTTCTGCGGTCGCCGGATGGTTCTCGAGCCCGGGGTCTTCGTGCCGCGTCGGCGGACCGAGTTCCTGGTCGAGCAGGCGATCGCCCGAGCCCGCCCCGGGGCCGTGCTGCTCGACCTGTGCTGCGGCTCGGGCGCCCTGGGTGCGGCCGTCGCGGGTCAGGTGGCGGTTGAGCTGCACGCGAGCGACCTGGACCCGGTGGCCGTGCACTGCGCGCAGCGCAACATCGCCGCGTACGGGGGTCGAAGCTATGTCGGGGACCTGTTCACCCCGTTGCCGGCTCGGCTCCGGGGCCGGGTCGACCTGCTGCTGGCCAACGTCCCGTACGTGCCCAGCGCGGCGATGGCGTTCCTGCCGCCCGAGGCCCGCGACCACGAGGCGCCGCTCGCTCTGGATGGCGGCGTCGACGGGCTTCTGGTGATGCGACGGATGATCGCCGAGGCGCCGGCCTGGCTCGCCGACGGCGGGTCCGTGCTGGTCGAGACGAGTGAGGCACAGGCCGAGCCGGCAGCTGAGCTGTTCGCTCAGCAGGGCCTGCGGGTCAAGGTGGCCCAGTCGGAGGAGCTGAGTGCGACGGTGGTCATCGGCACCCGGGACGGGCGGGATTGACCGCGCGGGTCACTCCTGGGTGGCGGATTGGACGAAGCCGAGGGCGAAGAAACCGAGCGTGGCGAACATGGCCAGCACGCCGCCGACGACCGCGAGGTGTGGCGTCGGGATCACGAACTTGTCGTCCACCCCGGCCAAGATGATGAGGCCCACCACGTACATGACGCCGAACAGCGTCGCACCGAGTCCGAGGACGACTAACTTGCGCATGAGCTGGCTCCTTCACGTCGCGGCGGGGGTGTCTCGATTCCCGTCCGGGTCCATCATTCACTACCGGCGCGGCCGACGGCGCATCCGGTCCGGATCGAGCCCGCGCAGGTAGGGCCGATCAGGGTGCGGGAGCACGCCGGCGATGAGCGGCGGCAGCTGGGCCAACGGGCGGCGCTGCTGTTCCTCCTTCCACCGCTGGTGGACCCGGGCCCGGTCCTCGAGGTTCAGCTGGATCAACAGCTGCTCGATCGCGGTCAGGATGGAGCCCCGCAGCAGCCACGCCGACGGGTTGTCGCGGGCGTCGACCATGATCAGCTCGGTGAGCACCGCCTGGGTCTCGCGGAGGATGTCCAGGCTCTCGGCGAGCGCCTGCTCGGTGTCCTCCTCCCGGTCCTCGGCTTCGGCGACGACCAGGCTGCCGAAGGCGCGCAGGCAGTCCGCGACGTCGTGCAGGACCACGGCGAACGCCCGGCGCAGCTCCTCGCCGTACGGGTCGTCGGCGTGCGCGTCCTCGGCCGGGATCTCGGTGCGGAGGACCACGAACAGGCTGCGCAGGGCCAGCACGCACTGCTCGAGCGTCTCCAGGCCGGTAGCCAGCACCGGTTCGACGTCGACGGTGCCCAGAGCCCGGGGGTTCAGCACCCGGCTGTCCCTCAGCGAGGCGACCGAGTCACCGGCATCGGCCACCCGGCGTGAGGCGGTCCGCACCTGCCGCAGCCACTGGTCGACCTGCTCGCGGGTCACCGGGCCGGCGGTCAACGCCTCGGCGGCCGCGGCCAACGGGGCGGCCGCCCCCTCGGCGACCCGGATCAGCGCCCGACCAGCCGGTCGGGTCGGCATGGCTGGTGGGTAGAGCAGGTTGAAGGCGACGCCCACGCCCGCCCCGATCAAGGTGGTGGCCACCCGGATCTCGGCGGCCACGTCGTGGTTGGTCACGCCCAGGATCAACATCGCGCTGATCGGGGTCTCGAGGGCCTGCTCACCGAGCCGCAGCACCTTGCCGAGGAACAGCGACGCCGCGATGGCAGCGCCGAGGCTCCACCAGGTGAGTCCGATCCAGGTCGACAACAAGGTGGCCACGAGCACGCCCGAGAGCACGGCACCGACGCGGACGATACCCATCTTGACCGTCGAGAACGCGGAGGTCTGGACCACCAGCAGGGCGGTCAGCGCGCCGGTGAGGTCGACGGCCCCATCGGTCAGGACCAGGGTCAACAGGTAGGCGATGACCGACGCGGTGGTCAGCCGCGCGACGTTGCCGAGTGTCGGTCGAAGCCGGCCGGGCACGTCGCGCCAACGCTGGGGGTGGCCCGGCCACGCCACCGCCGCCGCGCGCGCCCACACCGAGGGCTGAGTCGCCCGTTCCGGGTCGGTCACCTGCTCACCGTATCGAGCCGCCATCCCTGGCCTACGCTGGCCGAGACCGGGCGGAGGGAGCAGCCGATGGCCACACCAGCAGCGTTGCCGATCTCCGACGGCTGGGCCGTCGGGGCCGAGGAGCTGTCGTGGCGCTTCTCGCGGTCCTCGGGCCCGGGTGGCCAGGGGGTCAACACCACCGACAGCCGGGTCGAGCTGACGTGGCGGCCTCGGTCCTCACCCAGCCTGGCTGAGCTGCCAGACGCCCTCCAGGACCGGGTCCTGGAGCGCTTAGACCCTCACCTGGTCCGGGGTGCGGTGGTCATCGCCGCCTCGGAGTACCGGGCTCAGCTGCGCAACCGCGAGGCGGCCCGGCGCCGGCTCGCCCAGCTGCTCCGCGAGGCGCTGGCCCCACCGCCGCGGCGGCGGGCGGCGACCAAGCCGACCCGGGGCTCGGTCGAACGACGGCTGCAGGCCAAGCAGGCCCGCTCCCGGCTCAAGTCGCAGCGGAGCCGTCCGCCGACGGAGTGACACTGGCCCGAACCGCGGCCAGCCAGACCGCCACCGCCACCGCGCCCGGGTCGGGGTGACCTCGTACGCGCTCGCCCAGATAGCTGGACCGCCCCCGGCGGGCGACCAGCTGCTCGGTCGAGGCCGCCCCGGCCCGGGCCGCCTCGAGGGCCGCCGTCAGCCCGGACGTGGAGGCCAGCGCCGCGGGCTCGAGGGCGTCGACCATGGTCCGGTCACCCACCCGGGCCGCCCCCAGCGCCTTGATCGCCTCGACCCCGGCGACGAACGACTCCGGCCAGCTCGCGCCGCCGGCCAGCCGCTCGGCCGTCCGCAGCAGACCGACGGCGTAGAGCGGGCCGGAGGTGCCGCCGACGTCGCGCCGGGCCAGCTCGGACAGCCGACGCAGCTGGTCGGCCGCTGAGCCGTCGACCGGGTGGGCCAGCCACGCGCGGGCGCCGCGGGCCAACGCCGCGCCGAGGTCCCCGTCGCCGACCACCTGATCGAGCCGGGTCAGCTCGGCCTCTGCATCGAGAAGGGTCCGGCAGGCCGCGTCGATCGCCGCTCGGGTGACCAGATCATGGACGTGGTCCGCCGTCGGCGTCGCGGCCGGCTCAGGGACGGGGACGATGGTGACCGACGGCGGCCCGGCGTCGATCCGACCGGGCCAGGCCGACGAAGCGGTGGGTGCGTCGAGCAGGGCCAGCAGCTCGGAGTCGTCCCCGAGCTCGAGCAGGGTCACCGACACCCCGGCCATGTCCAGGCTGGTCATCACCAGACCGGACCACAGCCGGACGAGCTCGAGCTGATGGGTGGCCAGTGCCGCCACGACCGCCCGGGTGGTGATGCTCAGCTCCATCGGCGGGGTCGCCCCGGCCGAGCCGACCAGCGCGACCACCCGATCGCCGGGCGCCAGACCACGGTCGGCCACGATGCGATCGACCAGCTCGGCGACGAGCTCGTCGGCCGGGCGCAACCGCTCCCGCCGTACGCCGGGCTCGCCGTGGATGCCCAGGCCCAGCTCGACCTCGTCGTCGCCCAGGACGAACGCCGCCTCGCCGGCCGCGGGCACGGTGACCGGGGTCAGGCCCACCGCCATGGTGCCCAGGCCGGCGGCGACCCGACGGGCGATCGCGGCGACCTCGGTCAACGGCCGGCCGGCCTCCGCGGCCGCGCCCGCCGCCTTGTGCACCAGCACCGTGCCGGCCAGGCCGCGGCGGCCCGCGTTGGCGTCGGACTCGGCGATCGCCACGTCGTCAGCGACCACGACGGTCTCGACGGCCAGACCCTCGGCCCGGGCCAGCTCGGCGGCGAGGCCGAAGTTGAGCCGGTCGCCGGTGTAGCTCTTGATGATCATCAGCAGCCCGGCATCGCCGGTCACCGCCCGGATCCCGTCCAGCACCGCATCGACACTGGGTGAGGAGAACACCTCACCCGAGACCGCAGCGGTCAGCATCCCCGCGGCCACGTAGCCGGCGTGCGCCGGCTCGTGCCCGGCGCCACCCCCGGACAGCAGGGCCACCGGCAGGACGGCCCGGTTGACGTCGGAGACCACCCGGTCGGCGCGGACCACAACCAACCGGTCCCCGAGCAGCGCCGTCCCCGACTGGATGAGGACCAGACCCTCCAGCGACTCCCGTACGACGTCGCGCGGGTCATTGATCAGCTTCTTCATCAGCGGGCCGGGTCAGCGAAGCCGGCCAGGGAGTCCAAGAACCAGACCTCGGGCTCCCCGACGAGGTGCTGGCCACGCTCGGCCAGGAACCTCCTGGTGTGCGGCGTCTGCTCGTGGTCGAGGAACCCCTGCTGGTCGCGATAGGCCTCGTAGAAGATCCGCTCATCGGGCCGCTCGGCCCGGTCGTGGCTGAGATAGACGAGGGTGCCCGGCTCCAGCTCACGGATCTGCTCGACGGTCTCCGCCACCAGGGCGTCGAAGGCCTCCCGGTGGCCGGCTCGTACGGTGAAGCGGACGACGAGCGAGAACATGGCGCAACCTCCGTCGGTGATGAGAACGACCCTAACGGCGGCGATAGCATGGCGGCCGCGCCGGTCCGAGAACGACGTGTGCGAGGTCGATGGTGGTCTGAGCGGAGTCAGCCGGGATGTGTGCAGCGTGCGGGGTGCCGGGTCACCTGCCGGCCGTGGCGGCCGAGGACGGCCCCACGGCCCTGCCCGTCGCCTCGGCGGCACCGCGCCGGTTCGCCGCCCTGCGGAACCGGGACTGCCGGCCCTACCTGGTCGGCACCGGCTTGGCCATGATGGCCGACAACATCGAGCACGTCATCACCTACTGGGTGCTGTGGCAGCACGTTCCACTCCGAGGCGCTGGTCGGCTTCCAGGTGATCAGCCACTGGGTCCCGTTCCTGCTGTTCTCGGTCTACTTCGGTGGGTTGGCCGACCGCTTCGACTGCCGCCGGGTCATCCAGGCGGGCCAGGGGCTGTTCATGTTCGTCTCGCTGGCTTGGGGCGTGTTGTTCTTGACCGGCACGCTCCAGATCTGGATGGCCTGTGTGCTGCTGGTGCTGCACGGCATCGCGGGTGCGCTGTGGGGACCGGCTGAGCAGCTCATGCTGCACGACTTCGTCGGACCGACCGACCTGCCCAGTGCGGTGCGGATGAACGCCACGTTCAAGAGTCTTGGCGTGCTCTTCGGTCCGGTGGTCGGCTCCGCCCTGCTGCTCGGGCTGGGGCCGACCAACGGCATCTTCGCCAACGTCGCCATCTACCTGCCGCTGACCCTGTTCCTGTTCCGCACCCGGTTCACCGGCCACCTGCGCGACGGGGGGCAGCGGAAGCCGCGGATCGGGCTGCGCGATGCCGTCGCCACCCTGCGCTCGGTGGCGGCGAACCACACCCTGTTGTCGATGATCATCCTGGGTGGTCTCGGTTCGTTCTTCGTCGGTGCCTCGCTGCAGTCGGTGATGCCGGTGTTCGCCGGGCAGCTCGGAACTGGCGACGGTGGCACGGCGTACGGGCTGCTGCTCTTCGCGACCGGCGCCGGCGGGGTGGTGGGTGGCCTGCTGCTGGAGGCCTCCGGCCGGCTCACGCCGAAGGTGCCCGCGGCCGTGGTCGCCACCTCGATCTACGGCCTGGCCATCGTCGGGTTCGCGTTCAGCCGCAGCTATCTGCTGGCCCTGGCCCTGCTGTTCATCGGCGGGGTCGCCAACCTGGCGTCGATGTCGATCGGCCAGACCATCGTCCAGCTCCAGGCGCCACCGGAGCAGCGCGGCCGGGTGATCGGGGTCTACGGAATGGCGGCCAGCGGGCTGCGAGCCGGCAGCGGCTTCACCGTCGGCCTCTTCGGTGCCGTGGTCGGTGTGCACTGGTCGCTCGGCCTCAGCGCCGCCACCCTCTGCCTGGGCACCGGCCTGACAGCGATCTACGCCCTGCGTCCGGGAAAAGTTCTCGTGGATTCTCCACCTCAGATGTCCTAGATCCACGAAACTCTTCCGGCGATCGGCGAAACCGTGGGGGAGCGACCGGGTCAGCGGGTGCCGATCGCCCGCAGTGCTTCGTCGTAAGCCGGGCGAGCGAAGGTGAACGGACCGAGGGCGTCGTACGACCAGTCCCGAAAGCCGTGCCGGAAGTCGTGCCACCGCACGAAGTCGGGTTCGACGTCGATCCGGGCGTAGAGCGGCCAGCAGTCGTACGTGCTGCAGATGCAGCCCAGCAGCAGGGTCCGCCCGTCTTCGTCATCGTCCGGCGGCGCGTAGAGGAGGTACCGGAGCCAGTCGAGCCCGAACCAGCTCAGTCCGAGATAGCTGCCCGCCAGGTCGCCCGCGCCCGCGGACCGTTCGACGACGGCCACCAGGTCGCGGAGGTCCCGCCCGTTGACGAGGAAGTCGACCACCTCGTACGGGCGGGTCATCCAGTCCAGCTGGGTGCTGGCGACGACAGCGCGGAACTGGTCCCGCTGGGGCCCGGTCATACCCGTAGTCTCCCGCACTCGGCTGCGATCCGGTCGCTGACGGGCATGGCGTAACGTGCGACGGCGTGAGCCCGACCGCCGACCCTGACTACGACATCGTCCTCGTCGGAGCCTCCGGCTTCGTCGGCCGGCTGACCGCCTTGCATCTGGCCCGGCACGCTCCAGCCGGGTTGCGGATCGGGCTGGCCGGGCGCTCGGTGGTCCGTCTGGCCAAGGCTCGGAGCCAGCTCGGAGCAAGGGCCGGCGACTGGCCGTTGATCCGGGTGGACGTGACCGATCCGAGCCAGGTCGCAGCCCTGGCGGCGCGCACCCGGGTGGTGGCCACGACCGTCGGACCCTACCTGCGCTACGGCCTGGCCCTCGCCCAGGCCTGCGCCGAGGCCGGCACGCATTACGCCGACCTGACCGGGGAAACCTTGTTCGTCCGGCGCAGCATCGACGCCGGCCAGGCAGCGGCGCAGGCCAGTGGTGCCCAGATCGTGCACGCCTGCGGGTTCGACGCGATCCCGTCCGACCTCGGAGTGGGGCTGCTGGCGGCCCGAGTCGCCGCGGACGGAGCCGGCCGGCTCGCCGAGACCGTGCTGCACGTTCGCGACATCAACGGCGGGGTCAGCGGCGGCAGCATCGACTCTCTGCGCGGACAGCTGGTGGAGAGCGCCGGCCGACCCGACCTGCGTGCGACGATGGCCGACCCGCTGGCCCTGGTGGACGGGGAGTCGAGGACCGCGCTGGCTCCTGCACCGCGGCGGCGGGGCCGGCTGGGGCTTCGTCAAGACCTTGGCACCGGGATGTGGTCGGCGCCGTTCCTGATGGGCGGGTTCAACCGGCAGATCGTGCTGCGCAGCGACGCGTTGACCGGTGGGTCGTACGGGCCTGAGTTCGGCTACCGCGAGGCGGTCGACACCAGCAGCGGGCCGCTCGGAGCAGTGTCCGCGGCCGCCGTCGCCCTGGGCTCAGGAGCCTTGATCGGCGGCTTGGCATTCGGCCCGACCCGCTGGCTGCTCGGCCGGGTGCTGCCGAAGCCGGGCGAGGGTCCGTCGGAGAAGGCGCGGCGCGAGGGGCGGTTCGAGATCGAGATCGACGCGGCGACGACCTCGGGCGCGCGCTATCGCTGCCGGATCGCCGCACCGTACGACCCGGGCTACGGCGGCACCGCGGTGATGCTCGGTGAGTCGGTGCTGTGCCTCGCACTGGACGCTGACCGGCCGAGCACCGCCGGCGTGCTGACGCCGATGACCGCGATGGGCGAGGCGCTAGCCGTACGGCTGCGCGACCATCGGTTCACGTTGGCTGTCGAGCAGATCCTTTCCTGACGGCGGCGTGCAGGGCGGTCGGGCAGAATCGGGGCATGGTGACCCGACGTACGGTCCTGGCCGGCTCCGCCTCCGCATTGCTCGGGCTGATGGTCGGCTGCACTGCGGACGAGCCGGCGACCGAATCGGCGAAGTCCAGTCCGTCGCCGAGCGGGGCCTCGACGACGGCCTCCACCACGCCCGGTCCGACCGCCACCAAGACCGCGACCCCCTCACCCACCGCCACGGGTCGACCGGTGCCCAAGCTGGCCGGGACGGTGGCCGACGACCTCGACGTGCCCTGGGGCATCGCCTTCTTGCCCTCAGGCGACGCGATCGTGTCCGAGCGCAACTCGGCCCGCCTGCTGCGCGTCACGCCGCAGGGCAAGGTCACCGCCCTGGGCGAGGTCGCGGGCGTCGCGGCACCGAGCGGACTGGGGGAGGGGGGTCTGCTCGGCATCGCGCTGGCACCCGGGGACGAGGACACGCTGTTCGCCTACCTGACCAGCGACTCCGACAACCGGGTGGTCCGGCTGAGCATCGCCGGCGACAAGGTCGGCAAACCCACAGCGGTGCTGACCGACATCCCCACCAGCACCCACCACCACGGTGGTCGGCTGCTCTTCGATGACGACCAGATGCTGCTGGTCTCCACCGGCGATGCCGAGCAGAGCCAGCTGGCCCAGAGCCGGTCCTCGCTGGCGGGGAAGATCCTGCGGATCCGGCCGGACGGACGGGCGGCGCCCGGCAACCCGTTCGACAACCGCACTTGGTCCTACGGGCATCGCAACATCGAGGGTCTCGCCTTCGACGCGAAAGGGCGGCTCTGGGCCACCGAGTTCGGGGACAAGGAGGCCGACGAGCTCAACCTGATCACCCAGGGCAAGAACTACGGCTGGCCCCGGGTGGAAGGCACGTCCTCGGGCGCAGGTCTCGTCTCGCCCAAGGCGACCTGGTCACCGACCAGCAGCTGCTCACCCGCCGGCCTGGCCATCACCCGGTCGACCGCCTTCATCGCCGCCCTGCAGGGCAAGTGCTTGTTCTCGGTCACCCTGGACGGCACCGACGCGGGCCAGCCGAAGGCCCACTTCGCCGGGGACCACGGTCGGTTGCGCAACGTTGTCGTGGCTCCCGATGGTGCGCTCTGGGTGACCACCAGCAACACCGACGGACGGGTCGACCCGGGCAAGAACGACGACAAGATCCTGCGGATCTCCCTGTAGGGGATAGGACTGAGGCATGGACCGTCGAGATCGTGACCCCGCAGGCCGGGCCCGCAACGCGCGGCCACGCGACCAGCTGGGCCGACCGTTGCCGTACGGGTCGGCGGGCGTCGAGCGGGTGCCCGACGACCTGGTGCTGCCCCCGCTGCCGGCCCTGGTCGAGGCCCAACGGCTGCTGGACGCGGGACTGCCGTTCCACGCACACGAGGTCTTGGAGGGCACCTGGAAGGCCGCCCCGGAAGCCGAGCGTGACCTGTGGCAGGGGCTGGCTCAGCTCGCTGTCGGGCTGACCCATGTGCTGCGCGGCAACCCGGCGGGGGCCCGCACGCTGCTCGAGCGCGGCCGGGCGCGGATCGCCGGCTACGCGGCGGACCCGCCGTACGCGGTCGACGTGGCGGGCCTGACCCGCTGGGCGACCGGTGTGCTGGGGCGCCTCGAGGGGCCCGACCCGGCACCGGAGCCACTGCGGCTGCAGACCGACCCAGCTCAGAGGTCGCCGGCCAGCGACGCCTGAGCCGACCGCAGCGCCTGGATCCGAGCGCCGGCCAGTGGCGCCGCCTCACCGAGGGCGGCGGGCCGGAGGTCGGTCGCGATCGCGGCCAGCTCGTCGACGCGGTCGGCGACCAGCTGGTCGAAGCCGCCGTAGGTGCCCCACGGACCGCCGACCACCACCGCGTACGGGTTGAGCAGGGCGGTCACGGAGGCGATCACCCCGGCCACGGCGTCGGCGAGGGCGGACCGCTGTCGCCGACCGGTGGTCGTGGTGCCGTCCACGATCGACTTCAGACGGTCCACGTCGATGGCTTGCGATCCGGCCAGCAACAGATCCGCCGCCGCGAAGCACTCCAGCAGGGTGAGGCTCCGGCCCCCCGGTCCGGTGGTGCGTACGTGGGCGAGCTCGCCGGCCAGGCCGCCCGAGCCGTGCACCACTCCGCCGTTGATGACCACCGCCGAGCCGAGGCCGGATCCGAGGTAGCAGTAGAAGAAGTCCGGCACATCTTGGGCGCTGCCCTCGTGGTGCTCGGCCAGGGCGGCCCAGTTGACGTCGTTGTCCACCTCGACCGCGGAGCCGACCAGCTCGCCGAGGAGGGCGCGGGGGTCGAGCTCATCGAGCAGGAAGGGGGAGTAGCCGAGCCGGACCAGCCGCCCGGTCGACTGGTCGACCGGCCCGGCGACGCTGACCGCGCAGCCGCGGACCCGGGTCCGTCGGCCGATCGCGTCAGACACGGCCGCCGTGATCACGGGATCGAGCCGGGCCGCGTCGATCGGGGCGGGCACGGGACGCTCCAGGTGGTCGATGATCCGGCCACGCAGGTCATGGGTCTGCACGACCACACCGGCCGGACCCACGGCGACCGCGAGCGCCACCCCGAGGTCGGTCGGCAGCTGGAAGTAGGTGCCGGCCGGGCCGCGTTTGCCGACCTGACGACCGGACTCGGACAGCAGGCCGGCGGCGACCAGGCGTCGCACGCTCTCGGAGATGGTGGGTTTGGAGATGCCGGTGCGGGCGGCGATCTCAGCCCGGGTCAGCTCGTCCGCGCCCAGCAGCTGATCGAGGACGTGCTGGTCGGTGACCTGACGGACCAGGTCCAGCGACGGAAGCGTCGAATCGGTCACACGGCTCCCCGGGAGATTAATTGTTAGGACTCCTTGCAACTCTAGCAGCAACTGTCGTATGCTCAAGGTTGTAAGGAGCCCTAACCATTCGGAGGACATCGATGACCACCCACCAGCTGACCGGCCTGCCGCACTGGGAGACCATCCCGGACGACATCCCGGCCGCCACCCGCCAGATCAAGGCAGCGCTCCGCGCGCAGATCGCCGCCTCCGGCCGCACCGTGGCCGAGGTCGTCGCCGAGATCGAGGAGTTCATCTCCGGCGAGATCGACGACATCAACGCGGCCAAGGCCCGGGGGGAGGAGGTCTGGCCGGTCATCGACTACGCCGACGTGGCCGCCGGCACGGTCAGCGCCGAGACCCTCGCCCTGCTGAAGCGCCGGGGCTGCGCGGTCATCCGCGGCCACTTCGACCGTGACCAGGCCGAGCAGTGGGACCGCGACATCGTCGAGTACGTCGACTCCAACCAGTTCTTCGACAACTACACCGGACCCGCGGATGACTTCTTCGGCACGTTGGAGATGTCCAAGCCCGAGATCTACCCCGTCTACTGGTCGAGCGCGCAGATGGAGGCTCGCCAGCATCCTCGGATGGCCAAGGTCCAGTCCTTCCTGAACGCCCAGTGGGTCTCCGAGACCGACGGCAAGCAGTGGTTCGACCCGGACCGGGACAGCCTCTATCCCGACCGGATCCGGCGCCGGCCGCCCGGCGCCGACTCCGGTGGCCTGGGCACCCACCTCGACCCCGGCACGCTCGACCTGTGGATGTCCGAGGGCTACCAGCAGCACTTCCGTCACCTGTTCAACGGTGACTTCGCCAGCTATGACCCCTGGGACGCGTCGTACCGTACGGAGGCGGCGCAGTACCCCGGTTCGACGATGTGCTCGGCGTTTCGGACCTTCCAGGGCTGGACCGCGCTCAGCGACATGCGCAACGACCAGGGCGTCCTGCACACGGTGCCGATTCCCAAGGCGATGGCCTATCTGATGCTCCGGCCGCTGCTGGACGACGTGGCCGAGGACGACATGTGCTCGGTGCAGCCCAACCGGACCTTCCCGGCCATGGAGAAGTGGCACGCGCTGCTGCTCGAGGCGGTCTCGTCCATCCCGAGCGTCCAGCCGGGCGACTCGGTCTGGTGGCACTGCGACATGATCCACTCGGTGGCACCGGTCACCGACCAGCAGGGCTGGGGCAACGTGATGTACATCCCCGCCGCCCCGTGGTGCGCCAAGAACGCGGCGTACGCGGACCTGGTGCGGGAGGCGTTCCGCGCCGGCAGGAGTCCCTTCGACTTCCCGACCGAGGACTACGAGGCCACCTGGCCGAACCGGTTCGCCGAGTCGGACCTGAACGACATCGGGCGACGCGGCCTGGGTCTGAGCGGCTAGCTAGTCGTCGCGTCGGTGGGGCTCGAGGTCGCGCACCTGATATTCGGTGGCCGGGGTCTCGCGGGCGGCCCGGCAGGTCAGCTGGGCCTCCGCTCGGCGGCGGCCCAGCACCTCCAGCCGGAGCGGTGCAGCGACGCCGGGGACGACCAGCTCGACGGTGGTGTGCGACGCGTGGTCGGCGCCGGGGGGCCGGTGCTGCAGGGCTGTGACGCGGATGGCGTGCGGGGGCAGTGGACCGAACCGCTCGTACGCGGTGGCCACCGCCGCCTGCGCCGGCGGTGGGTAGCGGGCCATGCCCCGCAGGAACTGCGTGCCGACGGTGCCGGCCAGGTGCTGCGCGACCGTGCGTACGGCTGATTCCGGGTCGAGGTCGCCGTAGTAGTAGCCGTCCGGCAGCAGCACCACGTTGGGTGCGAACCGGTCACCGCCGACGTGGCTGCACTCCCAGACGGCCTCGGGCCATCGCTGTGCCAAGGCGGCCGCCACCGGTCGACCCCGCACGGCGCAGCACACGTCGTGCACGCCGTGAGCACAGACCAGGATGATCGGGGTCGAGGCGTCCTGCCGGAGCGGCGGCGCGCTGCCCATCGCTGCTGCCGCCGTCAGCAGATCCTGGTCGACAGCCCATCGTCCGCGGACGGTGGCGCCGTCGAGACTGGCCAGGATCCAGTGCCGCTCGGCCTGCCGTTCACTGCGTCCCGGTCGACGGACGAGCAGGATCCGGGTCCCCGACCGTTGCGCGGCATCAGTCAGCGCGGCCAGCACGACCGGCTCGATCCCCGAGCCGGCCACCGCGTCGATCCGCCACGGGCCAAGGTGTTCGAGCAGCAGCCACCGACGGGCCGGCGGGGCTGTGCCGATCAAGGGATCGAAACGGGCCCGGGCGGCGTCCGAGCAGCGCAACAACGACGGGTCATTCACTCCACGACGGCCAGGCCGGCCAGGACCAATCGACGAGCGAGGCCGTCGCCGAGATCGGCGACCCGAGCCGAACCGCTGGTGAGCAGGGCCTTCATCGCCGCTGCATCATCCTCGCTGAGGGCGAAGTCGGCGGCCCGGCTGCGGACCACGGATCGCTGCCCGACCTGGTCGATGGTGGCTGCCAGGTGTCCGCGTAGCACCACGATGGCGTCCGGGCCGAGCCGCTCCGCATCGCGCAGCTGCTTGAGGGGGCCGATCGGGGCAGCTCGCTGGGTGCTCCGGCTGCTGCGCTGCAGCGTTCGGGCGAGCTGGTCGAGGTCGGCGTCACGGAGTGCGTCGACCAGCGCGGTGCGGGCGAGCTCCACGTCGGAGCGAAGCGTTCCGGGCTCGGCGAAGTCCACGCCGAGGGCGAGGGAGTGGCGTACGGCCGGATCGGCCGCCACGGTGCGCAGAGCCTGCTGCAGCAGCTGCTCGGCCAACCCGAACCGGGTCCAGGAGTGGACCCCGATGGTCAGGTGGGTGCTGACCCCGCCCAGGGCGGTGGCGGCGTGCAAGAAGCCGCGGGGGAGGTAGAGGCAGTCACCCGGACGGAGCACGGCCTCGATCAGGGCCGGCTCCTGGGCGCGCTTCTCGACCGCCGCTTTCCGGTCGCTCCACGGCTGGTCCCGCAGCGGCGCCTCGAGCACGGGCGCGTGGATCTGCCAGCGCTTCTCGCCCTCGATCTGCAGGACGAACACGTCGTGCACGTCGTAGTGGTCGCTGAACCCCTGGTTCTGCGGGGGCGTCACGTAGGCGTTGGCCTGGACCGGATGGCCGAGCTCGGCGGCGAGCTGCTGGCACAGCGTGATGATCGGCGGCCAGACCCGGTGCAAGGCCTGCAGCACCATCGTCGAGCCGTCGGCGAAGAGCCGGACCAGCTTGTCGTCGCTGACCTGGTCGGCGATCCCCGCCCCGACCCCTCCGGGCCCAGTGAAGGTCTTCTCGGCCAAGGTGGTGCCCGCCTTGGCCACTCGCAGGAAGGGTGTCCGCAGTCCACGCTCGGAGACCAGCTCGTCGATGGAGTCCGAGGTCAGGAGGTCGCCGAACGGGGCCGGCAGATCGGCCGCGGGGGAGAGCAAGGCCCGTTGTCCCCAGTAGTCGGTGGCGAACTCGTCCACCCCGACGCTGATGAGGCGTGACAGCACAGAGTGCCCGGCATCGCCGGGCACTCCGTGGGCTGCGTCGTGATCGAAGGTCAACGAGAATCCTGTCGTTGGTCAGTCGCGCGAGCGATCGGCGCCGCCGTCGGCACTCTCACCGAGCCCGACGACCGTCTCGACCTGCGCATCGTCGCTGCCTTCGGTGCTGACGTCCTCGTCACGACTCGAGCCGAACGGGCCATCGGTGAGGCCGTCGCCGGCGCCGCCGTCCGCGCCGCCGTCCGCACCGCCATCGGCTCCACCGTCGGAGACGCCGGGTACGCCTTCGGCGCCGCCGTCGGCCGGTCCTTCGGCGCCACCATCCGCGCCGCCATCCGCGCCGCCGTCGGCGCCACCATCGGAGACACCGGCCACGCCTTCGGCGCCACCATCCGCGGGCCTTCGGCGCCACCATCGGCCGCCGTCGGCTCCGCCGTCAGCGCCACCATCGGAGACACCGGGTACGCCTTCGGCGCCGCCGTCGGCCGGTCCTTCAGCGCCACCGTCCGCGCCGCCATCGGCTCCACCGTCCGCGCCACCATCGGAGACACCGGCTACGCCCTCGGCGCCACCATCCGCGGGGCCTTCGGCGCCACCATCGGCGCCGCCGTCAGCGCCACCATCGGAGACACCGGCTACGCCCTCAGCGCCACCATCCGCAGGGCCCTCGGCGCCACCGTCGGCCCCGCCGTCAGCCCCGCCGTCGGCTCCGCCGTCCTGGATTCCCGGTACGCCGTCTGCTCCGCCGTCTGCCGGACCTTCCAGGTCGGCCACGCCCTCGCTGGGGCCCCGCGTTGGTTCGCTCATGGATCCTCCGTGCCTGCTCGTGCCCATCATCGGGCAGCCTGTTGGAGCGCCGAGTTGACGCTGTAAACCCAACTGTTACATTCCGGTCCGCACCGGCGCCCGCGGGGGTCCGCGCCAACAGATCCGGGGACTGTCAGCGGCCGGACGTAGCATTCCGAACATGGCTGCGGACTGGCATGAGCTGCTGAGCCACGAAGCCATTTCGTCGCTCGTCGGACCCGAGGCGTACGCGCGCGCCATGGTCGCGGCACGGTCCGGGCACGTCCACGACGTGGAGCTCGACGAGGACACGCTGGTGGTCAGCGGGCGGGTCAAGGGCACCTACCGGGACGACTATGCCGTCTCGGTCTACCTGGCGAGCTCCCCCTCCGGTGCGACCACGGTCTATCGGAGCCAGTGCACCTGTCCGGTCGTGATGGACTGCAAGCACGCAGCCGCGGTGCTCATCGTCGCCCGGCACCAGGAGTCCGCCGTGGCCAGACGGCTGGAGCGCCCAGAGTGGGAGAAGAGCCTGGACAAGCTGCTCAACGGTCCACTGCCGCCGCCGCCGGCCGAGTGCGCTCCGCTCGGGTTGGAGTTCGGGGTGGAGAAGATCCCGGCCTACCGGGGCTACGCCGGTCGTCAGGAGCTGCGGATCCGGCCGGTGCGCCCGGGGAAGAACGGAAACTGGGTGCGGTCGGGGATCTCCTGGGATGACCTGGACTTCGTGGCCCGGTCCTACCGGCCGGAGCACCGCGAGCTGCTGCTGCAGTTTCGAGCGGCGGTCGGGGCCAGCGCCCGGTATGCGCTGCCGCGCAACGGCTGGCTGCCCCTGACCGCAGTCACGGCCGCCTTCTGGGGGTTGCTGGACCAGACCACGGCGGCCGGCCTGGCCATGGTGACCGCGAAGCCGCTGTTCGGTCCGATCCGTTCGAACGAGCCGGCCAGCGTCGTCCTGGACGCCCGTCGGGCGGGCGCCGCCGGGCTGCTGGTCGGGCCACAGGTGCACCTCGGTGGCCGACGGGTGGAGCTGCCGTCGGTCGGCATCTTGGGCGAGCCCGCGCATGGCATCTTCTACCTGTCCCGCGAGCAGCCCGAGGTCGAGGAGCTGGTTGTCGCGCGGCTGGACCAGCTGCTCAGCCGCGAGCTGCGGCAGATGGTCATCGACGCCCACGCGCTCGTGGTGCCGGCGGCCGACGAGGCCCGCTTCCTGTCCGACTTCGTTCCCGGTCTGCGCCAGAAGGTCACCCTCACCTCCGCTGACGGCTCGGTGCGGCTGCCCGACTACGTGGCTCCGAGCCTGCTGCTGACCGTGACGTTCCGGCCTGAACACCGCGTACGGCTGGACTGGTCCGCGCGCTACGTCGTGGGCGAGCAGACTTCCACGTTCGCCGTCGACGAGCCGGTCGTCGGGTCGAGCATCCGCGACCAGGCTGCGGAGCAGGAGCTGCTGCAGGCCGTGCCGCTGCCCTACGAGACGATCCCGCAGCTAGCGGAAAGCAAGCGCCCGCCGCCGCGCCCGGCGGCCCACGCCCTGCTGGCCGGGCTGCCCGCTCTCACCTTCATCGAGCACAGCCTGCCGCTGGTCGAGAAGCATGGGGTCGAGGTCGTCCTGGCCGGCGAGGTGCTGGACTATCGCGAATCCGACGCTGAGCCGGCCATCGCCATCTCGGCCACCGAGCGACCGGACTCGGCCGACTGGTTCGACCTGCACGTCGAGGTGTCCGTCGAAGGTGAGCGGGTCCCCTTCGACCAGCTCTTCGTCGCCCTGTCCCAGGGCAGCGACTACGTCATCTTGGACACCGGCGTCTACTTCCCGGTCGACCGTCCGCAGTTCGACCAGCTGCGCAGCCTGATCGAGGAGTCGAAGGCGTTGACCGACCGCGAGGCTCCGACGCTGCAGATCAACCGGTTCCAGTCCAGCCTCTGGGCCGAGCTGGTGGATCTCGGTGTGGTCGTCGACCAGTCGACCCGGTGGACCCGTACGGTCCGCGGCCTCAACGACCTGAGCACCATCGAGCCGACCGACCCCCCGTCGGCGCTGCTCGCCGACCTGCGCCCCTACCAGCTGGAGGGCTTCCGCTGGCTGCACTTCCTGTGGTCGGCCCAGCTCGGCGGGATCTTGGCCGACGACATGGGCCTGGGCAAGACCCTGCAGACCCTGGCCCTGATGGCCCGGGTCAAGCAGGACCACCCCGGCAGTCCGCCGTTCCTGGTCGTGGCGCCGACCAGTGTGGTCTCCGGCTGGGCCAGCGAGGCCGCCAAGTTCGCCCCCGGTCTGCGTGCCGTGGCCATCACCGCTGCGGGCGGCAAGCGGCGTCGCCCGCTGGCCGAGGCCGCAGCCGGCGCGGACGTGGTCATCACCTCGTACGCGCTGCTCCGGATCGACAACGACGCCTATGTCGAGCTCGACTGGGCCGGCATGATCTTGGACGAGGCGCAGTTCGTGAAGAACTACCGGGCCAAGACCTATCAGAGTGCCCGCCGGGTGCCGGCTCCGTTCAAGCTGGCGGTGACCGGCACGCCGCTCGAGAACAGCCTGATGGATCTGTGGGCGTTGCTGTCCATCGCCGCCCCGGGCCTGTTCCCCTCACCCACCCGGTTCTCCGAGTTCTACCGGCGCCCGATCGAGCGCAGCTCCGACCCCCGGCTCCTGCAGCAGCTGCGCCGGCGGATCGCCCCGGTGATGCTGCGTCGGACCAAGGAGAGCGTGGCCGCGGAGCTGCCGCCGAAGCAGGAGCAGGTGATCGAGGTCGAGCTCGACCCACGGCACATGCGGATCTACCAGACCCACCTGCAGCGCGAGCGGCAGAAGGTCCTCGGCCTGATCGACGACCTGGACCGCAACCGGTTCACCATCCTGCGTTCGCTGACCCTGCTCCGGCGGCTCAGCCTTGACCCCGCGCTGCTCGACGAGGCGCATGAGGGCGTGCCGGCGGCCAAGGTCGACGTGCTGTTGGGCGACCTGGCCGAGATCGTCGCCGAGGGACACCAAGCGCTGGTGTTCAGCCAGTTCACCAGCTTCCTCGGGCGGGTCCGAGAGCGGTTGGAGGCGGCCGGCATCTCGTACGCCTACCTGGACGGCAGCACCCGCAACCGCGACGCACCGGTGCAGACCTTCCGGGACGGGGACGCGGCCGTGTTCTTGATCAGCCTGAAGGCTGGGGGGTTCGGGCTCAACCTGACCGAGGCCGACTACTGCTTCGTGCTCGACCCGTGGTGGAACCCGGCCTCTGAGGCCCAAGCCGTGGACCGTACGCACCGGATCGGGCAGGACAAGACCGTGATGGTCTACCGGATGGTCGCCAAGGACACCATCGAGGAGAAGGTGATGGAGCTGAAGGCCCGCAAGGAGCAGCTGTTCGACTCGGTCTTCGCCGAGGATGCGCTCGGCGGTTCGCAACTCAGCGCCGAGGAAATCCGGCAGCTGCTGCTGGTCTGACCTGTCCGGTTCTTGCCATGGCCAATAGACGACAAACCGACCTCACCCTCTCGACACGTCTCGAGCACGAGGCTAATTTCGGGAAATGTCAGGTGTTGGTGCAAGCCAACATTGATGGGTATCGCCCACGGCAGCGTTCAATCGAACGTTCCTCTATGGGGGAGGGAACGTCGGGGTGTGGTCGGGCAAGGTTCTTCCGTTGCGGGCTATGACGTGCAGCTTGTGCTTCGCAGTCACCGCGGTAGGGCATTCGCCGCTAGCACCAAGACCACAGACACGCTCGGGGACCTGTGCTCGTGCCTCTCGCCTTGCGGCGGGGGGCACGAGTGCTGTCCGGCCACTCGGTGACGAGACCAGCGTCGGGAGTCAACCGTGAGCACGTTCTCCGACCCGAGCGCCCAGTCGGCCGAGGCCTTCGGCGACAAGGTGTTCACCGCCGCCCTGGGTGCGATGGAGACTCTCAGCCTCTACTTGGGCGAGCGGGTGGGGTGGTTCGCAGCCCTGGCCGATGCCGGGCAAGAAGGTGGCGCCCTGACAGCGGCCGAACTGGCTGCCCGCACCCACACCCATGAGCGCTATGCGCTGGAGTGGCTGGAGATGCAGGCCGTCTACGGCAACCTGCTCGTCAGCGACCACGAGGGTCGGCACGAGCGTCGCTATCGACTGTCGCCCGCAGCGGCGGAGGTGCTGACCGACGAGCACAGCCTCGCCTACCTCGGGGCGTTGCCGAGGATGATCGCCTCGGTGGGGGGCCAGCTGGACAACCTGGCGACGGTCTACCGCCAAGGCGGCGGGGTCAGCTGGGCCGAGCTCGGCGACGACGCCCGCAGCGCGCAGGCTGCCCTCAACCGGCCGTGGTTCGAGTCAGCGCTGGCTCCGGCGCTGGCCGGGGTCAGCGACCTGCATCAGCTCCTGTCGACTCCTGACGCCCGGATCGCCGATGTCGGTTGCGGCGCTGGATGGTCCACGATCGCGCTGGCCCGCGCCTACCCCCAGGCGCACGTCGTCGGCTTCGACGTCGACGAACCCTCGGTCGACTTGGCCCGGGCCAACGCTGAAGCGGTCGGCCTCACCGAACGCGTCCAGTTCCGGCTGGCCGAGGGTGAGTCGGTCGCCCAGGAGGGATCTTTCGACGCGGCGTTCGCCTTCGAGTGCCTGCACGACATGGCCCAGCCGGTCGAGGTGTTGAGCTCGATCCGGCGAGCCGTCCGGCCCGACGGTGCGGTCGTCATCATGGACGAGGCGGTGGCCGACTCGTTCACTGCGCCGGGCAACGTCGTGGAGCAGGCCATGTACGGCTACAGCACCTTGATCTGCCTGCCGGACGGACTGTCCTCGACCCCTTCGGTGGGAACCGGGACGGTGCTGCGGCGCTCGATCCTGACCGAGTACGCGTACGCCGCGGGTTTCGACTCGGTCGAGATCCTGCCGATCACCGACTTCGGGTTCTTCCGCTTCTACCGGCTTCGGGCCGGGCTGAGGGAAGACCGCGTTAGCTGAGCGTGTCGGAGTTGATGCGGTCGCGGTCGTAGGTGATCTCGGTGTAGCCGTGCGGCAACGGTGTGCCGGCCTGGTCGAGACTCACGAACACGATCCGCTCGATGGTGAGGATGCTGGCCCGGGTGACCATGTTGCGGACCTCGGCCCGCATGGTCATCGAGGTGCGGCCGAACTCGGTGGCCCGCAGGCCCATCTCGACCAGGTCACCCTGCTTGGCCGAGCTGACGAAGTTGATCTCGGAGATGAACTTGGTGACCACCCGGCCGTTGCCCAGCTGCAGGATGGTGTAGATGGTCGCCTCCTCGTCGATCCACTTCAGCAGGCTTCCGCCGAAGAGGGTGCCGTTGGCGTTCAGGTCCTCCGGCCGCACCCACTTGCGGGTCCGGAAGCTGATCTCGGCGGGTGGGGTAGACATCGTCATCGTCGGCAACCTCGGCTCGGCTGAGAGTGAGTCAGCCCGGCCAGTATGCCGCAGGAGGACGTCCCGCCAATCTTGAGTGAATCTTGAGCGGCACTTAGCGATACGTGCCAGCCATCCCTGAGACGGACTGGGCAGGATTTCGGTTGTCGAGATCACGGGGAGTTCTCGGTCCGGGACCACTGGTCCCGGGTTGACCAAGGGAGCGCTTGACCAAGGTGAGAACACGACCGCAGGCAGGTGCCCCGACCATGGACGAGCAAAGCCACCGTCGACGGCCGGACAAGGCCCGGAGCTCGACGGTGTGACGTGGACAGATCTTGCGGGGGAGATTCCACGAGCTGGGCGGCCGCCGCGATGAGCGGGTCTTCGAGGGGAGGACCTGACTCGTCGACGACGGCAGCAGGAGGGGAGAACAGGGTCAGGCCTGGTCTCCTTTCCAGCCACCAGACCGGCACGGGTCTGGACACGTCGGTGCGCGGCGGCTGGGAGAGCGCCGCGCGCATGGGGTACCGGACTGCTACAGGGGACGGTTCGCAGCCCCGGGAAGGGACCGGTTCGGGGGAGCCTGGTCTCACGCCAGTAACACGATCAGTCTGGAAAGACGGATCAGGGGGAGGGTCGATCTCGATGTCGTCTGCGCCGTCGGGATCGGTCACTCCCACAACGAGAGGTGGGTGGGTAGTCACGACCGAGGACGACGCCATCATGGCGCGGTTCGTCAACGACTTTCTCGCGCTCCTCGACCAGCGGATCATGACCATCGTCGCCCACCTCAAGGTCGGCAACGAGATGACTGCACAGGTCGCCATGCTCAGCCTGGAGTCCACCAGCACCATGGTCGGTGCCTCGGAGATGGCCGCCATCGTGGGCCGGCTGCGGGCCGCCCTCGAGGTCGGGGACAAGTCCGCGTACGCCGAGCTCACCAAGGCCATGGTCGAGGAGGGCAAGCTGGTGCCCGGCCGCCTGACCGCGGACCGAGGCTCGCGTCAGCTCTGAGCTTCGGCCAACCGGTAGCCGACCCCGCGCACGGTCTCGATGTAGCGCGGCGAGCTCACCGGGTCGTTGAGCTTGCGGCGCAGGTTGGCCATGTGCACCTCGACCGCGCGCCGGTCGGCGTCGCTGACGTAACCACTCGTGGCGTAGTCCCCGCGCAGCTCTAACGCGAGCGCGTCCTTGGAGATCACCCGTCGGGCTCCCTGCATGATCGCCAGCAGCAGGTCGAACTCACTGCGGGTCAGCTCCAGCGGGGCCCGGTCCAGGTCGACCAGCCACATCTCCGCGTTGATCCGCAAGCCGTTGTGGCTGAGCCAGCCCTCGCTGCCGTCGTCATCGCCGAGGTCGTCGTCTCGCTCCTCGACCGCGCTCGAGCGTGCCCGACCCCCGGCCACGCCGGCGGCCACGGCGGCCGGCGTCGGCGGCAGCTGGCTGCCCGCCATGTGGTAGCGCCGCAGCATGGCCTCGATCCGAGCACGCAGCTCACGCGGCCGGAAGGGCTTGGTCAGGTAGTCGTCGGCCCCCGCATCCAGACCCATCAAGGTGTCGATCTCCTCGTCGCGGGCCGACAACATGATGATGTAGGTCGTGCTGAACGACCGGATCTGCCGCGCCACCTCGAAGCCGTCGATGCCTGGCAGGCTGATGTCGAGCGTGGTGAGGATGGGCTCGTACGTGCGGATGGCGGCGATGCCCTCCGCACCGGTGGAAGTCGCATGGCAGACGAAGCCGGCTTGACCCAGGATCGCCTCCAGCAGGTTGCGGATGTCAGCGTCATCCTCGATGACGACGGCGACGCGTCGGGGGGCGCTTGGCATGTCCATACCGTACCTATCGACTAGCGGAACGTGACGCAGGCATACAGCTGCGTATCGATGTGTTCGAACTTCGTGTTGGGAATCGTGGCCAGCAGACCGGTGACACGCGCACTGAACCGCAGCAGCTTCTCGTTGTGCGCGCACACGTCGTAGGCGATGACGGCGTTCTTGGTCACTGCCTCCTGCATACCCACCTTGATCAACGTCTCCACGAACCGGCGATGACGCTGGCTGGGGTGCGCCAGAGTGAAGCCGAGGTAGTAGACCGCCCCCCGAGCCCAGTGCTCAGGATAGTGGTCCTGGAAATACTCCGGGCTGATCCAGGGCACCGTCGTCAAGTCGTTCGACAACGTGGTGAGTCCGAGCGGCTTCCCGTCGTCGCCCCACGCGACCAGCTTGGCCACCCGGTCGTTGCGCATCTGTTCCACGAACTCGGCCCGGGTCAGCACCTGGCGAGCCGCCGACAGCTTCTTCAGCGGCTCAAAGGCCAGGGAGTAGAGCTCGTAGAACAAGGCGATGTGGTGGTCGTCCATCGAGTACTGCCGGGTGAAGTGCCACGGGTCCCGCCAGGCGATGTACTCGGTCTGGTCGGGGTAGGGCAGAGCGCTCATCCGTGGATCCCCCCGGTCAGTGCGGTGACCGTGCCCCAGCCTGCGGTCCGATAGGTTGCCACCACGACCGTGGAGACCGGATGGTCCTGGCACTGCGCGGAGCTCATCACCACCCCGGTCACCTCGTAGTCGTCGGTCCGAGCCCGCGACATCGCGTCCAGGGTCGAGATCAGGTCGCGGTGCACCACGTCACGAGACGATCCGCTCTGCTCGACGAACAGTCCCGCGCCCGAACCGTCCGTACGCTGGGCCCAGGCGACCCCGGCCCACGCCTGGTCGCCGGGCGTGCTGGCGGAGGCCTCGGCGTAGACGCAGTAGGCGACATCTCCATGGTCGCCGTCGATCTGGTCGTCGCCCTCGACCTCGCGGATCTCGGTCGCGGCCGGGATGACCGAGCTGAGCCGGACCAGGTTGAAGCCCTGCAGGCCCGCGGCGATCAGGGCGGCGTCGAAGGCGGCCAGGCGGGTGGGGCCACTGCCGGATCCGCGGCTGACGCGGATGACCAGGCCGGGCTCGTGGTGGGGGGGCACCAGGGGTCCTCTCGGGGGCGGGTCTACCAGTGTGACCGACGGTGGGCGAAGCGGCGAAGTCAGCGCGCGGACTCGGTCTCGGCGAAGTCTTTCGAGCGGGTCGGAGGGCTCGGCCCGCGGGCGGCGGGCCGGCGCGCCGGCAGCGTGAAGCGCAAGGTCGCGCCGCCCCCGGGATTGTTCGTGGCCCAGATCCGACCACCCAGTCGTTCGATGATGCTGCGTGAGATGGCCAGGCCCAGACCGGAGCCGCCCTTGTCGCGGGCATCGGAGGAGTCGACCTGCTCGAACCGTCCGAAGATGGCGTCCAGCTTGTCCTCGGGAACTCCGCGGCCGCGGTCGGAGACGGAGAACTCGACCAGCTCGCCGCGGCGCTCGGCGCCGACCGAGACCGTGCTGCCGGCCGAGGAGAACTTGATGGCGTTGTCCAGCAGGTTGAGCAGCGTCTGCACCACCCGGTCGGGGTCGGTGGTCAGCTCGCCCTCGGCTGGGCGGACCTGCACCCGCACGTCGGCGTTCTCGGCGATGATCTGCACCTGGCCGACCGCGGTGTCGATCAGGCTCGCGGCGGTGTGCTCGCTGAGCTCCATGGCGATCACCCCGGACTCGATCCGCTCGATGTCCAAGATCTCGTTGATCAGCCGGGTCAGTCGCTCACTGCTGATCAGGGCGATCTCGACCATCCGGCCCGCGGCCGGGGTCAGCGGACCCAAGGCGCCGCCGGCGATCAGACCGAGGGAACCCCGGATCGCGGTCAACGGCGTACGCAGCTCGTGGCTGACCACGGAGACGAACTCGCCCTTGAGCCGGTCGACCTCCCGGCGCTGGGTGACGTCGCGGAACACCACCACGGCACCGGTGGCGCGACCCTCCTCGTACAGCGGGGTTGCGGTGACCTCGACCGGGACCGGCTGGCCGTCGGCGCGCAGATAGAGGTCGTCCTCGGCATTGGTGACGACCCCCTCGCGGATCGCCTCGGTGATGTAGCAGGTGTCGGTGGGGAACGGCGCACCGGTCGGGTCGAGGGCGTGGAACATGACATGCGCCTCCCGTCCGGTCAGCAGGTCGGGCGGATAGCCCAGCACCCGCGCCGCCGCCGGGTTGACGAAGGTGATCAACCCGTCCCGGTCGACACCGTAGATCCCGTCCCCGACCGCGTTCACCAGCAGGTCGCTGCGCTCGGTGATCTGGCGCAGGGAGCGGCTCAGCTCGCGCCGGAGCCGCTCGTTGTCGACCACCAGCAGGATCTGACGGACCAGGATGGCGCCCAGGACGAGCACCCACAGCGCGGCGGTCGGGGTGCTGAGCGTGCCCTGCCGCAGGCTGAACAGGCTGAGCACCGCGCCGGCCAGGAACAGGGCGAACATCACCGTGGTGCCCAGGATCGGAGAGGCCTCCACTGGGCGTTCGCCGTGCGGCGTGGCCCGGCTGGTCGGAGTCCGGACGGCCAAGGCGATCAAGACATAGCCGGCGATCCAGCCGAGGTCGAGGATCGTGCCGAAGGTGAAGCTGCCCGTCCGCCCGGCGATCACCGCGTACGCGAAGTCCGAGACGGCGAAACAGCCGAAGCCGAAGGCGGCGAGGCCGAGCGTCGGTCGGTCGTTGCGGGCGCCGCGCAGGAACAGCAGGGTGGCCAGGGTCGCGATGACGATGTCGATGACCGGAACCAGCAGCACCAGGGCGCCGCCGCTGCCGCGGGTGGTCAGGATCTGCGGGAACAGGGTCATGCTCGCGATGAACAAGATCGAACCGCTGATCACCGTGCCGTCCAGCACCATCCGGGCCAGGTCGGTGCCCCGGCGGCGGGCCAGCGGAAAGGTGGTGAGGGCGATGACGCCGATCAGCAGGGCCAGGGCCAGACAGATGTTGCCGTACGAGATCGCCTGGGCGTGCGGTCCGGGAGGGATCAAGACGGCGAGCAGGTTGGAGGCGGCCCCGAGCATGGCGGCGACGGCGAACAAGTTCCACGAGCGTCGCCGGCGGCCATCGGTCTGCCGGGCCCGGAGGGCGAAGCTCCAGCCGGCGGCCACGCCGCTGGTGACCAGGCCCACGCCGCTGATGACCCGCCGCACCTCGGCCGGCAGTCCGCTGAGCAGCAACAGGGCGAACAGCACCACCACGAGTGCCGCCAGGACACCACTCCATCGCGGTCGCCAGCCCCCCGATGCTTGGAGACCAGACCGCCCCTCCATGGGGGAACGGTATCGCAGCCGACCTGCGTACGATGGCGCTGATCGGTTCGGGGCCCTATCACGACGTGACCACAGGTAGACGCAACGCCGAGTCTGGTGAGGAGGCAGGTCCGGGTGACCACTCGAGAACCTGATGCCGGTGCGCCCTCAGCCAGACGCCGCGTTCTCGTGGTCGACGACGACGAGCTGCTCCGGGAGGTGGCCAAGGCGGCCCTGGAGCTGGTCGGGGGCTGGGAGGTCAGCACCGCCTTGTCGGGCACCGAGGCGTTGGAGGTGGCGGCTCGGGACCAGCCGGACGCCGTCCTGCTCGATGTGATGATGCCGGGGCTGGACGGCCCGGGGACGGTGACCTCGCTGCGCGACAACCCGGCGACCCGCGGCATTCCGATCATCTTCTTGACGGCCAAGATGCCGACCCAGGATGCCGCGGATTGGGAACGGTTGGATCTGGCTGGTGTAATACCGAAACCGTTCGATCCGATGACCTTGTCGAAGGACATGGCCAAACTACTGGGGTGGCAGGAGTGAGACCGGAAGTGAGGTCAGGCGACAACGCCGGGCGCGGTCCGGGTGCGGACGCCGAGGCGGGTCGGGACGCGGTTGACCAGGATTCGGTCGATCTCGAAGGAGTGGTCCGCTCCCTGGGCGACCACGCCCGCAAGGTGAACCTCGCCCGAGCCGCTCGGCTGGCTGACGCGGTGGACCAGGCCGAGGTCACTCAGCTGCCGGACGGCCAGCGCCGGGCGGCCGCCGAGGTCGCCCACCAGGTGGTCGGGTCAGCCGGGACGTTCGGCTTCCCCCGCGCCTCTCGGCTGGCGGCTGAGCTGGAGCGGTTCTTCGCCGTCGGGGAGCTGGACCGGACCCGGCTGGGCTGGGCCCGCGCGCAGGTCGACGCGCTCATCGACCAGCTCCGGTCCGATCCCGACCTGTGAGCCGGCTCCGGCTCTGAGGACCTAGCGCCAGCCGGCAGTCGCCGGCGCGGCGCGGCGTACGTCACCCCGGCGCCGATGCATCAGCCAGGCCGCGACCACCCCACCCACGGCTCCGCCGAGGTGAGCCTGCCAGCTCACTCCGACCGCCCCGGGCAGCACTCCCCAGATCAGGCCGCCGTAGACGAACAGCACGACGACGGCGATCACGACCTGGGCCGGTCGTCGTGACCACAGGCCGCGAGCCAGCAGGTAGGTCAGCCAGCCGAAGATCAGCCCGCTGGCGCCGAGGATGATGGTGTTGGCCGGAGTGAGCATCCAGGCCGTCAACCCCGAGGCCACGATGCTGCTCAGCGAGGCGAACACCCAACGGGCCAGGCCACCGAGCAGGACCAGGAAACCGAGCACGGCGAACGGCACCGAGTTGCTGATCAGGTGCTCCCAGCCGGCGTGCAGGAACGGGGCGGTGAAGATCTCCGGCAGCCCGTCGAGCTCGCGGGCGTGGATGCCGAGCCCGTCCAGCTGGTTGCCGCTGAGCTGGTCGACCAGCTCGAGCAGCCACAGACCACCGAGCAGCAGCAGCATCACCAGGGCGGCCGAGCCGGGACGGGTGGCGGAACGCTCGTTCATGCGGGACCTTTCGGCGGGGATCGGCGCTGTCACGGCGCCTTCACGGTCCTTCCAGCGTGCCTGGCCCAGGCAAACGTGGCAGCCTGTCGACATGGGTGCACCCGCTCCGACGCCGGGCTACTCGGGCCGGCCACTGGCGGCCAAGCTGGGCATCAAGCCCGAGACGACCCTGGTGGTGCTCGACCCGCCGGAGGACCTGGCCACCATCCTCGGCGAGCTGCCGGCCGGGGTGACGCTGCGTCGCCGGCTCCGCGGACCCGCCGAGCTGGTGCTGGTCTTCGTCACCCGGCGCGCCCAGCTCGACCGCCGGGTGCTCGCCCTGAAGGCCGCCATCGCGCCGGCCGGCATGGTCTGGGTCTGCTGGCCCAAGCGGGCGGCGAAGGTGCCCACCGACATGACCGAGGACGTCGTACGCGAGGTCGCCCTCCCGGTCGGGCTGGTCGACGTCAAGGTCTGCGCGGTCAGCGACATCTGGTCGGGCCTGAAGCTGGTCGTCCGGCGCGAGCTGCGCTGACCCCCCGGTCCCTCACCTCGCCCCGGACCACCCGGTCCCCGCCCCGCAAACCACCCGGTCCCCACCCCGCAAACCACAAGGTAAACCTTGTGATTGCGCAGATTGACCCCGTGATTTCCTGGGTGAGGCGTACAACTCCTGGGTGAAGTGCGGCGGTTCAGGGTGCCGGATGGACCCGTACGCTCAGGTGGGCCGTCAGGGCCTCGGCCGGTGCCACCCAGCGGGTGGTGCCCGACACCCGGCGAGCATCGTGTACGCCGTGCCCCGGCCAGCTGGTCGACGGGGTCAGGGCCAGGAAGTACGCGGTGCTGAACCAGGGGAAGCCCTCGCTGCCGCCCGCCTCCAGCTCGTACCAGGCGTGTGGCCAGGTCTCGACGTCCCAGCTCAGGTCGACCCCGAGGCGCCGGCTCGGCCGGGTCACGCTGATCGAGCCGCGGGAGAACTCGGTCAGATAGGCGAGCCGGGTCTGGCTGGTGTCCGGCCCGGGCACCGTCCGCAGGTTGATCAACGAGTCCGACCCGTACGAGCGGGGCCAGGGCATCAGATCGTCATAGCTGGCGCTGCGGCTGATCATCGGATCGGGGTGGACGATGCTGGCGGCCGAGTCGATCACCGTGTCCGGACCGAGCAGGTCCGCGCCGAACATCAGCTGGCTGGCCCACATCAGCTCGATCGACTCACCGCCCACGTTGGTCACCGACTCGCCGACGGTGACCTCGTCCCCGACCACCGAGATGATCTTGGAAATGGTGAACGGCGAGCGGATCAACCGGCCGGTCATCACCAGCGACGAACCGGTGAACTCCCAGTCCAGCCAGGTCAGCCGGGCCTCGCCGTGCTCGCCCCACTCGGCGCCGTGCAGCGATGCGCTGTCCCCGCCGTTGGGAAACAGGCTGAACCAGCCGCCGGGAAAGTCGTCGATCATCCGGGCCTGGGACTTGCCCGGCACGCTGAGGCTGCCGCGGTGCCGCAGCCCCCACGGGGTGGACCACAGCAGCTCGGCCGCGTCCGCCCGCCGGACCAGCGAGGTGATGGTGCCTCCGAGCGCGGGTACGACGTCGAGCTGCACCGTGTCGGTGGACAGCCGCAGCACGTCCCAGCCGCGTACGGTCAGGGTCTGGAGCTCAGCCACGCTCAGTCCGGGACCTTCAGCGCGGTGATGGTCTGGTCGGTCCCGTCGCTCATCAGCAGGGTCGCGTCGCCTCGGGGCATGTCAAAGGCGATCGAGCCGTGCACGCTCTCGCCGGCCAGCAGCACGCCCGCGTCGAGCAGGGGGTCGTCGACACCGGCGGTGTCGGTCTCGAACAGCGTGCCCGAGGCGTCGAACACCTGGAAGTTGAACGGGTCGTAGTCGACCTGGCCGCTGGTGCAGACCAGCTCGACCTCGATCTGCAGATAGGTCCCGTTGTCGGGTGGAAAGCGGCCGCCATCAGACCAGACCCGGTCGACCAGGATCAGCTCGCCGGCGCCCCCACTGGTGACGAAGTCGATCCGATCACTGCGCGCCGGTCCACCCGGAGCCGCGGACGGTCGGTCGGGGCTCGGCGGGGCGGCAATGTGGGTGTCGTCGTAGCGGGCGACCAGGCTGGCTGCGGCGACGACGGCCGCGACGACGAAGATCACCAGGGCGGTGATGACTGCCGGTCGACGACGGCTGGGCCGGTTGAGCGGCCCAGGAGACCACGAATCACTCGAGGACCGTTCTGGCCGGCCGATGGGCCCAGGGGCTGACTGGCCGTGCCAGGGAACGAAGGACGGCCCGCTGGGCACCTGACCCAGACCGTTGGCGTCGCCCAGGTCCGGACCCGGAGCCGGTTCGAAACGGGCAGGCCGAGGATCAGCTGCGGGATCGTTCGCAGTCGGATCCTCGGGCGTCTGGTTCATCTCTGCCACCGTAGCGCAGCGTCCCGCTCCGGTTGTCCACAAGGAAAAACCGGCCACGAAGCGCTGTCCACAGATCTGTGGGCGCGCGGCACGGCCGGGCCCGGCGTACGCAGATTAAGGACATGAGTACTCCTGCGAACGCCGCTACCGACCAACTCGACCAGGTGCTGGCGCCATGAGCCGCCGCCAGCCCTCTCGGCGGGTGACCAGCCGATCGGGTCCCGAGCCAGCCCCGACCCGGCTCCGGGTGTCAGACCCCACCGACTTGCTGGCCGTCATCCCGTATCTGTTGTCATTCCACCCCAGCGAGTCGGTGGTCGCCGTGCTGGTCCGGTCGGGCCGGGTGCTGCTGACGGCCCGGATCGATCTGCCGCCGGCGGAGGACGCCGGTCCGCTCGCCGACGCAGTCACCGAGCTGGCTGCGCAGCACGGAGCAGCCGAGCTGGTCCTGGTCGCCTACAGCAGTGATCCCGAATCAGCCCGTCCGGTGCTCGCCCGACTGACCGCTGAGCTGGAGGGCGGCGCGCGCTTCCGTCTCACCGACGCGATCGTCGTCGGTCCGGACCGGTGGTGGTCGCTGCGCTGCGCGCGGGCCTGCTGCCCGCCCGAGGGCCGCCCGTACGAGATCGGGTCGAACCGGCTGGCCGCGGAGGCGGTCTACGCCGGGATGTCGGTGCACCCCAGCCGTACCGAGCTGGAGGCACTGGTGAACGGGCCGGACGCATCGGACTGGCCCCGGCTGCTGGCCGCCGGCCAGGCGACCCTGGCCGACCTGACCGAGCTGGCCGGCGAGCAGGAGGTCGAGCTGATGGAGTCGACCGTACGATCGGTGGTCGCCGGGGAGCTCGTGGTCGATGAGGCCGTCGCGCTGAGATTGGCCCTGCTGGCCACCGACCTGCGGCTGCGCGACCTCGCCTGGGCCGCGATGACCCGAGAGGCGGTGCACCAGCACATCCAGCTGTGGACCGACGTGGTGGCTGCGGTGCCGCCGGTGCTCGCGTCCGCGCCGCTGGCCCTGTTGGGGATGGCGGCCTGGATCGGGGGTCATGGCGCCTTGTTGAACTGCTGCGTGGCCCGGCTCGAGGAGGTCGACCCCGACTACTCGATGGGACACCTGTTGGCCGACATCAGCGCGCGGGCCGTGCCGCCGACCGTGTGGGACGAGCTGAAGGTCGGCTTGCAGGAGGAGTTGGGACTGATGGCTGGATAGCTGATCGGGGCTACCACTAGGTTGGCCCCTATGACTTCTGAGCCGGAGAGCACCGAGACCCCCCAGCGTCGGGCCGTGCGATTCGTGATCTGTGGGGAGACCCTCATCGACCTGGTCAAGTCTTCGGATCCGGCCGACGATTCGTTCCGCTCCACCTGGATGGCGCTCTCGGCCGGCGGCCCGATGAACTCCGCGGTGGCTCTGGGCAAGCTGGGCGCCGATGCCCACTTCCTCGGCCGGCTCTCCAACGACGCGTTCGGCCGTCAGCTGCGGCAGCACATCCTGGGCTCCAACGTGCTGTTGGACCTGGCCACCGAGTCCTCGCAGGCCACCTCCATCGCCGTGGTCAGCCTGGACGCGCAGGGCGTGGCCAGCTACACCTTCCACTTCGCCGAGACCGCGAACTTCGGCTGGCAGATCGACGACCTGCCCCGGCTCCGGGCCGACGACTGGCTGCACATCGCGTCCTTGTCGTGCGTGGTCAGCCCGGGCGCCGAGGTGCTGTTGGACTGGATGAAGACCGTGCCGAGCGGGGTGTCGTACGACATCAACGTCCGGCCCACGGTCATCACCGACCCGGAGATCTACTGGAGCCGGGTGCAGCCCTGGCTGCGGGCCGTCGGCGTCCGCGGTGGGATCGTCAAGGCCTCCGACGAGGACATCTCGTTCCTGGCCCAGGCGACCGGCGGCGGTGACCCGGTCGAGGTGGCCGGCGGCTGGGTCGACCAGTACGGTCTCAGCATGGCCGTGCTGACCTTGGGCCCGGGCGGCGGCGTCGCCATCGGGCCCGGCGGCCAGGTCACCCGGGTGCCCGGCTATCCGACCACCGTGGTCGACACCGTCGGTGCCGGCGACACGTTCATGGCCGGCTTCCTGGACGGTCACGTCAAGCTCGGCCTCGACCTCGAGTCCGCACTCCGCCGTGGCGCCGCGGCGGCGTCCATCGTCTGCTCCCGCCGGGGACCCCAGCCACCCACCTCGGCCGAGGTCGAAGAGCTGATCGCCTCCGCGGACTGAGCTCAGGACTCGCCCGAGGGTGAGCGTGGCTCAGGACTCAGCGACGCCTGCGGCCTGGCGTCAGGACCAGGGCGGCCTCCCGGCTGCGGGTTTCGGCGGGTTGGGAGCCGTCGACCTCGGTCAGGTAGAACGTGTCGATGGCCTGCCCGGCCAGGGTGGCGATGTGGGCCGAGCGGATCGACAGCCGAGCCTCGCTGAGAGCGCCGCCGAGGGCGTAGAGCAGGCCGGCCCGGTCTCCGGCGCGGACCTCGACCACGGCGGCCGAGCCGCTGGCGTCGCGGATCACCTCGACGTGCGGCACGCCCGCCGGTGCGCGCTGGGCGCGGGCCTCGCGTCGGCGTACCGGCTCGAGCATGGCCCGGTCGCCGGCCTCCAACCGTTCGAGCTGCTTGATCAAGAACGCCGGATCGGGGATGTCGGTGACCGTCTGCTTGTCGACTCGCCAGGTGTTCACCGCCACCCCCTCGACCGTGTGCAGCACCGCTGACCGAACCTGGACCGAGTGAGAGGCGAGCAGGCCGGCGGTGTCGCTGAACAGCCCGAGGCGGTCCTTGGCCGCGACCACCAGCTGGATGCCACCCGGCTTCGACTCGACCCGGATCCGCGGCCGGCCGTCCAGGCCGACCGAGCGGGCCAGGCCGAGGTCGACCAGGGGGGCGACCTCCGGCCGGTGGTCGTCGTCGACCAGCAGGCTCTCGACCTGGTCGGCGAGGCTGTTGATCAGCTGCGCCCGCCACGGCGACCAGGCCGCCGGACCCGCCGCTCGGGCGTCGGACTCGGTCAGGTACCGCAGCAGGTCGAGCACCTCGGTGCGGCCCTCGACGGCCTGCACCAGCGCATCCGCCGTCGCCGGGTCGCCGTGGTCCCGCTTGGTGGCGAGCTGGGCCAAGGTGAGGTGCTCGCGTACGAGCAGGGCCACCAGGTCGGCATCGTCATCGTCGAGCCCGATGGCGGCGACCGCCTCCCGAGCGATCGGGGCGCCGACGACGGCATGGTTGATGCCGCCCCCCGGGATCTTGCCGATGTCGTGGAACAGCGCAGCCAGCAGCAGCAGGTCAGGACGGTCGACCTGGGTGAGGTGCCGCTGCGCCTCGGCGGCGGTCTGCACCGAGTGCCGGTCGACGGTGTGCCGGTGGATCGGGTTGTGCTGAGGCCGGGCCCGGATGCTGGCCCAGACCGGGATCCAGCGCACGATGCAGCCGGCCAGGTCGAGGGCCTCCCACACCGGCACCAGCCCGGGGCCGGCCGACAACAGCTCGAGCAGCGACTCTCGGGCGGCATCGGGCCACGGCGTCGATAGGGGTGGCGCATGCGTGCCGAGGTTCTCGGCGGTGATGGGGGACAGGACCAGCCCGCGCTGAGCAGCCAGGGCCCCGGCGCGCAGACCGGTCAACGGATCCTCGGGGCGGGCCGATCGGCCGAGGGCCACCTCACCGGCATGGATGATCAGGCCGTGGTCGGCCTGGATGTACTCCGGCCGACGCTCCCGGCGGGTGAAGCTGAGCACCCGTCGCTGGGGCACCGCTTGGCGGGCCGCCCGTGCGGTGAGGTCCACGGCGTGGCCGATCCGACGCGCCGCCAGGCTGACCGAGCGGTGCAGGTCGTCCCGGTCGTCGTAGCCGAGCTGCCGGGCGACAGCGTCCGACCTCGCTGGCCAGCAGCCGGTCCAGGGCTCGACCGGAGCCGACGTGCAGCGCGTCGCGCACGTCCAGCAGCCGCTCGTACGGCTCGCGTACGCCCTCGTGCGGTCGGTCGGTCAGCCAGGTGGCGGCCAGGGCCCGCAGCATCGTCATGTCCCGGAAGCCGCCGCGGGCCTCCTTGAGGTCGGGCTCGAGCAGGTAGGCCGCGTCGCCGAAGGTCTTGCGGCGCTCGTCGACCGCCGCGAGCAGCTCGGGGAGCCGTTTGCGGGCGTTGCGGCGCCAGGCGTCCAGCAGCGAGGATCGGGCCGACTTGACCAGCTCGGCGTCACCGGCCACGACCCGCAGGTCGAGCAGCCCGACCCCGGCGCTCAGCTCTTGGCCGGCGATCTCGGTGCACTCGGCCGGCGTCCGGACCGCGTGGTCGAGCCGGACACCGGAGTCCCACAGGGGATACCACAGCCGTTCGGCCAAGGTGTTGATCGCGGCTCGAGTCCTTACCGTCGTGCACGAGCACCAGGTCGATGTCCGACCGTGGACCGAGCTCGCGCCGGGCCAGGCTGCCGACGGTGGCCAGGGCCACCCCGCTGGCCGGTCCGGCGACCTCGGCGTAGAGCTCCACCAGCGCCGCCTCGACGCAACTCGGTGACCAAACGCCGACGATCCGGCCCTGCGGTGGCTGACCACCCGGACCGGATCGCGACGTTGAGACGCTCGCTGGTTAGGTCACGCTTCAGAGCGCGTCCAGCCCGCGCTCGCCCGTCCGTACGCGGACGATGTCGTCCACCGGAACGGACCAGACCTTGCCGTCACCGATGCGGCCGGTCCGAGCGCTCTTCACCAGGACGTCGATGATGTCTTTGGCATCATCGTCGTCCACGAGCACCTCAAGTCTCACCTTGGGAACGAGGTCGACGGTGTACTCCGCCCCCCGGTAGACCTCGGTGTGGCCCCGCTGACGTCCGAAGCCACTGGCTTCGCTGACCGTCATCCCCTCGACCCCGAACGACTCGAGGGCGGTCTTCACTTCGTCCAACATGTGCGGCTTGATGATCGCGGTTACGAGCTTCATGCCGTCACCTCCTGATCATGGTTGGTGTCCTCATCGGCGTGCCGAGGAGCTGGGCCGGAGAACGACATGCGTGCCCCGGCAGCGAACGTGCCGAGATCGTAGCCGGTCTCTGCGTGCTCGGAGCTGTCGACGCCCGCCATCTCGTCTTCCTCGGTGACGCGGAAGCCGATGGTCTTCTGCAGCAGGAGACCGATGAGCAGGGTCAGGATGAAGCTGTAGAGCAGCACGGCGAGAGCGCCGACGGCCTGGCGCCAGAGCTGGTCGACCCCGCCGCCGTAGAACAGACCGTTGACCGCAGCCGGAGCCGCCTCGGTGGCGAAGAAGCCGACGGCCAGGGTTCCCCAGAGGCCGCCCACGAGGTGGACGCCGACGACGTCGAGCGAGTCGTCGTAGCCCAGCTTGTACTTCAGGCCGATGGCCAGCGCGCAGAGCACACCGGCGATGGCGCCGACGAGGATCGCGCCGATCGGCGAGACCGAGGAGCAGGACGGGGTGATGGCGACCAGGCCGGCCACCACACCGGACGCGGCACCCAGCGAGGTGGCGTGTCCGTCGCGGATGCGCTCGGTGACCAGCCAGGCCAGGGCGGCGGCAGCCGGTGGCGACCAGGGTGTTGACCCAGACCACCGACGGCGGTGTTGTTGGCGGCGACGGCCGAGCCGGCGTTGAAGCCGAACCAGCCGAACCACAGCAGGCCGGCGCCGAGCATGACCAGGGTCAGGTTGTGCGGACGCATCGGGTCGCGACGCCAGCCGACCCGCTTGCCCAGCACGATGGCCAGGGCGAGGCCGGCGACACCGGCGTTGATGTGCACCGCGGTGCCACCGGCGAAGTCGATCGCCTTCAGGTTGTTGGCGATCCAGCCGCCGACGTGGGCGTCGAGGCTGAAGTCGAACACCCAGTGGGCGACCGGGAAGTAGACGATGGTGGCCCAGATGACGGTGAAGATCATCCAGGTGCTGAACTTGGCCCGGTCGGCGATGGCGCCGGAGATCAGGGCGACGGTGATGATCGCGAAGACTGCCTGGAAGGCGACGAACGCCATAGCCGGCAGCGCCGCGTCGGTGTCTTCCATCAGGCCCTTGAGGCCGAGGTACTGGCCGCGGGTTGCCGAGCAGGCCGTAGCCGACGTCGTCGCCGAAGGCGATCGAGTAGCCGTAGAGAACCCAGAGCACGGAGATGGATGCGAGCGCCCCGAAGCTCATCATCATCATGTTGAGGACGCTCTTCGCGCGGACCATGCCGCCGTAGAAGAGCGCCAGGCCCGGTGTCATGAGCAACACCAGCGCGGCTGAGGTCAGGATCCAGGCAGTGTTGCCCGAATCGAGTTCGAGTGGTGTCATGCTGCTTCTTTCGGTGAAGGAGACTGGACGTTGTGAGTGGCCACGCGACGGCTGGATCCTGGACCCGCGAGGTTAGGCAGAACTCTCCCTGGTCCGTGTTGCATCAAAGGCGTCGTCGGTTACACGCAGGTGACATGTCTGGACGATTTGTGACGGTGAGGTTTCAGCCCCGCCTGCACCGAGCCGGCGGAGGGAACGCAGAAAAATCAGCCGCGAACGGCGGCCTGACGCGCCTCCCAGGCCGAGGACACCATCTCGTCGACGGTGTGCCGCATCTTCCAGTCCAGGTCGCGGGCGGCCAGCTCGCCGGTCGCGACGATCTGGGCCGGGTCGCCGGGCCGCGGCGCACGGACCTCCGGGGTGAAGTCGATCCCGGTCACCCGGGCCACGGCGTCCATGATCTCGCGCACGGACAAGCCGGTGCCACTGCCCAGGTTGTAGACCGGCTCGAGCGGGCGGCCCGCCTCGAGGGCCTTGGCCGCGGCGACGTGGGAGATCGCCAGGTCGGACACGTGCACGTAGTCGCGGACGCAGGTGCCGTCCGGGGTCGGATAGTCGTCACCGTTGATGTAGGGCACCTTGCCGGCCACGAGCTGCTCGAAGACCAGCGGGAAGAGGTTGTGCGGGCTGGTGTCGCGCAGGTCCGGGTAGCCGGACCCGACCACGTTGAAGTAGCGCAGCGAGGTGTGGCGGAGCGGGTCGGGTCGCTCAAGTCGGTGGCCCGGGCCTGGTCACGCAGCAGCCACTCGCCGATCAGCTTGGACTCCCCGTACGGCGACTCGGGCCGGGTGGGGTTCTTCTCGGTGACCGTGCCGGTGTCCGGGGTGCCGAAGACCGCCGCGCTGGAGGAGAAGACGATCTTGTCGACCTGGTGGGCGGCCATCGCCTCGAGCAGGGTGACCATGCCGGTCACGTTCTGGGTGTAGGTGTGCAGCGGCCGGGTGACCGAGACCCCGGCGTACTTGTAGCCGGCCAGGTGCACCACCCCGGCGATATCGTGCTCGGCGAAGATCTCCTCCAGCAGCTCTCGCTGGAGGATGCTGCCCTGATAGAAGGGGACGTCGTCGTCGACGAAGCGCGCGGTGTCCGCTGGACAGGTCGTCGATCACCACCGGGTCGATGTTCTGGGCCGAGAACGCGCGGACGACGTGCGAGCCGATGTAGCCCGCTCCGCCGGTCACCAACCAGGTCATGTGTCGCCAGCTTCCTGTTCGCACGCTCGAGCGCCGATCAGCCTAGCCTGCCGAGGCGGCCGGCTCAGCCACGTTGCACCCGCAGGTCGGTCACGCTCAGGCCGAGCGCCTGCTCGGTCGCCCGCACCGCATCGTCGAAACGGTCGTCGGCGAGCGTGGGGTGCGGATCGAGCATCGTGACCTCGATGTCGGTGCGCGAGCCGCGGGCGAGGGTCTTCCAGCTGGCCACGATCCGGTCGCCGCTGAGCACGATGGGAGAGAACAGGCCGTTCACCTTGGCCCAGATCCTGGGCAGCTGGGACGCTTCGAGGAACCGCGTCCGCGCGGGCCCGTGAAAGCCCAGCAGCAAGCCGTCGAACTCGGGCAGCAGGCGAACGCCGAGGTCGACCGGCATCGGGGGTGGTGCGTCGGCCAGGTCGAGGTAGTCGTGTCGGTCGGGGCCGGATCGGCGGACGACCTCCTCACCCAGCCGCGTCACCGCCTGGTCGACCGCGCCGAGGCCGGCGCCGAAGAAGAACGCCAGATCGTTGCGGGTGACCGGACCATACGCCCCGAGGTGGATCCGGACCAGCTCGGCCAGTGCGGTCGGGTAGTCGACGCCGGCGGCCAGGTCCGGCACGGCCGTACGGGCCAGCCGGTGTTCGGTGTCCGTACGTCTGTCCCAGCGACCGTCCCGCGGTCGGCGGATCAACGCGCTGTGGCCCCACACCATGGCGTCAGGCAGCGAGGACCCGACGGCGGCCGCGGTCGCCGGCGACTCGTGCTCGGCCAGCCAGCCGCGTACGTGCTCGACGATCTCGGCCCGCGGACGCCAGTCCTCGGCCGCGTACGCCTCGACCTCGGCCATCATCTCCTCGGCGCTGAGGCGCGCCAGCTTCAAGCCGTTGCGCAGCGCCGCGGCTCGGCCGGGCCGGGCGACGGTGTCCAGGTTGCCGAAGTGCTCCCGCCCGCTGGTGTGCACCGTGCCGCGCAGGTTGCTCGCCTTCAACAGCCGGTGCGACTCGAACAGCTGGACGACCGTGTCGTAGGTGACCCCGGGCAGCCGGCTGCCGATGGCCAGGAAGGGCGCCCGTGGCACCTGCGACTGGATGGGCCCCAGCCGCCGCAGCAGCTGCAGCACCGACTCCGGACCCCGCCCCTCGATCGTCGGGAACTGCCGGCTCAGCGTGCGGGCTCGGAGCTCGTCGACGGTCAGCAGGGACATGCCGACGACGGTAATGGGCGGCCACTGACAACGGCCCGGTGGTCTAGACTCGGCTCATGCACGACGAAGCACTCCTTACCTAGCCGCGTAGGCCTTCCCGCGCGGCCACCCCTTCTGCCCATCCCTGGGGCGAGGGGTTTTTTCATGCCCAGCGACCTGGGCACCCGGAGTGTGCAGCTGAGGAGACGAAGAAGTGACTGACGAGGTTCGAGCCGGCTACGACGCCGTCGCCGCGCAGGAGCGCTGGCAGGCGTTCTGGGCCGAGAACAACACGTTCGCCCCGAAGGACGACGGGTCGGCCGAGCGGCGCTATGTCCTGGACATGTTCTCCTACCCCTCCGGCGACCTGCACATGGGCCACGCCGAGGCGTACGCGATCGGTGACGTGGTGTCCCGCTACCTGCGGCTCAAGGGCTACGACGTGCTGCACCCGGTCGGCTGGGACTCCTTCGGGCTGCCGGCCGAGAACGCCGCCATCGCCCGCAACGCCCATCCGGCCGAGTGGACCTACGCCAACATCGAGACCCAGGCCAGCTCCTACCGGCGCTACGGGCTGAGCTTCGACTGGTCCCGGCGGCTGCACACCTCCGACCCGGAGTACTACCGCTGGACCCAGTGGCTGTTCCTGCGCTTCTACGAGAGGGGCCTGGCGTACCGGAAGGCCAGCTACGTCAACTGGTGCCCCAAGGACCAGACCGTGCTGGCCAACGAGCAGGTCGTCCAGGGCGCCTGCGAACGCTGCGGCACCTTGGTGACCAAGCGGCAGCTGACCCAGTGGTACTTCAAGATCACCGACTACGCCCAGCGGTTGCTGGACGACATGGGCGAGCTGGGCGGCTGGCCGGAGGCGATCCTGGCCATGCAGCGCAACTGGATCGGTCGCTCCGAGGGCGCCTACGTGGACTTCGAGATCACCGGTCGCGACCGAGCCCGTGACGGTGTTCACCACCCGCCCCGACACCTTGTACGGCGCCACCTTCTTCGTGGTCGCGCCCGAGGCGCCGCTGGCCGCCGAGATCGTGGGTGCCGCCCAGCGCAGCGCGTTCGAGGCCTACCTGGAGCAGACCAAGCGGGTCACCGAGATCGAGCGGCAGTCCACCGACCGGCCGAAGACCGGTGTCTTCCTGGGCGCGTACGCGGTCAACCCGGTCAACGGGGAGCAGATCCCGGTCTTCGCCGCCGACTACGTCCTGGCCGAGTACGGCACGGGCGCCGTGATGGCGGTCCCGGCGCACGATCAGCGCGACCTGGACTTCGCCCGCACCTTCGACCTGCCCGTACGGCAGGTGGTCGACACCGGTGCCGAGGATCCGGCGGTGACCGGGGTGGCCACCCCCGGCGACGGTCGCTACATCAACTCACCGAGCCTGGAGGGGCTGAGCGACAAGACGGCCGGGGTGGCGGCGATCATCGGCCAGCTGGAGTCCGACGGCGTCGGGGCCGGGGCGATCACCTACCGGCTGCGCGACTGGCTGTTGAGCCGGCAGCGCTACTGGGGCTGCCCGATCCCGATCATCCACTGCGGGTCGTGCGGCGAGGTGCCGGTGCCCGACGACCAGCTGCCGGTCGAGCTGCCGGACCTGAGGGGCGCCGACCTGGCCCCCAAGGGCATCTCGCCGTTGGCCGCAGCCAGCGACTGGGTCGAGGTCGAGCTGTCCGCGGTGCGGTGGACCGGCCAAGCGGGACACCGACACGATGGACACCTTCGTCGACTCGTCGTGGTACTTCTTCCGCTACTGCTCCCCGGGGGACAAGGACGGACCGTTCGACCCCGAGGACGTGCGCCGCTGGATGCCGGCCGCGCAGTACGTCGGCGGCAAGGAGCACGCGATCCTGCACCTGCTCTACATGCGGTTCTTCACCAAGGTGCTGCTACGACCTGGGCATGGTCGACTTCGTCGAGCCGATGCGCAAGCTGATGAACCAGGGCCAGGTGATCAACCAGGGCAAGGCGATGAGCAAGTCGCTGGGCAACGGAGTGGATCTGGGTGCCCAGATCGCCGAGTTCGGCGTCGACGCCGTCCGGCTGACGGTGATCTTCGCCGGGCCGCCCGAGGAGGACATCGACTGGGCCGACGTCTCGCCGGGCGGGTCGCTGCGGTTCCTGCAGCGGGCCTTCCGGGTGGCCGACGACGTCACCAGTGCTCCCGGCGTCGACGTCAGCGCCGGTGACCCCGCGCTGCGCCGCGAGACCCACCGGCTGCTGGCCGACATCGAGCAGCTGGTCGAGGGGCAGCGGTTCAACGTCGCCGTGGCCCGGGTGATGGAGCTGGTGAACGCGGCGCGCAAGGCGATCGACTCCGGCCCCGGGGCGGGCGATCCCGCCGTCCGGGAAGCGGCCGAGGTCGTCACCGTGGTGCTGAGCCTGGTGGCGCCCTATGTCGCCGAGGAGATGTGGGACCGGCTGGGCCACGCCCCGTCGGTGGCCAACGCGAGCTGGCCCACGGTCGATCCCTCGCTGCTGGTGACCGAGTCGGTGACCTGCGTGGTCCAGGTCCAGGGTAAGGTCCGCGCCCGGCTGGAGGTCTCGACCGAGATCTCTGAGGCCGAGCTGCGCACCCTGGCCCTGGCTGACGAGGGGGTCGTACGGGCCCTGGCCGGCCGCGACATCGCCAAGGTGATCGTCCGGGCTCCCAAGCTGGTCAGCGTGGTCCCCGCCTGACGTCTGGCCCTGGGCCCGGCCCGGGGCCGGCTTCGGCCTTCGGCCTTCGGCCTTCGGCCCGGTTTCATTCGGCCTCCGGCCCGGCCAGTTTCCGAGGTATACCTTGAGGTTTCACGCTTCACCCAGCAAATAACGCCCCCGAACCGCGTAACCACAAGGTATACCTCGGAAGCTGACACGGGGGTCGGGTGGCGATGGGCCCCGTTCAGGGCCGTACCAGCCGCGTACGACTCAGCCGGTGCCGCCGATCGTGGCCATCAAGCCCAGGTGATCGGTGTCGGAGACCCGGATGGTCTGCAGGGCCGTCACGGTCAGGCGCGGGCTGACCAGGATGTGGTCGATCGGCAGCAACGGCGGGAACCAGCGGTCGGCCGGGAAGGTCGGCACCCAACCCGCCCCGGTGATGTCCGTCGCGCTTCTGCAGCCCGTCGGCCCGCAGAGCCTGCAACGGGCCGTGCTCGTCGACCGCGTTCAGGTCGCCGGCCACGATCAGCGGTTCCTGCAGCAGCGGCTGGATGCGGGCCCGGATGTCAGCGTGCTCGATGGCCCAATGGTTGCCGCCGCAGTAGGGGTTGCACGGGTGGGCGGCAACCAGGGTGATGTCACCGATGCCGGGGGCCTGGATGGTGGTCAGCCACTGCTGGAACGACGTACGCCCGAGCAGCTCACCCTTGCTCAGCGGGAAGCGCGAGAAGATCGCGGTGTTGGAGATGTCGTCCTTCAGGTCGCCGACGGAGTACGGGAAACGCTCGTCCCAGCCCAGGGGCTTGAGGGCCCGAAGCGCCGGTGGCGCGGTCTCGATCAAGATCACCACATCCGCCTGCTCGGCGCGGTCCCGGATCTCGCGCGAACTGGCCATGCCGTCATGCATGTTCAGGCGTCATCAGCGTGAAGGTCGGGGTGGTGGCCGGTCGGTTGTCGGCCACGAAGAACGGCGCCAGCCAGGCGACGTGCAGGGCCAGCAGCGCGGCCACGAGCAGGCTCAGCGCGGCCAGGGCCAGCCGACGGCGGGCCCGGACCAGCGCCACCAGCGCCAGGACGAGGGCGACGACGTAGCCGAAGATCCCGTACGCGATGAACGAAGCGACCATGGCCGTCGCGTCGTCGGTGGGCGGCACCAGGCGAAGGAAGGTGGCGACGCCGGCGGGCACCATGGCCAGCAGGGCCAACGACACCAGAAGTCCCTGGCCCCGGTGGGTCTGTGGAGTGCTGTCCCAGGTCTTGGCGGCCGAGGTGGTCAACGGCTGCGCCGGGCGGCGGCGGGGTTGCGGCGCGTCATCCGCACCTCTTCGGGATGGGGTGCGTACTCGGACTTCCGGCGGTCGTCGGTGTCGACCCACCGGTTCGCCCGATAGAAGGCACGCGCTCCTCGGTTGTCGGCCAGCACCCAGAGCGACGCCTCGGCCGTGCCCACGTCGAAGATCTCCTGGCTGGCGAACTCGATCAGGGCCGAACCGTAGCCCCGCCGACCGTGGTGCGGCAGCACACCGAGGTGCAGCACCGTGGTGGAGGTGAAGGCGACGAAGCCCACGGGCGACTCGACCAGCTCCAGCACGTAGACGCGGGTGGTTCGGTCGTGCAGCAGCCGGCGCCAACGCCGCGTCACCGCGGTCACCGGGTAGGGAAACTTCTCGGGCGGGAAGATGTGGGCGAGGGCGTCCTCACTGGCCGCGCGCTCGAGCCGGGTGAGCAACCGGCTTTCGTCCGGCCGGGCCCGCCGGATCCGCAGCCCGGTCTGCTCATCCTCCAGCGGCGGATCGTGGGTGTCCAAGATGTCCAACAGCTGGTGGGCGATCCGGTCGGCCCGGGTGATCTTGCCCCGCCGGGCGGCGTAGTTCGACTTCTGCACGCACCACGCCTCGGCGAAGTCGTCTTCCGACCCGATCACCAGGCCGTTCTCGCCGGGGGCGATCAAGGTGATGTCGTCCCAGCTGAACCTGTGGCGCCGGAAGGGGTTCGTGACGATCACGCCGCTGTCGGTGGCCCGCAGCCGCGGGTGCAACCCGAAGCGCCACGCGTAGACCAGGGCCAGCACGGTGAGCACGACCAGTCCGATGGGGATCCAGGGCGTGCCGTCCTCGCGGTAGATCAGGTAGGCCAGCAGCGGGACGGCGACCCCGGCGGCCACGGCGAAGAGGGAGACCGCGACCAGCGCACCCGGCGAGGCGCGCCACGAGCGACGGGTCTGATCGGTCATCCGCTCGTTCGCTTTCTGATGGCTCTCGGTATGTCGTGTGCGCTTCCTCAGCCTGCCCCGTCGACCACGCCCTACGCTGAGGAAATGGCGGGCGTGGCAGTGGTGACCGACTCTACGTCGTCGCTGGGGGCGTCGCTGGCGACGCGCGCCGGGGTGAGAGTGATTGACCTGCACGTCGTGATCAACGGGAAGAGCAGGCTCGAATCGGAGGTCGAGCCGGGCGAGGTGGCCCGCGCCCTGCGTTCCGGACGGCGGGTGACCACGTCCCGGCCGGGCCCCGAGCGGTTCGCCGCCGTCTACGCCGACCTGGCTGAGGCGGGGCATCAGGCGATCGTGTCAGTCCACCTGAGCACCAAGATCTCCGGCACGTACGCTGCGGCCGAGCTGGCCGCGGCATCCGCTCCGGTGCCGGTGACCGTCGTCGACTCCGGCACGTTGGCCATGGGGGCCGGGTTCGCGGTGCTGTCGGCGGCCGAGGCAGCGCGTACGGGGGCGACGGTCGAGGAGGTCGCCCGGGTCGCCCGTGACCGGGCCGCGGCGTCGACGACCTTCTTCTACCTGAGCACGCTGGAGTTCCTGCGCCGCGGCGGCCGGATCGGCACAGCGGCGGCCATGCTGGGCTCTGCGCTGGCGATGAAGCCCATCTTGACCATCGCCGAGGGGGAGATCCGGCCGTACGAGCGGGTCCGGACCGCATCCAAGGCCGTGGCCCGGCTGGAGGAGCTCGGGCTCAGCGCCCTGGCCCGGGCCGCGGGGGCCAGTGAGCACGTGGATGTCGCCGTGCACCATCTCGATGACCCGGCCGGCGCCGAACGGCTGGTCGAGCGGCTCCGCGGTCGTCTGTCGACGTCGAGCGAGATCGTCGTGGCCGAGGTCAGCGCGGTTCTCGGGGTCCACGTCGGGCCCGGCATGCTCGGCGTGGTCGTCTCGCCCCGCCTCTAAGGCGGCCCGCCCGGACGGGTTGTCCACAGGCCAGAACCGGCCTCGAAGCGTCGTCCACAGATCGGCGTCAGAGGTGACGGATCAGCGCCGGTCGTCCTTAGGTTCTCGGCATGGATCGTCGTCGACCGCGGTTGGACCCGCTGCAGGCTGAGCTGGCCCACGAACGCCTGGCCTTCGTGCTGGCTGAGCATGTGCCGCGCCGGGCTCAGCCCGCAGAGGTTGGGGCGGCACCGTCTGCGCCGTCGCCCGACCTCCAACCTGGTTCGGCGCTGTCGGGCGGAGCGCTGGAGCCGGATCTGGCTGACGAAGTCGGCTCCGACTCGGCCGAGCTGGTGCCCGGTGAGCTCCCGCCCGTCCGCCGGTTCGGCCGTCGACACGTCGGCGTGGTCGCCGTGCTGCTGATGCTGGGTCTGCTCGGCGGCGGCTGGGCCCTGGTCCGGGCCCGTCCCGTCGCCGTGGCCAGTCCCGGCCAGGTGGTCGTCTCCTCCGCCGCTGCCACCACGAAGGCGTCGAGCTCGGCTTCGGCTGCGCCCCGGATCGTGGTGCACGTGCTCGGTGCCGTTCGCAAACCCGGCCTGGTCAAGCTGCCCGACGGCTCGCGGGTGCAGGACGCCATCCAGGCTGCCGGTGGTCTGAAGAACTCGGCCGACCCCGGCGAGCTCAACCTCGCTCAGGTGCTCACCGACGGCCAGCAGATCGTGATCGGCAACGAGCGCGACCCGACCGGCGAGGTGCGCGACGGCGGCGCGGGAGGCGGCGATCCGCCGGCCGGCGCCGCCGTCGACCTGAACCGGGCGACGGCCGCGCAGCTGGAGGAGCTGCCCGGGGTCGGTCCGGTCACGGCGGGGAAGATCATCGCCTGGCGAGACGAGCACCAACGGTTCAGCCGGGTCGAGGAGCTGCAGGAGGTGGACGGGATCGGGCCGAAGACCTACGCCGAGATCGTGCCGCACGTCCGGGTGTGATGAGCGGGGGACAGCTACCGGTCCGCCGGCTGAGTGCGGTTGTCGGTGACTCGGTCACTAGGTGGTGGGCTGCTCAGCAGACGCGTACGCCGAACCCGGAGTCAGCGGGCACGGTCGACCTGCGCCTCGTTCCGGTGGCCTCGGCCGGTTGGGCGGCCGCCTGGGTGGGGACCTGGGGGACAGCGGGTGCCCTCGCCGGCGCCGGGGCTGTCGCGGTGCTGCTGGCCGTCGCCGCCCGGCTGCGGAGATCGCCGTGGCTGCTCAGCACGGCCCTGGTCGTCCTGGCCTTGGCCGGGCTCGGAAGCCTGGCGTCCGTCCGGCTGAGTACGGGGCCGGTGGCCCGGCTGGCCCGGGAGGGAGCCATCGTCGTCGCCGACCTCGAGGTGCGGAGCGACCCGCAGCTCCGACCGGCTCGCGGCGCGAAGCCCGCCTACGTGACGGTCGATGTCCAGCTGCTGGCGGTCTCCGGACGGGGCGCTGACTGGCGGTTGCGAGCTCCGGCGCTGGTGGTGGTCGGCGGGGACCGGTCGGCGCAGTGGGGGGAGCTGGTGGTCGGCAGCCGGATCCGGGTCTCGGGGCGGCTGGAGGCGCCTGACCGCGGCTCCGACCTCGCCGCCATCCTCCGGGTCCGGGGTCCGGCGACCCTGCTCGAGCGACCTGGACCGGCGGCTCGCGCGGTCGAACGGGTGCGGGCCGGCTTGCGCCAGTCGGTGGCCGATCGACGGCCTGAGCCCCGTGCCCTGGTGCCGGCCCTGGTGCTGGGTGACACGTCCCGGGTGACCCCGGAGCTGGTCACGGATTTCCAGACCACCGGGCTCACCCACCTGACCGCCGTCTCGGGCGCCAACCTGACGCTGCTGCTCGCATTCGTCCTCGTGCTGGCCCGCTGGCTGGGCGTACGCGGGTGGTGGCTCCGGCTCGTCGGCCTGGCCGGGGTGGCGGTGTTCATCGCGTTGTGCCGGACCGAGCCGAGTGTCCTGCGAGCCGCCGCCATGGGTCTGGTCGCCCTGGCCGCGCTGGGCGCGGGCGGTCGTCGGGCCGGACTGCGCCACCTGTCGGTGGCCATGATCGTGCTGCTGCTGGTCGACCCGTTCCTGGCCCGGTCGTTGGGCTTCGCGCTCTCGGTGCTGGCCAGCGCCGGCATCATCTGGTGGGCCCGCCGCTGGGCGATGATCATGAACCGCTGGTTGCCGATGGTGGTGGCGGAGCTGATCGCGGTGCCGCTGTCGGCTCATCTCGCCACGCTGCCGGTGGTCGCCGGCATCTCCGGTCAGGTCAGCGTCTCCGGCCTGCTCACCAATGCCGCAGCCGGGCCGTTCGTCGGACCGGCCACCGTCCTCGGGTTCGCCGCCGCAGGCGCCTCCCTGATCAGTGGGCCGGCCGCGGCCGTCCTCGGCTTCGGCGCGGCCTGGAGCGCGCAGGTGATCATCTGGGTCGCCCATGCCGGAGCCCGGTTGCCCGGCTCGGCTTGGGCCTGGCCGGCAACCCCGGTCGGGCTGGCCTGGCTCGGAGTCATGGCGCTGGGCGCCGGTCTGGTCATGTCCTACGTGCTGGCCCGGCGATGGCTGACCGTGCTGCTGGCCGGGCTGATGGTCGCGGCACTGGCCGCCGCGCCGTCGCAGCCGGGCTGGCCACCGCGGGACTGGAGCCTGGTGGTGTGCGACATCGGCCAAGGAGACGGGCTGGTCGTACGCACCGGGAACGACACCGCACTGGTGGTGGACGCCGGCCCGGACGCCGCAGCCATGGACCGCTGCCTGGACCAGCTGAACATCGACGCGGTACCGCTGGTCATCTTGACCCACTTCCACGCCGACCACGTGGACGGGCTGCCCGGAGTGTTCGCCGGCCGGAGCGTGGGTCAGCTGTGGGTGAGCCCGTTGGCCGAGCCGGGCTACGAGGTCGACTCGCATCGCCCAGCTGGCAGCGGCGCACCGGGCCGGGGTGCGCACGCCGGCCGTCGGTGACCGTTCGAGCATCGGGCCCGTGACGCTGCAGGTGCTGGGCCCGGTCGCCCACCGCGAGAGTGGTGACGACGAGTCCTCGGTGCAGAACGACGCGAGCCTGGTCGTGCTCGTCGAGGTGGACGGGCTGCGGCTGCTGCTGACCGGGGACGTCGAACCCCCGGGTCAGCGCGCACTCCTGGCGTCCGGTGCCGATCTGCGGGCCGACGTGCTGAAGATCCCGCACCATGGGTCGGCCCGGCAGGAGCGGGAGTTCTTCGCCGCGACCCACGCCCGGGTGGCCGTGGCCAGCGCCGGGGTGGACAACGACTACGGTCATCCCGCCCCCCGGACTCTCCAGCTGGCTCAGAGCCTGGGCATGACCGTGCTCAGCACCAACGCCAACGGTGCCGTGGCGATCCGCGGTCACGGCACCACCCTCGCTGTCACGACCCAACGCGTCCCCTGATGACGCGGCGTCCGACCGTGGTGGAGACTCTTGCGCAGCGACCCTGGGACGGGCAGCCGTCGCCGCGAAGGAGCAGAAGTGACCGACTACGAAACCATCCTGGTCGAGACCCGTGAGGGCGTCGGCTGGGTGACCTTGAACCGACCCGAGGCGCTGAACGCACTGAGCCGCCCCCTGATGCTCGAGGTGATCGACGCCGTCGAGGCCTATGCGGCCGACCCGGCGGTCGGGGCGATCGTGATCACCGGCTCGGCCCGGGCCTTCGCGGCCGGGGCGGACATCAAGCAGATGCAGTCGATGACCTTCGCCGAGGCGTACGCCGAGGACCTGTTCGCCGACTGGGACCGGGTCGTCGCGGTGCGCATCCCGATCATCGCTGCCGTGGCCGGCTACGCGTTGGGCGGGGGCTGCGAGCTGGCCATGCTCTGCGACCTGATCATCGCCGCCGACACGGCCAGCTTCGGTCAGCCCGAGACGACGCTCGGCATCATCCCCGGCATGGGCGGCAGCCAACGGCTGGCCCGGGCGGTGGGCAAAGCCAAGGCGATGGACCTGTGCCTGACCGGACGGCGGATGGATGCCGCCGAAGCCGAGCGCTCCGGACTGGTCTCGCGAGTCGTGCCGGCCGAGGAGCTGCTCGAGGTCACCCAGCAGGTGGCGAGCACGATCGCCGCCGGCTCCCGCAGCGCCAACCTGATGGCCAAGGAGGCGGTGAACCGGGCGTTCGAGACCACCTTGGCCGAGGGGCTCCGGTTCGAGCGCCGGCTCTTCCACAGCCTGTTCGCCACGGCGGACCAATCCGAGGGCATGGCAGCGTTCGTCGAGAAACGTCGCCCCAGGTTCGAGCGGCGCTAGGTCGGTCAGCGGATCGGCCCGGTGGCGGGGTCGAAACGCAGGGTCCGGCCGTTGCAGGCCACGATCACCTGGGGGGCCAGCTCCCGCACGGTCAGGTGCCCGAGCTCGGGCCGGTCGCCGGCCGGAACCGCAGCGAACCGTACGCCGAGCGGGTCCCGACCCTCACACCGGTACGACCACAGCTCGGCGCTGTCGCTCATCCGCAACCCCATCAGCTGGTTGGCCCGCCCGGTCATTCGGTCGCTCATCGCCACCACGAGCACGTCGGCGTACTGGGCCACGACGATCTTGCCGGTGATCGGCCGGCCGTCGGGTGTCGTCGCCCGCACGGGGGACAGCGATCCCGGCAAGGTGCGCGTCGAGACCTGCCGGTAGCCGGCGAAGATGGTCGCGGTGCGGCAGGTGAAGCCGGTGATCACCAGCGTCTGCACCGGCTGCAGGCCACGTGCGTTCGGGTCGGCCGGGTCGAGGATCCAGGAGCCGCAGGTGAAGTGCACGTCGCTGGCCGGGCTCGTCGTAGAGCAAGGTGGTCACCCGCTTGGCGGCGATCGTCGTGGTCGGCCAGCCCAGCGCACCGGTCACGATGACGGTGCCGGCCAGGGTCAGGCTGAGGCCGACGAAGGACAGCCGTCGCCGCGGGCGGCCACCACTGGTAGGCCACCCAGACGGTGACCCCGACCAGCAAGCCGGTCAGATAGAGCAGCACCGTGCTCGGCGTCCACAGCGCGGCCAGCCGGAGCGCCACGGTGTTGGTGCGCAACGCGTACGCGGCGTCCCGCAGCTCCGGGGCGAACAGGCAGCGCCCGACCGCGGTCGGGGCGGGCCCGATCAGCGCGTACGCCACCAGCAGGTTCAGCCCGCTGCGCCAGGTCTTGACCCGCGGCTCGGGGGCATCGGCCAGGAAGCCGTGATAGGTCGCGTAGCCCGCCGTCGCCACCCAGACCGCCATCAGGAGGACGCTGACCGCCGAGCTGGACAAGGCTCGAGGAGACCGCCAGCGCGACCAGCGTGATCAGTGCGACCAGCAGCCCGATCGCCGTCGGCACCATCATCACCGTACGGCCGAGCCAGTAGGGCGTCCTGGACAGCCAGAGCAGAGCGAACCCGCAGACCAGCAGGGCCAGCCCGGGGGCGCCGGACTGGGTCTGCTGTGCGAGCACCTGGGCGTCCCCGGCGCTGGTCAGACCCCTTGGAGACCAGCGGCGACAGCTGGGTCAGCCACCACTCGTGGGCCGGGAAGGTGCTGGTCTCGGGGATCCAGTAGGCGATGAAGTAGATCCAGTGCACGGTCAAGCGAGATGATCAGCGGCACGGCGGCGGCGACGTGGGCGCGCAGCCGGATCGCCTCCTCGGCACCGGTCTCCGGCGCCGGCGGCTGACCCCAGGTCGGGCTTGGCCGCCTTGGGGTTCGCGTAGGCGATCTGGCTCACGACCGGTCCAGCTGTGACGGGGTCGGCCGCGACGAAGACGAGCCGCTCGTGGGGCACCAGCCGACGCAGCGCCTCGCGGTCGGCTGGGCTGCCCGACCGACAGGCCCTTCTTGATCTCCTCGCGGGAGGCCAGGGCCTGGTCGACGGTGATCCGCAGCACATCTGTCCAGCGACTCGACCTGCACCAGCCGCCCCGGGCTGCCGTCGACCTGTTTGAACCAGGCGCGGACCAGGTCGGTGAACGACTCGGCCGGGCGTGGTCACCAGGTGCACCCGTCGGTCCTCGAAATACTCCCCGTACGCCTCGCGGAGCCGGCTGCGCTCGTACTCACCGAGGTCACCGCTCGGCACAGCGATCACCGTGCTGGCTTGTGCCGACCTGGGCTCCGGCGATGCCCCGCGCCGCCGATCCGGCGTGCTGGGTCCACAGCCGACCGAGCTCCGGGTCGGAGTTCGAGCTTGAACGCCCGCGGTGCCGGCGCGGATGCGTCCGGTCGCGGCGCAGGCCTCGAAGTCGACTCATCCGTCGCGCGGCGCGCCGGTGTGACCGGTGTCGGCCGCAACCGGCTCGGCCGGCCAGACGGTGCCGAGCACGGTGAAGTCACGGCGGACGAGCGAACCTCCGGCGAAGCTCGCGGGCAGCCACCGGTCGGCCAGCACCTCCTGCAGGGTGAGGCGGCGTATGTCGGCCAGCCGGTTCATCTTGACCGCCGACTGGACCCCGGTGACCAGCTCGACCCGGACCCGGTCGAGCAGGTGGGCCTCGAGGCCAGGACCGTATTCAGCGGCCAGGTCGGCGAGCCACGCGTAGCGCTCGTCGTCGACCAGCTGCACGACGACGCGGATCGTCGTCCGTTCGATGTCGAAGCCGTCCAGCGTGGGCAGCCGGTCGATGGTGACGTCCAGGCTGACCGGGTCGGTGTTGACCACGACGACGTGCACGGGGCGGAGTGTCGGCACCAGCCGCGGCTTGAGGTACTCGCCGGGGAACCGCAGCCGGGGGGCTGACCCTCCGCGAAGACGATCGCGATCGTCCGCGGCCGGACCGCCACCAGCCGGTCCAGCGTGCGCGCCTCGCCGGTCAACCGGAGTCCCAGTGAGCTCTCGGGTCGGGGCGGCCTGGGTCAGACCGGCGGCCTTGTCCTTGGCGGCGCGGGTCGCCAGCTGTTTGGCGACGACTCGGTGGACGAGCGAGGTCCAGAGTTCGCTGGCCACCACTGTCCCTTCACTCCCGTGGGCCTTACCGACCATGTATATCAACAGCTGTCGGTCCTGACTGGCATGCTGACCCCGTGGCTGCGCGCAAGTCTCCGTTCGGTCGGGTCGTCCTGGTGGTGGACCAGAGGCGCTGCTCGCCGACCGCGCCGTGGACGGGCTGCTGGCCCAGGTGCGACAGGAGTCGCCCGAGGTCGAGGTGAACGAGGTCGAGGCCGTACGGCTGGACGGGCCGCGGCTGGCCGAGATCACCAGCGCCTCGCTGTTCTCGACCCGGCGCGCCGCCGTGATCACCGATGTGGCCAACCTCGACCCCGACCTGCAGGCAGACCTGGTCGGCGCTGGCCAGGTCCCGGCGCCGAGGACCTCGCGCTGGTGGTGGTGCACGGCGGCGGTCAGAAGGCCAAGGGACTGCTGGACAAGCTCAAGGCGGCGGGCGCCGAGGTGGTCGACTGCCCGACGACCAAGACCTGGGAGCTGCCACAGTTCGTCAGCGCCGAGGTCAAGCGGGCCGGGGCCACCATCGACGCCGGCGCCGCCCAGTCGCTGGTCGACGCGGTCGGACACGACCTGCGGGCCCTGGCCGGAGCAGTCACCCAGCTGATCTCCGACGGCGAGGGCGGGCCGATCACCGCCGAGCAGGTCCGCCGCTACTTCGGCGGCCGATCGGAGGTGACCAGCTTCGTGGTCGCCGACGCCGCACTGGCCGGGCGGACCGGGGTGGCGATGGAGCAGCTGCGCTGGGCGATGGCGACCGGGGTCGCCCCGGTGCTGATCACCAGCGCGCTGGCCTCGGGCATCCGCGGGCTCGGCAAGCTGATCACCGCCGGCAGCGGGCTGCGCGAGGCCGACCTGGCCCGGGAGGTCGGCGTGCCGCCCTGGAAGCTCAAGTCGATGCGGGCTCAGGCCCGGGGTTGGGACCAGGGCGGGCTGGCCACGGCGCTGAAGGCGGTCGCCGTGGCCGACGCCGAGGTGAAGGGGGCCGCCGACGATGCCGCCTTCGCCCTCGAGCGGGCTGTGCTCACCGTGGCCCGGGCCCGCCGCGGCTGACTGCGCCGACCTGGCGCTCCTGGTCCGGCGCTACCCGACGCCCAACTAGTCGGACATCCGACTACCGACAACGCACAACGTCCCGACCACCCAGAGGTGGTCGGGACGGAGTACGGACTAGGACGGCGGGTTACGCCGGTTTCAGTCTGGCTGCAGGCAGGGCGATCAGCCCAGCGTGGCAGCCTGGGTCGCGATCGCTGATTTGCGGTTCGCGGCCTGGTTCTTGTGGATGACGCCCTTCGACGGCGGCCTTGTCGAGGGCGCGGTTCGCAGACTGGGCGAGCTCGGCGGCCTTCGCGTGGTCACCGGCCTCGGCAGCCTCACGGAAACGGCGCACGTGCGTCTTGAGCGCCGACTTCACAGCCTTGTTGCGCTGACGAGACTTCTCGTTCGTCTTGATGCGCTTGAGCTGGGACTTGATATTTGCCACGGAGCCATCACATTTCTACAGTCGCTGGTTTGATACGCACCGGATCGGTCACCCGCTCCAGACGCGACCACCCACACTATCAGCGGCCGGCCCGGCAGCCCAAATGCGACCGGAGCATCACAGTTGGGTCACCTGGCCGGGCCCCAGGCAACCTGTCGCCGCCGCCAGAGCTATCTCCCAGTGAGCGCCCCGATCACCGGGACGACGAACGCGAGGAGTAGTCATGATCGTTTCAGCACTGCGGGCACTGGGTGTCACCGTCGTCGCGGCCGGGGTGACCCTTGCTGGTGGGATCGGCTCGGCGCAGGCCGCCGCCCCCGACGGCCAGGTCACCACCCGGGCCGGCCTGTCGGTCCGGTCGGCACCGTCGACCCACGCGGCGAAGTACGGCGTCATCGGCTACCACAAGGTCTTCCCCCTCGACTGCAAGGTGCAGGGCACCTCGGTGAAGGGCAACGACCGGTGGTACTCCCTGCCGTCCGAGCTGGACGAGTGGGTCTCGGCCCGCTACGTCCGCAACATCGGCCCGGCCCCCGCCTGGTGCACGGGGAACCCCGACCAGACCTCGATCGGCCGGACCACGGCGGCGCTGACCAAACGTCAGGGTCCGACCAGGGCCGACGCCGCCCGCGGAACCTTGGCCAAGGGCGCCCGGATCACCCTGATCTGCAAGGTCCGTAGCCAGCCCGTGGGCGGCAACCGGCTGTGGTACTTCACGAGTGACCACCGCTGGGTGTCGGCCCGCTACGTCGACAACGTCAACGGCGCACCCTGGTTCTGCTGAGGTGTCGGGGACGGCGTCGGTGCCGGCGGCCCGACGCCGCCCGAGGAGCGACCGGCCCGTCGACGCGGACCGGCGTGGGATGATGGGGCACTTCTGACCGAGTCCGACCAGGAAGCCCTACTTCGTGAGTTCTGCCGCCATGCCCGCGCCGGGTCGTACGCCCCCGGAGATCATCCGGAACTTCTGCATCATCGCCCACATCGACCATGGCAAGTCGACGTTGGCCGACCGGATGCTGCAGCTCACCGGCGTGGTCGATGCCCGGTCCATGCGCGCCCAGTACCTCGACCGGATGGACATCGAGCGCGAACGCGGCATCACCATCAAGTCCCAGGCTGTGCGGATGCCCTGGGAAGTGGCCGGGGTGAACCACGTGCTCAACATGATCGACACCCCCGGCCACGTCGACTTCACCTACGAGGTGTCGCGCTCGCTGGCCGCCTGCGAGGGTGCGGTGCTGCTGGTCGACGCCGCGCAGGGGATCGAGGCACAGACCCTGGCCAACCTCTACCTGGCCCTGGACGCCGACCTGCACGTCATCCCGGTGCTCAACAAGATCGACCTGCCCAGCGCCCAGCCCGACAAGTACGCCGCAGAGCTGGCCCACATCATCGGCTGCGACCCGTCCGAGGTGTTGCGGGTGTCGGCCAAGACCGGCGACGGGGTCGCCGCCCTGCTCGACCAGATCGTCGGCCAGCTGCCCGCGCCGGTCGGCGACCCGAACGCGCCGGCCCGGGCCCTGATCTTCGACTCGGTCTACGACACCTACCGAGGCGTCGTCACCTACGTCCGCGTCGTCGACGGGCAGCTCAGCCACCGCGAGCGGGTGCTGATGATGTCGACCAAGTCCGCCCACGAGGCGCTCGAGGTCGGCGTGATCTCACCCGAGCCGGTCAAGTCGCCCTCGCTCGGCGTCGGCGAGGTCGGCTACCTGATCACCGGGGTGAAGGACGTACGGCAGTCGCGGGTCGGTGACACGGTCACCTCGGTGGCTCGGCCGGCCGAGACCGACCTCGGCGGCTACCGGCACCCCAACCCGATGGTCTTCGCCGGCCTGTACCCGATCGATGCGGGCGACTACCCAGAGCTGCGGGAGGCTCTGGACAAGCTGCAGCTCAACGACGCCGCGCTGGCCTACGAGCCGGAGACCTCCGGTGCGCTGGGTTTCGGGTTCCGGATCGGCTTCCTCGGCCTGCTGCACATGGAGATCGTCCGCGAGCGGCTCGAGCGCGAGTTCGATCTCGACCTCATCTCCACCGCGCCCAGCGTGGTCTACCGGGTCGTGCTCGAGAACGGCACCGAGCTGACGGTGACCAACCCGTCGGAGTACCCGACCGACGGCAAGATCGCCGAGGTCTGGGAGCCGGTGGTCAAGGCGACCATCCTGACCCCGACGGACTACATCGGCACCATCCTCGAGCTCTGCCAGACCCGCCGCGGCGTGCAGCACGGGATGGACTACCTCTCCGCCGACCGGGTGGAGATCCGCTACACGCTGCCGCTGGCCGAGATCGTCTTCGACTTCTTCGACGCGCTCAAGTCCCGGACCAAGGGCTACGCCAGCCTCGACTACGAGCAGGCGGGCGAGGAGCGGTCCGAGCTGGTCAAGGTGGACATCCTGCTGCAGGGCGAGCCGGTGGACGCCTTCTCGGCGGTCGTGCACAAGGACAAGGCGTACGCGTACGGGCTGTTGATGGCCGGCAAGCTGAAGGACCTGATCCCGCAGGCAGCAGTTCGAGGTGCCGATCCAGGCCGCCATCGGGGCCCGGGTGATCGCTCGGGAGACCATCCGCGCCATCCGCAAGGACGTGCTGGCCAAGTGCTACGGCGGCGACATCACCCGCAAGCGCAAGCTGCTCGAGAAGCAGAAGGAAGGCAAGAAGCGGATGAAGATGGTCGGCCGGGTGGAGGTCCCCCAGGAAGCGTTCGTGGCCGCGCTGTCGACCACCGAGGGCGTCAAGGCCGAGAAGAAGTGAGCGCCCTGATCTCTGACCCTGGCTGGCCCGACGCGCCGCCCACGCGGCGCGACGATGCGACCAGGGTTGAAAAACCAGGGGTTTCAGTCGAGACCCGACTGCTCGACGCCCTGGACCAGATAGCGCTGCAAGAAGATGAAGACACCCAGCACCGGCAGGATGGACACCGCGGCGCCGACGAACAGGGCCGGGGTGTCGACCCGCTGGGAGGTCATGAACTGGCTGAGCGCGACCTGGACCGTACGGAAGTCCGCGTCCTGGCCGATCAGCAGCGGCCACAGGAACGCGTTCCACGAGCCGATGAACACGATGGTGCCGACGGCGGCGCAGATCCCGTACGCGTTGGGCATCACCACCCGCCAGAACGTGCGCCAGTAGCCGGCCCCGTCGACCGCGGCGGCGTCCTCGAGCTCGGCGGGGAAGCTCAGGAAGAACTGCCGCAGCAAGAATGTGGCGAACGCCGAGAACAGCCCGGGCACGATCAGCCCCCGCAGCGTCGAGATCCAGCCGAGGCTGGAGACCATCACGAAGCTGGGCACGAACGTCACCGCGGCCGGCACCATCAAGGTGAGCACGGTCATGGCCAGCACCACGGTGGCCATCCGGTTCGGGATCCGGGCCAGGCCGTAGCCGGCCAGGGCCGAGATGACCACCGTCGCGACGGTCTGGACCACGGCGATCAGGCCGGAGTTGACCATGCTGCGGGCCATGGCCACGGTCTCGTTGGCGAACAGCCGGCGCAGGTTGTCCAGGGTGGGGTCGGCCGGGATCCAGACCCACCGGGCCGACGCCAGCTCCCGCGGCGTGGCGAAGGCGTTGCGCAGCAGCACGTAGAACGGCAGCAGGAACAGCGCGGCCAGGATGATCAACGCCAGGTAGCGCGCCACGGTCGCGGCGCTCGGCCGCTTCATCGACCGGCCTTGGGTTCGCGGGCGGTGAAACCGAAGATGCGCACCTGGACCAGCCCGATCAGCGCGACGACCAGGGTCAAGATCACCGTCCCGGCGCTGCCGATCCCGAGGTCCTGCGAGCCCTGGCCGAGGGAGATCAGGTAGAGGTAGACCAGCGGCGGCCGGGCGAACGGGGGATAGGTGCCCACACTGATCAAGGTGTTGTAGAACTCGTCGAACGCCTGGAAGGCCCCGATCAACAACAGCAAGATCACCGCCACCGAGGTCGGCCGCAGCTGCGGCAGCGTGATGTGGCGGAACACCCGCCAGCCGGTCGCCCCGTCGATCGCGGCCGCCTCGTAGGTGTCGGTCGGGATCCGTTGCAGTCCCGCGATGAACAAGATCATGTAGAAGCCGACCTGCAGCCACAGCCGCAGGCTGACCAGCACCACCCAGTAGAGGTAGTGCTCGCCACCCAGCCAGTTGACCGGCTCGAGACCGAGGAAGCGCAGCCCCGAGTTGATCAGTCCGAAGCGGGCCCCGTTGAAGATCGACAACCGCCAGACCATCGAGGCGATCACGTACGAGCAGGCCGTCGGCAAGAAGAACGCCGACCGGAAGAACGTCCGCGCCACGGTGGCCTTGTTGACCAGCAAGGCCAGGCCGAGCGATGCAAGGAAGGTGGTCGGCACGATGAAGACGGCGAAGACGGCGAACGTGCCCATGCTGGTCAGGAACGCCTCGTCGCGCAGCAGGTAGATGTAGTTGCCCAGGCCGACGAACGTGGTGGGGGTGACGGTGTTGCGGGCGTCGAAGAACGACAGGTAGACACTCCACAGGACCGGGATGTAGACGAAGATCAGCAGTCCGAGGAAGAACGGTCCGACGAAGACCCAGAACCACAGTCGGCGGCTGGCACGTCGGCCCAGGGGGCGTCGAGCGAGCCGAGCCCGGCGGGCTGGTCCGGTGATCACCGGACCGGACACGGTGCTCACCCGTTGACGCGTTGGATCTCGCTCTTGGCCTTGGCGGCGACCTTGGCGATCTCGGCCTTGGGGTCGGCCTTCTTGGTCGTCACGTTGGTCACGGCTGCGACCGCAGCGTTCGAGATGGCCGTGGTCCACAGCTTGTCCGGAGCGTGACCGCTCTCGTTGACGAAGCGAGCGGCCTCGGCGCCGGCGCCGTCGGCGATCTTGTCCGCCTTGGCGAACAGGGCCGGCTTGGCCGGGATGTGCGTACCGTACGCGTTGGCCCAGTCGAGCTGGTCGGCTTCGTTGTCGACCCACAGCCACTTGACGAAGGCGGTCGCGGCGTCGGGGTCGCTGCCCTTGGCGGCGACGCTGGAGGAGTACGCCCCGAAGGGCACGGCGGGTCGCCCCTGCGGGCCGATGGCCGGGAACGGCAGGACGCCGAAGTCGTCCCCCAGCGCCTGCTTGATCTCGGGCAGCACCCACAGACCGCCCCACTGCATGGCCGTCTCCTCGTTGGTGAACGGCGTCGAGGTGAACCAGTCAGCCGAGGCGCTGGCCACGAAGCCGTCGGCGTTGCGGAGGTTGGCGAAGCCGGCGAAGGCGTCGTAGCCCGCTTGGTTGTCGAACCCGATCCCGTCCTTGGCCGAGTTGATCTGCTCCTGACCCGCCGCCCAGATCAACACCTGGGTGAGGGTGCCGACACCGCCGTCGTTGCCGGCGAAGAACCCGCCCCGGTCCTTGGTCGCCACGGCGGTGGTCGCGGTGATCAGCTGGTCGAGCGTGGTCGGCGGGGCTACGCCGGCCTTGTCCAAGATCGACTTGCGGTAGTAGAGCATCTGCATGTCGACCATCTGCGGGACCGCGTAGATCTTTCCGTCCCACGACACCGCGTCCAGCACCGGCTTGGAGTACTGCGCGGCGGCGTCGCCGATCATGTCGGTGAGATCGACGACCTGCCCGGCCTTGATCATGTCCAGGGTCGGACCGTTCGCGTACTCGAAGACGTCGGGCACCTTGTCGGTCAGCAGGGCTGCGGAAACGATCTTGTCGTAGTCGCTCGCGTTGACCTTGACGCTCACCTTGGCCTGGTCGTACGCCGCCGCGTACCGGTTCAGGGCTTGGGTGGTGCCCTCCTCGCCGTACTGGTGGAACCAGGCGCTCAGCTCGGGCTTGACGCCCCCGCCCGCGGCGGGCGACGAGCTGGATGGATCGGGACGGCCGTTGTTGCCCCCACAGGCCGACAGCCCGTACGCGGCGGCGGCCAGCCCGGCCGACAGGGAGAGGAAGCGGCGTCGGGGAATTGCCATACGTGGGACTGTAGTTCCAGCGCCGGGCGAGACGTCGGTGACCCACCGCGCTCCCCGAACGCACGAGGGTCACCACGGCCGCTCGAGGAAAGGGATACCGAATGTATGCAGTGCAGTTCGCAGAGTACGGCGGTCCGGAGGTGCTGACCCTCGGCGAGGCGCCGGAGCCCCACGCCGGGCCCGGCCAGGTCCGGATCGCCGTCAAAGCCGCCAGCATCAACGCCTATGACGGCAAGGTCCTGCAGGGGTTGGTGGCCGGGGGAACGCCGCTCGACGGCACCGGTCTCCTCGGCCTCGACGCCGCCGGTGTGGTCGACGAGGTCGGCGAGGGGGTGGACGGTGTGTCGGTGGGCGATGACGTCTTCGGCCTGGGGACGGCCACCCAGGCCGAGTTCGCGGTGCTGCACGCCTGGACCGCGAAGCCGGCCTCGCTCGACTGGAGTCTGGCCGCCGCGGCCGGAGTGGCGGTCGAGACCGCCGAGCGGGCACTGCGGTTGCTCGAGGTCAAGCAGGGGGACACCGTGCTCATCGACGGCGGTGCGGGCGGCGTCGGGGCGGTCGCGGTCCAGCTCGCGGTCGCTGCCGCCGCGACGGTCATCGCCACGGCCAGCCAGGACAACCACGACTACCTGCGGGAGATCGGCGCGACGCCGGTGCTCTACGGGGACGGTCTGGTCAACCGGGTCCGCGCGGTGCCCGACACGACGATCGACGCTGTCCTCGACGTGGTCGGCAAGACCCCGATCGAGGATCTGATCGCCCTCGCCCCCGAGCCGTCGCAGGTGGTGTCGATCGCCAACTTCGCGGCCGCGGACACTGGAGCCCGGGTGACCGGTGGCGGCGACGAGAGCCAGCCGTTCTCGGCCCTGGCCCTGGGCGCCCAATTGCTCGAGGACAGCCGCCTGGTGATCAAGGTCCAGACCTTCCCCTTCGCCCGCGCCGCCGAGGCCTACCGGATCAGCCTCACCGGCCACGTACGCGGCAAGCTCGTCCTGGTCCCTTGACCCCGGGTCCTTACGCGGGCTGAGCTCGTCGAAGCGCTCGTCAGAGCTTCCGCTTTTGGTGCCGACCTCTGGCGAGGCCCTTCGACAAGCTCAGGGGCGGAATCCGGGGCGGGGGGCGGCTAACCTTCAGCGGTGCCGTCCATGCTGCCTGAGGGGGATCCGGCGCCGGTCGACGGCGCCTTGCCCGAGCACGCCCGGGAGGCTGTCGCGGATCGGCCGTTCAGCGTCTACCTGCACGTGCCGTTCTGCACCACCCGGTGCGGCTACTGCGACTTCAACACCTACACCGCCAGCGAGCTGGGGAACCAGCCCGGGGCCAGTCGTACGGGGTACGCCGATTCCGCGATCGCCGAGGTCGACCTCGCCGCCCGGGTCCTCGACGGTCGGGCGCCACCAGTCTCGACCATCTTCGTCGGGGGCGGCACGCCCACGCTGCTGGCCGCCGACGACCTCGGACGGATGGTGGCCGCGATCGATGACCGGTTCGGGCTGAGCGACGACGTCGAGATCACCACCGAGTCCAACCCCGAGTCGGTCGACGCCCGCGGGCTAGCCCGGCTGCGGGAGGTCGGCTTCAACCGGATCTCCTTCGGCATGCAGTCGGTGGTTCCGCACGTGCTGGCCACCCTCGACCGGGTGCACTCGCCCGGGCGGCCGCAGCAGGCGGTGGCCGAGGCCAAGGCGGCCGGCTTCACCAGCACCAGCCTCGACCTGATCTACGGCACGCCGGGAGAGTCGCTGGCCGACTGGGCGCTGAGCCTCGATGCAGCGATCGCGGCCGAGCCCGACCACGTCAGCGCGTACGCCCTGATCGTCGAGGAGGGCACCCGGCTGGCGGCGCAGATCCGGCGCGGCGTGCTGCCGATGACCGACGACGATGACCTGGCCGACAAGTACCTGCTCGCTGAGCAGAAGCTGACCGCGGCCGGCTACGTCGCGTACGAGGTGAGCAACTGGGCCCGCAGCCCGCAGACCCAGTGCCGCCACAACCTCGCCTACTGGCGTGGCCACCACTGGTGGGGGGTCGGCCCCGGGGCGCACAGCCACGTGGGCGGGGTGCGGTGGTGGAACGTCAAGCACCCGGCCGCGTACGCGACCAGGATCGCCGACGGCGCCTCACCGGCGTTCGCCCGCGAGGTGCTGACCGCGGAGGACCAACGGGTGGAGCGGGTGCTGCTCGAGCTGCGGCTGGCCGACGGTCTGGACACGGGTGTCCTCACCGCCACCGAGCGCCGACGCATCCCGGACTTGCTTGCGCGGGGCCTGACCGAGCTCATCGACGAGCGGCTGATCCTGACCCTGCCCGGCCGGTTGCTGGCCGACGGCGTGGTCCGCGACCTGCTGGACTAGCCGCCCGGCGCCAGATCCGAGCGCTCGCGTTCGGACCACAGCAGGGTCGCCCCGACCCCGACCGCGACGCCGAGCGCGGTCTCGATGGCCCGGTCGGTGAGCAGCCCACGGGGCGCGACGGAGGAGGCCATGGTCGTCATCAGCAGAGCCAGCGGCGTGATGAAGACCAACGCCAGCGAGTAGTTGCGGAGCACGAACAGCTCAGCACCGAACTGAGCCGCAGCGACCAGGACGACCACCGTCCAGCCCGTCGGGTGCAGAGCCAGCAGAACCGCCGCGACCAGCAGCCCGAGGCCGGTGCCGACCAGCCGGTGCGCCGCCCGGAGCAGCCGGGCCCGGGTGTTCGGGGCAGCCATCGGCACCACCGCGGTCAGGCAGGCCCAGTAGGGATGACCGAGTCCGGCTGCCGTGGCGATGGTCCCCGCCACCAGGCCGCGACCAGGTAGCGGCTGGCGTGCAGCCAGATCCCCCGGCGCTGCAGCGCGACGGTGCCGAACGCGAAGACCAGGAAGAACGACCCCGGCGGGCGCCAGCGCAGCACGTCACTGGCCAGGCAGCCGATCGCGGCGATGACCGCGGCCAGCCCGACCGCCAGCCAGGGCCGTACGGTCCCGGTGGTCGCCACGACGGCGCCGAGGCTGATGCTGACCACCAGGGCAGCGCCGGCGAGGGACTGGCTGCGAGCCCGGGACCGGTGCGACTCCGCGCGGCCGTAGACCGAGGCGAAGGCGCCGAAGACGGCGAACAGGGCGAGGTCTGGCCGCCCGAGAGCGGTCAGCAGTGCGAGCGGGACGACGACTGAGACGACCACCCGCAGCGCCGGCAGGTGGCTGTGGTCGTGCGGACCCATCGTCAGCAGCTCTCTGGGGTGCGGCACCCGCGACGGGGGAGACATCTCGACCACCGTACGACGTCAGGGCTGCGGGTGGTCCTGGGTGACGAAGTCGATCAGCTCCTCGACGCAGGTCAGCATCGGCCGCTCGAGGTCGGACCAGGAGCGTACGGTCGCCAGGATCGACTGCCAGGCCGCAGCGATGTCGGCCTGGTCGCGGTGGGGGAGCCGCAGCACGTCGCAGATGCCGTGCTTCCACTCGATGCTGCGTGGGATCTCCGGCCACACCTTCAACCCCACCCGGGCCGGTTTGACGGCCTGCCAGACGTCGACGTAGGGATGACCCTTGATCATCACGAAGCGTCCGTGCCGACCGGCCATCACCCGCTCGGCGATCGTGGTCTCCTTGCTCCCCGGCACCAGGTGGTCGACCAGCACGCCCAGCCGGCGGCCCTGCTCCGGGGCGAAGTCGGCGACGATGTCGCCGAGGTCGTCGATGCCGCCCAAGTACTCCACGACGACGCCGACGTGCCGCAGGTCGTCGCCCCAGATCTTCTCGACCAGCTCGGCGTCGTGCCGACCCTCGACGTAGATCCGGCTGGGCAGCGCGACCTTGGCCCGCTCGGCCGGACCGGCGACCGAGCCCGACGCCGTACGCTTCGGCGCGCTGCGCGCGGCCAACGGCGGCGACTTCAGCACCACCGGCTTGCCCTCGAACAAGAACCCGGCGCCGAGCGGGAAGCTGCGCCGTTTCCCGTGCCGGTCCTCCAGCACGACGATGCCGTTCTCCCAACGCAGCACCGCCCCGCAGAACCCGGTGGTGGCGTCCTCCACGACTTGGCCACGGGCTGCGGTCAGCTCGACGCTGACTGGCTTCTGGGCTCGCTGCCAGCCCGGGCTCAAGACGTCGTTGGCGTAGCGGTTGCCCGGGGAAGTCACCTGGGCAGCGTAGGTGAGCCGGCGACCGACCCCCGGGATCTTGCCGGGCGCGTCCCGGTGTGGTGTGAGGTCCACCCAGTTGGTGCCGTCTGGTTGGCTGTCGGGCATGGAAGCCATGCCGATGTTTCCGTTGGGGTCGGTGCTGTTTCCCCACATGCCGCTGATGCTGCGGGTGTTCGAGGAGCGCTATCTGATCATGCTCGCCGCGCTCGTCGAGGCTCAGCGCAGCGAGTTCGGCGTCGTGCTGATCGAACGCGGCTGGGAGGTCGGCGGGGGTGAGCACCGCTTTCCGGTGGGCACCATCGCCGACATCACCGAGCTCGGCTCGCAGGACGGAATGATCGGCCTGGTCGCCCTGGGGCGGCGGCGTTTCGTCGTTCAGGAGTGGCTGGCCGATGATCCGTATCCACGTGCGGAGGTCGCCGAGCTGCCCGAGCTGGTCTGGGAGGGCGAGCTGCAGCCGCAACGCGACGAGGCGGAGCGCCTGGTCCGGCGGACTCTGGCCCAGGCCAGCGAGTTCGCGGAGAACGTCTGGTCGGCCGACCTCGAGCTGTCGACTGATCCGGTGGCCGCGGTCTGGCAGCTGGCCGGGATCACGCCGGTCGGCGAGCTCGACCGGATGAACCTGCTGCGGTCGAGCTCGATGGGCGAGCTGCTGAGCGGCATCGTCGAGCTGACCACCGACGCCGGCATCGGGTTCGGTGGACTCGGCTCCTCGTAGTTTGCCTACACTTGAGGCGTCAGAATCGAACGCTCAGCCCAAGAATGACCCAGGCCTGTAGACGGCGACGCCACAAATATGTAGTATCACTAGCCTCCTGGGCCGAGTGAGGAGCCAGATGAGTTCAGCGCAGCAGGGTCGCCGTGTCGCCGTCACGGGTGCGGGTGGGGGGATCGGGTCAGCCATCGTCCACCGGCTCGCCGCCGATGGGGTGGAGGTCGTCGCCTTGGACCGCCAGGGGCTGGAGTCGCTGCCCGAGTTCGTCACCAAGCTGCCGGTCGACCTCACGTCGGCCGAGTCGGTCGCCGAGGTCGTCGCCCAGCTCTACCGCGATGACGAGCGCCCCGTCGACCTGGTCAACAGCGCCGGCATCGTGGAGAACGACGTGGCCGCCGAGGACATGCCCATCGCCCAGTTCGACGCGGTGTACGCGGTCAACGTGCGTGGGGTCTTCTTGACCTGTCAGGCCTTCGGCCGGGAGCTGTTGGCTCGCGGCGGCGGGGCGATCGTCAACATCGCCTCGATGAGCGGGAACGCGATCGTCAACTTCCCGCAGAAGCAGAGTGCCTACAACTCCTCGAAAGCGGCGGTCAGCGCCCTCACCCGGTCGCTGGCGGTCGAGTGGTCGCCGCGCGGGGTCAAGATCAACACCCTGTCGCCGGGCTACGTCGACACGCCGCTGAACGCGCTGAAGCCGCAGATGCACGAGAGCTGGAAGAACGACACCGTGCTCGGCCGGTTCGCCACCCCCGAGGAGGTCGCGGCGGCAGTGGTCTTCTTGCTGGGCGACGAGTCGTCCTACTTCGTCGGCGCCGAGCTGTTGATGGACGGCGGGTCGTCGCTCCGGTGACGGCGCCCGACCAGACCCGGATGGAGAGGCCATGATCATCGCTCACGACCTCGGCACCACGGGCAACAAGGCCACCCTGGTCGACCACGCCGGGTCGGTGGTCGGCACCGCAACAGTGGCGTACGGCGTGGACTTCGGCCCGGGCGGCAAGGCGGAGCAGAACCCCGACGACTGGTGGTCGGCGGTCCGGACCGCGACCCGCCAGCTGCTCGAGCGCACCGGCACCCGGCCGGGTGACGTCGAGGTGGTCACGTTCTCGGGACAGATGATGGGGGCCGTGCTGGTCGACCAGCACAACCAGCCGGTACGCCCGGCGATCATCTGGGCCGACACCCGGTCGGGCCGCCAGGCCGACCGGCTCGTGCAGACCGTCGGGATGGAGCGCGGCTACCGGATCACCGGTCACCGGATCAACCCGACCTACTCGCTGACCAAGATCGCCTGGGTCCGGGACAACGAACCCGACGTCTTCGCCCGGACCGACGCCGTGCTGCTGGCCAAGGACTACCTGGTCGCCCGCCTCACCGGCGTCCGGGTCACCGACCCCTCCGACGCGTCCAGCACCAACGCGTACGACCAGCAGTCCGGGACGTGGTCGGCCGAGCTGCTGGACGCCGCCGGCGTCGCGGCCCGGCTGCTGCCGCCGATCCAGCCGAGCACCAGCGTGGCCGGGGCGATCACCGCCGAAGCGGCCGCCGAGGTCGGACTGCTGGCCGGCACGCCGGTGGTCATCGGTGGGGGAGACGGCCCGATGGCCGCGCTCGGCGCCGGGATCATCAGCGCCGAGTCCGGTGCGTACGCCTATCTCGGCTCATCCTCCTGGGTCTCGGTCAGTGCCGACCAACCGCTCTACGACCCGCAGATGCGGACCATGACCTTCAACCACGTGATCCCCGGCCAGTTCGTGCCGACCGCGACCATGCAAGCCGGCGGCGCCTCGCTGCAGTGGATCACCTCCGTCCTCTCGCCCGGTCGGGACGACCGCTACCAGGACCTGCTGGCCAAGGCGGCGGTGCCGGCGGCCGAGGACGGCCTGTTCTTCCTGCCCCACCTGCTGGGCGAACGCTCCCCGTGGTGGAACCCGAGGGCCCGCGCCGCCTTCGTCGGCCTGCTGATGCACCACGACCGGGGCCACCTGACCCGTGCCGTCCTCGAAGGAGTGGCGTTCAACCTCTACACCGGGCTGCGCGCGTTCGAGGACAGCGGCGTGCCGGTGTCCGCCGTCGATGCGATCGGTGGCGCGGCGCACGCCGAGCTGTTGCTGCGGACCTTCGCCGACGTCTGGGGCGTTCCGGTCTCCTCGCGCAACCTCGTCGACGAGGCGACCTCGGTCGGGGCCGCGGTGGTCGGCGGTGTCGGCGTGGGGATCTTCGACGACTTCAGCATCGCCCCGACGCTGTCTCGGCGAACTGCACGTCGCGAGCCCGACCCGGACCGTACGGCCGGCTACCGCCGCACGTACGAGCTGTTCCTCGACGCCTACCGGCGGCTCGAGCCCTGGTTCGACGCCGTGGCCGACGTCTGAGATGGCCACCGCAGCAGCGATCGTCCGCACCGTGCTCGGTGACGTCGACCCCGGCCGGCTCGGGGTCGTCAACTACCACGAGCACCTGTTCCAGACCACGCCGCTGCTGCCGGGCGACGAGCTCGACGACGAGGTGCGCTCGACCACCGAAGCCCGGTCACTGCGGGCGGCCGGCACCGACACCATGATCGACGCCACGCCGACCGGGCTGGGCCGCGACGTCGAGGCGGTGGCCCGGATCAGCACCGCGACCGGGCTCCAGGTCGTGCACACCACGGGGGCGCACCACGGCGGCCACTACAGTGCCGACCACTGGGTCGTCGCGATGTCGGAGGATGAGCTGGCTGAGCTGTTCACCAGCGACGTACGCCACGGGTTCGTCGAGTCGGGCCGGCGGGCCAGCACTCCCGCTGGACACCCGGTCCGCGCCGGGCTGGTCAAGGCGGGCATCCGCTACTGGGCCATCGGGACCTTCGAACGACGCGTGCTCGCCGCCGCCGCGTCCTGCCACCGGTCCACCGGCGTGCCGGTGATGGTCCATCTGGACCACGGGTCCGCGGCGCACGAGGTGCTCGACCTGCTCGCCGACGCCGGGGTGCCGGCCGACCGGGTCGTCCTCGCCCACCTGGACCGCAACCTCGACCCGGGCCTGCACCGCTCGCTGGCCGAGCGGGGTGCCTATCTCGGCTACGACGGGATGGCCCGCCACCGGGAGGCCCCCGACTCGGCGATCATCGCCTGCCTGGAGCAGACCACCGCCACCGAGACCGGTGCAGCCCGAGTGCTGCTCGGGGGCGACGTCGCCCGGGCGTCGCGCTACCGGGCCTACGGCGGGTTGCCCGGTCTGGACTACCTCGCCACCCGCTTCCTGCCTCGGCTGGTCTCGGTCCTCGGCGCCGACCTGACGAGACGGCTGACCACGGCCAACCCGGCTTCGTTCTTGGCCTTCATCCCCACCCCAGTAGGAGAATCCGCATGACGGAGCCGCACGACACCCCCATCCGGTTGACCATCAGCCCCGACGGCGAGCTGAGCGGCAGCAGCCGGACCTACCGCAAGCACCTCGGCGACATGGCCGGGGTCTATCGCGACTCCGCGGCGTACGAGGCGGCTCTGGCCTCCCAGGGGGCGGACAGCCTGGTCTACCAGGTGCATGAGCAGAAGTACGACGATGGTGCGGGCTCGGTGATCGTCGGCACCAGCACTTTGCTGCCGGGCCGCTACGGCGAGGAGTTCGCGGTCACCCGGGGCCATCTGCACGCGATCCCGAACCGGGCCGAGCTCTACTACTGCCTGAGCGGCCGTGGCGTGATGCTGCTGGACACGGTCGACGGACGGACTTCTGCGGTCGAGCTGAGCGCGGGCCAGGCGGTGAATGTGCCCGGTGGCTGGGTCCACCGCAGCGTGAACGTCGGCGACGTCCCGTTCGTGACCATGTTCAGCTACGCGGCCGACGCCGGGCAGAACTACGCGATCATCGCTGAGGCCGGTGGGATGAAGGAGCTGGTGGTCAGCGACGCCGTCGGCGGCTGGCGCTCCGTGCCCAACCCCCAGCACACCGGCTACCAGGCGCCGGCCTCGTGACCGTCGACGTGCTCAGCGTCCTCGACCGCGTCCGGGTGGTGCCGGTGGTCGAGATCGTCGACGCCACCACCGCCGTGCCGCTCGCCCGGGCGCTGGCCGCGGCCGGACTGCCGGCCGTCGAGATCACCCTGCGTACGCCGGCCGCGCTGGACGCGATCCGGGCGATCGCCGACGAGGTGCCCGACTTCGCGCTGGGCGCCGGCACCTTGTTGACCCCCGCCGACGTGCGGGCAGCCGTACGGGCCGGAGCCCGCTTCCTGGTCGCACCCGGCCGCACCGCCGCCCTGAGCGCAGCCGCCGAGGAGACGGGTCTGCCCTTCGTTCCCGGAGCGGTGACCGCATCGGAGGTGATGGCGGCCGCCGAAGCCGGGCACCGCCGGGTCAAGTTCTTTCCGGCTGAGCAGTCCGGCGGCGCCGCCGGACTCGCCGCGCTGATCGCGCCCCTGCGCGCCCTCGGGCTGCGCTTTATGCCCACCGGCGGGATCCGGCCGGACAACCTGCCCGCCTACGCCGCCATCGACGAGGTCTTCGCGGTCGGCGGCACCTGGATCGCGCCTCGGGACGTGCTGGCCGCCGGGCGGTTCGAGATCGTCACCGAGCGGGCCCGGAACGCCATCGCCGTGGCCGAGGCCGCGTGAGGTCGGCCGTGCCTCGTACGCTCACGCCCACGACGTTGTCGGCCGCGACCATGCCGACCTTCTACTTCATCGGAGTGACCACCGGCAGCTCCTCGATCCGGACGGTGTTCCCGCGCTGGGCCGAGGCGCTCGGCCTGGGCGAGGTGGAGCTGGTGGGCATCGACATCGGCATCCACGCCCCGGCGGCCGAGTACCGCGCCGTGGTGTCGTTCCTGGCGGCCGACCCACTCAGCCTGGGGGCCCTGGTCACCACCCACAAGATCGACCTGTTCCACGCCGCCGCCGACCTCTTCGACGAGGTCGACCCGCTGGCCGCGCTGATGTCGGAGGTCAGCTGCCTGTCCAAGCGGGGCGGGGTGTTCCGGGCCTCGGCCAAGGACCCGTACTCCTCGGGGTTGGCCCTGGAGGCCTTCGTGCCGGAGGCCTACTGGGCCGAGGGGGACAAGGAGCTGTTCATCATGGGCGCCGGGGGCTCGGCGATCGCCATGGACTGGTACCTCAGCCGAGCCGAGCGGGGATCGGCCCGGCCGGCCCGGGTGGTGGCCAGCAACCGCAGCGCGGCCAGGCTCGACACCCTCCGGGCGGTGCACGAGCAGGTCGCGCCCGAGGTGCCCCTGACCACAGTCGTGGTCACCGAGGCGAGCGAGAACGACGCAATCCTGCACCGGCTCGAAGCCGGGGCGGTCGTGGTCAACGCGACCGGCCTGGGCAAGGACGCGCCGGGTTCGCCGCTCTCGGACGCGGCGGTGTTCCCCGAGCGGGGGGTGGCCTGGGACCTCAACTACCGAGGTGACCTGGTCTTCCTGGCCCAGGCCCGGGCGCAGCGCGAGGCCCGGTCGCTGACCATCGAGGACGGCTGGACCTACTTCATCCACGGCTGGACCCAGGTCATCGCCGACGTGTTCGACGTGCAGATCCCGACCACCGGACCGCGGTTCGACGAGCTGTCGGCCATCGCCGGCTCCACCCGGGCCTGACGTGGCGCGCCGCATCCTGGTCACGCCGCGCTCGATGACCGAGCGGGGGCTCGATGCCGTTCCCGAGCTGCAGCGGCTGACCGCGGCCGGCTTCGAGCTGGTGTCCGGCCCGCCCGGCCGGTTGCCCACCCTGGCCGACCTGCGGGAACGCCCGCGCGACATCATCGGCTGGTTGGCCGGGGTCGAGCCGATCACCGCCGACGTGCTCGACCTGTACGCCGACCTGGTGGTGATCAGCCGCAACGGCGCCGGCGCCGATGCCGTCGACCTCGCCGCCGCCGGTCGACGGGGGGTCAGCGTGGTGACCGCTCGGGGGGCCAACGCCCGGGGGGTGGCCGAGCTCGCCCTCGCCCAGATCATGAACGGGCTGCGCAGCATCCCGGCCGCCGACCGCGCCCTGCACGCCGGTGGCTGGGTCCGCTCGATCGGCCGCGAGCTGCCCGACGTCACCGTCGGGATCGTCGGCTACGGTGCGATCGGCCGGCTGCTCGGGTCCTTCCTGGTCGCGCTCGGCGCCGGCGCGGTGACCTTCGACCCGTACGCCCCGGCCGACGACCACGACCCCGTACGCCGGGTCGGCCTGGACGAGCTGTTCACGGTGGCGGACGTCGTCTCCCTGCACAGCCCACCGCCCGCCGACGGACGGCCGCTGGTCGGCGCGCCCGAGCTGGCGCGGATGCGGCCGGGCGGGCTGCTGGTCAACACCGCACGGTCCTCCCTGGTCGACCCGGCCGCGGTCCTGGCTGCGTTGCGGACCGGACAGCTCGCGGGCTACGCCGTCGATGCCTTCGACGCCGAGCCGCCGGTGCTGACGCCGTTGCTGCTGGACGAACGGACCATCTTGACCCCGCACCTGGGCGGCTACACCGCTGCCAGCACGCGTCGGGCCACCGAGCAGTCCGTGACCAACCTGCTGGAGGTGCTCGCCGCAGGCCCGGTCGACCGCTCCGGCCCAGCGGCGTCGTAGGCGGTCGTGGTGACCTTCAACCAGGGGATCCCGTTGCTGGAGCAGCTCAGTGCCGCGCTGCCATCACTGCGCCGGTCGGAACGACGGGTGGCCGAGATCGTCACGGGAGACCCGGCATTCGTGGTGGCCTCGACCATGGCCGCCGTCGCCGAGGCGGCGGGGGTCAGCGAGCCGACCGTGATGCGGTTCGCCACCAGTCTCGGGTTCGACGGCTTCCAGCAGTTCAAGATGGCTCTGGCCCAGACCCTCGCCCTGGGCCGACCGGCCACGTTGTCCTCGCTCAGTGCCGCCGACTCGGTCGCCGACCTCGCGGCCAGGATGTTCGACCACACGCTCAGCAGCCTCGACCGGGCTCGGCGCTATCTCGATCCCGAGCAGCTGGAGGCGGCGGTGAACGCGATCGAGGCGTCATCGGCCCTGACGTTCGCGGGTCTGGGCGCATCGGCGGTGATCGCGCTCGACGCCGAGCAGAAGGCCCCCCTGTTCGGGCTGCCGTGCTCATTCCCGTCCGACCCCCACCAGCAGTTCATGGCCGCCTCGATGGCCGGCCCGAAGCAGGTGTTCATCGCCATCTCCAACACCGGCGAGACGGGGTCGGTGCTGGAGATCGCCCGGACCGCCCAGCGGGCCGGAGCGGTGGTCGTGGCGATCACCGGTGAGTCCGACACCACGCTGGCCGCGGTCGCCGACATCGCCATCATCGTGAAGACGTTCGAGGACACCGACCTCTACACCCCGACGGTCAGCCGGCTGGCGGCCCTGGTCGTGATCGACATCTTGGCCACCGCGGTGTCGTTGCGCCGCGGGCCGGCCCATGCCGCCCGGCTGGCGACCATGAAGGAGCAGCTGACCGCCTTCCGGCGCAGTCGGCTGGAGTAGCAGCCGCCCAGCGCCGAAGGCGGTCAGCCCTGGCTCAGCGCTTCTTCTTCGGCTTGTACTCCCCGAACGGGTCGCTGCCGGGTGTCCAGTTCAAGACGCTGGCGCGCTCCATGAACTCGTCGGTCGAGATGTCGCCACGGGCGAACCGCTCGGCCAGGATCTTCTTGGCCTCACCCTCGGGTGAGTGGCTGCTCCACGGTCGGAAACCGGGTTGGCCGGCCCACGGCGGTCCGAACCGCCCGCGTTTGACGAACATGATCGTCCCGACGATCAGCAGGATGAACAACAAGCACATGACAGCTCCTAGAAAGGGTGCGAAGGGTGGCGGTCCGCCGGCCCACGGTGGGCCGTGATGACCGAAGCCGCCCTCCAGGGGTACGAATGGGAAATTGGTCATGTCCTTCATGCTCCGCGCATCGAGCGTCGCGCACATCGGCTCGGCGGCGACACTTGGGCTACGTCGGCCGACGTAGCAGGGATACGTCGCCGGACGGTCGTACCCCGAGCCCGTGGCGTCTAGGGTCGAAGGGTCCGAGCAGCGAGGGAGGCCTGATGCGAGCGGTGCGACCGCGCGCCGTCGTGCGCGATGCCGCCCTCGGGCTGGTGGTCGCCTGGTTCGGGTGGTCAGGCGCGCACGTCGCCTGGGACAAGCCGGAGCTGGATCGGCGTCAGCCCTGGGAGCGCAACGGCCCCGAGTTCGGCTGGACCGACGCGTCGCCGGTGATCAACCCGCTGCTGGTCCTGATGGTGCTCGGCGTGGCCGTGCGCACCGTGTGGCCCCGGGTCAGCTTCGTCGCCGTGACGCTCGCGCTCGGTGGCTATCTGGCGGCCGGTGCGCCTCCCGGTCCGGTCTTCGTGGCGTTGGCCTTGGCCGTGTTCTCGATGGCGACCGTGCTGCCGCTGCGCCGATGGATGCCCTTGACCGCACTGCTGGTGCCCATGATCATCGCCGGGCACTGGCAGGACCCCTATCTGGGGCTGCTCGATCCCAGCCTGTACGCCGGGTTGTTGATGATCATCACCGTCGCCGTGCTGCCGACGATGTTCGCGCTGCTGCGCCGGGCGCGGCGCGACAACGAGCGACGCGAACGCGAGCAGGACCGACGGCGCTACGCCGACGAGGAACGGCTGCGGATCGCCCGTGAGGTGCACGACGTGGTCGGTCACAGCCTGTCGGTGATCACCATGCAGGCCGGCGTGGCTCTGCATGTGCTGGACAAGCGCCCTGAGCAGGTCGCCGAGTCGCTGGAGGCGATCCGCAAGACCAGCAAGGAAGCGCTGGCCGAGCTGCGCACCACCCTGGACGTCTTCCGCGACCCCGACGGCGGGGCGCCGCGCGGCCTGCTGCCGGGTCTGGCCCGGCTGGACGACCTGGTGGCTGCCCTGGTCGGCGCCGGCCGCGAGGTCACGGTGGTGCGCGACGGTGTCGAGCCGGCCCGGTTGCCGGTCGCGGTCGACCAGGCCGCCTTCCGGATCATCCAGGAGGCGCTGACCAACGTGGTGCGGCACGCCGGCTCGGCGGCTGCCGCCGTACGGCTGGTCCAGTCCCCGGCCCGGCTGAGCATCGAGGTGTCCGACCGCGGTCCGACGACCAGCCCTCCGGTCGAGGGCAACGGCATCGGCGGCATGCGCGAGCGGGCCCACGGCGTGGGCGGCACGATCGAGGTCCAGGTGGGCGAACCCAGCGGGTTGGTCGTTCGCGCCGAGCTGCCGCTGGGCCGGACCTCGTGACCATCTCGGTCGCCCTGGTCGACGACCAGCCGCTGGTCCGGATGGGCTTGCGGGTGCTGGTCGAGTCCGAGTCCGACCTCGAGCTGGCCGGCGAGGCCGACAACGGGCGAGCCGCTGTCGATCTTGCTCGGCGCACCCGACCGGACGTGATCTTGATGGACATCCGGATGCCGCAGCTCGACGGGATCGCTGCCCTGCGGCAGATCGTCGCCGATCCGGAGCTGTCCGGCGTCCGGGTGATCATGCTCACCACGTTCGAGCTGGACGAGTACGTCTTCGAGGCCCTGCAGGCCGGCGCGGCCGGGTTCTTGATCAAGGACACCGAGCCGGTGGAGATGCTCCGGGCCATCCGGGTGGTGGCGGCCGGGGAGTCGTTGCTGTCGCCGTCGGTCACCCGCCGGGTGGTGCAGTCGTTCACCGCCCGTTCGGTGGTCCGCCGGACCCACCCACAGCTCGGCGAGCTGACTGAGCGCGAGCGGGAGGTGCTGGCCTTGATCGGGGAGGGTCTGAACAACGAGGAGATCGCCGCCCGGCTGGTGGTCAGCCCGGCCACCGCCCGCACCCACGTCAGCCGGACCATGATCAAGCTCGGCGCTCGCGACCGCGCGCAGGCCGTGGTGATCGCCTACCAGTCCGGGCTGGTCCGCTGAGGTCAGACCAGCGGCAGGTGCGGCCGACCCTCGTCGGCCGTGGGGATCGGCTGAGCGCCGGCGGCGATGCGGCCGCGCTGCTCGAAGACGAACTCCCGGTCGACCGGCGCGCCGTGGCCCGGCACCAGCACCGTGGTCGCCGTCATCAGCCCGATCACCCCGTCCAGCGTCCCGGCCCAGGCGTCGGGGCGGGAGTCGGAGCCGAACGACGGCGGCCCGGCCGACTCGATCAGGTCGCCGGCGAAGATCAGGTCGGCGTCCGGCACGACCACGACCAGGTCTCCGTCGGTGTGACCCTCACCCAGGTGGGCGATCTCCACCCGGCGGCCGCCGAGGTCGACGGCGGTGGCCACCACGATCTCCCGGCTCGGGCCAGCCAACTCGGCCACGTCGAGGCCAAGCCGAACGGCTTCGCCCGCTGCCTCGGCCGAGCCGAGCCGACCGCGTACGGACTCGTGCGCGATGGTCGTCAGGTCAGGGAAAGCGCCCAGGCCGAACGCGTGGTCGAAGTGCCAGTGCGTGACCACGACCGCCGTCAGCGGCCGGTCGGTGACCTCGGCCACGGCGGCCCGGATCGCCGCGCCCTGCTCCGGGCTGGAGCCGGTGTCCACCAGCAGCGCGGCTTCGGTGCCGACGACCAGGCCGATCGAGACCGACTCGGGCTCGGCCACCGCGACGTAGACCCCGATCGCGACCTCACGCCACGGTCCCAGCGCGAACTCCGCCGTGTGCTCGTCCGCCGGTCCCGGTTCGCTCATCACGCTAGACTGGCACTCTGTTCGCGCGAGTGCCAAACTCCTCGCAGATCGGCGGCGGACCCGGCCGCACTCGACCCAGGCTGACGGAGGGAGACCCATGGACGAGCGCAAGCTCGAGGTGCTGCGGGCGATCGTCACCGACTACGTCTCCAGCCAGGAGCCGGTCGGGTCCAAGGCCCTGGTCGAGCGCCACGACCTCGGCGTCTCCCCGGCCACCGTACGCAACGACATGGCGGCGCTGGAGGAGGAGGGCTACATCACCCAGCCCCACACCAGCGCTGGGCGGATTCCCACCGACAAGGGCTACCGGTTGTTCGTCGACCGGCTGGGGTCGGTCAAGCCGCTGTCGGTCGCCGAGCAGAAGGCGATCCAGACGTTCCTCTCGGGTGCGCTCGACCTCGACGACGTGCTGCTGCGCACCGTGCGGCTGCTGGCCCAGGTCACCCAGCAGGTGGCGATCGTGCAGTACCCGACCCTGAGCCACTCGACGGTGCGGCACGTGGAGGTGGTCTCGCTCACCACCCAGCGGATGCTGTTGATCCTGATCACCTCGACCGGCCGGATCGAGCAGCGGGCGCTGGAGCTGCCCGAGCACGACGAGGAGACGCTGGCCGAGCTGCGCGCGCACCTGAACGCCGCCGCCGTCGGCAACTCGTCCTCCCAGGCCGCGGCCCGGCTGAGCCGGCTGGTCGACCAGGTGCCGCCCTCGCTGGCCACTATCGGTCAGGCAGCGGTCGCCACCCTGCTGGAGATGCTCAGCAGCGAGGCGTCCAGCCGGATGGTGGTCGGAGGGATGCCCAACCTGACCCGCTACGGCGCGGAGTTCGAGACGACGGTCAAGCCGGTGCTGGAAGCCTTGGAGGAGCAGGTGGTGCTGCTCAAGCTGCTCGGTGAGGCCAGCACGGCCGATGCCGTCACCGTCCGGATCGGTCAGGAAAATCCCTACAAGGAACTACAGTCGACATCGGTCGTCGCCAGCGGCTACGGCAGCCAGCTCGACATCTTCGCCACACTCGGGGTCGTCGGGCCGACGCGGATGGATTACCCCTCAACCATGGCCTCGGTCAGAGCCGTAGCGCGCTACGTGGGCCGATTCCTCTCTGAAGGATGAACACAGAAGAATGAGCACGGATTACTACGAGATCTTGGGCGTCTCGCGTGACGCGACGCCGGAGCAGATCAAGAAGGCCTATCGCCAGCTGGCGATGAAGCTGCACCCCGACGTCGCGGCCGAGCCCGACGCCGCCGACCGGTTCAAGAAGGTGGCCGAGGCGTACGAGGTGTTGCAGGACCCCAAGAAGCGTGACCTCTACGACCGCGGCGGTGACCCGCTCGGTGGCGGGATGGGCGGCTTCAACGGGGGCTTCGGCGGCGGCCAGGCCGGCGGCTTCGACTTCACCAACCTGGTCGACGCGATGTTCGGCCAGCAGACGTCCCGGGGCCCGCGGTCCCGGGTCCGCCGGGGCCAGGACGCGCTCGTACGCCTCGACCTCGAGCTGGCCGAGGCAGCGTTCGGCACCACCAAGCCGTTGCGGGTCGACACCGCCGTGCTGTGCCCGCGGTGCAACGGCTCGGGTGCGTCTGAGGGCTCCAAGCCGGTCAAGTGCGCCACCTGCCACGGCCAGGGTGACGTGACCCATGTGCAGCGCTCGTTCATCGGCGACATCCGCACCACCCAGCCCTGCCCGACCTGCCGTGGCTACGGCACGGTCATCCCGAACCCGTGCGTGGAGTGCGCCGGCGACGGCCGGGTCCGTTCCAACCGGACGATCAACGTCAAGATCCCGGCGGGGGTCAGCAGCGGCAACCGCATCCACCTGGCCTCGCACGGCGAGGTCGGACCGGGCGGCGGGTCCGCCGGCGACCTGTACGTCGAGCTGAACGTCGCGCCGCACGAGGTCTTCCGCCGCGAGGGCGACGACCTGGAGGTCGTCGTCCGGATCCCGATGACGGCCGCTGCGTTGGGCACCGAGGTCACCGTGACCACTCTGGAAGCCGACGTGGAGGACGCGGAGCCGGAGAGCCAGAGTGTCCGGGTCGGCGTGCCGGCCGGCACCCAGTCGGGCACCCGGGTGGCGATCGACGGCAAGGGTGTGCCGCGGCTGCGAGCCAGTGGTCGCGGTCAGCTGGGCGTCACCCTGCTCGTCCAGACCCCCACCCGGATCGATGACGAGCAGCGCGAGCTGCTGCGGCAGCTGGCCGAGCTGCGTGAGGAGACCCAGCCCGAGGTGTCGGTGCAGAAGCACGGCCGGGGAGTCTTCGGTCGACTCCGAGATGCGTTCGCCGGGCAGTAGCCGATGCTCATCTGGAGCCGCTGGGGCTTCTTCGTGTTCTTGTTCTTCGGCGCCGGTGTCGGCCTCGGCTTCGTGATCAAGGCCTTGGCCGGGGTGCAGGCCGCCTCCGGGCCGTCGGTGCCGATGTTCATCGGTCTGGGCGAGGTGATCAGCGCGGTCGGGCTGTTCTTCTTCCACCGCTCGGTGCTCGAACGCCGGCTGGACAAGCCGCGGCCGGCATCATTTCTGCAGCCGCTCCCCGAGCCGGTCGTGCACGCCAACGGTGTTCGGCAGACGCACCAGCAGCTGCCCGTGCTGCACCCGCAGACCGGCGAGCAGATCTGGACCAGGCCCCGGTCCACGTTCTTCTTCGTGCCGGTGACCTACTGGCCCTACCTGCTGGCCGCGTTCGGGGTCGTGCTGTTCGTGATCGGTGTCGTCGGCTCGCTGAGCGGCTCGTGACGGAGCGCCGGTGACGTTCCCGCTGTTCCTGCTCGACCAGCTCGCCGATCCGCTACCGCCGCTTGGCAGCCGGGTCGAGCTCGACCGGCCCCGAGGGTCGTCACGCCGCCGTGGTCCGACGGATCGCTGCCGGGGAGATGGTGCTGCTGGGCGACGGTAGCGGGCGGGGGATCGAGGGTCGGGTGATGACGGCCGCCAAGACCGGGCTCGTCATCGAGGTGACCGACCACCGGCAGGCGCCGACCCGGCGCTGGCACCTGGTGGCCGTCCAGGCCCTGGCCAAGGGCGACCGCTCGGAGCTGGCCATCGAGATGCTCACCGAGATGGGCGTCGACGAGATCGTGCCCTGGTCGGCGTCTCGGTCGATCGTGCGCTGGTCGGCCGACCGGGGTGAGAAGGCTCTGGCCCGCTGGCGGTCGACCGTGCGGGAGGCCGCCAAGCAGTCGCGTCGGCTGGCCGTCCCCACGGTGAGCGAGGCCGGTCAGCAGCAAGCAGCTGCTCCAGCGGCTCGGTGGCGTCGAGCTCGCGCTGGTGCTGCACGAGGAAGCCGGGCAGTCGCTGGCCCAGGTCGAGCTGCCCTCCTCGGGGACGGTGATGATCATCGTCGGGCCCGAGGGCGGCATCGCGCCCGACGAGCTGGATGCCTTCGTCGCCGCCGGTGCGCCAACCGGTCCTGGTCAGCGACGGCGTGCTGCGCACCTCCACCGCCGGTGTGGTCGCGCTGGCCGGGCTGCTGCTGCGATGAGTGGTCAGGCGGATGACGTGGAAGCTCTGACGAGCCCTTCGACAAGCTCGGGAAACGACGGGGGTGACTCACGGCGCGCTGGTGGCTTCGCGTTCACGCCTGGCACCCAGCTGCCGGGGAGACGGGGGCGTACGGGCACCATCAGCACGCCGCACGGGCGGATCGAGACGCCGGCGTTCATCGCGGTGGGCACCAAGGCCACGGTCAAGGCGGTGCTGCCCGAGACCCTGCAGGAGCTCGGGGCGCAGGCGGTGCTGGCCAACGCCTACCACCTCTACCTCCAGCCCGGCTCCGACATCGTCGACGGGGCCGGCGGGCTCGGCCGCTTCATGAACTGGCCCGGTCCGACGTTCACCGACAGCGGCGGCTTCCAGGTGATGAGCCTCGGCGTCGGCTTCAAGAAGGTGCTGGCCATGGACACGGCCGGCCTGGCCGACGACGACATCATCGCCGACGGACGCCAGCGGCTGGCCCATGTCGACGACGACGGAGTCACGTTCACCTCGCACCTCAACGGCACCAAGCACCGGTTCACCCCGGAGATCTCGATGCAGATCCAGCACCAGCTCGGGGCCGACATCATGTTCGCCTTCGACGAGCTGACCACGCTGATGAACACCCGGGACTACCAGGTGCAGTCCGTACGGCGGACCCACGCCTGGGCCGAGCGTTGCCTGGTCGAGCACCAGCGCCTGACCCGCGAGCGGGCCGGCAAGCCCTACCAGGCGTTGTTCGGCGTCATCCAGGGCGCGCAGTACGAGGACCTGCGGCGGCAGGCGACCCGGGACCTGGAGTCGCTGCTGATCGCGGGTGAGGACCACGAGCCCCGCAGCTTCGACGGCTACGGCATCGGCGGCGCGTTGGAGAAGGAGAACCTGGGCACCATCGTCGGCTGGTGCTGCGACGAGATCCCCGACCACAAGCCCCGGCACCTGCTCGGAATATCCGAGCCGGACGACTTCTTCACCGCGATCGAGAACGGCGCTGACACCTTCGACTGCGTGTCCCCGTCCCGGGTCGCCCGCAACGCCGCGCTCTACACCCTGGACGGACGGTTCAACGTGGTCAACGCTGCGCAGCGTCGCAACTTCGCGCCTGTCGACGAGACGTGTGACTGCTACACCTGCACCCACTACACCCGGGCCTACCTGCACCACTTGTTCAAGGCCAAGGAGATGCTGGCCTCGACCCTGTCCACGATCCACAACGAGCGGTTCATCATCCGGCTGGTCGACACCATCCGGACCAGCATCGACGACGGCACGTTCGACGAGTTCAAGTCGGAGTTTCTCGGCCGTTACTACCACCGCACGTCGGCCGGAAACCCCGGCTGAGGCTGGGGTGAGGTGGACTTTTGACCCGTTGACTGCTGGCGGGGAACTCTTCCACCAGGTCTGATCGGCTCGGGGTAATCGTGGGAGCATGGCGCCATGGCTGGTCCCTGGGACAGAAGGCAGAAGACCTTTGCGGTGAGCCTGATCCGCGTGGAGGCCATCACGGTCGAGCTGATAGCCGACAGCGAGGGCGACGCTGCGCAGCGGGCGCTGGCTCAGGAGGCGCCGCCGTCGGACATCCTGGTCGGCGCCAAAGTGCTCGACGTGCACCTGGTCAGCCTCGACCGGGCCCGCCGGCTGAGTCGGGACGAAGCCGCACCGCCGGTCTGATCGTCCTACCGGTCGTCACCGCCTGAGCGGTCGAGCTCGGTGAAGATCGTCAGCTGCACATCGGCGGGACCGATCAGCCGGGCGTTGAGGGAGTTCCAGGGCGTCGTGGTCGCAGGCGCGACGAGCTCGGCGCCGGCCGCGGCCAGCCGGTCGGAGACCCGGGCCGCGTCGTCGACCTCGAAGGCCACCCGATACTGCCCGCTGACCCCCGTACGCCCCACCTCGACGGTGTCGATCAGGTCGATCTGAGCCCGGTTGGAAAGCTCGAGAGTCGCGCGGCCGGCGTCCAGGATCATCACCTTGGCCCCACCCTCGGAGTCGTAGGTCTCCGCCTGAGTGAGCCCGAGCTCGTCGCGGTAGAACCGCACTGCCGCGTCGTAGTCGTCAGCGGCTACGACAAGCCGCAGCTGGCGCACCTGTGCAGTGGGGGGCCGGGTGCCGACGCGTACGGGCGCCTCCCGACTCACCGCGTAGCCGGGCTCACGCCGTTTGATGGCCGAGATCACCGCGTACGTGACCGGCAGCAGCACGACCTCCACCGCGACCTTGTAGACGTAGCCGACCACGGTGTAGCTGAACAACTCGGTCCAGGTGGGGATGACGCCCACGAAGGCGATGAAGCAGAACAGCGCGGTGTCGGCGAACTCACCGACCACGGTCGACCCGACCAGGCGGACCCACATCCGGCGCTCACCGAAGCGTTGCTTGATCTTGACCAGGACGTACGCGTTGAGGAACTGCCCGGCCAGATAGCCGACCAGGCTGGCGACCACGATCCGGGGCACGAAACCGAGCACCGCGAGGAAGGCGTCCTGGTTCTCATAGCCCGGGCCGGGCGGTGCCGCACCCACCGCCAAGAAGGTCACCGACGCCAGAGCGGCCAGGCCGAACCCGACCCAGATGGCCCGGCGGGCTTGGCGCAGCCCGTAGACCTCGGCCAGCACGTCGCCGAGGATGTAGGTGAGCGGGAAGAGCAGCGCGCCGCCGTCGGTGCTGATGGTCTGCAGCAGCGGCACGTTCTCGGCCACGGTGATGAGCTTGGTCGCCGCCACGTTCGAGATCAGCAGCAGGCCGCAGAAGACGGCCACCACGATGGCATAGAGGCCACTCGGGGTGGTGGCGAAGCGGGCCGCCGGCACCGGGTCGGTGGTGCGGGCCGGGTCGAGCGTGGTCACGGGCAGCGATCCTACGGCCCCGACCGGTGCCCGCCGCGTCCCATGGCAGGCTTGGGGCCATGAGTGACTACGTGAACGACACCGCTGATGACGACCGCTCCGAGCAGCTGGACCAGGACCAGTTCCAGCCGGAGGACTCGCTGGTCGATCGTGGGGTAGCCGACGCGTTGGACGAGGGCTACTCCCCGCCGGAGAACTACTCGGTCGAGACCAGGATCGGCGACCGGGAGACCCTGGACGAACGGCTCGCCGAGGAGGTCCCCGAGCCCGATCCGTACGCCGAGGCCGAGCCCGAGGACAACTTGACCGTCCGCGACGAGCTGGAGAACCTCGACGACGGTGAGGTGGGCTACGAGCGGGCCGGGCGGCTGGTCGACCCCAACGAAGGCATCGGGCCGGACACCGACAAGGACCTCGTCGGCTCCGACGTCGGCATCGACGGGGCGGCCGCCAGCGCGGAGGAAGCCGCCATCCACATCGTCCCGGACGACCGGTTCTGAGCCCGTCCGATCCGATGACCGGCTCGGGGCACCGGATGACCGCCAGCGCTCGTGGCCTCTATCCCGAGATCGAGCCATACGCCGACGGACTGCTCGACGTCGGCGACGGGCACCGGATCTACTGGGAGGAGTGCGGCAACCCGGCCGGCAAGCCGGTGGTCTTCCTGCACGGCGGACCGGGTGGCGGCAGCACGCCGGCCGTACGCCGCCTCTTCGACCCCGCCCGCTACCGGATCGTGCTGCTGGACCAGCGGGGCTGTGGTCGGAGCCTCCCGCACGCCAGCGATCCCGCCGCCGACCTCGCCACCAACACCACCTGGCACCTGGTGGCCGACCTGGAGCGGCTCCGGGCTGACCGCGGCATCAAGCGCTGGCAGGTCTTCGGCGGGTCGTGGGGCAGCGCCTTGGCCCTCGCGTACGCCGAGGAGCACCCGGAGCGGGTCACTGAGCTCATCCTGCGCGGCATCTTCACCCTGCGCCGCAGCGAGCTCGACTTCTACTACAACGGCGGGGCCGGTCAGCTGTTCCCGGAACGCTACGCCAGATTCCTCGCGCCGCTGGGCGGCCGGTCCTTCCGCGGTGACGCGATCGCGGCCTACCACGACCTGCTGTTCGACCCCGACCCGGCGGTGCACGGGCCGGCGGGGGTCGCCTGGAGCTCGTGGGAGGCCGCCACGATCACCCTGGAAGCCGATGCGCAGCTGATCGCGGAGTTCAGCGAGCCGGCCTACGCCCTGGCCTTCGCGCGGATCGAGAACCACTACTTCGTCCACGGTGGCTGGTTCGGCACCGACGAGCGGGGTGAGGGGCAGCTGATCGCGAACGCGCACCGGCTGGCCGACATCCCGGGTGTCATCGTCCAGGGCCGCTACGACGTCGCGACCCCGGCGGTCACCGCGTACGACCTGCACCTCGCCTGGCCGCAGGCCACGTTCACCGTCGCGCCGACGGCTGGTCACGCCTTCTCCGAGCGCGGCATCTTGTCAGCGCTGGTCAACGCCACCGACCACTTCGCCCGACCCGATCGGAACGCCAGCTCCGGCTGACTCTTTGGGCCTCAGGCTGTGCATCACTAGGATGGGGGGCAAGAGTCCCCACCCGTCAGCGAGGAAACCCCTGAGTAGGTCAGAACGCATCGCCAGCGCCGCCGAGGCTGCACACGCCCGTCCTAGTGCCGCCCGAGCCGCTGAGCCCGCGATCGAGGCCGAGCGCCAGGTCCTGGTGCCGGCGTCGGTGGAGATGGTCAACCTGCTGGGTCCCCGGGATGAGTTCCTGGCCATTCTCGAGCGTGAGCTCGACGCCGGCATCCACGTCCGCGGCAACGAGGTCACGCTGACCGGTTCCTACGCCGCCGTCGAGCTCGCCGCCGAGGTCATCACCGAGCTGATGACCGTGCTGCGCACCGGCCAGGGCCTGACCGCGGACAACGTCGAGCGCACGGTGTCGATGCTCACCGCCCGCGAGGAAGCCCATCCGGCGGACGTGCTGACCCACAACATCTTGTCCTCGCGCGGCAAGACCATCCGGCCCAAGACCTTGAACCAGAAGCGCTACGTCGACGCCATCGACAAGCACACCGTGGTTTTCGGCATCGGGCCCGCCGGCACCGGCAAGACCTACCTCGCGGTGGCCAAAGCCGTGCAGGCGCTGCAGGACAAGCAGGTCAACCGGATCATCTTGACCCGGCCCGCGGTCGAGGCCGGGGAGCACCTGGGCTTCCTGCCCGGCACGCTGAACGACAAGATCGACCCGTACCTCCGACCGCTCTACGACGCGCTGCACGACATGCTCGACCCCGACACGATCCCGCGGCTGCTGACCGCCGGGACCATCGAGGTGGCGCCGCTGGCCTACATGCGCGGTCGGACGCTGAACGACGCCTTCATCATCTTGGACGAGGCCCAGAACACCTCGATGGAGCAGATGAAGATGTTCTTGACCCGGCTCGGCTTCAACTCCAAGATCGTGGTCACCGGCGACATCACCCAGGTCGACCTGCCGGGTGGCACCCGTAGTGGTCTGCGCGTGGTCCAGGGGATCTTGGACAACGTGGACGACATCGCGTTCTGCCACCTGACCAACCATGACGTCGTACGCCACAAGCTGGTGGGTCGCATCGTCGCGGCCTACGACAAGTTCGAGGCCGCCGAGCCCAATCCCCGCAACTATCGCTGAGGCCCGCCCCAGAATGAGAACCCCGTGACGATCGACATCAACAACGAGTCCGGTCTGGAGGCCGACAGTCCGGGCCTCGTCCGTCTCGCCACCTTCGCCCTTGATCAGCTGCGCATCCACCCACAGGCCGAGCTGTCCATCCTGCTGGTCGACGAAGGCACGATGAGCGCCTACCACGAGAAGTACATGGGTGAGCCGGGACCGACCGACGTGCTCAGCTTTCCCATGGACGAGCTCCGGCCGCCCGAGGATGACGAGGACCCGCCCCTGGGCCTGCTCGGCGACATCGTGCTCTGCCCGGCCGTGACCGATCGTCAGGCCCGCGAGCACAACCGGACGCCGCAGTCGGAGGCTGAGTACCTGCTGGTGCACGGGCTCTTGCACCTGCTGGGGTTCGACCACGCCGACGACGACGAGAAGTCGGAGATGTTCGGCCTGAAGGACAAGATCATCGCCGCCTGGGCTGACCAGCGTCCGGATCGGCCGAGCCGGCCGTGAACACCAACGACTGGCTCGAGCTCACCATCGCCTTGGTGCTGGTGATCTTCGCCGGGGTCACCGCGGCTGCCGAGGCGGCCCTGTCCTCGTTCTCCAAGGCCCGGGCCGACCGGTTGGTGGCCGAGGGCGTGCCCGGTGCGCAGCGGGTCCGACGCCTCGTCGACGACCCGCCGCGCTACCTGAACACCGCACTGTTCCTGCGGACCATGATCGAGATCTCGGCGATCACCCTGGTGGCCAAGGTGGTCTTCTCCAACATCCCGAAGACCTGGGAGGCCGGCCTGATCACCGCCGGTTCCATGATCATCGTCTCGTACGTGTTCTGGGGGGTCGCTCCCCGCACCCTGGGCCGTCAGCACGCCAACCGGGTGGCCTGCGCCTTCGCCGGTCCACTGGTGCTGGTGACCACGGTGCTCGGGCCCTTCCCGCGGTTGCTGATCATGATCGGCAACGCGTTGACCCCGGGCAAGGGCTTCATCGACGGCCCGTTCGCCACCGAGGCCGAGCTGCGCGAGCTGGTCGACCTGGCCGAGACCAGTGAGCTGATCGACTCCGACGAGCGCAAGATGATCCACTCGGTCTTCGACCTCGGCAACACCATCGTCCGCGAGGTGATGGTGCCGCGTACGGACATGGTCTTCATCGAGGAGTACAAGACGCTGCGCCAGGCCGTGTCGCTCGCGCTGCGCTCCGGTTTCAGCCGGATCCCGGTCATCCGCGACGGTCTGGACGACGTGGTCGGGGTGCTCTACCTCAAGGACGTGATCAAGCGCGTCTACGACAAGCCCGACGCGCAGTCCACCGAGCGGGTGGGCTCGATGGTCCGGACGCCGGTCTGGTGCCCCGACTCCAAGCCGGTCGACGAGCTGCTGCAAGAGATGCAGCTCAAGCGGGTCCACCTGGTGATCGTGGTCGACGAGTTCGGCGGCACGGCCGGCATGGCCACCATCGAGGACATCCTGGAGGAGATCGTCGGTGAGATCACCGACGAGTACGACGAGGAGAACACCGACATCACCGAGCTCGGGGACGAGCGCTTCCGGGTGTCCTCCCGGCTGCCGGTCGATGAGCTCGGCGAGCTGTTCGGGCTCAAGCTCGACGACGACGACGTGGAGACGGTGGGCGGCCTGATGGCCAAGGAGCTGAACAAGGTGCCGATCGCCGGATCGGTCGTCCAGTACGGCGGGCTCGAGCTGGTCGCCGAGCGGTCCACGGGCCGACGGAACCGGATCGGGACGGTGATCGCCACGAAGATCACCGAGGACGAGTCCATCGACGACGCGCGGACCGATGCCGCCACCCGGATCGTCGCCGAGCAGCCGGTCCGCGCCTCATGACGACCCCTGAGCCCCCTACGTCCCCTGAGCCTGCCGAAGGGCCGACCGATCCCGAGGACCGCAAGATCATCACCTTGGCCAAGGCGTCCAGGGCCCGGACCCAGGCGGCCCAGGGCGCCTGCGTCCGCGACACCGACGGACGCACCTACGCCGCGACCAGCGTCCACCTCGAGCACCTGCAACTCTCAGCCATCGCGGTCGCCGTGGCCATGGCTGTCTCCTCCGGCGCCCAAGGCCTGGAGGCGGTGGCCCTGGCCTCGGTCGAAGCGCCGACCGCCGACGATCTGGCCGTCGTACGCGATCTGCCCGGCACGGGTGTGGTCGTCTGGTTCACCGATCCCCAGGGCGCCGTGCAGTCCGTAATCGAGGTCTGATGTCCGAAACCCCCACCCAGCCGCCAGCCGCCGTCGACGGGTTCCGGTCCGGCTTCGCCTGCTTCGTGGGCCGTCCGAACGCCGGCAAGTCGACCCTGACCAACGCCCTGGTCGGCAGCAAGATCGCCATCGCCTCGTCCAAGCCGCAGACCACCCGGCACGCCATCCGCGGCATCGTGCACCGCAGCGATGCTCAGCTGGTGCTGATCGACACGCCTGGACTGCACCGGCCGCGGACCCTGCTGGGGGAGCGGCTCAACGACCTGGTCCGCGGCACCTGGACCGAGGTGGACGTGGTCGGGGTCTGCCTTCCCGCGAACGAGCGGATCGGGCCCGGCGACACCTACCTGGTCGGCGAGATCGCGAAGCTGCCCAAGCGGCCGACCCTCGTAGCGATCGCCACCAAGTCCGACCTGGTCTCCCCGTCGCGGATGGCCGAGCACCTGATGGCGATCCAAGCGCTCGAAGACAAGCTCGACATCAGCTGGACCCACATCATCCCCGTCTCCGCCCGCGGCTGGATGGACAGCGGCTCGGTCGGACGGGGAGACAGCCAGCTCGACGACCTGGCCGACACCTTGGTCTCGTTGCTTCCGGTGGGTCCGGCGCTCTACCCAGACGGTGACATCACCGACGAGCCGGAGGAGACGCTGGTCGCCGAGCTCATTCGCGAGGTCGCGTTGGAAGGCGTACGCGACGAGCTGCCGCACTCGATCACGGTGGTGATCGAGGAGATGGGGCTGCGCGCCGACCGGCCCGAGAACAAGCCCCTGCTGGACATCTTCGCCTCGATGGTGGTCGAGCGGGACTCGCAGAAGGGCATCATCATCGGTCACCGGGGCAGCCGGCTGCGCGAGATCGGCGCGGCCGCCCGACACCAGATCGAGGCTCTGCTCGGCACGCCGGTCTACCTCGACCTGAGGGTCAAGGTGCTCAAGGAGTGGCAGCGCGACGCCAAGCACCTCAACCGGCTGGGCTTCTGAGCGCTCAGCCGGGAATCTGGGCCGAAGCCGCATCCAGCGCAGCGAGCTCGGACTCGTCCAGGACCAGGGTCGCCGCAGCCAACAGGGCCGGCAGCTGCTCGACCGACCGGGCGCTGGCGATCGGGGCCACGACCCCGGGCCGGGTGTTCAACCAGGCCAAAGACACTGTGGCCAGCTCGACCTCGTGCGCTCGAGCCACCTCCTCGAGCACGCCGACCACGCGCAGCCCGGCCTCGTTCAGGTAGCGCTGGGCGGACCGCCCGCGGGCGGCTCCCTCGAGATCGGCGGTCGTACGGTACTTACCGGTGAGGAAGCCGGCGGCCAGTCCGGCGTACGGCAGGACCCCCAACCCCTGCTCCACGGCCAGCGGGGCGAGCCTGGCCTCGTAGCCGTTGCGGTTGACCAGGTTGTAGCCCGGCTGCAGGGCCACCGGGCGGGCTGCTCCGGTCCGGTCGGCGATGGCCAGCCACTCGGCGACCCGCTCGGGTCGGTAGTTGGACAGGCCGACATAGCGCACCGTGCCCGCCCGGACCAGGGTGTCGAAAGCCGCCACTGTCTCCTCGAGCGGCGTCGACTCGTCGTCGAAGTGGGCGAAGTACAGATCGATGTAGTCCGTGCCCAACCGCTTGAGCGACGCCCGGGCCGCTGCGGCCACGTTGGCGGCCGACAGTCCCGGGTAGTCCGGGTGCTGGCTCACCTTGGTGGCGATGATCATGTTCTCCCGATTGCCCCGCTGGCTCAGCCACAGCCCGACGATGGTCTCGGACTCGCCACCGACGTTGCCGGGAGCCCAGGCGGAGTAGGCATCCGCCGTGTCGACGAGATTGCCTCCCGCATTGAAGTAAGCGTCCAGCACGTTGTACGACTCGGCTTCGCCGGCGGTCCACCCGAAGACGTTGCCGCCGAGGGCGAGGGGGAAGACGTCGAGCTCGGAGGTGCCGATGGTCTTGGTCGAGGTGTCAGTGCGCATGACGGGTACAAGTTCCGCCCCCGACCCATTTGTTCCCCAGCCACCGAAATCGCGGTGCCTGGTCAACGCGGGCTGAGCTCAGGGGCGAATGGGCTTAGGGGTCGTCTGGTCGAGACGGGCACTTAACTGTATTGACCGGGGGAGTGATCACTGCGAGGTTGAGGCCACCGACGAGGGGGTCCTGGCATGCGCAAGGTGTTGACGGCGATCGTGACGGCGATGGTGCTGGCGGTGATGCCGATGGGGGCGGCCGTGGCCGGACCTCGACCGCCGGCCCAGCCCGGGGCGGCTGGGATCGGAGACCCGTACTTCCCGAAAGATGGCAACGGCGGGTACGACGTCCAGCACTACGACCTGACTCTCGCGTACGACCCGAAGACCCACCGGCTGGTCGGGTCCGCCCGGATCGAAGCCGTGGCCCTGCAGCGGCTGTCGGCCTTCCACCTCGACTTCGTCGGGTTGAGCATCAGCGAGCTGCGGGTCAACGGGATGCGTACGCGGTGGGAGCGCGACGGTCAGGAGCTGACCGTCACACCCGGCAAGCCGCTCCGCAAGGGTGCCTCGTTCGTCGTGACCGTGGCCTACCAGGGCAAACCCACCTTGCTTAATGAGCCGGCCCTGGGCAAGGCCGGTGTCTTCCCGACCGGTGACGGGGCCCTGATCGCCGGCGAACCCCATGTGGCCGCGACCTGGTTCCCGGTGAACGACCATCCCCTGGACAAAGCCTCCATGACCTTCCGGGTGACGGTGCCCCGCGGCGTGGAGGTCGTGGCCAACGGCCGGCTGGCCGGCCAGCAGAACACGGCCACGACGACGACGTGGACCTGGGAGGCAACCGACCCGATGGCGCCCTATCTCGCCACCGCGGCCATCGGTCAGTTCGACGTCCGGTCCTACGTCTCGGACGGGATCACGTTCTGGGACGCCATCGACGTGACGCTGTTCGAGACCCCCAAGCCACGCAGCGGAACCCACTACCTCGCCTCGGGGACCAGTGACGCCGCCAACTACCAGCGGCTCACCCGGACCATCTCGGTGCCCAAGTCCGGCGGGCGGCTCACGTTCAAGGCCTATCGCGGCGACGACTTCTCCGAAGAGACTTTCATCGTCGAGGCCCATCGGGTTGGTTTCGACAACTGGACCACCCTGAAGGACCGCAACGGACACACCACCCAGGACACCGGCCAGTGCCCCTTCTGGCTGGACACCTACCCGTTCCTCAAGCACTACCAGACCAAGCGCAACGATGAGGAGTGCCGGCCGAGCGGCACCACGGGCAGCTGGAACCAGTCCGACTTCCGGGCCGCCGGATGGGAGAACTGGTCGGTGGACCTCAAGGCGTTCAAAGGTCAGAAGGTGGAGATCGCGCTGTCGATGGTGACCGACTTCGGCACCGGTTCCGGCGTGCTGATCGACAATGTCGTCGGGCCGAAGGGGCAGGGCTCCACCTCGTTCGAGCCGGACAGCAGTCCGCTGGACGGCTGGAAGATCTCCGGACCCCCGCCGGGCAGCCCGCCCAATATGGTCAACTGGGCGGTCCGGACCCCCGCGGAGATCGTCTCGACCGGTGACGTCGTCCGCGACACCTTGGCGATGCAGCCCGAGGTCCTGCGGTTCTTGTCCGGCATCTTCGGGCCCTATCCGTTCGCCCAGGGTGGCGGCATCGTCGACAACGATCCCGGTCTCGGGTTCGCCTTGGAGAACCAGACCCGGCCGATCTACGCGAAGGGCTTCTTCGACGGGGCGAGTCCCGACCAGGCGGTGGGCGTCGTGGTGCACGAGTCTGCTCACCAATGGGTTGGTGACGACGTCAGTGTGGCCGGCTGGAAGGACATCTGGCTGAACGAAGGCTTCGCCACCTACGCCGAGTGGCTGTGGGCCGAGCACAAGGGCGAAGCCACCACGAAACAGATCGGAGCGGGCTGGGCCAGCATACCGAGCGACGATGAAGAGGGTGAGGGGTTCTGGGCGACGACGATCGGCGACCCGGGCCCGGACGGGCTGTTCGACTTCCAGGTCTACTACCGCGGCGCGCTGACTTTGGAGTACCTGCGCCAGCAGGTGGGGGATCCAGCGTTCTTCACGATCTTGAAGCGCTGGACGACCGAGCGAGCGGGCGGGAACGGCACCACCAGCCAGTTCATCGATCTCGCGGAACAGGTGTCCGGGCAGGATCTGGAGGCGTTCTTCACGGTCTGGCTGTTCACGCCCAGCAAGCCGGCCGGACTGCCCGAGGTGGATGAGTTGCGTACCACCTCCGTGCCGCGTGACCTGTCCGTCCGATCCCTGGCTTCACACCGCAAGCGTTGACCTCACTCTCCCCATGCCGCCGCGCACGGGCGGACCGCGCGATGCGAGACTTTGACCACCGCGTCGCCCGGTTGCCGAGATGACGTGTCGCTCGTACGCCGAATCTGGGGAGGATCTTCGATGTCGTCGCACCCGCTCGACCCGTTGTCGGAGGCCGAGTTCCGGTCGACCGCGGCCATCCTGCGCCGCGACCAGGGCATCGGCGGCAGCTGGCGCTTCGCCTCCATCGAGCTGAAGGAACCGGCCAAGACCGAGGTCAAGGCCTGGCAGCCGGGCAGCGCCGTCGACCGCCGCTCGTTCGCCGTGCTGTGGGACCGCGAGACCAACCAGACGTACGAGGCGGTCGTCGACCTCGTCGGTGATCAGGTCGACTCGTGGACCCACGTGCCGGACGTCTGCCCGAACTTCACCATCGACGAGTACCACGAGGTCGACCACGCGCTGCACGAGCACCCCGGCGTGCTGGCCAAGCTGGCCGAACGCGGGATCACCGACCCGTCGTTGGTGCTGTTCGACGTGTGGACCTACGGCCAGGCGATGATGCCCGAGCAGTGGCGCGACAAGCGACTCGGCTGGTGCGACCTGTGGATGCGCGAGACACCGAGCGGCAACCCCTATGCCCACCCGATCTCCGGTCTCAAGATCATCGTCGACATGAACACCCTCGAGGTGCTCGAGATCGAAGATCATCATGACTACGGCCTGCCGCAGGTGGACGCCGAGTACGACCCTGCCGTCACCGGACTGCCGCAACGCGAGGACCTCAAGCCGCTCGAGATCACCCAGCCTGAAGGGGTGTCGTTCACCCTGGACGGCAACGAGCTGCGCTGGCAGAACTGGTCGATGCGGCTGGGCTTCAACTACCGCGAGGGTCCGGTGATCTACCAGGTCGCCTTCGATGATCATGGAACCCGGCGCGAGGTCGCCTACCGCATGTCGTTCGCCGAGATGGTGGTGCCCTACCGCGACCCCGGCTTCGACCACTACCGGCGCACCGCCTTCGACATCGGCGAGTGGGGCCTGGGCTTCATGACCACGTCCTTGGAGCTGGGTTGTGACTGCCTGGGGGAGATCGTCTACCTCGACGCCGTCGTGCACGACACCGCGGGCGAGCCCGAGGTGATCAAGCAGGCCATCTGCCTGCACGAGGAGGACAACGCCGTGCTGTGGAAGCACGTCGACGCCGAGACCGGCGCCCAGGTGCGCCGGATGCGCCGGATGGTCGTCTCCATCCACGCGACCGTGGCCAACTACGAGTACCTGATCTACTGGCGCTTCTACCAAGACGGCAACATCGAGTGCGAGGTGCGGGCCACCGGCCTGATGGTGACCACGCCGCTGCCCGGTCGAGATGACACCTCGCCCACCGGCACCCTGGTGGACGAGCGGACGTACGCACCGTTCCATCAGCACTTCCTGGTGGCCAAGCTGGACCTCGACGTCGACGGAGAGGACAACACCGTCACCGAGGTCGACTCGGTGGCGGCACCCATCGACGCCGACAACCCGTACGGTCTGGCGGTGCACACCCGGTCGACGACCATCGCGTCCGAGAGGGATTCGGCGCGCGACTTCCGATGGGAGACCCAGCGGGCCTGGAAGGTCTCGAGCGCGAGCCGGAAGAACCGGCACGGGACCAGCACGGCGTACAAGATCGTCCCGGGAGCGGCCATCCCACCACTGCTCGACCCGTCCTCGCCGGTCTACCAGCGGGCCCCGGTGATCGGCCACACGCTCTGGGTCACCGCCCACGACGACGCCGAGCGCTGGCCGGCCGGGGACTACCCGACCCAGTCGAACGGTTCCGGCTCGTCGAACCCGTCGAAGGACGGCATCACGCGCTGGATCGAGCAGGACGCTCCGCTCGTCGGGACCGATGTGGTGCTGTGGTACGTCTTCGGCATCCACCACATCACCCGGGTGGAGGACTGGCCGATCATGCCGGCCGACACGATCTCGTTCTGGCTCAAGCCGTTCGGCTTCTTCGACCAGAACCCGTCCATGGACGCGCCGGCGAGCGGGGCCTCGACCGGCGGCCACTGTCACCCACAGGCCGAGGGCAAGAGCTGATGGAAAGGACCACCATGACCGACAAGCAGACCTTCACCAACATCATCAACGGCGAGTTCACGCCCGCGGCCGGCGGCGACGTGCTCGACATCATCAACCCGTCCACCGGTGAGGTGTACGCCACCTCGCCCAACTCTTCGGCCGAAGACATCGACGCCGCCTGCCGGGCCTCGGGGGACGCGTTCGAGAAATGGCGGTGGACCACACCGAGTGAGCGGCAGAGGGCCCTGCTCAAGCTGGCCGACGTGATCGAGGACAACGCCGAGGAGCTCGTCCGGATCGAGTGCGAGAACACCGGCAAGCCGTTCGGGCTGACCATGAGCGAAGAGATCCCGCCGATGGTCGACCAGATCCGGTTCTTCGCCGGAGCCGCACGGGTGCTGGAGGGCAAGTCGAGCGGTGAGTACATGAAGGGCTTCACGTCCTCGATCCGTCGGGAGCCGCGCGGACCGGTCGCCCAGATCGCGCCGTGGAACTACCCGATGATGATGGCGGTCTGGAAGTTCGCCCCGGCCCTGGCCGCGGGGAACACCGTGGTGCTCAAGCCGTCGGACACCACGCCCGCCTCGGCCGCCTGGATGGTGGGCAAGATGCAGGACATCTTCCCGCCCGGCGTGGCCAACCTGATCTGCGGTGACCGTGACACCGGCTCCGGTCTGACCCAGCACAAGATCCCCCGGATGGTGTCGATCACCGGTTCCATCGGCGCCGGCATCGCGGTGGCCACCAACGCCGCCGCGGACCTCAAGGTCGCCCACCTGGAGCTCGGCGGCAAGGCCCCGGTGGTCGTGTTCGACGACGCCGACCTGTCCTCGACGGTCGAGGGCATCCGGATGGCCGGGCTGTTCAACGGAGGTCAGGACTGCACCGCGGCCACCCGGGTGATCTGCCAGTCCGGCATCTACGACGAGTTCGTCGCCGAGCTGGCCAAGGCCGCCGCCGGGACCCGGACGGGCTACGACCCCGACGACGAGGACCTGTTCTACGGCGCGATCAACAACGCCAACCAGCTCCGGCACATCTCCGGCCTGGTCGACCGGGCTCCCGATCACTCGAGACTGGTCACCGGCGGGAAGGCCACCGGGGAGCGGGGCTACTTCTACGAACCGACCGTGATCGCGGATCTGGAGCAGACCGACGAGCTGATCACCACCGAGATCTTCGGCCCGGTGATGACCGTGCAGAAGTTCAGCGACGAGGACGAGGCCGTACGGATGTCGAACGACACCGAGTTCGCGCTCGCCTCCTCGGTCTGGACCTCTGACGCGGGCACCTCGGCCCGGATGTCGATGCGGCTCGACTTCGGCTGCGTGTGGGTCAACACCCACATCCCGCTGCAGGCCGAGATGCCGCACGGCGGCTTCAAGCACTCCGGCTACGGCAAGGACCTGTCGGCGTACGGGTTGGAGGACTACACCCGGATCAAGCACGTCATGCAGTACCACGGCTTCGAGGGCTGACCCTCCCACCGACCGCACGCTCGCACGACGACGTGCACCTCGGCCTCAGCCCCCGTCGGGCCACCACCCTCATCGACACGAAGAGAAGGACGTCTCTCATGGCAGACAAGGGCTTGGCCAAGAACTCCGTGGGGCTGGTCGGCAGCACCATCTTGAGCATCTCCTCGGTGGCGCCGGCGTACGCGTTGACCGCCACCTTGGGAATCCTGGCGGCGAGCGCGGGGGCGAAGATGCCGGTGGTGATCATCGCCGGCTTCCTGCCCATGTTCTTCGCCGCGTACGCCTACCGCGAGTTCAACCGGGTGCTGCCGGACTGCGGCACCTCGTTCACCTGGACCAGCAAGGCCTTCGGGCCCTACGTCGGCTGGATCGGCGGCTGGGCGGCCGTGCTGGCCACGATCATCGTCTTGTCCAACCTGGCCGGCATCGCCGTGCAGTTCTTGTTCCAGTTCATCGGCAGCGCCGTGAACAGCGACTACGTCTCCGGCCTGTGGGAGAACCGCGGCATCAACGTGATCACCTGCCTGGCCCTGCTCGCGCTGGCCACCTGGGTGACCTACCGGGGGATCGAAGCCACCGAGAAGCTGCAGATGGTGCTGGTGTCGTTCCAGCTCATCGTGCTGGTGATCTTCGCCGTCGTGGCGATCGCCAAGTCGGGTGGCTCCGAAGGCGGCTTGGCCTTCAGCTGGTCCTGGTTCTCCCCGGCCGGTCTCGGGTTGTCGGCGTTCATCGCCGGGCTGTCCGGCTCGATCTTCGCCTTCTGGGGTTGGGACACCAGCCTCACGGTCAACGAGGAGTCCAAGGACAGCAGCAAGATCCCGGGCTTGGCCGCGCTGCTCTGCGTCACCTCGATCCTGGTGACCTACCTGCTGGTCGGGATCGCCACCCAGATGTACGCCGGGTTGGGGGAGACGGGCCTGGGACTGGCCAACGAAGAGGTGTCGGACAACGTGTTCGGCAACCTCGCCCAACCCATCCTCGGCCACCCGCTCGACCTGGCGCTGTACCTGGCGGTGCTGGTCTCCTCGGCGTCGAGCTTGATCACGACCTTCCTGCCCACGTCGCGGACGTTGCTGGCCATGGCGTCGTACAAGGCGATTCCCGAGCGCTTCGCCCGGCTGCACCCCAAGCACAAGACGCCCATGGTGGCGACCATCGCGGCCGGAGTCGGAGCCGGCGTCTTCTATTCCGTGCTGACGTTCCTGAGCGAGAGCGTGCTCACCGACACGATCCTCTCGCTCGGCATCATGATCTGCTTCTACTACGGGCTGACCGCGTTCGGCTGCATCTGGTTCTTCCGGCGCGACCTGTTCCGCAACGCCGGCAGCTTCACCTTCAAGTTCTTGTTCCCCCTGCTCGGCGGCCTCGGGCTGTTCGCGGTGTTGATCATCACCCTGCGCGACAGTGCTTCTCCGGACTACGGCAGCGGCGCCGACATCGGCGGTGTCGGGCTGGTGTTGATCTTGGGTCTCGGCTTGATCCTGCTCGGCCTGGTGTTGATGGCCATCCAACGGGCCCGGCACCCGGCCTTCTTCCGCGGCGACACCTTGCGCGACGACTCGGTGGCGGCCGACCTGGCCGCGGTGGACAAGGAGCTGGCCGGATGACGCGTTACGGGCCGCAGTTCGGGCCGGACTTCACCTTCCTCGGCGTGCCGCGGTGCGACCTGGACGACGAGGCCAGCTACGCCGACGCCGATGTCGTCATCCTCGGCGCCCCGTTCGACGGGGGGACCTCCTACCGCAGCGGAGCCCGGTTCGGTCCGCAGGCGATCCGCGGCACGGACTACCTGCCGCACGACGGCTCACGACCCTCGCTCGCTCTGCGCACCGACGGGCTGCGCGACCTCACGGTCTACGACGCCGGCGACGTCGAGATGTACGCCGGGAACGTCGAGGTGGCCCTGCCCGCACTCGAGGCCGCGGTGGAGAAGGTGGCTCGCGCCGGCGCGATACCGATCTCGCTCGGTGGCGACCACTCGATCGCCTATCCCGATGCCAAGGGCTGTGCCAACGTGATCGGAGCCGGACGGGTCTCGATGATCCACTTCGACGCCCACGCCGACACCGGCGACATCGAGTTCGGCTCCCTGTGGGGCCACGGTCAGCCGATGCGCCGGTTGATCGAGTCGGGCGCCGTGCGCGGCGACCGGTTCCTGCAGATCGGGCTCCGGGGCTACTGGCCCGAACCCGAGACCCTGGACTGGATGGCCGACCAGGGCATGCGGTCGTACGAGATGACCGAGATCGTCCACCGGGGACTGTCGGAATGCCTGACCGAGGCGTTCTCCATCGCCACCGACGAGTGTGAAGGCGTCTACCTCTCGGTCGACATCGACGTCTGCGACCCCGGTCACGCACCGGGCACCGGGACGCCCGAGCCAGGCGGTCTCACCGCCCGCGAGCTGCTCGACTCCGTACGCCGGATCTGCCTCGAGCTGCCGGTGGTCGGCGTCGACGTGGTCGAGGTCAGCCCGCCCTACGACCACGCCGACATCACCGCGGCCCTGGCCAACCGGGTGGTGCTCGAGGCGTTGTCGGCCATCGCCCGCAAACGCCAGGACGAGCGGGACGGCACCACCTGGAACCCGCTCACCCCGTTGCTGAGCGAGCGGACTGCGCCCATCCCCGAGGGCAACATCCACGGTCATCACCACCCCACCCGGCTCACCCACGAACAAGAGGACCCTCATGGCCACTAGCCGTTCCCCCAGGAAGTCCGCGGCGAAGCCGAAGCCCCCGGCGCTCGACTCCAGCGAGGTGAGCGTCGGGACCGACGCCCCGTACGCGCCGCCGGCGGTGGAGCGTGGCGGGCGGCCGCTGCGCAACATCTCCGAGGTGCGGCACTTCTTCCGGACCAACGAGGTGCCGATCTACTTCGTCGGCGCGACGCCGTTCAACCTGCTGGGTCTGGACCGCTGGGTGCGGAACTTCTCCTACGTCACCTACTACGACGGCTGGGACGGCGCCCACCCGCGGGTGTTCACCCCGAAGCACAAGCCCTACATCGAGTTCGACAGCGGTGAGGCGATCAACAACTGGTTGCTGGTCAACCCCGAGGTGCGGGCGCACATGGCTCAGGGACTGGCGGCCGGCGTACGGCCCAAGGTCGTGATGGTGTTCTTCGACGCCGAGACCGAGCGCATCTGCGAGGAGCTCGGCTACGACCTCATCCTGCCCTCGGCCGCACTGCGCGAGCACCTGGACTCCAAGCTGGTGACCACCCGGCTGGGCAACGACGTCGGCGCGCCCAGCGTGCCGAACATCCTGGTGACCGTGGACGAGTACGACGAGCTGGTCAAGCTGACCACCGAGGCCGGCCTGGGCACCGACCTGGTCATCCAGACCGCGTACGGCGACTCGGGCAAGACCACCTTCTTCATCGACGACGAGTCGGGGTGGAAGAAGCATCGCAAGGACATCATCGGCCACGAGGTCAAGGTGATGAAGCGGATCAACAACCGGCCGATCGCCGTCGAGGCGGTGCTGACCCGCAACGGCACGGTGGTCGGCCCGTTCATGACCGAGCTGACCGGGCACGCCAAGCTGACGCCCTACCGTGGTGGCTGGTGCGGCAACGAGATGTTCCCCGAGGTGCTCACCGACGAGCTGCGGCAGCGGGCCGGGGACCTGGTCCGCAAGCTGGGGGACCGGCTCGGCGTCGAGGGGTACCGCGGGTTCTTCGAGGTCGATGTGCTGGTCGACACCGACACCGACGAGGTCTACCTCGGCGAGCTCAACCCGCGGATCAGCGGGGCGTCGGCGATCACCAACGTCACGGCCGGGGCGTACGCCGATGTGCCGTTGTTCGCCTTCCACCTGCTCGAGTTCATGGAGGTCGACTTCGATCTCGATATCGATGAGATCAACGAGCGCTGGCGGGACCTGGCGGCTGCCGACCTGTGGAGCCACATGATCATCAAGGAGACCTCGCCGATCGTCCAGCTGATCTTGTCCGCGGCCCCGACCGGCCAGTACTCGCTCGACTCGTCCGGCGCACTGGTCTATCGGCGGGCCGCCCTGGACTGGCACCAGCTGCAGAACGAGTCGGAGGCGTTCTTCCTGCGGATCTACGGCGCGGGCGACTACCGCTGGAAGGGTGCCGACCTCGGGGTGCTGGTGACCAAGGGTCGTCTGCAGCGGCTGACCGACAGCGGCTCGGATACCCTGACCATTCGGGCCAAACACCTGATCGACTCGATCCGCGAGCAGTACACCGGGACCCAGCTGACCCCGACCCAGTCGGTCCAGCCGTCGGTGGCCAAGTAGTCGCGGTCGACGTCGGGCGAACCAACCACGTGAGGTCTTCTCGATGATCGGTTCGGCCGCGAGCCGTCCACCCTTCCCGGTCACCCTCGACAACTGGCAGTCCGCCGGTCAGCTGTCCTGGTCCTTCCGCCACGTCGCCGAGATCTTTCCGACGGCGCTGATCAGCCGGGGGACCGGACCGGTGGCCCGGCTGACCAGTCGGCCGAGTGCGCTGGCGGCGGTGGCGTCGGTCACCGCGGACGGGCTGCCGACCACCGTCGGCGACGTGTTCGCCGCGACCGAGACCGACGCCTGGATGGTCGTGCAGGACGGGGTGGTGCTGGCTGAGCACTATGCGTACGAGATGGAGCCGCACACGCCACACCTGCTGATGTCGGTCAGCAAGTCGATCGTCGGCACCATGGTCGGTGCGTTGGCGGCCGGCGGGGTGGTCGACGTCGACGCGCTGGTCACCCACTACGTCCCGGACCTGATCCGGTCCGGCTACGCCGGGGCGACCGTACGCCAGCTGCTCGACATGCGGTCGGGCATCCGCTTCTCGGAGAACTACCTGGATCCGGACGCCGAGGTCCGGCGGCTGGAGCAGGCGTTCGGCTGGGCGACCCGGCGCAGCCCCGGGGTGCCGACGACGCTGCGCGGGTTCCTGACCACGTTGGCCCAGGACCGACCGCACGGCGGGCCGTTCGACTACCGCAGCTGCGAGACCGATGTGCTCGGCTGGGTGTGTGAGGCCGCGACCGGACGCTGGTTTCCGGAGCTGGCCGGCGAGCTGGTCTGGTCACGGATCGGCGCCGAGTACGACGCCAACATCGGCGTCGACGCCGAAGGCACGGGGATGTTCGACGGGGGCATCTCGGCAGCCCTCGGTGACCTGGCCCGCTTCGGTCTGATGATCATGAACGACGGGACCAGCGGAACCGGGGTGCAGGTGGTGCCGGCGAGCTGGATCGCGGACAGCTTCGCCGGCGGACCGGACTCGCGGCAGGCCTTCGCCGCCAGCCCGGGGGACAACCGGATGCCCGGCGGGATGTACCGCAACCAGTTCTGGTTCCCCTACCCGGACCGTCCGGTGCTGCTCTGTCTGGGCATCCACGGTCAGATGATCTACGTGAACCGAACCACCCGTACGGTCGCCGTCAAGCTCTCCAGCTGGCCCACCCCCCAGAACGCCTGGAAGCTCTTCTCCACCCTGACCGCCTTCGACGCCATCAGCGCCGCCGTCTCGGCCTGACGACGCGGGCTGAGTCCACGGGCGTACCGCGGGCTGAGCTCAGGGGGCGTCGGTCAGGGCGTCGAGGATGACGTCCAGGCCTTCGTTGAGGAGGTCGTCGGAGATGCTCAGCGGGGGGAGCAGGCGGATGACGTTGCCGTAGGTGCCGCAGGTCAGCACGATCACCCCGGCGGCGTGGGCAGTGGCGGCGACCCGGCCGGTGAGTCCGGCGTCGGGTTCACCCGTGGTCGGGTCGACCAGCTCGACCGCCACCATGGCGCCGCGACCGCGGACGTCGCCGATCCGGGGGTCGGTGGCCGCAGCGGCGCGCAGCCGGCCGGTCACCAGCGTCTCGATCTCGCGAGCCCGCTCGATCAGGCCGCCGTGCTCGAAGCTGTCGATGGCCGCGATCGCCGCGGCGCAGGCGATCGGGTTGCCGCCGTAGGTGCCACCCAGTCCACCGACATGCGGTGCGTCCATGATCTCGGCCCGCCCGGTGACCGCAGACAACGGCAGCCCGCCGGCGATGCCCTTGGCCGTGACGACGAGGTCGGGAATGATGCCCTCGTGCTCGCTGGCGAACATGGCGCCGGTCCGGGCGAACCCGGTCTGCACCTCATCGGCGATGAAGACCACGTCGTTGGCTCGAGCCCACTCGACCAGGGCCGACAAGAAGCCGGGCGCCGGCACGATGAAGCCGCCCTCGCCCTGGATCGGCTCGAGGATGATCGCAGCCAGATTGTTGGCGCCGATCTGCTTCTCGATCTGGAGGATGGCGCGCTTGGCCGCTTCCGGTCCGCTCAGTCCGTCACGGTACGGGTAGGACATCGGAGCCCGGTAGACCTCACCGGCGAACGGCCCGAAGCCGCTCTTGTAAGGCATCGACTTGGCCGTCAGAGCCATGGCCAAGTTGGTCCGACCGTGATAGGCGTGGTCGAAGGCGACGACCGCTGACTTGCGGGTGTACGAGCGGGCCACCTTGATCGCGTTCTCCACGGCCTCGGCACCGGAGTTGAACAAGGCGCTGCGCTTGAGGTGATCGCCCGGAGTCAGCCGGTTGAGCCGCTCGGCGACCTCCAGGTAGCCCTCGTAGCCGGTGATCATGAAACAGGTGTGGGTGAACTTCGCGACCTGGTCGGCCACCGCGGCGACGACGGCCGGGTCGGCATTGCCCAGGCCGGTGACCGCGATGCCGGAGCCGAGGTCGATCAAGGAGTTGCCGTCCACATCGACCACGACGCCGCCGCCCGCCGCCGCCGCGAACACCGGCATCATCAGGCTGACTCCACTGGCGACCGCCGAGGTCTTCCGGGCCAGCAGCTCCTGCGAGCGCGGCCCGGGGATCGCGGTGACCAGGTTGCGGACCTGCGGCAGGCTGGGTCCACCGACGAGGGTGGGGGCGGCGACGGTCATGGCAGAACCCGCTTTCTTCGATGCGTGTCGGAGTCGATGATCCGACCTTAGGCCGCCCGCCGTTGCCAGTCTGGCAAGTCGGGTGCCAGTCCGGCAGCGACGAGGCTAGGGTGCGAGACATGATGGTGCTGCTGAGTCAGCTGCTCGCGGAGCCCGGATTGGCGCTGCGGCTGCTGACCGCGCTCCCGGACCCGGCGCTGAGCTGGGTCCACAGTTCCGATCTCGCCGATCCGAGTCCCTTCGTCGACCCCGGTCAGATGCTGCTCACCACCGGCACCCAGTTCGAGGTCGACGCGGACGATGCGGCGTACGAGGCGTATGTTGCCCGGCTGTCGGCGGCGGGCATCCGGGCGCTGGGGTTCGGCACCGAGGTCGCCCGCTCCGGCACGCCGGTCGAGCTGGTCCGGGCCTGCGAGCACCACCACCTGCCGCTGGTCGAGGTGCCCTACCGCACGCCGTTCATCGCGATCGTCCGTCGGGTCGCCGACGCCCTGGCCGACCAGGCCCACGCTCGCGACGCCTGGACCCTCCAGGCGCAGCGGGCCATCGCGGTCGCCGCGCTGAGCCAGGGCCGGATGGTCGCGGTGCTCGACGAGCTGGCCCGCCGGCTCCCTGCGTCGGTCACCATGTTCGACGCCCATGGTGCGGTGATCTCGCGTCACGGACCCGGCCTGCCGCGCCTCGATCCTGACCCCGTCGACGCCGAGGCCGTACGCCTGCTCCGCCAGCGGGTCCGGTCCGGCTCCGCCGTGGAGGTCGCTGGGCGTCGAACCTTGCTGCAGACTCTGGGTCGGCGCCACGAGCTGCGCGGGGTGCTGGCCGTGACCCCACGAGCCGCGCTGGATCCGGCGGCAACGGCCGTCTTGACCAGTGCGGTGGCGCTGGCTGAGTTCGCCCTCGAGGACGCGGCTCAGCAGCAGGCCCGCGATCGTACGTTCCACGCCCAGCTGTGGCTGCTGCTGTTGGAGGGCCACTACCCGGTGGTCGGCCGGGCCCTGCACAGCGCCGGGCAGCGGTTGCCCGAGGCGCCGCTGCGGGTCCTGGTCGCCGACCTGGCCGGCAGCGACGACCTCGAGGCGGGCCTCCACGCCCGCGCGACCCAGACCGGTTCGACCGTGTTCAGCGCACCGTACGAGGAGTTCCTCTGCCTGCTCGTCGAGGACCGCTGGCGGGCGGAGGCGGCGGCAGTGGCCGACCGGCTGCGGACCCGGGTGGGCGTGTCGCGACCGGTTCCGATCGGCGGCCTGGAGGCAGCGTTCACCCAGGCGCGTACGGTCCTGCGGCAGTCGGATTCCCGGCAGCACGGTGCCGTCTTCGCGGACGACGACGGGGGCCGCATCCTCGGCTTGGTGCCCCGGGACGAGGTCGCCGACCTGGCCCGGACCCGGCTGGCCGCGTTGACGGCGGACCCGCTGAGCGCCGACCTGGTCCGGACCGTGGAGGTCTGGCTGCGGCACAACGCCCAGTGGGAACCGGCCGCCCGAGAGCTCGGCCTGCACCGGCATACCGTCAAGGCCCAGATCCGGCGGATCCAGGCGCTGGTCGACCTGCCTCTGGACACCTTCGCCGGCAAGGCCGAGCTCTGGGCGCTGCTCTCGGCCCGCTGAAACGCTGAACGCCGGTCCGCTGATGCCAGCCCGCGGGACCTCAGTCCTGCGGCATCACCAGCTGGTAGGTCGCGAACACCCGGCTGAGCCGATAGCCGAGCGACTCGTTGACGCTGATCATGAAGCTGTTGTCGGCCTGGTTCCAGGTCTCGACGGTCTTGACGTCCGGCTCGGCCTCGGCCAGCCAGCGCATCATCTCGATCTTGAGCAGCATTCCGAGCCGATGTCCGCGATGGCCCCGGGCGACCGCCGTGTCACCTTGGAACGCGACATCGGGCAGCAATGGATGCGTGATCATCACGGTGTGACCCCCGGCCTCCCCCGTCTCGCGGTGCCGGGCGACCAGGCGGTAGACCGCCTCCCGCCGTCCGGTGCGCGCCGTCTCGCCGTCCCGCAGCCGCTGCAGGTCGAACTTCTCGTCCTCGAAGTCGAGATCGCCCATCGGGGCGTCGTTGATCGCGGCAGTCACCTCCACCAGCTCGACCAGCACCTCGTCGGCCACCGGTGACATCAGCCGTTCCAACCGGTAGTCGGCCGACGCCGCCAGCGCACCGGCGTGGTGCCGTTCGAGCTCGACCGGATCGACGTCGGCCAGCACCTGGCGGCGGCGGGCGTCGTGGCTGGAGTGGACGAAGCCGAAGCGGTGCAGGAATGCTTGAGCGCCGAGATCGTCCTCGGCCGTCCCGATCCAGACCGTGGTCCGGCCGGCGGCCTGGGTGCGACGCAGCAGCTCGGCCATGATCGCCGAGCCGTGGCCCCGTCGACGGTGCTCCGGGTGCACGGTGATCTCGGACCAGACCAGGTGCAGGTTGTCCCGGGTCGGCATGTCCACGATCAAGACCCCGACCGGATCGGTCTCGCCGTCGGGCACGTACAGGTAGTACTCGTCGGGATGCAGGTCGTAGCCGAACTCGATGTCGCCGACCCTGGCCCCGGGGTGCGCCGGCCAGCCGTCGGGATCGTCCACCCGCTGCGCGGCGTTCACGAGGTCGACGTAGACCTCGACGAGGTCGAGGTCGGTGTGCCGCACGCGGACAAAGGCCATTGAGCCAGAGTGGCGCAGTCGAGAACGACGCGCCACCGAATTTGTGGCGGTCTTGGCTCTGGATGCGGATCGGCGTTACAGTGACGGAATGGCTGGCATTGAGCCCCGTTTCGGGCTGCTCCTCCTTCGTCGCCGCAGCGAGGCCCTGTAAGGGCTGGCTCCCTCGCTGCGGAGTTTTGGCGTTCCGGCCCAGCATCTGCCCAGACAGCGAGGAATTCATGACGACCAGCTCCATCCCCAGTCCGGCCACCACCCCCGGCTCGGGCGCCACCCACGGAACCTTGGCGCAGTCGGTGCCCACCCAGCAGCCGAGCCCCATGCCGTTCCAGCGCTACCGCGCGTTCACCCCGATCGATCTGCCCGACCGCACCTGGCCGTCGGCCCAGATCCACCAGGCCCCACGATGGCTGTCCACCGATCTGCGCGACGGCAACCAGGCCCTGATCGACCCGATGACCCCGGCTCGCAAGCACAAGATGTTCGAGCTGCTGGTCAAGATGGGCTACAAGGAGATCGAGATCGGTTTCCCGTCGGCCAGCCAGACCGACTTCGATTTCGTCCGGCAGCTGATCGAGCAGGACCTGATCCCTGACGACGTCACGGTCTCGGTGCTGACCCAGGCCCGGGAGGACCTGATCGAGCGGACGGCCGAGTCGCTGGTCGGGGCCAAGTCCGGGACCATCCACATGTACAACGCGACAGCCCCGCTGTTCCGCCGCGTGGTGTTCCACGTCGACAAGGCCGAGTGCATCGCCCTGGCCACCCGGGGCACCGAGCTGGTGGTGAAGTACGCCGAGCAGTACCTCGGCGACGTGGAGTTCGGCTACGAGTACTCCCCGGAGATCTTCACCGGCACCGAGCTGGAGTTCGCGGTCGAGGTGAGCAACGCGGTGATGGACGTCTGGCAGCCGAGCGCCGGCCGGGAGATCATCTTGAACCTGCCGGCCACGGTCGAGATGGCCACGCCCAACGTCTACGCCGACCAGATCGAGTGGTTCAGCCGGCACGTGCGCAACCGCGAGCACGTCGCCATCTCGCTGCATCCCCACAACGACCGCGGCACGGCGACCGCGGCCACCGAGCTGGCGTTGATGGCCGGTGCCGACCGGGTCGAGGGCTGCCTGTTCGGCCACGGCGAGCGGACCGGCAACGTCGACCTGGTCACGCTGGGGATGAACCTGTTCTCCCAGGGCATCGACCCCAAGATCGACTTCTCCGACATCGACGAGATCCGTCGTACGGTCGAGTACTGCACCAACCTGCCGGTCCACCCGCGCCATCCGTACGCGGGCGACCTGGTCTACACCGCCTTCTCGGGCAGCCACCAGGACGCGATCAAGAAGGGCCTGGAGGATCTCGAGATCCAGGCCAAGGCCCAGGGCATCGACGTCTCCGAGATCGCCTGGGAAGCGCCCTACCTGCCGATCGACCCGCATGACGTGGGGCGCTCCTACGAGGCGGTCATCCGGGTCAACTCGCAGTCCGGCAAGGGCGGGGTCGCCTACATCATGAAGTCCGAGCACCACCTCGACCTGCCGCGTCGGCTGCAGATCGAGTTCTCGCGGGTCGTCCAGGCCCACACCGACGCCGGTGGTGGCGAGGTCAGCGCCGCACGGTTGTGGGAGATCTTCCAGTTCGAGTACGTGGAGCCCAACGAGCCGCTGACCCTGATCGGGGTCTCGGCCGCCTCCGGCACCGGGCGCATCGACTCGGTGACCGCCCAGCTGGTCAGCAACGGTCGGACCCAGACCGTGACCGGTGAGGGCAACGGCCCGGTATCGGCCTTCGTCGACGCTCTGTCGCCGCTCGGCCACCACGTACGGGTGCTCGACTACCACGAGCACGCTCTGTCCTCCGGCGGTGACGCGCAGGCTGCGGCGTACGTCGAGTGCGAGGTCGGCGACGGGGAGGCCAGCACGGTTGTCTGGGGGGTGGGCATGGACGCGAACATCGTCACCGCCTCCCTGAAGGCGGTCACCTCCGCCGTCAACCGGGCCGCCGGCCGCTGAACCGACGGTCTCGACCCAGCCGGCCGCCGGTGACCGACCCACGTCGGTCACCGGCGGCCGGCTTGTCGTTCGTTGCTCCCACCGGCTGCAGCGGGATCGCTAGGCCCCTTGCGCAGCGAGCGGATACGGGTAAGGATCAAGCGCTCCCACCCCGAGACGCCGACGAGGACTTCCCCTATGACCCTTACCTCACGACCCGTACGCCGTGCCACCTGCGCGGTGATCGGGCTGAGTGCCTTGCTCCTGACCACGCTGGCCGGCCCGGCCGACGCCAAGCCCGTGGTTCCGGAGAACCCCAAGCCGTTGACCGCTGCGCCGAAGGTGGTCAAGCGGGATGCCTCGTCGGCGGCGGCTGAGGCCAAGGCTCCGACCGGCGACCGGCTCGGAGCCCAGGACCGACGGATCCTCTCCGAAGCCCGAGCCGCCGGCAAGAAGACCGTCACCACCCTGGTCGCCACCGACCGGGGCGCCGCGCCGGCGGTCGCCCGCCGGCTCGCCGACCTCGGGGGGAGCGTCGGCTACCGCAACGACAAGCTGGGATACGTACGCGCCATCGTCCCGGTCGGCGCGGTCGAACGAGCGGCCACCCTGCGCGGCGTCGACAGCTTCGACCTGAACGCGGCGGTAGCGCTGATCGACCCCCGGGCGAACGTGGGCGCCGGCTCGGTCAAGGCAGCGGCGGTCAAGGCGCCGGACAAGTCGACCCCGGCCAACAACCCGTACCTGCCGACCAACGAGATCGAGGCGACCTCGTTCGTCCAGCAGCACCCGACCTGGGACGGCCGCGGCGTGACCATCGGGGTCGTCGACTCCGGCGTCGACCTGGACCACCCCGCTCTGCAGACCACGACCACCGGTGAGCGCAAGATCGTCGACTGGGTCACCGCCACCGACCCGTTGGCTGACGGTGACGCGAGCTGGCGGGCGATGATCACCGAGGTCGCCGGCCCGACGTTCACGGCATCGGGACGGACCTGGACCGCGCCGGCCGGCAGCTACCGGTTCAACCGCTTCCTCGAGTCGGCCACCGCAGGCTCGCAGTTCGAGAGCGACGTGAACCGCGACGGTGACCAGACCGACGCCTGGGGCATCCTTTACCGGCCCTCCGACGGCGCGGTCTGGGTCGACGTCGACCAGGACGGCGACTTCACCGACGAGACGCTGATGCGGCCGTACGCCGAGGACCACCAGATCAACCACTTCGGCACCGATGACCCGGCCAGCGCGGTGCGCGAGTCCGTGCCGTTCGTGATCCAGTACCGCAAGGACGTGAGCCTGGCCCCGGCCGGGCTGACCGGTGCGGCCGACTTCGTCAACATCGGCATCGTCGCCGACGAGCACGGCAGCCACGTCGCCGGCATCACGGCGGCGAACGGTCTCTTCGGCGGTGCGATGAACGGTGCGGCGCCCGGCGCCAAGATCGTCTCCACCCGGGTCTGCGTGTTCACCGGGGGCTGCACCAGCGTGGCCCTGATCGAAGGGGTCATCGACCTGGTCGAGGTCAGCCACGTCGACGTGATCAACATCTCGATCGGGGGGCTGCCGGCACTCAACGACGGCAACACCACCCGGGCGGTGATCTACAACCGGCTGATCGCGGAGTCCGGCGTCCAGCTGTTCATCTCGGCCGGGAACAACGGACCGGGCCTGAACACCGTGGGCGACCCGTCGGTGATCAGCAACGTGGTCAGCGTCGCGGCCAGCTTGTCCAAGGCGACCGCACTGGCCAACTACGGGGCCGAGGTGTCCGCGGCGCATGCGATCTTCAACTTCTCCTCCCGCGGTCCGCGCGAGGACGGGGGCCTGAAACCGAGCATCAGCGCACCGGGTGCCGCCGTCTCGACCACCCCGCTGTGGCAGCCGGGCGTGTCGGTGACCGAGACGGGCTACACGCTCCCGTCGGGCTACTCGATGCTGAACGGCACCTCGATGGCGGCGCCCCAGGCCACCGGAGGTGCAGCGCTGCTGCTCTCGGCCGGTCGGGCCACCGACACCGCGATCACCTCGGCGCAGCTGCGGACCGCGATCTCCAGCAGCGCCCGCTTCGACCCGGCCATCTCCGCCGCCGCCCAGGGGATGGGGGAGATGGGGGTGAGCCGGGCCTGGTCGCTGCTGAGCCAGGGGACCAAGCTGGTCCCTGGGCGCTACAGCGTCTCGGCCCCCGTCTGCACGCCGCTCAGCTTTTTGCTCGCGGTGCCCGACCGCGGTCAGGGCCTCTACAACCGGTGCGCGGCCGATGACGGCGGCCATGCCGCCGGCCAGTCGAAGACCTACACCGTACGGATCACCCGGCTGAGCGGGGGTGGCGGCGGTCGGACCCACAGCCTCAGCTGGCTCGGCAACGACGGCACCTTCAGCACCCAGAGAACCGTTCGGCTGCCGCTGGGTCGACCGGTGTCGATCAAGGTCAAGGCGGTGCCCACGGCTGGGGCGCACAGCGCGATCCTCAAGATCGACGACCTGAGGACGGCGGGGGTCGACGGGCAGGTGTCGGCCGTCGTGGTGGCGGCCACTGATCCGGTCAAGCCGAGCTTCACCATCAGCCCGCTCGGACCGGGTCGAACGTTTCCGGACCCTGAGCTACTTCATCACCGTCCCCGAGGACGCCCCGGTGCTGCAGGTGAACCTGTCCGGTCTCGCGGCCGGCAGCCAGACCCGGTTCCTCGCGTACAACCCGTACGGGGTGGGCATCGAGGACAGCTCGAGCCTGAACTGCTACACCAACCGGCCGCCCGGGGCCGCCTGTGATCCGCTGACCCGGTCGTACCTGGATCCGATTCCGGGGGTCTGGGAGATCTCGGTCGAGAGCCGTCGGACGACCCCGTTCCTGACCAACCCATTCACCCTCAGCGCGGCGGTCAAGGGTGTCACCGTCACCCCGGCACTCACCGAGCTGTCCGACGTACGCGTCGGTCAACCGGCGCCGTTGAGCTGGCAGCTGGAGAACCAGTACGGGCCGGTGACCGTCACCGGTCAGGGGATCGTCGGCAGCCGCTCGGCCGCCCGACCGACGATCGCCAACGGGGGCCGCCAGACCTTCGACGTCGCGGTCCCCGCCGGATCGTCTCGCCTCGACGTGGCCATCGGCGACCCCAGCGACCAGGGAGCCGATCTCGACCTGAGCGTCTACCGTGACGGCGTGCTGGTGGCTCAAGATGCCGACGCGGACTCCGAGGAGTCGGTGTCCATCCCGAACCCGGCCGCCAGCACCTACCAGGTGGTGGTGGACGGCTTCGACGTTCCGGCCGGCACCACCGAGTACGACTACGTGGACGTGTACTTCGCACCGAGTCTGGGCTCACTGACCGCGAGCGGGCCAGTGACGCTGGCCAACGACGCCAACGCCACGCTGACGGGTTCCCTCACCGCGAACGCGCGTCCGGCGAGCGGACGTCAGCTCTTCGCAGAGCTGACCCTGGTCGACGACGAGGACGCTCCGGTCGGGCGGGCCCAGGTGGTCGTGACGTCGGTGGCGGCGCCGTAGTCCACCGGCCGGCCGTCAGCGGAATCCGTTGGCGGCCGTCCGTGCCGGTGGCTCGGGCGAACGGAGCCAGGTCTGGAAGAACGGTCCGAGATCGACCTGGGTCTTGCCCTGGGCCCGGGCCATCCAGTCCTCGAGGGTCCGGGTGCCCGGGTCCTGCGCCCACTCCCGGGCGAGGGCGAAGAACGCGTCGTCGCCGATCACGTTGCGCAGCGCCTGCAGGGCCATCGGCCCCCGCTGGTAGACCGCATCGAACAGGTGCTCCCGGGTCGGGTCGACCAGGTCGACCCGCCAGAAGTCCCGGTTGTCGAGCAGCGCGTCGTAGGTCCGGTTCATGGCCTCGTTCGCGGTCCGGCCCCCGGTGCGCTCGTCGTAGGCCCACTGGGCCCAGGAGGCGTACGCCTCGCTGTTGAAGATGTCGTTCCACTGGCGCACGGTGACGTTGTCCCCGAACCACATGTGGGCCAGCTCGTGGGTGACCAACCCGGAGGAGAGCCGCGGGCTGAGGATCGCCCCCGCGCTGTAGACCGGTCGGGTCTGGGTCTCCAGGCCGTCGAACCACAGCCGGTGGGCGGGCACCACGCCACCCAGCTCGGTGAACGGGTACGGCCCGAACATCGACTCGAGCACGCTGACCCGCCGGCCGGAGCTCAGCAGGTTGTCGAAGGCGGTCGTGCGCTGGCCGGCGTCGAGCTGCTCGGAGACGGCGTACACGTACGGGCGACCCTGCTCGACGCCCTCCTTGAGCTCGAACTGACCGATCGAGATGAAGTTGACGAACGGCACCATCGGCTGCCGCGCGATCCAGTGCCAGGTGTCGAAGTCCGGCTCGGTGCCGGTGTCCTTGGACTCGAGCTTGCCGACGCTGAGCGCCTCCATCCCGGCCGGCACCCGGACCGAGACGTCCATCAGGGCCGGGTCCGACGGGTGGTCGTTGGCCGGGAACCACCAGGCCGAGCTCTCCGGCTCGCCCGCCACGGTCCACTCGGCGTTCGTGGTCCACCACGGGATCACGTCACCCTGCTTGAGAGCGCCCGGCTTGCCCGAGTAGTCGACGCTGACCTGGAAGTCGGCACCGCTGACGATCGGCGTGGCCGGGGTGATCTGTACGTTCTGGAACCCGCGCTTGACGAAGGTGGCCGGCGCTCCGTTGACCAGGACCCGGTCGGTCTTCAGCGCGAGGTCGACGTAGAAGGAGCGCAGCTCGTGGGTCGCCCGGGCGCTGAAGGTCGTGGTCGAGGTCATCGCCTCGTTACCCGGATCCCAGTTGATCAGGATCTGGTACCGCGCGACGTCGTAGCCGCCGTTGCCGGCCTCGGGATAGTAGGGGTCGCCGACTCCCGGCTCGCCGTCGGTGGCCCCCGGGTCCACCGGGGGCGGGGTGGTGACGGCGCTGCTCCGCGGCCCGAAGCGCTGGAGGGCGATCACCACCCCCAGCGGGGCGGCCACGAAGGCGATGAGGATCAACGGCATCACGACCGCGAAGACGTACGCCACCGGGTGCGGCCGCGGGCGCGCCGGAACCACCTGGGGTGGTGGCCAGGTGGGGTCAACGTTCCACATGGGCCAGCGATCGGAGGTTGCGGTCCAGGTGCCAGGCGACGAATGCGGCGGTGAGTCCGCTGGCTTCCCGGGCGACGGGGTCGGGCACGGCACGGGTGTCGGCCCACCGACCTTCGAGCAGGGCGCCCAGCAGCTCCAAGGTGGCGGCGCCGGGGCGCGCGGATCCCGGCGGGCGGCACCGTTCGCAGACCACGCCGCCCGCGCCCGGGGAGAAGGCTCGGTGGGGTCCGACCAGACCGCACCGGGCGCAGTCGGAGAACGACGGGGCATACCCGGCCACCGCGAGGGCGCGGAGCAGGTAGGAGTCCAGGATCAGGGTCGGCGCCCGGTCGCCGTCCGAGGTGCCTCGGTTCAGCACCTTGAGGGCGCCGACCAGCAGCAGGTACTGCTGCAGAGCCGGCTCGCCCTCCTCGACCACCAGCCGGTCGGCCGTCTCGAGCATCACCTGGCCGGCGGTGTAGGCGGGGTAGTCGCCGGTGAGCGGGTCGCCGAAGGCGTCCAGCGACTCGACCTGGGTGACCACGTCGAGGGTCCGCCCCACGGCGAACTGGAGGTCTATGTGGGAGAACGGCTCGAGCCGGGCGCCGAACTTCGAGGAGGTGCGGCGTACGCCCTTGGCCACCGCACGGATCTTGCCCCGACGCCGGCTGAGCAGGGTGATGATGCGGTCCGCTTCACCCAGCTTGTGCGTACGCAGCACCACGGCTTCGTCGCGATAGGTGGGCACTCGGTTATTGTCCCTTAGGTGCCAAGAATGCCGCGCAGAAACGCAGCCAGTCCGCCGGGCGCCGGCCGTCCGGCACCGGCGCCACCCAAGCCGCACGCCAGCGGGGCGGTCGCGCCGGTGATCGCGACCGACAAGCTGCCCGCCCACGTGGCGATCGTGATGGACGGCAACGGCCGTTGGGCCAAGGCGCGCAACCTGCCGCGTACGGAGGGGCACGCCCGCGGTGAGGAGTCGCTGTTCGACGTGATCGAGGGGGCGATCGAGGTCGGGGTGAAGTACGTCTCGGCGTACGCCTTCTCCACCGAGAACTGGCGCCGGTCGCCCGACGAGGTCCGCTGGCTGATGGGCTTCAACCGGGACGTGATCCGGCGGCGGCGTGACCAGCTCGACGCGATGGGCGTACGCGTGCGCTGGGCCGGCCGGCGCCCCCGGCTGTGGCGCAGCGTCATCTCCGAGCTGGAGGACGCCGAGCGACGGACCGTGGACAACGACGTCTTGACCCTGCAGTTCTGCGTCAACTACGGCGGCCGGGCCGAGATCGTGGACGCGGCCCGCCAGATCGCCGAGCTGGCCGCCGCCGGCCGGCTCGACCCGGCCAAGCTGACCGAGGAGCGCTTCCGCCGGTTCCTCGACGAGCCCGACATCCCCGACGTCGACCTCTTCGTCCGCTCCTCGGGTGAGCAGCGGACGTCGAACTTCCTGGTCTGGCAGAGCGCCTACGCCGAGATGGTGTTCTTGGACCAGCTGTGGCCCGACTTCGACCGGCGCGACCTGTGGCGGGCCATCGAGCTCTACGTCAACCGCGACCGGCGCTACGGCGGCGCCGTGCCCAACGCCGTCTGACCCCCCACCGGCCCCGCCCAACCCCACCGCCCAACCCCGCCAACCCCACCGCCCAACCCCACCAACCCCACCGGCCCCGCAAACCACAAGGTTAACCTTGTGATTGCGCAGTTTGCCCCCGAAGTTTCCTGGGTGAAGCGCGTATTTGCTGGGTGAGGTGCCGGGGCCCGGGCCGGATCAGCAGCGGTCGCAGGTGCCGAAGATCTCGAGGTCGTGGCTCACGTCGCGGAAGCCGTTCTCCTGGGCGATGGCGGTGGCCCACTTCTCCACGGCCGGACCGGAGACCTCGACCGTACGACCGCAGCTGCGGCAGACCAGGTGGTGGTGGTGGCCGTTGGAGCACCGGCGGTATGCCGTCTCACCGTCGCCGGTCCGGATGGCGTCGAGCTCGCCGACGTCGACCATGTGCTGCAGCGTCCGGTAGACCGTGGTCAGGCCGACGCTGTCGCCCTGGTGCCGCAGGTCGTCGTGGATCTGCTGGGCCGTGCGGAACTCGTGGGTCTGAGCCACGATGGCGTCGACCGCGGCCCGCTGCCGGGTCTTGCGCGGTTGGACCGCCGCGGGCTTCACGTCGTTCATCGCCGCCGCCCTCAGTGCTCGTCGTAGTGGTCGGAGTGCAGGGCGTGCCGGTGGCCCTCGTGCAGGAAGTCGGTGTGGTCACCGTGAATGACCCCGCGGTGTCCGCAGCCCGGGCCGTGCACGTGCGGATGACCCTCGGTGACCAGGTGCTGGGCATCCAGCACGTCGTCATCGACCGGCTCGGGCAGCACAGGCGTCACCCTACGTCGCCGGGCCAGGAGCAGTGAGATGGGCCAGCTGAGGGCGAAGATCGCGATGGCCAGCACCACGATCAGTGCTCCGGGGGCGGTGTCGGCGTAGTACGACCCCACCGCCCCACCGACCGCGGCCACCACGCCGACGACCATCGCGCAGGCCAGTGCGGCGTAGAAGCCGCGGACCAGGTTCTGGGCCGCCGCGACCGGCACCACCATCAGGGCGCTGACCAGCAGCAGACCGACCGTCCGCATCGCCAAGGTCACGGTGACCGCCGCCAGCACCACGATCACAATGTTGTAGAGCCGCACTCGCAGGCCCTGGGTCCGGGCGAACTCCTCGTCCGAGGAGACCGCGAAGAACTGCGGCGCCAGCCCGATGGTCGGCACCAAGACGATGACCGCGAGGATGCCGACCAGCACCAGGTCGGCGGCGGTGACCGTGGTCAGCGAACCGAACAGGTACTGGGCCAGCACACCCGCCCCCGCCCCGGCGATCCCGGACATCAACACCCCGGCCGCGAGCCCGCCGTAGAACAAGATCGCCAGGCCCACGTCGCCGGTGGCTTTGCCGAGCTGCCGGAGCACCTCGACCGTCACGGCGCCGATCACGCAGACCACCACGGCGACCGGGATGGGAGCCTGCCCGGTCAGCAGCGCGAGGCCCACGCCGGCGATGGCGACGTGGCCGAGCCCGTCCCCGAGCAGGCTCAGCCGCCGTTGCACGATGTAGGTCCCGATCGCGGGAGCGATCAGCCCGGTCAGCAGGGCGGCCAGCAGGGCCCGCTGCATGAACGGGAACCCGAGGATCTCGATCATGGTCTGATCCCGCCGTCGAACAGCCCGGCGTCGAGCCGGACCTCGTGCTCATGTCCGCCGGGGTGGTGGTGCCCGTGGCCGAGCGTGCCCAGGGGTCCGTCGTGGGTGATCCGTCCGTCCCGCAGCACCACGGCGCGGTGGATCAGCGCCCCAAGTGCGCCGGCCTCGTGCAGCACGACGACGACGGCGGTGCCGCGGTTGATCAAGGTCTCCAACAGGTCGGCCAGCACCTGCTGGTGGGCGAGGTCGACGCCGGCGGTCGGCTCGTCGAGCACCAGCAGGTCGGGCTCGCCGGCCAGCGCGCGGGCGATCAGCACGCGTTGCTGCTGCCCGCCGGACAGCTGGGAGAGCCGGTCACCGGCCCGGTCGGCCAGGCCGACCGCGGCCAGCGACGCCGCCACGGCCAGCCGGTCCGCCGCCCGTGGGGGCACGAACGGGGCCCGCCGGGACAGCCGCCCCGATGCCACCACCTCGTTGACCTTCGCCCCGCTCAGGCTGGCGGTCGAGCGCTGCGGGACGTAGCCGACCCGCGACCACGAACGGAACCGGCGCAGCGGCAGACCGAAGAGCTCGACGGAGCCGCGCTGCGCTGGGACCAGGCCGAGCACAGCGCGTACGAGGGTGGACTTCCCGGAGCCGTTGCCGCCGAGCAGGGCCACCGCCTCACCGGCGCCGACGGCGAAGGTGATGCCGCGGAGCACGGGCAGACCTCCGAGCTCGACCGACAGATCGGCGACGCTCAGGACGGGCTGCACTCCGGCTAGCGACATGTGTTGGCCTTCTGCAGAGCCGCCAGGTTGGAACGCATGACGGCAAGGTAGTCGCTGCCGCGCGACTGCGGGGTGATGCCCTCGATCGGATCGAGGACGTCGGTCGCCAGCCCGAGGTCGCCGGCGATCGACCGGGCCACGGCCGGAGAGGCCAAAGTCTCGTAGAAGATCGTGGTCACTCCGTGCTCGCGCGCTTCGGTCTGCACCTCGGCCACCCGGGCCGGGGACGGTTCGGCCTCCGGCGACAGGCCGGCGATGCCGATCTGGGTCAGGCCGTAGCGGCGGGCCAGATAGCCGAACGCGGCGTGCGTGGTGATGAACTCCGGACGCTGGCAGCTCTGCAGCCCGTTGCGGAACTCGCGGTCCAGTCCGGTCAGCTCGGTCTGCAGCGCCTGCGCGTTGGCGGTGTAGTCGACAGCATGGGCCGGATCGACGGCACCGAGGCGCTTGGCCACCTCGGCGCTGATCGAGGCCATGTTGCTGGGATCCAACCAGACATGGGGATCCAGCCCTTCCTCGTGGCCGTGGGCGCTGCCCTCGTCGCCGTGATCGTGTGCGTCCTCCGTCGGTGCCGGCTGCAGGGCGACGACCGTGGCCGTGTCCAGCACCTGTGCGTTGCCGCTCTGCGCGACCGCTTCGTCCACCGCCGGCTGGAAGGTCTTCTCGAAGATCACCAGATCGGCACTGGACAGCGACCCGACCTGACGTGGGGTCAGCTCGAGATCGTGCGGCTCGGTGCCCGGCTGGGTCAGGCTGTGCACCTGCGCGTAGCCTCCCGCGACCCGCTCGGCGATGAACTGGAACGGGTAGAACGCCACCACGACGTCCAGCTGACCAGGCTGGTTCGGGCCGGAGGCTGCGCCGGTGCTGGCACCACACGCCGTGGCCACCAGCAGCGAACCAGCCGCCAGCACAGCACCGAGCGGTCGCGGGAAGTTCACCATGAAAACCATTTTCAATAAGAAACCGTGATGCGTCAAGTCGGACGAGTGGGCGTCTCAGAGCCGGGTGCCGGCGAGGACGACGACCAGAGCGAGCATGGCGATCCGCATCAGACGACCCCCGACCGGCACCGCGGGCCAGGAGATGTAGCCGATCCAGGCGATGAAGACGAAGATGACCGCGAGGGAGACCAGGGCCACCGGGACCGGGGCCAGGACCCCGACCACCACCAGCACGACGGTGACGATCGGGACCACCAGCCGGGGCTGCTGGTGCAGACGGACCAGGAGGGGGCGGCTGACGCTCTCGACCTGGTGCCGAAAGGTGCCGGGCCGAGACTGGGGCGTAGACATGTCGTCCAGTCTGACGCAGCCGACCGGGCCGGCCGAAACCGACGACGGCTCGGCCGAGGAGTCAGCCGATCAGATCGCGGTCAGCTCGACCAGGTCGGCGTCCAACCGGCGCAACAAGACGTCGAACACCTGCTGGCGGTCGAACTGCAGCGCATGGTCACGGGCCCGCAGCTCCATCACCTCGCGCTCGCTCTCCGGCATGCTCAGTGCCTCGTCCAGGGCCGCGGCGATGGCCGCCGGGTCGTCGACCGGCACGATCAGGGCCGTGTCGCCGACCGCTTCGGCGATGCCACCGGTGTCGGTGGTGATCACCGGGCCACCGCCGGCCAGCATCTTCTCGACCAGGGCGATCCCGAAGGTCTCGATGAACTCGGGCCGGGGCTTGCTGGGCAGCACGAAGCTGGCGCTGCCGGCCATCAGGTAGGGCTTCTCGTCGTCGTCGACATCGTCGAAGAACACGATCCGGTCAGCCGCGGGGGAGGCGGCGGCCAGCTCGCGCAGCTGAGCGGCCTGAGGGCCGTTGCCGGCCACCACCAGCTTCATCCGCCGAGCCCGCTCGCTCCGGGCGAACCCGTCGATGAGGTCGTCGACCCCCTTGGCGTGGGCCAGCCGGGACAGGAAGAGGACATAGCCGTCCCGCTCCAGGCCACGCGTACGCAAGGCGTCGGCGAACCGGTCGGGGTCGAGGTCGAGGTAGTCAGCGGTGTTGATCGCCGGATAGGAGATCATCACCCGTTCGCGGCACTGGGCGGCGAAGTGGGTGCCGTGCCGGGCGTCGATCTGCTCGGCCGAGGAGATGATCAGCTGCCGGGTGTACTCCGAGACCGCGACCGGCACGTCGCTGTTGAGGTAGGCGGTCAGCACGTGGGCAGCGGCCCCGAACCGGCCCTCGTCGACGCAGGACCGTACGACGTTGGTCACGTCTGAACCGACCGCCTCGGCGATGGTCGTCACGTCGACCGGCAGGCCGGTCTCCCGGGCGACCCGTACGGCGTCGGAGACCGCGATGGTGTGCGGGCTGAGGTAGAGCGACATGCACACCGTCGGCACCCCGTCGGTGAACAGCTCGACCAGCCGGCCGATCAGACCGGACAGGTAGCGGCCGTCAGGCACCTTGTAGTCGCCGACCGGCTCCGGCCGCTCCACCACGATGCCGTCGCTGTAGGGCATCACGCCGTCCAGCGGCTTCAGCGGCAGCCCGGTCTCGACCAGCCGGGAGATCGGCCAGGTGACGATCCGGACTTCGGTGAAGCCGCGTTTCAGGGCGGCCTCGGCGAGGTTGCGGGCCTCACCGGAGTGTCCGCAGATCACCGGGTCGGCGCGTACGACGATCACCAGTCTGCGTTGCTGCTCGCGCATGGCGGCGGTGCCGAGACCGCGGCCGGGAAGGCCGATCAGGCCGCCGAACAAACTCTGTCCGCTCATTGTGGTACGCCCTTTCATCTGATGCCCCGGTTCACTTGGGTGGAATGACCTTCCCGGGGTCGGCTGACCCCGAGGTGTGGCCCGATGGAGATGGGTCGGCGCTCAGCCGGCGAGATCCGGCGGGAGCGGGTTGGCGGTCTCGGCCGGATAGCCCGAGCCGGGGGCGGAGACCGACGGTGGTCGGGTGGTGGTGCCCCAGCTGGAGGGCTGGGGGCCGAGCTTGATCATCAGCCGCCCGCCGCGGTGCAGCTCGCGGGCGCTGATCCAGGTCCGCTCCAACGGCTCGCCGTTGAAGGTGACCGACTGGACGTACTGGACGGGCCCGCCCGCAAAGGGTTCCACGAATCCTTCGGTTTCGATGGCCAGCTGCTCGTCGGCCAGGTCGATCCGACTCTGCACGAACGACGGCGCATTGATCAGGTAGAGGCTCTGGCCGGCCACCGGGAACAGGCCGAGCGAGGCCCAGACGTACCACGAGCTGAGGCCGCCGGAGTCGTCGTTGCCGGGCAGCCCGCCGCGCCCCAGCCCGAACATGTTGTTGACCGCCGCGTGCACGACCTCGGTCGTACGGTCGGGGCGCCCGGCGTAGTGGTAGGCCCACGGGGCCTCCATGTCCGGCTCGTTGTTGAGGCCTTCGAACCGGTTGAGGGCGTAGCCGGCGAGCATGTCGGCGACGCTCGGCCGTTCGCCCACCTGCTTGACCGGGTCAGCGCCGTAGCCGAAGAAGGCGTCCAGCAACCCGATAAACGCCTCGTCGCCGCCGGCGAGCTCGATCCGGGCCTGCATGTCGTGCACCAGGCGGAACGAGTAGTTCCACTTGCCGCCCTCGTAGAACTCCGAGTCGACCAGCAGACCGGTGGCGGGGTCGAACGCGTTCACCCAGCGGGTGGCCAGGTCCTCGAACTGGTCGGCCAGCGCGTTGTCACCGACGAACCGGGCCACCTTGGCCGTGCATTGGTAGCCGAAGGCGAGGTCGAGGGTATGGGTGATGGGATGCGCGATCTCGCGCAGCAGGTAGTCCTCGCCGTACGCCCGGCGCAGGTCGGTGTCCATGTGGCACAGGGCCCAGTCCCAGTCGATGTCGCCCATCCCGAGCTGGCAGAGGTCAGCGAAGAACGTGTGGGCCAGAGCGCTGCCCTGACGGGAGAACCGGTCGGCACCCTTGGCCATCCGGTATCCGATCGGCAGGTTGCCTTCCTCCTCGCAGATCGAGATCAAGGCGTTGGCCAGCTCGACGGCTCGTTGGGGAAACAGCGCGGTGATCAGGGGCAGCTGGGTGCGGTAGATGTCCCACATCGTGCAGATGTCGAACACGAAGGGCGTGTTGGTCGGCCAGAAGGGGCTCTCGTCCGGAGCGAAGCACGGCTTGATCAGCGAGTGGTAGAGCGCGGTGGAGAAGATCCGCTGCCGGTCCAGCGACCGGGTCTCGACCCGGATCTTGCTGAGGTGCCGGCGCCAGGCGGTCGAGGTCTCCTTCTGCCGCTGCTCGAACGCGCTGCTGGTCGAGCCACCGACCGGGGTGCCGGTGTCGGCGTACAGGTTCTGCTTGGCCTGCTCGACCCCGCGCAGCGAGAAGCCGAACCGCAGCTCGAGGACCTGGCCGGGCTCGGTCGGACCGCGCCACATCAGTCCGAACGGGCGCAGCGTGGTCGGGCGGATCCGGTCGAAGTCGAGCCGGGTGCCGCCGGGCATCAGCCGCCGGTCGTACCACAGCAGCTGGCGCCAGTCGCCGGCGTCGCACTCCAGGTGCACGGCCAGCGGCGCCCCCTCGACGACCATCTCGGCCTGGGCCACGCCCGGTCCGACCGACTCGAGGTGGGCGCGCAGGGGGACGGTCGAGCCGTACGGGATGGCCAAGCCGCCCAGGGAGAAGTCGATCACCAGCCGGGCGTCCTTGTGGGCCGGGAAGGTGTAGCGGTGTACGGCGCTCTTGGGCCCGACGGTGATCTCGCAGCGGATCCCCGAGCTGAGCGTGGTCGCGTAGTAGCCGGGCTCGGCCTTCTCCTCCTGCAGCGCCCAGGTGCTGCCGAGCGCGTCCAGCGGCTCGAGCATCGGGGTGACCCGGAAGTAGTTGTAGTACTTGCGGATCGCACCCGTGCCGGACTGCTGGAAATGGGTGAAGCCGGAGGCGATCTGCTCGTCGTAGAGCAGCGAGGGAGCGCCCTCGGTGTTGAGCTGGTACTGGCCGTAGCCGGTCGGATAGGCGCCGGAGTAGGCGCAGGCCGAGACCATGCCGAACGGGTAGGTCGCGCCCGGATGGGTGTTACCGACCTGCGGTTTGGGCCACCACCAGGTCTCGGCCAGTCCTTTGGGCTCGGGGAGATCGGTCATCGCCGTCCCGATGAAGGGGTCGACATGTTCGATCATGGACAACCTCCATCTCGGTGAGCCTGGAATTCCGACTCAAGCGGGCAGCCGAAGCTGCTCGGGTTGGACGGCGTCGTTCATGTTCGAAGGTAGGAGAAACGGGTTTCGACCGTGTTTCACCCCGATAACGATTGAGCCCGGGTTTACTCGCTTTCCTCCAGCTTGAGCGCGATCCCGAGGGCGAAGAAGGTGGGCGCCCAGTGACCGATGAAGATGCCCCAGCGATCGGACTGGGCCTTGTCGTCGCCCTTCTTGGCCCGGCTGGCGAAATAGGAGGCGTACGACAAGATGATGGAGGCGAAGCCACCGATGTAGGCGTACTCGCTCTTGATCCCGAGCTCGCTGAGCTTCTTGATCATGGGAAGTCCCTTCTGTTGATCCTTCGGGTGTTGCCTCAGTGTGGCACCACAGGTTCGGGGCCCGGTGTGGGCACGGATGCAGTCACCAGGATCGGGCGAAGCGCCCGATCCTCGGATCCCAGAAGACCGTCGGTCAGCTGATCCGCACCCCTACAGTGGCGGGATGATCGTGCTCAGCCGCTTCCGGGTCAGCCAGGACGACGTCGACGCCTTCGTGGCCCAGGCTCGGACTGCGGTGACGGTGCTGACCGCGCGGGACGGCTTCCTCTCGGCCGACTTCGGCCGCAACCTCGACGAACCCGAGCTGTGGACCATCACCACCCGGTGGCGCAACGTCGGGTCGTACCGGCGGGCCCTGAACGGCTACGAGGCCAAGGTGGCGGTGGTGCCGTTGCTCTCGCTGGCGATCGACGAGCCGTCGGCGTACGAGGACCACGAACTGGTCGGGGACAACGTCGCGCGCGATAACCTAGTGCGCTGACTCCATCCCAGCCGGGGATGGCGCAGCGTGGTGTTTGGAGATTCCTTCGTGGCCCCGACCAGCCGTCTGGACAATGTCATCAGCCTCTGCAAGCGGCGGGGGTTCGTCTTTCCCGCCGGCGAGATCTATGGCGGCACGAGGTCCGCCTGGGACTACGGACCCTTGGGCGTCGAGCTCAAGGAGAACATCAAGAAGCAGTGGTGGAAGACCGTCGTCACCGCCCGCGACGACGTCGTCGGACTGGACTCCTCGGTCATCCTGCCCCGCCAGGTCTGGGTGGCCTCGGGCCACGTCGGTGTCTTCACCGACCCGCTGACCGAGTGCCAGTCCTGCCACAAGCGGTTCCGGGCCGACCACCTCGAGGAGGACTTCGAAGCCCGCAAGGGTCGCGCGCCTAGTGGTCCCGAGGAGATCGCCTGCCCCAACTGCGGCACCCGCGGCCAGTGGACCGAGCCGCGGGACTTCAACATGATGCTGAAGACCTACCTCGGCGTGATCGAGGACGAGTCAGGCCTGCACTATCTGCGACCCGAGACCGCGCAGGGCATCTTCGTGAACTTCGCCCAGGTCGTCCAGGTCACCCGTAAGAAGCCGCCGTTCGGCATCGGGCAGGTCGGCAAGTCCTTCCGCAACGAGATCACCCCGGGCAACTTCATCTTCCGGACCCGCGAGTTCGAGCAGATGGAGATGGAGTTCTTCGTCGAGCCGGGCAGCGACGAGGAGTGGCACCAGTACTGGATTGACGAGCGCACCCGGTGGTACACCGATCTGGGCATCGCCGCGGAGAACCTGCGGCACTTCGAGCACCCGAAGGAGAAGCTGTCGCACTACTCGAAGCGGACGGTCGACATCGAGTACAAGTTCGGCTTCAGCGGCAGCGAGTGGGGTGAGCTGGAGGGCATCGCCAACCGGACCGACTTCGACCTGACCACCCACACCAAGCACTCGGGCACCGACCTGTCCTACTTCGACCAGGCCAAGAACGAGCGCTATGTGCCGTACGTGATCGAGCCGGCCGCCGGCCTGACCCGGTCGCTGATGGCGTTCCTGGTCGAGGCGTACGTGGAGGACGAGGCGCCCAACACCAAGGGTGGCGTCGACAAGCGGACCGTGCTGCGGCTCGACCCGCGGCTGTCGCCGGTCAAGGCCGCGGTGCTGCCGCTGTCGCGCAACGAGGCGCTGTCGCCGAAGGCCCGCGACCTGGCCGCCGAGCTGCGGAAATACTGGAACGTCGACTTCGACGACGCCCAGGCGATCGGTCGCCGCTACCGTCGCCAGGACGAGATCGGCACCCCGTTCTGCATCACGGTCGACTTCGACACCCTCGACGACGACGCCGTGACCATCCGCGAGCGCGACACCATGGCGCAGGAGCGGGTCGCGCTGGCCCAGGTCAGCTCCTATCTGGGCGCGCGCCTCCTCGGATGCTGAGTCGTACGTTCCCTGACCCGGCCACCACGCCCGCTGAGAACGTCGGGGTGGGCTCAGGGAACGTGGCGGTGGTGCTGGCCCCGATGGCCGGCATCACCAACGCGGCGTTCCGGCAGGTGTGCCGCGAGCAGGCCGAGCTCGCCGGCGGGTCGGGCACCTACGTGTGCGAGATGATCACTTCCCGCGGGATCGTCGAGGGAGACCGCAAGACGCTGGGGATGCTCCAGTTCGACCCGGGTGAGACGGTGCGGTCGGTCCAGCTCTACGGTGTCGACCCCGGCATCATGGGTCGGGCCGCGGCGATCCTGTGCACCGACTACGGGGTGGGTCACATCGACCTCAACTTCGGCTGTCCGGTGCCGAAGGTGACCCGCAAGGGCGGGGGAGCGGCGCTGCCGTGGAAGCGCGACCTGCTCGGGATGATCTTGACCTCGGTGGTGGACAGCGCCGCGCGCTATGACGTGCCGGTCACCATGAAGACCCGGATCGGCATCGACCTCGAGCACCAGACCTACCTGGACGCCGGTCGGATCGCCGAGGCCGCCGGCTGTGCCGCGATCGCGCTGCACGGTCGTACGGCCCAGCAGGCCTACTCCGGTCAGGCCGACTGGACGGCCATCGCGCGGCTGAAAGAGCACGTCAGCATCCCGGTGCTCGGCAACGGCGACATCTGGGAGGCGGCCGACGCCCTCGAGATGGTGCGTCGGACCGGCGCCGACGGTGTGGTCATCGGGCGCGGCTGCCTGGGCCGGCCCTGGCTGTTCCGCGACCTGGCGACCGCGTTCGCCGGGCGCGCGACCCGGGTGCTGCCCACGCTCGGGGACGTCGCCGTGGTCCTGCGCCGGCACGCCGAGCTGTTGGTCGCGCTGTCCGACGAGCACCACGGTCTCACTGACCTGCGCAAGCACATGGCGTGGTACTTCAAGGGGTTCCCGGTCGGCGGCGACCTCCGGCGGGCGCTGGCCATGGTCTCCTCGTTCGCCGAGCTCGACCAGCTGCTGGCCCAGCTCGACGGCTCGGCTCCGTTCCCGGTCGAGGCGCTCGGCGCTCCTCGCGGACGGCAGGGCTCACCGCGCGACAAGGTGGCGCTGCCCGAACGCTGGCTCGACGACACCTCCGGCCGGCACCTGGATCTGGCTTCGGCTGAGATCGGGGTGTCGGGTGGCTGAGGCCATCTCGCCGCGGGCCCAGGCCTGGGCGGAGACGATGAGCGGGCACCCGCGGGGCCAGGTCGTCCGCGCGCACGCCACCTCGTACGCGAGGGTCGGTCCTGGGCGGTTGCTCAACCGGGAGGAGCGCGAGCGCCTGGAACGCGAGACGCTCCGCCCGGGCGCCACCCTGGCCGTCGGCGCCGGACACCGGGCCGAGGCGGAGGAGCCGGACGACGAGCGGACCTGCTTCGAGCGTGACCGGGACCGGATCGTGCACTCGACGGCCTTCCGCCGGCTGGCCGGCAAGACCCAGGTGGTGGTCTATCCCAGCGATCACCAGCGCACCCGCCTGACCCACGCCCTCGAGGTGGCCCAGATCGCCACGGCGATCGCCCGCGGTGCCGGGGTCAACGTGACCCTGGCCGACGCGATCGCGCTCGGCCACGACTGCGGTCACGGTCCTGGTGGCCACGCGAGTGAGGACGCGTTCGACGCCTTCATTCCCGGGGGCTACGACCACGGTCCCTGGGGCGCGGACGTGGTGCTCAGCGGCTACAACCTCTGCGCCGAGACCCTGGACGGGATCCGCAACCACTCCTGGTCGCGGCCGGCCCCGAGCACGGTGGAGGGCGAGATCGTCAGCTGGGCCGACCGGATCGCCTACTGCGCCCACGACCTCGAGGACGCCGTGCACGCCGGCATCGTGGCGGCCCACGACATCCCCGCGGAGGTCGCCGAGGTCTGCGGTCGCACCCGCCGCGACCAGCTGAACACGTTCGTCCGCGCCGTGGTCAGCACCGTCGACCGGCACGGTGAGGTGGGGATGCCGCCGGCCGAGGCCGGCGCCCTCGCCGCGCTCCGGGCGTTCAACTACGAGCAGATCTACGTCCGGCCGGCATCGCTGGCCCAGTCGCGCGCGGTGATCGAGGTTCTGCACGCTCTGGTCGAGCACTTCAGCGCCCGCCCCGATCGGATGCCTGACCGGCCCGACGTCGACCCGGGTGGCACCGACGCCGTCCGCGCCGCCGTGACCTACGTGGCCGGGATGACCGACCGCTACGCCTTCGACGTGGCCGTCCGCGACCTCGACTGGGACCCGAGCCGACTTCCGCAGGGCATCGACCGCGGCCGTTAGTCGGCCGGTGCGGGGATCACCACTCGCTGAGTGCCCGGCTGGTGGCGTGGACCAGCCGCCGGAAGCTGGTGTCGGCCGCCTGCGGCAAACCGAACCCGCCGCCCAGCTCCAGGCTGACGAACCCGTGCAGCACACTGCGGACGAACCGGGCTGCGTCGACGGCGTCGGCACCGGTGATGCCGTATCCGGCGAACACGTCATCCAGGATCGACAAGATCTCGGCGGCGGCTGCTTCCCAGGCGGTGTCGCCCGGTGTGGGCGCGCGCACGACGTAGCCGTAGCGTCCGGGGTGGGTCAATGCGTAGTCACGGTAGGCGGTCGCCAGCGCCTCGATCGCGTCTTCTCTGGCCTGGCCGGTGCCGGCTCGTCGCATCGTGGCACCGATCTCGCGGAGCGCCAGGATGGTCATCAGCCGGTTGAGGCCGTCGAGTCCATCCAGATGTTTGTAGAGGCTGGGCTGCGCCACGCCGAGACGCTTGGCCAGCTCGGACAAGGTCAGCCGCTCGCGACCCACCTCGTCGACCAGCTGTGCGGCCTCGTCCACCACCCGCTCGGGCGAGAGCCCGGCCCTAGGCACGACCGGAAGTTTCGAGGAGCTGGGCGATGGCGTTCGCGGTGACGTGCGGCGCCTGCGCCTGTGGATAGTGACCGACGTCGGGGACCATCACGACCCGCGCATGCAGCTGCTCGCCGATCCACGACGCTTCCGCGGCCGGGTCTTTCCAGTCGACGTCGGCTGCACCCATCACCACGACGGCGGGGACGCGTACGTCGCCGATCCTCCGCTCGGCCTCCGCGTGGGACGTCCGGGTGGTCTGCACGAACGCCGGCCAGTGCCCGGGACGGCGAAGATTCTCCCGGACCTGTGCCTTGTGCTGCTGGTAGTCAGCGGGCTTGGTTCCGGGTAGCCACTGGGGGTAGTAGGAGAGGAAGGCCGCCGGACCCCACGGCTTGGTCATCAGGATCCGGAACAAGATCTTGACCATCCTGCCGCCCTGGGGGTCACGGACGAAGGGGCCGAGCAGAGCCAGCCCGGTGACCTGCGCGGGTGCTTCGGCCGCCGCGATCACGGCAGCACCAGCCGCCATGGAGTTTCCGACGACGAGCGCCGGCTCACCCAGCTCGTCAATGAGCGCAAGGATGTCGCCGGCCAGGGCGACGTCGTCGTAGGAGTCGAAGGTGGCATCGCTGTCGCCGTGGCCACGGATGTCCAAGGTCACCACCCGGCACCCCTGGTCGAGGAGGAGGGGTGTCAGCAGCCGGTAGCTCTGCCGGAGCTCACCCATTCCCGGCACGCAGATCACCAGGGGGCCACTGGTGCCGGTCATCTCGTACGCGAGGCGCCCCGCGGGACGCTGTAGTTGGCTATAAGTCATAGCCATAAAGCTAGCATGTCTAGCCGAGGCTGTCGAGGCCGCGCGCGCCACTCGTTGGTACGAGGAGCTGCCTGCGCGACCCGGTAGCCCGCGTCACGCCGCAGGGCATCGACCGCGCTCGTTAGGCTGAGCGGGCTCGGCGCTCGACCCCGACCGCCGGCACCGATCGAAAGGCAGCGTGGCCATGACCTCCGGCGTCTTCATCGCCCTGCGCACCGAGGGCGTCTCCGTCTTGTTGGACATCACCGACGGCCAGCTGCCCGCGGTCGTGCACTGGGGCGCCGACCTCGGTGAGATCGAAACCGCCGACGTCGAGGCCCTGCTGGCCACCGGCATCGCCCCGGTCGGCCCCAACATCGTCGACGAGCCCGTACGGCTGTCGCTGCTCCCTGAGCACTGGACCGGCTGGGTGGGGCGACCCGGGCTGAGCGGGTCCCGTGGCGGACGCGACTGGTCGCCGAAGTTCACCAGCACCGCCGTACGGGTCGACGGGGAGGCGGTGCCCGGGATCACCGAGCCGGCCGTGGTCAACGCCGGACCGGCCCTGGTCGAGGTGGAGGCGATCGACGAGGTGGCCCGGTTGTCCCTGGTGATCCGCATCGAGCTCACGGTGGGCGGCGTGCTGCGGGCCCAGGCCGCCGTGACCAACCGGGCGGCGCAGGCGTACGCGGTGGACGACCTGGTGCTGGCCTTCCCGGTCCCGCTGGTGGCCGACGAGATCTTGGACTTCGCCGGCCGCTGGGGAAAGGAGCGCATCCCGCAGCGCCGGGAACTGACCGTCGGGGTGCACCTGCGCGAGGGCCGCAAGGGGCGCACCGGGCCCGAGGCGGCCACCGTGCTGCACGTCGGCGTGCCCGGGTTCTCCTTCGCGGAGGGCGAAGTCTGGGGCCTGCACACCGGCTGGAGCGGCAACCACACCCACTACGCCGAGCGGCTGTCGACCGGGGAACAGGTCGTCGGTGGCGGGGAGCTGCTGCTGCCCGGTGAGGTCATCCTGGCTGAGGGGGAGTCCTACGTCTCGCCGTGGGTCTACGGCGCGTACGGGGTGGGCCTGGACGCCGTCGCCCGTCGCTTCCACCGGTTCCTGCGCAGTCGCGACCAGCACCCGGGTCCGGCGCGACCGGTCACCCTCAACGTGTGGGAGGCCGTCTACTTCGACCACGACCTCGACCGGCTGGTGGCGCTGGCCGAGGAAGCGGCCGCGCTCGGGGTCGAGCGCTACGTCTTGGACGACGGCTGGTTCGGCTCCCGTCGCGACGACCACTCCGGTCTGGGGGACTGGACGGTGTCGCCGGACGCCTGGCCCGACGGGCTGCACCCCCTGGTCGACCGGGTGCGCGCGCTGGGGATGGAGTTCGGGCTCTGGTTCGAGCCGGAGATGATCAACCTCGACTCCGACGTGGCCCGGGCCCACCCGGAATGGATCATGAGCACCGGCCAGCGGCTGCCGGTGGAGTCCCGCTCCCAACAGGTCATCAACCTGGGTATCCCCGAGTGCTACGCCTTCATCCGGGACGCCATCTTCGCGATCTTGGCCGAGTACGACATCGGCTACATCAAGTGGGACCACAACCGCGACCTCATCGACGCCGGCACCTTCCCGACCGGCCGGGCCGGGGTGCACGAGCAGACTCTGGCCTGTTACCGGCTGCTGGACGAGATCAAGGCCGCGCACCCCGGGTTGGAGATCGAGTCGTGTTCGTCCGGCGGCGCCCGGGTCGACCTCGGGGTCCTGATGCGCACCGAGCGGGTCTGGGTGTCGGACTGCATCGACCCGCTGGAGCGACAGCAGATGAACCGCTGGACGACCCAGCTGGTGCCACCGGAGATGATGGGTTCGCACATCGCTTCCGGTCGGTCACACACGACCGGGCGGGTGCACGACCTCTCGTTCCGGGCGGCCAGCGCGGTGTTCGGGCACCTGGGGATCGAATGGGACCTGACGAAGGCCAGCGGGGCCGAGCTGGCCGAGCTCGGGGCCTGGATCAGCTTCTACAAGAACCATCGTCAGCTGCTCCTGAGCGGGGACCTGGTCCGGCTGGACCGACCTGACGAGACGGTCTGCGGGCACGGCGTGGTCGCGCCCGACCGCTCCGAAGCCATCTACTCCTACGCCTCGGTCGGTCGTTCGGCCGTCGTGCTGCAGGGACGGCTTCGGTTCCCCGGCCTGGACCCGGCTCGGCGCTACCGGCTCGCTCCGGTGCTGGTCGGCCGCCCGCCGAGCGGTCTGCAAGCGCCCCGCTGGTGGGGAGTCGAGCTCGGCCAGGAGTCGAGCGGCCACGGCGGACACCCGGAGCCGGCCTGGCCCGACCACGACCCGGCCACCCTCGGGGTGGTCCTGACGGGCGCCGTGTTGGCGGCTACCGGGGTGCACGCGCCGATCATCGATCCGGATCACGCGATGCTCTACCGGGCGGTCGCCGTCTGAGCCGGCCGACGATCAGGGCTGCAAGGATTCCTGCAGGTCGGGCGGCAGCAGCCGGGCGGACCGGATCAGCCGACCGGCGACCACCACGGTGATCGACTGGGCAGCGAGCAGACCGATCAGCACCACGATCTGAGCCGCCCCGGCCTGGAGGGGCGTGCCGCCGCCCAGCAGCACGCCGACGAACGCGCCGGGGAGCGTGACCAAGCCGACCGTACGGGTCTGGTCCAGACCCGGCACCAGGGCCTCGGGCAGCCGACGGTCGATCAGCTCGCCGACGGCGTCGGCTCGAACCAGGCCGACCGACAGCGCTGCCTCGTACTGGCTGCGCTCTTCGCGCAGCGCCGCGAACGAGCGGCGTCCGGCCAGCGAGTGCGCGGTCATCGTGCCACCGATGATGATGCCGGCCATCGGCACCAGCGACGCCCCGTTCCAGGGCACCGCTCCGCTCGCGAAGATGACCGCGAGAACCGGTAGACAACCCGCGGTCATGGCTACCGCGGTCCATCGCCAGGCCTGCGGTGCTTCGATCCGCCGGGAGGAGGTGAGGACAGCGACCCCGAGCATGAACGCGGCGAAGACCAGCGACCAGACGATGTGGCTGAGCACCGCCGTGATGATCAGGGAGACCGCCGCCAGCTGGATGACCGCTCGACCCGCGGCGACACTCAGGGTGCGCTGCATCTTCAGCCCACCGACGAAGGAGGCCACCACGGCCAGCAGCAACAACACGACCAGCGCGATGGCCAGCGGCAGACCGGGCTGGGAGGGCACGGCTCATTCTGGCATCGGCACCGCTTCGTGGCGGTGGGCAGCACTGAGTGTGCTGTAATCGCCCGGTGGAGCAGCAGGTGCGGCCGACCAGGCGGTGGTCCCTGGCCTGGCGGGTGGCCGTGACCCTGCTCGGCATCGGGCTGCTGCTCAACGGCTCGCTGCGGATGAGTGACGACGTGTGGCCGTTCGGCCCGCTGTCGCAGTATGCGTTCTCGCCGGCCGATGACGCCACGATCGTGATCACCCGGGTCGAGGGGCGGCTGGCCGACGGCCGCCGGATCGACCTGGCCCTGAGACCGGGTGTCTCGGGGATCGGCCGGGCCGAAGTCGAGGCGCGGATCCCTCAGATCACCGCCGACCCGTCGTTGCTGCGCTCGGTCAGCGACGGCTGGATGCGCAACCATCCCGCTGAGCCACGGGTCGAACAGGTGTGGCTGGTCCAGGATCAGACCACCCTGGTCCGCGGGCGCAAGGGACCGACCACGCTGGTCGAGCTGGCCACCTGGACGGTGCCCCGGTGAGCCTCGGCCGGGTCGTGGGTTGGTTCGCGCCGGTGGTGCCGGACGCCCGCCTGGCCATCCTGCGGACGATCTGCTACCTGTTCGTGGTCCTCGACATCAACGTGTTCGTCCGCGACCCCATCCCGTTGAGCCGGCAGCCGGAGCTCTATCGACCGCTGTTCGTCGAGCGGCTGTTCCACCTGCCTCCGCCGAGCGTGGCGATCACCGTCAGCCTCTACCTGATCTTGATGGTCGGCAGCCTGGTCGGGGCGGCCAACCGAGCCCCCCGGGTGATCGGTTTCGTGGTCGCCGCCGCTTTCACCTGGTGGACCGCGATCGGCATGAGCTACGGCAAGGTGGACCACGACCACCTCGCCTTCGTGGTCGCGCTGTGGACCCTGCCGACGGCGGGGGTGATCGTGGACCGTTGGCGGTCGCGGACCGTTTCAGCGCAGTCGGGGTGGGTGCTCAAGTGCATCCAGATCTCGGTGATCTTCACCTACTTCTTGTCGGCGATCACCAAGATCCGCAGCGGCGACTGGAGCCTGACCAGCTGGCCGAACAGCGCGATCCTGCTCTGGGCGATCGTCCGGCGCCCGCACGGGCTCGGCCAGTTCCTGCTGCCGTTCCCGGAGCTGTTGAGAGCCATGCAGTGGCTGGCCTACCTGGCCGAGCTGACCTCGCTGGTCGTGCTCTGGCTTCGGGGGCGCGCCCTGCTGCTGGCGGCGATGTTCTGGCTCAGCTTCCACGTCTTCACCGTGACGATCCTCTACATCCACTTCGCCCCGACCCTGGTGTGCTGGCTCGCCTTCGCGCCGTTAGAGCGCTTTGCTCCCTGGCTTCGTGACGTCAAAGCCCGGCGGCGGCAGCGCGCAGGCGGGGGAGCCGCCCGGCATCCGCTGCCGGTTGCGGGCGACGAGCCGGTAGACCGCCGCAGCTAGCGACCTGACCAGCGGTAGGCCCATCGTCCGGCCGAGCACCGCGTACGGGGGGCCCCGGAAGATCAGCCACTGGGCGAAGGCGGCCGCTCCGCCGTCGATGGTCCCGTCGGTGGCCACCCACAGCACCTCACGCTGAGCCCGCTCCGGCGTGGTGCCCAACGCGGCGAGATCGGTGAACTGCCAGGCGATCAGCCGGGCGTTCGGCCCGCCGGGACGGTGCAGTCGCTCGGCGACCCAGGTGGCACTGGAGGTGCAGAAGGCGCAGTCGCCGTCGAACACGAGCCAGGGCACGTCGCGTTGTTCCACGAGTGCACCCTACGTTCACCCAGGCAGGAATTTCACCGGTCAGCAGTGTCGGCCGCGCACAGTAAACTCTGCGGCGTGGCGGGCCGGATCAACGACGAGGACATTGCCGCCGTCCGCGACCGTGCACGCATCGAGGAAGTCATCGGCTCGTACGTGACCCTGCGCAACGCCGGTGGGGGCTCGTTGAAGGGCCTGTGTCCGTTCCACGACGAGAAGACTCCGAGCTTCCAGGTCACCCCGTCGCGCGGCTTCTGGTACTGCTTCGGAGCCTGCGGCGAGGGCGGCGACGCGATCGACTTCATGAGGAAGATCGACAACCTCTCCTTCGCCGAGGCGGTCGAGCGGCTCGCCGACCGGGTCGGGCATCCAGCTGCGCTACACCGACGACTCGGGTCCGCGGGCCGAGCCCGGCGTACGGATGCGGCTGATGGAGGCCAACCGGCTGGCCGCGGAGTTCTTCGTCGAGCAGCTGACCACGCCGGACGCGCTGACTGCGCGGCAGTTCCTGGCCGAGCGCGGCTTCGACCGGGCGGCGGCGGAGCGTTTCGGCGTCGGCTTCGCCCCGCGCGACGGACGTGCGCTGCTGCACCACCTGCGGGCTCGCGGTTTCGCCGACAAGGATCTGGTTGCCGCCGGACTGACCCGCGAAGCCGGCTACGACTTCTTCCAGAGCCGGCTGCTCTGGCCGATCCGCGACTCCGGCCGCCAGGTGATCGGCTTCGGCGCCCGGCGGATCTTCGAAGACGACCGGATGCCGGCGAAGTACCTGAACACGCCGGAGACCGTGCTCTACAAGAAGTCGCACGTCCTCTACGGACTGGACCTGGCCCGCACCTCGATCAGCAAGAAGAGCCAGGCTGTGGTGGTCGAGGGCTACACCGACGTGATGGCCGCTCACCTGTCCGGGGTCGACACCGCGGTGGCCTCCTGCGGCACCGCCTTCGGGGACGACCACGCCAAGCTGCTGCGCCGGCTGATGGGCAACCACGACGCGTTCCACGGCGAGGTGATCTTCACCTTCGACGGCGACGCCGCCGGTCAGGCCGCCGCGCTCAAGGTCTTCTCCGGCGACCAGAACTTCATCACCCAGACGTACGTGGCGATCGAGCCGACCGGGCTCGACCCCTGCGACCTGCGGCTGCAGCACGGCGAGGCGGCAGTCCGCGAGCTGGTGGCCCGGCGGATGCCGCTCTACCGGTTCGTGATGACCAACCTGCTCAAGCAACACGACCTCGACCGCGCCGACGGCCGGCTGGCCGCACTGCGGGCGGCTGCGCCGCTGGTCGGCAGCATCCGCGACACCGCGCTGGTCACCGGCTACGCCCGCGAGCTGGCCGGTCTGCTGGGGATGGACGTCGACGAGGTGCGCGGCGAGGTGATGCGGGCCGCCTCCCGGTCCAGCCGGCGGGTCGACGCCGTGGTCGCCAGAGGTCGTCGAGCCACCCCGGCGCGACGAGCTGCCGATGCCGAAGCCGAACGACCGGCTGCTGGCCACCGAGCGACAGACCACCAAGCTGTTGATCCAGGCGCCTCAGCTGTTCGGTCCGGGGTGGGACGGGCTCAGCGTGGCCGACTTCACCCACCCGGCGTACGCGGCGGTGTTCACCAGCGTGGAGAAGGCCGTCACCGAGGAGAGCAGCGACGACTGGGTGCACCGGGTGGCTGCGGCCGCTGGGCACGAGCAGATCCGCTCGCTGGTGGTGTCCCTGGCGGTGGAGCCGCTGCCGGTGCAGGGCGAGGTGACGACCCGCTTCGTGGTGGCCCATGCGGCCGGTCTGCAGCTGTTGACCGTGATGCGGCGGATCGCCGAGCTGAAGTCACGGCTGCAACGGACGAACCCGGTCGAGGCCCAGCTGAAGTACAACCAGATGTTCTCCGAGCTGGTGGTGCTCGAGGCTCGACGCAAGGAGCTGCAGACCCGCAGCATCGGCGCCCAGGACTGACGCTCGGAGAAGTTGTCCACAGATTTCACCCGGGTCGGTGGTGTTGAACACATCGAGCACCTCACAGTGTGCGCATGGCTCCCCGTGTTGATGACCTGACCGCTGAACCGCTGCTCCGACCCGACCAAGCGTCCGAGCTCGCTCGGGCGATCGAGGCCGGGCTGCTGGCCCGAGACGCCCGGCTGTCCGGAACCGGGTTCGCCGACGCCACCGAAGGCGAGCTGGTGGCGCTGGAGCAGATCGGCGAACAAGCCCGGCAGCAGTTCCTCCGGGCCAACCTGCGCCTGGTGTCGATGGTGGCCCGCCAGGGCGCCTCGCGCAGCAACCTGACCGATGCCGACCTGTTCCAAGAAGGCTGCCTCGGCCTGATCACCGCCTTGGAGCGGTTCGACCACCGCCGGGGACTGCAATTCTCGACGTTCGGCATGTTCTGGATCCGTGCCTTCGTCAACGCCGCCACCGCCCGCCACTTGGGGGCGATCAACCTGCCGACCAGTCGGGCCGAACAACTGCGGCACGCTCGCGGCAAGCGAGGTCGAGCTGGCCCAGCTGCTCGGCCGGGTGCCCTCGGTCGCCGAGGTGGCCGCTGCGCTCGGACGGAGCGCGGCCTGGACAGCCGCCCTGCTGGCGCACGAACAGCCGCAGTCGATCGAGCTGTTGGACGGACCGACGCTGGACTCTCTGCAGGGCCACGACGAGCTCGACGGGGTTCTCGGCCACCAGCTGCGGGTCGGTGACCTGCTCGGACGGTTGGACCAGCTGAGCCGCCGGGTCCTGGAGCTGCGGCTGGGCCTGACCGAGGACGAACCCTGCTCGTTGGCCGAGACCGGGCGGTCCCTGGGCATCACCGTGACGCGGGTGCGGCGGGTCGAGGCGCGCGCCTTGGAGACGCTGCGCGGCATCTGCCCCCAGCAGGCCGTCGTCCACCTCTGACCGGATCAGTCGGGCTGCGGCAGGCACGCGGCACAATGGCCAGGTGGCGTCGCGTTCTGCTTGGTGGTCCCGGTCGCGCGGGTTGCCCGCGGCGGCGTACGACTCCTGGCGGGCCTCGGTGGCTGCCCAGCCCGGCCAGAAGCCGCGGATCCTGGCCTGGGCCGAAGCGCAGGACGGGTTCGTCTTGGGCGGGCCGGCGGTGCTGTCGTACGGGTCCGAGCGTGAGTGGACCCACGTCGGCTGGCACCAGATCGAGCGCGGCGGGTGGAACGCCGAGACCCGCAGGCTCAGCTGGCAGCAGCACGGGGGCAAGCGGGGTGCGGTGGAGCTGGTCCGACCGGGTCGACTGCCAGAGCTGTTCCGCGAGCGGATCGAGGCGTCCATCGTGATGGAGAAGTTCGTGGCCCTGGCGGGTGAGCGGGGGGTCATCGTCACGGCCCGGCGCGACCTCGGCAGCGCCGGCACCATCACCTGGCACAGCACGCTGACGCGGGGTCTGAGCTGGCAGACCGACGGCGTACGCGATGCCGTCGACGCGGTCATGGCCGAGGTGAGAACGGAGTACGACTTAGCCTGAGATGGCTGCTAAGGTACCTATCCGCGTCACAAAACGCGGCCTCGTGGCCGGTCCGCCGGCCTCGATCCCCTGTAGCTCAATTGGCAGAGCAGCCGGCTGTTAACCGGCAGGTTACTGGTTCGAGTCCAGTCGGGGGAGCTCCCTCATCGCGCACGGCTCCCGGCGTCGGTCAGCCCGTGGGTCGCGACGCTTGCAGGTCCTCCAAGAACGAGCTAGCCCACCGGTCGATGTCGTTCTCGACCACCTGCCGGCGCATCAGGCGCATCCGGCGGGCCTTGTTGCGCGGCGAGTCGTTCATCGCCTGCAGCAGCCGTTCCTTGAGCCCGTTGATGTCGTGGGGATTGACCAGATAGGCCTGCCGGAGCTCATGGGCGGCGCCCGCGAACTCGCTCAGCACCAGCGCGCCGTCGTCGGCCTGTCGGCAGGCGACGTACTCCTTGGCCACCAGGTTCATCCCGTCCCGCAGCGGCGTCACCACCATGATGTCCGCCGCCCGGTAGAGGGCGGCCATCTCCTCGCGGGGGAACGAGGAGTGCAGATAGGTGATCGGTGGCCGGCCGATCCGGCCGACGTCGCCGTTGATCCGGCCGACCAGGCGGTCGATGTCGTCGCGGAGGTTGCGGTACTGGTCGACCCGCTCCCGCGATGGCGTGGCGACCTGGACCAGAACGGCCTGGTCGGCGTCGATCGCCCCGTCGGCGACCAGCTCGCCGAACGCCTGGATCCGCTCGGGCATGCCCTTGGTGTAGTCGAGCCGGTCGACGCCGAGGAACAAGACCTCCGGATCGGCCAGGTCGTGCCGGATCTCCTCGGCCCGCTCGACGATGTCGGGTCGGTCGGCGAGCTCGTGCAGGCTCGCGCTGTCGATCGAGATGGGGTACGCCCGGGCGAGCACCTCGCGGCCATCCGGCGTACGGATCCGGTCCCGTCGGGTCTCCAGGTGCAGCCGTTGGCGGACCAGCCGGACGAAGTTCTGGGCGCCCCCGGGGAGCTGGAACCCGACCAGGTCCGCGCCGAGCAGACCCTCCAGGATCTGGTTGCGCCAGGGCAGCTGGGCGAACAGCTCGGTCGGCGGGAAGGGGATGTGCAGGAAGAAGCCGATCCGCAGGTCCGGCCGCTTCTCCCGGAGCATCTGGGGGACGAGCTGCAGCTGGTAGTCCTGCACCCAGACGACGGCGTTCTCCTCGGCAACCTCAGCCGTCCGGTCGGCGAAACGCTGGTTGACCTGGACGTAGGTGTCCCACCAGTCCCGGTGGAACACCGGAGGCACGACCACGTCGTGGTAGAGCGGCCACAGCGTCGCGTTGGAGAAGCCCTCGTAGTAGTCCTCGATCTCCTTCGAGGACAGCCGCACCGGGATCAGCTGCAGACCTTCGTTGCTGAACGGCGCCAGCTCCTCGTCCGGCGCACCGTGCCAACCCACCCAGGCGCCGTCGTGGGAGTGCATCACCGGTTCGAAGGCGGTGACCAGGCCCCCGGGGGAGGTCCGCCAGTCGGTGCTCCCATCGGGGTTCTCGACCCGGTCCACGGGCAGCCGGTTCGCCACCACCACGAAGGATGCGGTCTCGGTCTTGCTTCGTCTTGTCGTCGGACTCATCAGTGTCAGGCCTCCCAGCAACGTGACAGCGACCCTAGCGTCCGTGTCTGACAGCACCCTGAAAGCGTCCGTCGCACCGGCCTGGTTCGCTGTTGTCGGTGGCGTCTGACAGGCTCATCGCCATGAGCCTCCGCGGTCCTGACACCGACGCCGGCGTACGGGCGTTGGACGCCATCCTGCACCGTCCGGCGGACGTGCTGGTCGGCCTGGACTTCGACGGCACGCTGGCCCCGATCGTCGACGACCCGGAGCAGGCGTACGCCGATCCCGCAGCCGTCTCGGCCCTCGGCCGGCTCGGTGCGCTGGTGGGTTCGGTGGTGGTCATCACGGGACGGCCGGCTCGGACGGCGGTCCGGCTCGGTCGGTTCACCGAGGTGGCCGGCCTGGAGTCGATGGTGGTGCTCGGGCAGTACGGGGTGGAGCGTTGGAACGCGGCCACCGATGAGTACGTCATCCCGCCCGAGCCGCCGGCGATCATCGCGGTGGCTGAGGAGCTGCCCGAGATCTTGGCCGGTCTCGGGCTCGGTGACGCCCTGATCGAGCACAAGGGACGGGCCATCGGGGTGCACACCCGCCAGCTGTCCGAGCCCGGGGACAGCCTGCAGACGTTGATGGACCCCCTGTCCGAGCTCGCTGCGCGGCACGGCCTGCTGATCGAGCCGGGGAAGAACGTGCTCGAGATCCGGGCGCCGGGCATCGACAAGGGCGATGCGCTGCAGGCGATCTTGGACGAGACCGGCGCCCAGACCGTGGTCTTCGCCGGCGACGACCTCGGCGATCTGCCGGCCTTCCGGCTCGTTCAGGAGCTGCGCACCGCGGGCCACGACGGGCTCCTGGTCTGCTCGGCCTCGCACGAGGAAGACGCGCTGACCTCGATCTCCGACCTGGTGCTGGACGGTTCGGCCGGCGTCGCGGTCTGGTTGAACGAGCTGGCCGACGAGCTCGAGGGGCAGCACGCCACCTGAGCCGGTGAACGCCGACGGCCCGAGCCTCGTCTGAGGAGTATGCCCACAACGATCAGACGGCTCATCCGAACCGGCGTGGCCACCGTGGCGGCAGCGGCAGCGCTGACCGCCCTGGTCGGCGCCCCGACCGCCAGCGCCCACCCGCACCGACGACCAGCGACCTACGAGCTCACCGGCGACGCCTCCAAGTTCGAAGGCATCGGGGTCGACCGGCGCTCCGACCGGTTCTACGTCAGCGAGACCACCGGCGGTGAGATCCACCGGGGCCGCGCCGACCGACGCCAGACGCAGGTGTGGTTGGCCGGCAACGGCACCGACGGCCGCTTCACCGCGCGAGGCATCGACGTGGATCGCCGCGGCCGGGTCTTCATCGCCGGCGGGCCCAACAGCACCGACAACCCGGGGTCGCCGGACATGTGGGTCTACTCCCGCTCCGGGCAGCTGCTGGCCGCCCTCCGAACCGGAGTTCGTGGCGTGCTGGTCAACGACGTGGCCATCGGCCCCGACGGGTCGGCCTACTTCACCGACTCGAACCGGCCCGAGATCTTCCGGGTCTGGCAGAACAGCACAGGGTGGCACGTGAGCGTCTGGAAGGACGCGTCAGCGACCATCCAGCAAGCCGTCGGTTTCAACCTGAACGGCATCGTGGCCACCCCGGATGGCCGGGCTCTGCTGACCGTGCAGAGCAACGCGAGCTCGCTGTGGCGGTTCGACCTCCGCACCCGGGCCGTCACCAAGGTGGCGGTCAGCGGAGCGGATCTGACCGGCGGCGACGGTTTGGTCCTCAAGGGCCGGCAGCTGACGGCCGTGCGCAACTTCCCCCGGCAGCTGACCACGGTCAAGCTCAGCCGGAACTGGCGTTCGGCGTCCTTCGTCTCCGAGACCGCCACGCCGGCGGATCGGGTGTTCACCACCGGCAAGATCTTGCGCGGCCGTCTGCTGCTGGTCGACAGCAAGTTCGACGAGCCGGTCAGCGCACCGCCGTACGAGGTCGTCGCGGTGCGCATCCCCTGACCGCGACCCCTCGATCTATCCGCCAGGGGTCTGGCTCGAGTCGTGACGGGTGCCTTCGGGATCGTCCCGGCGCTCGTCCGACTCGGCCAGAATCGCCTCGGCCTGCTGATCAGGGTCGTCGCTGCCGGCGGTGATCTCCTCCGGGAGCAGATGGGCCCGCTCGGCCACGCGCTCGTCGTCGGCTTGGTCGCTCATGGCCGCCACGCTATCGCCCAGCCGCGCGGCTCGGTCGTGCAGATAGCGCTGTTGGGGCAGGCTCGAGGTGCGCTCGGCCGCCAACCGGTAGCCGGCGTACGCGGCGGTCACGTCGCCCGACAGCTCGAGCAGGTGGGCGCGTACGGCCGCCAGTCGATGGTCGTCGGCCACCCGCTCGTCGACCTCGAGCTGGCTCAGCAGGGCCAGCCCGGCGTCGGGTCCATCCGCCATGGCCACGGCGACGGCATGGTTGAGCCGGACCATCGGGTTGTCGGCCAACCGGAGCAACAGACCGTAGAGCGCCTTGATCTGAGCCCAGTCGGTCGTCTCGGCCGTCGGCGCTTCGTCGTGCAGGGCGGCGATCGCGGCCTGCAGCTGGAACGGGCCGGTCGCCCCCCGCGGCAGCACCTCGGTGATCAGTGCCACGCCTTCGTTGATCTGGTCGGCGTCCCATCGGCTGCGGTCCTGGTCCGCCATCGAGACCAGCTCGCCCTTGGGCCCGGTCCGCGCCCGGCGACGCGCGTCGGTCAGCAACATCAGGGCCAGCAGACCGGCCACCTCACCATCGTCGGGCAGCAGCCGCCGGACGAGGCGGGTCAGCCGGATGGCTTCGGCCGCCAGCTCGGTGCGTTGCAGGGTCGGACCCGACGTGGCCGCATAGCCCTCGTTGAAGGTCAGGTAGAGCACGTGCAGCACCGCGCTCAGCCGGTCGGTGCGCTCCGGTGCGGAAGGAAGGCGGAAGGGCAGGCCACTGGCCTTGACGGTCTGCTTGGCTCGGCTGATCCGCCGGGTCATGGTTTGCTCCGGGACCAGGAAGGCCCGGGCGATCTCGGCGGTGCTCAGACCGCCGACGGCGCGCAGGGTCAGGGCGATCTGCGAGGGCGGGGACAACGCCGGGTGGCAGCACAAGAACAGCAGGATCAGCGTGTCATCGGCAGCCCAGTCCGGCTCCCCGACCGCGGGCGCAACTAACTCCGAGGGCACCGCCCACCGGGCCACCCGCTCCTCGCGCCGCCGCCGGGCCTGCTCGCTGCGGACCAGGTCGGTCAGGCGCCGCGAGGCCACGGTGATCAGCCAACCCCGCGGTCGGTCGGGGATGCCCGCCACCGGCCACTGCTGGGCTGCGGCGAGCAGCGCCTCCTGGGTCGCGTCCTCGGCTGTGTCGAAGTGGCCGTAGCGGCGGACCAACGCACCCAGGACCTGCGGCGCCAGCTGGCGCAGCAGGTCCTCGATGTCAGTGCTGGTCATCGGCTGGGTCAGGAGTTCAGGTCGTCCCGGTACTCCGCGATCGGCCGGACGTCGGCGTACGCGGTGTTCACGACCCACTCGGGGGCCGGGCAGCCGCCCAGCCGGTTGGCGATCTCGGTGGCCCGGTCGAAGCTGTCACACTCGACGATCCAGTAGCCGGCCAGAACCTCCTGGGTCTCGGCGTACGGGCCGTCGGTCACCACCCCCTGAGGACCGCCGACCCGCCGGGTGTGGGCCGGCGCCTCCAGGGCGCGGGTCTCGACCAGCTCACCGGACTCGGCGAGGTCGGTGTTGAACTTCTCCATGAACGCGCCCATGGCGGCGAAGTCCTCGTCGGTCCAGGCCGGCTTGTCGGTCGCCCGGCCGGACATCCCGTCGTAGTCCTGCTGCGACGCGTAGGTCAAGATCATGTACTTCACGGCGACTCCTTCAGGTCGTCAGCACCCGTGCGGTGCCTCTCACCGGATACGTCGGAGCTGCTTCGCCGCCTCGGACATCTCGCCCGGGGCGAGATCTCGCCCCGGTGCGAGGAGCCTACTGAGCCGAGTGGTAGGCGTCCTGGATCTCCTGGCTGATCCGGCCGCGGCTGGACACCTGATAGCCGTGCTCGCGGGCCCAGTTCCGCATGGCAGCGAGCTGGGAACGATCGATAGGGGCATTCGTCGCGGCCACCGGGCGGCGGCCACCGACCTTGCGGGCCGCGTCGATGAACGGGGCGAGGGCGTCGGCGAGCTTCTGCGCGTTCGCCTCGCTCAGGTCGATCTCGTAGTCGGCACCGCGATAGCTGAAGGTGACGGACTGGCTGCTGCCTTCGATCTCAGTGCCGTCCAGGTCATCGATCAACTGGACAATCTGCTTGCGGGCCATACTGATGAAACTCCTCCGGAGGTTGGTGAATTACTCCATGGTATCGGCGGCTGTCCCGCACAAATGTGTATCTACCCAAGGATTTGCTCAGCCATATATCAGTTTTACGAGAGGTCATTTCGACGTCGTCGGGCTGCGACGAATTCGCGTGTTGCAGATCACGCGCTACCGGCTGCGGACCGGAAAGAACAATGCACCTGCGGGGTCGAAGACGATCATTCTCAGATCGTGACGGTACGATCAAAGCTGGCTCGGGGAGCCCACGCAGGAGATATTCATGAGTCCTGAAACCGGTATTCACCGGGCACCCGTCGACCGGTTGGCTTCGGCGGTGGCGGATCCGGAACCGCCCGTCGCCAGGAGCGGCAACGACACCCGCGCGCACGGTCGCTATCCGGCGCGATTTCGATGGCTCGGATATTGGTTCCTCGCCGCGGCGGCCGTCGTGGTCGTCACCTACCAGCTGGTCCCCGCAGGTCTCCCGAAAGACCTGGTCTACCAAGTCATGGGTCTGGCCGCCGCGGGCGCGATCGTGGTCGGCGTACGGATCCACCAGCCCGTCGACCGGCTGCCGTGGTATCTGCTCGCGGCCGGTCAGCTGCTCTGGTCGGTGGCCGATGCGGTGGGCAGCTGGGACTCAGATGTGCTCGGCAACGACCGGTTCCCGTCGCCGGCCGACCCGATCTACCTGCTCGGCTATCCGACGATCGTCGTGGGTCTGCTGCTGCTCGTCCGCGGTCGACGACCTCGCCGTGACGTCGCCGGCTTCCTGGACAGCGCCATCTTGACGGTCGCGCTGGCGATCTTGTCCTGGGTGTTGCTGGCCGGACCCACGATCAAGAATTACCAGGACTCCTTGGCCGCGGCCGTGGTCGCGGTGGCCTACCCCTTGGGTGACATCGTGCTGGCCGGGCTGCTGATCCGCTTGATCACCACCCCGGGCGGCCGTACACGCTCCTTCGGGCTGCTGGTGACCGGTATCGGGCTGCTGATCACCGTCGACACCGCCGCCTCGGCGCTGAGCATGCTCACCGTCGACAGCACGTTGGCCATCAACTTCTTGTGGCTTTCCTCGTACGCCGCCTTCGGTGCCGCCGCCTTGGACCCGTCGATGGTGTCGCTGTCCGAACCGGCAGCCTCGGCCGAGGTGCGGTTCAGCCGGGCTCGGCTGACCGCGCTCACGCTTGCCGTGCTGGTGGCGCCGGCCACTATGGCCGTGCAGGCCGCGGCCGGCTTCCAGCTGGACGTCTGGCCGGTGGTGATCGGCTCGGTCGTGATCTTCTTGCTGGTGGTGGCTCGGATGAACCTCTCGATCGACCAGATCCAGGCGGCGAACCGTCGAACGGAGGCGGCTCAGGCCGAGTTGGCCCGCCAGGCTGCCCACGACCCGCTGACCGGGCTGCCGAACCGGGGTCAGGGCGTACGACTGATCCGCAACGCCCTCAGCCGAGCCCAGCGCAGCGGCGAGGTCATCGGCCTGCTGTTCGTCGACCTGGATGGTTTCAAGCAGGTCAACGACACCCTCGGCCACCGAGCCGGCGATGAGGTGCTGCGGGCGGCGGCGGAGCGGATGCAGGTCGGCGTACGCAGTGGAGACACAGTCGCCCGGCTGGGCGGTGACGAGTTCGTCGTGCTCCTGGAGCCGCTGGATGTGGACGCATCGGCGGTCGATGTCGCCAACCGCCTGGTCAGTGCGCTGTCGGCTCCGCTGATCCTCACCAGCGGCCGCGAGGTCACCGTAGGCGCCAGCATCGGTGTGGCGATCAGCCAGGACGCCGACACCGATCCCGAACGACTGCTGCACGAAGCGGATGTTGCCGTCTACCGGGCCAAGGCCGGCGGGCGGGGCCGCACCGAGGTTTTCGACCGGGCGCTGCGCGAGGAGCTCGACCGCCGGGGTGAGGTGCAGGCCGGGGTTGCCACGGCCCTCCGCTCGGGTGAGCTGGTCGTCGGCTACCGGCCGATCGTGCGTCTGGCGTCGCGTGAGGTGGTCGGCTTCGAGGCGCAGGTCAGCTGGCCGCGGCCGGGTGCGACCGAGCTCTCCCGGCTGGACATCGTGCCGGCCATCGAACGCAGTGAGTTGATCTGCGACCTGGACAGCTGGGTTCTGCGGCAGGCGGTTCGCGAGGCTCAGACCAGGGTTGCGGCTGGATGCCTCGGCCCCGATGATCGCGGTGGCCGTGACCGGTCGGCACCTTCGTCGTCCGCGGATCCTGTCCGATGTCACCGAGGCCCTGGCCGTGGAGGGGATCGAGGCGAGCCAGCTGCTGCTGATCGCGCCTGGGGCGGATCTGACCGAGAACGCCCAGCTCCTCGATCATCTCAACCGGCTGCGCCAGCTCGGCGTACGGATCTGTGTGGACGGCTTCGGAACAGGCGTCGGTCCGACGGACCGGTGGTCGCGGCTGCCGGTGGACAGCGTCCGGCTCGATCCGCAGTTGGTGGATCAGGCCTCGCCGCGTTCGTCGACCTTGCTCCGACTCACCGTGGAGACCGCCCACACGTTCCGATGCAGCGTCATCGCGGCGGGCATCGAGCACCCGTACCAGCTGACCGCCCTGGTCGACATCGGTTGCGAGTACGGTCAGGGCAGCCTGTTCACGTCGTCCAAGGGTTCCTTGCGGGGGCAGCGGCTCCGCCCGGCTCAGGCTCAGCAACCGCCAGCCACTGACTGACGGCTGTGCCGCGCACCGGTCGCGACCAGAGATAACCCTGGGCCAGGTCACAGCCGAGAGCGCGAGCCCGGTCGGCCTGGCCTAGCGCCTCGATGCCCTCGATGGTCACCGTGAAGCCGACCTGGCCGGCCACCGTGGTCAACGCCCGGACCACCGCGTCGTTGACGTGCGTCCCCAACAGCTCGGCGAACGAACGGTCGATCTTGATCCCGTCCACCCTGAGCCGAACCAGGTCACGCAGGGCAGACCAGCCCGACCCGAAGTCGTCGAGCAGCACCCGGAACCCGAGCGCCTGCAGTGCCTCGACCACGTCACTGCCCTGGCCGGCCCCGTCGGGCCGGGTCGTCTCCGTCAGCTCGAGATCGACGCTGGCCGGGTCGATGCCGGCTTCCACGCTCGCCCGGAGCAGGATCTCGCCGCTGTCCGCGCGGTCGAAGTGTCGCCCGGACAGATTGACGCTGAGCCGGAACTCCGGTCGCGAGCGCTGCCATCCGGCCAGGTCGGCGAACGCGTGTCGGAGCACCGCCAGGTCGAGGTCGATGATCAGGTCGCTCCGCTCGGCCAGGCCGATGAACTCCGCCGGGGCCAGGACCGGTCCGGTGGATCGCTGCCAGCGCGCCAGTGCCTCGACGCCGACGACCCCTCCGCTAGTCAGGTCGACGATGGGCTGGTACCAGGGCACGACCTCCCCGTCCCGCACCGCGCGAGTCAGATCGGCCACCGCAGCCCGGTCGTCGAGCAGCCCGGAGATTACTTCGGGGTCGGACACCATGGCACGACCGTACACACGGCACGGTCCGGTGATCGGGCGCCCTGCCGGATCCGCCTCAGTCGTCTTCGTGATGGAGCCGCCACCAGTAGTGCCGGGTCTGCGGACGGCCCTCCACGTGGGCGTGAACGGCTCAGCATCTCGAGCAAGCCCGGGTCAACCAACTCGCCAGACGTCGCGAGCTAGCCGGTCAGAGACTGAGTTCCCAGAACGAGGGCGAGAGACAGCCGTTCGGCGTCCTCGGTGCCGGGCTCGGCGGTGTAGACCATGATCCGCAGGTCATCGACGGCGACCAGCAGCGTGTCACAGTCGAGCGCAATCTTTCCGACGCTCGGGTGCTCGATGATCTTGTGCCGGGACGGGCCTCGACGTGGTGTCCGGATCGGCGGACTCCCAGAGGTGGACGAAAGTCGGGCTGAGCGCGGAGAGCTCCCGGACGAGCCGTTTGACGCTCGGATCGTCGGGATACCGGGAGGCGGTCAGTCTCAGGTCGGCCACCAGCCGGGCCTCGACCTCGGCCCGCTCCTCGGCGGTCTGGACGGCGCGGGTTCCGGGCCCCAGCAGGTGGCGCCAGATCGCGTTGCGTTCCAGACCGCGCAGGCCGGTCGTGTCACCCATCAGAGCGTCGTACGGTGCGTTGGCGACGATCAGCGTGTTGGTGGCGTCGTAGACGGCGACCGGGGTGTTGGCGAAGCGGTCCAGCAGCCGCTGCACACTTGGCGGAACCCGATTCGGTACGCGACCGCGCCCGGGAGCAGCATGCCCGGCCAGCCGGTACAGCAGCTCCCGCTCCTCATCCGACACCCGCAGGGCTCGGGCCAGGGCCTCGACGACCTGGGCCGAGGGGGAGGTCGCCCGCCCCTGCTCGAGCCGGGTCAGGTAGTCGGTGGAGATCCCGGCGAGACCGGCGAGCTCTTCTCGGCGAAGGCCGGTAGCGCGGCGGCGAGTCCCGGACGGCAACCCGGCGGCAACCGGCGCGACCCGGTCCCGCCACCTCCGGAGCGTCCGACCGAACTCCCACGACTCCATCGCCCTAGTCTGCGCTGTGCCCAACCGGTTGTCCTGGTATTGCCAGTCCTACGACAACCAGACGACTGGCTGCACCTGAGTCGGCACCCGCAGACTCGAAGCACGGCCCACCGGCTGTGATCAGCACCAGCACTGCGAAGAAGGCGGCACCATGACCCAGCAGCGTGTTCTCGTCACCGGCGGCTCCGGATTCATCGCCGGTCACTGCATCCTTCAGCTCCTCCAGCAGGGCTACCGGGTGCGGACGACCGTACGGTCGCTCGCTCGGGAAGCCGCCGTGCGCGCCGTGCTCACCGAGGCCGGCATGGTCGAGGATCCTGCACTCGACTTCGCCGCCGCCGACCTGACCGGCGACGCCGGCTGGGCCGAGGCGGTCGACGGCTGCGACATCGTCCTGCACGTCGCCTCACCGGTGCGCCCTGGCGCGGTCAAGAACGAGGACGACGTCATCGTCCCGGCCCGCGAAGGCACCGTTCGGGTGCTTCGGTTCGCCCGCGACGCCGGGGTGCGGCGGGTGGTTCTCACGTCCGCCTTCCACGCCGTGAGCTGGGGCCACGGCCGAAGCGAGCACACGTTCACGGAGGAGGACTGGACCGTGCTCGACGGACCGGGCGTCGATGCGTACGGCAAGAGCAAGACCCTCGCCGAGCGTGCCGCCTGGGAGTTCATGGCCTCCGAGGGTGGGTCGATGGAACTCGTCACCATGCTGCCGGTGGCCGTGATGGGACCGGTGCTCGGCGGCGACGTCTCGGGCGCGAACCACGTGATCGAGCGCTGCCTCCTGGGTCAGCTGCCTGGTTTCCCGAACGTCTTCCTCCCGATCGTCGACGTCCGGGACGTGGCCGCCGCCCACCTGCTGGCCATCACGGTCCCCGTGGCCGCCGGTGAGCGATTCCTGCTCTCCAATGGATCGGCGATACCGATGAGACAGATCGGTGCGGTGCTCCGGGCGCACCTGGGGGTTGCAGCGAAGCGAGTGCCGACCAGGTCCCTACCTGATCTTGTCGTCCGGCTCGGCGCGCTCGTCTCCCCGGAACTTCGGTCGATCGTGCCTGAACTCGGCTATGCCAAGAAGACCTCGAACGCGAAAGCCGTACGCCTGCTGGGGTGGCGGCCGCGCCCGGCCGAGGAAGCCATCGTGGCCAGCGGTCGGAGTCTGATCGCGAGCATCGGAAACTGAAGTCCTGGCAGCTGCCCTCGTCCCGCTCCAGGCTTGTGCCTGGCCATGATCATGCAGACCGGTGCCACCGCACGGGGATGCGCTCGCGTTCGGAGTTGTTACCGGTCGACGCTGGGCATGTTGGTTTTCGTCGTCGCGGTCGCCTGCGGCGGGTGTGAGGCGTCCAACCGGTGGAGTGGACCGGGAGTCAGGGTGAAGTTGCCCGTCAAGCGCGGGTTGGTTTCGCGCCAGTCGTCGTCGGCGAAGTCGTCGACGGTGCGGATGCGACCCGTGAGCAGGCCGTGGCCTCGCGGGGAGTAGGAGACGAGACCGATGCCCACTTCACGGAGGAGCGGCAAGATCTCCTCCTCCGCGTCTCGGGTCCACCCGGAGTACTCGGTCTGCAGTGCGGCGACCGGATGGACCGCATGCGCTCGGCGGATGGTCGCCGTTGCGGGGCTGATCTCGAGTCGAGGATTGCTCATGGCGCTTCGCGAATGCCGGTATCCATCGTCAACTGCCCAGTCAGGATTCGCAGTGCGGGATGATCGCATCCTCGGCTGAGTTGTCTAGGGGGTTGGGATGGAGCTACCTGATGCGCTTCAGGCGGCGACCCAGGAGTTCCGACGGCGCATTGTCCTGGTTGCCCCCTCCGATTGGACACGACCGACTCCTTGCCCAGATTGGGATGTCAGGTATCTGGTCGCTCATGTCGTTGGAGGCAACCGCTTTGCTGTATCGGTACTTGGTGGAATGAACGCGGGCGACGCCATCGACGGGGTCATCTCTGCTCCGCAACTCGGAGACGACGCGGTTGTGGCCTGGGACACGACCGCGGCGGCGCAGGCTGCGGCGTTTCAGGCCGATGGGGCGCTCGAGCGAGGCGTCGACCATCCTCTCGGGCAGATGACGGGCCGCGACTTCTTGGCGTTCAGGGTTTTCGACCTCACGCTGCATGCCTGGGACTTGGCCCACGCGATCGGAGCCGAGGAGCAGATCGAACCGGAGCTGGTGAGTGCGGTGCTCGCCATCGTCGCGAACGGACCACCTGGTATGGGCTTCGGAATCGCAAAGCTTGGCCACGCAGGTGCAGGCGCGCCGCCGCAGTCAAGACTTCTCGACCTGACCGGTCGTGCGATGTAGACGGTGAATGTCAGTCATGAAGAGGCTGCTCGCATCTGGGCTCGGACCTTCCTGTCGATCTGCCGCGTGGCCGAATGGGGCGGTCGCCTTCTTAGGCCCGGATGTCTCGGCGGCTGAAGCCGATGACACCGAGGGCGGCGAGAAGAGCGGCGACAGTGATGATCCCGATGGTGCCGGGCCAGTCAGGTGTGGTGAGCGGTACTCGTGCGAGGTGGGCGAACGGCGAGAGTTCGGCGACCCAGTGGGGCCAGTTGAAGGTGTCAGCGAACACGGTGAGGAGGAAGCCGCCGACGGCGGGTGCCGCGCCGATGGGAAAGACCAGCCGGGGCATCCAGCCCCGGGCGAATTGAGCGGCACCGAGACACAGCATGGGGACAGGCAGGACGTTGAGCGCCCCGGCGATTGCGCTGGTAAGTGCCAGTTCGGCCCCGACTACCGTGATGCCGGTCTCGGCGGCGCCGGCTGCTATCAGGGCCAAGGCCGAGATGCCGACGGTGACGACTGCGAGTTGGGTCAGCGACCAGCGCACCCGGGACAATGGCTTGGCGAGCAGGACGGCGAGCCGGCCGGCGGTCTCGTCCGCCGAGTCCAGGTTCAGCCGGGAGGCCGCGTAGACGCCGAGGATGATGGCGAGCAGGGCGAACAACGTGGCCAGGTAGCCCGATGTCGAGTCGAGACCGACGAATCCGGCCTGGGCGGCCGGCTCGGAGAATTGCCGATTGGCGACTAGGAAGGTCGTCAGCGATCGGGCCAGTAAGCCGATCAGCAAGAAATAAGCGGCCAGGCCCAGGGCCCATGCCGCGGTCGCCGGAGCGGTGCGGCGGACCGCGAAACCGAGGGGGTTGCGCAACAGCCAGGGCCGGGCTCGTCGGGTGGTTGCGGCGGCGATCATTCCCCGACCCAGGTCACGGTGAGCGGCCAGCGGAAAGCTGAGGCCGCAGGCGATGACGGTGAAGAGTGCGAGGACGCCGATCGGTGCCACCCGGTCGTAGGCGTACGGTGCCGACTCGGCGAGCAGGCCGAACGGGCTCAGCCAACTCAGCCAGGCCAACGAGGTGACTCCGTCAGCGACCATTCGGACGAGCAGGGCGATGAGCAGGAGGGCGACCGAGAGCCCCGACGCGGTGCGACGATCGTCGACGAGCTGGCCGGCGGCAAGGCCCACACCGACGAAGGTCATACCGATCAGAGTGATCGCCGCACTGTAGAGAACGGCGCTGCCTCCGCCGGCACCGCTGGCCGCCAACGCGACCCAGAGCGCAATCCCGGCCATGAGCTGAGCGACCACCAGGACGGCGAGGTGATGCAGTACCACCCGGGGTAGGCGCAGCGAACCGGTCAACAGCAGGCACCAGCGGCCGGCCTGCTCTTCGCCGCGGGTGATCCCGGTCGCGGTCAGGGCGCCCCACAGACCCAGCGTGACCGCGGCGAACATGCCAGTCCGCCACACGGTGAATCCGCCGGCGGTGTCCAGGGCCAGCGGTTCACCGAAGAGGACACGGATGGCCGGGTTGCCGCTGAGGGCCTGCAGGGTGGCCACCGCCTCGGTATCGGCAAAGGTGAAGCGGTACTGCGCGACCACGATCGCCGACAGTCCCGCGACTAGCCCTGCGATGACGGCGGTCCCAAGGCGGACCTGACGGACGGCAAGCCGCAGATCGGGAGTCATCGGGCGGTCGGGCCGTAGTACTCGAGGAAGATCTCTTCCAGCGAGGGCTCACGAATCTCGAGCGTCTCGATCTCGGCCTCGGCCAGAACCCGTAGCGCCGCCGACGGCGACCCGGTCAGGGTCAGGGTCCAGTGGAGCGGGTCGCGCTGGTGGACGTCGGCGACCTCCTGAAGGTCACTGAGCCGTCCGAGACCGACCGGCGAGTTCCGGAAAATCACGTCGACTTCGGAGAACCGGAGCCGCCGCAGATCGGCGAGGCCGGCGACCTCGACGAGTCGGCCCGCGTTGAGGATCCCGACCCGCTGACACACGGCCTCCACCTCGGCCAGGTGATGAGAACTGAGGAACACCGATTGACCACGCTCGGTGGCGGCCCGGATGCAGCCCCGGAACTGCTGCTCCATCAGCGGATCGAGGCCGCTGGTCGGCTCGTCGAAGATCAGTAGTTCAACTCGGGCGGAGAAGGCGGCGATCAGCGCGACCTTCTGCCGGTTGCCGGTCGAATAGGTGCCGCAGCGGCGGTTGACATCGAGGTCGAATCGCTCGACCAGTTCGCTCCGATAGATGCGGTCGGTGCCCGGCCCGACCGCCGACAGGAGATCGAGGGTTTCGGCGCCAGTCAAGTTCGGCCACAGCGCCACCTCGGCGGGCACGTAGGCCAGATGTCGGTGGGCGGCCGGTGCATCACCGGCCGCGTCCCCGAAGATCCAGGCCTGTCCCGACGTCGGCCGGAGCAGGCCGAGCAGCATGCCGACCGTGGTCGACTTTCCGGCCCCGTTCGGGCCCAGGAAACCGAAGACCTCACCGGCCGGTACGGTCAGATCGAGTTGGTCCACCGCCGCGGTTCCACCGAACCGCTTCGTCAATGCTCGGGTCGTTACCGCGTCACGGCTGAGCGCGCTCATCATCAGAAGCTCCTCTGGTCGTCGACAGAATCAACGCCGACCAGGCTTCCCGGCACGCCGATTTCACAGTACCGCGGTTTCACACGGTGTGCCACGGCGGTAACCGTCGTCGTGGGATCGATGACGTCTGCTCCGCGCACCGGACGTGAACGTCGGTTCGGCGGGCCAGCCACGGATCAGTCTGATGAAATCTCTCATGGCGGTTACGCACGGCATGATGAGCATCAGCAGGCACATCGATCTGAATCCGTGGTTCAACGGGTGCAGCCGTTATTTCTGGCGCTCTCACGGCAGCCGGCTGCGTCCTGGACGGTCAGCGGTGTTCTCTCGGTTCCGACCTGCTCATCGGTGATCAAGCAAGCACGAAGTAGCGGAGCCACAGGTAGGGCGCGGCCAAGGCGATGGTGACGGCGGTGACGATGGCGCCGATCTTGGTGAACTGCCAGAACGAGATCGGTGTGCCCGAGCGTTTGGCGATGCCGAGGACGACGACGTTGGCGCTGGCGCCGATGGCGGTGAGGTTGCCCCCGAAGTCGGCGCCGATGGCAAGGGCCCACCAGTGGGCCTGGGCCTGAGCCGGGTCGGTGACACCTTGGACGAGCTGGGCCACGATCGGACTCATGGCGGCGGTGTAGGGGATGTTGTCGACCACACCGCTGAGCAGAGCGGAGACGAACAAGATCAACATGGTGGCCGTGAGCGGGTCGCCGCCGGTCGCTTCGGCAGCGGATCCGGCGAGCCGGTCGATCACTCCGGTCTTGACCAGGGCGCCGACCATGACGAAGAGTCCGGCGAAGAAGAGCAGGGTCTCCCATTCCACGCTGGGCATGTAGTCCCGCGGTTTGCTCCTCGACAGCAGAATGAGCAAGCCGGCGCCGAACAGGGCCACGACCGACGGTTCGACGTGAAAGAGGGTGTGGCCGATGAAACCGGCGAAGACGGCGGCCAGCACCGCTCCGCAGATGATCAGCAGCCGACCGTCGGTGATGGCCTCCCGCTCGTCGAGACCCATGACGTCAGCCACCCGCTCAGGGTCGGCGCGGAAGGAGCCGCGGAACAGCAATGGCAGCATGACCACCAACGCCGCGAGTGCCAGTGCGGCCATCGGCGCCATGTTGAGCAGGAAGTCGTTGAAGGTGAGGCCGGAGCGACTGGCGATGATGATGTTCGGCGGGTCGCCGATCAAGGTGGCGGCACCGCCGATGTTGGAGGCAAAAACCTCGGCGATCAAGAACGGCACCGGCCGTACGTCGAGCCGCTCACAGACCAACAACGTGACCGGCGCGATCAACAGCACCGTCGTCACGTTGTCCAGGAAGGCCGAGGCCAGCGCGGTGATCAGGACCAGCAGAATCATCACGCGCAGCGGTGAACCCTTGGCCCGCTTGACCGCCCAGATGGCTACGTACTCGAACACGCCGGTGCGGCGCAGTACACCGACGATGATCATCATGCCCAGCAGCAGGAAGATGACGTCCCAGTCGATGCCCGTCTCGTGGGAGTAGAACGCGTCCTCCGAGGAGATCACGCCCGCCGCGACCACGACCGCGGCTCCGGTCAGAGCGGTGATGGTCTTCGGCACCCGCTCGGTGGCGATCAGGACGTAGGCGGCCACGAAGACCACGACCGCGATGATGCCCATCAGCGGACCGATCCTCGACCAGTCGGGGCCGGACTCAGGGCTTCGGGAGTGCGAGCTCGAGAAGTCTGGATGCGCTGATCACACCGATCAACTTCTTGTCGCGCATCACTGCCGCCAGCGGACACCGCAGTCGGGCCATGATCGCTGCGACCTCGATGATTGTGTCGTCGTGATTGACCGCAGGCAACTCCCGGGGTTCGCTGGGCAGCAGATCGCGGACCCGTTTGCTGCCGAGCTTGTCCCCGGCGTGATCGGCCATCGACTCGTTCATCACCCGGGCCAGAGACGGATCGTCCAGCACATAACCAGGAACGAGGAACCGGACAACTTGCGAGGCCGGCAGAATCGAATGCGGTGAACCGTCGGCGTTCAATACAACCAACGCCGGCAACCGCCGCTCCGCCAGCAACTGCGCCGCCTCCAACGCATTGCTGTCCAGATTCACGGACGGCGCATCCTCGGCCATCTGATCGGCGTGCACGAGTCCACCGTACGACGTCCTCGGCGGTTGACCACGGGGCGGCCTCAGTCGAGCGAAGATCGATGTGAAGAGTGAGCAAAACCTGTCCCGCCGCCGTCGAGTTCCCGGACAGCGGGACGCCGAACCGGTCGCCGACCAGACTTCCCGGCACACCTCACCGCCGCAGCGGAACGCTCAGTCTACCGAACCTACATCCAGCGTCTGGTCGGCCCGGTCATCCGGTCACTGGACCCGACCGGCAAAGGCCAGGCACGATGGACGATGAGGTGGAACCAGCGTCGAACGCGTCGCTATCACCTTCTCCGACCGCTGACTGCTGCGGTGATCGGCGCTCGTGCCGTCATCCTTTCGCACCCTTCGGGGTCGTGGTGGGGGCCATGACGGCATGGGTTTGGTCGCTGGTCAAGGCGGCGACCGGCAACGGTGTTGGGTTGCCGGGTTCCGCGCGAAGGCCATCCAGCATCAGGTAGAGGTAACGGCGATACAGGTCGGGATGGGCGTGACGGGATCGGGTCATGATGGCGTTCAGGCCGACCTGGATGAAGGTCAGGTCGGTGCCGGTGACATCGGCTCGCAATACGCCGGCGTCGCGGGCGCGGGTGACGAGGGCACGATTCTTTGGGGCCGTCACCTCGCGGTTCCAGTCGTGCTGTTCAACGCTGATCCGGTCGCCGCTGACGATCTGCGCCAGCCCTTTGTCGCGCAGCTGCAGAGCCAGTGATCTCTCGAGATAGCCGACCAGGCCGTGCCAGGGGTCGGGGTCGGCCAGGCCGGCGTCGGCGGCGGCGGCCAGCTCGACGGTCTGCTCGGCGAACAGCGCATCGAGCAGCTCACCTTTGTTCGCGAATCTTCGGTACGCGGTACCGACGCCGACGCCGGCGTGTCGAGCGATGTCATCGAGGGTGACCTCGAAGCCTTGCTCAGCGAAGAGCTCGCGGGCGGCCGCCAACAGCCGCTCCCGGTTCTCCACGGCATCTCGACGCAAGGCACGCGGCTTCCTCGCTGCGGCGGTGGCGGGCATGCGCTCACCCTAGCCGATGCGGAGAGACAATCTCCGGATCAGATGCTAATGTTCGCTTATCCGGAGAATCAACCTCCGCTTGAGTGCTGGTAGGAGAGGCGCGATCTGATGTCAGTCAGCACACGAAGCCGGCCGGCCCCTTCGACTCTCGGCCTGCCCAACGGACCGCATGCCCAGATCGTGATCACGATCGCCTCGATGGGGTTCTTCCTGATCACGCTGGACATCTCCATCGTGAACGTCGCGCTGGCACGGATCCGGGCCGAGCTGGGTGGCGGCACCGTCGGGCAGCAGTGGATCATCGACGGCTACACCCTGCTGTTCGCCGCACTCCTGCTGTTCGCCGGCAACCTGTCCGACCGGATCGGCGCCAAGAAGGCGATGGTCCTCGGCATCGCCCTGTTCGGGGTGACTTCGGCGGCCTGTGCGTTCGCCCCCAGCGCGGCGTTGCTCATCGTCGCCCGCTGCGCCCAGGGCGCTGGAGCGGCGATCATGCTGCCCGCCTCCATGGCCCTGGTCCGCGAAGCGTTCCCCGACCCGGCCAGACGCGCCAAGGCTCTCGGGGTGTGGGCGGTCGGCGGCGCGGTCGCCGCCCTGGTCGGCCAGCCGCTGGGCGGGTTGCTGACCACCTTCGACTGGCGGTGGGTGTTCACCATCAACCTGCCGGTCTGTGCCGGCATGCTGATCTTCCTCAGTGTGGTCAGCCGGTCGCCGACCCAGCCGGCACCGTTCGACTGGGCCGGTCAAGTCCTCGCCGTCATCGGCTTGTCCACCTTGGTCTACGGCCTGATCGAGGGCGGGCATGCCGGGTTCGGCTCTTTGCCGGTCGTCGTGGCGTTGACGGTCGCCTTCCTCGCCCTGGTCGGCTTCATCATGGTCCAGGCCCGGGTCCAGCACCCGATGATGCCGCTCGACCTGTTCCGGGCCCGCGGGTTCCGGCTGGCTCTGCCGGTAGGGTTCGCGTTCATGGTCGGCAACTACGGCAACGTGTTCGTGGTCAGCCTCTTCCTGCAGCAGGAGCTGCAACTGTCACCGCTGCACGCCGGTCTGGTGTTCCTGCCGTCGGCGTTCGTCGCGATCGCCGCCAACCTGGCCTCCGGGCCGATCACCAACCGCTACGGTGCCCGCCGTCCCGTCGTGGCTGGCCTGACGTCAATGGCCGCCGGCCTCACGGCCATGCTCCTCATCGCTCCGCTGGGCCACCCTGCCCTGATCGCGTTGATTGGCATCCCGATCGGCGCTGGTGGCGCGTTGGCCATGCCATCCGTGACCGGTGTTGTCCTCGACGGTGTGCCCGCCCGGCAGGCCGGCACCGCGTCGGCAGTGTTCAACACGTTCCGGCAGGTCGGCGGAGCCGTCGCCATCGCCGTCTTCGGTGCGCTCATCGCCGACCCGGACCAGGTCGTGACCGGTTTGCGCCTCAGCCTCGGCATCGCCGCCATCCTTCTGGTCCTGGCCGCCCTCAGCAGCCTCCGCATCCAACCCCGCACTGACACCACGACCTGACCCCACCCCCTTTCATCCCCGGAGGAATCTATGCAGCAACCCAGCCACCGCACCTTCCAGCTTCGGCCGTTCCCTAGGGTTCGGTCATGACGACCCGTCAGGCCCGTGCTCCACAGGCCCAGCCGTTCGGCCCTGAGGCTTTCCAGCGGCGGGAGGGGACCGAGCTGCGGTGGCTGGGGATGGCCGGGTTCTTGCTGAACTCTCGCGGGACCACGATCATGATCGACCCGCTGCTCGGCGACTTCGACATGCCGGTGCTGATCGACTTCCCGATCGCGGCAGCCGCGGTGCCGCACCTCGATGCCGTTCTGATCACCCACAGTGACAACGATCACTACAGCGTGCCGACCTGCCGTCAGCTGGCGCCGGTCACCACGACGTTCCATTCCACCCGCTACGTCGACCTGCTCATGCGTGCCGACCACCTACCGTCGGCCGGACACGAGATCGGTGACCGGTTCGCCGTCAACCAGGTCCACGTCGAGGTGACCCCCGCCGACCACGCCTGGCAGAACGACGCACCCGGCGCGGCCGACCGCATCTTTGAGCCCGAAGACTGCTGCGGGTTCTGGATCGACACCCCCGACGGCATCGTGTGGGCGCCGGGTGACTCCCGGCTCATCCCCGACCATCACCTCCAGATGCCCACCCCGGACGCGATGCTGTTCGACTTCTCCGACAGCGAATGGCACTTCGGCCTCGACGGCGCCGTCGCCATGGCGAACGCCTACCCGCAGACCCCGCTGCTGCTGCACCATTGGGGCTGCGTCGACGCCCCCGACTTCGCGCCGTTCAACGCCGACCCAGCCTCCCTACCCGACCGGGTCGTCAACCCCGACCGGATCATCCTGCTCGCCCCCGGCGAGCCGTACACCCTGCACCCGCTCACCACCTGACCTACCGTCCTGCGTCACGTTTCGGGCGTGACCGACCGAAGAAGACAGGAGCAACCGTGAACCATCACCTGCTGGGACGCACCGGCGTCTCCGTCAGCCAGCTGTGCCTCGGCGCCATGATGTTCGGCGCCTGGGGCAACCCCGACCACGACGAGTCGATCCGCATCATCCGCACCGCCCTCGACGCCGGTATCAATTTCATCGACACTGCCGACGTCTATGCTCAAGGTGAATCCGAGCAGATCGTCGGCAAGGCCATCAAAGGCCGTCGCGACGACATCATCTTGGCCACCAAGTTCCACGGCGCGATGGGCGACGATCCGAACCGCCAGGGCAGCTCGCGACGCTGGATCATCCGGGCCGTCGAGGACTCCCTGCAGCGGCTCGACACCGACTGGATCGACCTCTACCAAGTCCACCGCCCTCGCACCGACACCGACATCGAGGAGACCCTCGGCGCCCTCACCGACCTCGTCCGCCAAGGCAAGATCCGCTACATCGGTGCCTCGACCTTCCCCGCCAGTCAGATCGTCGAGGCCCAGTGGGTGGCCCGCGACCGCGGCTACCAACGCTTCGTCACCGAACAGCCGGCCTACTCAATGCTCGTCCGCCGTATCGAAGACGACATCCTGCCCACCTGCCAACGCCACGGGATGGGCGTGCTGTCCTACAGCCCGCTGACCGGCGGCTGGCTGTCGGGCCGCTGGCGCAAAGACAGCGGCCAACAGGCCTCCTCCCGTGCCAGCAGGCTGCCCGAACGATTCGACCTCTCCCTACCTGCCAACCAACGCAAGCTCGACGCCGTCGAGGCCCTCGCCCGACTCGCCGACGACACCGGCATCAGCCTCATTCAGCTGGCCATCGCCTTCGTCCTCAACCACCCAGGAATCACCTCAGCCATCATTGGCCCGCGGACCATGGACCAGCTTGAAGGGCAGCTGGCCGCCGCCGGCATCGTGCTCGAGCCGGATGTCCTGGACCGAATCGATGAGATCGTCGCACCCGGCACCACCATCAACCCCGTCGACAACTCCTTTGACAACCCCGCGCTCACCCCAGCGGCACGCCGGCGCTGATCTGCGCATCCGCAACGCTTCCCAACCCATTCTCGAAGGACAGTCGAGTTGCCGGCACAAAGTTCCCATGCCGTCCGAGACCTCTTCTATCGTGGACTGATGGGAAACATCGACCGCACGGCCTGGATCGCATCGACTGCGGTGCTCCTGGGTGACGTGAGCGTCGGTGCCGGATCGCGGATCCTCCATGGCGCGGTGCTGAACGCCGACCAAGGTCCGATCTCCGTGGGCCAAGACGTCTTGGTCATGGAGGGTGCCGTGCTCCGGGGAAGACCCAACCATCCGCTGGTCCTCGGCGACGCAATCCTTGTCGGTCCACACACTCACCTCAACGGTGCTCGGATCGAGGACGAGGTGTTCCTCGCCACCGGCGCTTCGGTCTTCGCCGGTGCGGTCGTCGGCACTCGGTCCGAACTGCGGCTGAACAGTGTCGTACACGTGAACTCGACGCTCCCACCGGACACGGTGGTTCCGATTGGCTGGATCGCTGCCGGACGCCCCGCGCAACTGTTCTCACCCGACCAACACGGCGCTTTGTGGGCTGTCCAAGAGCCACTCGACTTTCCAGGCACCATGTACGGGGTGCCACGCGGCACGTCGATGCGGGACATCATGCGTCGACAAAGTGCTGCGTACAGTCCACATCACGAAGGGCGCCTCGACCGCAAGTAGGTCCCGGATTGCTCACGGCACAGTCGGCTATGGCATGCGTTCCGCTACGGTTCCCCTACGGTGGAGCGGTGAGGGTCCAGGAGATCTGGCGCTTCCCAGTGAAGTCCATGCAGGGCGAGCGCGTCGAGGCGGTCGAGGTCGGGCCGCAGGGGGTACGCGGCGATCGCGCGTTCGCTCTCTTCGACACCCAGACGGGATTCGGGCTGACTGGCCGGCGGGTACCGCAGCTGCTGTTCGCGGCGGCGGCCTACCGCGATGACGGCGGGGTGACCGTCACCCTGCCGGACGGTACGACGGTCGAGGACGACCTTGCGCTGTCGGATTGGCTGGGTCGGCCGGTCACGCTGCGGGCGGCGGCTGAGCCTGGGGATCGGGTGTTCGAGGACCCCGCGGACTTCGAGCGCGACGCGGGCTGGGAGCCCTTCAACGGTTCCGCCGGTGCGTTCCACGACAGCGGGCTGGCCAAGGTCTCGCTGCTGTCGTTGGCGACGATAGCCGGATGGCCGCGGCGGCGCTTCCGGGCCAACGTCATCTTGGACGGGAGCGGCGAGGACGCGCTGGTCGGTGTCCGGGTGCGCCTCGGCGACGCCGAGTTGGACGTCCGGCAGCGGATCGAACGCTGCGTCATGGTCACCCGACCGCAGCCCGAGGGCATCGACGGGTCGATCGAAAAGGACCTCGACGTACTGCGCACCATCCACCGCGAACGCGACAGCTGCATCGCCATCGGCGCTACGGTCGCCACCCCAGGCGCGTTCGTGGTCGGCGACGAACTCTCTCCCGTCGCGACGGGTGGCAACCGCAACTGCTGATACTCGTCTGGCCGACCTCTACACGCACTCAACAGGACGAGGCCGCATCCTCGAGGGCTGCCCGCAGCTGGGTGTACGCACAGTGCTCTAGGTGATCAATCTGAGTTGCAACGCCATGCGTGAACAGGGCGTGCTGCTCGAGGAAGGCAAGGGCGTCACGGACCGCGTTCTGATGGGCCCGCTCGATCGCCGCGGACACGTGAGGATCGGCGACCGCCCACAGGGTCGAAACCGACTTCACCGGGGAGAAGGTCAGGTCGTCGCCGGCCACCGTCGTCGACGTGGGCCGGGAGTCCTTGGCGATCTGCCCGGCCAGCTCGCGGGCGTCGATCGGTACGCGGCCGTGTTCGGCCCAGAAGAACTCGCGGGCCACCTCGGTGCGGATCGTGGCCCGGTCAGCGTCGGAGACCGGCTGATCGATGGCCCGACGGCTACTGCGTGCGTCCCGCACGACCGACCGCTCATGACACGGCAGAGTGACTCAGTCAGGCCGCGTAGGCGGCCGAAGCAGAGTTGGTGCAGACGGCGGAGATGGTCACCACGTTCCGTGGGCCCCAGTTGGTCGCCGAGCCTGACCGCCACCCGCTGGCTAGGCCACCAGGGCCGGGGGCGGCCTGAAGGATCGTGACGCCGATGCCGCCAGGCTCGGCGACAGCCACGCCGCGGGGGACCACCCGGTTTTGGGACAGGCCCATGTCGACCAGCCACGGCTGGCTGGCGGGACAGGCGAAGGCCGGCACGGTCACGCTCTGAACACTGTTCAGGCTCGCCTGATAGGCCACGACCGTGACCGGACCATCGGCCTTGCTGAAGACGCTGCTGTGACTGGCTTCCACGGTCGGAGTCGCGGCCGAGGCGGTGCCGGTGCCGACCCCGCACAAAGCGGTGGCGGCCAGGGTCATGCCTACGATTTTGGTGCGGAGCTTCATAAGGTGTTCCTCGCTGCAGAGCATCCGCTTCGGGATGCGGGATGTTGGACATCACCCAGGCTGCCTGCATCGCGGCCTCGCGAAGATCCCCTTGTTGGCTGACCCGTCGGCTGAGCCGGCTGCGCCGCTCGGGGGAGAGCCGATTCCACCGGCAGATCATCCAACCGCCGGACGACTACTGCGTGCGTCCCGCACGAGCGGCGCCTGACGGCGATCGATGGTGTCGTCCGTTGGCCACGAGCAGCGCTGTATTCTTGCGGGGTCCGTGCAGCACATTGAGGAGGTGGTACCTGTGATCAAGTTGACGTGGGTGCTCCTCTGGGGAGTCACGGTCGGACGATAGGTCGTCTGGGAGCGCCGTTTCAAAAACGCACTCCCGAAAGGCACGACCATGCAATTCACTTTCGAACAACAGCTCGATGAAATCGACGAACGCCGATTCATACTCGATGGGGTCCCCGGCATGCTGTGGACGCCTCGATCGGCAGCATCATCTGGCCGGCTGCCGTTGATCCTGGCCGGGCAACCGGGCGGCGCTGCAGGAATGGATCTGACCTACTCACGCCTGCTTGACCGCGCTCGGCACGCGGCCAGGGCCGGCTTGGCTACCGTCACCATCGAACTCCCGGGCAGCGGCGAGCGTCCTTCGCCAACTGGCGTAGAGGAGGCTCGCGTCGAGTTGCGCCAAGCGATTGCCGACGGCAAACAAGTCACCGACGACGTCGTTGACCGATTGATCCTGCCATTGGTCGACCAGGCAGTCCCCGAGTGGCAGACGACCCTGGACGCGTTGCTCGAACTTCCTGGGCTCGGTGGCCCCGTCGGCTACTCGGGCGGCGTGATCTCGATCGGCACCCGGCTGGCCGCGATCGAGCCGCGTCTGTCGGCCGCAGTGCTCTTTGCCGGCAGCTTCGTGCCCCGCTCCATGATGGAGGAGGCTCGGCGCACGACCATTCCGCTGTACGTCCTACTGCAGTGGGATGACGAGGGGAACGACAGGCAACTGGCTCTGGATCTATTCGACGCCTTCGGATCTCGAGAGAAGACCTTGAACGCGAACATGGGTGGTCACACGGGTGTGCCGCAGCATGCGGGCGAAGAGGCCATCCGGTTCTTGACGCGACACCTGGGCTCGCCCGGTGGCTGAGTTGTGGTGGCAAGGGAGCGTGACCCATGCGTCAACCGCCAACGCAGGCTTGAGCGATCCCCTGGTGTCCGCCAGGCGGCGTTGGGATCGTCAGAGTGGCGGGAAAGGGCAAGGAGCGGCCGCCTCGCTGCTCTGATTCCGCCCACGCCCGGGATCGGGCCTGGCCACCACCGTCATCGCGTCGAAGCGCATCCGTGTTTCGGTGGTGACGCCGGGTGTCATTGAGAGCGATCATGGCGAGCTCTGCGTACGGTGAGACCAGTCGCGGCCAGGTGGTCTCGAGCGACCTGCTGGAACGATGATTTTTGTGAGCCAAGCGGTGGGTCGCTGGCACGGCGGGCTTGTGGATGGCACGTGAGAACTGGCTCCTGAGGGGAGGTGGTCATGGCGGGCCCACTGCTCGAGACCAAGCTCCGCGTCCCCCGGCTGCGACGCGCCCTCGTGGCGCGTCCGAGACTGAGCGAGCGCCTGAGCCGTGGGGCGGAGTCGGCGCTGACCCTCGTGTCGGCTCCGGCCGGGTTCGGCAAGACGACGCTGCTGACGGAGTGGCTGGCAGACGCTCCTGCCGATGGACGGTCCGCGGCGTGGCTTTCGCTCGACCAGCGCGACAACGACCCGGCGATGTTCTGGACCTACCTGATCGCCGCGCTGCAGACGGCAGCGCCCGGGGTCGGTACAGGTGCGCTCGTGCAGCTGCAGTCGCCCCCGGCGCCGATCGAAGCGGTCCTGGCCACTCTGCTCAACGACCTCGGCGCCCTCTCGGGCAGCGTCGTGCTGGTGCTCGACGACTTCCACGTCATCGACGCGCGCGAAATCCACGAGGGCATGGCCTTCATGCTGGAGCACCTCCCGCCCCAGTTCCACCTGGTGATCGCCGGCCGCGCAGACCCGGCTCTTCCACTTTCTCGCTTGCGAGGGCGCGGCGAGCTCGTCGAGATCCGCGCCGCCGACCTGCGCTTCACTCCCGATGAGGCCGCGACGTACCTCAACGAAGTGATGGGACTGGTGCTGCGCGCGGAGGACGTCGCAGCGCTGGAGGGGCGCACGGAGGGGTGGATCGCTGCGCTCCAGCTGGCGGCCCTCTCGCTGCAGGGCCGAGACGACGCCGCGGGCTTCATCGCGGGCTTCGCCGGGGACGACCGTTACATCGTCGACTACCTGGTCGAAGAGGTCTTGCAGCGCCAGCCCGAAAATGTCCGGAGCTTCCTGCTGAATACCTCCATCCTTAGCCGGCTGAGCGGCTCACTCTGCGATGCCGTGACCGGCCAGGACGGCGGCAAGGCCATGCTGGAGGCTCTCGATCGAGGGAACCTGTTCCTGGTCCAGCTCGACGACCGCCGCCAGTGGTACCGCTACCAGCATCTCTTTGGAGACGTCCTGCGAGCGCGCCTGCACGACGAGCAGCCGGACCGCGTCCATGAGCTACACGCCCGGGCCAGCGACTGGTGCGAGCGGAACGGCGATCGGTCCGAGGCGATTCGCCACGCGTTGGCGGGCGAGGACTTCGAGCGAGCGGCGGACCTGGTCGAGCTCGCGATTCCGGCCATGCGAAGGAGCAGGCAGGAGGCCACACTGCGTCGCTGGATCGAGGAGCTTCCCGGCGAGCTGATCCGGGTCAGGCCGGTGCTCAGCGTCGGGTATGCCGGAACGTTGATCCTTGCGGCCGAGCTCGACGGCGTTGAGGCGCGGCTGGAGGACGCCGAGCGGTGGCTGGACACGCCTACCGGTGCTCATCTGGGACCGGAAGCCTCATCGGCGGGCAGGGTCGTCGTCGACGATGAGGAGTTTCGCGCCCTCCCGGGGACGATCGAGCTGTATCGCGCTGCTCAGGCCTTGGCTCGGGGCGACGCGCCCGGCACCATGCGGCATGCCAAGCGGGCGCTGGAGCTTTCGCCTGAGGATGACCATCTCCGGCGTGCGTCGGCGTCCGGGCTGTGGGGGCTGGCGTCCTGGACGAGCGGAGGCCTGGAGGAAGGGCATCGGGCGTACGCCGATTGCATGGCGGGGCTACGGCGGGTCGGGCACGTGGCCGACACCTTCGGGTGCGCGATCGCCATGGCGGACATACGGCGCACGCAAGGTCGTCTCGGCGACGCGATGCGCACCTACGAGCAGGCATTGCAGCTCGCATCCGAGCAGGGCGGGTCGGTCCTTCGGGAACGGCGGACATGTACGTCGGGATGAGCGAGATCCACCGCGAGCACAACGACCTGGCTGCCGCCACTCAGCATCTGCTGCGGAGCCAGGAGCTGGGTGAGCACATCGGGTTGCGGCAGAACCCCTACCGCTGGCGTGTCGCGATGGCTCGGATACGGGAGGCTGAAGGAGATCTGGGCGGCGCACTCGACCTGCTCAACGAGGCGGAGCGCCTGTATGTGAGTGACTACTTCCCCAACGTGCGGCCGGTCCCGGCCTTGAGGGCCCGGGTGCTGGTCGCGCAGGGGGCGCTGGGTGAAGCCCTTGGCTGGGCGCGTGAGCAGGGCCTGTCTGTTGACGACGACCTCAGCTATCTGCGCGAGTTCGACCACGTCACCTTGGTCAGGGTGCTCCTGGCCCAGGCCGCCGAAGGTCACGCAGATCGTGCGGAGCGTCCCCTTCACGAGGCGACCCAGCTCCTGGAACGGCTGGTTAAGGCGGCCGAGGAGGGAGGCAGGACGGGGAGCGTCATCGAGATTCTGGTGCTGCAGGCGCTCGCCCACCAGAGGCTGGGCGACATACCTGCAGCGCTTGTATCACTGCAGCGCGCGCTGCCGTTGGCTGAGCCGCAGGGCTACGTCCGGGTGTTCGTGGATGAGGGCCCACCCATGGCCTCGCTGCTGCGAGCGGCCGCACGGGTGGCACAGGGCGAACACAAGGAGGAGGCGACGAGTTACGTGCGTCGGCTCCTGGCAGCCGTTGACGAGGCTGGCGACAGCACCCCCGTCAGACAGGGCTTGACTGAGCCCGGGCGGAGCTTGCTCGAGCCTCTGAGCAAACGCGAGTTGGACGTGCTTCGGCTTCTCGGGACCGACCTGGACGGCCCGGATATCGCCCGCGAGCTGGTGGTGTCGCTGAGCACGGTGCGGACTCACACCAAGAACATCTACGCCAAGCTCGGGGTGAACAACCGCCGGGCAGCGGTCCGCCGGGCAGAGGAGCTCGACCTGTTGTCCTGGACCCGCGACCGCTGACCTGCGGGGTCGGGCGGCGGGGACGCCGGAACAAAGATCACCACATTCATTCCCCACACATGGTGATGCTCACTCATCACGTCTGCTTCTACCTTTCGAGAAGAACAACGGTGCGCACCGCCGGCTGAGACCCAGCCAGGCAGGCATCAGCGAAAGGAGGGTCATGAGCGAGATATCGACCGGCGATCGTCATACCCCGGCTTATACGAAATCCGCGTCAAGGGGCACCTGGAATCTCGATGGGGCCTTTGGTTCGACGGGATGGGCCTCACCCACGAGAGCGACGGCATCACCCTCATCCACGGCCCGCGTAGTCGACCAGGCCGCGCTGCACGGACTGCTCCAGAAGATTCGCGACACGGGCCTGCCGCTGGTCTCGGTCACTCAGGTCGAGCCCGACCAGCCCGGCGTGCCCACCACCGAACCTCGATAGCTCTTCAACCCACGAACAGGAGAAACCGACATGTCGGACACCGCCCAAAGGACAGCAAGGACACGAGTCCCGATGGACTCAACAAGGAAGACCGCGCTCGTCGCGGGCATCTTCTACGTGATTACCTTTGTCTCGATTCCCACACTCGCCCCCCCACCCGCGCTCTACAGCTCGGTAACAGGCAAGGACTTCCTCATCAGCTCCGGCACCGACACCGGCGCGCTCTGGGGCGCCTTCCTCGAGGTCATCGTCGCCCTCGCCGGCATCGGCACCGCCATCACGCTGTATCCGGTGGTCAAGCGACAGAACCAAGCCATGGCGCTCGGCTTCGTCGCCTCCCGCACCCTTGAAGCCGCCATGCTCTTCACCGGTGTCGCGAGCATCCTCTCGCTGGTGACCCTGCACCAGAATCTGGGAACAGCGACCGGAGCCGATACGGCCACGCTGGTCACCCTCGGCGCATCGCATGTCGCGACCTACCACTGGGCGTTCACGCTCGGAGGGAGCCTCATGCCGGGCATCAACGCCATCCTGCTCGGCACCTTGCTGTACCGATCCGGCCTCGTGCCACGGGTCATTCCCGCGATCGGACTGATCGGAGCCCCACTGCACCTCACCGCCGTAGTCCTCACGATGTTCGGCGTCGTCGACCGGGTCGGCACGGTGACGGGGATCGCGGTCATCCCGATCGCCGTGTGGGAGTTCTCGCTGGGCGTCTATCTGATCGTCAAAGGCTTCAAGCCCCGCCCCATCACAGATGCCATGCGCGAAGACGCAACCCCGCCCGCCATCCGCGAGGTCGTCGCCTAATCGTCGACGACGCGGCCGGGCCTACCAAGGACCCGGCCGTCGTCCGCGCAGGCCGACGGCCCGACCGGAGTGGGCGACCAGCCCGGACACCGATCCCCAGTCGGTTCATCTCGTGCAGGTCCTTCTTGACGCCCTCCTCCCACAGAATCCAACACCCTGGGCAATCCTGGGCGGGTCTTCGACGACTTCAGGGCAACCCAGCTCAGGTGGGCGGCGATCTGAGCACGCAGCACCCGTTGCTCGTGAGTGAGCTCAGCTCTTTCTGACGTCGTCATACCTCAATAGTGAGTGTGGTCAGGTCAACCGATCACCTATGCCCATCCGCTTGTGCGCATCCCAGGCCCGCTGGTCGGCGGCGGATGCTGCCTATCGACCAACCATCTCTCGCGATCGCCATCCGGCCAGTCGCATGAGGTCGTTCTCCTGGCCACCTTCGGCCAGCCAGAGGTGGGCAAATGTGTGCCGGAAACGGTGGGGATGGACGTGCGGTACACCGGCGTCGTTGGCCCGTCGCTCGAGCAGCTGCCGAAGCCCGGAGTCGGAGAGGGGTCCTTGGCGACCGACCCAGAGCTGAGGGAGTTGCGCCAGGGGATGGGTTCGCCGTACGCGCAGATAGCGCCGCAGTGCCTCCGCGGTCTTGGCGCCGTACGGGCACGTTCTGTTGCGGCCACCTTTGCCCATCACCAGGGCGACGTTGAGTTCGAGATTGATGTCGTCCAGGCTCAGTCCGACCAGCTCGCCGGCACGCATGCCGGTGTCGATGAACAGCCGGAGAATGGCGAGGTCACGCCGGTTCTCGAAGGTGTTCCCGCGGCCGGTCGCCAGGAGTGCCCCGGCTTCCTCGATCGCTAGTACGGCCACCGGTTGTTCGGGAACCGAGGGCGGTCGCATCCGTTCCATCGGAGAGCGCTCGATCTCACCGTCGTCGACGAGCCAGACGAAGAGTTGCTGCAGGCTTCGATAGTGCTTGGCGACCATGGCCGGGCTCATCTTGGTCGGCTGCCGACCGCGCCCGACTGCCTGATCGGCGAGTGCGGCGAGGTACTGCTCGAGGTGCTCCCGTTTGATCGCTGGCGGGCTGGCCGCAGTCCACGGGAGTCCAAGAACTGAGCGAATCTGCCGGCCACACTGACGTAGGAGGCGATGGTCGACCGACTCATATTGCCGGCTCGCAGATGGATCTGCCAGTCGTCGAGCAGGTCACTGAGACCTTCCGGATCCACCGCAGCTACCTCTTCGGCATGACGCCAGCGAAGCGAATCCCTGGGTGTACGAACAGTGTGCTCGGTGATCAATCCGAGTTGCAACGCCATCTGACCTAGTCAGACGCAGTTTGTAGGGCGGGCGGGGCTCGAACCCGCGACCCAGGGATTATGAGTCCCCTGCTCTAACCGGCTGAGCTACCGCCCCTGGTCTGTGTGGCCCCCCGATGATAGCGAGGGCGGCGGCCGTGGTGCGCTCGCCGGATGACCACCAAGAGGGCGGCGAAGCTGAAGCCACCGACGAGGATGTGCACGATCAGGTTGTTGAAGCCGTCCCAGGCCGCGTGCAGCAGCACGGCCAGCACGAAGGTGCCGATCACCGTGAGCACCGCCCGCCCTTTGCGTTGGGCCGACGGCAACCGCCACAGGGCGGCAGCGGTGAGTCCGGTCCAGGCCACGTGCCCGGCGGGGGAGAGCAGGGCCCTCAGCAGCAGTGTCTGTTGGACGTCGGCCAGGCTGCCGCTGCTGAGCAAGGCGTTGAAGCCGTAGCCCATGGTCTCGAGCGTCGCGAAACCCATCCCGCTGGCCACGCCGATGATCACTCCGGCCTGCGGGTTGCGGTGACGCGTGAAGATCAACACCAGGATCGGCACGATGAGCTTGGCCGACTCCTCGATCAGTCCGACCATGATCATCGGAAGAGCGCCCAGCCGGTGCAGGGCATCGTACTCGAGCGTTCCGGCTGCGACGGTGCCGATGATCCCGCCCAGCACGGCGACTAGCGCGAGCAGGCTGGTCGGCACCATCACCTGTCGACCGCTCGAAGCTGCGAAGACCAGCACCGAGGCCGGCACCACGATGGAGCCGAGCAAGATCAACGACGGCATGAAGTTGAGGTTCTGGGTGTCGACCAGGGTCCTCAGCACGAGCAGATAGCTGGCGATGCCGATGATCAACACGACCAACCAGGACCACCGTCGCAGACGCCCTGCCGGGGGTTCGGCCGACGGGCTGCTCAGCGGTTGGCTCATGGACCGCATTCTGCCAAAGGGCGGCGGGTCGACGGACCCATCTCGATCTGGCCGGCTCATGTCCATGCGGTAGAACTGGGGGAGCCCGAGGGGTGGCTGCGAGTGGAGGAGCGAGATGGCCGACCTGATCAAGGCGGAGTTCGAGGTGCTGGACCAGCGTTTCGCCGGCACCGGGGGCGACCGCTTCGTCGAGCGCGCGTACGCCGACGGTCGCTGGCTCGAAGGCCCCGCCTACCACCCGGCCGGCCGGTTCGTGCTGTTCAGCGACATCCCCAACGACCGGGTGCTGCGCTACGACGAGGTGAGCGGGCGTACGGAGGTCTTCACCGCACCGTCCGGGTTCGCCAACGGCCGCACAGTCGATCGGCAGGGCCGCTTTCTGAGCTGCGAGCACGGGGAACGACGGGTCACCCGGTTGGAGCACGACGGCTCGGTCCGGGTGCTGGCCGACTCCTTCCTCGGCCAGCGACTGAACAGCCCGAACGACGTGGTCGAGCACTCGGACGGCTCGGTGTGGTTCACCGACCCGAGCTATGGCATCCGGTCCGACTACGAGGGGCACCAGGCCGAGCCGGAGCTCGACTCCCGCAACGTCTACCGGCTCGACCCGGATGGCACCTTGACCGCCGTCAGCCGTGACTTCGTTCAACCGAACGGTCTGGCCTTCACCCCCGACGAGCGCCAGCTCTATGTCGTCGACAGTGATCAGCACCAGATCAGGGTTCTCGATGTTGATCATGGTCGACTCAGTGGGGGTTCGTTGTTCGCGGCCGACGACCTCGGCTACGACGGGATCCGGTTCGACCACCTCGGTCGGTTGTGGGCCGCCGCGGAGGACGGGTTGCATTGCTTCGATCCCGACGGCACCTTGATCGGCAAGCTGCGGCTGCCGGAGGTCACCTCCAACCTCACCTTCGGCGGCCCCCAGCGCAACCACCTCTACATCACCTCCACCACCTCCCTCTACGCCGTACGGGTCAACTTCCGTGCGGCCCGGTACCCCGCCTGATCGACAGCGAGAGGTGATCGTGACTGCGTCCGGCCTGACCAGCGCCAGCTCCACGCTGCTCTCGTTCGAGGCCTACCTGCGCTCGATCGCCACGCACGCCGGGCAGCTGCACGCGCACGCCGCTGCCGCCGGACTCGACGCCGCCGTTCCGACCTGCCCGGGCTGGGACGTGGCCGCCCTGGTCATCCACCTGGGCGCCGTGCACCGGTGGGCCGTGGCGAACCTGCGCGGCGACGGTGAAAACGAGATCGAGGACTTCGAGACCGAAGGCCGCTCGGCTCCCGATCTGCTCGGCTGGCTCACGGAGGGGGCCAGCCAGCTGCTGGAGACGCTGCGAAGGACGCCGGTGGACGTCCAGGCCCTGGTCTTCTTGAAGAACGCGCCGGCGGCACGGCTGTTCTGGGCCCGGCGTCAGGCCCACGAGATCGCGGTGCACACCGTCGACGTGCAGGCGGCGCGACTGGGCCGGGTGCCGGAGGCGGCCGAGACTGGCATCGCCACCGAGCTGGCCGCCGACGGCGTCGACGAGCTGCTCCGCGGATTCGTGCCCCGGGAGAAATACCGTCTGCGTTCGGAGGACCCCTACGTCATCGCAGTGCACGCGACCGATGTCGGCCGCCACTGGCAGGTCGCGGTCAGCACCGATCCGGTGGTGGTCACGGCTGAGGCGTCGACCTCGCCCGCGGCGCAGCTCGCGGGGTCCGCGGTGGAGCTCTATCTGAGCCTGTGGAACCGGTCCGGGCGTCTCAGCGCCGAGGGTCGTCCTGGGGTGCTGGAGCAGTGGCGGGCTCAGATGCGCGTCGGGTGAGTGAGCCAGACCGGCGCTGCGACTGCGCGACCACGATGCCGCCGACGATCAGAGCAACACCGAGCACCGCGGTGAGCGAGCCCAGCAGGTTCTGGCCCCAGGTCCAGCCCAGCTCGACGTCGGCGCCGTTGGGAAGCTTGGCGAACGGGACGCCCACCACCCAGCCGACGAACAGCCAGCCCAGCACCACGAACCAGGTCGGCGCCCGAGGTCCCGTACGACCGCCCCGACGCTGCTCGACCAGGCTCAGGGCCAGCGGCACGACCCAGACGAAGTGGTGCAGCCACGACACCGGCGACGCGAGCAGGCTGGCCACCCCGCACAGGTTGACGGCCATCCGAACGTCCCCGACCCGGTGCCACAGGACCGCGACCCACACCCCGGCCAGAGCCACCAGACCGGAGGCGACCAGCCCGGCCAACGCCGCACCACGGCCGAGGCCGAAGATCCGGACGATGTCGGCCATCACCGACTGATTCGTGTAGTAGATGATGCTGTGCCCGAGGCCGGTGTCACCGTGGGCCAGCCGTGACCAGAACTCGTACGAAGCGCTCGGCACGATCAGGGCGCTGGTCATGGTGACGACGGCGCCGGTGACCACCGCAGCGACCAGGGCCCGCCACTTCCGGACCGCCAGCAGGTAGACCAGGAAGATCGCCGGCGTCAGCTTCACTGCAGCGGCAAGCGCGGTCAGGGTGCCTTCGGGTAGCAGCCGACGGCGGAAGACCCTCGGACCGGGGGCCAGGTCCAGCACGACCAGGGCCACCAGGAAGATGCCCAGCTGGCCGAAGGCGAAGGTCTCGGTGACCGGTTCCACGAAATAGGCCGCAGCCGCGCCGACCAGGCTGAGCACCCAGCCGCGGAGTCGGAAGCGGTGCAGCACGGCGACCAGGGCGAGGGAGCCGGCCACCGTCCAGGCGGCCTGCACGAGTCTGGTCGGAAGCAGGCCCAGCGGGACCGCCAACACCGCGGCGAACGGCGGATAGAGAAACTGCAGCGCACCGGGCAACGCGTAGAAGTCGCCACCCCGGGTCAGGGTGAAGCCGGCCTCGCGGTAGACCCCGAGGTCGACCATGGCCGGCTGCCAGGGAAACGGCGTGCCGTCCGAGCTCGGCGCGCCGACGTAGAGCGCGACCAGCACGGGAAGGACGCACACGCGAAGGCCCCGGAGCAGCTGCCCGATCACGTCCGATCCTGGGCGAGCAGGCGCATGATGGTCCGCCCGACGCCGGAGTCCACGTTGGCCGGCACCACCGGGTATTCGCCCTGCAGGAGAAACGGGTGGGCGTTGGCCACCACGTACGGCATTCCCACCCAGGAGAGCATGTCGACATCATTGGGCATGTCGCCGAACGCGGCAACGCGCTGGGCGTCGATCCCGAGCCGGTCGCAGCAGCGGCGCAGCATGCTGGCCTTGCTCACCCCAGGCGCGCTGATCTCCACCAGCCCGATGTCGCGGGTGGCCGAATGGGTGGCCGTCAACGTCTGACCGACGCAGGCCCGTACGCGGTCCAGCAGCTCGTCCGGTCGGACGTCAGCGCTTTGGACCAGCATCTTGACGTAGTCGCAGGTGTGCGCGATCTCCTCGGCCGGACCCGTGAAGATCGCCGGGTCGGACCCGTCATCGGCGGGCCAGGCCCGGTAGGTCGGCTCGTACCCGAACCGGGTGCCCGACTCGAATGCGAAGCTGGTGCCCGGCACCTCCTCGCGGATCCGCGCCACCGCAGCCAGGGCGACCTGGGCGTCGATGCAGATCCGGTCGAGCAGCTCTCCGGTGCCGAGGTCGTAGAGCACGGCACCGTTGCTGGCGATGACCGTCGGGTGGGCGCCGGGAAGATGCCGGATCACGTCCAGCCAGCGCACCGGGCGTCCGGTCGCGAACAGCACCGGGATGCCCGCCTCCTGGGCGGCCAGCACGGCCGCTGAGTTCTCCGCGCTGACCGATCCGTCCGGAGACAAGAAGGTGCCGTCGAGGTCGGTGGCGATCAACAACGGCGCGAGCGTCGGCCGGGGCGGTGAGAGCGTCGACATCTAGAGCTTGGACCCGGGCGACGGGCTCCGGACCGGAGTGCCCGAGTCCGACGGGGTCGGCTGGCCACCACCGGACTCGGTGCCCGACGGTGAGGGTGAGGCCGACTCGGGTGAGGGGGAGCCGGACTGCGAGCCCGAGGGGCTGGGGGAGCCCGACTGCGGCGACGGTGAACCTGATTCCGGCGACGGGGATCCGGACTGGGGCGAGGGGGACCCGGACTGGGGCGACGGCGACCCCGACTGGGGCGACGGCGAGCTCGACTGTGGAGGTGGGCTGCCCGAGCTTCCCGTGGGCGGCGGCGGCGCCTGGGGCGGCTCGTTGCGGAAGATCAAGATGGCGAGCAGCACGGCCAGGGCGGCGAGCAGGAGCATCAACAGCCACGAGACCAAGATGGTGCGCCAGCCGGCCCGGTCGAACCGGCCGGGCCACGGCAACGGCCAGAGCCGGGCCAGACCGGGACGGACCTTGTCGATCCAGTAGTGCTGGTAGTCCGGTCCGGTCGGGCTCCCCTGCGGTGGGAGCGTAGCCAGCTCGACCTGGTCCAGCACCCGGGCCGCTTCGGCGGCCGCGCTGGGCGAGCCGTCGTACGCCAGTGCGACCCAGGGCGCCACGATCCGCTCGTCCGGAGTGACCGGATCGTCGTCCTCGGAGCGGAACTTGCGGCCCAGCCGTCCGGTGTCTTGGCCGTGGCCGCCGCGGGCGATGACGGTGTCGATGTGCATCTCGTTGACGACACCGGCGAGCCGGTCGCGGGCCGCAGCGTCGGCGGCGGCGCCTTCGGACAGCAGCAGCACCATGACGGGAGTGTTGGCGGCGTCGTGGCCCGTGAAAGCCACGCCGGCCGGCGTCGCCCCCAACCGCGCGTCGAGCCAGAAGTCACCGATCTTGGGCGGGTCGTCACTCAGCAGCGGGCTGACCGGGACGTAGTCGCCCGATCCGAAATCCGCATCGGGAGGAGGAGCGCCGGGGTCAGGCTGCGGTCCCCAGCTGGGGTCTCCGGCAGGTGGGCCAGGCGTCGACATCGCTCCTCAATCCGCAGCAGACCGCTGATCGCGGTGGGGCTCCGCTGGGCCGCGGAGCACCGAGAGTCTATTCGGGTTCAGGAGCGGCCAGGCCCCAGTTGGTCGGCTCACTACTCTGGGCCCCCGGGTCTGCGACAATTGATCCGTCTGCCGTCCGGGGCGAGTAGGTTGTCTTGACCCGTCGTGGCTCGGCCCGTCGGCCGAGCGGTGATCCCACGAAGATCCACAGGAGAGTTGAGTTGAGCAGTCCGTCATACGGCCAGCCGGGTTCCTCGGCGAGCGCACCCTCGGGCGGTCAGCCGTCGAGCTCAGCTGGGCTCGGCAACCAGCAGGCAGCGAGATTGCTCGGCGACGCCATTGCCCAGGTCCAGCGGGTCATCGTCGGACAGGAGCACATGGTCGAGCAGCTGATGGTCGGCCTGCTCGCCAAGGGCCACATCCTGCTCGAAGGCGTGCCTGGGGTCGCGAAGACCCTGGCCGTCCGCAGCTTCGCCACGGTGGTCGGCGGCGACTTCGCCCGGATCCAGTTCACCCCTGACCTGGTGCCCTCCGACATCGTCGGCACCCGGATCTACAAGGCCAGCCAGGAGAGCTTCGACGTCGAGCTGGGCCCGGTCTTCGTCAACTTCGTGCTGGCCGACGAGATCAACCGGGCGCCGGCCAAGGTGCAGGCCGCGATGCTCGAGCTGATGGCCGAGAAGCAGGTCTCGGTCGGTGGCACCACGTATCCGGTGCCCCAGCCGTTCATCGTGATCGCCACCCAGAACCCGGTCGAGTCCGAGGGTGTCTACCCCCTGCCCGAGGCGCAGCGCGACCGTTTCCTGCTGAAGGTGGACGTGCCCTACCCACGGGGCAACGAGGAGTTCGAGATCCTCCGCCGGATGAGTGTCGATCCGCCCAGCTCCCAACCCGTGCTCGACCCGGACCTGATCCGCCAGCTGCAGCGCCAGGCCGAGAACGTCTTCGTGCACAACCTGGTGGCGGAGTACATCGTCCGGCTGGTGCTGGCCACCCGTACGCCGGCCGAGTTCAACCTGCCCGACCTGACCTCAGTGATCCAGATCGGCTGCAGCCCCCGGGCCACCCTCGGCCTGGTGGCCGCCTCTCGGGCGCTGGCCTTGATCCACGGGCGGGACTACGTGCTGCCGACCGACGTGCAGGCCGTGGCCAAGGACGTGATGGCCCACCGCATCACCCTCGCCTTCGACGCCGTCGCGGACAACATCTCCCCGGCACAGGTGGTGGAGCGGATCATCGCCATGGTGCCGCCGCCCACGCCGGTCTGGAACCAGCAGGGCGGACCGCAGCAGCCGCCCCAACAGGTCAACCACCAGCCGGCCAACCACCAGCAACCGAACCACGCGGCCCAGCCCGGGCACCCCAGCCGGGCGTACCCGAGCCAGCCGGACTTCAACTAGGGGATCGTGCCGGTGTCTTTCCCGCCTGGACCGGCGAACCCCGCGGCCCCGAACTTTCCGCCACCAACCGGTGCGCCGGTGCAGTTCCCGCCGCCCAGCGGGCCGCCGGTGACGATGGCCCCGCCGCCTGCGGACGATCCGGCCAGCTCGGTGCTGAGCGCACCGACCCGGGCGACCATCCCGCTCAACAAGCTCGCCCCCGAGGCCGCCCTGCGCCGCCTCGAGCTCACCATCGTCCGCCGCCTGGAGGGCTTCCTGCACGGCGACCACCTCGGTCTGCTGCCGGGGCCGGGGTCGGACGCCAACGACGCCCGCCTCTACATCGCCGGCGAGGACGACGTACGCAAGATCGACTGGGCGGTGACCGCGCGTACGACTGTCCCGTACGTCCGCGACACCATCTCCGACCGTGAGCTGGAGGTCTGGGCCCTGCTCGACGTGACCCCGTCGATGAACTGGGGCACTGAGGGCGTCACCAAGCGCGATCTGGGAATCGCCGCCATCGCGACGATCGGTTTCCTCAGCCAGAAGATGGGCGACCGCTTCGGCGGCTACATCATGCGGCCGCACAACCTGCGGCGGCTCCCGGCGCGATCGGGCCGTTCGGCTCTCTACGGCCTGCTGCGCAAGATGCTCACCGAGCCGTTCGTGCCCGACCACGCCAGCGGACCGATGACCCTGGCCTCCGCAGTCGAGGAGCTGTCGCGGGGACAGCGCCGCCGCGGCCTGCGAGTCGTCGTCTCCGACTTCTTGACCCCGGGCGACCACGAGCTCGACCCCAACGTCGAGCCGGAGTGGGAGCGGGCGATGCGTCGGCTCGGCGTACGGAACCAGGTGCTGGCCATCGAGGTGGTCGACCGCCGCGAGGTCGAGTTCCCCAATGTGGGCGACATGTTGATCCGCGACCCCGAGACCGACTTCGAGCGCTACGTCAACACCTCCGACCCCGACGCGCGGGCTCGGATGGACGCCGCCAGCGCGGCTCAGCGGGAACGAATTCGGATCGCCCTTCGTCGTGCGGGTGTCGGACACATCCAGTTGCGGACTGATCGGGACTGGGTGCAGGACATCGCCAGGTTCGTCCTGGCCTACCGTCGCGTCGCCAGCATGCTGCACGCACCGCCTCAGGGGGTGACCAAGTGACCGGGCCGTCGATCCCGCTGCTCGTGGCCCCCCTGCTCGCCTTCTTGTCGCCCGAGCGGCTGTTGATCCTGCTGGTCATTCCGGTGGTGGTGCTGGCCTACATCTTCGCGACCCGCCGCAAGAACCGCCGGGGCATGCGTTTCACCAACACCTCCATGCTCGACGTCGTGGTCCCGCGCCAGTCCCAGTGGCGGCGGCACCTGGCGGTCGCGTTGTCGCTGCTCAGCCTGATCACCCTGACCGCGGCCTTCGCCCGGCCCAAGACCGAGGTCGACGTTCCTCGGGAACGGGCCACCGTGGTCCTGGTCATCGACGCCTCCTTGTCCATGCAGGCCACCGATGTGCAGCCCACGCGGCTCGACGCCGCGAAGCAGGCGGCCATCGAGTTCGTCGCAGCAGCTGCCCGAGAAGTACAACGTCTCGGTGGTGTCCATGGCGGGGGCCTCCTCGGTCCTGGTGCCGCCGACCACGGCGCACAACACGGTCGAGAACGCCATCAACTCGATCCAGCTCCAGGAGTCCACCGCCATCGGCGAGGGCATCGCGACTGCCATGAGCGCGCTGCAGCAGGCACCGAAGGACCCGAACAACCCGGACTCGGTGGCTCCGGGTGCGATCGTGCTGCTGAGCGACGGGTCGAACACGACCGGCCGGTCTCCGCAGCAGGCCGCGGCCGCGGCCAAGGCGGCCAAGGTGCCGGTCTACACGATCGCGTACGGCACCGAGAACGGCTACGTCGACCTCGACGGCAAGCGCGAACCCGTCCCGGTGAACCACGAGGAGATGCAGGAGCTGGCCCAGATCAGTGGGGGCGACTACTTCGCCGCCGCGACGGCGGAGCAGCTGAAGAAGGTCTATTCCAACATCGGCTCGGAAGTCGGCTACGAGAAGGCCGACCGTGAGGTGACATCGCGTTTCGCCGGCTACGGTCTGGCCTTCGCAGTGCTGGCCGCGCTCGGGGCCATCTCCCTGGGGGCGAAATGGCCATGATCCCGATGCTGCAGTTCCTGGCGCCGTCCCGGCTCTGGCTGCTCGCTGTCATCCCGGCGCTCGTCGGTCTCTACCTCTGGCTGGTGCAGCGCAAGTACCAACGCAACAAGAACCTCGGTCGAACCATGTTCGACCTGGTCATCCCGCGCGACCGCACCTGGCTGCGGCATCTGGCCGTCGGCTTGTCCATCCTCAGCCTGCTGACCCTCACCCTCGCGTTCGCCAAGCCCAAGGACGAGGTCCTGGTGCCCCGGGAACGGGCGACCATCGTGGTCACCATCGACATCTCGCTGTCAATGCAGGCCACCGATGTCGAGCCCAACCGCCTGGATGCGGCCAAGTCCGCGGCCGAGCAGTTCGTGACCTCGCTTCCACCGAAGTTCAACGTCGCACTCGTGTCGTTCGCCGGCACGGCCACCACGCTGGTGCCGCCGACCCTGGACCGTGGCGCCGTCACCTCGGCGATCCAGGCGCTGCGCCCCCAGGCCTCGACGGCGATCGGGGAGGGTATCTACACCTCACTGGCGGCGTTGGCCCAGGTGCCGCCCGACCCGGACGATCCCAAGGCGGTGGCACCGGCTCGGATCGTGCTGCTGAGCGATGGCAAGACCCAGGTCGGCCGCCCCTCGGCGGGTGCGGCCCAGGCGGCCAAGGCCCAGCAGGTCCCGATCTACACGATCGCGTACGGCACCGCCGACGGCTACATCGAGATCGGCGGTCGGCGCGAACCCGTGCCCGTCGACCAGGCCGAGCTGTATCGGGTCTCGAAGATCTCCGGTGGTCAGGACTACACCGCCAAGTCCGCGGGCGAGCTGAAGGACGTCTACAAAGACATCGGCAGCTCGGTGGGCAAGGAGAAGGTCGACAAGGAAGTGACCTCGCGCTACGCCGGTCTCGGCCTCGGCTTCGCCATCCTCGCGGCCCTCGGCCTGGCGTCACTTGCCGCCCGCTGGCCCTGATCGAGACCGGGGCGGAAAACGCGGGCTGAATTCGGGGGCGTGAGGAACAACGCGGGCTCAGCTGGTCGAAGCGCTCGTCAGAGCTCCCGCATCTGAACCGATCTCAGGGGCGCAGACGATCGGCGCGCGTCAGCGGGGGCCGAAGATCGCCTGGCCGACGCGTACGGTGGTGGCGCCGTGCTCGATGGCCAGCTCGAAATCGCCCGACATCCCCATCGACAGGTCGTCGTAGGTCCCCGAGAGCCCGTCGGTCTGCCCGCAACTGCTCCTGGAGCTGCTGCATGCGGCGAAAACAGGCGGCCACCGCCTGCTGGTCGTCGGAGAAGACTGCAACTGTCATCAGACCGCGAACGCGAAGGGTGTCGAACCGACCCAGCTCGCGCGCGAACGCCGGCACCTCGTCCGGGGTCAGTCCCCACTTCTGAGGCTCGTCGGAGGAGTTCACCTGGATCAATACCTCCAGGGACCGGCCCAGCTCGGTCAGCCGCCGATCGAGGGCCTGGGCGATCTTGGTCGAGTCGAGGGCCTGGAACTCCGTGGCCAGCTCAGCTGCCGCCTTGGCCTTGTTGCTCTGCAGATGGCCGATGATCGACCAGCGCAGGTCCGATCGATCGGCGAGGATTGCAGCCTTCTCGGCGACCTCCTGAACGCGGTTCTCGCCGAACAGCCGGATCCCCGCCTCGTACGCCTCGATGATCAGCCCGGGTCCGTGGGTCTTGCTCACCGGCAGCAGCCGGACCTCGTCCGGGTTGCGATCGACCCGTCGGCAGGCCGCGACCAGACGCTCCTGCACCGCCGCGAGATTGTCTGCCACCTGCCCCATGGGTTCGACCCTAGTCGGCCCGGCCGACAGCGCGGGAGCTCTGACGAGCGCTGACAAGCTCAACCCGCGCTGTTCCTCACGTCCCCGCTCGCGCCGCTCGCTCGAGGTTGTCGATCTCGATCGGCGGGACGTCGTCGGCGGGGGTGAAGCCGAAGATCCGGCCGAGGAAGTAGATCTGGGCGGCGAGACTGGCCTGGATGGTGTCGGCTCGTCGGAAGCCGTGGCCCTCGCCCTCGAACATGATCAGGGCCACGGGCAGCCCCTTGGCCCGGGCCGCCTCCGCCATCGTCTCGGCCTGGTTGGGTGGTACGACCCGGTCCTCGGTGCCTTGCAGCAGCAGGATCGGCGCGGACAGCCGGTCGACATGGTGCAGCGGGGAGCGCTCCTGATAGACGGCCCGGTCCTGCGGATATGGCCCGACCAGGCCGTCGAGATAGCGCGACTCGAACTTGTGGGTGTCGGTGGCGAGCGCTTCGAGGTCGCCCACCCCGTACTGGCTGATGCCCGCGGTGAAGACGTCGGTGTCGGTCAGGGCGCTGAGCGTCGTGTAGCCGCCGGCGCTGCCGCCTTTGATGGCCAGTCGGGCCGGATCCGCCCGACCCTGCGCACCCATCGCCGCTGCACCGCCGGCGCAGTCGGCGACGTCGACGACGCCCCAGCGCTTCTGCAGGCGATCGCGGTACGCGCGACCGTAGCCGGTGCTGCCGCCGTAGTTGACGTCCAGGATCGCGTAGCCGCGGGTGGTCCAGAACTGGTAGCCCAATGAGAAGCCCGGACTGGCGAATGCGGTCGGACCGCCGTGGGACAGGGTGATCAGTGGGGGCTGGCTGCCCTCGGGGGCCGTGAAGTCGGCGTTGGTCGGGGGATAGAACCAGCCGTGCACCTCACCCTGGTCGCCGGGCCAGCTCACCGGCTGGGCCACGGCGACCGACGCTCGGGGGACGAGCATCTCGCTGGTCGCCAGCACCTCGCTCCACTCCGTACGGTCCAGGTCCAGCACGGCCAGCACCGCGGGCCGGTCGAGGTGGCCGAGCACCGCGGCTGCGCTGCGGCCGCCGACGCTGACCCCGCCGGCACTCACGCCCGGCTCGGCGACGGGGGTGAGCCGCCCAGATGACACCTCGAGCATGACGATGCCGGCCTCGCCGTTGCGCAGCACGGTGCAGAGCAGGTGGTCGTCGTCGACGACGGCGTACGGGGCCTGCCCCAGTACCCATTGCGGGCCGCAGAACTCGGCCTCGGTCGCGTGCAACGGCCGTACGCCGTCCTCGCCCCAGGCGTAGAGGTTCCACCAGTTGCTGCGGTCCGAGGCGAAGACCAGCTCGGCGGAGGCGCCCTCGCGGTGGAGCCAGCGAGGTTGTACGGCCGATTCTCCGGGTCCGCCGGCCACCGGCAGCGGGTCGGTGATGTTCGACCCGTTCAGGGTCCCGACCATGACCGACGTCGAGTCCCACGGCATGTTCGGGTGGTCCCACTGGGTCCAGGCCAACCGGCCGTCGGCCGACAGCTCAGGGGTCGAGTAGAAGTCCGCACCGGAGCAGAGCACCGTCCCGCCGTCCGACCCGGACCCGTCGAGCTCGATGGCGACGATGGTGTTGACCGGTTCGCCGGGGCCTGAGTGATCCTCCCGGACCGCCAGCACCAGGCCGCGACCGGGATGGACCCGCACGTCGCCGAACCGGTAGGGCCGCTCCGGCGTGAGCGGCGCCGCCGTGCCGTCGACCAGGCGGTACAGCCGACCGTCACGGAAATCGCTGTAGACGACGACGCCGTCGGTGACGTCGTACTCGCCTCCGCCGTACTCGTGGACCCGGTCGCGTACGTAGGTCGGTGCCGGGGTCAGCTCCTCGGCTCGCGCCACCGCTGACCAGCCGCCGCCAGATGCTCATCCGGCCACCCTGGTCAGCTCGCGACTGGAGCCAGTAGACCCAGTCCCCGTCGATGCGGGGGGCGGACAGGCCCGTCGCGGACGAGGTGAGCTGGTCGATGCTCACGGGCGAGACCCACGAACCGTACGGAGCGATGGCCATGCCGACCACCCTATGAGAGCGCCCGCACCGGCGCGCTGAGGCATCAGGGCTCGCGCGGTTCCGGCAGTTCTTGGTGCTGATGTGACCGATGGTGCAAAATGGAGCCAGCACGTGGTTCCACCGGGTTTGGTGACCAAGCGTTTTGAGGATGTCGGGGAAGGCAGCCCTCTCGCTGTCTTGGTCTCGCGCCTGGAGGATCACATGAGCACGACCCGTGGAGTCTTGTACATCCACTCCTCGCCGTCAGCGCTGTGCCCACACATCGAGTGGGCGGTCGGCGGCGTATTCGGCATGCCCGTACGCGTCGACTGGATCGCCCAGCCGATCGAACGGTCGGCCTACCGCACGGAGTACTCCTGGGCGGGTCCGACCGGCACCGCCGCCCGGCTGGCGAGCGCGCTCAAGGGCTGGCAGAAGCTGCGCTTCGAGGTGACCGAGGAGGCCACCTCCGCCACCGAGGGCGAGCGCTACTCGTACACGCCCACCCTCGGGATCTTCCACGCCATCACCGGCATCCACGGCGACATCATGATCCCCGAGGACCGGATCCGGCACGCCATGGTCACCGCGGCACTGGGCGGGCCGGACCTGGCGGACGCCTTGGACGAGCTGCTCGGCAAGCCGTGGGATTCCGAGCTCGAGCCCTTCCGCTACGCCGGCGACGGCGCTCCGGTCCGGTGGCTGCACGAGGTCGTCTAAGAATCCTGGCTCTGCGGTTAACCCCGCAGAAACACCGGCAGGCCACACTGAGCGGGTGCCGTCTGACGCCCGTTCCGACGACCAGCCCGACACGGCCGAGCACCGCCGGCTGGCCGAGTCGACCGCGGCCACCGATCCGTGGCGGCGATGGGGTCCCTACGTCGCCGGTCGCCAGTGGGGCACCGTGCGCGAGGACTATTCCGCCGACGGCGATGCGTGGTCGTCGTTCCCGTTCGACCATGCGGTGTCCCGGGCCTACCGCTGGGGCGAGGACGGGCTGGGCGCGATCTGCGACCGGTTCGGTTTCGTCAACCTCGGACTGGCGCTGTGGAACACCCATGACCCGATTCTCAAGGAACGGCTGTTCGGACTCACCAACTACGAGGGAAACCACGGTGAGGACGCCAAGGAGTACTGGTGGGCGATCGACGGCACCCCGACCCACAGCTGGATGCAGTGGCTCTACCGCTATCCCCATTCGGAGTTCCCGTACGCGCAGCTGCGGGAGGAGAACGCCCGACGGGGGCGGTTGGACCGGGAGTATGAGCTCGCGGACACCGGCATCCTGGCCGACAACCGGTTCTTCGACGTGCTGGTCAGCTACGCCAAGGCTGGTCCCGACGACCTGTGCATGACGGTCACCGCGACGAACCACGGTCCTGACCCGGCGCCGCTGGAGATCATTCCGCAGCTCTGGCTGCGCAACACCTGGTCCTGGGGGCGCGACGAGCGGCGTACGCCGATCCGGCCCCATCCGACCGGCCCGGGGACGGTGGCCACGGCGCTGGCGCACGGGCTGCTCGGCGACCTGTACCTCGTCGCCGAGGGCTCGCCCGAAGTGATGTTCTGCGAGAACGAGACCAACCGGATCAAGCTCTACGGCCAGGGCATGAACGCCTCGCGCTACACCAAGGACGGGATCAACGACCACATCGTGCACCAGGCTCGGGACGCGGTGAACGCCCACCGTGGCGGTACTAAGGTCGGCTTCCGCTACCGGTTTCGCGAGATCGCCGCTGGGGAGTCGGTCACCGTACGGCTGCGGCTGAGCCAGACCCCGCCCGATGCCGGGGTGTTCGGTTCCGCCTTCGGACGCACCCTGGAGCTCCGTCGGCGCGAGGCGGACGACTTCTACGCCACGGTGATCGATCCGGAGGTCGACGCCGAGGCCCGCCATGTGGCGCGCCGGGCGTACGCCGGGTTGTTGTGGGGCAAGCAGCTCTATCGCTACGACATCGAGCAGTGGCTGGACGGCGACCCGTCCGAGCCGCCGCCACCGGGGTCACGGCGCTGGGCCTCCGGGCGCAACGTGCACTGGCAGCACCTGTCGCTGGCCGACGTGATCTCGATGCCGGACGAGTGGGAATATCCCTGGTTCGCGGCCTGGGACCTCGCCTTCCACACGATCCCGTTGGCCCACGTCGACCCCGCCTTCGCCAAGGACCAGCTGGTGCTGATGTGCCGGGAATGGTCGATGCACCCCAACGGCCAGCTGCCGGCGTACGAATGGGACTTCGGCGACGTGAACCCGCCGGTGCACGCCTGGGCGGCCTGGCACGTCTACCGCATCGACGGCTACCGCGACCGGGAGTTCCTGGTCCGGATCTTCACCAAGCTGCTGCTGAACTTCTCCTGGTGGGTCAACCGGCAAGACGCCGGCGGGTCGAACGTGTTCGAGGGCGGCTTCCTCGGCATGGACAACATCGGCCTGTTCAACCGCTCGGCACCGTTGCCTCCGGGATTTCGGCTCGAGCAGTCCGACGCCACCAGCTGGATGGCCTTCTACTGCCAGCAGATGTTCAAGATCGCGCTCGAGCTCTCCCGCTTCGACTCGGCCTGGGACGACACGGCCACCAAGTTCCTGGAGCACTTCTTGGCCATCGCCCGGGCCATGGGCTCGTTCGGCAGCCGGAACATCTCGCTCTGGCACGAGCCGGACGGCTTCTTCTACGACGTGCTGGTCGAGCCGGACGGCCGGGCCCACCCACTGCGCGTACGGTCCATGGTCGGCCTGCTTCCCCTGCTGGCTGCCACCGAGGTGCCGGCCTGGATGGGGGAGGAGTGTCCCGACGTCGCCGCCCGGCTGGCCTGGCTGCAGCAACGCCGGCCCGAGCTGGTCGGACCGCTGCTGCTCGGCGATGCGGCCGGCGACCGCAAGATGTTGCTGTCGATGGTCGACGTCGACCGGCTGCGCCGGATCCTCGAGCGGATGTTCGACCCATCCGAGTTCTGGTCGCCGTACGGGATCCGCTCGTTGTCCAAGGCCTACACCGACCCGGTCACCTTCGAGGTCAACGGGCAGAGCACGTCCATCGAGTACGAGCCGGGTGAGTCGCGGACCGGCATGTTCGGGGGCAACTCCAACTGGCGAGGACCGGTCTGGTTCCCGGTCAACGTGCTGCTGGCCGACAAGCTGCGCACGTACGGTCGGCACTTCGGCGCCGACTTCATGATCGAGATTCCCACCGGGTCGGGCCGCCTGAAGACCCTGGTCGAAGCCGCGGACCTGGTGGACGGGGGCCTGACCGCACTGTTTCGGACCGTCAACGGGCGCCGTCCGAGCGACGGCCAACGGATCGAGGCCAGCCTCGACCCGCTGTGGAGCGAGCACCCGAGCTTCGGCGAGTTCTTCGACGGTGACACCGGTGAGGGGCTGGGCGCCATGCATCAGACCGGCTGGACGGCGCTGGTCGCCCACCTGGTCAACCCTCGCCTGCCACCCGACCCGCGCCGGAAGGGCTGGGGCTGAGGCCGAAGAGTCGTCGTCGGTGATCGCTCGATGGTTTGATTGAGGCGGCTACGGTGCCGAGATGAGGCAACGCTCGCGCCGGCCGCTCGTGCCGATTCTGCTCGCCGCTGCGGCCCTGCTCGCCGGTGGCTGTAGCCCAGCCCGAACCGACACGTCCGAGGCCGCCCCGACCACCAGCGGAGCGGCCCTGGTTGCGAGCCGTCTGGGCGTCGGTGCTGATCTCGGGACTGCGCCGTTCGACCAGGCCCGCCAGGTCCTGGCGCCCACGGGTTGGACCGTCGAGGTCTGGTCGCGGCTGGACTCGCCCCGGCTCGCCGCCTGGGCTCCGGACGGCACGCTGCTGGTCTCCCGGCCCAAGGTCGGGGATGTGGTGGCTCTGGTTCCCCGCTCAGAGGGTGCCGCTCCGACCCAGCGGACCCTGGCCGATGGACTCAACCAACCGCACGGCCTCGCGTTTGCCGGGTCGAGGCTCTACGTCGCCGAGAGCGACCGGGTGGCCAGCTATGACTACGCCGACGGTGCGGTCTCGGGCCGGCGCACCGTGGTCGAGGGGCTGCCGGACGCCAAGAGCCCGGACCTGCAGGGTGCCTATGCGCACGCGCTCAAAAGCGTGGCGGTCGGTGAGGATGGGGCGGTCTACGTCTCGGTGGGTTCGACCGGCAACGTGTCCGCCGAGGACCGAGATGCCGACCCGGAACGAGCGACCATCCTCCGGGTGCAACCCGGAGGGGGGCCGGCGGCGGTCTTCGCTCGCGGCGTACGCAACGGCACCGGCCTGGCCATCGACCCGGACGGCGCGGTGTGGACCGCGGTCAACAACCGGGACAACATCGCCTACCCGTACGACCGCGACTACGACGGGGACGGGCGGTCTGATCAGGGTGAGGTGCGGCCGGCGTACGTGGCCGACCATCCGCTGGAGCCGCTGGCCAAGCTGACCCAGGGGCGGGACCTCGGCTGGCCCTACTGCAACCCCGACCCCGATGTGGAGGCCGGCGCGCCGGGCAGTGCTTTGGCCTACGGTGATCGGCCGTTCGTCCGCGACCAGCAGACCAATGCCGACGGCGCCGAGCTGGACTGTGCCGCCCTGCCGCCGGTCGAGCAGGGGATGGGCGCCCACTCGGCGCCGCTCGGCCTGAGCTTCACGACGTCGGCGCTGCCTGAGCCGTACGGGGCCGGCGCCCTTGTCGGCGTGCACGGGTCCTGGAACCGCAGACCCCCGCGCCCGCCCGAGGTGGCTTTCTTCCCCTGGCGCGACGGGTCGCTCGGTGACCAGCAGACACTGCTGGGCGGTTTTCAGGCCGCCGACGGCGAGCCGGTGGGGCCGTCCGGTGCGGCGGTGCAGGGCCCGGACGACGCGATCTACGTCACCGACGACCTGGCCGGGGCCATCTACCGGATGACCTCCGCCGACTCCCGGCGCTAACCCAGCCCCACCTCCGAGCCTGTCGGCCGCCGTGACCGAGCGCGAGGAGGACGAGCTAGAGCGGGATGTTGGTGTGGCCGCCGCGGGCACCGGTGTCGGCGCCGCGGATGGCCGCGGCCAGCGCGGACCGGGTGGTCTGCGGGGTGACGATCTCGTCGACCACGCCGATCTCCACCGCCTTCTCCACCCCGCCGGCAATCCGCTCGTGCTCAGCGGCCAGCTCGGCCTCGACCTGCGGGCGTACGTCGTCGGCGACGCCGGCGAGCTTGCGCCGGTGCAGGATCCGGACGGCTGCGACCGGGCCCATCACGGCGACCTCGGCGCCCGGCCAGGCGAACACCTTGGTGGCGCCGAGCGAGCGGGCGTTCATGGCGATGTAGGCGCCGCCGTACGCCTTGCGGGTGACCAGGGTGACCCGGGGGACGACCGCCTCGCCGAAGGCGTGCAGCAGCTTGGCGCCGCGGCGTACGACCCCGTCCCACTCCTGACCGACACCGGGCAGATAGCCGGGCACGTCGACCAGGACGACCAGCGGCACACCGAAGGTGTCGCACATCCGGACGAACCGGGCCGCCTTCTCCGCGCTCAGCGAGTCCAGGCAGCCACCCAGCCGCAGCGGGTTGTTGGCGATGACGCCGACCGTACGCCCACCGAGCCGGCCCGAGCGCGATGGTCACGTTCGGGGCCCAGCGGGCGTGCAGCTCGACGGTCGAACCCTCGTCGAGCACGCCGTTGATCAGCGGGTGCACGTCGTAGGCCCGCTTCGGCGACTCGGGCAGCAGGGCCGCCAGGTCGACGTCGGCGACCTCGTCGGCGGTCATGCCCTGGTTGGCCAGCAGGGTGGCCAGGTCGCGGCCCTGCTCGATGGCGTTGGCCTCGTCGTCGGCCACGATGTGCACGACGCCGGAGCGCCGGCCGTGGGTGTCGGGGCCGCCGAGGCGGAGCATGTCGACGTCCTCACCGGTCACCGAGCGGACGACGTCCGGGCCGGTGACGAAGATCCGGCCCTCGGGGGCGAGGATGACCAGGTCGGTCAGGGCCGGCCCGTACGCCGCACCGCCGGCCGCGAAGCCCAGCACGATGGAGATCTGCGGGATCTTGCCCGAAGCCTGGGTCATGGCGTGGAAGATCAGCCCGACGGCGTGCAGCGACAGCACGCCCTCGGCCAGCCGGGCGCCGCCGGAGTGCCAGATGCCGAGGATCGGGACCCGGTCGTGCATGGCCCGCTCGTACGCCCGGACCACCACCTCGCAGCCCTGCACGCCCATCGCGCCGCCCATCACGGTGGCGTCGGAGCAGAAGGCGACGACGCGGTTGCCGTTGACGGTGCCCGTCGCGGCGAGCATGCCGGAGTCGTCGTCGGGCGGTGATCAGCTCCAGCGAGCCCGGGTCGAGCAGCGCCTCCAGCCGGAAGTTCGGGTTGCGCGGGTCCTGGTCGCGGGGCAGCTTGACCTTCTTGTCCGGGGCGGCTGCGGCGGGCGGGGGGCGGCGGTGCGGTGGTGGTCATATCAGGCTCCTGTGGAGCGGTCTGACTCGGGTGCGCGCCGTACGTGGCGTAGGCATTGGTGAAGGCGACCGCGACGTTGTGGCCTCCGAAGCCGAACGAGTTGTTGATCGCCGCCAGGTCGCCGCTCGGCAGGTCGCGCACCTTGGTGGCGATGTCGACGCCCAGGTCGGCCTCGGGGTTGTCGAGGTTGATCGTGGGCGGGATCTTGCGGTGGTAGAGCGAGAGCAGGGTGGCCAGCGACTCCAGCGCCCCGGCGCCGCCGAGCAGGTGGCCGGTCATCGACTTGGTGCCGGTGACGATGGCCTCGGTGTGCGTCGCCCAGGGCCTGCCGGATCGAGCTCAGCTCGGTCAGGTCACCCTGGGGGGTCGAGGTGGCGTGCGCGTTGACGTGCACGATGTCTGCGGGGGAGAGCTCGAGCCTCGCGCAGGGCGAACGTCATCGCCCGCGCCTGGGTCTCGCCGGTCGGGTTGGGCTGGACCATGTCGTGCGCGTCGCTGGTGATGCCGGCGCCGGCCAGCTCGCCGTAGATCCGGGCGCCCCGGGCCTGGGCGTGCTCGAGCGTCTCCAGGACCAGGATGGCCGCGCCCTCGCCGAGCACGAACCCGTCCCGGTCGACGTCCCACGGGCGCGATGCCCGCTCGGGCTCGTCGTTGCGCCGGCTCATGGCCTGCATCTGGGAGAAGCACGCGATCGGCATCGGGTGGATGCAGGCTTCGGTCCCGCCGACCACGACCACGTCGGCGCGACCCAGGCGCAGCATGTCGAGGCCGAGCGAGATCGACTCGTTGCTGGAGGCGCAGGCCGAGACCGGGGTGTGCACGCCGGCCTGGGCGCCGATCCGCAGCCCGACGTTCGCGGCGGAGGCGTTGGCCATCAGCATCGGGATGGCGAGCGGGCTGATCCGGCGTGACCCCTTCTCCTTCTGGATGTCCCACTGGCCGAGCAGGGTCTGCAGGCCGCCGATGCCGGTGGCGATGGCGACGGCCAGCCGGTCCCGCTCGACCGGGTTGTCATCCTTCAGGCCGTAACCGGCGTCGCCCCAGGCCTCCATGGCCGCGACGACCGCGAGCTGGGCCGAGCGGTCGAGCCGCCGGGCCTCGACCCGTTCGAGCACCGTGGTCGGGTCGACGGCGGCCTGCGCGGCGATCTTGACCGCGATCTCCTCGCTCCAGTCGGCCTCGATCCGGCGTGATGCCGGAACGGCCGGCGAGCAGGGCTTCCCAGGTGCTGGGTGCGTCTCCGCCGAGCGGGGTGGTGGCGCCGATCCCGGTGACGACAACGCGCGTACGAGACATCAGTGAACTCCTGCGAAGAAGTGGGTGTTTCCGTGGCTGGGTCGGGGCCATCCGCCTGCGCGGATGGCCCCGGCGCTGATCGCTGGCGATCAGGAAGCAGCGCGCTCGATGTAGGCGACGGCGTCGCCGACGGTCTTGAGGTTCTTGGACTCCTCGTCGGGGATGCTGACGCCGAACTTCTCCTCGGCGGCGTAGATGATCTCGACCATCGACAGCGAGTCCACGTCAAGATCATCGGAGAACGACTTGTCCAGCTGGACGTCGTCGGCCGGGACCCCGGCAACCTCGTTGACGATCTCGGCCAGGTCCGAGCGGACCTCTTCGGTGGTGGGCATGAACTGTGCTCCTTACTAGATGGGTGAAGTGGGGGTGGTGCGAATCGGGGACGGCCCGTCAGGGGATGAGGATGACCTGGCCGGCGTAGACCAGGCCGGCGCCGAAGCCGATGATCAGGCAGGTGTCGCCGCTCTTGGCCTCGCCGGACTCGATCAGGGCCTCCAGAGCCAGCGGGATGGAGGCGGCCGAGGTGTTGCCGTGCTTGATGATGTCGCGGGCGACCACCACGTCCGACGGCAGCTTGAGGGCCCGGAACATCGCGTCGGTGATCCGGTTGTTGGCCTGGTGCGGGGCGAACACGTCGAGGTCCTCGGGGCGTACGCCGGCCGCGTCCATGGCCTCGGCCGCCGTCTTGGCCATCGTGTAGGACGCCCACTTGAAGACCGGGTTGCCGTCCATCTGCAGCATCGGCCACTCACCGTGGCCGTCGTCGTCGATGGTCTCGTTCCACGGCGCGCTCTGCCGGATCAGGCCGGCCTGGTCGCCGTCGGAGCCCCAGACGACCGGTCCGATGCCCGGGGGTGTCGCTCGGACCGATGACGGCTGCGCCGGCGCCGTCGGCGAAGATGAACGCGGTCGAGCGGTCATGCTTGTCGGTCATGTCGCTGAGCCGCTCGACGCCGATGATCAACACGTACTTCGAGGCGCCGCTGCGGATGAACGAGTCGGCCATGGCCGTGGCGTAGCAGAATCCGGCGCAGGCGGCCGAGATGTCGAACGCCGCCGCTCCGGTCGCGCCCAGCTCGCTGGCGATGGTGGTGGCGATCGCTGGCGTCTGGTGGAAGTGGGTGACCGTGGACACGATCACGGTGTCGATCTGGGCGACGTCGACCCCGGCCCGCTCGACGGCCTTGCGGGCGGCGCTGATCGACATCATCTTGACGGTCTCGTCCTCGGACGCCCAGCGGCGCTCGGTGATGCCGGACCGGGTCCGGATCCACTCGTCGGAGGAGTCGATGTAGGTGATGATCTCGGCGTTGTCGACGACCCGGCGGGGCCGGTAGCCGCCGATGCCCAAGATGGCGGAGAACTTCTCGCCGGACTTCACGGTCAGGCCGGTCATCGGGTCACCTCTGTCGCATCGTCGGACTCCACAATGGGGTGCAGTCGCAGGAGGGGCTGGCCCGGGGAAACCGGATCGCCGTTCTCGACCAGCCACTCGACGACGATGCCGCCGTGGGGTGCACTGACCGGAATCTCGTCGCGGCGGTTCTTGACCACGCCGATGGTGCTGTGGGTCGGCAGCACGGTGTCGTCCTCGATGTCCTCGGTCCGGGTGAACTGGCCCTTGCCGGGGGAGACGACCAGCCGCCAGGTCGGGTTGCCGGCGATCGGCGAGGCCGATGCGGGTCCGCCGTGCTTGCGCACGAACTCCATCGCACCCTCGACCTGGTCAGGGGTGTTGAGCGCGAACAGCTCGACGCCCTTGAGGTTCCGCTTGGCGATCCCGGTCAGGGTTCCGGCCGGCGGCATCTCGAGCAGACCGGTCACGCCGAGGTCGCTCATGGCGGCCAGGCACAGGTCCCAGCGCACGGGGGAGGCGACCTGGCCGACCAGTCGGCGCAGCACGTCGCGGCCGTCGTGCACGACCTGGCCGTCGGCGTTGGAGAGCAGCCGGGCTCGCGGATCGTGGGTGGAGATGGCGCGCGCGTACGCAGCGAGCTCGGCGACGGCGGGCTGCATGTGCACGGTGTGGAAGGCGCCGGCGACGCTGAGCTCGATCAGCCGGGCGCGGGCCGGCGGGTTGGCGGCAAGGGCGGCGAGCTGGTCCTTGGTGCCGGCCGCGACGATCTGGCCGCTGCCGTTGTTGTTGGCCGCGGTCAGGCCCTGGGCTGCGATCGCCGCCAGCACCTCCTCGGCCTGCCCACCGATGATCGCGGTCATCGAGGTCGGCGTCATCGCGCTGGCCGCAGCCATGGTGCGACCGCGCTCGCGGACGAAGACCATGGCCTGTTCGGCCGACAGGACGCCGACGCCCGCCGCAGCGGTGATCTCACCGACGGAGTGACCGGCGGCCACCCCGATGAACGGGAACGCGTCGGCCGGGTGCGGGAAGAGCTCCAACGCCGCGAGCAGACCGGCGGCGACCAGCAGGGGCTGCGCGATCGCGGTGTCGCGGATCGTCTCAGCGTCTGCCTCGGTGCCGTAGTGCTGAAGATCGAGCCCGGATACCGCCGACAGCCAGCTGAGCCGGTCGGCGAACGTGGGTTCGGACAGCCAGGGGCGAAGGAAACCGGGGGTCTGGGCTCCCTGACCGGGGGCAACTATGGCGAGCACGTCTTTACTATTTCGTGACCTTGCCCCGAAACCCGTGCAGGGACACCACGAATCTTCAGACGTCCTATTGTCAGTTTCTGACAACCCACCCGCCCCGAGCTCACCACCCCACGCCCCCTGAGCCTGTCGAAGGGCCCCGCCAACGCCGCGAATCAGTCCTCGGGGGTCGAGCGACGCAGCAGGCGACCGAGGGTGAGGGCGAGGCGCAGGGCGTACGCGTCCCGGGGGTCGGTCGGGCTGTAGCCGGTCACCTCGTGGATGCGGCGGAGCCGGTAGCGGACGGTGTTGGCGTGCACGAAGAGCGCGCGGGCGGCCGCCTCGACCGACAGGCCCTGGTCCAAGAAGGTGACCAGCGTCTCCAGCAGTCCGCCGCCGGCGGCCAGCAGGGGATCGTAGAGGTCGCGGGCGAGAGCGCGGCGGGCGTGACCGTCGCCCGAGAGCGCTCGCTCGGGCAGCAGGTCGTGCGACGCGACCGGCCGCGGCGCTTCCGGCCACCCAGCCGCCGCCCGGAAGGCGGACAGGGCCTCGCGGGTGCTGGCCGCGGCGTCCATCAGGTGCTCGACCGGCGGGCCGACGACGACCGGGCCCGGTCCGAAGGTGGTGACGAACTTGCCGACGATCTCCAGGGGTCGGTCGGACTCGCCCAGCACCGACCCCCCGAGGACGACGACCATCCGGTCGCCCTGCACCGAGCCGAGCATGTCGACGCCGGCGATGGCCGCGGTGTGCCGGATGGACTCCAGAGCCTGAGCCGGCTCCAGTGATGGCGCCGGGCCGATCACCACGACGACAGCGGCCGTCGAGTGCCAGCCCAAGGTGGAGGCGCGGGACAGCACCGTCTCGTCGGTCTCACCGCGCAGCACGGCGTCGACCACCAGCGCCTCGAGCCTGGCATCCCAGGCCCCTCGCAGCTCGGCCGCCCGGGCGTAGATCTCGGCCGCGGAGAAGGCGACCTCGCGGCTGTACTGGACGATAGCGGCGTGCAGGAACGGCCGGTCGGCTTTGGGCATCACCTCATCGATCTGACTCTCCACCACGTCGATCGTGGTGCGCACCAGCTCGACGGTCTGGTAGAGCGAGATCTTGCGGGCCAGCTCACGGGGCGCAGAACCGAAGACGTCGGCTGTGCTGGGGCTCTGGGGCTCCGGCTCGGCGAACCAGGTGACGAAGCCGTCGATGCCGGCCTGGGCGACCAAGGTGATCCATGAGCGGTGCTCGGCGTCGAGCCGTCGAAACCACAGGTGACGGCTCTCCATCTCGGCGATGGTGGCCGTGGTGATGGCCCCGGTCACACCGGACAACCGCTTGGCGATCGTGGACCGGGTCTTGGCCGACGGCAGCAGGGACTTCGTGATCCCTCGCGTCGTAGCGGCCATAGGCTGACTCTAGTGGTGGGGAAACTGGGAGGCGCAGGTGAGTGATCTTGAGACCAGGCCGAGCGAGTACGTCTGCTCCGGCGGCTCGGTTGGTGGTCCCGAAGAGCTGTTGCTGAGCGCGCGGAAGGTCTACCTCGGCAAGACGACTGAGGTCGCGCGGGCGCTGCCGGACCGGCAGATCCGGATGATCGGCGCCTGGTGCTTCCTTGATCATTACGGCCCCGAGGACATCAGTGGCTCGCCGGGGATGCAGGTCTGGGCTCATCCCCACACCGGCCTGCAGACGGTCAGCTGGCTGCTGGAGGGGGAGATCGAGCACCGGGACAGCGTGGGCTCGCTGGCGATGGTCCGGCCGGGCGAGCTCAACATCATGACCGCCGGCCACGGCATCGTGCACAGTGAGTTGTCCCAACCCGACAAACCGCCGCAGCTGCACGGCGTCCAGCTGTGGGTCGCTCTTCCTGATCATGCTCGACACATCGAGCCCCGCTTCGAGACGTACGCCGAGCTCGGCGAGCTGATCGGGCCCGGGCTGCACGGCACCGTGCTGGTCGGCGAGCTCGACGGCGTCCGGGCACCGACCCGTAGCCACTCACCGCTGGTCGGCGCGGACCTGAGTCTCGACCCGGGTGCCGAGGTGGTGCTCGAGGTGGATCCGGCGTACGAGTACGGCGTGTTCGTCGTCGCCGGCCGCGCGAAGGTCGAAAGCAGTGGTGTGAGTGTCGACCAGCTGCTCTATCTCGGCACCGGCCGGGGCACGGTCCGCCTGTCCAGCGACCAGGGCGCTCGGATGATCATGCTCGGTGGCGAGCCGTTCGCCGAGGAGATCGTCATGTGGTGGAACTTCATCGGTCGCAGCCACGAGGAGATCGTCAGCTACCGCACCGCCTGGGAACAACGGGAGTCGCGCTTCCCGCCCGTGGTCGACCGGGACGAGAAAGTGATGGAGGCGCCGGCCATGCCGACCATCGCGCTCAAGCCCCGCCCCCGCAGACGGGTTGTCCCGTGAACCCGGTCGAGGCGCTGCGTGAGATCGGCTTCCTGCTCGAACGCTCACGGGCCGACACCTTTCGGGTCAAGGCCTACCGCGGTGCGGCGGACATCGTCGCGGCGATGAGCGAGGACGAGCGGCATGATCATCAAGAGCAGCGCAGCTGGGGCAAGGTCAGCGGAGTCGGTCCCAAGACGGCAACCGTCATCTCCCAGGCGCTGGCCGGTCAGGTGCCGGACTATCTGCAGAAGCTGCGCGACGACAAGGAGCCGTTGACCGGAGGCGGCCTGGGCATGCGGGCGGCGATGAAGGGCGATCTGCACGTGCACTCGACCTGGTCCGACGGGGGCAGCCCGTTGGAGGAGATGATGATCACCGCGCGGACCCTCGGTCACGAGTACTGCGCGATCACCGACCACTCGCCGAGGCTGAAGGTGGCGCGTGGACTGACCGCCGAACGGCTGCGGGAGCAGCTGGAGGTGGTTCGCGACCTCAATGAGGTGATGGCTCCCTTTCGTTGTCTGCAAGGGATCGAGGTCGACATCCTCGACGACGGTGGGCTTGACCAAACCGATGAGCTGCTGGCCGAGCTCGATGTCGTGGTGGCCAGCGTGCACTCCAAGCTGCGGTCCGACTCGGAGACGATGACCCATCGGATGGTCGGAGCCATCGCCAACCCGCGGACCAACGTGCTCGGCCACTGCACGGGCCGGCTGATCGAAGGTGAGCGGGGCACCCGACCTCAGTCGGTGTTCGACGCCGAGGTGGTCTTCGAAGCCTGTCGTACGTTCGACGTCGCCGTCGAGATCAACTCACGTCCGGAGCGACGCGATCCACCCACCGCCCTGCTGAGCATGGCCATGGAGATGGGCTGTCTGTTCTCCATCGACACCGATGCCCATGCTCCCGGTCAGCTCGAGTTCCAGATCTACGGGTGCGAGCGGGCCGAGGACCTCGGACTCGATCCCGACCGGGTGATCAACACCTGGCCGGTGGATCGGCTGCTCGACTTCTGTCGCAAGGGATAGCTGGCCAGGACGCACCGGCAGCCGGTGCGGTCGGGCTGGGTCCGGGCACGCCGACACGTTAGGGTCGAGCGCGTGGATGACGTCAGCCTGGCCGCCGAGCTCGTTCGTGAGGCGGGTCTCCTCGCCCACCAGATGCTCAGGCAGGGCCTCGAGACCCAGTACAAGACCTCGATCTCGGATGTGGTCTCAGCCGCTGACCACGCGGCCGAAGAGCTGGTCGTGGCCCGGCTCGCCGAGCACCGGCCCGACGACGGCCTCGTGGGCGAGGAAGGGGCCCGCGCCCCGGGCGACCGCACGTGGTACATCGATCCCGTGGATGGGACCTACAACTTCTTGTCCGGCATCCCCTACTGGTGCTCCGCCGTCGGACTGGTGGACGGCGACGGTCCGTTGCTCGGCGCGGTGTACTACCCGGCCGTCGACGAGCTGTGGCTCGGCGGCCGCGACGTGCCCACGACTCTGAACGGCGTTCCGGTGCCGCAGCTCGCCCCGCGGCCATTGTCGGAGCTCTCGGTGGCCACGTACTTCCACCCCCGGCACATGGGCGACCGGGCCAGGCTGGTGTCGTGGCAGTCCGCCACCGCCGCTGCCGCAACGGTCCGGATGCTCGGATCGGCCTCGATCGACCTCGCTGGGGTGGCTACCAGCCGCCTCGGGGTCTTCCTGCAGGCCAACCTGTTTCCCTGGGACTGGTTCCCGGGCGCCGCTTTGGTCATCGGCGCCGGTGGCGCGGCCGAAGAACTGGTCATCGGCGAGAACCGGTGGCAGATCGCGGGTAACGCCCAGGCGGTGCAAGACACCAAGGTCGCCCTGGCCAACGTCGCCACCTGACCCGCTCGTCGGACACGCCGCTGAGCCGGTCGAAGGGACCCTTCGACCGGCTCAGCGAACGTCGTGCAGCAGATTCCAGACCGACGTCAGGCGCCGGCGCCTTCTTGCGCCACCCCGGCCACCGCGGTCGGGTCGCCCAGCTGGTAGCGGTCGAACGCCTGCTTGGCGGCGCCGGCGTCATAGTTCCCATCCCGAGCCAGCGACTGCAGGGTGGCCACGACGATCGACTGGGCATCGACCAGGAAGAAGCGGCGGGCCGCGGCCCGGGTGTCGGCGAAGCCGAACCCGTCCGTGCCGAGGGAGCACCACGTCTGCTGGACCCACGGTGCGATCTGGTCCTGCACGGCCCTCATGTAGTCGCTGACCGCGACGACCGGACCTGGCGCTCCGTGCAGGGCGTGGGTGACGAACGGCCAGCGCCGCTCCTCGTCCGGATGGGTCACGTTCCAGTGCTCGGCCTCGACCGCGTCGCGGCGGAGCTCGTTCCACGACGTCACCGACCAGATGTCGGCGGCTACGCCCCACTCGTCGGCCAGGATCTTCTGAGCCTGCAGGGCTGCGGGCATCGAGACGCCGGAGGCCAGGAGCTGGGCCCGAGCATGATCACCTTCGAGATCTGCGGCCTTGTAGTGGTAGATGCCCTTCAGCAGCGCGTCGACGTCGAGGTTTTCCGGAGCTCCCGGTTGGCTGACTGGCTCGTTGTAGACCGTGACGTAGAAGATCACGTTCTCACCGTCGGGATGATCTTGGTCCTCGTGGCCGTACATCCGACGCAGACCGTCCTTGATGATGTGGCCCACCTCGTAGGCGAACGCCGGGTCGTAGTGCACGACCGCCGGGTTCGTGCTGGCCAGCAGCGGCGAGTGCCCGTCGGCGTGCTGCAGACCCTCACCGGTCAGCGTCGTACGACCGGCCGTCGCACCCAGCAGGAAGCCGCGCGCCATCTGGTCGGCCATCGCCCAGATCGAGTCACCGGTCCGCTGGAACCCGAACATCGAGTAGAAGATGTAGAACGGGATCATCGGCTCGCCGTGCATCGAGTAGGCCGAGCCGGCCGCGATCGTCGAGCCCATCGCCCCGGCCTCGGAGATGCCCTCGTGCAGCAGCTGCCCCTTGGTGGATTCCTTGTAGGACAGCAGAAGCTTGCGGTCCACCGAGTCGTACGTCTGCCCGTGCGGGTTGTAGATCTTGGCCGTCGGGAACATCGAGTCCATGCCGAAGGTCCGGAACTCGTCCGGCGCGATCGGTACGATCCGGTGGCCGATCTCCTTGTCCCGCATCAGATCGCGGAGCAGCCGTACGAAGGCCTGGGTGGTCGCGACCTTGGTCTTCTCCCCGGCCGGCTCCATCAACGGCGCATACACCTCGTCGCCCGGGAGCTTGATCACCGTCGGCTTGACCCGACGCTCGGGGATGTAGCCACCGAGCGCGCGTCGACGCTCTTGCAGGTACTGGATCTCCTCGTCATCCTGCCCCGGGTGGAAGTAGGGCGGGTTGTAGGGATCTTCCAGATCGCTGTCGGGGATCTCCAGATAAAGCCGGTCCCGGAAAGCCTTGAGGTCCTTGGTGGTCAGCTTCTTCATCTGGTGGGTGGCGTTCTTGCCCTCCAGGGCATCGATCGTCCAGCCCTTGACCGTCTGGGCCAAGATCACGGTCGGCTGTCCGACGTGCTCGGAGGCGGCCTTGAACGCGGCGTACACCTTGCGGTAGTCGTGACCGCCGCGGGACAGGACCTTGATGTCCTCGTCACTCATGTTGGCGACCATCTTCTGCAGCCGCGGATCGGAGAAGAAGTTGTTGCGGATGTAGGCGCCGTCCTCGACCAGGTAGGTCTGGAACTGGCCGTCGGGGGTGGTGTTCATCTTGTTGACCAGCACACCGCCGGCGTCGGCCGCCAGCAGCGGGTCCCAGTCGCGACCCCACAGCACCTTGATCACGTGCCAGCCCGCGCCGAGGAAGAACGACTCGAGCTCCTGCACGATCTTGCCGTTGCCGACGACCGGACCGTCGAGCTGCTGCAGGTTGCAGTTGATCACGTAGGTCAGGTTGTCCAGACCCTCGCGTGAGGCGACCCGGATGGCGCCGAGCGACTCGGGCTCACCCATCTCGCCGTCACCCATGAACGCCCAGACGTGCTGGTCGGAGGTGTCCTTGATGCCGCGGTTCTGCAGATAGCGGTTGAACCGGGCCTGATAGATCGAGTGGATGCCGGTGAGGCCCATCGAGACGGTCGGGAACTCCCAGAAGTTCGGCATCAGCCGCGGGTGCGGATAGGACGACAGGCCCTTGCCCGGCCCGCGGGACACCTCCTGGCGGAAGCCGTCGAGCTGGTCGGAGCTGAGCCGACCCTCGAGGTAGGCGCGGGCGTAGATGCCGGGGGAGGCGTGACCCTGGATGAAGATGTGGTCACCGCCGCCCGGGTGGTCCTTGCCCCGGAAGAAGTGGTTGAAGCCGACCTCGTACAGGCTGGCCGCACTCTGGTAGGTGGCGATGTGGCCGCCGACCTCCAGGCCCTTGCGGTTGGCCTTGGACACCATGATCGCGGCGTTCCAGCGGATGTAGGCCCGCAGCCGGCGCTCGATGTGCTCGTCGCCGGGGAACCACGGCTCGGACTCGGGCGGGATGGTGTTGATGTAGTCGCTGCTGCGCAGCGCGGGCAGGCCGACCTGGCGTTCGCGGGCCCGGGCCAGCAGCTGCAGCATGATGAACCGCGCGCGGTTCTTGCCCTTGTCGTCCAGCAGACCGTCCAGGGACTCCAGCCAGTCAGTGGTCTCGTCGGGATCGATATCGGGGATCTGGCTGGGCAAACCCTCGGCGGTGATGGCCGGGCGAGGTCCGGGCGATGCCATTCATGCTCCTCACGTTCGTCCGGCAACCCTGAGCTCGATGTCAGGTGGCCGGGTGCAGCAGGTCGAGTTGTCGCGACACCCCATCCTGTCATCTCGGCGTAACTGGGCGCATCGGGTCAGGTCAACGACTTCCGGTCGGGCGCATCTTGTGGCGCATCGGCAGGCGGGGGGTTCCCCGGGCCGGGTCGCTCTGGCAGGCTTGCCCTGAACGCCGTGGCGCCCTTCGAGGCCGGCGCGGGTTGTCAGGTCCGGGAACATTGGTCACAAGATGGGAGGCGACGCGCGGGGATGAGCGAGATCAGCTCTCGCGTACGAGGCCGTATCTGCCGATGCGGCAGCCCCAGGGTGAGGCGTGCGTCGTGGTGGGGGTTTCGGTGAGTTCGTCAGGTGCGGGAGTCCCGCAGAGTTATGGGAACAAGCTCGGTCTCGTCGAAGGCATGGTCGTCCAGGAGATGGGCTGGGACGACGATGTGGATGACGACGTCCGCGTCCTGGTCGAGGACGCGATCGACGCCGAGCTCGTCGAGGAGGCCATCGAGCCGGTCGACCTGGTGCTGCTGTGGTGGCGCGACGACGATGGTGACCTGGTCGACGGGTTGGTCGACGCCCTGACCGATCTCACCGACAGCGGCTACATCTGGCTGATGACCCCGAAGGTGGGTCGCCCGGGCTACGTCGATGCCACCGACCTGGCGGAGGCCGCCGTCACCGCGGGCCTGGCCCTGACCAACAGCGCCTCGGTTTCGGCCGAGTGGGCGGCCAACAAGCTGGTACGGCCCAAGGGAACCCGTCGTTGACCCTGTCGGCAGGCGACCCGGCTCCTGACTTCACCGCCCGCAACCAGCATGGCGAGTCGATCACGCTCAGCGAGCTGCGGGGTGCGCCGGTGGTGGTCATCTTCTATCCCTGGGCGTTCTCCGGCATCTGCACCGGCGAGCTGGCCGCACTGCAGGCTGAGCTCGAGCGGTTCCGGGCAGCGGACGCTCGGGTGCTGGCCGTCTCGTGTGACGCCATGTTCTCGCTGCGGGTCTACGCCGACGAGCAGGCGCTGGACTTCGACCTGCTCAGCGACCACTGGCCGCACGGGGCGATCGCTGAGGCGTACGGGGTGTTCGACGACACTGCCGGCTGCGCCCTGCGCGGCACGTTCGTGATCGATCGCACGGGTGTGATCACCTGGCGGGTGGTCAACCAGATCGGTGAGGCCCGGGAGCTCGCCGACCTGCTCGCCGCCCTCCGAGCCGGCCCCGGGTAGCCCTGCCTAGGATGCAGTCGTGCTTGAAGGAGAATACGAACCGAGCCCGGCGAAGTGGGTGCGCGACCAGGTCGAGCGCTACGAGGCGACCGACGGCCGGGAGGCCAACACCCTGCGAGACACCGGCCTGCCGGTGGTCATCTTCACCACCCGCGGCAACAAGACCGGCAAGATCAGGAAGACGCCGTTGATGCGGGTGGAGCACGACGGCCGGTATGCGCTCATCGCCTCCCAAGGGGGCGCACCGAAGCACCCCGTCTGGTACCTCAACCTGAAGGCCGACCCGAGCGCCCTGATGGTGCAGGACGGCGCCGATCGCTTCGATGCCCGAGCCCGCGAGCTCGAGGGTGAGGAGCGCGAGATCTGGTGGGAGCGTGCGGTGGCGGCCTACCCGCCCTACGCGGAGTACCAGCGCAAGACCGACCGTCTGATACCGGTGCTGCTGGCCGAGCGCCGGGATTGATCCGCCGACCTCGCGGTGTGGTCTGTTTTTGCGCCACCAGTGAGGTCTGAGGGCGCCCGGACGGCGTGTCGAGTCGGTGAGTGACGCAGAACCAGACACGGGCCGGCATCACCGCGTCATATCGGTGGGAGCAGAGGGACTCGAACCCCCGACTCCCTGCTTGTAAGGCAGGTGCTCTAACCAACTGAGCTATGCTCCCGGGCTGCTGGCGGTGGCCGCCATGCAGCCGCCCACCTTAGCGGGATCGTGCTAGAACAACCAAGCATGGGCACACCGCGACTCGCCGTTCCCGACCGGGTGCACTGGGCGATGGACCTGCTCGACCCGGCTCCGGGGGCTCGGATCCTCGAGGTCGGCCGCCTCGAGGCGCGGCAGGCGGGGATGGCTGACCTTGATCTGGAGGAGGCGGGTTCTGGACCGGGCCGGCCTTCGGCGAGCTCGCCCTGGTGCACCGGGCCCTGGTGCCGGGCGGACGGCTGGCCGTGCTCTACGGGCCGGGCCCGGACGCCGCCGGCCTGCCTTCGGTCGATGCGAGCTGGTGCTGAGCGACCGCGGTTCCGGCGTGATCAGCGAACGCTGACCCTCGTGACACCGGGCTGAAGCTCACGCGCCGACTACCCTGGCTCGATGTCGGTCGATGAGGTGGCGATGCTGCGCGAGGTGCTGTCCGCGCACCGATCGGTGTTGATGGGGGCGCTGCAGGGCAACGATGCGCTCGACATCGACCGCGCCTTCCAGATCCACGCCGGCCTGTTTCGGATCCTGGCCCACTGGGACGAGTTCACCGCCAACCAGCACCGCCAGATCGTCCGAACGGTCGAGTACGTCGTCAACGCCGATGACGAGGTGAACGACCTGACCAGTCCGGACGGCTTCGCTGACGACCTGGCCCAGCTCCGCGAGCTGCAGGACTCCCTCGGCTACGTTTGACCCACGACCGGCACCTCCCCGTCCGGTGTCGTCGATCGTGGAGTGCGAATGCCCAAGAAGAGTGTCGCGATGGCGCTGGGCGCCCTGACCGGTGCGGTCACGCTGTTGGCCATGCTCCGGCTGATCTCCGGAGCCTTCAGCGGCGGGATGTCACGGTTCGCCCTCGGGTTCTGCCTCGCTGCAATGGTCCCCTGGATCGCGTACGCCGCGTGGCGGGCCCGCCGCGGACACCTGTCCCGCCGAGCTGCGGCGACGGTGCTGGGGCTGGACGTGGTCGGGCTGATCCTGGTCTGGCTGTCCACCATCGGTCCGGTGCTCGCACTGGCCGGCGCCCTGGCCGCGTTCGTGGTGATCTGGGTCAGCGACCTGCCGACCCGGCAAGCCGAGGACGAAGCCACCTTCGTACGGATGGAGGAGCTCCAGGCCGAGGACCCCGACTGACCGCCGACCCGGGGCGCGGAGAGATCTGCCCTGCGGGTGGCCGCACTCCACCCATGAATTAGACGCTTCACCCAGGAATTCGCGGGCCCAGAGTGCGCAACCACAAGGTATACCTGGGAAGCTGGCAGCGCGGGTGGGCCGCCGGGCCATCAGGTCGGTAGCGGCAGCGAGAAAGCCAGGGCCGCGGCGCCGATCAGACCGGCGTTCTCCAACACTGCCGGCCGGACCTCCAGATCGCTCACGTAGCCGAGCACGGCAAAGTCACGCAGGTGGCGGCGTAGAGGCTCGAAGATGACGTCGCCCGCCTTGGCGACGCCACCCCCGAGCACGAACGTGGTGCACGTCCAGCTCGGTGGCGGTGGTGGCGATGCCGGCGGCGAGGGCCCGCATGCCCCGGTCGATGACCTCGACCGCGATCGGATCGCCGGCCCGGGCGTCGGCGGTCAGGGCTTGGGCGTCGTCGCCTCCGGTCCATCCGCTGTCGTGCGCGGCAGCGACGAGCGCCGGTCCGCGGGCATACATCTCGGTGCAACCGTGACCTCCACAGACACAGCGCGGGCCCCAGGCGTTGACGCTGATGTGGCCGAGGTGCACCGCATTGCCGGTGCGGCCGGCGAAGAGTCGGTTGTCCAGCACGGCACCCCCACCGACACCGGTGGAGAGCACGAGGCCGACCATCGAGTCCACATCACGGCCAGCACCCAGCCAGTGCTCACCGAGGGCGAAACAGTGGCCGTCGCCGGCCAGGGCGACCTGGGGCGTCAGGCCGAGCTCGCGGAGCACATCAGTGACGCGCTGACGGACGGGGAACTCCCGCCAGGCCGCGATGTTGACCGGTGAGATCGTGCCGGCCGGGCCGTCGATCGGCCCGGCCGAGCCGATGCCTACCCGGAGCTCGACGGCCACCGACACCCGTCCGAGGATCTCGCGGATGCCGTCGGCCGCCGGGGCGAAGACCGCCTCAGGATCGGTGGCGCGGATGGTGGGGCGTACGGCCTCGGCCAGCAGGGCGCCCTCGTCGTCGACCACGGCCAGCGCGATCTTCGTACCGCCGATGTCGATGGCCAGGACCGGATCGCTCACCGTCGTGAGCCTATCGGCGGGCGGCAGATCTGGGCCTTGTCGCCTAGAGTGTTTCTTTGTGGCTGGACCCGACTTCTCTGCATCACTTTCCGCACTCGACAAGGCACTGACCTCGATCGAGGCCGTCGTCGACCTCGACAAGCTGCGGGGTGAGATCGCTGAGCTGCAGACCGAGGTGGCGGTTCCGGATCTGTGGGACGACCCGGACAACGCCCAGCGGGTCACCTCACGGCTCTCCGCGGTGCAGTCCGAGATCGACCGGCTGACCGGGCTCCGCTCCCGGCTGGACGACGTGGCGGTGCTGGTCGAGCTCGGTCAGGAGGAGGGCGACGCGGCCAGCCTGACCGAGGCCGAGACCGAGCTGGCCTCGCTGCAAGGGGCCATCGACATCCTGGAGGTGCGGACACTGCTGGCCGGGGAGTACGACGAGCGCGAGGCACTGGTGACCATCCGCTCGGAGGCCGGCGGCATCGACGCGGCGGACTTCGCCGCCATGCTGTTGCGGATGTACCTGCGCTGGGCCGAGCGGCACCACTACTCGACCGAGGTCTACGACACCTCCTACGCCGAGGAGGCGGGCATCAAGTCGGCCACCTTCCAGGTCAAGGCACCGTTCGCGTACGGCACGCTGTCGGTCGAGCAGGGCACGCATCGCCTGGTCCGGATCTCCCCGTTCGACAACCAGGGGCGCCGCCAGACCTCCTTCGCCGGCGTCGAGGTGCTGCCGGTGACCGAGGCGGCCGACCACATCGAGATCCCGGAGGCGGATCTGCGGATCGACGTCTTCCGCTCGTCGGGCCCCGGTGGTCAAAGCGTCAACACGACCGACTCCGCCGTACGGATCACCCACCTGCCCACCGGCATCGTGGTCTCCTGCCAGAACGAGAAGTCGCAGCTGCAGAACAAGGCCGCCGCGATGCGGGTGCTGCAGTCGCGGTTGCTGGAGAAGGCCCGCCAGGACCGTGAGGCGCAGATGAACGCGTTGAAGAGCGACGGCGGCAACAGCTGGGGATCGCAGATGCGCTCGTACGTGCTGCACCCCTACCAGATGGTCAAGGACCTGCGGACCGAGTTCGAGACCTCATCGCCCGACGCGGTCTTCGACGGCGACATCGACGGCTTCATCGAGTCCGGGATCCGCTGGCGCCGGACCTCGGCCTAGCCTTCGACGCTCCGCGCGTTGTCGCCAAAGATCACAAAATGGTCACCTACACTCGATCCTGGTCGTCTGAGGCATAGGTCTCGGAGCTGTCTACCCGGCCGAGGCTCCCACTGTGATTCGTTTCGAAGGTGTGTCCAAGATCTACGACGGACAGCGTCGCGCTGCTCTGGAAGACGTCAACGTCGACATCGACAAGGGGGAGTTCGTCTTCCTGGTCGGTGCCTCGGGCTCCGGCAAGTCGACCTTCTTGCGCCTGATCCTGCGGGAGCAGCGGGCCACCAAGGGCAAGGTCTTCGTCGCCGGCCGTGAGCTGAACAAGCTGCACAGCTGGAAGATCCCGGCGATGCGTCGCCAGATCGGCACGGTGTTCCAAGACTTCCGGTTGCTGCCGAACAAGACGGTGACCGACAACGTCGCCTTCGCCCTGCAGGTGATCGGCAAGCCTGCGACCACCATCAAGCGCGTGGTGCCCGAGGTGCTCGAGCTCGTCGGCCTGGAGGGCAAGGGGGGCCGGCTGCCCGAGGAGCTCTCCGGTGGTGAGCAGCAGCGGGTCGCCATCGCCCGCGCATTCGTCAACCGGCCGATGATCCTGATCGCGGACGAGCCGACCGGAAACCTCGATCCGGCCACCAGCGTCGGCATCATGAAGCTGCTCGACCGCATCAACAAAGCCGACACCACGGTGTTGATGGCCACCCACGACTCGACGATCGTCGACCAGATGCGCAAGCGGGTGATCGAGCTGGCCGACGGGGAAGTCGTCCGCGACCAGAGCAGAGGCGTGTACGGCTACCAGTGACCGACTCAGCTGCCCTCGACCGTACGAGCACACCCGAATCCGCTAGGGACTACTGATGCGTTTCCGCCACATCTTCTCCGAGACCCGCGCCGGTCTCCGCCAGAACCTGACGATGACCCTTGCGGTCGTGATGACCATGTGGGTGTCGCTGTCGCTCTTCGGGGCCGGGCTGCTGGCCAGCCAGCAGGTCGACCTGATGAAGGGGCGCTGGTACGACAAGATCGAGATCTCGGTGTTCTTGTGCACCAAGGACATCCGCGGCGACCAGTGCACGCCCGGCCAGGATGTCACCCAGTCCCAGAAGGACGCCATCGAGCAGACGCTGCGCAGCAACCCCGAGGTGGCTGAGGGCGGTGTCTACTTCGAGAACAAGCAGGAGGCGTTCGACGAGTTCCGCAAGGCCTACGAGGGCAACCCGATCCAGGACTCGCTGACCGTCGAGCAGATGCAGGAGTCGTTCCGGGTCAAGCTGAAGAACCCCGAGACAGTACCAGGGCGTGGTGAGCTCGGTCGCTCGGGCTTAAGGGGGTGCAGAAGGTGCAGGACCTACGGCAGTACCTCGACCCGTTCTTCAAGGCACTGAACTTCCTGCAGTGGGGGACCATCTTCGCGTCCGCTCTGCTGCTGTTCGCTGCGGCCCTGCAGATCGGCAACACGATCCGGTTGGCGGCCTTCGCCCGCCGTCGAGAGATCGGCATCATGCGGCTGGTCGGAGCGAGCAACCTCTATATCACGTTGCCGTTCCTTTTTGAAGCATTATTTTCCGCGTTGGTGGGAGCACTTCTCGCATGCGTCACACTCGCATCAGGAGTTTACTTCGTCATCATGCGTAAAGCTGAACTCTCGATCCAGTCTTTACCTTGGATTGGGTGGAAGCAGGCGGCTCTGGCCATGACAGGGGTTGCCATCGTGGGTCTCGTTCTGTCTATCATTCCAACGCTGGTGACAACCAGGAAGTACCTGAGGGTCTGAGTCGAGGGCTGTAGACCTCGATTCATCTTGAGGGCTCGGAGGATCGGGTTCGACAGGCGCCGCGAACGCCTCGGTCGGACCGGACTCACTTGCTACAACCAAACATTGGAATGGGGAAAGCTGTGGTTCCGGATCTTCCCTACGACCGCAAGGTCGTTCCGGACGGCAGCGAAGCACCTCGCTGTGGCGATCGCTTCGCCAGGTCTCGAAGGGTCTACTGACTCGTCTGCAGCCTGCGTCCATGGGCATAACTACATTGGCATCGGGTGCGTGGTTCAGCTGCGCACGGCGGGCGGCCTTCGTCCGACCCAGGCTGACGGCCGGCCTCGTGGCGGTCACGCTGGCGGCGGGACTGGCGCTCAGTCGTCGGTGCTCCGGTCGCCCGGGCCGACGACCTGACCGATCAGCGGGCCCGGGTTCAGCAGCAGCTGGCCAAGACCAAGAGCGACCTCAACGAGTCGACCCACGCATTGTCGGCGGCCGGGGTAGCCGTCGACCAGGCCCAGGGCAGGCTGCAAGCCGCGCAGGCGGCTCTGGCCAAGACCCAACGTGAGCTCAAGGCGGCCAGGGCCAAGGACGTCAAGATGGCCGCCAAGCTGAAGAAGGCGAAGGCCGACCTCGCTGCGGCCAAGGCGGCGGTGATCGCCGGCCAGGCCCGGCTGGACGCCAAGAAGGCCACGGCCGGTGAGATGGTCCGTGACCAGTACCAGAAGCAGACCAACCTGCTGCCGCTCGCCATCTTGGTCGAGAGCGGCTCGACCGCGGACCTGCAGACCCGCATCCAGTGGTCGACCACGATGTTCGACACGACCGCGGCCGAGATCACCGAGCTCAACGAGATCCAGCGGCAGCTCGACGCCGAGAAGGCCCGGCAGGCCGAGCTCGAGGCGCAGGTCGCCGCCGATCGCAAGGAAGCCGCCGCAAACCTCAAGGTCAAGAAGAGCCTTGAGCTTCGCGCCCAGCAGCAGACGGCCAACGTCGCCGCGTTGGTGCGTCAGCGTCAGGCCGTCGAGAACGCCGCAGCCGCTGATGTCGCGAACGACAAGCGGCAGTACGCCCAGCTGACCCGGGAGCGGGCCACCGTGGAGCAGCGGATCGCGGCACGGATCGCCAAGGCCAAGGCCGAGCGCAGGGCTGCCGCTCACCGGGCTGCCGTCAAGGCGGCGGCCGCCGCGCGCAAGGCGGCCAAGGCGGCCAAGGCGGCTAGGGCGAGCAAGCAGAGCACCAGGCGGTCCTCGTCCTCCTCGGCCACGCCGCGACGCTCCTTGGGCGGGTCGTCCTCATCCGGGTCGAGTGCCAGCCACGGCTTCTCCTACCCCGTCTCGGCGCCGATCACCTCGCCGTACGGCATGCGGTTTCACCCGGTCCTGCATTACTGGAAGCTGCACGACGGCACCGACTTCGGCGCCGGCTGTGGCGCGGCGATCCGGGCCCCGCACTCGGGCCGGGTCGCGGAGCGCTACTACAACGCCGGCTACGGCAACCGGCTGATGATCGACCACGGCTACATCGACGGCACGTACGTGACCACTGGCTTCAACCACGCGATCCGCTACACCGTACGGGTCGGCCAGCACGTTCGTAAGGGACAGGTCATCGGCTACGTCGGCACCACTGGCTACTCCACCGGATGCCACCTGCACCTGATGGTCTGGAAGAACGGCCGGGTGGTGAACCCGATGAGCTGGTTCTGAGCCTCGGCTCGGCGCCGCCGTCGCTCTGACGCCTACGGCGAATTGGCACCCCACCCAGGAGCTGTACTGGGTAGGGTGCCAGTTTGCTGTGGTGGACCGAATCCACCCAGACCATCGACCCGTACGACCCAGGACGGGCGCAAGACCCGTTTAGCGGGGAGGATAGAGCCATGGCGAAGGAGAAGGGCCGCAAGCTGGTCGCGCAGAACCGCAAGGCTCGGCACGACTACAACATCCACGACACCTACGAGGCGGGCTTGGTGCTCAGCGGCACAGAGGTGAAGTCGCTCCGCGAAGGGCGGGCCAACCTGACCGACGCCTTTGCAACCGTCGACGATGGCGAGGTGTGGCTGCGGTCGGCGCACATCCCCGAATACAGTCACGGCACCTGGACCAACCACACCGCACGGCGTACGCGCAAGCTCCTGCTCAACCGCAAGGAGATCACCCGGATCGAACGTGATCTGAGTGATGCGGGGTCCACCTTGATCCCGCTGTCCATCTACTTCTCCGACGGCTACGCCAAGGTCGAGATCGCGATCGCCACCGGCAAGCGGGAGTACGACAAGCGCCAGACCCTGGCGACACGGGAGTTCAAGCGAGAGGCCGAACGGGCTCTGGCCGCCCGCAACCGTGGGGAGCGCGGATGACCGGCTTCGGCACCCGCACCGCACGGCTGCTGCTCGCCCTCGCCTTCACCCTGGCCGCGGCCGTCGGTCTGACGTCGCTCACTGCATCGCCGGCCTATGCGGCCGACGACCAAATCGACTCGTACACGATCACCTACGACATGCAGCCGAGCGGCGTGCTGAAGGCGACCGAGACCCTGGTCTGGCGGTTCGGCAGCAACTCCGGCCGGCATGGCATCAAGCGCAACTTCGTCGTCCGCGAGAAGTACGACGACACCCAGGACGCCGTCTACACCGTCGACAACATCGCGGTGACCAGCCCGGACCGCTCCATCTCGACCCAGTTCGACTCCACCACCGAGGAGCAGCAGAAGGGTCGGTTCGAGGAGCTGGAGCTCAAGATCGGCGACCCGGACAAGACCATCTCGGCGGCCACCGCCACCTACGTCATCTCCTACGACGTCACCGGAGCGATGCGGACCTTCCCGGGCGAGAACCCGCCGTACGACGAGTTCTTCTGGGACGCCCTCGGCACCGGCAACCCGGCGATCAAGAAGGCCTCGATCACCACCACGGTGCCCGGTGGCGCCCAAGACGTCACCTGCTTCGCCGGACCCGTGCAGAGCACCGATGAGTGCACCACCTCGAAGTTCACCAAGGGCGGCACCGCGACCTTCACCCAGGACAACCTGGCGGCCAACCAGGGCATGACCATCGGCATCAAGATCGAGCCGGGGCTGGTCGCCGACAACAAGCCGCACCTCGAGCCGGACGGGTCCAAGCTGACCGGCGCCGAGCGGCTCGGCGCCATCATTCTCGGTGCCATCGGCTTGGTCATCATGGCCGGCTCGCCGATCGTCGGCGTGCTCTGGTGGCGCAAGAACGGGCGGGACCAGCGCTATGCCGGGCTGGCGCCGGGCACCACCCCACTGGCCGGCCAGGCCGCCCACGTCGTCCCGAACGATCCTGACATCCCGATCCCGGTGGCCTTCTCGCCGCCGCGGATCCCGGTGGCCGAGGCCGGACTGCTGATCGACGGACAGGTCGACACCCGGGAGACCGCAGCGACCATCGTCGATCTCGCCGTGCGCGGTGCGCTGACCATCCGCAGCGAGGGCAAGGACGACTTCCGGGTGACGTTGGTCGACCCGAACCGGGCCGCCGCCCCGCACGAGATGGTGCTGCTGACGTCGCTGTTCGGCGGTCAGCCACCCGGCGCCGAGGTCGATCTCGGCAAGCGGGGCAGCATGCTCGCCGCGCACAAGGCGCTGGTGGACTCCGTACGCAGCCAGGTCACCTCGCGCGGCTGGTTCCGCAAGGTGCCGTCGGCCACCGCCACCGGGAGCTTCGGGTTCGTGGCCGTTGCCGCGGTCGCCTTCGGTGCCTTCTCGATCGGGGCGGTGCTGTTGTGGGTCCTGCTGCCGCTGCTACCCATCATCATCACCATCGCGGTGATCCGGGTGAAGCTCCGCCGGGGACAACGGACGCCCGAGGGTCGCGCGGTCTGCGACCAGGTGGAGGGGTTCAAGACCTATCTGGCCACGGCCGAGGCCAACCAGCTCAAGTTCGAGGAGGGGGAGGACATCTTCTCCAAGTACCTCCCCTGGGCGATCGTCTTCGAGCTCGCCGACCGCTGGGCCAAGATCTGTGCCGACCTGGCGGCGATGGGTCGGATTCCCGATCAGACGCCGTACTGGTACTACGGGAACAGCTACAACCTGACCGCCTTCAACACCGGCTTCCTCACCAGCAGCTTGACCAACGCGGCCACTCCGGTCGCGTCGTCGGGCAGCAGCGGGTCCGGATTCGGCGGTGGCAGCTCGTTCAGTGGAGGTGGCTTCTCCGGTGGCGGCGGTGGCGGCGGCGGTAGCAGCAGCTGGTGAGTCGCGCTCAAGCCCGACGGCTGCTCATCACCAGCAGGTGACGAGCAGCCGCCGGAACGTCGTGGGTCAGCGGATGTCGACCAGGTCGACCACGAAGATCAGCGTCTCGCCGCCTTTGATCACGCCACCGGCACCGCGGTCGCCGTAGCCGAGGTGGGGCGGGATGACCAGCTGGCGGCGTCCGCCGACCTTCATCCCGGTCACGCCGGTGTCCCAGCCGGCAATGACCCGGCCGGCGCCCAGCGGGAAGTCCAGCGGTGCGCCGCGGTTGTAGGACGCGTCGAACTCTTCGCCGGTGCTCAGGGCGACTCCGACGTAGTGGACTCGGACCTGGTCGCCGGGCTTTGCCTCGGCACCGTTTCCGACGGTGATGTCGGTGATCTCGAGGTCCTCGGGCGGCGGCCCGTCGTAGAAGTCAATCTCTGGTTTGTCAGTCATGGGGACCAATCTATGGCCCGGCTCGGGGAAGGCCGGGGGAGTGCCCGATGGCGGAACCGGTTCCGGGGCCGGATGCTTGGCCTATGAACGCGACTTTCGAGCACCCCAGCCTCAAGATGCATGTCACCCCGGAACAGCGCGATCGCGCTGAAGTCTGGTTGCAGGAGGCCTACGCAGACGGACGGATCAGTGAGTCCGAGTTCGACCACCGGATCGGCCAGGTGATCTCCGCCGTCTCCCGCAGAGACCTCAACGACGCCTTCTACGGTCTCGTCGCGGTCCCGATGACCTCCCAAGCCCTCGGCGTGCACCCGGCCTACCAGCCGTTGGTCCGACCCGAGACCCGTGCCCAGGCGGGCCGCGGAGTTGCCGGCTTCGCGCACTTCTCGGTGTTCTTCCTCTGGATCTTCGGCCCGGGCCTGGTCTACGCGCTGTCGAGCACCGGGACGTACGCCAAGAGGGAAGCGGCCAAGGCCTTCAACTTCCAGGTCATCTCCGCGATCGCCTTCATCGCGGTCGGCATGCTGTCCGGGATCACCAACCTGGACATCTTCGACTGGCTGCTGCCCTTCATGGGTCTGGGCTGGTTCATCCTCACCGTCGTCGGTGGCGCCAAGGCGTTGCAGGGTGAGAGCTGGAGGAACCCGGTCAAGCAGGTCGTCAAGCTCGAGGTCCTGTCGGAGAAGTAACGCCGGGAAGCAATCCGGGTGCTCTCGCGTTGAAGATCACGTAGAGTGGAACGTCGCGGCCCAAACCCCAGAGGGAAGGGCCGCGGCGTACAACTCAATAGGGGGTGATCGGTTTCGACTTGGGTCGATAGTCCCAGGTGAAGCGGGCCGAGAATCCAAGGTCAACTCGTAAATGTCCCTTGGAAACCAATAAGTGCCGAAAATAAGCGCACTGCGTTCGCTCTCGCTGCCTGAGCAGTGATCGAACCGTCAGACCGGGCGTGCCTCCGTCCCGGATCCTGGCGTCATCAAGGAGGCTTACCTGCTGAGAGTCGTCCCAGGACTTAGCGGGAACATCAACTGAGACTGGGCCTGTCTGCAACGTGCTGGCGCGAGTGCAGGGGCCGAGAAAATCGCCTAGCCAGCTGCGCCCGGAGAAGACCTGGTTCGTCGTCTGAGGACGCGGGTTCGATTCCCGCCACCTCCACCCCTGAGACCGTCCAGAGCCGCCTCGTCCACACCCGTGGGCGGGGCGGTTCTGCGTCTGGTGGCGCCCGGGGCGTCACCGCCCGAGGCTGCGGCTTCCGACGAAGGCCCGGACCACCGGGTCGCCGGAGGTCACCCGTTCGACCTCCTCGCCTCCGTCGCAGCGCAACAGGGCGATGGTGACGCTGGCTGCCGTCTGACCGACCACCTCCCACACCGCCCCCGCCTGCTCCCAGCGGAGCAGGTCGGCGACCAGGTCACGCGGCCCCTCGCTCGTCACGCCGGCTCCCTCCCTCGTTCTGCTTCGGTTCTATCGTAAGAACCAGTCGAGGTAGGGAGTAGAGATGGTGGATGTGCGCAGCTGTGTGGTGGTCGGGGCGGGCTTGACCGCGGCCAAGGTCGTCGAGACGTTGCGTGAGCACGGCTTCGACGGCTCGATCACCGTGATCGGCAACGAGGGCGAGCGGCCGTACGAGCGGCCACCGCTGTCGAAGGACTTCCTGCAGGGAGCGGCCGAGCTTGACACGGTCTACCCGCTCGACGAGGACTGGTACGCCACCCACGACGTGGAGCTGAGGCTCGACGATCCCGTGGTCACGATCGAGCGTGGTGAACGCCAGGTCCGGCTGGCGTCGGGGGCGTCGGTGGCGTACGAGCAGCTGGTGCTGGCCACCGGGGCCCGACCGCGGACGCTCGACCTGCCCGGCGCTGACCTCGCCGGCGTGCACTCGCTGCGAACGATCGCCGACAGCCAGGCCATCAAAACGGCACTGGCTGCTCGCTCGCGGGTCGCCGTCATCGGCGCCGGATGGATCGGCCTCGAGGTCGCTGCGGCCGCGCGGGCCGCGGGTTGTGACGTCACCGTCTTGGAGTACGCGGCGCTGCCGTTGCAGCGGGTGCTGGGCGACCGGCTGGCCGGCTACTTCGCCGACCTGCACCGGCGCAACGGGGTCGACCTGCGGACGGGCGTCTCGGTGGCGGCCATCGAGGGCGCTGACGGCCGGGCCCGCGGCGTACGGGTGGGCGAGGAGGTCGTGGCCGCGGAGCTGGTGGTGGTCGGGGTGGGGGTGCAGCCCAACGTCGAGCTCGCCGTCGACGCGGGACTCGAGGTCGACAACGGCGTGCTCGTCGACGAGAGCCTGCGGACGTCCGATCCGTCCATCCTGGCGGCGGGAGACGTGGCCAACGCCTTCAACACCACGCTGGGTCACCGGCTTCGGGTAGAGCACTGGGACAACGCCATCCGGCAGGGCCAGCTGGCGGCGAAGACGGTCCTGGGTCAGGCGGAGCGCTACGACTGGCAGCCCTACTTCTTCACCGACCAGTTCGACCTGGGCATGGAGTACGTCGGGCACGCCGACTCGAGCGACGAGGTGGTCATCCGGGGAGAGATGGCGAGCGGTGAGTTCCTCGCGTTCTGGCTCGCCGGCGGAGTGGTCCGGGCCGGCATGAACGTCAACATCTGGGATGTCAACGACGATCTCCGGGCACTGATCGGACGCACCATCGACCCCACCGCCCTGGCCGACGAGCGTCGCCCGCTGAACGAGCTGTGATTTCCCGCCGCTGCCCGGCACCTCCAGAAGTGTCAGCGCGTCCTGACACACTTCGGTCATTCCGAGGAAAGGCAGTGCGCATGACGGTCCACCGTGCCGACGGCACCTTCAAGGTGATCAGGTTCGTCCCCGCGGAGGTCACCCCGGCGGTCTCGATCATCACCGCCATGGAGAGCGGGGTGGCCACCATGGAGAAGCGCTTCGAAGGTCAGGTCGACGGCCGGTCATCGACCCTGTTCACTTCGAGTCGCGATGCTGTGAGCGGGGCGGCCAGCTATGTCGCACTGGAGGCCTTCGAAGGTTCGCTGGCCGGAGTCAGCGGGACGTTCAACTTCGTGCACGCCGCCTCCACCCACGGCACCGACCGCTACGGGGAGTTCTTCTCGATCGTCGACGCCAGCGGCACGCAGGGCCTGGCCGGCATCCGTGGTTCGGGGGGTCTGCAGGTCGACGACGACGGCGTGCACCGGGTGTGGTTCGACTATGACCTCGACGGGTGATGGCCCACGTCACACCACGCAGAACTCGTTGCCCTCCGGGTCCGTCATGATCACGTGGTCAAGCGCCCCGCCGAGCTCGATCTCCTGCTGGACGCGGGCCCCGATCTCGATCAGCTGCTCGACCGTGGCGAGCATCCGCTCACGTCGGACCGTCGCCGACTGCTGCCGCCCTCCACTCACCTTGAGATCGAGGTGCAGCCGGTTCTTGGCGACCTTGGCTTCGGGCACCTTCAGCAGCGACAGCGAGGGGCCGACGCCGTCCGGGTCGACGAGGTAGGCGCCGTCGTCCCACTCCGACTCGGGGACCTCGAGCTCGCGAAACCAGTCGGGCCAAGAATCGAAGCCCGCCGGTGGCTTGGGCTCGACATACCCGAGTGCCACCGCCCAGAACGCCGCGAGCTCCGCCGGCCGGGCACAATCCAGGGTCAGTCCGAGCAAAGCGGCCACCCGGCCACTCTGTCACACGGCTGCGGAACGGGCTAGGTGGGAAGACGTTCACCACGGGCTTGGACCAGCGTGACCGGGGCGGTCAACCGCCAGGCCTCGTAGGTGAGCTCGGCCAGCTCGGTGCGGTCCACCCCGGCCAGCTTGACCACCACCCATCCGAACCCGCCCGCGGTGAACTGGATCTCGAAGACCGCCGGGCGCTCGGCCACCAGGGCGAGCTGCTCGGCCACGAGCTGCTTGAGACCGACGGTCTCGGTCGCCGGCCACCAGAACGCGAACGTGTGGTGATGGACGCGGAAGGTCGAGTAGCGCGCGCCGTCGCTCTGCTCCACATCGTCGAGCTGAAGCGCCAGCTGGCAGAAGTCTTCGCCCCGCATGCTCACCCATCCAACCAGCGTTCGGGTAAGACTGGGGACGTGTACTACCTGCCGCCACTGCGCGACCCCGTACGGCTGATCGGGCGGCGGACGTTCGACTTCGCCCACCAAGTGGTCGTGATGGGCATCGTCAACCGTACGCCGGACTCCTTCTTCGACCAGGGCGCCACCTACGCCCTCGACCGAGCCGTCCAGGCGGCGTTGGTCGCGGCCGAGGCGGGCGCCGGCTGGATCGACATCGGCGGCGTACCGTTCTCACCCGACACCCCGGAGGTGAGTGAGGCCGAGGAGCTCGAACGGGTGGTCCCCGTCGTCGAGGCGGTGGCGAAGGTGAGCGACATCGTCATCTCGGTGGACACGTTTCGACCGGAGGTGGCTGCGCAGAGCATCGCGGCCGGTGCGGCGGTCGTCAACGACACCACCGGACTCCGCGATCCTGACCTGGCCGCGGTGGTCGCCGAGACCGGGGCCACCGTGGTGATCACCCACAGCCGGGCCCAGCCCCGGCAGCACTATCCCAAGCCGGAGTATGCCGACGTGGTCGCCGAGGTCCGGGCCTTCCTGGCCGCCGGGGTGCAGCGCGCGGTCGACCAGGGCATCGCCGAGTCCAAGATCATCATCGACCCGGGTCATGACCTGAACAAGAACACGCTGCACACGCTCGAGCTCACCCGCCGGCTGTCCGAGGTCGCCGAGCTGGGTCTGCCCATGCTGGCCGCGGTGTCCAACAAGGACTTCATCGGCGAGTCCACCGGGCTGGCCAAGCCCGACCGGCTCGCTCCTTCCCTGGCCGCCGCCACGGTGTGCGTGCTGGCCGGTGCGCGCATCCTGCGGATGCACGACGTGGCTGCCTCGGTGGCGGCGGCGCGGATGACCGAGGCGATCCTCGGCTTCCGGACACCGGTCTATCTCCAGCACAACCTGCGCTGAGGTCACAGCCCGGGCTGATTGTCGGCGCCGCAAACTACGCTGTCGCCATGACGGTCTGGGAGCGCGAACGGGTGCTCGCGCTCGCTCCGGACGCCGGCTCGAGCAGCGCGGCCGCGGCGCTGGTTCAGCGGGGCTCGTTCGTCGAGTGCGGGTGGACCGGGTCGGCGGTCTGGGGACGCTGCCAGGGTTCTGGGCGACAGCCGTATGAGACGACGGTGGACCTGAGCTCGACCCCGGCGTACGCGTGCACCTGCCCGAGCCGCAAATTCCCCTGCAAGCACGCCCTGGCCCTGCTGTTGTTGTGGAGCGCCGGCCGCGCACCCGAGGCCGAGCTGCCCACGTACGCGCAGTCCTGGCTCAGCGCCCGGACGGCCCGCGCCGACGGTCCGGGTCCCCGGCGTCCGCCCGGTGCTCTCGCCGATCCGGAGGCGGCCGCGAAGCGCGCGGCAGCCCGGGTGGAACGGGTCGAGAGCGGCCTGGAGGAGCTGCACCGCTGGTTGTGCGACCAGGTTCGCGGTGGGCTGGCCGGGCTGGAACGAGCCGGCTACCCCCACTTCGAGTCGATCGCCGCCCGGATGATCGACGCCCAGGCGCCCGGTGTGGCCAGTCTGCTGCGAGCCATCCCGGGGGAGCTCGCCGGTGACGGCTGGCCCGCCCGGGTGCTGGATCAGCTGGCCGGACTGCACCTGCTCGTCGAGGCTCACCGGCGCCGCGACGGTCTCGATGCCGAGCTGGCTGCGACCGTACGCTCGCGGGTCGGCTACCCGGTGGCCAAGGACGAGGTGCTGGCCCGACCGGCCGTGGAGGACCACTGGCTGGCGCTCGGCATGGTCGACACCGTTGAGTACCGGTTGGAGACGCGACGCGTGTGGCTGTACGGCGCCGCGACCGGTCGTTGGGCGATGCTGCTGAGTTTCGCACCCCCGGGTGGCGCGCTCGACTCCGAGGTGGTTGCGGGCCACCGGCTGAACGCAGGACTGCACTTCTACCCGGGCTCGGGCCAGTTCCGGGCCCTGGTCGGCGACCGCACCAGCACGAGGAGCCCGGCCGCTTACCCGCCCACCGAGACGTGTGTCCAGGCCCAGCGGCGGTTCGCCGAGCTGCTGAGCGCCGACCCCTGGGCCACCCGGATGCCGGCCGTGGTGAGCGTCGCCCCACTTCCGCCGCGAGCTGCCGGTGAGCCCTGGCGGCTGCGTGACCCCAGCGGTGAGGTGCTCGACGTCGTGGGACTCTCCGGTGATCCGTGGTTGCTGTTGGCGTGTTCCGCCGGCCAACCGATCGGGGTGTTCGGCGAGTGGTCGGCCCGAGGCTTCCGACCGTTGAGCGTGCTGCCCGATGATCATGGAATGTCCTTCTCCACCTCGATCCTCGGCCGGGCCGCCTAGTGTCGGAGGGCAGCGAGTTGATCACCGCAGCACTGTTGGGCACCGACCGACGTCCGCTGCCCGGGCCCCTCGGCGACGCCGACCCAGCGGTGCTGCTGCTCGACCGGGCGGCTCGCGCCGCGGTGGCCCGGCGAGCCGGGATGATCTTGCCGCGGGAACCGGCCGGGGCGCTCGGCCCACCGCCGACGCTGGCCGCGGCGCCGACGGCCGCCCGGGAGATCCTCGACGGTCTCCTGCACCGGCCGCACGCCGACCTGGTGAACCTGTGGCTGGCTGCTGCGGCCCGACACGGTCTGGGTCTTGCTCCGCAGCACTGGGCGAGTGTGGCCTCGGTGGCCAACCGGATGGACGCGATCAGCCGGCCACTGCTGGCGTCCACGCTGGGTGAACGTGGCCGGTGGTTCCTGCGGCAGAACGCCCAGTGGTCCCGGCTGGCGTCGGCGCTGGACCGCCCCGCGCGAGACGCCGAGCCGGACGTGGTCGACGGCGTGGTCCGGGGTGCGGTCCTGGTTGATCCCCAGCTCGTCCTGCGCGCTGCACAGCCGTGGTCGATCCAGCTGACCCAGGCCGCACTCACCGTCATCGGCTCGGTGCGGTTGAGGTTCGGCACCGCCGACTACGCGGTGGCGGTGGCGGCTCGGATGCCGCTGTCGCACTATCCGCTGGCCCGGATGTCGGCCCAGCACTTCCATGATCATGTTCAGCCCGGTCAGGGCAGCACGATCGTTCGCGAAGCGTTTGCCGACCTGGAGTCGGCGCTCCGCGTCCGGGTCGAGATCCACAACGCCTTCGAGACCGACCAGATCGACCTTGATCGTCAGGAGCTTTCGTGACCCAGCCCGCTGCCCCGCTCGGCGACCAGCTGCGACCGCACGCCGAGATCGCGTACGCCGGGGAGCTGGCCGCTCTGGCCCTGGCCGACGACCGGCCGCGACCGCCGCACTGGCGGATGTCACCGTGGGCCGTGGTCACCTACCTGATGGGGGGTGGGCTCGCGGACGGCACGATGATCACGCCGAAGTACGTCGGTGCCCGACGGCTGATCGAGGTGGCCGTCGCCACCTTGGCCACCGACCGCGCGCTGCTGCTGCTGGGCGTGCCGGGTACCGCCAAGTCCTGGGTCTCCGAGCACCTGGCCGCGGCCATTTCGGGCAACTCCACCTTGATGGTGCAGGGCACGTCGGGCACGGCCGAGGAATCGATCCGCTACGGCTGGAACTACGCGCGGTTGATCGCCGAGGGGCCGAGCGCGCAGGCCCTGGTGCCGTCGCCGGTCATGGTAGCCATGCGGCAGGGAAGCATCGCCCGGATCGAGGAGCTGACCCGGATCCCCGCCGACGTGCAGGACGCCCTGATCACAGTGCTGTCGGAGAAGACGCTGCCGATTCCCGAGCTGGGCGACGAGGCGCAGGCCCTCAAGGGGTTCAACGTGATCGCCACGGCCAACGACCGTGACAAGGGGGTGAACGAGCTTTCCTCAGCTCTGCGGCGGCGGTTCAACACCGTGGTGCTGCCGCTGCCGGCCAACGAGCAGGACGAGGTGGCCATCGTCTCCACCCGGGTCGCCGAGCTGGCCTCCGCGCTCGAGCTGCCGGCGGTGCCGCCCGCCCTGGAGGAGATCCGCCGGGTGGTGACGGTCTTCCGCGAGCTCCGGTCCGGGGTGACCGGCGACGGCCGGACCAAGCTCAAGTCGCCCTCGGCCACCTTGTCGACGGCCGAGGCGATCTCGGTGATCACCAGCGGGATGTCGCTGTCGGCCCACTTCGGGAACGGCGCCCTGAGCCCGGCCGACGTGGCCGGGGGCATCGTCGGAGCGGTGGTGAAGGACCCGGTGGCCGACCAGGTGGCCTGGAGTGAGTACCTCGAGGTCGTCGTCCGGGAGCGTCCGGGCTGGTCGGAGTTCTACAGTGCCTGCCGAGATGTCTCCTGAGGGGACGGAGGCCCTTCGACAGGCTCAGGGGGCGGGGGAGAGGGGCTCAGGGGACGGTAACCGGGGCTCAGGGGGCGGGGGCAACGGTGGAGGTGTTCGGCATCCGGCACCACGGCCCGGGGTCGGCGCGCTCGCTGTTGCGTGCCCTGGCGGAGTACCAGCCGGATGCGGTACTGATCGAGGGTCCGGCCGATGCAGATCCGTTGCTGGACTGGGTTCTGACCGAGGGGATGGAGCCGCCGCTGGCTCTGCTGGCCTACGTGCCGGACCAGCCCAAGATCGCGGCGTTCTGGCCGTACGCGGTGTTCTCACCGGAGTGGCAGGCGATGACCTGGGCCCTGCGGCGCGGCATCGAGGTGGCGTTCTGTGACCTGCCGGCGGCCATGACGTTGGCGCCTCGGCCCCGGACGCTGCTCGACGACCCGGAGGAGGTCGACCCTGAGGACGAGGTGCCGGCCGAGTCCAGCGAGCTGGTCCAGCGGGCCGGCCACGACCCGCTCGGGGCGCTGGCCGACGCCGCCGGCTACGACGATCCCGAACGATGGTGGGACGACGTGGTCGAGTCGCGGTTGGACGGTTCCTCACCCTTCCCCGCCCTCACCGAGGCGATGGCCGAGCTGCGGTTGATCATGGGGGAGTCGAATCCTCGGCTCGCCGACCGCGAGCGGCGGCGCGAGGCGTACATGCGCCAGACCATCCGTGCCGCGCTCAAGCGGGGCCGGAGCCGGGTGGCGGTGGTCTGCGGAGCGTGGCACGCGCCGGCCCTGAGCGGACCACTGGGGCCGGCGGCGGTCGACGCCCGGGTCCTGCGCGGAACGCCGAAGCGCAAGGTGACGCTGACCTGGGTGCCCTGGACCCACGAGCGGTTGGCCAGTGCGACCGGATACGGCGCGGGCGTCAGCTCACCAGGTTGGTACCACCACCTGTGGTCGGCCCCGGATCGACCGGTGGTGCGCTGGCTGACCAAAGTGGCTCACGCCTTGCGAACCAGGGACCTGCCGGTGTCCAGCGCGCACGTGATCGAAGCCGTACGGCTGGCCGAAACCCTGGCCACGCTGCGCAACCGGCCGCTGGCCGGGCTGGCCGAGGTGACCGAAGCCACCCGTTCGGTGCTCTGCGACGGGGACGAGCTGGCGGTCCGCTTCGTCACCGACCACCTGGTCGTCGGGCAGGCGCTGGGTTCGGTCAACGACGGTGTGCCGACCGTGCCGTTGGAGGCCGACCTGACCCGGACCTGTCGCACCCTGCGCATCCGTCGTGAGGCGCAGCCGCGCCTTCACGACCTCGACCTGCGGCGTTCCATCGATCAAGCCCGGTCGCAGCTGTTCCACCGTCTGCGGCTGCTGGACCTGGACTGGATCATGCCGGCAGAGAGCTCGGTGGAGAGTCAGGGCACCTTTCGCGAGACGTGGCAGTCGGCCTGGGAGCCCGAGTACTCGGTGGCCGTCGTCGAGGCGGCGGTGTGGGGGACCACGGTGGCGTCTGCGGCGAGTGCCCGGGTCGAGTCGATCATGCGGAGCGGCACTCTGGTCGAGCTGACCCGTGCGGTCGAGCGCTGCCTGCTCGCCGATCTCCCGCAGACCCTGAGCGAGCTCCTTCAGACGCTGGAGAACCAGGCCGCCCTGGACGCCGACGTCATCCATCTGATGGACGCCCTTCCGGCCCTGGCCCGGGCGCAGCGCTACGGCGATGTCCGCCGCACCGACACCACGGCCCTGCGGCAGGTCAGTGCGGTGCTGGTGGTGCGCATCTGCGCCGGTCTGCCGCAGGCGGTGTCCGGACTGGACGAGGAGAGCTCGGCAGCGATGCGCCGACGCATCGATGCCGTCAACGCTGCGATCGGGCTGTTCGATGACGCCGACCGAGAGCACGACGGTCCCGACCTGCGTCAGCTCTGGCTGACCACGCTGCAGACCATGATCGACCGCACCGACGTGCACGGGGTCTTGATCGGCCGGCTCGTCCGGCTACTGGTGGACGCGGAACGGCTGACCGACGTGTCGACCCGGGTGCAGCGGGCCCTGTCGCACGGGGTGGAGGCGGCGGCCAAGGCGGCCTGGGTGGACGGCTTCTTCTCCGACGGTGCGCTGCTGCTCATCCATGACCCCGTGCTGCGCGGATTGCTCGACAGCTGGGTGAACGAGCTGACCGATGAGCAGTTCGTCGACACCTTGCCGCTGGTGCGGCGCACCTTCGCCACTTTCAGCCCGGCCGAGCGACGATCGATCGGCGGCCGGATCGCAGCTGATGACGATCACCGTCGGGTCGAGCCCGAGGCTGACCTCGACCTCGATCGAGCCGCCGTCGCCCTGGTCACGGTCGACCTGATCTTGGGCGGACGGCGGTGAGCGAAGACCGTACGCCGGACCAGATCCGCTTGCACCGTTGGCGTCTGCTGCTGGGCGAGCCCGCCGAGGAAGTTCTCCAGGCCGGGCTCAGCCGAGCCGAGATCGCGATGGACCGCACCCTGGCCGCGCTCTACGACGCCGACGCCGAGTCGGGCCCGAGCAACCGCCGGTACAGCGGTGGACTGGGTTCCTCGGCGCCGCGGGTGGCGCGCTGGCTCGGTGACATCCGCACCTACTTCCCGACCAGCGTTGTCCAGGTGATGCAGCGCGACGCCATCGAACGCCTCGACCTGACCTCCATGCTGCTCGAGCCTGAGCTGCTCGACACCGTGCAGCCCGACGTCCATCTGGTGAGCACGCTGGTCAGCCTCAACCGGGTGATGCCGGAGACGACCAAGCGAACGGCTCGGCTGGTCGTCGGCAAGGTGGTGGCCGAGATCGAGCGGCGGATCGCCGACCACACCCGGGCGGCGGTGAGTGGAGCGGTGAACCGGGCCAACCGCACGACAAGACCGCGACTGCGTGACATCGACTGGAACGCCACCATCGCCAAGAACCTGAAGAACTATCTGCCCGAGCAGCGCACGATCGTGCCGGAGCGGCTGGTCGGTTACGCCCGGAGCTCGAGCGCCATCTCCAAGGACGTCATCGTGGCCATCGACCAGTCCGGGTCGATGGCCGAGTCGGTGGTCTATGCGGCGGTCTTCGCGGCAACCCTGGCCTCGATCCGCTCGGTCAAGACCTCGCTGGTCGCGTTCGACACCGAGATCGTCGACCTGACCGATCAGCTGTCCGACCCGGTCGAAGTGCTGTTCGGCTGTCAGCTCGGTGGCGGCACCGACATCAACCGGGCTCTGGCCTACTGCCAGCAGCTGGTCACCCGACCGGCGGACACCATCGTCGTCCTGATCTCCGACCTGTACGAGGGCGGCATCGCCGAGGAGATGCTGCGCCGGGTGGCTGAGATGCTGGGCGCCGGGGTCACCGTCCTCGCACTGTTGGCCCTGTCCGACTCCGGCGCGCCGTCGTACGACCACGACCATGCGGCCGCCCTGGCCGCCCTCGGGGTGCCTGCTTTCGCCTGCACGCCGGACCGGTTCCCCGAGCTGCTCGCGGTCGCCCTGGGCAAGGGCGACATCGCCCTGTGGGTGTCCAAGACGCAGGTCGAGCAGGCAGCAGACCAGTAGTGAGAGAGGCCTCATGGTTCGTCGGCGTAACGCCCTGAAGCCGCATGACAGAATCCCCCTATGAGCGCCGTCCCCTCCGTGTCCTATTCGATCACCGTTCGCCTGGAGGTGCCGGCCGGAGGACCGGCGGTGAGTCAGCTCACGACCGCCGTGGAGCAGGCCGGCGGGGCGATCACGGCCCTCGACGTCACCGCCTCGGGACACGAGCGCCTGCAGATCGACGTCACCTGCGCGGCTCGCGACACCGAGCACGCCGACGAGCTGGTCGAAGCGATGCGCAGCGTCACCGGTGTGGTGATCGGCAAGGTCAGCGACCGCACCTTCTTGATGCACCTGGGCGGCAAGATCGAGATGAACTCCAAGCACCCGATCCGCAACCGTGACGACCTGTCCATGATCTACACCCCAGGGGTGGCCCGGGTCTGCCTGGCCATCGCCAAGAACAAGGAGGACGCGCGGCGGCTGACCGTCAAGCGCAACAGCATCGCCGTGATCACCGACGGGTCGGCGGTCCTGGGGCTGGGCAACATCGGGCCCGAGGCGGCGCTGCCGGTGATGGAGGGCAAGGCGGCCTTGTTCAAGCGCTTCGCCGGCATCGACGCCTGGCCGCTGTGCCTGGACACCCAGGACACCGACGAGATCATTAGCGTCGTCAAGGCCGTGGCCCCAGGGTTCGCCGGCATCAACCTGGAGGACATCTCGGCACCGCGCTGCTTCGAGGTCGAGCGCCGGCTGCGCGAGCTGTTGGACATCCCGGTCTTCCACGATGATCAACACGGCACGGCGATCGTGGTCGTCGCGGCGCTCTACAACGCCTTGCGCGTGGTCAACAAGTCGATCGGCGAGGTCAAGATCGTGATGTCGGGTGCGGGCGCGGCCGGCACCGCGATCATCAAGCTGCTGCTGGCCGCCGGAGCCACCGACGTCGTGGTCGCCGACATCGCCGGTGTCGTGCACCAGGGCCGCGACGGGCTGAGCGGAGAGCTGGCCTGGCTGGCCCAGAACACCAACAAGCTGGGCTTCACCGGTTCGTTGAAGCAGGCCGTCGTCGGCGCTGATGTGTTCATCGGCGTCTCCGCACCCGGCGTGCTGAGTGGCGAGGACGTGTCGAAGATGGCCGACCGGTCGATCGTCTTCGCGCTGGCCAACCCGGAGCCCGAGGTCGATCCGGCCGAGGCGACCAAGCATGCCGCCGTGGTGGCGACCGGTCGGTCGGACTTCCCGAACCAGATCAACAACGTGCTGGCCTTCCCCGGGGTGTTCCGTGGCCTGCTCGACGCCCGGTCCGCCGAGATCACCCCCGAGATGCTGCTGGCCGCCGCCAAGGCGCTCGCCGGGGTGGTCACCGACGACCAGCTCAACGCGTCGTACATCATGCCCAGCGTGTTCCACGCCGACGTGCACACCACCGTGGCCGCGGCCGTCCGGCGGGCGGCCGGGGGTCCGGCGGAGCTGCCCACGGACACCGAGATCCCCGCCTAGACCGGATGCGTAGCTGGCGATTCCTGGCTGCTGTGGCCGTGGTGGCGGTGGCGGTGCAGATCTGGGGGTTGTACCGGGTCGGCGGTCCGCCCTCCCCGCCGTGGTTCCCGCACGCCGACAAGGTCGAGCACGCCGTCGGCTTCGGTGCGCCGCTGCTGTTGATCTTGCTCACGCTGGCCGCCCGGCGTCGTCAGCTGGGGACGTCGCGGCTGCAGCCCCGGCTGGTCAGCGCTGTCGTGGTGGCGGCCTTCTTCGTCCAGGCGGTCGTCAGCGAGGTCGTCCAGCACCTGTTCTACGCCACGCGCACCGGAGACCCGTACGACGTGCTCGCCGACTCGGTCGGCATCGGGCTCGGCGTGCTCGCCTTCAGTGCGCTGCGCAGCACCGCCCGGCGACGGTCCGCGCTGGCATGAACGAACGCGAACCGGCTCCGGGCGACGTCTTGGTGGCGAGTGTCCTGCTCAACGACGGCGTCTTCGACTCCACCGTGGTGCTGGTGCTCGACTCCGACAGCGACGGCGCCCTCGGGGTGATCTTGAACGAGATCTCGCAGACCCCGCTCGACGCGGTGCTGCCCGACTGGGTGCAGGCGGTGTCGGAGCCCCGGCTGCTCTTCCACGGCGGTCCGGTCTCGCCCAACGGTGCCATCTGCTTGTCCAGCGTGGCCACGGCCGGCGAGGAACCCCCGGGGTGGCGGCCCCTGTTCGACACCGTCGGACTGCTGCACCTGGACACCCCGATCGAGATCGTCGCCGGGGCGTACAAGGACTTGCGCATCTTCGCCGGCTACGCCGGGTGGTCGGCCGGCCAGCTGCAGTCCGAGATCGCCCAGGGCATGTGGCACGTGGCGTCGGCCAAGTATTCCGACGTCTTCGGGCGGCGGCCGCTCGACCTGTGGCGTACGGTGCTGCGGCGTCAGAAGGGTGAGGTCGCCTACTTCTCCACCTGGCTGGAGAACCCGGACCTGAACTAGAGCTGCCCGGCCTTCTTCAGGGCCAGGTAGTGATCAGCCAGGTCGGGGGCGAAGCGGTCCGGCGGGGCCTGCACCACCGACAACCCGAGGTCCCGCAACGACCCCGCGGTGACCGACCGACGCATCCGGTCCGACTCGGCGGCAGCGGCGGCGTACACCTCACCGGCGTCCGCGCGGCCCGCGACCAGCTCGTCGACCCGGGGATCAGAGACCGCGGCGATGACCACCTTGTGCTTGCGGCGCAGTGGTCCGAGCACCGGGATCAAACCCTCGGTCACCGCGGCGGCGTCGAGACCGGTCACGATCACGACCAACGACCGCTGCGACACCCGGTGGGTGATCTCGGTGACCAGGTTGCGGTGGTCGGTCTCGACCAGCACCGGTTCGATCAGGGCCATCGCGTTGACGAAAGCGGGCAGGATCTCCGACGCCGACGCCCGCAGCACGCTGGCGCGGACGTCCCGGTCGGCAATCAACAGGTCGACCCGGTCGCCGGCCCGCGACGCCAGCGCAGCCAGCAGCAGGGCGGCGTCCATCGCGTGGTCGAGCTTGGGTTGGTCGCCGACCCGACCGGCCGACGCGCGCCCGGAGTCGATCACGATCAGCACGTGGCGATCCCGTTCGGGCCGCCAGGTCTTGACCACCACGGTGGTCGACCGGGCCGTGCCGCGCCAGTCGATGGACCGTACGTCGTCGCCCGGCACGTACTCGCGGAGGCTGTCGAACTCGGTGCCCTGCCCGCGCTGCAGGATGGTCGAGCGGCCGTCGAGCTCCCGCAGCCGAGCCAGCCGGCTGGGCAGGTGCTTGCGCGAGCTGAACGGGGGCAGGGCGCGGATGGTCCACGGAGCCGATCGCTGGATCTGGCGCCCAGCCACCCGCAGCGGCCCGAAGGCCCGCAGGATCACCGGTCCGGCCGGGCGGTCACCGCGGCGGGTCGGCAGCAGGGTCAGCGGCAGCATCCGGCGTTGCCGGCCGGGGATGCTCACCACCTGGACGCCGTCCTGAGCGCCGGCCGACGGGGTCCAAGCGTCGCGTACGGTCGCGGTGATCGTTCTGCGGCCGGTGTTGGTGAGCCACAGCTCGGTGTGAGCGAGCTGGCCGAGGCGTACGGAGGTGTCACCCCCGCGTCGCACGGTCACCTTGGCCGGCGGCGGCGTCAGGACCAGGTCGAGGGCGATGACGCCGACGAGCACGCCGGACGCGATCAGCAACGCCCACCACGAACCGGCGACCGCCACGGCCAGCACCGAGGCGGCGGCCAGGGCGCCCGCCCGCCAGCTCAGGACCACGGGTCAGCCGCCCGGAGGCAGAGCGTCGGCCCGGGTGTGACCATCACCGAGGCACCGGCACCGTGGCCAGGATCGACTCGATCACCGAGTCGGTGGTGACGCCTTCCAGCTCCGCCTCGGGGCGCAGGCTGACCCGGTGTCGCAGCGTCGGGAAGGCCAGAGCCTTGATGTCGTCCGGGGAGACGTAGTCACGTCCCGAGAGCCAGGCCCAGGCTCGCGAGGTGTTCAAGATGGCGGTCGCCCCACGCGGTGAGACCCCGATCTGCAGCGATGGGGACATCCGGGTGGCCCGGACGACGTCGACGATGTAGGCGAGCACCTGGGGATGGATGATCACCGCGCTCATCTCCCGTCGGGCCTGGGCCAGGTCGTCCGGCCCGGCGACCGCGGTCAACCCGGCGGCATCCAGATCCCGGGGGTCGAAGCCGCGGGCGTGCCGGGAAAGGATCTCGATCTCGGCGTCACGCTGCGGTAGGTCGATCCTGATCTTCATCAGGAACCGGTCGAGCTGCGCCTCGGGCAGGGGATAGGTGCCCTCGTACTCGACCGGGTTCTGGGTGGCAGCCACGATGAACGGGTCGGGCAGTGGTCGAGGAGTGCCGTCGACCGAGACCTGGCGCTCCTCCATCGCCTCGAGCAGGGCCGCCTGGGTCTTGGGCGGGGTCCGGTTGATCTCGTCGGCCAGCATCAGGTTGGTGAAGACCGGACCCTCGCGGAAGGTGAACTGCGCCGTACGTGAGTCGTAGATCAGCGACCCGGTGATGTCACCCGGCATCAGGTCGGGGGTGAACTGCACGCGCTTGGTCTCGATCTGGAGCGCCTTGGAGAGGCTGCGGACGAGCAGCGTCTTGGCCGTGCCGGGCACACCTTCGAGCAGCACGTGGCCGCGGCAGATCAGCGCGATCACCAACGACGTGACGGCCGACTCCTGGCCGACGACGGCCTTGCCGACTTCGTTGCGCAAGGCAGTCAGAGCGTCCCGGGCGGGGGATCGGGCCCCGGCTGACGGATAGGCCCGTTGGTCCGGGTGCTGGTTGAGGTGGGGCTGGGTCACAGCTGGCGTGCCTCCTGCTCGAGTCGGTCAAGGGAACTGGTCAGCTCGACGAGGTCGTCGTCGGTGTGCGGGGCGGGGCCGAAGAGCAGCAGGTGGACCTGCTGGGGGTCCCGGCCGGTCCGGCTGCCGATGACGTCGCTGAGGGCACGGGCGTCCGTCGCGTGTCCGAACACCCGGCTGAGGCGGGCCCGCGCTCCGGCCCGCAGCGCCTCGGCCGCCCGGTCGCGTGCGTTGAGGCGGTAGTAGAGCCGTCCGTGGCCCTCGACGGTCTCCGACGCCCGCACGGTCACCGGCAGCGGCTCGGTCAGGATCGGACCGAGCCGTCGGCCACGCCAGATGCCGACCACGATCAGGGCCAGGAACGCCTGCACCACCGCGATCTGCCACCACCCGGGCAGCAGGGTGGGCTCGTCGGCAGCGCCCGGCCCGGTCGAGGCGGCCTGAGCCATCAGCCAGACCACCCGGGGTTGCGAGCCGAAGACGTTCATCCCGAGAGCGGCGTTGCCCTCCGACCCGAGCGCGGCGTTCGAGATCCCGCCGGCCAGCAGCTCGACCGGCCGCCCGGCCTCGGTCGTGGTCCGCAGGTAGGCCGAGCCGGGCCCGCTGGTGTAGCAGGCGAAGTCGACCGGACCCGCAGCCCGGTAGCTGGCCCGCATGTCGTCGAACCGGACCTCACCGGCCAGCGCGGCCGACGGGGCCGCGCAGCCCGGTGGCACGGTGGCCTCGAACGGCGCGGCGGCCTCGGCCCTGACCGCGAACCGGGTCAGCGATGGCGTGTTGGGTCGGACCAGGACCAGCCGAGCGGCCGGCGACGCGCTCAGCCGCTGCGCGTCACTCACGCTCAGCCGGTCGGCCGCCACCACCACCAAGGTCGTGGCCGCGTCGGTGCCGGCCAGGGCCTCCGGCACGCGATCGGTGGTCAGCACCTCGACTCCTTCCGATCGCAGCAAGGCGCCGAGCGCTCCCGCACCCCCGGGGATCGAGGACCGTGGGTCGTCGGCCTGCTGACGGGCCGCCGTGCCGAGCACCAAGGTGATGGCCCCGAGCACCAGCCCGGCCACCACCAACGCAGCGACGATCCACCGGAAACGTCTGCTGCGGACCAGCGAGCCCAGGCGGCTCGGGGTGCTCACCGGCTCGGTCACCGACACCGCGCTCACCGAGCCGGCCCCAGGCCGGCTGGATCGGGCTCGTCCGCGGCCAGGTCGGCGGAGTCGGCCGCCGCGGTGACTGCCTGGTCGACGGCAACCATCTGCGCGTACGCCTGCCGCGTCGGCCACGCTCTCGCCGTACACGACGCCGTTGAACATCTCGGCACCACGATGCAGGGCGTCCGCTCCGGCCGGGATCACCCGGGACGCCCGGTAGGCCGCCTCCCAGGCCGTGCGGGCCGGGCGTACGTCGAGGATGGTTCGCACCTCCAGCTCGCGGACGACGGCGCGGAAGCGGTCGCGGACAGCTGAGCGGAAGTCACCGGCCTCGGCGTGCTGCGCAGCGAGGCTGCGGTAGTCGGCGGCCGGCTTGGTCGAGTCGAGCTCGAGACTCGCCCCACCGGAGGTCCGTCGGCGCCACTTCGGCGCTCCGACGCGCCAGATGACCAGCGCGATCAGCAGCAGCAAGATCACCACCGCGACCACGAAGCCCGGGCTGACACCACCGCCACCGCCCTGGCCGGCGCGCCAGCGCAGGTACGTGTCGAGCACCCGCTCGATGATCCGGCTGGCCCGTTCGGCGGCCCGGCTCATCCACTCCGGGGTGCCGCCGTACTTGGCTTTGGCCAGCTCCTCCACAGCCTGGCGACGGGCGTCGTCGCGGCCGATCTCGATCGGCACCGCCCAGAACAGGCCGGTCACCACCGCACCGGACCCGGGGGTGGCAAGGACGGCGCAACGAGGGGCGGCGCGTAGACCACTGGCGGGGCCGCGGGCTGCGGGATCGGCATGCAGTCGAAGCGCATGGCCAGGTCGAGTCCTTCGCGGCGCATCCGCAGATCGAGGTAGAGCAGCGTCTGCACGGCCGAGACGTAGGCGAGCAGGGCCGACATCGCCACCAGGACGGAGAAGCTGACCACGCCGAAGATCGTCCAGCCGTTGCTGACCAGTGCGGCGATGTCGGCGTTGATCGAGGTGGCGAACAGGTAGAGGATCGCCGCGGCGCCGACCGCGACCAGAGCGACCAGGCCGAGGCAGATCAAGATCATGCCGCCGAACAGCAGGGCGACTCGGAGGAGGTTCTTGCGGCCGACCAGGGAGAACGCCCGACCGAAGGAGCTGATCACCGTGGTCGGCTTGGCCGGCTTGCCGATCCAACCCGGAGCGTGCTTGCTCTCGGTGGCCAGCGCCGGCACGGTCAACGACAGGTAGGAGTAGGCCACCATCGCCACCAGGTAGGTGACCACGGTCAGCACGACGACGCCGACGACGGTCAGTGCCTCGCTCTCGACCCCGGAGATCAAGACGCCGAACGCGACGGCGTAGTAGAGCAGGGTGATCACGGTCTGCACCACGTTGATGGCCAGGTACTGCAGCAGCGATAGTCCGAGCACCGGCCAGAACAAGGGCAGCGACGACCGCAGGGTGACCCCTCGGGTGGCCGGCGCGAAGCCCTCGCCCAGGACGGTCTGCAGGCTCACCCGGGACAAGATGGCGGTCATCCAGACCAGGCACTGCTGCAGCAGGAGCAGTCCGAGCAACCCCATGATGACCGTCAGCACGATCTGAGCGGACCGGGCCGTCGTGTTGCCGAGCAGCACCCACAAGCCGACGGCGGCGAGCACGTACGCCGCGGTGCCGCCCGCGACGACCAGGGGCAGGCCGAGCATCAGGCGTACGTTGCGCCGTACGATCAAGAAGCCGCCGTCGAGGATCTCGCCGATAGTCAGCGGGCGGAGCGGGATGAGTGCCGTGCGCGCGGCGTCGAGCACGGCCGGGCGACGGCGCTTGGCCGGCGACAACCCCGGCGATGACATGGGCGCCAGTGTGTCATCCCGCCACGCCGCCTCGATGGTGCGACCCGCGGTTGGCCGAATGCATAGGATGAGCCGGGAACTTCTCACCCCGAGAGGAGCTTCCACGGGCCAGGCGAAGGGAACCAGGTGTCAGAGACGACCAGAGGCGCGGCCGCACGAAGCCGGATATTGGTGGTCGACGATGATGCGGCGCTGGCCGAGATGCTGTCCATCGTCTTGCGCAACGAGGGCTTCGAGCCGATCTGGTGCGCCCACGGAGACAAGGCGCTCGCCGCGTTCAAGGACGCCAAGCCCGACCTGGTGCTGCTCGACCTGATGCTGCCCGGCCGTGACGGAGTCGACGTCTGCCGCGACATCCGAGCCGAGTCCGGGGTCCCGATCGTGATGCTGACCGCCAAGACCGACACCATCGACGTGGTCGAGGGGCTGGAGGCAGGGGCCGATGACTACGTGGCCAAACCGTTCAAGGCCAAGGAGCTGGTTGCCCGGATCAAGACCCGGTTGCGCCGCCTCGGCGGTGGCGAGGAGACCGATCTGGAGACCCTGAAGATCGGCGACCTGTCGATCAGCGTGGACGGTCACTCGGTGAAGCGGAACGGGAGTCCCATCCAGCTGACGCCGCTGGAGTTCGACCTGCTGCTGGCGCTGGCCCGGCGACCGTGGCAGGTGTTCAGCCGAGAGGTGCTGCTCGAGCAGGTCTGGGGCTATCGGCACGCGGCCGACACCCGGCTGGTCAACGTGCACGTCCAGCGGCTGCGGTCCAAGATCGAGCGTGATCCGGAGCATCCGGAGATCGTGGTGACCGTTCGCGGCATCGGCTACAAAGCCGGCGAGACCGTCTAGCCCGGTCTGTGCGCATCCAGCGACTCCTCCGATCCCGGTGGTGGACGTTTCCCATCAACTGGTGGTGGAGATCGCTCCCGCTCCGCGTCGTCCTCACGGTCTTCGCCGCATCGGTGCTGGTCCTCGTCCTGGGCGGCTTCCTGCTGATGCAGCAGGCCACCATCGGCGTGATGGACGGCAAGCGGGACGCCGCCAAGAACGAGGCGAGGCAGGCGGTGAACACCGCTCAGCAGCAGCTGAATGCCGCTGACGTCACGGCTGAGGTCGATGTCGACAAGCTGCTGGTCGACCTGGCCACCGGATTCGCCAACCGGTCCGGGGGCGGCGACCAGTTCGAGGTGATCATCGTCGCCCGCGCTCAGACGATCTACGCCGGCAACGCCGACGCCGGCAGCATCCCAGCGACGCTGCGCAAGCAGGTCGAGCAGAGCAACGACCTGTTGATCACCCCGACCGAGGTCGTCTACCGCGATGGTCAGCCCCGTGTGGCCGGGCTGGCCGCCGGGTCCACGTTGACCCTGCCCGGCACCGGCCGCTACCAGATCTATCTGATCTTCCCGCTCACCCAGGAGGTCGCGACCCTGAAGGTGCTGCGCTATGCCGTGGTCACCACCGGGGCGATCCTGCTGATCATGCTCACCTTCATCGCCGCCCTGGTCAGCCGGCAGGTGGTGACGCCGGTCCGGGCGGCCCGCCGCGCCGCCGAGAGCCTGGCTTCGGGCAACCTGCACGACCGGATGAAGGTCCGGGGGCAGGACGACCTGGCCCGGCTGGGCAACTCGATGAACTACATGGCCTCCGAGCTGGAGAAGCAGATCAACACCCTCGAGGAGCTCTCGGCGGTGCAGCAGCGCTTCGTCTCCGACGTGTCCCACGAGCTGCGGACGCCGCTGACCACCGTCCGGATGGCCGCTGAGGTCATCCACGACGGCCGCGACGAGTTCGACCCGGTCACGGCCCGTTCCGCCGAGCTGCTGCAGACCGAGCTGGACCGCTTCGAGGCATTGCTGACCGATCTGCTGGAGATCTCCAGGTTCGACGCCGGCTTCGCCGTCCTGTCCGCCGACGAGGTCGATCTGCGCGACATCGTGGCTCGGGTGATCGAGTCGCACAGCCGGCTGGCCGAGAAGTACGGCTGCCCGATCGTGGTGCACGACAGCGGCGAGGCCAAGGCCGAGGTCGATTCCCGCCGGATCGAACGCATCCTGCGCAACCTGCTGGTGAACGCGATCGAGCACAGCGAGGGCAACCCGATCGACGTGTTGATCGAGAGCGACGATCTGGCCGTAGCGGTGGCCGTACGCGATCACGGCGTGGGCTTCGAGGCCAGCCAGGCTCGGCAGGTCTTCCATCGCTTCTGGCGGGCTGACCCGGCCCGAGCGCGTACGGTCGGCGGCACCGGGCTCGGTCTGGCCATCGCCATGGAGGACGCCAACCTGCACGGTGGCTGGTTGACCGCGTGGGGCCGGCCTGGCCTGGGGGCTCAGTTCCGGTTGACCCTGCCCCGCAAGGCGGGAGCCATACTGGAGACCTCGCCGCTGCCGTTGGTGCCTCGCGACCTCGCCGTCCCGACCGGGGCACGGCTGGACGAGCTGGAACCGACGGTGCCGTTCACCACGACCGGAGCCGACTCGGGAGGCCCGCCATGATCCGCGTACGCCAGGGCGTCCTCGCCTTCGTCGTCGCGCTGGTCTGCGTCCTCGCCGGTTGCGTCAACGTGCCGACCAGCGGGCCCATCGACAAGGTCGAGGGCCAAGAGCCCGGTTGCCAGAACTGCATCAACGTCGAGGTCGCGCCACCTTCGCCGGGCGCCGATCAGAAGTCGATCGTCGACGGCTACCTACGGGCCACCTCGAACTACCAGCCGAACTACGCGGTGGCCAAGCAGTTCCTGTCCAAGGTGGCGGTGGAGAAGTGGACTCCCGAGACCGGGGTCTTGATCTACACCGGGGTAGTTCGCACCGAAAAGGACGACATCATCCTCAAAGGCACGCTCATTGGCCAGCTGGGAAAGGATCGGACCTATTCGGCGCGTAATCAGGAGCTCAAGATCAATTTCGGGCTGGTGCGCGAGAACGGCGAATGGCGAATCGGCAGCCCGCCCCCTGGACTGATGGTGGCCGAGTTCTCCTTCACCACCTTCTACCAGAGCTACGAGCTGTACTTCCTGGGCAACAACACCACTCTGGTGCCCGATCCCATCTACCTGCCTCGGTTGCGTAACCCCGAGAACGTGGCCTCAGCCCTGGTCAAGGCGCTGTTGGGTGGGCCGTCGAAGTGGCTGAAACCGGCGGTCACCACGGCCATCCCACCCGGCACCATGCTCAGCGTCGACTCGGTCACCATCACCGACGGCATCGCCAACGTGCCGCTGAGTGAAGACGTGCTGACGCTGTCCGATGCTCAGCGATCGCTGCTCGCCGCCCAGGTGATCTACACGTTGAAGCAGGTCGTTGGCATCAAGGGCGTGCTGTTCTCGGTCAACCAGCAGCCGCTCCGGGTGCCGGAAAGCGACCCCGGGACCCCCGCCGTGTCGATCAACGCCATCAAGCCCGAGCGCAACCCGATCCCCTCCGTCGCGGCCGACCAGCTCTACGCCCTGCGCGGCTCCTCGGTGCAGCAGGTCAATGCCAGCACGGTCGATCCCACCCTGCGAGCGATCCCCGGGCCGCTCGGAGCCGGGGTCTACGCGGTGGACTCGTTAGCCGTCTCGGTGACCAACACCGATGTCGCCGTAGTCACCGACGGCCGCTCGACACTGCGTCGAGGGCCGACCGCCAACAGCGGCGGCGAGGTGAGCCTGCTCAAGACCGGCCTGAGCGACCTGCTGCGGCCGCAGTTCACCCGCTACGGCGAGATCTTCGCCATCGGCCGCGAGGACGGGCGGCAGAAGATGTGGATGTTTCCCGACACCGATCGCAAGCACGGGTTCCCGGTCGATGTCCGCGATGTGTTCAGCAAGGACGTCAGCGCCTTCAAGATCTCCCCCGACGGAAGCCGGATCGCCTTGATCCGGCGGTCCACCAAAGGGCCGCCCGAGCTGGGCCTGGCCCGAATCGTACGGTCCGGCGATAAGGCGATCACCGTCGACGGTTGGCAGGCGCTCGATCCCACTCAGAAAAACCTCCCCCCGGTGACCCGGATGACCGACGTGGCCTGGGTCGACGCGACCAACCTGCTGCTGCTCGGCTCATCCGTTGATGCGGCCCCGTACGGTCCGGTCGAGATCAACGTGGACGCGTCGAAGATCACCCCCGGCGGGCAAGCCAGCGAGGGTAACCCAGTCGAGCTCACTGTCCTGCTCAGCACCCAGACCACGCTGATCGTCACGGAGAATGATCAGGTCTACAAGAAGGACGACGATCAGTGGTTGGCCTTCTTGGACGACGTCAAGACCATCGCCTATCCCGGATGAGCCCGGAGCGGTGGGCCAGCGCCGCCGGTGACCTGCTGCTGGGGGCCAGCTGCCACGGCTGCGGAGTCCCGGCCTGGGGCATCTGTCCGCAGTGCCGGGCGACGGTGGCGGGCTACCAGCCGTATCCGACCGCACCCGATCCGACGCCGGCCGGCTTTCCGGTCACGGTGACCTCCGCCCCGTACGACGTGGTGCTGCGCAATCTCGTCAACGCTCACAAAGAGCGTCAGGCGCTGGTGTTGACCCGCTTCCTGGCCGAGCGGCTGGCGGTCAGCGTGCACCGCCTGCTGGCCGGGCACCGCACCGGAACGGTCATCCTGGTGCCGGTGCCCTCGGGGCGCGCAGCCGTGCGCGAGCGCGGCTTCGACGCAACCTGGGCCATGACCCGGCTGGCGACGCGCCGGCTGCACGGCATCGACCCCGTGACCGCGCGTCGAGCGCTGGACCAACGCCGTGGAGTCGCCGACCAGGCTGGGCTGTCCGCCGGTCAACGGGCGGCCAACCTCCGGCACGGGTTTCAGCTGCGGCGTACGCGGTTGTCCGGTCCGGTCGTCCTGGTCGACGACGTCGTGACCACCGGCGCGAGCCTGACCGAAGCGGCCCGGGTGCTGCGAATGGCCGGCGTCGAAGTGCTCGGGGCGGCCACCGTGGCGGCGACCGTACGCCGTCGGCCGCCCAGCCCGGACCGGCCGGGGTGAGGACTGAGAAGACCGTGAGGATGTCCTGGCCGGTGTAGAAAACGAGACAGGGGAGGACTAGCGTCTGTGTATGGCGCTCCCTGCACCAGAACGATCTCCGGCTCAGCCGGAGATCTGGTGCGGAAAGCGCCTTCGTCATTTCCGGACCCAAGATGGAGGTTGACATGGATGTTGTTGTCAAGAGCCGGCATTGCAACGTGTCGGATCAGTTCCGTGCCTACGTGGACGAGAAGATCACTCGACTGGAGAAGCTGAACGACCGGGTCATCCGGGTCGAAGTCGAGGTCTCGGCCGAACGGAATCGACGGCAACATGACCAGGCCAGTCGGGTCGAGATAACCCTGCGCACGAAGGGACCGGTGGTGCGGGCTGAGGCCGCCGCCGAGGACAAGACCGCGGCCTTCGACATGGCTCTGGACAAGCTCATGGCCCAGCTGCGCAAGGCGGCTGACCGCAAGCGGGTCCATCGCGGCCAGCACGCTCCCCGGTCGCTGCACGAAGCGGCCGCCGAACTGCCCCTGCTCGAGGACGCCGCTCCGGAGATGAACGGCTCCTCGATGCACACCGTGGCCGGCATCGAGGTCGACGGTGACGGGCCGATGGTGGTCCGCGAGAAGGTGCACGCCGGCGTCCCGATGAGCCTTGACCAGGCCCTGCTCGAGATGGAGCTCGTCGGCCACGACTTCTTCCTCTTCATCGACTCCGAGCACCACACGCCGAGCGTGGTCTATCGGCGCAAGGCGTACGACTACGGTGTGATCCGCCTGGAGAGCTCCGACACGTTGGCCGCCGCGACCTCCTGAGGCTGACCGGTCGTCCAGCCCGCCGGGGTCCGGGCGGGGCGACCTGGCTCAGCCCGCTGTCGGGTTCGAAGGTATACCTGCTGGTTACCCGCTTCACCCAGGATGTTTCCTGGGTGAAGCGTGCAAACTGCTGCGTGGAGTACGCCGGATCTTATTGTCAGAGGCGGGCGCTAGCGTCTCCCAGGTGACCCGCGAACGACTGACCCGAGCGCAGGCCCGACGGGTCGCACTGGCGGCGCAGGGCTTCGGGATCCCTCGGCCCGATCGTCCGGTGACCATCCGCGACGTCCAGTCGACCATCAACCGGCTCGGTCAGTTTCAGATCGACTCGATCAACGTGGTCGAGCGGGCCCACTTCCTGCCCCTGTTCTCCCGGCTCGGTCCGTACGAACCCGCCTTGCTCAGCCGGGCCGCTCACCAGCCGTCGCGGCGGCTTTTCGAATACTGGGGGCATGCGGCGAGCCTGATCGACGTCAACGTGCAGCCGCTGCTCCGGTTTCGGATGCAGGAGGGCTACCGCGACGTCTGGGCCGGGATCGAGCGCGTCGCCCGGGAGGACCCCGACCTGGTGTCCTTCGTACGTGACGAGGTTGCGGCCCGCGGCCCGATCAGCTCACGTCAGCTGGAGATCGAGGAGGAGCGGGACCGGAGCAACTGGGGGTGGAACTGGTCGAGCGTCAAGACGGCGCTGGAGTGGCTGTTCTACTGCGGTGAGATCACGTCCGCCCGGCGCAACTCACAGTTCGAGCGGGTCTACGACCTGCCCGAGCGGGTGCTGCCGGCCGCCATTCTGGCTGTCGAGACCCCGACGCCCGAGGAGTCAGTGGCCGGGCTCGTACGCCGCGCCGCGCAGGCCCTCGGGGTGGCCGACGAGTTCAGTCTCCGCGACTACTTCCGCACTCGTCCGCAGATGACCCGGGACGCGATCGCGACCCTGGTCGATGCCGGTGAGCTGCTGCCGGTCACTGTGCAGGGCGCCGAGAACAAGCCGCACTACCTGTGGCACCAGGCCCGCCACCCGCGCCGGATCACCACCCGCGCCTTGCTCAGCCCGTTCGACTCGATGATCTTCGAACGGGCCCGGCTGGAGCGGCTCTTCGACTTCTTCTACCGGATCGAGATCTACGTCCCGGAAGCGAAGCGGATCCACGGCTACTACGTCTACCCGTTCCTGCTCGATGAAACCTTCGTCGCCCGCGTCGATCTGAAGGCCGACCGGCCCCGTGGGGTGCTCAAGGTCAACTCGGCCTGGCTGGAGGCCGGCCAGGACGCGGCATACGTGGCCGTCGAGCTCGCCGCAGAGCTCGCACTGATGGCCGAGTGGCTCGGCCTGTCCGCGGTGCAGGTGTTGCCCCGCGGCGACCTGGCCCCGGTGCTCGCGAGCGTGGTGGAGGGCCCGGAGGGGCGGTGGGGGGCGTCCGTATAGCGTGGCGGCATGACTTATGTCGCCGATGACAACCGTTACGACGTCCAGCCTTACCGACGCTGCGGGCGCAGCGGGCTCAAGCTGCCCGCGGTGTCGCTCGGGTTCTGGCACAACTTCGGGGACGACAAGCCGTACGAGACCCAGCTCGCTGTGGCCCGGCGGGCCTTCGACCTCGGCGTGAGCCACTTCGACCTGGCCAACAACTACGGTCCGCCCTACGGCGCCGCCGAGGTCAACTTCGGTCGGATGATGCGTCAGGACTTCAAGCCCTACCGCGACGAGCTGGTCATCTCCAGCAAGGCGGGTTGGGACATGTGGCCGGGCCCGTACGGTGACTACGGCTCGCGCAAATATCTCACCGCCAGCCTGGACCAGTCGTTGCAGCGGATGGGCCTGGACTACGTCGACATCTTCTACCACCACCGGCCCGACCCCGAGACGCCGCTGGAGGAGACGATGGGGGCGCTCGACGCCGCCGTACGGGCCGGCAAGGCGCTCTACGTCGGCGTGTCGTCCTACTCGCCCGAGCACACCAAGCGCGCCGCCGAGATCCTGCGGGGGCTGGGGACCCCGATGACCATCCACCAGCCGTCCTACTCCATGTTCAACCGGTGGATCGAGGGCGGCTTGCTCCAGGTGCTCGAGTCCGAGGGCATCGGCTGCATCGCCTTCACCGCGCTCGCCCAGGGGTTGCTGACCAACCGCTACCTGAACGGCGTGCCCAGTGACTCCCGCGCCGCCCAGGGCAAGTCCCTGGAGGCGGAGATGATCAACGAGGACAACCTCGCCCGGGTCCGCGCGCTCAATGAGATCGCCAAGAGCCGCGGTCAGACACTGGCCCAGCTGGCCCTGGCCTGGGTGCTCCGCAACACCGCGATGACCTCGACGCTCATCGGCGCCAGCAGCGTCGCCCAGCTCGAGGACAACGTGGCCGCGGTCAACCGGCTCGACTTCACCGAGGACGAGCTGGCCGAGATCGACAAGTACGCGGTGGAATCGGGTGTGGACCAGTGGGCCGAGTCTCGCTCGGCGACGGATGGTTGAGGTCGGCTCCGCGCAGCAGCGCTTACGATAGGGGGCGCGTCCGGGAAACCCTGGACGCTTCCGACCCGTTCAACCGGGTGACAACGAGGTGAGGGAGCCAGTTTCCGTGGCTTTGATGGACAGGCTGCTGCGCGTCGGCGAAGGCAAGATTCTCAAGCAGCTCACGCGGATCTCCAACCAGGTCAACTCCATCGAGGAGGACTTCGTCGCGATGAGCGACGACGAGCTGCGGGGGCAGACGGCCGAGTTCAAGGCGCGCTACGAGAAGGGCGAGACGCTCGAGTCGCTGCTGCCCGAGGCGTTCGCGACCGTACGCGAGGCCAGCAAGCGGGTGTTGGGCAAACGCCACTTCGACGTCCAGATCATGGGTGGAGCCGCCCTGCACCTGGGCAACATCGCCGAGATGAAGACCGGTGAGGGCAAGACCCTGGTGGCCACCGCCCCGTCCTACCTGAACGCGCTGAGCGGCCGTGGCGTGCACGTCATCACGGTGAACGACTACCTGGCCAAGTTCCAGTCCGAGCAGATGGGCCGCATCCACCACTTCCTCGGTCTCGAGGTCGGCGCGATCCTGTCCCAGATGGATCCGGCGGAGCGGCGGGCGGCGTACGCGGCCGACATCACCTACGGCACCAACAACGAGTTCGGTTTCGACTACCTGCGCGACAACATGGCTTTGACGCTGGAGGACTGCGTCCAGCGCGAGCACCACTTCGCCATCGTGGACGAGGTCGACTCGATCCTGATCGACGAGGCTCGGACGCCGCTGATCATCTCCGGTCCCGCCGAGGACTCCCATCGCTGGTATCCCGAGTTCGCCAAGATGGTCGACCGGCTCAAGCGCGACGACCACTACGAGGTCGACGAGAAGAAGCGCACCGTCGCCATCCTCGAGAACGGCATCGACGTGGTCGAGGACCGGCTCGGGATCGACAACCTCTACGAATCGGCCAACACGCCGTTGATCTCCTACCTGAACAACGCCATCAAGGCCAAGGAGCTGTTCAAGAAGGACAAGGACTACGTCGTCGTCGAGGGCGAGGTGCTGATCGTCGACGAGCACACCGGCCGTACGCTGATCGGCCGCCGCTACAACGAGGGCCTGCACCAGGCGATCGAGGCCAAGGAGCGGGTCCAGATCCGCGACGAGTACCAGACGCTGGCGACCATCACCCTGCAGAACTACTTCCGCATGTACGAGAAGCTCTCCGGGATGACCGGCACGGCGATGACCGAGGCCAGCGAGTTCCAGAAGATCTACGGCCTCGGCGTGGTGCCCATCCCGACCAACAAGCCGATGATCCGCGGCGACCAGCGCGACCTGATCTACCGGACCGAAGAGGCGAAGTTCGAAGCCATCGTCAAGGACATCGCCACCGTCACGAGAACGGTCAGCCGGTGCTGATCGGCACGGCGTCGGTGGCCAAGTCCGAGGTGCTCTCCACCCTGCTCAAGCGGGCCGGGGTGCCGCACGAGGTGTTGAACGCCAAGCAGCACGAGCGTGAGGCCGCCATCGTCGCCATGGCCGGCGCCAAGGGTGCGGTGACGGTCTCGACCAACATGGCCGGCCGTGGCACCGACATCATCCTCGGCGGCAACCCCGAGTTCCTGGCTGACAAGAAGCTGCACGACGCCGGCATCGACCCGGTTGAGCACTCCGAGGAGTACGAGGCGCAGTACCCGGACCTGCTGAAGACGTTCGAGGAGTCGACCGCGGCCGAGCACGAGGAGGTCGTCGACGCCGGCGGCCTCTACGTCGTCGGCTCCGAGCGGCACGAGTCCCGTCGGATCGACAACCAGCTGCGCGGTCGTTCCGGCCGCCAGGGCGACCCGGGGGAGAGCCGGTTCTACCTGTCCCTGGGCGACGACCTGATGCGGCTGTTCAAGTCCGACATCGTCGAGTGGGTGCTGCAGGCGCTCAAGATGCCCGACGACCAGCCGATCGAGAACAAGCGCGTGTCGTCCTCGATCGCCGCCGCTCAGGCCCAGGTCGAGTCGCAGAACTTCGAGATCCGCAAGAACATCCTGAAGTACGACGACGTGATGAACCGGCAGCGGCACGCGGTCTACGGCGACCGGCGCAAGGTGCTCGAGGGTGCTGACGTCGAGGCCCGGCTCCGGACCACCGTGGACACGGTGGTCGAGCAGTATGTGGTCGCGGCCACCGAGGGCTTCACCGAGGACTGGGACCTCGAGCAGCTGTGGACCAACCTCAACACCCTCTATCCGGTCTCCCTGTCGCGCGAGGAGTACGAGGAGCGCGACGACCTCGACCGGCAGACCCTGATCGAGGACTTCAAGGCCGACGCGCAGGAGGCGTACGACAAGCGTGAGGAGGCCCTGGGCTCGGAGGTGATGCGCGAGCTGGAGCGTCGCGTGCTGCTGACGGTGCTGGATCGCAAGTGGCGTGAGCACCTCTACGAGATGGACTACCTGCGAGAGGGCATCGGCCTGCGGGCGATGGCTCAGCGCGACCCACTGGTGGAGTACCAGCGCGAGGGTGGCGACATGTTCAACGCCATGATGTCGGCCTTCATGGAGGAGGTCGTCGGCTACGTCTTCCACCTCGAGGTGGAGATCGAGGCTCCGGCTCCGGCGGTCGGCGTAGTTGCCGGTGCGGACGGCCGGGCCGTGCAGATCGGCGCCGGGCGTAACGGACACCGCAACGGTCAGCATCTGGTCGAGTCGGGTCCCGACCCCGACGGCCCTGGGGTGCTGGTCCATCCGCTGGACGAGGACGAGGACGACCGGATCGAGGAACCTGACTTCGAGCCTGAGCCCGAGCCGGTATCGGCCCGCCCGCAGGTCAAGGCCAAGGGCCTCGGAGCCGAGCGGCGGCGTCCGCTCAGCTATTCCGCGCCCGGCGAGGACGGCACGGTGAACAAGGCCGAGGCCAGCACGGCGGATGACCCGTACGCCGGAGTCGGTCGGAATGCGCCTTGTCCCTGTGGCTCCGGCAAGAAGTTCAAGATGTGCCACGGGAAGTCGGGCGCCAGCTAGCGGATGGCCGTCGTGTGGAAGCGGGCGCACACCGTTGCTGTGTCCGTCGCCGCTGTGGCGGTCGTCGCCGGCGCGGTGACCATCGCCACCACGGCGGGGCCCGGCGAGCCACAGACCGCTCCGAGCGTCAGCGACGCGTCCTCCACACCGCGCGCTCCGGGCTCGTCGGTGTCAACCTCGCCGACGCCAGAGTCCAGACCCACCGACCCCCTGACCGGGGCTGAGGTGAGCGACCACGAGGTGTTCGCGGTCAAGGTGGAGAACATCGCCTTGGCCCGACCCCAGGTCGGCCTGCACGCGGCGGACATCGTCTTCATCGAGGAGGTCGAGGGTGCTCAAACTCGGCTGGTCGCGATCTACCACACGAGATTTCCCAAGGCGGTCGAGCCGGTGCGCAGCGCCCGGAGCACCGATGTCCAGCTGTTGCCGCTGTTCGGCAAGCCCGGCCTGGTCTACTCCGGCGCCAACGCCCGCGTCCAGCGCAAGATCGACGCGGCCTCGATCGTGCCGATCTACCGCGCGACCCGTGACCCGCGCCGGGTGGCTCCGCACAACGTCCGGGTGAACCTCGCCAAGGTCGCCGCCTCGGAGAAGGTGGCCGGGGCCAAGCCGATCGGTTGGACCTTCTCCGCCGACGATGAGCGTCTCGTGAACGCCGACCGGGCGGCCACAGCGAAAGTCACGGTCGGGCACGACACCTTCGGGTTCGGCTACGCCAAGGGCCGCTACACGGTTCGCTGGAACGGCCGGACCTATGCCGACGGTGACGACGGCACGATCGCGAAGACCGACAACGTGGTGGTGATGAGCGTGCACAACCACCCGGATGGCAACCGGGACGTGCTGGGGTCCGCGTCGGTCCAGTCCGACACCGTCGGCCGGGGCACGGTGGTGATCTACCGCGACGGGAAGAAGTTGAACGGCACGTGGTCTCGGTCCGACGTTGCCGCGCCGCTTCGCCTCACCGACGCGTCCGGCCGAGACATCGCGCTCAAGCCCGGTCAGACCTGGGTCGCTCTGCGCGGCTAGCCGGCGAGTTGTCCACAGATTTCGTCGGGGGTCTTCTCTTACCCACCGGCGGCGCCACAGGCTTGCTGACCTGACCAACCTGGAGGACCGCCGATGACGATCGCACCCCTGCTCGTACGACCTCTCGCCGACAGCCGGCCACCGGGCTGGAGCTGGCATCCGGTGGTGCAGCCGCCGCCGTCAGCCGATCAGCCGACTCTCGACCTGAACGGGCTCGACCGGATGTCCGACCAGGTCGAGGCGACGCTCGTACGGTCGCGCTGGTGTGCCCGGCAGGACCCCAGGTTGCCGGACGCACGGACCTGGAGCACTGCCTTGGCGGTGGCCCTCGTCGAGGCGCTGCATGCCCGACGTCCGGTTGCGCAGCTGAACCGGTGGGTCGACGACGACGTGCTGACCGCGATCTTCCTGCACCAACGCCGGCGTCGGACCGAGCCCGTACGCCTCACGTCAGCCCCGACGCTGCGGTCGGTCCGGGTCCAGCACCCGCACCCCGAGGTGGCCGAGGTGTCGGCCCATGTGAGTGTGATGGGGCGTTCGGTGGCCATGGCCTTCCGGCTGGAGGCGCTGACCGATCGGTGGCTGTGCGCCGCCCTCGAGCTCGGGCCACGTTCCTGAGGGACCCGGGGACGTTCAGACGACGAGGGAGGACTGGATCGAGTAGTGCGCGGCGTGGTACATGTGGCGGCCGAACTCGACGAACTGGCCGACGTCGTCGTAGGCGAGGCGGTCCACCGTCAAACAGGCGGCCGGGGTCTCCTCGTCCAGCAGCTCGGCCTCGGCCTCGGTCATCAGTCGAGCCGAGATCCGCTGGTGGGCGATCTTCAGGTTGATCCCGAGCGATCGCAGGCAGGCGTACAGGCCCTTGTTCTCGAGCTCGTCGCGTTCCAGCCCGACCGTGGCGGGAAGGTAGTTCGTGAGCACCGCAAGGGGCACGCCGTCGGCGAACCGCAGGCGCTTGATCTTGATGAACTCCCGTTCGGTGACCGCCTCGGCATCGATGGCGTCGCGGACGCTCTGGTCGAGCTCGCCGACCGAGAACTCCAAGATCGTGGTGCTCGGCACCTTGCCGGCTTTGGCCAGGTCCTCGTTCAGGCTGCTGAGCCGCTCGTCGCGACGGAACTGCGACCGGACGACCTGGGTGCCGACGCCCCGCTTGCGGACCAACAGCCCCTTCTTGACCAGCTCCTGGATCGCCTGCCGGGCGGTCGGCCGGGACAGACCCAGCCGGCTGGTCATCGACAGCTCGTTCTCGAGCCGGTCTCCAGGGGCCAGCAGGCCGGTGTTGATCGCGTGCTCGATCGACTGGGCGAGCTGGTAGTAGAGCGGCACGGGGGAGTTGCGTTCGAGAGTGATGTCGAGCTCGCGAACCGCTGGGACGTCACTCATGGCCAAAAGCATAGGGGTCCGGCGACCGATGCCCTAGGTTGACCGGATCGCTTGTTATGACAAAGCAGCGATGCGTCGCTGGTCAGAGGCTGACCCAGCGGCGCTCGGCGGCGGACTCGGCCATGGCGTCCACGAGCCGAGCGGCCGCCAACGCATCCACCACGGTTGCGCCCTCGGGGGTGCCGGTGGCGATGGAGCGGACCAGCCGGTGGGCCTCGATCACCTTCAGGTCGTCATAGCTCATCGCGATGCCGGAGCCCGGCTGGAAGAAGCTCAGCTCGCCGTCACCCGGGGCGACGTAACGGGTGGCGTACGAGGCGTTCTGGTAGTCCTGGTCGAGGCACACCTGCAGCTCGCCCATCCGGCGGAAGTCCCAGGACAGGGCACCGCGTTCCCCGTGCACCTCGATGCCGTACGTGCACTGCTCGCCCACCGCGACCCGGCTCGACTCGAGCACGCCCCTGGCGCCGTCGGCGAACCGGAGCAGCGCTGAGGCATGGTCCTCGTTCTCGACCGGGCTGAGGGCGCCGCTGCCGCGGGCCGTGTGGGCGAAGGTGGCGCCGCTGGCCGCCGCCCGTTGCGGGATGAAAATCGCGGTGTCACAGATCAGCTCGGCGATCTCACCGACGACATAGCGGCCCAGGTCGACGCCGTGGCTGACCAGGTCACCGAGGACGCCGGAGCCGGCCCAGGCGTTCTGGTAGCGCCAGGTCAGCGCGCCTTCGGGGTGCGCGGCGTAGTCGGCGAGCATCCGGATCCCGACGTGCTCGACCCGGCCCAGCCGGCCCTCGGCGACCAGCCGGCGGGCCAGCTCCACGGCCGGTGCGTTGCGGTAGTTGAAGCCGGCCGCGGACTGTACGCCTGCGGCTCGGACCGCGTCCGCGATCTCAGCCGTCTCGCCGGCGTTGCGCCCGGCCGGCTTCTCGATCCACAGGTGCTTGCCGGCCCGGGCGGCCGCGACCGCGACGTCGCGGTGGATGAAGTTCGGCCCGGTGATGGAGATGAGGTCGATGTCGTCGCGGCCGACCAGCTCGCGCCAGTCGGCGTGCACGTCGCGGAAGCCGTACGCCGAGATGGCGCCCTGCAGCCGGGCGTCACCGGCGTTGTCGGCCACCGCGACCAGCTCTGGTCGCAGCGGTGTGTCCAGATAGTGCTGAGCCAGCCGCGCGTACGCCCGCGCGTGCACCTGACCCATCCAACCGAGTCCGACGATTCCCACCCGCAGCGCTGACGTCACGGCGGGACACTATACCCACATTTGTCATGACATTGACGAACCCGTCAGGTCAGGGCGAGAACAGCAGGACCAGCCCGGCGCAGGTGTAGCCGATCATCACCGCGAGCATCGGCCACTGGCCCCGGAGGGCCCGGTCCTGCGGAAGCAAGGCGACCGCCTTCTCATGAGCGCTGATGATGCCGACCACGTGACCCCCGATGATCGCCAGCAGCTGGACCACGGCGATGGCGGTGGGGTGGGCGAAGACCGCCGAGTTGACCCCCATGCCGGCGGAGCCGAAGACGTTCCAGCCGCGGCCCAGCGGGTCGGAGAAGTTGATTGCGGTTCGCTGGCCTTCCACGATCAGGAGCGTCGCGTAGTGCGCGACGGCATAACCGATCACGATCGGCACCAACGACCCGGCCATCAGCCGCGGGTAGTCCCGAGCCGGCCGTTCCCCGTAGCGACCCATCCACGCCGCGGCGGCACTGAAGGTCAGGAGCACGATGGCGACCATGACCAGCAGGCCGCCGCTGCCCCAGGTGGTCACCCGGAGGCTCGAGCTCTGCACGGTCTGGATCCACCAGCTGGTGTTGGCGAAGCTGTCGAAGGCCGTGCTGCCGAGCAGCACGGCCACCACGGCCGCCGACCCCGGGGGTGGCCGCCAGGCGTTCAGGCCGGCGAGCGGATTGACCAGCCGCAGCTGATCGCCGACCCGACGCCAGGGCGACAGCTGGGCGACAGCTCGCGCGTACGCCTCGAACGGGTCGGCAGCCCCGATCCAACGGGAGCCGAAGACGATCGCACCCAAGATCATGATCACCAGCCAGGCCAGCACCCAGACCCGCAGGATGGCCAAGGTGGTCCGGTCGGGCTGCACCAGCTCGAGCCAGCCGAAGCCGAAGACGCCCAGTGCGGCGGGCCAGACGCCGACCCACCGGGGCAGCCGGACGAGTCCTGACTGCGGGTCGATGCGGGCCAGGGCGCACAGTCCGCGATGCAGGGTGCGCAACGGGTTCGTCGCTCGCCAGAACTGGCCGAGGAGCAGCGACAGTGGTACCAGGCCGACCCACATCCAGACGTAGACGAACCCGAAGATCGGGTTGGTCAACAGATCGCGGCCGAAGGTCATCGCCAGCGCCACCCAGGCGTAGACGACCATGATCACCGAGCTGGCGACCAGCCGGACGACACGATGGTCGACCACCCGGGTCAGACCCGGCAGCACCCGGCCACCGACCGAGCGGAAGCGGGGCCGACGCCACGCGAAGATCAACACCACGAACGAGATGGTCAGGGCGGCGGCCGCACCGACGACCACGAAGGAGAACGGCAGCGGCAGGTCGTGGCGCGACGCGATCCCGTGCAGGGGGACCAGCATCAGCAGGCAACGCATGAGGACATGGTTCCCCGGATCAGCGGGCGTTCAAGATCACGATGACCTTCTCCAGGTGGTGCGACTCCACCTCGAAGCTGCCGGCGGAGTCCAGGGTGAACGAGCCGGTGGTGGCTTTGCCGGCCGGCACCTCCAGCTCGTAGCCGTCGCCCCCGGTGTGGGCGTGGATCTCGTCGTCCTCGTCGCTGGTCACGTTCAGCAAGACCGTCTGGCCCACCTCGACGTCGATCTTCTTCCCGTTGGGAGTGACCTGACCGTTCGCGATGGAGATGTCGATCTTGAGGGTCTGGCTGTCGGGGCTCTGGGCGCTCGGTTGCTGAGCGCTCGGGGTCGGGCCGGCCGGGGTCTCGCTGGCCAGAGCCGACGGGCTGGCCACGCTGCTGGCCGGCGCCGGACTCGTGCTGGCCGCCGGCTCGGGCGAGCTGGTGCAGGCCGCGGTCAACAGCAGCCCGACCACCGCCAGGCCGCCGCTGACGACCAGTCCGCACCCGACGCCGCGGGAGTTGCTCCACCGTGCCCATCTCCGATCCGTGTCCGGGGCGAATACCTCCGACCCTAATCTGAGTGCACGATCGGGCCCGGCATTGCGTTCCCCGGCGGACCCGTCGGAGTACGGTGAAGGCGACCGACGAGCCTAGCCACAAGGACGACGATGCCGCAGCGACTGACCCCGCTCGAGGACTCGTTGCTCGCGCTCGACACCGCTCACACCCCAGGACACGTGGGGACCGTCGACATCTTCGACGCCGGTTCGGACGACTTCGACTACGAGGACCTGATCGCGCTGATCCGCGACCGGATCGCCTACGTCACCGCGATACCGGCAGCGGGTGCGCAGCATCCCGGCCCGGCTCGCCGGACCGGTGTGGGTCGACGACGAGAGCTTCGACCTCACCTACCACGTACGCCGCTCAGCGCTGCCGCGGCCGGGGACCATGGACCAGCTGCGGGAGTTCGTCGGCCGGGTGCTGGCCCGGCGGCTGGATCGGTCCCGGCCGCTGTGGGAGATGTACCTGGTCGAGGGCCTGAAGGGCAACCGGTTCGCCCTGGTGACCAAGTCGCACCTCAGCCTGGTCGACGGCATCGACACGGTCGACATCGGACAGGTGCTGCTGGACGCCGAACCCGAGCCGCAGGCCAGCCCGCGCAGCAGCGCCGACACCTGGCACCCGCTGCCGGAACCCACCGCGCTGGAGCTGATGGCGGGTGCTCTCTGGGAGAGCGCACAGGATCCGCAGGTGGCGATCGACAACCTCCGGGGCACGCTGACCGGGGCGCTGGGCATCGCGGTGGCGGTCGGAGAGGCAGTCGGCGGGGTCGGCGGCGCGCTCGGTGAGCTGGCCGGCGACGCCTTGCGCGGCGGCCGGCCGGCGTCGGGCTCACCCCTGGCCGGGGTGGTCTCGGAGCAGCGCCGTTTCACCACCGTTCGCGTGTCGCTGGAAGACCTCAAGGCGGTCCGGGCGGAGCACCAGCACACCATCAACGACGTCGTGCTGGCCATCATCTCCGGCGGGCTGCGGGCCTGGCTGCTGACCCGCGGCGAGTCGCTGGGGTCCAGCAGCTCGCTGACCGCTCTGGTGCCGATGAGCGTGACCGAGGACGACGGCGAGCTCACGTCGCTGGGCAGCCAGGTTGCGCCGCACCTGCAGAACCTGCCGATCGGTGAGCCGAACGCGTTGATGCGGCTGCACCAGGTCGCGTACGGGACGCAGGCGCACAAGGACACCGGCCGGGCGGTGGGGGCACGGTCGCTCTCCGACATCGCCGGGTTCGCGCCGGCCACGCTGCACGCACTCGGCGTACGGGTGTCGGCCGAGGTGATGCGCAAGCAGCACGACATCGTGGTGACCAACGTGCCCGGCCCCCAGGTGCCGCTCTACGCCGCCGGCGCCGAGATGGTGGCCAGCTATCCGGTGCTGCCGCTGTCCACCGGTCACCTGTTGACCATCGGGGTGACGTCGTACAACGGCGAGATCTTCTTCGGCCTCAATGCCGACCGTGATGCGATCACCGACCTCGAGGTGCTGGCCCAGTGCCTGACCGACGCACTGGAGGAGCTGCTCGACACCACCGTACGGGCGGCCAGCTCCAGACAACCGACCCGCAAGGCCTCGGCGTCGGCCCGCCGTTCGGCGACCAAGAAGGCGGCTGCCCGCACGGAGGCGGCCCAGAAGCGTGCGGCCCAGAAACGCGTTGCGGTACGCGCACTGGCCACCCGTGCCGCGGCCGCTGCGAAGACCCCGGCCAAGAAGGCCGCGGTGCCGGAGGTTTCGCCGGCCGACCTGGCACCCACCACGCCGGCGTCACCGACCCCGCCGGCCAGGAAGGCGGCAACCAGGAAGACGGCCGCCGCGAAGAATGCCGTCGCCAAGAAAGCCGTCGCCAAGAAAGCAGTCGCCGAGGAAGCGGTCACCGACGACGTGGCTGGGGGCTGACCGGTGATGATCTTCGTCCCGGTGTCGCACCACGACGCGGCCCGGCTGCGGGCTGGTCACGATCTGGGTGATCGCCACGGTTGCGCGACGACGCCGACACTGACCTCGGCCCTGGGCTCTGACACCAGTGCCGAGGAGGCCGACTTCGTCGCGCTGAACAACGCGGGCGTGCTCGCCGTAGTGATCACCACCGATCCGCTCCGGCTGGTGCTGGCCGCCGACGTCGCGGTGGGCCAGCTCAGTGATCGAGAGACCCACCACGGCGAGGTCCAGGTCGAAGGGCTGCGTTGGAGCCAGGTGCAGTCGCTGTTCGCCGACGAGCCGGCGGCGGCCGAGGCGCTGACCCGGGCCCGGCATGCGGCAGGGATCGCCGGCCTGGCTGAAGCCCTCGCCACCCCGGCCGTCCAGGAGCTGGTCGACACCCACGACCTGCTCTGGTTCGCGGTTGACGAGCTGGATCAGCTGGGCTGAGGCAGACTAAGCACATGCCACGCTCAATCTGGAAAGGTGCCATCTCCTTCGGCCTGGTCACGATCCCGGTGAAGCTCTACTCGGCGACCGAGGAGAAGGACATCAGCTTCCGGCAGGTGCACGCCGAGGACGGCGGCCGGATCAAGTACAAGCGGGTCTGTGAGAAGGATGGGCTCGAGATCCCGTTCGCCGAGATCGCCAAGGGCTACGAGCTGGCCGACGGCCGGATGGTGATCTTGGAGAAGGAGGACTTCGACGCCCTGCCGCTGACCACGACCAAGACGGTCGAGGTGGTCCAGTTCGTGGCCGAGGAGGACGTCGACCCGACCTACTTCAACAAGACCTACTTCCTGCAGGCCGACGGGCCCGGCGTCAAGCCGTACGTGCTGCTCCGCGACGCCCTGCTCAGCAGCGGGCAGTGTGCCGTCGTCAAGGTCGCGCTGCGCTCCCGGGAGGCGCTGGCCCTGATCCGGCCGGTCGACGGGGTGCTGCGGATGCACACCATGCTCTGGCCCGACGAGCTGCGGGACGGGTCGTTCGCCGCACCGCCGGAGACGGTCACGGTGTCCGACGCCGAGGTCACCATGGCCCGGTCGTTCATCGACGCCCTGGCCGGCGACTTCAAGCCGGACGACTTCACCGACTCCTACCGCGAGGCACTGGAGACCGTCGTGCAGAGCAAGGCCGCCGGCGTCCCGATGGTCGAGGAGGCTGAGGCGCCCAAGGAGGCCGAGGTCGTCGACCTGGTCGCCGCGCTGCGGGCCTCGGTCGAGGCGGCCAAGAAGCGGCGCGAGGCCGCGGAGCAGGCCAAGGCGATCTAGCTCCCTCCGGTCGAGCGCGACGACGTCGAGGAGACGCTGGCCCGGCTCACCGGCGCCGATGGCCACGTTTGCGGATCTTCGGGGAACCGGGACCACCGACGACGGGGCGCGGATTCCCCGTTGACGTCAGTCCTCCAGCCAGCGGTCCCCGACGTGCTGCTGGGTCCGGAATCCAGCGAGCACCGCGGGTGCCGAGGCCTGCTCGAGCTTCTTGCCGAGCAGCGGGATCGCGACCTTGAGCTCCCCGTCCAGGTGGACCGTCGTGCCCCGACCGCCGGGGCCGAGCTTCAACTGCCCCTTCAGGGTCACCGGCTGGCCCTTGACCGTCATCGTGATGGCACCGAGCCGGGACCCGTCGGCTGCCGGCTCGGCCCACGCGATGTCCTCGACGATGGTCAGCTGCGGGCCGGTGAAACGAGCGGCCGACTCGGGGGAGGGCAGCGTACGAGCGGCGTGGGTCTGGGACCCGGAGACCGACACGTCGTAGCTGAGCGACTGGCTGGCGACGCAGACCTCCTCCAGGTACTTCTGGTCCGTCATCATCGCGTACACGTCATCGGGCGAGGCGGCGAAATCTAGGCCGGTTGTGATGTCCATCGGCCCATCATGTCAGGCGGGGGTTTAGGCTCGGGAGCAGCGCACATCGTCGTGTGCCGTCTCATGATCGGAAGGTTGCTGTGACCACTTTCGAGGTCGAGCTGGAACGCGAGAAGACCGAGAAAATCGCTCAGGTAGCGGCCCGGGGGGCCGCCATCGCCGCCGAGCTCGGACAAGACGCCGAGGCGGTGAAGATCTTCCTCCACCACTACTTCCGACACGTCGATGCCGTCGACGTGGACGAGCGCACGGTCGAGGACCTGCTCGGCCTCGTCGAGAGCCACTATCGAGCGGCTATGCACCGTCCGGCGGCCCGGGCGACGATCACGATCCGGACGCCGAGCCAGAGCGACGACGGCTGGACGGCGGGCGGCGCGACGGTGGTGCAGATCGTCACCGACGACCAGCCGTTCCTGGTCGACTCGGTGACGATGGAGGTGCTCCGGCAGGGGTGGAGCATCCGCGAGGTCTTCCATCCGCAGTTCCTGGTCCGTCGCGACCTCGGCGGCACGCTGCACGGCATCGTCCGCTCGAGCGATGTCGACCACGACCCCACGGTGATGCAGGAGTCGTGGATGCACCTGGAGATCCTGCCACCGGCCCGGCAGGAGGCGCCCGAGACGCTGGTCCCCGATCTCGAGCAGGGATCTGCTCGAGGTGTTGCGGCTGGTCGAGGAGACGGTCGAGGACTGGGAGAAGATGATCAACCGGGCCCAGGAGACGATCGACCTGCTCTCCGACCCGACCGCCATCGGTGGGCGAGCCGACGAGGCGGAACTGGCGCGCGAGCTGTTGATCTGGCTCAAATGCCAACCACTTCACGTTCCTGGGCTACCGCGAGTACGAGCTGGTCGGAGAACCGACCGCCGCACTACCGCCCGGTCCCGGCGACCGGGCTGGGCATCCTGCGGGCGGATCAGGACGCCCCCGGAGCGTTCCACGCCCTGCCCCAGCCCAACACCCACCATGCGCTGATGGTCATCACCAAGGACAACTACAAGTCCCGGGTGCACCGACCGGCCTACCTCGACTACGTCGGCGTCCGGCGGTTCGACGCCGCCGGCAATGTGATCGGCGAGCGCCGCTTCATCGGGTTGTTCTCCTCCACCGCCTACTCCGAGAGCGTCAACCGGATCCCGGTGCTGCGGCAGAAGGCGTCCGGAGTGCTGCGCGAGTCGGGCTACGACGAGCACAGCCACGGTGGCAAGGCGATCATGGACGTGCTCGACACCTATCCGCGCGACGAGCTGTTCCAGACCTCGTTGGACGAGCTGGCCGGGGTGGTCGAGAAGGTTGCGCACCTCAAGGAGCGCCGCCAGGTGCGGATGTTCGTCCGGCGCGACGCGTACGGCCGCTACCTGTCCTGCCTGGTCTACCTACCCCGCGACCGCTACACCACCGCGGTGCGCAACCGGATGCAGGAGATCCTGATGCGCAGCCTCGGTGGCGCGTCGATCGACTACACCGCCCGGGTCACCGAGTCGGTGCTCGCCCGGCTGCACTTCGTGCTCCGGATGCCGGTCGGAGAGTCGATGGGCGAGATCGACATCCGTTCGCTGGAACGCGAGCTGACCCTGGCCACCCGCTCCTGGAACGACGAGTTCGCCGACCAGCTCGGCGGACCGCGACCAGGCCGACCAGCTGGCCACCCTGGTCGGAGCGCTGCCCGAGGGGTACAAGGAGGACTACACCCCCCGGCAGGCGGTCAAGGACCTCGCCGCGCTGACCGAGCTGGACGAGAGCGGCGGCATGTCGCTGGCCCTCTACGCGCCCGACCGGACCGACGACGAGGCCGACCTGCGGCTCAAGATCTTCCGTCGGGAGGAGTCGCTGTCGCTGTCGCGGGTGCTGCCGCACCTCTCCCTGCTCGGCGTCGACGTGATCGACGAGCGACCGTACGAGCTGTCCATGGTCAACCAGGACAAGGCGTTCATCTACGACTTCGGGCTGATCATCCCCGGCGGGGCCGACGGCCGTGAACCGGCGCTGGACCCTGCCCGCCCGGCAGCAGTTCATGGACGCGTTCTCCGCCTCCTACACCGGTCTGAGCGAGCCGGACGGCTTCAACGCGCTGGTGATGGGCGCCGACCTCGACTGGCGGCAGGTCAGTGTGCTGCGCGCCATCGGGCGCTACCTGCGCCAGGTCGGCGTGACCTACTGCCAGACCTACATCGCGCAGGCACTGACCGCCAACGTCGATCTCGCCCGGCTGCTGGTGAACCTGTTCGAGACCAAGTTCGACCCCGAGTCCGGCGACGACCGGCCCACCCGGGAGCGGCGGACGAGCGAGCTGGTCGACAAGATCAAGAACGGGCTGAACGACGTGGTCAGTCTTGATCATGACCGGATCATCCGTTCCTACCTCGCGGTGATCGAGGCCGCGATCCGCACCAACTTCTTCGCCTCGGCGCGCAAGGCCATCGCGATCAAGCTGCTGCCGCGCCAGATCCCGGATCTGCCCGAGCCCCGACCGGCGTTCGAGATCTTCGTCTACTCTCCTCAGGTCGAAGGGGTGCATCTGCGCTTCGGCGCCGTCGCCCGTGGCGGCCTTCGCTGGTCGGACCGCGCCGAGGACTTCCGGACCGAGATCTTGGGTCTGGTCAAGGCGCAGATGGTCAAGAACACCGTGATCGTGCCGGTCGGGGCCAAGGGCGGCTTCTACGCCAAACGCCTGCCCGACCCCGCGGTGGACCGGGAGGCGTGGCTGGCCGAGGGGGTCGCCTGCTACAAGCTGTTCATCACCAGCCTTCTCGACGTCACCGACAACATCGTCGACGGCGCGGTCGTGCCACCGACCGACGTGGTCCGCTATGACGTCGACGACCCCTATCTGGTGGTCGCGGCCGACAAGGGGACGGCCACCTTCTCCGACATCGCCAACGCGATCTCGGTCTCGGCCGGCTTCTGGCTGGGCGATGCCTTCGCCTCCGGCGGATCGGCCGGCTACGACCACAAGGCGATGGGGATCACCGCCCGCGGGGCCTGGGAGTCCGTACGCCGCCACTTCCGCGAGCTGGGCCTGGACACCCAGTCCGAGGACTTCAGCTGCGTCGGGGTGGGCGACATGAGCGGGGACGTGTTCGGCAACGGCATGCTGCTCAGCAAGCACATCAAGCTCGTCGCCGCGTTCGACCACCGTCACGTGTTCCTCGACCCGAATCCGGACCCGGCGCGCAGCTGGGAGGAGCGGTCGCGGGTGTTCGCGCTGCCGCGGTCGAGCTGGGCCGACTACGACGCTTCGCTGATCTCGGCGGGCGGCGGGATCTTCCCCCGGACCATGAAGTCGATCCCGCTCAACGACCAGATCCGTACGGTGCTGGGCATCGACAAGGCGGTCACCGCACTGTCCCCGGCGGATCTGATCAACGCCGCGCTCAAGGCCCCGGTCGACCTGTTGTGGAACGGTGGCATCGGCACGTACGTGAAGGCCTCCACCGAATCCAACGCCCAGGTCGGTGACAAGGCCAACGACGGGCTGCGGGTCAACGGGGGCGAGCTGCGAGCCAGGTGCGTCGGGGAGGGCGGCAACCTCGGGCTGACCCAGCTGGGCCGGATCGAGTACGCCGCCAAGGGGGGCCGGATCAACACCGACTTCATCGACAACTCCGCCGGCGTCGACACCTCCGACCACGAGGTCAACATCAAGATCCTGCTCACCGCCGAGGTGGCGGCCGGTCGGCTCGAGCTGGCCGAGCGGGACACCTTCTTGGCCTCGATGACCGACGAGGTGGCCCAGCTGGTGCTGGCCCACAACGACGACCAGAACCTGGCGCTGGCCAACACCGTCTACCAGTCGCCGTCGATGGCCGGCGTGCACGAGGACTGGATGGAGCGGCTGGAGGACCAGGGCTGCTGGACCGCGAGATCGAGTTCCTGCCTTCGACCGACGAGATGGAGAACGCGCCGGTCCAGCCACCGCGGCCTGACCTCGCCCGAGCTGGCCACGCTGCTCGCGTACACCAAGATCGTGCTGGAGGACGAGATCCTGGACTCCGACCTGCCCGAGGACCCCTACCTGGCCGGCGGCTGATCAACTACTTCCCGAGCGCGATGCGGGAGCGGTACGCCGACCGGATGCCCGAGCACCGGCTGCACCGCGAGATCATCGCCACGGTCGTGGTCAACGAGTTCGTCAACACGGCCGGGATCACCTGCTTCCACCGGCTGTCCGGGGAGACCGGGGCCGGCGCCCGGACGTGATCAAGGCCCAGATCGCCGCCCGGGCGATCTTCGCGGCGCCAAGGACGCTGGACGCCCGGATCCGGGCCCTGGACCACCAGATCGACGCCAAGATGCAGACCGATGCTGCGGCTCGAGGTGCGGACCCTGGTCGAGCGGGCCACCCGGTGGCTGGTCAACAACCGACGGCGGCCGATCGACATCGGTGCGGCGGTGGAGCAGTTCGCGGGACGGGGTGCAGACGGTGCAGCGGGCGCTGCCGTCGCTGCTGCACGGGCCGGGACCGGCGAGGCCTGCGACAAGCGGCTGCAGCAACTACGCGGGCGGGCAAGGTGCCCGACGAGCTCGGCACGGCGGTCGCGGCCCTGCCGGCGGCGTACGCGGCGCTGAGCATCGTGCAGACCGCGGCCCGTGACGGGCTCGACCCGCTGCAGGTGGCCGACGTGCACTTCACGCTCGGGCAGCGACTCGGCCTGGACCGGCTGCTGACCCGGATCATCGAGCTGCCCCGCGACGACCGCTGGCAGACCATGGCCCGTGCGGCGCTGCGCGACGACCTGCACGCCGTGCACGCCCAGCTGACCGCCGAGGTGCTGGCCAGTGCCGGGGGCGTCGGATCACAACGCCAAGGAGCTGGTCGCGCGCGTGGGAGAAGGCGACCTCGGGCGCGGCGGAGTCGGTCAAGATCGCTGCGCTCGATCTGCGGCGGTCGGGCCGATCTGGCCCGCGTGTCGGTCGGCCTGCGCGATCGTCCGCGGTCTGCTGCCGGCTGCTGGTAGCGCTGAGGTGGGCCTCAGGCTAAGGTTGCGGCTATGCGGATCGACCTGCACACCCACTCCGACGTCTCCGACGGCACCGACACGCCGGCCGAGCTGGTCCGGGCGGCCGGCCGCGCCGGCCTGGACGTGGTGGTCTGACCGACCACGACACCTTCGACGGGCTGGACGAGGCGGTGGCCGAGGGCGAGCGGCGCGGGGTCGGGGTCGTCGCGCGGGCTGGAGCTGTCCTGTGCTCGCGACAGGGCCAGCAGCGTGCACCTGCTCGCCTACGGTGCGGACCCGACCAGCCCGGCCCTGGCCGCGGAGATGAGCCGGGTCCGCGGCGGGCGGCTGGGCCGGCTCAGCCGGCGTGCTGGACAAGCTGGCCGAGCTCGGCGTGCCGGTGAGCGAGGCCGCGGTGATGGCCGAGGTCGGAGCCAGCCCGTCAGTGGGTCGGCCCCACATCGCTGACGCGCTGGTCAAGGCCGGGCACGTCCGGGACCGGACCGAGGCCTTCGACCGCTACCTGGCCGACGGCGGACCGGCTCACGTAGCGCGCTATGCCATCGACATCGACCGCGGCATCGACCTGGTCCACGACGCCGGCGGCGTGGCGGTGATCGCCCACCCGTGGGGGCGGGGCCGAGAGCACGTGCTGCCGGCCGAGGTGCTGACCGCACTGGTCCATGAGCACCAGCTGGACGGGATCGAGGTCGACCACCAAGATCACGACGCCGACACCCGCCGCCGGCTCCGCGAGCTGGCCGGAGCGCTGGGCGTGCTGGCCACCGGGTCCAGCGACTACCACGGCACCGGCAAGGTGGACCACGATCTGGGCTGCAACACCACCGCGCCCGAGGTCTACGCCGAGATCCTCCGCCGGATCGGCTAGTCGCCCACCCCGGCTTGCTCCAAGATCAACAAGTCGTCGTCGGACAGCTCGATCGCGGCGACGGCCAGGTTCTCCTCGAGGTGGGCCAGGGACGACGTGCCGGGGATCAGCAGGATGTTGTCGGCGAAGGCCAGCAGCCAGGCCAGCCCGATCTGCGACGGCCGTCACCTGGTGCCGCTGGGCGACCTGCTGCACCGGCACCAGGTCAGTCACCTTCGGCATGCCGGGAAAGGCCGAGCCGAGAGGGAAGAACGGCACGTACGCGATGCCCTCGGCGGCGCACCGCTCCAGCACCGGATCGTCGCTTGCGGTCGGCCAGGCTGAACGCGTTCTGCACGCAGACGATGCCGGCCTGCTCGATGGCGGTCTCCACCTGCTCGAGGGTGGCGTTGGAGATGCCGATGCCGGCGATCTTGCCCTCCTCCCGCAGCGTTGACCATCTCGGCCAGCTGGTCCTCCAGCGGCGGTGGCTGGTAGCCCCGGACCGGGTCGGTGATCCGCAGGTTGACTGCGGCCAGCTGCTCGATCTTCAGCGAGCGGAGGTTGTCCTCGACCCCGGCCCGCAGTTCAGCCGGTTGCTGGGCGGGCGGCCAGCCACCCTTGGCGTCACGGACCGCTCCGACCTTGGAGACCAGGGCCAGATCGTCGGGATAGGGGTGCAGGGCCTCGCGGATCAGCTCGTTGGCCACGTCGGGGCCGTAGTACTGGGCGGTGTCGATGTGGTTCACCCCGAGCTCGACCGCGCGCCGGAGCACGGCCACGGCCTGGTCGTGGTCCTTGGGCGGGCCCATCACGCCCCGCCCGGGAAGCTGCATGGCACCGAAGCCGATGCGGTGCACGTCGAAGCGGCCAAGGGGGAACGTGGGCCCGAGCCCGGTGCGGTCAGTCATGGGCCCGACGTTAGCGCGGCCGCCACAACGCCCAGCGCTCTCCGCCCCCTCATGCCCGCGTACTCACCAATGCGCGTTGAGCTCAGCCCGCGTATAGGCCCCTGAGCCAAATGACACAATGGGGCCGGTGAGCGTTCGGGTCGGCAAGTGCTACGTCGTGGCTGTGGCGAACCAGAAAGGCGGCGTCGCCAAGACGACCACGGCCGCTTCGCTGGCTGCGGCGTGGTCGGAGCTGGGGCACCGGGTGCTGCTGGTGGATCTCGACCCGCAGGCCTGCCTGACCTTCTCGCTGGGTCACGACCCGGAGGCGATCACGACGTCGGTCCACCAGGTGCTGCTCGGCGAAGCGGCCGTCCGCGACGCGATCATCAAGACTGACGACGGCCCTGACTTGCTGCCGGCCACGATCGAGCTGGCCCTGGCCGAGCAGCTGCTGTTGACCAGGACCGGCCGCGAGCAGCTGCTGAAGACGGCGCTCAAACCGGTGCTGCGCTCGTACGACTTCGTGGTGCTGGATTGCCCACCGACCCTCGGCATCCTCACCACGGTGGCCCTGACCGCCGCCCAGGGCGTGCTGATCCCGCTGCAGTGCGAGACGCTGAGCCACCGCGGGGTCGGGCAGCTGCTGGACACGATCTACGACGTCAAGAAGATCACCAACCGCAGGCTGGTGGTGCTGGGCGTGCTACCGACCTTGTTCGACGCCCGGACCACCCACAGCCGCCTGGTGCTGGAACGCATCGGTGACGACTACGGCGTGACGGTGCTCGGCCCGCCGATCCCGAAGTCGGTCCGGTTCGCCGAGGCTCCGGCGAGCGGGCAGACCATCCTCCAGACGGCGAGCTCGAGCAAGGGCGCGGCGGCCTACCGCGAGGTGGCCGGCGGTCTGCTCGACCTGATCTAGGCGACCAGCTCGGCGTAGAGCTGGTTCAGCCGTTCGGCGGGCCGGCCGAGGCCGTCGAGTGCGTCGATCTGGGCGGCCAGCCGCGGCGAGCGCCACTCGCACGCCGACAGGTCCATGGCCACGCTGAGGGCCATGGCGTGGTGCTGCAGGATCGCGCTCAGCTCGTGCCGTACCAGCTCGTTGCCGGGGTCGGCGCAGGGTGGCGGAAGCAGGTCCCGGAGCGCGAAGAACCGCCGGACCAGGGGTCCGCCCCGCGGCGCCAGCAGACCGAGGTTGACCCGGGCTCGTACGCCTCGCAGCACGTCCTCGGCCTCGTCCTGACGGATCACCGCCTCCACGACCACACGGCGCATCACCAGCCGAGGGTCGGGTTCGGGTTCGGCTGCCGGAGCTTCGTCGAGCAGGATCATCCGAGGCTGCCGCTGGGCCGCGCGGATGCGGTTCACCCGATCGGCGAAGCTGCCCATGGGCCGACGATACGCTCCCCGACCGAGTGAGGGTGCTAGCCAAGCCCCAGCTCGCGGGCCGAGACCTCACGCATCTCGATCTTGCGGACCTTGCCGGTGATGGTCATCGGAAAGTCATCGACGACCATCACGTAGCGAGGAATCTTGTAGTGGGCCAGCTTGCCGGCCGAGAACGCCCGGACGGCCTCCGCGTCAGGCGGCTCAGCGCCGTTCTTGATCTTGATCCAGGCGCAGAGCTCCTCGCCGTACGTGGGATCGGGCACGCCGACCACCTGCACGTCGGCGACAGCGGGGTGGCTGTAGAGGAACTCTTCGATCTCCCGCGGGTAGATGTTCTCCCCGCCGCGGATGACCATGTCCTTGATCCGCCCGACGATGGCGCAGTAGCCGTCCGTGCGCATCACGGCCAGGTCGCCGGTGTGCATCCAGCCGTCCGCGTCGATGGCCTCGGCGGTCTTGTCGGGGTCGTTCCAGTAGCCGATCATGACCGAGTAGCCGCGGGTGCACAGCTCGCCCGGCTCGCCACGCGGCACCGTGGCCTGGGTCTCCGGGTCGATGATCTTGATCTCGACATGGGGGTGCACCCGGCCGACCGTCTCGGTCCGGCGTTCCACGTCGTCGTCCATCTGGGTCTGCGTCGACACCGGCGAGGTCTCGGTCATGCCGTACGCGATGGAGACCTCGGCCATGTGCATCTCGGTCCGGCACCGCTTCATCACCTCGACCGGGCACGGTGAGCCGGCCATGATGCCGGTGCGCAGGCTGGACAGGTCGAAGTCCGCGAAGTTCGAAAGGTTCTGCTCGGCGATGAACATGGTCGGCACGCCGTAGAGCGCCGTCGCGCGCTCGTCCTGGACCGCTCGCAGGGTCGCCTCGGGATCGAAGGCCGGTGCCGGAATGATCATGGTCGCGCCGTGGCTGGTGCAGCCCAGGTTGGCCATCACCATGCCGAAGCAGTGATAGAAGGGCACCGGGATCACCAACCGGTCCGCCTCGGTGAAGCCGATGGTCTCGGTGACCAGGTAGCCGTTGTTCAAGATGTTGCGGTGGCTCAGCGTGGCGCCCTTGGGATAGCCGGTGGTGCCCGAGGTGTACTGGATGTTGATCGCGTCGTCGGGGGACAGCGTCGCCCCGATCTCGACGAGGCGGGTCGGCTCGACCGCGGTGCCACCGGCGAGCAGGTCCGACCAGCTGTCCTGGCCGATGACCACGAGCTGCTCGAGGTCGGGGCAGTCGTCGCGCACCTGAGCGACCATGGCTGGGTAGTCGCTGGTCTTGAACCGGTCGGCGCAGACCAGCATCCGCAGCCCGGACTGCTTCACCGCGTACGCGAGCTCATGGGTCCGGTACGCCGGGTTGATGTTGACGCAGATCACGCCGATCTTCGCCGTCGCGTACTGCGTCAGCGTCCACTCCGCACAGTTCGGGGCCCAGACCCCTAGCCGGTCACCGCTCTGCAGGCCGGCAGCGAGCAGCCCTCGGGCCACCTCGTTCACCGATCGGTCGAACTCCGACCAGGTCCAGCGCCGTCCGCTCGCCCGCTCGACTAGTGCCTCCCGGTCCGGGAAACGGCCGACCGTCCGCTCCAGGTTGGCACCCACCGTCTCCTCCAGCAGCGCCGGCTCGGTCGGCCCGACCGCGGTCGATGGCAGCTGCTCCGTCGCACCTGTGCTCATGCACCCACCGTAATGGTGACGACGTGCCCGGTGCGGGAGCGTTGGCCGGGCGCACGATCGGCCAACGCTTTCCCGAAAGCCGAACGGGCGTCCTGCTGAAGGCATATATTCGCCAGGGACGGTTCCCGTCAGGGGGGACACAACTGCACACATCGGGGGATGAGATGCACTTCAGACATGTCTCGAAATGGTCGAAGCTCGCCATGCTGGCGGCTGGATCACTGGCTCTCGGCGGGCTGACGGTCGGTCCGAGCTATGCCGCCGACGACGCGAAGATCTATGTCGTCCAGGGGCTGCCGGGCCGGACCTTGGACATCGCGGTGGACGGGAAGTCCGTCGCCAAGGACGTCAAGACGGCCGCTGTGGTCGGCCCGTTCAGCGTCAAGGGCGGCAGCCGCAAGGTGACATTCCGCGACGGCGGCGACATCGTGCTGGAGCAGATGTTCTCGGTCAAGGCGAAGTCGAACTGGGACGTCGTGGTCCACTTGCCGGTCGCCAGCAAGAACAAGCCGGTGGTGACGGTGTTCAAGAACGATCTGTCCGCGGTGCCGCGGGGCAAGGCGTCGCTGACCGTCGCCCACACGGCCGCGGTGCCGCCGGCCGACATCCGGGTCAACGGCAAGGTCTTGTTCGAGGACGTCGCCAACGGTGAGTCGCTGAATCTTGTGGTGCCGGTCGCGACCTACAAGGTGGCCATCGTGCCGACCGGGGAGTCCAAGCCCGTGCTGCTCGGGCCGTTGAGCCTGACCGTCAAGGGCGGCGCGCTGAACCGGGTCTACGCCGTGGGCGATCCGGAGAAGAAGACGATGAACGTCGCGGTCCACGTGATCACCACCGGATCGAGCGGCTCCGACAAGCCCGACAAGGTGAACACCGGAACCGGTGGCCAGGCCGTCGGCGCCGAGCGTTCGCTGGTGGTGACTCCGACGCGTTGAGCCCCCTGGCCCGCGCGTCGTCTCGCGCTCTGATCTCGGTCGTGCTGCTGCTGGTCGTCGCGGTGGGCTGTGCCCATCCGGACGGCCAGCAGGCCGTTCCCGGACCGGGGCAGGCGGCCAGCACGGCCGTACCGACGCCGTCAGACGTGCCCACGGCTCGGGTGGGGTACCCGGCCAGGAGCACTCGCGTACGGTTCATCCCGGAGCAGGTCATCCTGCCCGGTGGCAGCCACGCCGCGGTGGAGCCGGCGCGTACGGTCGACGGCGACCTCAAGGTGCCCGAGAACGTGCAGCACGTCGGCTGGTGGGACGGCAGCGCGTACGTCGGCGACCCGTTCGGCACCACCGTCATCGCCGGCCACGTCGACTCTGCGACTGAAGGCATCGGCTACTTCAACCGGCTGCGTCAGGTCAAGGTCGGTGAGGTCGTGACCGTACGCGCCGGCGAGCACCATCTGAGCTACAGGATCTCCTCGGTGCAGACCGTGGCCAAGCACGCGCTCGCCTCAGACAGCCGGGCCTTCGACCAGACCGGTGACCACCGGCTGGTCCTGATCACCTGCACCGGGAACTACCACGCCGATCGAGGCGGCTACGACAGCAACCTCGTGGTCATGGCCCGACCGATCGGCCGGGCTCGCTAGTCGGTCGCGGTCGACGCGGTCTCCGACGCCGAGCCTGAGCGGCGACGACGGCGGCGCTTGCGCGGTGCGGCCGAGCTGTCCGACTCGGCCTCGACCTGGTGCTCGGGGCCGTCGTTGCCGTGAACCGGCTCATGCGGCTGGAGCTCGGTCTCACCCGACGCGGCGTCGATCGGCACGCCGTTGCGCAGCCGGCGACGGGTCCGGTCCTTGCGGGGCCGCTCGGCCCGACGACGCTCGCCGCGCTCGGCCTCGGACCGCTCCGGGCGCTCCGACTTGACCGGCTTGGCAGCCGCACCGACCCGGCCCTTGGCCGAGGGGTCGATGCCGAGGTCGTGGTAGAGGTGCGCCGAGGTGGAGTAGGTCTCCTGCGGCTGCTCGAAGGGCAGTCCGAGCGCGTTGCTGATGACCTTCCACCGGGTCTGGTCGGCCCAGTCGACGAAGGTGATCGCGATGCCCGAGGCGCCGGCCCGGCCGGTGCGGCCGATCCGGTGGACGTAGGTCTTGTCGTCCTCGGGGCACTCGTAGTTGATGACGTGGGTGATGCCTTCGACGTCGATGCCGCGGGCGGCGACATCGGTGGCGACCAGGACGTCGGCCGTGCCGTCCCGGAAGCGCTTGAGCGCCTTCTCACGGGCCACCTGGTTGAGGTCGCCGTGGATCGGCGCCGCCGCGAAGCCGCGCTCGGCCAGGTCGTCGGCCAGCCGCTGGGCCGAACGCTTGGTCCGGCAGAAGATCATCACCCGGTTGCGGTTCTCGGCCTGCAGGATGCGGGCCACGACCTCGGGCTTGTCCAGGTCGTGCGCCTGGTAGACGAACTGCGCGGTGGTGGGCACCGTGGTGGCGTCGCCCGCGGACTCGGCGCGGATGTTGACCGGGTGCCGCAGGTGGCGACGGGCCAGGGACACGATGGTGCCCGGCATGGTCGCCGAGAACAGCATGGTCTGCCGCAGCTCCGGGGTCTTGCGCAGGATCCGTTCGACGTCGGGCAGGAAGCCGAGGTCGAGCATCTCGTCGGCCTCGTCGAGGACCAGCACCTTGACGTGGCTCAGGTCGAGCGTGCCACGGTCGGCGAGGTCGAGCAGCCGACCCGGGGTGCCGACGACGACGTCCACGCCGCGGGCCAGCGCATTGACCTGGGTGTCGTAGCCGACGCCGCCGTAGATGGTCAGCACCCGGGCGTGCCGGCGGGCGGCCGCCGTGGTGATGTCGGCGCTGACCTGGCTGGCCAGCTCGCGGGTCGGGCAGACGACCAGGCCCTGCGGGGCGCCGGGCTTGGCCAGCTGGGCGTAGTCGCGCTCGCCGGGGACGACGATCCGCTGCAGCATCGTGATGCCGAAGGCGAGGGTCTTGCCGGTGCCGGTGCGGGCCTGGCCGATCATGTCGGTGCCGGTCAGCGCGATCGGGATGGCCATCGACTGGATCGGGAACGGCGACACGATGCCGACCTGCTCCAGCGCCTCGACGATCGGGGCGAGGACGCCGAGGTCGGTGAAGGTGGCGGCGGGGGCGGCCTCGGCGGGGGCTCGTCAGCGGCTTCTTGGCTCGACTCGGTGATCGGCTCCAGCTGTTCTGTACTCAGGTTCTTGCCTTACATGCTGTGAAAGTGTGGTCTTCACCTGGCCGGCACGTCGTGCAGAACACGGTGCCAGGAACGCAGGGACGCACCCGTCGGTAGGGCGTACCACTGGCAGTCTAGCGGCTTCCTCCCGATAACCCGCTTTCGACGCACTCCGGGCCCCGGCAGGGCCTCAGCCACACCTAGGCTGCGGCCATGAGCGATCAGCCGCAGGACGGGGCATGGGTCAACGACGCCGAGTACCGCCAGGGCGCGGTCGATCTGCTGGGCATCCTGGCCTACGGGGCATTGGCCGCCTTCGAGCGGCTGGCCGAGGATGCCCGGCAGGCCCCGACCCTGGCCGAGAAGGTCCACGTCGCCTCGATGGCGGCTCTGCAGGTGGCCCACTTCGACCGCGTACGGGCTCGGCTGTCGGAGCTCGACGTGGACGTGATGGTGGCCATGACGCCGTTCCAGGCTGCGTTCAACGCCTTCCACGACTACACCAAGCCCAAGGACTGGCTGGAGGGGCTGGTCTGGGCCTACGTCGGCAACGGCTTCGCCGTCGGACTTCTATCGCGAGGTGGCCGCCTTCGTCGACGCCGACACCCGGGCCCTGGTCCATGAGGTGCTGGCCGACGAGGCGCACACCGACTTCGTGATCGAGACGGTCCGCGCCGCCATCGACGCCGACCACAAGGTGGCCGGCCGGCTCGCCCTGTGGGGCCGTCGCCTGGTCGGTGAGGCGCTCAGCCAGGCCCAGCGGGTCGCCGCCGACCGCGACGCCCTGACCAGCCTGCTGACCGGCACGGTCGACCGTCCCGGCATGGACCTCGCCGCCATCAGCCGGATGTTCTCCCGGCTGGTCGAGAACCACACCCGCCGGATGGCCAAGCTCGGCCTGCAGGCCTGACCCGGGGTGCGCAACCACAAGGTAAACCTTGTGGTTGCGCACTCTAGGGCCGAGATTTGCTGGGTGAAGCGTGAACGTGCTGGGTGAAGTGGCGGGTCCGTGGAGCGCCGATCGGTCAGCTTGAGAGCCTCGGAGGCGCGCCCGTACGCAGGTGGCTAGACGGCGCCGAAGCCGACCCGGCGGGCGTTCTCCTCGCCGAGGTCGAGGTAGGCGATCTTGACGGCGGGGATCAACACCTTGCGGCCGTGCGCATCGATGACCGTGAAGACCCCATCGGTCTCGACCGCCTCGGTGAAGGCCTTCTCGATATCGGCCGCCGACTGGGTGGTCTCCGCGACGACCTCGCGGTTGACGTGCTGGATCCCGACTTTGATCTCCACAAGTTCCTCCTGGTTATGTGCTCTCCGCAACCGTGCCACACGCCGAGCACCGATCCGTACGGTGTTCGCGCAGAGCGTTGCGGTTCAGCCGAGCGATGCTTTCTCGTCGTCGGTGGCCCGCCGGATGACGATCCGGGTCCAGGCGCCGACGTAGATCCGGTCGTCGCCGGAGAGCTCGTGCTTGCCGCCGACCGGGATCGGATCCTCGGGCAGGGCTCCGCTGGCCGGCCCGACGAAGGTGCCGTTGGCCGAGTCCAGATCCTCGACCCACCAGCGGGTCCCGTCGGTGGTCAGCTGGGTCTGCCGCCGGCTGACGCCGGAGTCGGTGCCGCAGTCGATCTCGGGGTGGATGTTGCGGCTCTTGGACACCCGGCCGATCAAGCTCGAGCTCGTACGCAGCGGCGCCACGTCCGGCAGACCGGGGGACGGCAACGGGTCCGGGCTCTCCTGCGCCTCGTACCACGCCGGGTCGATCCAGACCTCGGCCACCCACTCGAAGCCGGCCTCCGGCGCGCCGGACGCCGGTGCGATCGGTGCATCCGGCTGGGCTGCCGGCTGGGTCTCCGGAGTCTCGACCGGCTGCGGCGGGGCCAGTTCTTCCGGTGCCGTGAAGGTGGGCGGATCAAGCGGCCGGGGCATGGTGCCGGTGGTGAAGTCGTAGCCGCAGTTCTCACAGAACAACGCGTCGGCCCGGTTCTGGGTCGAGCAGTTCGGGCAGGCCTGCCCGAACGCGCCGCCGGCACCCGGTCCGCCGGACCCGCCCTGCGCGTCGGCCGGGGTGTCGGCCGGTGGGGGCGGTGCACTGGGTGCGGGCGCGTTCGCCGCCGAGTCGATGGGCATCCCGCAGACGTCGCAGTAGTCCTCCGACTCGAGGTGTGGCCGGCCGGACAGACTGCGCTCATCGATTCTCGCCTTCCCGGTGGGGCCCGCGGTCGGGTTCACCCTCGGACCCGGGTCGTCTTGGTCGAGGCGGTGTCGAGGGCCATCTCGTCGGCCTTGTCGACGGTGCGCTTCAACCGCACCGTACCGGTCTCGGGGTTGTCGATGTCGACGACCTTGCGCAGCCGGGTGGTGGCCTCCTCGTTGCCGGTCGCCGCGGCGAGCTGGACGGCCCGGCCGAGCTTCATGGTCGCGGTCTCCTCGTCGCCGGAGGCCTTGGCCGCCAACCCGTCCTGGATCGCGTCGGCGAGCTCGGTCTGGCCGGTGTAGTGCGCGACCTCGGGGTTGATCCGGGTGGTCAGCACGTCGTCGTTGGACCACTTGGCCTTGACCAGGCTCTGGGCGACGACCTCGTCGCCGACGGCGAGCTGGACCCGAGCGGCCAGCTGCTCCTGACCGATCGCCTTGGCGGACAGCCGGATGCCGACGTGGTAGTCGCGCGACTCGTCGCCCCACGACCCGGTCGGGTAGCCGCCGGTCAGCGGGTTCACCTCGACCCGGCGGCCGGTCAGGTCCTCCACGGTGGGGGAGACCTGGCGGACGAACATCACCTGGGCGCCTTGCGGGGCCCAGACCCGCAGCTGCGCGTCGGCGACGCCGCGACCCATCGACTGCTGCATCAGCTCGGCGAAGACCTGGCTCATCTGGTCCGGCGACGGGATGATGTCGACGCTGCCGAGCAGGGCCTGGGCGATCCGGCGCACCTCGGCCACCTGCCAGTCGACGCCCGACGCCGCGGCAGTCGCACTGGAACTTGCCGGTGACCCCGTAGATGGCGTTGGTCAGCTGCTCGGGCGTCTCGTTGTGGTTCTCACCGTCGGTGAGCAGGATGGCGTGCTTCTTGGCCAGCATCGGCACCGAGTCGAACAGCCGCCCGGCCAGGGTCAGCCAGGTGCCCATCGCCGTGCCGCCGTCGGCGCGGAACTGCGCGATGGCCTGGTGGGCGGCGTAGCGGGCACGCCGGATCCATCCGGACCATGCCCGCGCCGGCGCGTACGGGCGGGAAGGCCAGGTAGGCCTGGTGGGTGCCGGCGACGACGGCGAACCAGGTGCCGTCGACGATCTGGTCGACCGCGGCGGCGGCGGCGATCTTGGCCGCCTCCAGCCGGGTCCGGCCCATCGAGCCGGAGGTGTCGACGATGATGATCTCGCCCGGCGTCACCCGCGCCGGACTGCCCGGCCGCGCCGGCGCCGGCGCAGCTGAGCGTGACGATGGCGTTGACGTCGGTGCCGCCGTCGGGCAGGAACTCGTTCTGGTACACCGCGGCGCTGAACTCGGCCATGATCAACGTTCCTTTCGCAACTCGGGTGAGACGTTCGAGGTTACAGCCGGGCCAGAGCCGCGGAGATGTTGTCCTTGCCGCCCTTGCTCATTGGCCCAGCGCACCAGTGCCTCGGACAGCGGCAGCGGGTCGGTGTCGCCGCCGCTCAGCTCGGCGACCAGGGCCTGCAGGGCCGTCGCCTCGGAGACGTAGTTCCACAGCCCGTCGGAGCAGACCAGCAGCCAACCCGGGCCGGTGACGGTGAGCGACACCCGTACGCGGGCTGAAGTCCGGGCTGTCGCGACCCAGCCACTTGGTGATGGCGTGCGCCTGCGGCCCGTTCTCGGCCTCTTCGCGGGAGACGCCCATGGCGATCCGGGCCTGGGCGACCGAGTCGTCCAGGCTCAGCTCGACCGGGTCGTTCCGTGCCGCCGGCGTCGGGCAGCCAGTAGACCCGGCTGTCGCCGACGTTGCCGTAGACGATCAGGTCGCCCATGGCCACGGCGGCGGCGAAGGTGCAGGACGCGGCGTTGTCGCTGTCCGGTGCGGTGTTCTCGACCACGGCGGTGTTGGCCTGGGTCGGTCGCCGTGGTCATCGCGGCGGCCAGTGCCGCCGCCCGGCTCTCGGGCGTGCCCATCCCGGCCGGCTGCTGGGCGACCAGCACCGCGCGGGCGGCCCGGGCCGCGGCCAGGGAGGCGACGTCGGAGTCCAGGGAGGTCGACACGCCGTCGCAGACGACCAGGATGGCCCGGGAGCCCGGCTCCGGCGTCGGCGGCGATGGCCAGTGGCGTCCTCGTTGCGGTGGTGCCGGATGCCCTTGTCGCAGCAGGCGGCCACCCAGGTGGCCGGCTGCTCGGTGTAGTGGTCGCGCACGGACAGGGCCTTGGTGCCGCAGGTCTCGCAGTAGCCGTCGGCGCCGACCACTCCGCCGCAGGCTGGTGCACGGGCGGGTGACCGCGACGGCCTGGGTCTCGGCCGGCTGGGCCCGGACCGAGCGGGTCAGGTCGATCGGGGCCTCGAGCTCGACCTCGGCGGGCGCGTCCTGCGGCCGCGGCCGGGGTCAGCGCGCCGCCGCAGTTCTCGCAGAACGCCGCGTCGGGTGGCACGGCGCACCTCGCAGGCGGCGCAGCTGCGCCGGCAAAGGGCGGTAGGGGGTTCGCTCATCGCAGGGTCCACCTTCGCACGGCGTTGGCCTTGTCGACCAGTGCGTAGCGGCGTACGGGGTCGGTCTCGGTGCCGGCCAGCTGGCGGTAGGTGGACTCCAGGCCGTCGCGCAGCGACTCGTTCCGGGCGGCGTACGGGCCGATGGTGATCTTGCTGGCCGGGCCGGTCTTGGCGACCTCGGCCACCGCCCGCTCCAGGATCTGCGCGGTCAGCTCGGCCTGCTCACGCGGGTCGATCCGGACGCCGTCCAGGCTGTCCATCGCCGCGGCCAGGGCCGGCAGGCCCTGCGCCGGACTCGTAGAGCTGCATCGCCCGCAGCCGCCGGGCCTCGGTGAAGCCCGCGGCTGGTGGACGGCACCAGGTCGAGCGCCTGGACCGCCCCGGCCACGTCGCCGGCCCCGGCCCGGATCCGGGCCATCCCGAAGGCCGCGGGCGCCACGTAGTTGGCGTCGGTGCTGGCGCAGGTGCGGTAGAGGCCCTCGGCGATGCTGCCCTCACCGCCCCGCTCGCAGGCCAGGGCCAGGGCCAGCTTGGGCGCGAGCTCGCCCGGCACCTGGCCGTAGACCGCGTTGAAGGACGACTGGGCGGCGGTCGAAGTCGCCGGCCTGCAGGGCCGCCAGACCGCCGACCCAGACGGCCCGCCACTCCCACGGGTCGGCCGCGAGCATCTCGTTGACGATGCGGTCGACCAGGTCGGGCCGCTGCATCTGCAGCGCGGCGCGGGCCCGGGCCAGCTGCACCTCGGCTGAGGGCTCCGGGGCCTGCTGCAGCTCGGCGAAGCGCTCGGTCGGGTCCTCCACGGAGATGTTGCTGAGCCAGGCGTACTGGGGGTCGCTGGTGTCGGCGCGCAGCGCCGGCAGCTCGTCCCACTCCAAGGCCTCGCTGGTGATGGCCGGGGCCTCGAACAGCACCGAGGCGGCCGAGGTGAGCGCCGTGCCCGCCGTCTTCTCCGCCACCACCTCACGCAGCACCCCGAGCAGCTGGACGCGGAGCTCGTCGATCGAGGCGAAGCGGTCGGCCGGGTCGGGCGCACAGCACTTGGCGATCAGCCGGTAGAGCGAGTCGTGATCTTGGAACAGCGGGGTGTCGGCCACCGGCGGCAGGCTGGCGACGTACTTGGTCTGGTAGCCGCGGAACTCGATCATCAGCACCAGCAGCGTCCGGCCGATGGTGTAGATGTCCGAGGCGATGGTGGTGCCGATCTGGGCCACCTCGGGGGCCTGGTAGCCGACGGTGCCGTAGATCGCGGACTCCTGGTCGTCGATCCGGCGGACGCCGCCGAGGTCGATCAGCTTGACCGCGTCGCCGACCTGGATCAGGTTGTCGGGCTTGAAGTCGCAGTAGACCAGGCCGAGATCGTGCAGGTACTGGAAGGCGGGCAGCACCTCGAGGATGTAGGCCAGCGCCTGGTCGACCGGCAGCGGGTCGAACACCCCGTGGTGGCCCGCATCCGCTCCTTGAGGATCTGCTTCAAGGAGACGCCGCCGACGTACTCCATCACGATGTAGCCGGCCTCGTCGTGGGTGACGAAGTTGTAGATCTCCACGATCAGCGGGTGCTCGACCTGGGCGAGGAACTGCCGCTCGACGATGGCCACGGCCAGCGCGTCCTTGTCGCCGGTGTTCAGCAGGCCCTTGAGCACCACCCAGCGGTCGGACACGTTGCGGTCCCGGGCGAGGTAGATCCAGCCCAGGCCGCCGTGGGCCAGGCAGCCGGCCACCTCGTACTGGTTGGCGACCAGGTCACCGGCCTTGAGCTTGGGGGTGAAGGAGAAGGCCGAGCCGCACTTGGCGCAGAACCCTTCCGTACGCGCCGGGCTGGCCCGCCCGCGACCGACCGACCGGGGCGCCGCAGTTGGGACAGCTGCGCTTGTCCTCGGGCACCTCGGGGTTCTTCATGATCGCCTGCGAGGCGTCGATCTCGGGAGCGGGCGGCACCCGGGTCAGACCGGCGCCGAGCCGGGCCGCCCGCAGCCGCTGCGAGCCCGAGTGCACCCGCCGGGTGATCTTGGACCCCGCGGCGGTGGCCCGGCTGGAGCCGAGCGCGGTGGAGCCCAGGCGGCTCGACCCGCGGGTGACGGTGGAACCGACGCCGGCGGCACCGGCCGGGGTGCTCACGGCAGCCTCCAGCGGAGCGGCGAACGTGCTACCACCGCCCGGGGTGCCGCAGACGTCGCAGTAGCCGTCGACGATGGTGCCGGTGCAGCCGGGCTGAGTGCAGCGCTGGCCGTTGGCCGCCGCGGGCGGGGCGGTGGCCGCGGTGGCCTGCTGCCGGCGGCGCGGAACCCGCTCCCGGGCTGCCGCAGACGTCGCAGTAGCCGTCGACGATGGTGCCGGTGCAGCCCGGCTGGGTGCAGGTCATGGGGTCTCCAGCTGGAGGTAGGTCTGGTAGAGCGTGACCAGCTGCCGGGCCAGCTCCATCCGGCAGGGTCGGGCGTGCAGGGCGTTGCTGGCCAGCGCGTACGCCTGGGCGACGTCGGCGCGATCGGCCGACCCCGGTGGCGATGCCTTGGCCTGGAAGGCCTCCAGCCGGCCGACGAGCTCCTCGTGCTCGGCCAGGGCGGTGGCGTAGGCGTTCTCGGCGATGGTCCATGGCCCGGGCGACCTGGTCGAGCCGAGCCAGGTAGGCCTTCAGCCGGTCGGCGGTGTTGGGCACCGGCCCCAGGGCCTCGACGTCGGGGACGGCGTAGCGCGGGGCGGGCTGCACGGTGGCGACGCACTCGCGGACCAGGGCGTTCAGGCCGTCCTCGCGGGCCTCGAGCTCGGCCCGGCGCGGCCCGGGCGCGCTGGACGAGGCCGGCGGCTTCGCGGCGCCGGGCGCCGTTGACGATCAGGTCGCGCTCGAACGTGGCCGCCTCGATCTCCAGCGGCCCGAGCAGCCCGCCGACGTCGCCGCCGCGGCCGGCCTTGTCGGTGATCTCCTTGAGCCGTCGGGCGAGCCGGGACTGGACCCCGGCGGCCTCCTGCTGCGCCGGCCCGGCCGGCTCGAGGTCGACCTGCTCGCGGATGCGCTCCATCTGGGCCCGCAGCGTACGGATCTGGGCTCGGTCACCGCCTCGCCCGACACCTCCAGCCCGAGCCGGACGCGCAGCTGGGAGGCCAGCGCGTCGGACAGTCGGCAGGCCTCGGGCAGCGAGACGGCCAGGGCCGAGTTGCCGGGCACGGTGCTGCGGCTGATCAGGCCCGGGTCCAAGGTGGCGTCCAGCCGGCCCCAGATCAGCGAGGACATCCGCTCCCGCTCGCTGGCTCCGACCCGACCGGAGTCCCAGACCCGCACCAGCAGCTCGTAGCGGTCGGAGACTGCCTTCCACAGGGCCATCGACAACATGATGTCGGCGGTCACGCCGCCGGCCCCCTGCACCTTCTGCGGGTTGGCCAGCGCGGCCTGGTCGAGCTGGTTCAGCTCGCGCTGCCGGTCGTCGCGCCAGCGGCCCAGGGCCTCCAGGTAGACCAGCGCGGCCTGCGGGTCGATGGGCACCCCGATCCGACCCGGCGCGGCGGGAGCGTGCACGGCACCGGCGACCTCCGGGCTCACGGGTTCCGACCGTAGACCGCCTTGGGCGGGTCCGGAGCGGGGCCGAGCGGACCGGCGAGCCAGCGGTTGTAGATCGCGGTCCACTCCCCGTCGCTGCGCATCTGGGCCAGCCGGGCGTTGACGAAGCGGACGAGGTCGACGTCCTTGGCGTTGATGCCCAGCCCGTACGGCTCGGCGGTGAAGGCCTTCTGGTCCGGTACCACCGCGTACGGGTCCTGCGCGGCCAGCCCGGCCAGCACCGTGTCGTCGCCGGTGATGGCGGCGACCTGGCCCTGCTGGAACAGCGCCAGGCAGCCGGTGTGGTTGTCCGAGCCGACCGGGATGGCCTTGGGCGCCAGCTTGATCAGGTTGTCCATGCTCGAGGTGCCCCGCGGGGCGCAGACCTTCTGCCCGTCCAGCTCGGCCAACGTGGTGGCCTTGACGCCCTTGCGGACCAGGACCTTCTGGCCGGCCCGGTAGTACTCGGTGGAGAAGGCGATCTGCTTCCAGCGGTCGCAGGTGATGGTCATGTTGCGGGCGACGATGTCGACTTCGCCGTTCTCCAGGGCGGGGATCCGCTGGGCCGCGGTGATCACCTTCAGCTGGTACTTGCTGTCGTCGCCGAAGATCGCCTTGGTGACCGCCTTGACCATGTCGATGTCGAAGCCCTCGACCCGGCCGGAGATCGGGTCGCGCGAACCCAGCAGGTAGGTGTCGGCCGAGACGCCCGGCGATCAGCCGGCCGCGTTTGCGGATGTCGGCCATGGTCGAACCGCCCGGCAGGTCGCCGGGCCCGGGCAGGCCGCCGTCAGGAGCGTACGAGGCCACCGCGTTGTCGCACTGGGCCGGCGGGCACTGCTCGAGCTGGCGGCGGTCGGCTGGGCGCTGGTGGGCGGCGCCGGGAGTGGGGTCGGCGTCGTACGACAGCAACGAGCAGGCGGAGATGACCAGCGTGCTGGCGGCGGCAGCGACCACCAGCAGCGGTCGCGGCAGGCGGGTGCTCATCGGTACTCCTCCAGACGCTGGCCGACACCCCAGCGGCCCAGCAGCGCCGCGGCCAGTCCGGCGAGCAGGGTGACGATCGCGGCGATGACCAGGCCGGGTTGGCGACCGGCCAGTGAGTTCGACGCGCTGCTGCTCACCCGGTCCAGATAGGACGCCAGGGCGGCGTCGAACGCATTGAAGGTGGTGTTGGCCGAGTCCTTGCCCGAGCCGGTCGCGGTGCCGACCGCCTGATCCCAGGATCCGCCGTCGTCCTGGCTGCGGATCTTCGCGTGCGTCGTGGTGTAGGCGGTCCAGGCGGTCACCAGGTTCCCCGGATCGGGTAGTGCGGCGAGGTTCTGGTCGACCTGGGCGGCGGAGGCGACCCAGGCCTGCTCGAACGCCGACCCCGAGCCACGGGCGATCAAGGTCAGGCTCTCGTTCGATTTGGCGTCGTTGGCCTCGATCCGGGCCTGAGCGGCGACGTTGACCGCCGCGAAGCTGCCGTTCTTGATCGCGGTCACCGCGGAGCCGATCTGTTGCAAGCTGGCGAACCCGACGACCAGGGCGACCAGCAGCGCAGCGGCCGCCCCCAGCACGCCGAGGTTGATCCGACGTCGGAACCGTCGGGACAGCCAGATGTGGCCGAGCACGGTGGCGGCCAGGCCGAGCAGGGCCACGACGACGAAGACGTAGCCGAGCCGGAGGTCCATCTCGTCCTCGGCCCGCTCGGCGTTGGCCCGGACCAGGTTGTCCAGGATGGGCAGCGCGCCGGCCCGCAGGTCGGCGCTGGCGCTGCGCAGGTACTGCGCCCCCACCGGGAAGCCCTGGCGGTTGTTGGCCCGCGCCTGCTCGATGGTCGCGGCGTAGGAGACGACCTGTTGGTTGAGCGCCGCCAGCGCCTCGGCGTCCGCGGGCTGGGCCTGCGCCGCCTCCGCGATCAGGGCGCCGGTCGAGCTGATCGCCTCGTCGTACGCGGCGCGCTGGCGTCGGCGCGGCTCCAGGCCGCCGACCAGGAAGGCGTTGGTCGCCGTGGCGTCGGCACCGAGCAGGTTGGTCTGGATCTTCTGCACGCGGATCAGCTGGGTGGTGTCGGCCTCGGCCCGGTTGCAGCGAGTAGGCCAGGTAGGAGAACACCAGGGCGCCCACCAGCCCGACCAGCACGCCGATGACCACCAGTCCGGAGCTGAGCAGCCGGAGCCGTCGCGGGGTGTCCATCTCGGGTCTGCTGGTGCTGCCGGTCTCGGCGACCACGCCCTGGGTCGGCGCGGCAGCGCGGCACGGCCGGTGGGCGGCGCGGTCTGCGGTCTGGCTCACTCGGACTCCTCTCGTCGGCCGGCAGCGCCGATGGTTCGGTCGCAGCCGGCTCGGGGTCGGCGGCAGCCGTGACGGTCGGCGTCCAGGTCGTCGGGCAGCAGCTGGCGAAGCTGGTCCATCGTCGGCTCGGCGACGTCGCGCAGCCGCCAGGCGTGGCGTCCGATGGCCTCTTCGAGCCGGTTGCGGGCGAAGCGGCCGTTGCCGAACATCGGACCCCGGGGCGTGGTCGCCAAGATCATCCGAAAGCGGGTCAACGTGTCGTCGGCGACGTCGTAGTCGGCCGCCGCGGCCAGCCCGGCGAAGATGCCGACCAGCTCGTCGTCGCTGTAGTCGGCGAACTCGATGGTCGTCCGGAAACGGCTGGCCAGGCCCGGGTTCTGGGCGATGAACATGGCCATCGGGTCGGGATAGCCGGCGACGATCAACACCAGGTCGTCGCGCCGGTCCTCCATCTCCTTGACCAGCGTGTCGACCGACTCCTGACCGTACTGGTCGCCGGCCAGGCTGTACGCCTCGTCGATGAACAGCACGCCGCCGGCGGCCGAGGCGACCACCTCGGCGGTCTTCATCGCCGTCTGGCCCAGGTAGCCCGCGACCAGCTCGGAGCGGTCGACCTCGACCAGCTGGCCCTTGGACAGCAGCCCCAGCGCGCGGTAGATGCCACCGACCAGGCGGGCCACCGTGGTCTTGCCGGTGCCCGGGTTGCCGACGAAGACCAGGTGACGGGTGATGGTCGGTGCCTTCAGCCCGGCCTTGGTCCGCAGTCCTTCGACGCGGAGCACCGCGACCTGGCGGTGGATCTCGGCCTTGACCTCGGTCAGGCCGGTGAGCGCGTCGAGCTCGGCCAACAGCTCCTCGAGCGTCTTGGGCTCGGGCTCCGGCTCACCAGCTGGCTCCGGCTCGGCTGCGGTCACCGGGGGCGGTCCGGCGGCCGAGGTCGACGGCGGCAAGCCCCTGGCCGGCGCCGGCGGGGTGGCCAGACCCGGGAACGCCCCGGCGTCAGCGGGTCGGTGGGATCGAGATCCAAGGTGATGCCGGGAGGGAACGGGGTCGCCGGATCCGGGACTGGCGCGGGTCGTACGGCGCTCAGCTGGGCTGCGGCCGCCAGCGCGGCGTTGCCGGCCAGCCGGGCGTTGCTGACACCGAGCTCCTGCGCGGCTGAGATGGCCTCGGCCAGGCGCTGGGCGTAGTCCGCAGCCCGGGGAGAGCCCTCCAGCACCAGCTGGCTGAGCAGCGCGGTCGGCGACCCGCGCCACCGCCGACCGCGGTGGGCGGCGTCGAAGAAGTCCTCAGCTCCGGTGCGTCCGGTCTGCCGGCCCCAGTCGCGATGGGCCATCAGGGTCGACTCGGCTACCGCGGCCGACAGGGCCTCGCCCTCGGCTGCGGCCTGGTCGGGGTCCAGCCCGGCTTCAGCCGCGAATTTTCGGAGCGCCTCCAGCGCTGCCGCGAGCGTCGTCGCGCTCACGGTAGGTCCAGGCTGCTGCGGGGGGCCTCGGGTGGCGGCTGGCCGAGATCCAGGGCACCGCCGCTCGAGGTGTGGCCGAACTTGGCCTGCAGGAAGCGCCCGTGGGCGATCAGCGCGTCGGCGTCGACGCGGACGACGGCATCGAAGATCTTGTCCATGGTCCCGCCCAGCAGGTCGAGCTGGTCGATCAGCAACATCAACGACGTCTTCCCGTTCTCGATCGGTCGTGAGTCGGCCCACTGCCGCGGCAGCCGGGTGTAGCTGCCGATCGCCTCGGGGAGGTAGTCCGTGGCCGTCGCCATCACCGAGTAGGCCTCGGGGCTGCCGAGCCCCAGGTTGCGCAGCCGAGGCATCGTCTCGCGTACGGTCTGGGTCACCTTCTTGACCCGCGACTGCACCGGCGCGGGAACGCCGGTGGCGACCATGGCTTCCGTCTGATCGAGGGCCGTCAAGATGTCCGCCTCGGTCGGGGCGGGTGGCGTGACCACCACCGGTGACGGCGGATCGGCCGTCCCCGTGAGCTTGGCCCACCACTCCTTCAAGCCCATGGTCCGTCAGTCTCACGGCTGCGTCAGCGCAGGCTGCCTGGGCGCGCCGTTTTCGAGGTCGAGCTCGCCGGTGGCGAGCCGCTGGTCCTGCCGCTGGACCCGCTCCAGGTACTCCTGCGACTTGGTCACCTCGGTCTCCAGCGTGCCGATGGTGGCCGCCATGGTGTCCAGGGCCTGCAGCTTGAAGGTGTCGATGGAGTCCATGGTCGCGTAGATGTTGGCGAACGCGGCCTGCAGCTGGGGCAGCCCGATGGTGGCCGAGGCAGCCTGCTGCTGGATCTGGGCCGAGTTGTCGCGGAGCATCTCCGAGGTCCGCTGGATCAGGTCCGAGGTGGTGGTGTTCAAGCGCGGTGATCTGGTCGAGCACCAGCTTCTGGTTGCCGAGGGCCTGCGCGACGATGACCGCCGTCCGCAGCGCCGAGACCGTCGTCGTGGAGGCGCGGTCGACGCCCTTGATCAGCTCGATGTTGTTCTTGATGATGATGTCGATGGCCAGGTAGCTCTGGATCGACACCGCGAGCTGGGTCAGCAGGTCCTGGTGCTTCTGCCGGACGTAGAAGAGCACGTCCTGGTTGAGTGCCTTGGCCCGCTCCGGGTCGGAGAGCTCGAGCTCGGCGATGCTGGCCGACATCTTGGCGTCCAGCCGCTCGGCGACGTAGATGTACTGGTTCAGCCGACCCATGTTCGCCCAGAGGTTCTGCTTCTCCATGTTGAGCGCGACGTTGTCCTTCTGCAGCTCGTCCTGGCCGTTGCGCAGGCTGTGCAGGATGCCGTTCAGGTGGCTCTGGGCGGCCTGGTACTTGCGGAAGTAGTCGACGATCTTGTCGCCGAACGGGATCATGCCCAAGAACTTCCGGCTGCCGGTGGCCTGGCTCGGGTCGAGGTCCTCGACCGTACGCCGCAGCTCGAGCAGCGTCGCGCCGACCTTCGAGCCCTGGGCGATGCCGCCCTCCTGCAGGGCCTTGACCGGGGTCTGCAGCAGCCGGTTCGAGGTCTCGGCCGCCCGGCGGATGTCCGCGTCGCCCATGGTGCGGACGTTCTCGGCCTGTGCGGTGAACTCCGGCGACCGGGTCTGGGAGGTCAGCAGGGCGGTCATGAAGTTGTCCACCTTGCTGTCCAGGGTGGGGATGCGTGGCCGGGTCGACCTTGGGGGCCATGGCCGGAGCCTGGGTGGTGACGACGGCCCGCGGCGCCTCCGGGCGCGGTCAGCGTGAACAGGTCCGAGTCGGGGGCCGTGAGCGGAGCGGGCGCGGCGGCGCCGCCATGAGTCGGCTGGGTCATCGAGTTTTCCTCACGGACGGGATCGGGGCCGGGTTCGGGCTTGAGCAAATCTACAAGGTCGGGGGGCTCGTCCGGGGACGCTACGGACGCACACGGCATGATGGTCCTCCCGCGATGCCGCAACACCTTAGGAGACCCACGATGCGAGCCCTCGTTGCCGGGCATCTGTGTATCGACTTCTTCCCGCAGATGGACCGCGCACCCGGCCTTGTCGAGGGCGCGCTGTACGACCTCGGACCGATGCGGGCACGCCCCGGGGGGTGCGTCTACACCACCGGCAAGACGATGGAGGCGCTCGGAGTCGACGTCTCGGTGGCTGCCGCGGTCGGCGACGACTCGCTGGCCGAGCTGTTGCTCGACCTGTGCCGGGCCGAGGGGTTGGACACCGCCGGCCTGATCCGCACCGAGGCCTCGACGTCGTACACGATCGTCAGCCAGCCGCCGGGCCGGGACCGGACGTTCTGGCACCATCTCGGAGCCAACCAGCTCTTCGACGGCCGCAACCTGGACCTGGATGGCATCGACCTGCTGCACGTCGGCTATCCGAACCTGATGGCGCTGCTCTACCTCGACGACGGCGCCCGCACCGTTCGAGCTGTTCCGGCGGGCCCGGGCCAGCGGCTGCGCCACCTCGATCGACCTGGCCGTCATCGACGTCGCCGAGCCGGACCGGGTGGCACGGTGGACCCGGTTCCTCGACCAGGTGCTGCCCTGGACCGACATCATCTCCCCGAGCCTGGACGACCTCGCCTCGGTCGTCGACTGGCCGGCCGAGGCGACGCCGGAGACGATGGCTGACGCGGCCGAGCGGTTGCTGGCCTGGGGGGTCGGTGTCGTTTTGATCACCGGTGGGACGTACGGGCTGCACGTGGCCACGGCCGGGGCGCAGCGGCTCGCTGACACCGGCCGGTTGGCGCCGCTGCTGATGGGGCACGATCTCGTCCGGCATCGCCAGCCGGCGATGCCCGTGAGTTATGTTGCCGGTACGACGGGAGCCGGCGACGTGGCCACGGCTGGCTTTCTGGCTGGTCTGATGTCTGGTGCCGGCCCGGCCGGAGCCGCCGAATGGGCGGCCCGAGCCGCTGCTCGACACGTGTCGGGCAGCCCCGTCTGGGACAACCAACCGAAAGGGACCAACCGAACATGACGGCAGACCTGCAGGCAGCAGCACCGACCACCGACCTGGGCGTGCAGCGTGGCCTCGCCGCCTGCGCCGACCGCGAGGGATTCTTCACGGTCTTGGCCTTCGACCACCCGACGAGCTTCATCCTCCCGCCGGCCACTGGTCCCCGCGACGACCACGCCGAGGCCATCGCGGTCAAGACCCAGCTCGCGCAGGCGATGGGTCCGCACGCCAGCGCGGTCCTGGTCGATCCCGACCTCGGCCTGCCGGCCTGTGTCGCCACCGGTGCCCTGCCCGGCGACGTCGGGCTGATGTTGTGCATCGAGGGCGACGAGTACCAGCTCGAGCCGGACGCCCACCGGATCGCCGACATCCGCCCCGGGTGGAGCGTCGAGAAGCTGCAGCGGGCCGGCGGCGACGCGCTCAAGCTGCTGTGGCGCTACCGGCACGAGGTGGCCGAGGCTGAGGCGCACCAGGCGTTCGTCCGCGATCTTGCCCAGCAGTGCGCGGCGGCCTCGCTGCCGTTCATCGTCGAGCCGATCTGGATCCCGCTGCCCGGCGAGGAGCTCACCGATCCAGCCGTCCGCGACCTCCGGGTACGGGGCATCATCGACTACGGCCTGCTGGCGGCCGAGCTCGGTGCCGACGTGGTCAAGACCGAGTTCCCGGGCTGGGTGGACACCGACGCCGAGGCCGAGGCCGCCGTGCAGGCCTGTGCTGAGCTCGACGCCGGCCTCGACGTGCCGTGGATGCTGCTGTCGGCCGGAGTCACCTACGACGCCTTCAAGGTGCAGACCGAGATCGTGTCCAAGGCCGGTGCCGCCGGCTTCATCGGTGGCCGGGCCATCTGGAGCTCGGTGGTCACCCCGGACCCCGAGGCCCGCGCCCAGGGCATCGCGACCGCGGTGGAGCGGCTGGCCGAGCTCAGCACCATCGTCCACCAGCACGGCCGGCCCTGGCGCATCACCAGCACCGCCGAAGCGGCGGCCGCGGCCTACCCCGAGGCCTGGTACGCCGACTGGAACTGAGTTCGGCGGTCCCGCCCGGCTGGGTCGTGACTCAGCTGGGCGGGATCTCGCCGGAGCCGCGCACGATCAGCGTGGTGGGCACGATCGTGGTCTGGACGGGGGACGCGTCGCCGTCCAGCCGGGCGAACAACCGGTTGGCGGCGATGGTGCCGATGGCGGCCGGGTTCTGCGCCATCACGGTGATCGCCGGCTGCAGCATGTCGGCGAGCAACAGGTCGTCGAAGCCGACCAGGGCCACGCGCTCGTGCTGACCCAGTTCGTGCAGCGCCCGGATGACCCCCAGACTGACCATGTTCTGGGAGGCGAAGATGGCCGTCGGGGGTTCGGCCAGCGCCATCAACCGGTGCACCGTCGCCTCCGCCTCCTGCTGCGACCGCAAGTTGAGCTCCTCGGTGGCTCCATTCACGCCGACCGCCTTGACCGCGTCCCAGAACCCGCGGCTCCGCTCCCGCGCGGTGGAGATCGCCGTCTCGTCGCCCAGATGGGCGATCCGGCGGTGACCCTGATCGAGCAGGTGCGCCGTGGCTGTCCGGGCGGACTCGTAGTTGTCGCTGAGCACCGCGTCGGCCAGCAGCCCGACCGGCGGTCGGTCGACGAAGACGATCGGTGTGCCCTGGTCCCGCTCGGTCTGGAGATAGCCGTGGTCGGCGCTGATGGTGGTCAGTATCAGCCCGTCGACCCGCCGCCGGGCGAACGCGTCGACCAAAGCTCGTTCGCGTTCCGGGCTGTCGCCGAAGCTCGCGGCGAATACTGCGGTATAACGATCTGAGGCAACGACTTCCACGGCACGGTTGATCGCAGCCGAGAACGGGTTGTCCACGGCGTCGAGGAGGAGGCCAAGCGTGAGTGTCTTGCGGTCACCCCGGCGCAGCGATCCCGCGCCCTGGTTCGGCTTGAAGTTGAGGGCGGCCACCGCTCGCTGGACCCGCTCCTGCATCTGGGGCGACACGTTGGGTTCGTGGTTGATCACCCGGGAGACCGTCTTGATACCCACCCCGGCGAGGGCGGCGACGTCACGGATCGTGGCCCGCGGTCGGCTGGCTGGGCTTGAGCTGTCTGACATCGATGTCTCCCGCCAGTCGTCCGAGCAATGGTTTCGAAAATTGTTGCGCACAAAGACTTGACGAGCAACCTGAGAAAGTCTTGAATATGGCTATGACACCGTTGTCAGAGGCTCAACGGTGAGAATCGAGAGGATAACCATGATTTCCAACCCAGTAGTCAGACACCGACGAGCATTCGCCGGCTTGGCTCTCGCCGCGGCTGCCACGCTCACTATGGCCGGTTGTGGCGGGGGTTCGGCTGATCCCGGTTCGGGTGCGAGTGCGTCTGGTGGTGGTGACAGCTCGGAGAAGGTGGCGGTCACGTTGATCACCAAGGACTCGGTGAACCCGTTCTGGATTGCGATGCAGGAGGGTGCGAAGCAGGCGTCGTCGGCGAACAATGTTGATCTGACGATTGCTGCGGGTAAGGCTGATGGTGATGAGGATGGCCAGGTGAAGGCGGTCGAGGCTGCGGTCGCGCGTGGCGACAAGGGCATTCTGATTGCGATCAATGGTCCTGGGGTGAACCCGGCGATTGAGAACGCGCGGACGCAGGGGTTGTTCGTGATTGCGTTGGACACGCCGCCGGAGCCGGCGGACACGGTGGACATCACGTTCGCGACCGACAACTTCAAGGCGGGTGAGGAGATCGGTAAGTGGGCGGCGGGTCGGATGGATGGCAAGAAGGCCAACATCGCGTTGTTGGACGGGTTCACTGACAAGGTGATCTCGGTCGACTACAACCGGGATCAGGGGTTCTTGACCGGGATGGGGATCGACACCAAGGACAAGAAGAAGAACGGTGATGAGGACCCGACCGGGAAGTACACCGGTGGTAAGGGTGGGGATTACCAGATCGTGTGCAACGAGCCGGCTGGTGGTGCTCAGGACAAGGGCAAGACGGCGATGGAGACGTGTTTGTCGAAGAGCAACGACATCAACTTGGTGTACACGTTGAACGAGCCGGAGGCGGCGGGTGCGTCGGAGGCGCTCAGCGCGGCTGGGGTGAAGGCGACGATCGTGTCGGTTGATGGTGGTTGTGAGGGGGTCAGCAACGTGAAGAACGGCACGATCGGGGCGACCTCGCAGCAGTATCCGTTGAAGATGGCCCAGCTCGGTGTGGAGGCGATCGCCAAGATCGCCCGCGGCGGGGAGAAGCCGGCTGTGACGCCGGGCCTGGACTTCTTCGACACCGGTGTGGCGCTGGTCACCGACAACCCGGTCGACGGCCTGGAGAGCATCGACACCACCAAGGGCCTCGACCTCTGCTGGGGCAAGAAGTAGTCCTCATTCCCTGTAACAACAACGGCAAGGAAGCCTTGTGAGCGTAGACACCACCGCCCCGGCAACTGCGGCTGAGCAGTTCGCCCTGCGGCGCCAATCCCCGATCCAACGGGTGCAGCACCTGCTGCACTCCCATCCCTCGATCAGCCCGTTGCTGGTGCTGGTCATCTCCTATCTGGCCTTTGCGATCATCAATCCGAGGTTCGCGCAGCCAGCCACGCTGTCGATCATCCTGCAGCAGGTCGCGGTGATCGCGGCGCTGGCCATCGGTCAGACCTTGATCATCTTGACCGCGGGCATCGACCTGTCGGTCGGTGCGATCACCATCTTGGCCATGTTGATCTCGGCCAACCTGGCCGCCAGCTCCGGCCTGCCCGGTTTCTTGGCCGTGTTGGTCGGCATTGCCATCGGCGTGCTGGCCGGCATGTTGAACGGCACCCTGGTGACGCGGCTCAACCTGCCCCCCTTCATCGTCACGCTGGGCACGTTCAGCATCTTCACCGCGATCGCTCTGCTCTACTCCGGTGGTCAGGGCGTCCAGCGCAAGGACCTGCCGGCGATCATCAACTGGACCGGCACGCCGATCCAGCTCGGACCGCTGCGCATCACCACCGGCGTGATCATGGTGGTCGTGCTGGCCCTGATCGTCTCCTTCGTGCTCAGCCAGACCTCCTGGGGACGGCACGTCTACGCAGTCGGGGACGACGCCGAGGCGGCTCGGTTGGCCGGCATCAAGGTGACCGGCGTGCTGTTCAGCGTCTACACCGTGGCTGGTCTGCTCTACGGACTGACCGCCTGGGTCCAGATCGGGCGAGCCGGCACGGCCAGCCCCAACGCCATCGTGGACGCCAACCTCGACAGCATCACCGCCGTCGTGATCGGCGGCACCAGCTTGTTCGGCGGTCGCGGTGCGATCATCGGCACCATTCTCGGTGCCTTGATCGTCGGCGTCTTCCGGATCGGGCTCAGCTTGGCCGGCGTGGACGACCAGTGGCGCGTACTGGCCACCGGGCTGCTCGTCATCATTGCCGTCTCCATCGACCAGTGGATCAGAAAGGTCAAGGTCTGATCATGAGCACAGTGACCAACGAAGAACCGACCAGCTCACGACTGGGGATCGGCAATCCGCCGACCCTGGCCGACCCCACCCAGACGGTGCTGTCGGCTCGAGGTCTGATCAAGACCTTCGGCAAGGTGATCGGCCTCGACGGAGTGAACGTCGACCTGTTCCCCGGCGAGGTGCTGTCGATCATCGGCGACAACGGCGCCGGTAAGTCGACCTTGATCAAGGCCCTCACCGGTGCCTTGGTCCCCGACTCCGGTCAGGTCTTCATGGATGGCCATGAGGTGCACTTCAAGACACCGCAGGACGCCCGGCACGCCGGCATCGAGACCGTCTACCAGACTCTCGCGGTCGCGCCGGCCCTGGACATCGCGGCCAACATGTTCCTCGGCCGCGAACGTCGTCGGGCGGGGGTGCTGGGTTCGGTGTTCCGGATGCTCGACAAGAAGGGCATGAAGGAGGACGCCGGCAAGTCGATGGCCAACCTCGGCATCGCCACCGTGCAGAACATGTCGCAGGCCGTGGAAACCCTCTCCGGTGGTCAGCGCCAGGCGGTCGCCGTGGCCAGGGCAGCCACCTTCGCCACGAAGTTCGTCGTGCTCGACGAGCCCACCGCGGCGCTGGGCGTCAAGGAGACCGGTCAGGTGCTGAACCTGATCCAGCAGATCAAGGCCAAAGGGCTACCGGTGATCTTGATCAGCCACAACATGCCCAACGTGTTCGAGGTCTCCGACCGCATCCACATCGCCCGACTCGGCGGCTGCGCCGGGGTCATCACGCCGCAGTCCCACACCCCGACCGAGGCGGTGGCGATCATGACCGGCGCCACCACCCTCGCGAAGGGTTAGTCCACGGGTCCCGCTCACCTGAGCGGGACCAGATCAGACACCGGTGCCGGCCATCAGCGCTGGGCTTCGTCACGAAGCCTGTCGTTGGTGGCCGGTTCTGCGTCTCAGCACGACAGCAGCCCCGACCACCAGGTAGCCGACGAGCGCGGCCGAGACCCGACGGACCTGGGTCTCGGCCCGGTTGTCGTTCAGCACCCGGATGCGCTGAGGATGCTCGCGGTCGTACTCGACCCAGATGGCGCCGCGGCCGCGCCCGAAATCGGGCGGCACGACGTCGCAGGGCCGGACGACCGCGGTCCGGTAGAGCGCGCCGTGGTAACTGAACTCGACCTCGTAGGTGATGGTCGACCTGGTGCCCATGCTCGAGCTGCCGCTGCCGTACGCCCCGAAACAACCGTTGTCGCTGGAGATGATCGCCGCATCGGCGATCTCGGCGAAGTTGGCGAACCGGTAGGCGGTCCGGGCCGTGATGATCGCCCCACAGACCAAGCACAACCCGAGTAGCGCAGCGAGGGCGAGGGCGATCGACTTCTCGGTGGGGGAGAGCGGTCGCCTAGCCGATCGTGGGTGTGGTCTTGTCATGCTCGGTGAGCGGGAACCCGCGGATGCCGCGCCAGGCCAGGCTGGCGACCAGGTGCTGCGCTTCGGCCAGGGGGATCTGAGCGCTGTCGGCCGAGACCCAGTAGCGGGCGCTGACCTGGGCCAGCCCGACCAGCGAGATGGCCAGCAGCTTCGACTTCTCGGCCGGCAGGTCGGTGTCTTCGGCGATGACCTCGGCGATGGCGTCCGCGATGTCGTTGTTGACCCGCCACAGCCGCTTCTGCACGGAGTTGTCGCCGGTCAGGTCGGACTCGAAGACGAAGCGGAACTCCCCGCTGGCCGAGGAGACGAACTCGTAGAACGCCCCCATCGCCGCGATCACCCGGTCGGCGTTGACATCGGTGGAGTCCACCGCCTCCTGGACGACCTCGACCAGCCGGTCGCAGCTGCTGTCCAGCAGTGCGAGGTAGAGGTCGAGCTTGGACGGGAAGTGCTGGTAGAGCACCGGCTTGGAGACCCCGGCCGCCTCGGCGATGTCGTCCATGGCGGCCGCGTGGTAGCCCTTGGAGGTGAAGACCTCGTTGGCGGCCTCGAGGAGCTGGACCCGCCGCTGGTCCCGAGGCATCCGTACGGCCCGCGTCGTTTCTGCCGCTGGGCTGATCTTGGTGGACACGCTTTCACCCTAGCCGGACCGGGCGGGGGACATCACGGTTCGTCGGGAGCGGCGCTGACGGTCGTCTATCGCGGCAGATCCGGCCGGTGCTCGCCGAGCAGCTCGGCCGCCAGGTCGCCGTGGTCGGCGATCCGCTCCAGCACCTGCTCCGGAGCGAACCGGAGGTCGTCGGGCCCGGTGACGGCGCCGATCTCGTCCCAGGTGACCGGGGTCGCCACCGAAGGCAGGTCCCGGCCGCGCATCGAGTAGGGCGCGATGGTGTTGCGCGCGGCCAGATTCTGGTTGTAGTCGACGTAGATCCGGCCGGCCCGCTGCTCGACTGACATGGTGGCGATGAAGAAGTCGGGATAGGCCTTGGCCAAAGACGCGTTGAGCGACTTCACGTACGCCCACACGTCCTTGCTGCGCGCCGGCGCGATCGCCGCGTAGACCTGGATGCCTTTGCTTCCAGAGGTCTGGGGCACCGGGATCAACCCGTCGGTCGCCATCCGGCCGGCGACGATCAACGCCGCGCGGGCGGTTTCGACGATGCTCATCCCGGCCCCCGGGTCCAGGTCGACGACGACGCGATCGGCCATCGGCTCGCCGGGGCGGGCCTCCGTGTCGGGCAGCGGGATCACGCCGTCAGCGCCGGCCCGGCCGCTGCTCACCCGCCACTGCGGGACGTGCAGCTCCAGCGCGGCCAGGTTGGCCAGCCAGACCAGGGCAGCGGCGTCGTCGGCGACCACGTAGTCGATGTCCCCGTCACTGGTGCCGATCTTGACCCGCTTGACCCAGGGCGGGGTGCCCATCGGGGCGTTCTTCTCGTAGAAGGAGAAGCGGTCCGGCCCCACCCCGTCGGGGAAGCGGAGCCGGGTCAGCGCCCGGTCCTCGATGTAGGGCACCATGGTCGGCGCGACCTGGAGGTAGTAGTTGATCACCTCGGCCTTGGTGTAGCCGGTCCGGGGATAGAGCACCTTGTCCAGGTTGGTGAGCGTGAGCGTACGGTCGCCGACCTTGGTGACCACCTCGGTGGGGGTGCGGGGGGACTGGGCCACGGTGGCCAGTGTGTCACCGGGGATGTCAGGTCGGACACTAGGTTGACCGGGTGAACGACCAGCTGCCGCGGATGATCACCGACGTCTGCCAGGAGTGGCGGCTGAGGGTGGACGGTGCCCCGATGGCCGGAATCACCGCGACCGTCGTCCCCGTCCTCACCGAAGACGGGCAGCGGGCCGTGCTCAAGGCCGGTACACCCCACCCGGAGTCCCGGCACGAGCACCTGGCGCTTCGAGCCTGGGCGGGCCACGGCGCCGTACGCCTGCTGCGGGCCGACCCGCGCCGGTTCGTGCTGCTGCTGGAGCGGGCCGAGCCGGGCCGCGACCTGCACGCGTTGCCGGTGGACGAGGCGTGCGTGGTGATAGCCGGCCTCTACCGGTCGCTGCACCGTCCGGCCATCCCGCAGCTGGACCGGCTGTCGGAGCACGCCGCCCGGTGGTCGCAGGAGATGACGGCCCTGCGCGACAGCCACCTGGTGCCCCGTCGCTTCGTCGACCAGGCGATCGGGCTGGCCCGCGACCTCGCGGTCGACCCGGCCACGGACGGCACGCTGGTCCACGGCGACCTGCACTTCGGCAACGTCTTGGACTTCAGTGCCGGGTCGGGGGAGGACCGCGGCCCATGGCTGGCCATCGACCCCAAGCCGCTGTCGGGGGAGCCGGCGTACGAGGTGGCTCCGGTGCTGTGGAACCGTTGGGACGAGGCGGTGGCGACCACCGACCTGCGCGGTGCGGTGCTCGACCGGTTCTACACCATGGTCGATACCGCGGGGCTCGACGAGGAACGCGTACGCGCCTGGGTGGTGGTCCGCGAGCTGGTCAACGTGTGGTGGGCGGTGCTGGACGGCACCGCCGCCGACGATCCGGCCTGGGTGACCACGGCCACGACCATCGTCAAAGCGGTGCAGCGCTGACGCCGGTCCGGGTCCGGATGACGGAATAGCGTCTCAGAACGAGGCGTTGCAGACGAAGATCGAGATTCGAGCGCCGCGGCCCCGTCGTGGCTTATATGCAGGAGGAACCGTGGCTTTGCCGCCGCTGGTGGAACCCGCCGATGCGCTGACCATCGACGAGGTGCGCCGTTACAGCCGTCACCTGATCATTCCCGACGTGGGCATGGACGGTCAGAAACGGCTCAAGAACGCGAAGGTGCTGGTCATCGGGGCCGGCGGGCTGGGCAGCCCGGCGCTGCTCTATCTCGCCGCCGCAGGAGTGGGCACGCTGGGCATCGTCGAGTTCGACACCGTCGACGAGTCCAACCTGCAGCGTCAGATCATCCACGGCCAGTCCGACATCGGGAAGTCCAAGGCGCTGTCGGCGAATGAGTCGATCGCCGAGACCAACCCGCTGGTCAACGTCGTGGTCCACGACACGCGGCTCGACAACGACAACGTGATGGAGATCTTCGCGCAGTACGACCTGATCGTCGACGGCACGGACAACTTCGCCACCCGCTACCTGGTCAACGATGCGGCCGTGCTGCTGGGCAAGCCGTACGTCTGGGGCTCGATCTATCGCTTCGACGGGCAGGTCAGTGTCTTCTGGGCCGAGCACGGCCCGTGCTACCGCTGCCTCTATCCCGAGCCGCCGCCCCCCGGCATGGTGCCGAGCTGCGCCGAGGGCGGCGTGCTCGGGGTGCTCTGCGCCTCGATCGGCGCCACCCAGGTGACCGAGGCGATCAAGCTGCTGGCCGGGATCGGCGAGCCGCTGATCGGGCGTCTGCAGATCTACGACGCGCTGGAGATGAGCTGGCGGCAGCTGAAGATCCGCAAGGACCCGGCCTGCGCGATCTGCGGTGAGAACCCGACGGTCACCGAGCTGATCGACTACGACGACTTCTGCGGTGCGATCACCGACGAGGCGGCCGACGCCGTGGCCGGGCACACCGTCGGGGTGCAAGCAGCTCGAGGACTGGCTGAGCGAGCGCGAGACCGGTGAGAAGGACTTCGTGCTGATCGACGTGCGCGAGAAGGTCGAGCGCGACATCAACCAGATCCCGGGCTCGATCCTGATCCCCAAGGGCGACTTCCAGACCGGTGAAGCGCTGGGCCAGCTGCCGCAGGACAAGCAGGTCGTGCTCTACTGCAAGACCGGTGTCCGCTCCGCCGAGGTGCTGGCCATCGTGCACGGAGCCGGTCTGGCCGATGCCGTGCACGTCGGTGGCGGGGTCAGCGCCTGGGTCAACCAGATCGATCCCAGCCAGCCCGCGTACTGATTCTCGAACGCACCAGGCCGGCTGACCTTCGGGTCAGCCGGCCTGCGGCGTTCTTGGCCCGGCGCTACCCAGCTCAGGCCTGACTGACGTCGATCAGCACCTTGCCGACCACGCTGTCCTCGACCGCCTGATGAGCCGCGGCGGTTTCGGCGAGGTCGTAGCGGTGCAGCGGTAGTCCCGCCTCCTCACCGACGTCGAGCACCCCGTCGCCGAGCGCGGCCGTGATGTCCTCGACCGCTGCGGTCAGCGCGGCGGCTCCGACGGTGTAGAGCAGCACGAACTGGTAGCGGAGGTTCTTGACCATGCTCGGGCGCACGTCGAGGCTGACCCCCTGACCACCGTCGTCGGCGTAGATGGCGATCGAGGTTCGAGACCGCGCCACCGCCACGTCGAGCTCGGCGTTGGCCCCGACGGCCACCTCGACGATCCGGTCGACCCCGTCTGGGGCCAGTTCGGCAATGGCCGCGGCAGCGTCCTGCTCGCGGTAGTTGACCACGTGGTGGGCCCCGGCCGCCGTGGCCAGAGCCGCCTTCTCCGGACCGGAGACGGTGGCGATGACCGTGGCGCCGGCCCAGCGGGCGAGCTGGATGGCCGCGTGGCCGACCGCGCCGGCCCCACCGGCCACCAGCACGACCTCGTCGCCCAGCGCTCCTGGATGGAGACGGGCGGCGCCGTCCTCGGCCACGGTGAGCGCGCGATGGGCCGTCATGGCGGGAACCCCCAGGCTGGCCCCGATGTCGAAGCTGGTGTCGGCCGGCAGCTTGACCACCCGCTCGGACGGGAGGTTGGTGAGCTCCTGGGCGGTCCCGGTCGGGCGTTCGTGGCCGGCTAGGTAGACCCAGACCCGGTCGCCGACCGCAAGCCCGGCGACGCCGTCGCCGACGGCGTCGACCACGCCGCTGCCGTCCTGGTTGGGGGTGACCTCGGCGAACGGGGTCGGCTGGCCCTCGGCCGACCCGCGCCGGGACTTCCAGTCGGTGGGGTTGACGCCGGAGACGACGATCCGGACCCGGACCTCGCCGGGCGCCGGGTCGACGGGTTGGCGATCGACGAGCTGCAGGACGGCGGGGTTGCCGGTGGTGGAATAGATGACTGACTTCATGTTGGCGACAACCTCGAAGTCGCGTCGCTGATTCCCGCCACCCGCCGCGTCACCGGGGGGAGCGTGGACCACGGGAAGTTGATCCACCGGTCGGTGTAGCGCCAGGCGAAATCGGCCTTGATCACCGACTGAGGCTTCTCGTACAAGACGGCGGTGCGGGCCTCGGCGACGTGTCCGGCGCAGAAGTCATGGACCAGCTCGAGAGTGCGACCGGTATCAGCCACATCGTCCACGATCAGCACCGCGGCGTCGTCGAGGTCGTGGGCGTCCAGGAACGGCGGGAGCATCACCGGGACCTCCAGCCGGGTGTTCACACCGGTGTAGAACTCGACGCTGAGCGTGAACAGGTTCTTGCAGTCGAGGGCGTAGGCCAGCGCCCCAGCCGGGACCAGCCCACCACGGGCGATGCCCAGCACCACGTCCGGCACGAAACCGCTGTCGGCCACCGATTGAGCCAGCTCGCGGATTCCGGTGCCGAAGTCGGCGTAGGTCAGCACCTCCCGGGGTGGCTCCTGATCTTGGCGCTCGGCCGCTCGATCGGAGGAAGGCTGCTCGTCGTCGCTCACCGGCTCATCCTCTCGTAGCCCTGATTCTCTTGCTCTGGTTCACCGGCCACGCCGTTGCGCCGGCGAGTCGAAGCAACGAGCGTCGACTCTTCAGGGGCCGACGAGACACAAGAGCCCCGCACCTGACGGTACGGGGCTCTTGCTGTGTCGTGGAAAACTCAGATCGCGTGGACCTGGTCGGCCTGCGGACCCTTCGGACCCTGGGTGGTCTGGAACTCAACACGCTGACCTTCGTCGAGGGTCCGGAAACCCGTCGACTCGATTGCGCTGTAGTGGACGAAAACGTCCGGACCGCCGCCGTCCACGGCGATGAAGCCGTAGCCCTTTTCGGCATTGAACCACTTGACGGTTCCCTGCGCCATGAAACATCTCCTAGCATCTCGCATTCGAAGCCGCACCTCACGGCCTCGACTGCTGTCGAACGCCAGGCAGGTGCCTGACGCCCACGCAATAGTTCTGGGGGCGTAGCACGTACCACGACACAGACCACTTGCAACAGCACGCCTAGCCTTGCATAGATCACACCGCGTTGTGAACCCTGCGGGGATTTGCGTCTTCACGGCGCGTCGTCAGGGTCGGTTCCGGCCAGGTCGCCCGGCCGAACCCGGGCCTGCGACATCGCCACCCGTTCTCCGCGCAGCGGGGTCCCATCGGCGCGCAGCAGCTCCAGCGCTCGAGCCTCCAGCCCGCGGACCGGCTGCCCGTCGGCCCGGACCACCCGCCACCAGGGCACCCCGCCGCCGAACCGGGACATCACTTGCCCGACCTGACGCGGCCCGCCTCGGCCAACCAGCTCGGCGATGTCGCCGTAGGTCGCGACCCGGCCGGCCGGGATCTGCTCCACGGCCACCAACACGTCCTCGACGAAGTCGTCCACCCGCTGGCCCGTCTCACCAACCGTTGCTACCCGGGATGCCCTTGAACGGCCCGCTCACCGCCGAGGTGACCCAGCCGCCGTAGAAGCCGCCGGGCTGCGGCTGCACCAGCTCGCCATCGACCAGGCAGCGGTCCATCGCCGCGGCGTAGATCGCCACGTGGTCGCGCAGCTGGTGGTAGCGCCCGTTGGGGCTCGGGTAGTACCAGCCGGCTCGCGATGCGACCTTTCCGCCGCCGAGCACGTCCAGATAGGCGGCCTCGCCCTTCCACTCGCAGAACGAGCTGCCCTTGGTCGGCCGCAGCGCCCCCTCGATGAAGGCGGCGCGGGGCAGGTAGTAGGTCGGCGGGTGGGAGGTCTCGAGGACCTGCCAGCTGAGGTTGGTCTCGCAGATCCACTCGCCGCCCAAGATGACGACGATCTCCTCCTCGCTGCGGCGGATCGCCGGTGGCCGGGGGTAGTCCCAGACCGACTCCTGTCCGGGCGCGATCGGGTCGGGGACGGGATGAGCGGGCATGCCCGAAGCCTAGACGGGGATTCCGAGGCTAAGACGGGATACTGGGGCGGTGAGCTCGCCGCAGATCCAGCTGCACCCAGCCGGTCAGCGCTTCGTCACCAGCACAGACTGGGTCACCTCCCGCAGCGTCTTCTCCTTCGGGCCGCACTACGACCCGGCCAACACCGGCTTCGGTGCCTTGATGGTCAACAACGACGACGTCGTACGCCCCGGACCGGGCTACGGGAACCATCCGCACGCCGATGCCGAGATCGTCACCTGGGTGCTGTCCGGCTCGCTGGTGCACCAGGACTCGTACGGCCATCGCGGCATCATCTACCCGGGTCTGGCCCAGCGGATGAGCGCCGGTTCAGGCATCGTGCACGCCGAGCGCAACGACGCCTTCGTGAGCGATCCGATGCGGCGCCCCGAGCCGGTGCACTTCGTCCAGATGTGGGTGCGCCCGGATGTGTCCGGGCTGACGCCGTCCTACCGGCAGCGTGAGGTCGCTGTGGATGATCTTGGTCGGGACTGGTTGCCGATCGCCTCGGGTGGACACGGGGACGCCGTGGTCGACGTGGCCAGTGCCGGATCCACCCTGTGGGCGACCGTGCTGGCCGCCGGAGTGACCCGAACGCTGCCGACCGCCGCCCTCACCCATGTCTATCTGGCTGGTGGATCGGTCGAGGTCGAGACGGTCGGTCGGATGGCGACCGGTGACTCGCTGCGGATCGAAGGCGAGGCTCCACTGCGGGTCACCGGCGCAGAAGAGGCCGAGGTGCTGGTGTGGACGATGGCGGCATGATCAACCGGCTCGACACCACCGAGCTTCCCTTGCTGATCAGGGTTTCCGGTCGTGACCGCCCTCGGCTGACCCGGGACCTGCTGCGCCTGCTCGGTGACGCCGGAGCCGTGCTGGAGGACATGGAGCAGCTCGTGGTGCGCGAACGCCTCACCCTCGACGTGCTCGTCCGGCTCGCCGATGCCGACGACCGGGTCGTCCGCGACATCCTCTACTGGGGTTTCACCCATGGCCTCAAGATCGACTTCGAACGCGTCGAGGCCCGGTCCCGACGGTCCCAGCTGGTCCGGCACGCGGTCACCGTCCTCGGCCGGCCGTTGAGCCCGACCTCGCTGGCCGCCGTCTCCGACGCCATCGCCGAGACCGGCGGCAACATCGACCGGATCGTCCGGCTGGCCACCGAGCCGGTCACCGCGTACGACCTCGTGGTGATCGCCGGCGACGTCACCGCCATGCAGAAGGCTCTCGTCCAGGTGGCTCATGATCACCGCATCGACGTGGCCGTGCAGGTCAACGGACTCGAGCGACGGGCCAAGCGGCTGGTCGTGATGGACGTCGACTCGACCTTGATCAGCGACGAGGTGATCGAGCTGCTCGCTGACGAGGCCGACTGCCGGCCTCAGGTCGCGATGATCACCGCCCGCGCGATGGCCGGTGAGCTGGACTTCGAAGCCTCGCTGCGGGAGCGCGTCCGGCTGCTCAAGGGGCTGGATGCGGCAGCGATCGAACGAGCCCGTGTGCGGATCCGGCTGACCCCGGGGGCCCGGACCTTCGTGCGTACGTTGAAGCGGTTGGGTTTCTGCGTGGCCATCGTCAGCGGCGGGTTCACCCCGTTCACGGACTGGCTGCGGGCCGAGCTCGACCTCGACTACGCCTATGCGAACGAGTTGGAAGTCAGGGCGGGGCTGCTGACCGGCGAGGTGCTGGGCCCAGTCGTGGACCGCGCCCAGAAGGCGCGGCTGCTGGCCGAGATCGCTACCAGGCAAGGGGTTCCGTTGTCACAGACCGTGGCGGTCGGTGACGGGGCCAACGACTTGGACATGCTGGCGGCCGCGGGTCTGGGCATCGCCTTCAATGCCAAGCCGGTCGTCCGGGCCCAGGCCGACACCACCGTCTCCGTGCCCTACCTCGACGCGATCTTGTTCATGCTGGGCATCCGCGGGGTCGATGTGGACCGCGGTCCCGACCTGGCCGCCGACGCACCCGGCTGAGTCGTTTTGGGCGGTATCCGAGCTCGTCGTTTGGCAGGATGTGCGCATGTCGTCCGCTGACGACCAGGAGCCCCGGCGGATCGGCGAGCCCTGGTCGCCTTTCCCCGTGCAGGACTGGTCGGCCCTGCCCGCAGATCCGCTGGCCCCGAGTGCAGTGGATCCGACCTGGGGCCCGCCCCAGCCCGCTCGCCGGTGGTGGACCCCGCTGCTGGTGCTCACGGTGATCGCCTTGGTGCTCAGCGGAGCCACCTATGTCGCCACGTCCGGGGGCTCCGACGACCAGGACGGGGGTGCCCTCGCCTTTCTCCCGGCGGACGGCACCACCAGCTTCGCCAGGGTGGAGTCCACCCGCGAGCTCAAGACGACCACACGCAACGAGATCACCGAGTCGGCTCGGTTGAGCGGCTACACCGCGATGCTCAGCACCGAGTTCACGTTCGGGGTCAAGGCCCTCACCCCCGTTGCTGGCGACGTCAGTCACGTGCAGATCTGGCGGACCGTCACGAGTGTGGTCAACGACACGGTGGCAACCACCCAGACCACAAGGCTGTATCAGGCGAACTCCTCGGTGAACCTCCTGGGCGAGAGCGGCCCCGAAGCCGGCCGGTTCTACTACCCCGCCCTGGTCGAGCTGCCGGCCGACGTCGCCGCCGGTCAGACCTGGTCGTCCGAGGGATTGACCGGTAACGACCTGAGGTACCGCAGCAAGTTCCGGGCCGAACCGGGTCAGCCGGGCTGTCTGGTGGTCAACGGCACGATCGCGTTGACCACCTTCCAGGGAGAACCGAACCGGACGACCGCGGTCAGCCGCACCTGGTGCCGCGGCCTTGGTCAGGTGGCCTCCAGCGAGAGCTTCGCTGATCTCGCCGTGACCAGCACGCGGATCGAACCGGTGGCCCCACAGACCACCGTCACGGCCAGCTCGCCGATCAGCTGGATCGATCCGAAAGGCTGGCAACCGAGCACCCTCGATACCAGGTCGAATGACGCAGCGTTCGGCGAAGGACCGATGAACGGATCAACGCTGACCCATCTGACCCCGGTCCGCACCGACTCGGGCCTGGTGGTGCGGGCTCTGTCCAACCCCGCCGATCTGATCGCCACGACTCCCAAGACCCCACAGCACTGGACATCGGTCTGGCGGGCCCACCCGGGAGGGACGGTCATGTCGCTGTCGGTGTTCGGCGACGTCGTCGTCGTCACCACCAGCGAACGACGGATGATCGGCTACTCCGACACCGGGGTCCGGCTGTGGGAACTCCGCCTGGATGAGCTCGCACCGACAGCGCCGGTCCGCGTGTCCGACACCCAGGCCGTGCTCGTCGATCTGGGCGGGGACGCCCGCGGCTTCGCCCTGGCCACGGGAGTCGAGACCTGGCGCCACAACGTCGGATCCGACGTGAGCGTCGCTCCCGCCGCTGCCGACGGGGTGGTCGTGGTCGCCGACCGCAGCTACACCGTCACCGGGCTGGACGCCGCCACGGGGGAGCGGCGCTGGACCCAGGAGCTCAACGTGAAAGGCCTGGTGGCGATGCGGGGCACGGTGGTCGCGGTCCAGGACCAGACGGCGCATGGCCTGGACCTGCAGACCGGGCGGCACCGGTGGTTGCGTCACTACAACGGCACGTTCCAAAAGCTCGGCGCGTACCGGCAGTCTGCCGTGGTCGCCACCTCGGGGGGCTCAGTGCTGATCGACGAACAGGGTCGGGTGACCGCCGATCTGCCCGGCGCCTATGACCTGACCGTGACCGCAGACCACCTGATCGCCTGGGGTAGGGACCAGGCTGCGGTGGTGGACCCGACCGGCGCTGTCGTCTCGACCTTTCCGATCCCGCCCATCACGGTCTCCTCCGAGCTCAGGCCCGGCCTCGCGCTGCGCGAAGGGGTGCTGCTGTTCAACAACGACTGGACCTTCAGGGCGTGGCTCGATGCCTGAACCGGCGGTAGCCGTACGGTTCCTGCACACCGTCTATCGACAGACCCTCGCCGACCCGGTCTCTGAAGGCCGGCTGCGAGACGTCGGCTGGCCGCGGGGACTCCAGGCCATCGTCTGGTTCGGGTACGCCATGTTCGCCCTGGCGGGGGTCTTGGTCCTGTTGTCGTCGGTGATCCGGCAGCACAGTGTGCTCGTCCCGTCCGGCAACACCGGCGTGGGCGTGCCCTCAGGTGCCATCTGGCCGATGGCGGTGCTGCTCAGCTTCGGGGTGGCGTCGTTCATGTCCGCCTCGTTGCACGGTCCCTGGTGGCTCAAGATCATCGGGTTGCTGTTGTTCGTGTCCATCGTCGGGCCGTGGTCGATCCGGAGTCCGAGGTTGGCCGGCTCGCTGGTCTGGTCAGTTGCCGCCGGTGTGGTCGTGGTCGGCGCCGTCGTCTTCGCGATCCTGCGGTGGCGACGCCCGTTCCGCTGGTGGGAGCTGGCGGTGATCTGGGGGCTGACCGGATCGGCAATGGTGATCGGCTTGATCGCGGGACGCTATGCGTTGTCGTTCGGGTTCGCCTACAGCGCCGCCCAGCTCCAGATGACGACGTCGGTGCTGGGCACGCTGGCGCTGCCGGCGGCGACGATCGCCGGCGCGTCCGTGGCTGAAGTGACCGTGCGGGCGACCTTGGCAGCCACCCAGGGGGCCCAGCGCCTGGCTGGGCGGGGCTGGCCGTTCGCGATCCTCGCCTTGGTGTTGGCGGTTCGGACGGTCCAGATCGGCTGGCAGGTCGCGCACCGCGACCCGGTCACCGATGGCTGGTCGACCCTGCTCCCGGCCCTGGCACTGGTCGCGGTCTTTGCGGCGGTCGGTCTGGTGATCGTCCGGATCGGCCGCCGACGCCAGGTGACGCTGACCGTCAACGAGCTGCCGGAGCATCTGGGCCGGGTGGGATTCCCGATCGCCGCGGCGTTGATCGTGATCCAGATCCCGGTGATCGTCGTCACGGGCCTGTTCTTGCTCGCTGCCTCGCTCGACCCGACGGGAGCGTTCGCCCAGACCCCGTTCGACATCAATGTGATCATCAGCCAGGTGGTGGACCCGATCAGGGCCGTCGCCGGGGTGGGTCTGATCGTGCTCGCCCTCCGCGCGGCCCGGCGGGGACGGCCTGGTCACGCTTTGGTGATGGCCTGCATCGGGGTGATGGCCGTCGCCTTGGCCCGCTCACTGTTCCTGGACCAGGACACGGTTGCTGGGTTGGATGCCGATGCCATCAACCTGGTGTCGACCGCCGTGGTGGTCGTGGCCGCCCTCAGCTGGCTGGTCCGCCGGCAGATGACCGGTCGGCGGGCGGTGGCTTTCGCCGGGGTCCTGACGTTGTCCGCCCTGTTCTCCTACCGCGACTTCATCTCCGATCCGGTCGGAGCACTGCTCGGTTTCTCCGGGGCCGCCCTGGTGCTGTTCGGACTGACCTGGGACCTGCTCACCGGCTCGGGTTGGGGCAACGGCGACAGCCGGCGGTTCGCCCGCCCGGCCCGGGTGCTCCTGGTCTTGACCAACTCAGTGCTGACCATGATGGTGCTCGCGTTCGCCGCGCTCATCCGAGATGGCAGCCGGACGATCTATCTCGAGCTTTTACGCCGAGTTCGGGGATTTGTTGTTCGGTACCGCCCTGCTGGCCGCGGCGGTCATCGCCGTGCTCGACGCCGCCGCGCACGAGCGTCCGATCACCTGAGCACGGTCAGCCGGCCACTGCAGCAGCGGGACGATCCCGCGTTTGTCAGTGGGGTCTGATCCAATACGTCCCATGTACCGCCTGATCCGCACCGCCGAGCCGCGGGCCGACGCCCCGTCTCTCGACGAGTCCCAGCAGGCGGTGGTCGACCACCCAGGCGGCCCGTTGCTGGTGCTGGCCGGACCGGGCACCGGGAAGACCACCACGATCGTCGAGTCGGTGGTGGATCGGATCGAACGGCGCGGCGCCACCCCGGACAGCATCTTGGTGCTGACGTTCTCACGCAAGGCGGCCGCCGACCTGCGAGCCCGGATCGCCGGGCGGCTGGGCCGCACCGTGGTCACGCCGATGGCCATGACCTTCCACGCCTTCTGCTATGCCCTGGTCCGCCGCTTCGCCGACCGGGTCGGCAGTGGCGCCGACGCGTTCGGGACACCGGTCCGGCTGCTGACCGGGCCCGAGCAGGACTTCCGGGTCCGCGAGACCTTGGAGGGCAGCCTGGAGACCCAACGGGCACAGTGGCCCGACTCGCTGGGTCGGGCATTCCCGACCCGGGCGTTCGCCAGCGAGGTCCGGGCGGTGCTGGCCAAGGCCCGCCAGCTCGGCATGGACCCGGCCGACGTGATCGCGGCCGGCGAAGCGGCGGGTCGTGAGGAATGGGTGAGCGTCGGGCAGTTCTTCGACGAGTACCTCGACGTGCTCGACGCCGAGGGGGTCCTCGACTACGCCGAGCTGGTGCACCGTTGCCGGATCCTGCTGGCCGAGCCCGACGTCGTCGCCACCCTGCGGCGCGAGATCGGCTGCGTCTTCGTCGACGAGTACCAAGACACCGACCCGTCGCAGGTCCGGCTGCTGCAGTCCATCGCCGGCGACGGCCGCGACGTGGTGGTGGTCGGCGATCCCGACCAGTCGATCTACGCCTTCCGTGGCGCCGAAGCCCGCGGCATCCTCGACTTCCCTGACCTGTTCCAGACCCGAACCGGCGACCCTGCCGCGGTCATCGCCCTCGGCCGGACCCGCCGCTTCGGCAGCAACCTGCTGGCCGCCAGCCGCAGCATCGCCGGCCGGCTCGGAATCCCCCGTTCGTTGCCGCCGCAGGTGTTCCAGGAGTTCCGCCACCCCGTCGCGGACCCGGCCCGGCCCAAGGGCAAGGTCGAGATCTTCACCTGCACCAGTGCCGGGGCCGAGGCCGAGCACATCGCCGAGATCCTGCGCAGCGCGCATCTTCGCGACGGGCTGCCCTGGGACCAGATGGCCGTGCTGGTCCGGGCGGCCCGGCGGACGATTCCAGCGCTGACCCGGTCGCTGGTCGCCGCTGGGGTGCCGGTCGAGGTGGCCGGCGACGAGATCCCGCTGGCCGCCGATCCTGCCGTGCGCCCGTTGCTGCTGGCCCTGCACGTCGCCAGCCGCGGCCGTACGGTGAACGCCGACGAGGCGCAGCTGCTGCTCACCTCACCCCTGGGTGGGATGGACAGCCATGGGCACCCGTCGGCTCGGTCGGAGTCTGCGCATCGCCGAACGGGCCGAGCTGGCCGGCACCGCCCTGCCGCGGCCCTCGGCCGAGCTGGTCGCCGTCGCCCTGCGTCAGATCGAGTGGCTGGATGAGTGCGAACCAGGTCCTGAGGTCGACGCCGCCCGTCGGCTGGCCGACCTGCTGGCCCGGTGCGAGCGGAGCATCCGGTCCCGGGCCACCGCGGAGGAGGCGCTCTGGCTGCTGTGGTCAGGCACCGGCTGGCCGGACCGGCTACGGCACGAGGCCGCGCTCGGCGGCGACCCCGGACGGCGGGCCAACCGCGATCTCGACGCGATCTGTGCGCTGTTCGACATCGCGGCCCGCTCCGAGGAGGTGTCGGGCCTACGCGGCGTCACCGGGTTCTTGGCCGAGGTCGAGGGACAGCAGATCCCGGCCGACACGCTGCGTGAGTCCGAGCTCCGCGGATCCGCCGTCCGGGTGCTCACTGCTCACCGGGCCAAGGGCCTGGAGTGGGAGCTGGTCGTGGTCGCCGGGGTCCAGGAGGGTGGCTGGCCCGACGTGCGCCGCCGGGGATCGCTGCTGGAGGCCGACCGGCTGGGACGCCGTGGCGTGTCCGAGGCCGTGCCGACCGCCGTGCGGATCGCGGAGGAGCGACGACTGTTCTACGTGGCCTGCACCCGCGCCCGATCTCGACTTGTGGTCACCGCGGTGGCCGGGACCGAGGGCGAGGGCGACCAGCCGTCGCGCTTCCTGACCGAGCTCGGCGTACCGGTCCATGAGCTGCCCGGCCGGCCGCGGCGGCCATTGTCGCTGGCCGCACTGGTTGGCGAGCTGCGCCGGGTCAGCGTCGACCCGGAGACTCCACCGGCGATCCGGGAGCAGGCGGCGGTGCGATTGGCCCGGCTGGCCGACGCGCAAGATCGCGACGGCCGGCCGCTGGTGCCGGCGGCTGCCCCGGAGCAGTGGTGGGGAATGCGTCCGCTGAGCGAGTCACCGCAACCCGTGGTGCCCCTGGAGGCTCCGGTGCGGCTCTCGGGCAGCCAGCTCGGCGGGGTGCTGGCCTGTCCGCGGCAGTGGTTCCTGGCCCGCAAGGCCCAGGGCGAATCCGTCCGCAGCGCCGCGGCCAGCTTCGGTTCGGTGATCCACGTGCTCGCCGAGCACGGCGCCAACGGAACCTTGGACCCGGGTGAGCTGGCTGAGCACCTGGAAGCCGTCTGGGGTCAGCTCGACTTCGACGCGAACTGGCTGTCGGCGGTGGAGCGGGTCGAGGCCGAGTCAGCGCTGGAACGGTTCGCCACCTGGCAGGAGGCTCGCACCGGCCAGCGGCTGCTCGGCACCGAGGTGGCCTTCAGCTGCGAGCTCGATCTCGGCACCGAGCGGGTGCATCTGACCGGTTCGGCCGACCGGGTGGAACGTGACCCTGACGGACGGATCCGGATCGTCGACTTCAAGACCTCCAAGTCGGTGCCCACCGCGGCTGACGTGGCGCTGCAGGACCAGCTCGGCGGTCTACCAGCTCGCCGTCCAGCAGGGCGCCTTCGCTGACGTGGCCGGACCGGATGCCCGGCCGGGCGGCGCCGAGCTGGTCTATCTGCGCCTCTCCGACGGCGCCGGCTCCTATCCGCGGGTGTTCCAGCAGGCCTCGCTCGACGACGTGCCGTTCCCGGTCGGCACGACTCCCGACCCGGACGAGGACGACCCCGACCGTACGCGCACACAGCCCACCTGGGTGCACCGTCGGTTGGCCGAGGCGGCTGGGGTCATCCGCACCGAGCGCTTCGATGCCCGGATCGGCTCGGCCTGCCGCTACTGCCCGTTCCGGAGCAGCTGCCCGGCCCAGGCCGCGGGGCGGCAGGTGGTCGCATGACGGTCCACGTGCTGCACCCACCGGCCCCCAGCGCCCGGCTCCGGACGACGTCGGACCTGGTGGAAGCTCTCGGCATCCCGTTCTCCGACCAGCAGCTGGAGGCCATCACCGCGCCACTCGAGCCGGGGGTGATCATCGCCGGCGCGGGCTCGGGCAAGACGACGGTGATGGCGGCCCGGGTGGTCTGGCTGGTCGGGACCGGAGCGGTCCGGCCCGAGGAGGTTCTCGGTCTGACCTTCACCCGCAAGGCGGCCGCCGAGCTGTCCCAGCGGGTCCGCAACGCTTTGCTCAAGGCCAAGGTGGTCGCCGACCGCGGCGTCGACGAGTCCGGCGAGCAGCTGATCATGACCTACGACGCGTTCGCCGCGCGGCTGGTCTCCGAGCACGGCCTGCGGCTCGGCTTCGAGGCCGACCCGACCATGATCAGCGGCGCGACCCGGTACCGGCTGGCCTCACGGGTGGTCAAGGCGGCGGCCGGGCCGTTCGAGTTCATCTCCCGGCTGCGGCCGGCCACCGTGACCGAACGGGTGCTCAAGCTGGACGCCGACCTGCAGCAGCACCTGGTCGACCCGGCCCAGCTGGACCAGCACGCCCGGGAACTGCTGATCGGCCTGGAGTCCGCACCGCTGAACAATCGTGGCAACGTCTACGCCGACGTCAAGCGGGCGATCATCGCTGCCCAGGAGCGGCTGGAGCTGGCCAGCCTGGTGCAGGACTACCAGGCCCTGAAGAACCGGCTGGGGGTGGTCGAGTTCGCCGACCAGATGGCCATCGCCGCCCGGCTGGCCACCGAGGTGCCGCAGGTCTCGACCGCTCTGCGCTCGGCCTTCCGGGTCGTGCTGCTGGACGAGTACCAGGACACGTCCGCGGCTCAGGCGATCATGCTCCGCGGGCTGTTCTCCGGGCGTACGCCGAGCGAGGGCCTGGGCCATCCGGTCACCGCAGTCGGGGACCCGTTCCAGGCGATCTACGGCTGGCGAGGAGCGGCGGCCAGCAACATCGTGCAGTTCGCCGACGACTTCCGGCGGGCGGACGGCCGGCCCGGTCGGCGGTTCGCCCTGACCGTCAACCGACGGAGCGGCCGGACCATCCTCGACGTGGCCAACCGGCTCAGCCAACCGTTGCGGGCCCAGACCCCGGCGTTGCTCGCCGCCGGAGGTGCGGCCCCGGACGGTCTCGGGCTGTTGGAGCCACCGCCGGAGGCACCGGCGGCTCAGGTGAGAGCAGCCACCTTCGCCACCTGGCCGGAGGAGGTCAGCTGGATCGGCGACCAGATCGTCGAGGCCCGAGCCAGTGGGGCCGCGCTGCACTGGGCCGACATCGCCGTGCTGACCCGACGCAACGCCGACATCGCGCCGCTTTACGCCGAGCTCAGCGCCCGGGAGGTCCCGGTGGAGATCGTCGGGCTCGGCGGACTGCTGCACCTGCCCGAGGTGATGGACGTGACCGCCACCTTGCGGCTGGTTGACGACGTGACCGCCAACGCCGACCTGGTCCGGCTGCTCACCGGCCCACGGTGGCGGGTCGGGCCTCGGGACCTGGCCCTGCTCGGACGTCGCGCCCAGGAGCTGGCCCGGGACCCGTCCCGATCAGCTGAGCCGGTGGCCGCCGACAGCGGGTCGGTCGTGCTCGGCGCCTTGGAGCAGGCGGTCGCTGACGTCGACCCGACCGAGGTGGTCAGTCTGCTCGACGCGCTGGAGAGCCCCGGTGAGGCCGCCTACTCCACGGCGGCCCAGACTCGCTTCCACCGGCTGGCCGGGGAGCTGTCCTACCTGCGTCGCCACAGCGACGAACCGTTGCTGGACCTGACCCGTCGGGTCGTGGTCACCCTGGGCCTCGACGTCGAGCTGATGGCCACGACCGAGTTCGAGCGGACGTCACGACGCGATCAGCTCGGGGCGTTCCTTGACGCGGTCGGCGACTACGTCGACGTGGACGGCGACGCGTCGCTGTCCGGCCTGCTGGCCTACCTCCAGGCCGAGATCGACCAGGGGGCGGGGCTCGAGCAGGCCGTTCCGTCCGATCGCGAGGCGGTCAAGCTGCTCACGGTGCACAAGGCGAAGGGCTTGGAGTGGGAGGTGGTGTTCCTCCCGGCCCTGATGAAGGGAGTGTTCCCGAGCGACCGGGTCACCGACAACTGGGTGACCACGCCCGGTGCGCTACCGGCCGAGCTGCGAGGCGACGCCGGCTCGATCCCGCAGCTCGCGGACACCACCAACACCGCGATGACCGACTACAAGCGTCAGCTCAGCGAGCAGCAGCTGCTGGCCGAGGACCGCTTGGCCTACGTGGCGGCCACCCGGGCCAAACAGCTGCTGGTCGGCACCGGCCACTCCTGGCGCGCCGACCTGACCGGAGCGCGTACGGCTTCGACCTATCTTCGGGTGATCATGACAGAGGCCGCCAGTCAGGACCAGCTCATCGCCGAGGCTGAGCCCGCCGGGCCGGTGAACCCGCTGGTCGCTCATGCGGCGCCGCAACCGTGGCCCAAGCCGCTCGACCCGGATGCGCTCCGGCGACGGCACGACGCCGCGCTCAGCGTCCAGCGGGCCCAACGCCGCCGACTCGAAAGCGGAAGCTACGAGGATCCAGCCGCCGACCCGCTGCTGCTGGACGGCGAGGACCTGGTCGGCAGCTGGGACGCCGACATCGACCGTCTGCTCACCGAGCTGGTCGACTCCCGGTCGGGGGAGCACCGGGTGCTGCTGCCCGGGCAGCTGTCGGCCTCGGCGGTGCTCCGGCTCAACGCCGACCCGGAAGCCTTCGCCGCCGAGCTCGCCCGGCCCATGCCCCGCCCGCCCTCGCGAGCAGCTCGCTTCGGCACCCGGTTCCATCTGTGGGTGGAACGGCACTTCGGCGCCGGCCTGCCGAGCGGGAGCCTCGGTCAGCAGCACCTGATCGACCCCGACGACCTGCCCGACCGGGCTGACTCGGGCACCCACGACGAAGGCGAGCTGCGGGAGCTGTGCGACGCCTTTGCCGCGGGTCGGTTCGGCAGCACCGTGCCGTACGCGGTGGAGGCACCGTTCAGCATGGTGGTCGGCGGTCGGCTGGTCCGGGGACGCATCGACGCCGTGTACGCGGACCCACCGCCGGAAACGAGCCGGGATCAAAGCGGAGTGCGCTTCCAGGTGGTCGACTGGAAGACCAATCAGCACGAGAACGCCGACCCGCTCCAGCTGGCGATCTACCGGCTGGCCTGGGCCGAGGCCAACCAGATCCCGCCGGCGCAGGTCGACGCGGTCTTCTACTACGTGCGCAGCGATCGGGTGGTTCGACCCGAGCGGCTGCCGGACCGTTCGCAGGTCGAGCGGCTGCTCGGCGGGTTAGGCTGAGTCGGTGATCAACTGGGCGTCGGCCAGCGAACTCGACCGGGTGGACCATCACCGCGGCTCCACCGAATGGGTGGCGGGGCTGTGGCGATCGAGCGACGCGAAGCTGCTGAAGCTCGACGCGGAGTCGAAGTTCACCACCAATGTCGGCGGCAGCAAGCTGCGGATGACCAAGCCGTTCGTCGAGTTCGACAGCCAGCGGCACCGGTTGCTCGGCCTGCTCAACGGCTCGCCGATCTTCTCGGTGGAGGCGCTCACCGAGGGCGAGGTGCACGACCTGCGGGAGATCGGCTTCCAGCTGTCGGACAACGAGCGCGACATCGCCGCCGCGGCCGCGGCCATCAACCACTGGCACCGGATGGAGCCGCTCTGTCCGCAGTGCGGTGGACCGACGCGCGTCATCAACGGGGGATTCGCCCGGCACTGCGAGGTCTGCGACCGCGACCACTTCCCGCGAACCGATCCGGCCGTGATCGTGGCGGTGATCGACAACAAAGACCGGCTGCTGCTCGGCGGTCAGGAGGCGTGGGGCAACCGGGTTTCGGTGCTGGCCGGGTTCGTCGAGGCCGGCGAGTCCCTGGAGCAAGCCATCCACCGCGAGATCGGGGAAGAGGCCGACATCTCGCTGTCCGACGTCCACTACTTCGGCAGCCAGCCGTGGCCGTTCCCGCGGTCGTTGATGCTCGGCTTCTTCGCCCGTGCGGCGACCACGACCATCTGCATCGATGCCGACGAGATCGCGTTCGCGGCCTGGTACACCCGCGACGAGCTGGACGCCAAGCTGGCCGCCGGTGAGATCGGTCTGCCCGGAGCCAGCTCGATCGCCTCCCGGCTGATCCAGGCCTGGCGTGACGGTGAAGCCCCGCTCTGAGCGGGTCGGATTGGCACCCCGTTCACGGGCTTGTTCGGTTAACAATCTCGAAACCTGACTCGACACCTCTCGAAACAGCGTCGGCGTAACTTCTGGCTCAGCCCCGAGCCCCGAGGAGTCCGTCATGACCGCAACGGCGACGACAGCCGAGAAGAACCCGGTGGACCAGGTTCCACCACTGTCCCGGTTGATCCCGCTCGGACTGCAGCACGTGCTGGCCATGTATGCCGGCGCCGTCGCAGTGCCGCTGGTCGTCGGCGGTGCGCTGATCAAGGCCGGCAAGCTGGAGTCCGGCGATCTGGCCTATCTGATCAGCGCCGACCTGTTGGTCGCCGGGATCGCGACCTTGATCCAGTCGATCGGGTTCTGGCGCTTCGGTGTTCGGCTGCCGCTGATGCAGGGCTGCACGTTCGCCGCGGTCTCTCCGATGATCGCCATCGGCAGCGAGTACGGGGTGACCGCCATCTACGGATCGGTGATCGCCTGCGGCTTGTTCATGATGTTGCTTGCGCCGGTCTTCTCCAAGCTCCTACGGTTCTTTCCGCCGCTGGTGACCGGCACCGTGATCTTGATCATCGGGCTCTCGCTGATGTCGGTGGCGGCGGGCTGGGCCGGCGGGGGATCGGGCAGCCCGACCTTCGGCTCGCCCAAGAACCTGGCCTTCGCCTTCATCACCTTGGTGATCATCTTGCTGATCGAGCGGTTCGCCCCGCCGGCCGTCCAGCGCCTGTCCATCCTCACCGGGCTCGTCCTGGGCACCCTGGTCTCGATCCCCTTCGGCATGGCCGACTTCAGTGGGGCCGCACAGGAGAGCTGGTTCGGAGTCAGCACGCCGTTCCACTTCGGCTTTCCGACCTTCGAGGTGAGCGCCATCATCGCGATGTGCATCGTCGGTCTGGTGATCATGACCGAGACCACCGGCGACATGATCGCGGTCGGAGAGATCGTCGAGAAGCCGGTCAGCCCGCGCCAGCTGTCCGACGGTCTCCGCGCCGACGGGCTGTCGACTGTGCTCGGCGGCATCTTCAACACTTTCCCCTATACCGCCTTCGCTCAGAACGTCGGCCTGGTATCACTGACCGGGGTGCGGTCCCGCTTCGTCGCGACGTTCGCCGGCGCGGTGCTGATCGTCCTCGGCCTGATCCCCAAGCTGGGTGGCATCGTCGAGGGCATCCCGCAGGCCGTGCTCGGCGGGGCCGGGGTCGCGTTGTTCGGCATGGTGGCGGCCAGCGGCATTCGCACCCTGACCAAGGTCACGTTCAACAACACCAACATCTTGGTGGTGGCCATCTCCGTCGGCATCGGCCTGCTGCCGACCGTCTCGCCGACCTTGTTCAACCAGTTCCCCACCGGCTTGTCGATCGTCTTCCACTCCGGCATCTCCGCCGGTGCCATCGCCGCGATTCTGCTGAACCTGCTCCTCAACTCCACGGCGGTGCAGGCCCGGCACGCGGGCGAGTCCGAGCATGCCCCCCACGACGCCGTCCGGGCGGCCGGCGCCGATGTGACCATGCCCGTGCCGGACGGCGGCGCAGATCTGAGCGAAAGCGCGCTCAGCTCATCCGACAAGAGCTGACCAGCCTCGTCACGGGTCGTGCCTCACCGGCCGGTTCGACCTCACCGAGGCCGGGCCAGCCGGTTCCGCAATCCGCTGGCCCGGTTGGCCGGACGTTCGACGGCTCGCCGGATGGCCGCCTCGGAGCCGAACACCTGAACCCGCTGCGAGGCCCGGGTGACCGCGGTGTAGAGCAGCTCGCGGGTCAGCAGCGGCGAATCGGGCGGTGGCACGATGAACGACACCGTCCCGAACTGGCTGCCCTGAGCTCGGTGCACGGTCATCGCGTGCACGGTCTGGATGGAGTCCAGCCGCACCGGTGAGTAGAGCTTCGGGGCCGCACCGCGGGCGAATGCGGCCTGCACCCCGGTCGCGGTGTGCACGATGATCCCGGTGTCGCCGTTGTAGAGACCCATCTCGTAGTCGTTGGCGGTGACCAGCAGCGGCCGGCCGGCATACCACTCGCCGTCCTCGGCATAGCCCGGCACCGCCTCGCTCAACCAGCGTTCGACCTCCAGGCTCCAGCGCTGCACACCGTACGGTCCGCGCCGGTGCGCGCAGAGCAGACGGTGCTCGTCGAGCGCCGTCAAGGCGCCGGTCAGGTCCCCGTCCAGGGCGGCGGAGCGGGCGTGCCGGCCGCTGGTGATGACCTGCTCGGACAGCTCGGCGACCGAGGCGGCGCTGGACGGGCCGGTCGCCGGATCCAGGTCGACCTCACGGAAGCGCACGTCGTCCGACCCTGAGCGCAGCACCTTCATCGTCTCGTCGGCGTCAGCGGCGCGGACGGCTCGGGCCAGGGCGTCGATGGCCCCGCCGTAGCGCCAGGTGTGGCTCAGCTGCACCACACCGTGAACCGGGGCCGGGTCGTCCTCTCCGACCACACCGAGGGCGGCCAGTCGCGCGGCCAGCACCGGATCCGGCTCACCCGGCGCTCGTACGATGTCGGCCATCACCGCGCCCGCCTCGACCGAGGACAGCTGGTCGGGGTCACCGACCAGGACCAGGCGAGCGGTGGGACGTACGGCCTCCAGCAGTCGGGCGGTCATGGTCAACGACACCATCGACATCTCGTCCACGATGACCACGTCGTGCGGCAGCTGGTTGCCGGCGTCGTGGCGGAACCGACCTCGGCTGCTGGGCAGCCAGCCGAGCAGCCGGTGCAGCGTGGAAGCACTCAGATCACCCAACCGCGCACGGTCGGCGTGGTCGAGCTGTGCTGTGGCCGATCGAACTGCTTCCTCCAGCCGCGCTGCCGCCTTGCCGGTCGGTGCGGCCAGAGCCACGCGTAGCGGGGGACCGGGCTGGTCGGTGAGCAGCGCGAGCAGCCGAGCCACGGTGGTGGTCTTGCCGGTGCCCGGACCACCGGCCAGCACAGTCACCCAGCCGAGGGCGCTCGACGCCGCAGCCAGCCGCTGACGGTCGAGCTCGCCCGCGGGCAGGCCGGCTCCGGTGAACAGCCGGGGCAGCGCGTCGGCCACCCGCTGGACATCCACCGACGGGGGCTCGGCGGCGAACCGGGCCTGAAGCTGCTCACGGACCAGCTCCTCCTGCTGCCAGTAGCGCTCCAGGTAGAGCAGGTCGTTGTGGAGGCGCAGCGGCCGCCCGCTCGGCTGGTCACCCCCGAACGCGACCAGCCGGCTCGCGGCACACGCTGCCAGCCAGCCCTCTGGCTCGGGCCAGGGCAGCTGGCTCACGTCGAGCTCCGACTCGTCCTCATCGAACACCACGGCGTGCACCGTGCGCAGGTCGATGCAGACCGAGCCGTTGCGGAGCGCTCGGACCGCCAGCGCCAGGGCGAGCCGAACCCGTTCTTCGGGCTCCTGGCCGATGCGGCAGACGGTGTCGGCGGTGTGGATGTCGGCCACCCCGAGGACACCGGCCGCGTTGAAATCAGCGAGCACTCCCGACGCCCGGCGAGCGATCAGGGTCGTTTCGGTCAGGGTCGGGACCGTCATGCGACCACCCCGTCCAGCAGGTCGGACAGCTCGACCACCAGCGCCGCCGGCGGCCGCCAGCTGAACACGCCACACGGCACACCGGCGACCTGGGGGGTGTCCGGGCCGGCCATGCCGCGGACGAACAGGTAGAGCACTCCGCCGAGGTGGGTCGCCGGGTCGTAGCCGGGCTGCCGCCAGCGCAGCATCCGGTGCACCGCCACCGAATAGAGCAGGGCCTGCAACGGATAGTGCGCGTGCATCATCGCCTCGGCCAGCCGCTCGGGCAGGTAGTCGCGCAGGGTCAGCACCGACCCGTCCATCCCACCCAGCCAGTTCGTCTTGTAGTCGACCACGAGATAGCTGGGTTCCAGATCGCGCACCCGCAGCACCGCGTCGATGCTGCCGGTCAGATAGCCACGCAGTGACTGCTCGGCCAGCGCCGGGTGGTCGAGCAGATCGGCGTATGCCCCCAGGGGATCGTCCAGCGGCACGTGTCGGCGAAGCAGCGGCGCCACCAACCCCAGGGTGACCTCGGCGGTCGTCACCTCACCGCCGGCCAGGCCGAACTCGAAGCCCAGCTCGGAGAGCTGGTCGGTCCGCGGGATGTCACACAGGCGTCGTTGGCCGGCCAGCGGTCCGAGGGGGGTCCGGTAGGTGGGCAGCAGAGCCGACGACAGCTGGTCGACGGTCATCAGGCCGGCGGCGGACCGACCGAGGACGGTGCCGGCGGCAGTGGTGATGGCCGCGGCCAGGTCATCGGCCCCGGGGTCGACCAGCTCGAAGATCGCGTGCACCGCGGTGCCGAACTCCACCCCCATCGGCAGCTCCCCCATCGGGGACGGCTGGTCGAGGGCGGAGTCGTCGATCGGCTCGACCAGCGGGCTCGGCTCGGGCGTCTCCGCCGTCGACTCGTCGTCCTCCCGGGTCGGCTCGGGCTCACTGCCCACCGAGGGGCTCGACAGGTCGATCCCGTGCACGGCGGCCGTCAGGGCGGAGTACGACGTACGCCGCCAGTCGAGGTCGAGGGTGCGGTCGAAGGACCGCACCTGCAGGGTCGGCGCGGAGCCCGGCTGCGACCGCCACTCGACCGGTTCGCGCACCTCGACCTGCTCTCGGTTGATGTGGGTGCCCAGCCGGGTCAGGGCGGACGGATCACCGGACAGCGGGTAGGCCGGGGGCAGCTCCTCGGTGCCGCTGTCGGAGCGGTAGAGGAATCGTTGCAGCGCCGACGACGGCGTGTTCACCGACGGGGCCCACCAGGTGACCAGCTGGCACTGAGCCCGGGTCGCGGCGACATAGAACAGCCGCAGGTCCTCCCCGGAGTCCTCGGCCCGGTGGCGGGCGAATCGCTCGGACCGGCCGGGGCTGTAGCGGCCGCCCACGTCGAGGACGCACTGAGCGGGGCCAGCGGGCGACGGCTCGTGCAGGCGCAGGATCCCGCCCTCGTCCTTGGTCGGCACGAACCGGTCCCAGGCCTCCGGCAGGTAGACCACCGGGAACTCGAGGCCCTTGCTGCGGTGCACGGTGAGGATGGTGACCGCCTTGGCGTCGGTCTCCAGCCGGCGGGTGCCTTCGGTCATCAGGTTGCCCCGGGCCTCGGCCATCCGACCGCGCAGCCACTCGACCAAGGCGTTGACCCCGAGCTGGCCCGACGTCATCGCCGCATGCAGGCTCTGGGCCAGGTGCCGTAGGTCGGTGAGCCGCCGCTCGCCACCGCTGGTGGCCAGCAGCCGTTCCGGCACCTTGGTGTCCAGGGTGACCGTCTCGAGCAGGGCGGCCACTCCCCGGTTGGCCAGCACCCGGCTCCACCAGCGGACCCGCTGCGACAGCTCGACCAGCTCGTCCTCGTCGGCCCGGGCCAGATCGGCGAAGGTCCAGCCGAAGAAACAGGTCAAGGCGGCCTGGCGAACGGCTGACTGCCGGGGTTGCTCGAGCGCCACCAGCAAGGTGAGCCAGTCCTCGGCGATCGGCGAGGTGAACACCGAGCTGGCGCCGTGCATCACCGCCGGCACGCCGGCCGCCACCAGCCGCTCACGTACGGCCTCACCCCGCTCGTTCTTGCGAACCAGCACGGCGATGTCGGCCGGCTGCAGCGGCCGCCAGCCCGAACCCAGGTCGACCTCGGTCCCGGAAGCGAGCCGGGCGGTGATGTCGGCGATCAGGTCGTCGAGGATCTGGGGGCGCACGACAGCCACGCTCGGCGCCCGGTCGGCGTCCACCTCGTGGGGGAGGATCCGCAGCCGCACCGGGGGTGGGGCTGAGGTGCCGGTGCGAATCCGGCGCTCCTGGTGGTCAGCGGTCACCGGCCGGACGACGATCTGCTCGTCGCCCAGGGCGGCGCCCCCCATCAGCTCGTCCAGGGCAGTCACCACGGCGGCGTCGCTGCGCCAGTTGGTGCCGAGGGTCTTGACCTCGTCAGCCTGGGTGACCGCGTCCAGATAGCTGAACACGTCAGCACCCCGGAATGCGTAGATCGCCTGCTTGGGGTCGCCGATCAAGATCAGCGTGCCGTAGCCGTGGAACGCGCGGTGCAGGATCTCCCACTGGACCGGGTCGGTGTCTTGGAACTCGTCCACCATGACGATCTGGTAGCGGCTGCGGAGCCGGGCGGCGGCCGCGGCACCGTGCTCGGGGTCGACAAGGGCGTCGCGGAGCCGGGTCAACATGTCGTCGTAGGTGAACAGCCGACCCGCTCGTTTGCGACGGTCGACCTCGGCTCGGGCCTGGTTGGCGAAGGCGACTCGTTCAGCTGCGGCCGCGGCAGACGTCTCGTCGGTCTCTGGCACCAGCCGGGTGTGCACGGCGGCAACGGCCTGGTCGGCGACCTTGACCGCCTCTTCATGATTCATCGGCGGGCTGCCGCTGGTCGAGTAGCGGCGGAGGTAGAGGTCGGTGGCCACCTCGCGCGTGAGGTCGCCGAGGTGTTCGACGAAACTTGCCTGAGGCTCACGGTCGCCGAGCACGCCGAGGCCATCGAGCATCTGCAGGCAGAACTCGTGGGTGGTGGCGATCGTCGCCGCATCGAACTCCGACAGCGCCCGCGCCACCCGCTCGTGCCGCCGTACCAGCTCGGTCGGGTCCACCTCGACGAGCAGCGACTCGAGCCGATCCCGGCCACCGGAGGTCTGACCGGCCAGGGCGGCAGCCAGGATCGCCTCCAGCGACACCAGCCGCTCCCGGACCCGCAGCCGCAGCTCGTTGGTGGCCATCCGGCCGAAGGTCACCAGCATCAGCTGGTTGAGCTCGGCAACCCCTTCGGCGATGTAGCGGGCGGCCAGCGCCGCGATCGTGAACGTCTTGCCGGTGCCTGCGCTGGCCTCGAGCACGGTCGTACGCCGCGGCAGCGGCCCACAGATGTCGAAGTCCTCCCGGACCGGGCTGTTCATCGCCCCTCCGCCGAGAACATCGGGTGGAAGACCCGGCGGGCGAGGGTGCCGAAGCGACTCGGCTCGGCCAGGCTGCCCCGCTCCTCCTCGGGTACCGACGGTTCGGCCATCAGCGTGGCCAGGCTCGCCCCCACGCCGAAGAACCGCTCGTAGAGCTCGTCGCAGTCATCGCGCCAGGAGCGCTCCAGCTCCCGCATCGCCGGTCCGATCGCCTGGTTGCCCGCCCGGACCGCCGCGTACGCCGACGAGGTCTTGGCGCTGAACGGGATGGCCGATGCCAGCCCCACCCGCTGCAGCTCGATCAGGTCGGCCAGCACCATTCTGGCCCAGCCGCTGTCGACCGGACCGAGCACCGACTGGCCGCCGCGTCCGATGGTCACGGCCTGCCAGGGCTGCTCGGGATGGGTGGCGGACAGTGCCAGCAGCTCCAGCCAGGCCTGCAGCCGGTTCTTGGCCGAGACCCGGGAGAAGCTCACCCGCAGGATGACGGCATCCCGCAGGCCAGCCACCAGACCGGTGAGCCGGGCCGGGTCGAGCTCAGCGACCACCTCGCGGCGCTCCGGGGGCGCGCTCAGATAGGGCTGGGCGATGGCAGCCAGCTCAGCGACCTCGGTGACCAGGCTGGTCAACGCCTGCTGGCCGAGGCTCCGCGGCGGCAAGGCGCCGCGACGCCACTCGGCGGCCTGCAGAGTGTCCAGGTCGACGCCTTGCAGGTGCAGGCGGAGCAGCCGGTCGCCGACCGCCCAACGGTCGAGGCCGGTCAGACTGGCCGGGATCTGCTCGTCGGGCTCGTCGCCCTCCCGCCAGAACGACAGTCCGCCGCGGTCGCGCAGCAGTGCCCGCAACGGGTGGTTGTAGAACCGCATCAGATCGGCCAGGCCCACGGAGCGATCGGTGGCCAGTGGGGTCAACGTGGTGCCGGCGAACGTCGGCGCGGGCCGCTCGCGGTCGCGACTGGCGGCTCGGATCCCGCGCAGCGCCGCGCGGTCGAAGCTGAACGGGAGTGGTCGGCCGGCATCGACCGACGGGATGAAGTTGGCCAGGTCGAAGGGCTGCAGCGGATGCTTGGTGATGATCGCGGACCGTAACGGCGCCCCGTCGGCGGTTCGCGCGGTCAGGTCGACGGCATCCAACAGCTCACCGATCGGCACGGCTGGGGGAGTGTCGGCTCCGCTGCGTGGGTCGCGCCCGGAGTAGATGACCAGCAGTCGGTCCCCGGTGGCCATCACGGCGTCGAGCAGCAGCTGACGGTCCTCGCTGCGGGGGTCCCGGTCGCCCACCCATTCCTCGAGCTCGACGATGTTGTCACCGTCCAGCCGGGCCCGTCGCGGGAACACCCCGTCGTCGACGCCCAGCAGGCACACGACGCGGTGGGGGACCGAGCGCATCGGCAGCATCGTGCACATGGTCAAGGTGCCGGTCCGGAAGTTCGCCCGGCTGGCCCGGCCCCGGAAGGCGTCCACCAGCAGGGCTGAGATCTCGGCGAGGCCCAGCTCGGTCTCGTCCTCGGCCGCCGCCGACTCGGCGATGCCGCCCAGCTCGGCGTACGCGTGGCCGAGCTGCCAGCTGTCCGAGACCGCGACCGAGGCCAGCAGGTCGATGGCCTGCTTGAACAGCTCGACCCAGCTCGAGACCGTACGCGGCACCGAACACGCCTCGGTGATCAGCTGCATCCGGCTCAGACACTCGGCCAGCCGGCCGACCAGGTCGACATCGCTGGCGTCGACGTCGTCCAGCGGCAGCGCGGTGCCGATGAAGTGTTGCTCGGACTCGTCCATGGTGACGCCCAGCAACAGGCGGTCCAAGCCCGCCGCCCAGGTGTTCTGGCCGAAGTCGCCCATCCCGAACCGGGCTCGGTGCTGGACATCGAGCCCCCAGCGAACGCCCGAACGCGACACCAGGTCGTGCAGCCGTTCGAGGTCGTCGGTGGAGAAGCCGAACTTCCGCGCGACGGGGGCCGAAGCACACAGGTCCAGCACCACCGACGCTTCGACCCGTGATTCCGCCAGTGCCACCAGCCGGCTGACCAGGGCCAGCAGCGGGTTGATCTGCCGCAGTGACCGGTCGGCGAGCCGGACCCGGAGCCGGTGCCCCGGATGCTCGGCCTCGGTCTCCGCCGTGTCCAGGCCGAAGGCTGCCGCGATCAGCGGCGCAAAGGTCTCGATGTCGGGACACATCACGACGATGTCGCGCGGCTCGAGCGTCGGGTCGTCGGCCAGCAGCCCGACCAGCAGCTCCCGCAGCACCTCGACCTGCCGGTCCGGTCCGTGCGAGGCGTGGAAGCTGATGCTGCGATCCGCCGGCTGCCACAACGGACGCTCAGCGACCGGGCGAGGGGGCCGGTTGGCTGCGATGTCGGCCTGCAGGTGCTGCAGCAAGGTGGTCGGCTGCTGGTCTGGTCCGGCGTGCTCCGTCCCGGGGTGATGCTGGTCGACACCGACCGCACCGGTAGCCGAGATGCAGCGCTGCAGCTCACGCGAATCGCGACCGAGGTAGGACAACAACCGGTGGTGCACGAGCCAGTCGGTGTCGTCGTCTGCGCGCCGGACCCCGGAGTGCTCCAGCCCGGGGGCCGCTGCGACCGCGGCCCACAGAGCCGGCGAGGGATGGGGCAGCCAGAGGTGGACGTCGCGGTGTTCGGCCAGCGCGGCCAGGACCCGGAGGTGGTCGGGATCCAGCCGGGTGGCGCCGAACAGCGACACCCGCGCCGGCAAGTCGCTGGTCGCCGGGTCGCGGCGGAGCGACGCCACCGCTTCGGCCACGCGTGCTGCCGGGCCGGGCGCATCGAGCTCGTCGCGGAGCCGCCGCCAGAGCTCGGCCTGCCAGGCGCGGTCGGCCGACAGCTCTCGACCGTTCGCGTCGACGTCGTGGCCCAGTGACCAGCTGGTGACCATGGCCGGCCGGACCGACGCGTACTGCGCGAACAGGCCGGCGAGGTGCCGCGCGGTTGACCAGCGCCGACCTCCGCGTCCGGGTCGTTCGGGATCGTCACCGAGATAGGACCAGAGGACGGCAGCCCAGGACTCCCGGCGACACCGGTCGATGACCCGCAGGAGCGGCCAGACGGCACGCTGCGGCAGCCACGGATCGTTCTCGACACCAACCGAGGTCGCGGTCGCCACCGCCCGGGCAATGAGTCGGCGTGGCGAGGGAAAGTCGACCCCGGCGCAGACGCCGTCGCCCCGGCCCGGGCTGGCCCCGAGGCGGCCGGACAGGCGTTGGGACAGCCAGCGCTCCACTCCCGGGGTTGGCACGCTGACGATCTCGGTGGCGAACGGGTCGGCCAGCGGCTGGCTGAGCACGTCACCGAGCGCGCCGACCAAACGGTCGGCGCGCTCGGCGCGGTGGATCTGCAGGCTCATGTCGGGAACCACCCTAGGGCGGCCCACTGACAACGCTGCGGTCCGCGGCTCAGCTGAGCATCAGCTCGGCACCGACCGCCGCAGCCTCACCCTCACATCACGCCGGCGACGGTCAGGAAGTCGCCGATGGACACGACCGGGTCACCGTTCGGCAAGGTGATGCCGTGACTGGGGTCCCAGTCGGGCGAGGCGGCCAGGTAGGAGCTGCTGTCGGCGCGGAGCTGACCGAGGATCGTCTCGTTGACGATCCGGCTGCCAACCTCGCCGAGTGACTCGCCGGCCGCCTGGACCTCGGCCTCCTTGAGGATGTAGTACCACAGCGGCGTACGGGTGATGAAGCCTCCGCCAACCAGCGCGTCATTGACCACGGCGTTGTTGCCCTGGGTCAGCTCTGCGGTGGTGAGGGGGGTGATACCCATGGCCTGGGCAACGGCTTGTCCGGTGGGGATGGACAGCATGTAGCCGCGGAGCAGGTTGCGAGTGGCCAGGCTCTTCAGGATCGACTTCATCGTCGGGTTGAGGCCGGGTGCGTTGCCCTCCTTCGACAGGTTGCGCAGCGGCGGCGTCAGCTGGGTGTCGATCCGTCGGGCGAAGTGGTCCGGGAACGCCGATCCGCGGTGCACGAAGCGGTCCCACTCGATCACCCAGTTGAACGGCAGCGTGTCGGTGCGGCCGACGAACGGTGCCGGGAAACCCTTACCGGTGAAGGCGAACAGCAAGAAGAACGACGCCGACGAGCCGGCCAGGCCGGGTCGGCCGAAGTTGCGGCTGAAGTCGTACTCACCACGGACCATGCTGTGGCCGAAGCGGAAGGCAGCCACCGAGAACTCCAGGGGCATGAAGATCTCCTCGCTCTCCCACGGCTTGAAGAACTTGTTGCCGCCGAGTAGCACCTTGTCGGTCGAGCCCGGGAAGGTCACCGTCTTCAGGTAGTCGTTGACCACCAGCCACTGATGGTGCCAGCGGGTCAGCTGCCGGGCCCGACGGAACACCTTGACGTCGGTGTTGCGTTCCGGCTCGTGGGCCCGCACCCAGTCGACGGCGACGTTGTGGAAGCGCAGGAAGGCGGTGTGCAGCTGGGCGATGATCAAGTTCTCGTCGTTGCGGCCGTCGCCGATGACCGCCTCCTTGTTCACCCGGGGCAGGTCTCGGGCGTTGTCGTCGTCCGGGCCGATGTGGGCGCCATCCATCGGGATGGTCGGGTCGTTGTTGGCCAGGGCCACCGTGCCCAGCTTGAGCTTGACGCCGTCGTACTGGTCGGCCGCGCTGGTCGGGTGAGCCGGGTCGAGGGTGGGCCCGTCGCCGTAGACCGAGTCGAGGTTGAGGGCCGGGTCGCGCAGGTTGCCCAGGTCGTGGGCCACCTGGGCCGGCGGGATCGCGACCAGGTCGGGGTTGGTGACGTCGCCCAGCACACCCTCACGGTCGGTGTTGGCGGTCAGATCGTGGTCGATGAACTGGCCCCAGTAGGTGTAGACCGGCGGGATGGCGGAGTTCTCTGTGCTCTGGAAGGGATCCGCGGCCGCAGCCGGGTCCTCGACCATCGCCGCGCCGAGCTGCTTCAGTGCGGCCACCACCGCTGGGGCGTCGGTGGTGGGCAGATGGTGGTTGGGAAAGTCCGCCGCCAGGTCCTCGAACAGGTAGTTGAACGCCGTGGTCGGGATCACGGTGAGCTCGTCAGCCGTTGGGGCGACGACCTCGCCGCCATGACTGACGTTCCTGATCACCCGGCCCGGTGCGGGGGTGCGCGACTTGCGGTGAGCTTCGATCGTCATAGGGGTCTCCTCCTGGTGGCCGACGACCAGCTGGCCGGGTCGCCTTGCTTCTTAGGGAGGGGACGACGGAGGCGAAAATACCCGGGACGAAATCGCTAGCAGGGGCAGGATCTGGCTGGGTTCGTCGACCAGCCAGTCCGGGGCGGAGGCCACGAGCTCGTCCCGCGAACCGTAACCCCAGGTCACGGCAACCGACCGTACGCCGCAGACCCGTGCCCCGCTGATGTCGGAGTGCCGGTCGCCGACCATGATCACCTCGGCTGGATCGGGGTCACCGAGCAGCGTCAGCGTGTGCTGGATCGTCTCGGCCTTGGTCGTGCGCCCGAGGTCTGTCCCGTTGATCACGTCGAAGTAGCCGTCCAGACCGTGCACGCTCAAGATGGCCTCGGCGGTGTCGGTCCGCTTGGCGGTCGCGGTGCCCAACCGGATGAGGCGGTCCGGGCGGGACGTGGTCAACGAGGTGAGCAGCTCGACCACCCCCGCGTACGCCGTGGCCTGGTGGATGCCGTCCCGCGTGTAGTACTCCCGGTACGCCGCCACCGCGGCCTCCAGAAGGTCGTCATCGAGACCGAGGGCGGTGAAGTGCAACCCGACCGGTGGGCCAAGATCACTGCGCAGCGTCTGCTCGTCCGGAGGGTCGAAACCCACGCTGCGCAAGGCGTGCTGGAAGCCGGCCACGATTCCGGCGGCCGAGTCGAGCAAGGTGCCGTCGATGTCGAAGATCACCGAGGACACACCTTGCGCAGCCAAGTCAGCTCAGTTCGGCGAGCTTGGTGCTGACCTGGGTGACCGACGGGTTGGTGAGCGCAGATCCATCACCGAAGAGGAGGGTCGGAACCGTCAGGTTGCCGTTGTTGACCTTGGCCACGATCGAAGCGCCGTCCGGGTGGGACTCGATGTCGACCTCGTCGAAGGCGACTCCGGCGCGACCCAGCTGAGACTTCAGCCGTGCGCAGTACCCGCACCAGGTGGTGGTGAACATCGTCGGTCGTTCATTGCTCGGGGCGATAGTCGTGGTCACGTTTGGGTCAACCAGGCCGGCCGGGGGGCTATTCCGACCACCCGTACGCAGAGTTATCGCGTTCGTCACATCGCCGTCACGGCTGCGTGCCACGCTCTCGACCATGACCGATGTCGCCGACCTGATGGTCGCCAGTCTCGGCGAGCCGGCCTTCGACTCGCCGTTGTCGGACTACATCGCCGACCGCGAGACCAATGAGCACTACGTGGACGAGGACGACCGCGTGATCTTCCACGACACGGTCTCCCAGCTCGACGCCTTGAGCTGTCAGCCGGATCGGCTGCCGAGCTTCGAGCCGGGTGGTCCCCGGCGCCGGTTGTTCTTCGCACCGGGTCGGACCAAGGTCGGCATCGTGACCTGCGGTGGGCTCTGCCCAGGCCTGAACGATGTCATCCGCGGTCTGGTGATGGAGCTCGGCAAGCACTACGGGGTCACCGAGATCACCGGCTTCCGGCACGGGTACGCCGGGATGGTGGCCGGCGGCAGCGAGCCCGTACGCCTGACCCCCGAAGCTGTGCACACGATCAACGAGCAGGGTGGCACCATCCTCGGCACCTCTCGCGGCGCTCAGGACGCGAACGCCGTCGTCGACCAGCTGGTCGCGCGGCAGATCGACATCTTGTTCGTGATCGGAGGCGACGGCTCCATGCACGGTGCGGCCAAGATCGCCGCCGCCCTCCGGGAACGGCAGCTGCCGATCGGGGTGATCGGCATACCCAAGACCATCGACAACGACATCCCGTTCATCGGTCAGAGCTTCGGCTTCGTCACCGCCTTCAGCGCCGCCGCGAAGTCGATCAACGCCGCGATGGTCGAGGCCCGAGCCGCCATCGGCGGGGTCGGGCTGGTCAAGCTGATGGGTCGTCATTCGGGCTTCATCGCCTGCTACGCAGCCCTCGCCACCCACCACGCGGACTTCGTGCTGATCCCCGAGGTGCCGTTCGGCCTCGACGGCCCGTCCGGCCTGCTGACCACGCTGCACCAGCGCGTCAAGGAGCGGGGGAGCGCGGTCGTCGTCGTGGCCGAGGGAGCCGGTCAGGAGATCCTCACGGCCAGTGGCGACACCGACGAGTCGGGCAACGCCAGACTCGCTGACATCGGGGTGCATCTGAAGAACAAGATCACCGAGCACTTCGCCGCCCAGGGCACTCCGCTGACCTGCAAGTACATCGACCCCGGCTACATGATCAGATCGGTGCCGGCGGATCCGCACGACTCGGTCTATTGCATCCGCCTCGCTCAGGCTGCGGTGCATGCCGGCATGGCCGGTCGGACCGACATGGTGGTCGGGCGACGGCACAACCGTTTCATCCACGTCCCGATCAAGCACGTGGTCTCCGAGCGCAACCAGGTCGCCCCGGACGGTGACCTGTGGTTGAGCGTGCTGGAGTCGACGGCGCAGCCGATGATCATGGGCTGACGGCTCCATCGGCGAAGACCGATCCGGACATTCACGATGCGGATCCGGTGTTTCCACCGCCGGCGGTCTGCCCTACGTTTCTCGGTATGGCAGCGAAAAACGGCATCCTGCGCACGAAGGACGTCGATGACGTCATCAACCAGAACCTCGACGAGGGCCCCAGCGACGCCCATCACCATGCCAAGCTGAGCAAGCGGCTGACGTCGAAGGACCTGATGGGCTTCGGCATCGGGATCGTGATCGGCACCGGCATCTTCACCCTGACCGGGGTCCAGGCTAAGAACAGCGCCGGACCCGGCATCGTGATCTCGTTCATCATCGCCGGCATCGTGAGCCTGTTGGCGGCTCTGTGCTACGCCGAGCTCGCCGCCGCCGTGCCCACGGCCGGCAGCTCCTACACCTACGCCTACACCACGATCGGGGAGATCTTCGCCTGGATCATCGCCTGGGACTTGATCTTGGAGTTCGTGCTCGGCGCAGCCGTGGTCGCTCGTGGCTGGTCGGGCTATCTGCAGGAGGCCCTGGGCCTGCCCCAGGCCTACTTCGGGGAGGAGAACTCGGTCGTCAATCTGGGGGCGGTGTTCATCGTGCTGGTGCTCGGTGTGGTGGCGATCCGCGGCATCAAGGAGGCCAAGTGGGTCACCAACGCGCTGGTGGTGATCAAGGTCGCGGTCTGTCTGTTCGTGATCGTGGTCGGTGCGTTCTTCGTCAAGGCCTCGAACCTGCTGCCGTTCATCCCGCCGTCGCGGCCGGTGCCTCCGGAGGAGGCGCTCGGAGGTCTGCAGCAGCCGTTGTGGCAGTTCGCCTCGGGCGTCCAGCCGGCCGCCTTCGGCGTCTCCGGTCTGCTGGTCGCGGCGGCCGTGGTCTTCTTCGCCTACAGCGGGTTCGAGGCCGTCGCCAACCTCGGTGAGGAAACCAAGGATCCGGCCAAGGACATGCCGCGGGGTCTGCTCGGCACCCTCGCCATCTGCACCGTGCTCTACGTCGGGGTCTGCATCGTGCTGACCGGCATGGTCAAGTACACCGACCTGAGCGAAGGGGCGCCGATCTCCGACGCGTTCAACCAGGTCGGTCTCGGGTGGGCCGGGTTGCTGATCGGGATCGCCGCCATCTGCGGGTTGACCTCGGTGATCCTGGTCGACATCGTGGCGATCGGTCGGATCGGCTTCGCGATCTGCCGCGACGGCCTGCTGCCACCCGCCATCGGCAAGATCCATCCCACCTGGCACACGCCCTACCGGTTCACCGCCGTGGTCACCGTGCTGGTGGCCGTGCTGTCGGCGTTCGTCCCCTTGGCCACGCTGGCCGAGATGGTCAGCATCGGGACCCTCTTCGCGTTCTTCGTGGTCTCGATCGCCGTCGCGGTGCTGCGGCGGACCAAGCCGAAGATGAAGCGTCCGTTCAAGACCCCCCAGGTGCCGCTGCTGCCCATCGTCTCGGCGCTGCTCTGCCTCGGTCTGATGTCCAGCCTGGCCGTCGAGACCTGGCTGCGGTTCCTGATCTGGCTGGTCGTCGGCCTCGCGCTCTACTTCTTCTACGGACGCCACCACTCGGTCCTGCACAGCAAGGCGAACGCCGACCGGGTCAAGAACACGATCTGAGCCAGCGACCGCCGACGCTTGTCAGTGGCCTGGTCCACCATGGGCTGATGAGCTTCTCGATCAGCCTCGCCGCCGTGGACGAGTGGGCGGCGGTGCGCGACCTCCGACTGCGCGCGCTGCAGGAGTCACCCACCGCGTACGCCTCGACCTACGCCCGCGAGATCGCCTTCACCGACCTCGACTGGCAGGAGCGGTTGGCCACCGCTCACACCTATCTGGCCCGGGACCCCGACCACGAGGTCGTGGGCCTGGTGACCGGGCTGTGGTGCCGCGACGGCGATGTGGCGCTGCTCGGGATGTATGTCGCGCCGGCTGCCCGGGGATCGGGCTGCGCCGATGCCTTGATCGATGCGGTGGTGGACCTGACCCGCCGGCGAGGCGGCATCCGGGTGGTGCTGCAGGTCACCGACGGCAACGTCCGGGCCGAGCGGTGCTATCGGCGCCACGGGTTCAGCCCGACCGGCCGCCGGTTCGCCCGCGACCCCGACCCGGCGGAGATCGAGTTCGCCCTGCCGCTCGTCGACACCGTCGATGTCGGTGCTCGCGATTAGGGTGAACCCCGTGTCGTCGAACTCCTGGTCCTCAGCCTCTGGTCCGGACGCCTTGCTGGCCGGGTTGGATCCCGAGCAGCGGGCCGTGGCGACGGCGCTGACCGGGCCGGTCGCGGTCATCGCCGGAGCGGGCACGGGCAAGACCCGCGCGATCACCCACCGGATCGCGTACGGCGTGGCCACCGGCGCCTACAACCCGACCTCGGTGCTGGCCATGACGTTCACCACGCGAGCGGCCGGTGAGCTGCGGGGCCGCTTGCACAAGCTCGGTGCCCGGGGGGTCCAGGCCCGGACGTTTCACTCCGCCGCCCTGCGCCAGGCGCAGTACTTCTGGCCGCGGGTCTACGGCGGGGACCTGCCCAACGTGCTGGACAACCGGATGTCGTTGGTCGCCGAGGCGGCTCACCGGCTGCGGGTCAGCGTGGACACCGCCCGGTTGCGGGACCTGGTCTCCGAGATCGCCTGGGCCAAGGTCAGCAATGTGAGCCCCGAGGACTACGCCCGGCTCGCCGCCCAGCACCACCGCAGCGTCGCGTCCTTCGATCCCGAGACGGTTGCCCGCGTCTTCACCGGCTACGAGACCGCCAAGCGTGAGCGCGGCCGGATCGACTTCGAGGACATCCTGCTCTGTGCGGCCGCCCTGATGTCGGAGCATCCCGAGGTTGCCGACACCATCCGCCGGACCTACCGGCATCTGGTGGTCGATGAGTACCAAGATGTCAGTCCGCTGCAGGAGGCCCTGTTGACCCTGTGGCGCGGTGATCGCAGCGACGTCTGCGTGGTCGGGGACCCGGCACAGACCATCCACTCCTTCGCCGGGGCCAAAGCCAGCTTCTTGACCGAGTTCGCCCGACGCCACCCGCAGGCCACGGTGATCCGCCTGGTCCGCGACTACCGCTCGACCCCCCAGGTCGTCGGCTGCGCCAACAAGATCATGGCCTCGGCCTCGGGTGGTGGCCTGAACGGCGTCACGCTGCAGGCCCAGCAGCCACCCGGTCCCGCCGTCGACTTCGCCGAGGCGCCCGACGAGGCGGCGGAGGCGGCCGGGATCGCGGACTGGCTGTCCAGGCAGGCGGCCGCCGGCGTCGACTACCGGGAGATGGCGGTGCTGTACCGGATCAACGCCCAGTCGCCAGCCATCGAGCAGGCCCTGGCCGACCGCAAGATCCCCTATCTCGTACGCAGCGGCGAGCGCTTCTACGAACGCCCCGAGGTCCGCCAGGCGCTGCTGACCCTGCGCAACGAGGCCCGGGCGACCAACGACGCCTCGATCGGTGCGGTCGAGCAGATGAAGGGCGTGCTGGGCACGCTCGGCTGGACGTCGACGCCACCCGACGGTGCCGGGGCCGTACGCGAGCGCTGGGAGTCTCTGGCCGCACTGCTCAGCGTGGCCGAGGACCTGGCCACCGAGCGTTCGTCAGCCGAGGCCCTCGCACCCGCCGGCGCGACCGGCGATCCCCTGACGCTCGCTGCGGTCTCGGCAGAGCTGGACCGGCGCGCCGAAGCCCAGCACGTGCCCGTCGCCCAGGGGGTCACCGTGTCCACCCTGCACTCGGCCAAGGGACTTGAATGGGATGCGGTCGCACTGCTCGGGGTGCACGAGGGCTCACTCCCGTTCGTGCTGGCCAACACCCCGGAGCAGGTCAGCGAGGAGCGCCGGCTGCTCTATGTGGGGGTCACGCGGGCCCGTCGGCTGCTCCGGATCTCCTGGTCGCGGACCCGCAATGGTGGTGGCAGCTCGCGCAAGCCGTCCCGCTTCCTCGACACCGTGCTGCCGGAGTCGTACCGGTCTGCGGCCGCGGCCCCGGCCAAGCGAGGCCGGGGCAAGGGCTCGGTGCTGTCGGTGCACTGCCGTTCGTGTGGTCGGGCGCTCGGTGACGCGGCCGAACGCAAGATGGGTCGGCACGGCGACTGCCCGGCCACCTTCGACGAGTCGACCATGGAGCAGCTGCGCGAGTGGCGGCGGCGCGAGGCGGCCGAGCAGAGCATGCCGGCGTACTGCGTGTTCACCGACGCGACCCTGGTCGCGATCGCTGAGGCGCGACCCACCACCGACCGCGAGTTGATCAAGGTCCAAGGGCTGGGGCCGACCAAGGCGAGCAAGTACGGCGAACAGGTGCTGGCCATCATCGCCGCCGAGTCGGATCGCGGCTCGCTGTCCTCGGCGAAAGCCGGCTGAGAAAGATATGCGAAAAAGTGTTTGCGCCCCCACGAGATACTCCCTTACGCTGATCTCGGACCTGGATGCGATGCGTCGTCGCTCGACCACGACTCGCACCAGTTCTTCCATGATCATCACGTTCGGACCCACGCGAGAGGGGGGAATTTCCATGTACAGCTATCTGAATGCCAAGGAGCGCGCGATGCAGTTGACCATGCCCGAAATCCACCTGCTCCCGCGCGTCTCCCAGCGGCCGACCGTTTGGCAGATCACGGACATCGCCACCCAAGGCGCCACCACCGTCGGTTTCGGCGGTTGCGACGTCACCGATACCAAGAAGTTTTCGACCCGAGTGGGACCACCTACCTGCAGTCCGCCGGTGTAACCAGACACCGACAGCCTCCAGGCCGTGATCCCGAAGCACCGGGAATCACGGCCTTCGTGTTTCCCGGCCCAGATCGAGAGCTGACCCCGCGCGGGGAGCTCTCACGAAAGACAAGTTGGCCGACATGTTGTTTGCAGGAGGTGACCTGATGAGCGTCTCCGTTCTCGACCCCGTTCCGCCTCTGCTCCCCTGCCGGGTGGCAGATCCCGAGCTCTTCTTCGCCGAGACGCCCGCAGACGTCGAGCAGGCGAAGGCTCTTTGCCTGGACTGCCCGGTACGCGAGCTCTGCCTCAGTGGTGCCCTCGAGCGGCGCGAGCCGTGGGGCGTCTGGGGCGGAGAGCTCTTCGTGGCGGGTGTCGTGGTGGCGCGCAAGCGGCCCCGGGGACGCCCTCGGAAGCACCCGGTGGCTGATCCCTACGTGCCTGCGGCTCGGGGTAGTGGTCGTGAGGTCGCCGCGTGAGCGATGACGAGGCGCCCGGCGTGGGCTTGAGACTGCGGATGTTTCACGCAGTCCGGCTCTGGCTCGGTCGGGCGCTCTCATGACCTCACGAACCGTACGGCTCCAACCGGCCCGTGCGGACCGGCGCGACAGCGTCACCGCCTGCATCACCAATACGCGGCACAGCCATCCGGCCCCGGCGGGGTCGACCATGGCTCGTCGTAGCCACCTCGGCTCGGCGTGCGCCTGCGACCCAGCCTCGCCGCTGTGCCGCGCATTGGTGATGCAGGCGGTCGCTCGTCTCGGAAGCGGTCACCACCAGTCGCGGTCCAGCTTGGCCTCGATGCTGCGGGCGTGGTCTCGGGCGCACGTGTCGCAGAGCACCCCGTCCTCGCCGGTGCTCCAGGTCCACGGCACTCCCGTCGGACCGCTCACGTCCTCGGGCGGCGGTTGCCGACCGCACGCCTGACAGGACCGGAACTCAGCGGGGTTCGGCATAGTCGGGTAGGAACTCCTCGAGCACTGTGCCGAATGCCGCCTTGGCGTTGAGCTGCGACAGCACGGCCAGTCCACCCAGCCAGACCCGGTGGATCAGCAGATAGTTCGGTGGGAGGTTGAGCTTCATGGCCACCCCACCCGAGGCGTTGGGGTCGCGGACCCGGACGAACTGCTCGCGCATCCAGTCCCGGGTGAACTGGAACTCCGGCACCGACGCCGGCTCGACGAACGGCGACAGGTAGTCCAACAGGTCCTCGGCATCGATGTCGGAGGCGACGAAGCCCTCCTTGTGCAGCTCGACGGCCATCACGTGGGCATCACCGTGCTGCGCGATCCGCAGGATCCGGCCCATGGCCGGCGGCAGCCCGTCGGGCAGCCGGGCGACCAGCCCGAAGTCCACGACGCCGAGGCGGCCGTCGGGGGTGATCTTGAAGTTGCCCGGGTGCGGGTCGGCGTGCAGCAGCCCGACCATGCTCGGTCCCGCGAACAGGAACCGGACGTAGCGGAGCGCGATGGCGTTGCGCTCCTCGTCGGGGCGTTCCGGGGCGGTGGACAAGGGGACGCCCTCGATCCACTCGCTGACCATGACCTTCGACGTGGCCGCGAGCACGTGCGGGCACGGCGAACTCCGCGTTGCCGGCGAACCCTTCGGCTGCCTGCTGCTGAGCCGCGGCTTCGAGGGTGTAGTCGAGCTCCTCGCTCACTCGGGCGGTGAGCTCATCGACCAGAGCGCCGACATCCATTCCGCCGGCCAGCGGGGAGAAGAGCTTGGACACCCGCCCGATCTGCTTGAGGTCCGAGCGCAGCGCTTCGTCGGCCCCCGGGTACTGGACCTTGACCGCCACGTCGCGGCCATCGGCCCAGGTCGCCCGGTGCACCTGTCCGATCGAGGCGGCGGCAGCGGGCAGCGGGCTGAAGTCGGTGAACCGGCTGCGCCAGTCGGGCCCGAGCTCGCGGGCCAGCACAGCGTGCACCCGCGAGGTCGGCATCGGTGGGGCCGAGTCCTGCAGCCGCGACAGGTGGGCCCGATAGGGGGCCGCGACGTCTTCGGGAAGGAAGGACTCGAACAGGCTCAGGGCCTGGCCGAACTTCATCGCCCCGCCCTTGAGGTCGCCGAGGACCTGGAACAGCTGCTCGGCCGCACGTTGCTGCAGCTGCTCACTCACCTGCTCGGCCGGTGCGCCACCGAGCCGGCGGCCCAGGCCCAGGGTGGCCCGACCGGCGAAGCCCAGGGGCAGTGAGGCGAGCCGGGCTCCGCGCCGGAATGCCGATCGCGCCATCCGATCCGGCTCGGAGCCCACGCGCTTGTCGGCTCGTTTGTCGGTCATGCCCCCCATTCTGTAGTGGGGCTCCAACCGCAGCCGCATTCGGGATGCGGGGGCCACGATCTCAGCCGCATGGTCAGGTCGGGCCGGCCCAGCTCCAGGGTCGAGCCGGCAGTCTCGGGCACCGAGCCGGCGAGGAAGGCGAGCGCCTGGACGGCGGCCGTGGCGGCCGCCCAGTCGATCAACGGGGCTGGAGGTGCCTGGGTGACCCGGATGAGCTGGGTCAGCACGACAGGCCAGCCGGGGTCGGAGTCTCGTCGGGTCAGGTCGGCGCAGCGTACGCAGGAGGTGCGTCCGGGAAGCACCAGCGGTCCGACGCACGACACCGAGGGCGTGACCGCGGATGAGCAGGTGGGGCTGGTCGGCCCGCAGCAGGTGGTCGGTCCGGATGCGGTCGACCTCGGCGGTGTCGGCCGCCAGGATGGTCAGATCAACCTCATCGTGGTCCGGTTTCGTCCAGTGGTTGATGCTGGTGGCGATCCGGGCGCCAGGTCGATTGAGCTCTGAACAGAGGGCTTGGGCCCGGCTCCCGAGTGCGCCGGCCGCCGGATAGAGAGCGGCCTCCGGCGGTTCCTCGTCGAACACGTGCAGCGACCCGAGGTCCGCGTCGACGAGCAGCCGGGCCAGCTGTCGTCCGAACGGACCGGCGCCGATCAGCCGGACCCGGGCGGGTCGAGGTGGGCGGGCTGGGGTCGGGGCCTCCTGCACCAAGCCGGCGTCGACCAGCGCCTGCAGCACCCCGTCCAGCTGTCCCGCGTTCAGTCCGGCGGCCCGGGCCCAGCCGCGTACGAGGCTGATCGGCTGCCGCCCGTCGAGCAGGGTCAGCAGCTGACGCAGGTGCTGGTCGCGGAACACCAGGGCCTGGCCCGGCACGAAGCCGATCTGCCACTCGTCACCGCCGCGGTCCAGGATCACCGCGTGCCGGGCGAGCTGGGGAAATCGCAGGGCCGCCTTTCGGGTGCGGCCGCCGGCTGCCGGGGAGCTCGTGGTGCTGGGCCCGAACGTCATGGCTGCCAGTCTGAGGCCGCGCCCTTCGTGGTGACGGGGTCTGCGGCGGTTGTCCACACAGCTGGTGGACAACCGGCTCAGCAGACAACAGGGACGGTCGGTGAACGACCGTCCCTGGTGGAAACGTTCCGACCGGAGCCCCGGACGGTCGGCGTACGGCTCAGGCCTTGCCGAGGATCCGGTTCAGGTTGGTGCCGCAGACCGGGCACTTGGCCTTGGCCATCCGGGTGCCCTTCTCGTTGACGTGCACGTCGCCCGAGGCCTCTCGCTTCTCCTTGCACTTCACGCAGTAGAACTCGCCGCTGTACGTCTCCGCCATGACTGGTCTCCTTGCTCGATGTTCGTCCGCCAACTGGTCGTGTCCGCGGGACCATGCGAGGCAGCGAGAAGGCTGTGCATCGCCTGGTCGCCGGTAAATATACGGCAGACCCCGTCTGGGCCACGCCTGGACCACGCCGGGAAGCACGAAACCTCCAGGAACACCGGCGCCGCTTGCCTTCCCCTGCGAGCGTGCCGACCATCTGGAGGTTTCGTGCTCGGAACGCTATCCGTCGCTCGCACCACCCGTCAAACACCAGGAGACCAGCCCTGTCCACCGAATGTGGATAACTGTGTGGACGGCTTGTGCACCTGGACGAGCCAGGCTGTGGAGCACGTCACGCCAGCGCTGGTCATCGCCCCCACACCATGTGGAAACCTGTGACAGCTGTGGTCTGAAGTAATTCGCCCGCCTATATATATGGTGCGGGGATCCGAAACCGACCAGGTCCGGTGCCGACCGAGCGGCGACGTAGGTTGGCGGGAAACGTCTGACGCGGCCGGTCCCAGGAGGTGGTGATGAGCTCAGCCGACGATCGGGTGGCCCCGCCCCAGGTCGAGGTGCGGCGGAGCAGCCGGCGACGGCGTACGGTCACGGCCTACCGCGAGCGCGACACCATCGTGGTGCTCATCCCGCAACGCATGTCCAAGGCCGACGAGCAGACCTTCGTGGCCGACATGGTCAAGAAGGTGCTGGCCCGCGAGGCGCGGACGGCCGCACCGCGGGGTGATGCGGACCTGCTGGTCCGGGCCCAGCAGCTGGCCAGCGCCCACCTGGGCCCGCTGCTCGACCCGTACGCCGCAGCCGACCGCGGTCAGCTGGGTCACGAATCAGCACCAGCGATGGGGTTCCTGCACGCCGAGCACCGGGGTGATCCGGCTGTCACACCGCCTTCAGGCGATGCCGAGCTGGGTGGTCGACTACGTGCTGGTGCACGAGCTGGCCCACCTCGTCGAGCCGAGCCACTCGGCTGCCTTCTGGCGCCTGGTCGACGGCTATCCGCACTCCGAGCGAGCCAGAGGCTTCCTGGAGGGCTATCTCGCCGGTCAGCAGCGGGGCGGTCACGCGTCCGAGGTGGACTCCGGCGGAGACGTCGATGAGTGAGCAGGGAGCTCCCGGCCCGCGGCGGCTGGCCCTCGTCGTCGCCCGCCACAGCGCTGCTGCGGCCACGCCGCCCGGGATCGATCCAACGGCGTTCGCCGCCGCAGCCCTGGCCGACACGTACGAGGTGCTGGCCGACCTGATGGAGGTGTCGGCCGGCATCGTCGGGCCGGCCGAGGTCGAGGACCTGCTGTGGCCCGGTGATCTCCGGCGGCCGGACGGACCGGTCCGCGCACTCGCCGAGCAGGCCGCCGCAGACTTCGACGAGCTGGTCCTGGTCCCGGCGGACCTACCTGACCTGCCGGGGTTGGTGCTGGCGAAGCTGTTCAAGGTCCTGCACCGGGTCGACCTGGCCATTGCTCCCGAACGCGGCGGACCCGGCTGCGCCGCCATCGGGATCGCGCTGCCGGTGGCCGCCTGGATCCCGGACGTGGACCTCGACGTCAACCAGTTCGCCGAGCTGCAGACCCTGGCCCCGCAGCGCAACCGGTGCGTGTTGTCGCCCGACTGGCACCGACTGCGTACGCCCAACGCCATCCACCGGCTCGATCCCCGGCTGGAGGGCTGGGAAGAGACCCGGGCGCTGTTGTCCGGCTACCCCCTGGCGGGGGGCTGAGTGGTCGCCTGGGACCGTGGCGACAGCTTGGCCGAGCGCTTCCGAGCCCATGCCGGTGACGCGCAGCACCTCTACGGCTACGCCATGCGCGCGATGGCCGACGACTGGGAGGCCGGCGGTCCGGTCCGGCAGGTCTGTGCCGGCTACGAGGACGCACCAACCGGGTCGGCCATCCAGCTGCGGTTGCTGGCCGCAGTGTTCCGGCTGGTGCTGACCGGCGCGGCGCCTCAACTGGTCCCGTACTACCCGTGCCTGGGCGGGGAGCAGCCCGCCGCCCAGGCCTGGCCGGCGATGCGGCAGGCGATCGCCGACCACCTCGACCTCGTACGCGCCGGGCTCGAGGTCGCACCACAGACCAACGAAGTCGGCCGCTCGGCAGCCCTGCTGGCCGGACTGTTCGATCTGGCCGCAGCCGCCGGCACCAGCCGGATCCGGTTGCTCGAGGTCGGAGCGAGCGCCGGCCTGAACCTGCTGCTCGACCACTTCGCCTTCGGTGGTCCCGGCTGGCAGTGGGGTCGCCCGGACTCGCCGGTCCAGCTGCGCGGGGCGATCGAGGGGCCGCTCGACCCGCGGTCCTTGGTGATCGTGAGCCGGCGCGGCTGCGACCTGGCCCCGGTCGATGCCACCACCGCCGACGGCCGGCTGCTGCTCACCTCGTTCGTCTGGCCGTTCGACCTCGAGCGGCACCGTCGGCTGGCTGGAGCGCTCGAGCTGGCCGCTCGACACCCGGTGCGCATCGACCCGGCGGGGGCGAGCACCTGGCTCGAGACCCAGCTGGCGGCGGAGGACGATAGTGCCCTCCCGGTGGTCTGGCACTCGATCACCCAGCTCTACTGGCCGACCGCGGAGATCGCCGCGGTCCGGCGGATCGTGGACACCGTCGGTCGGGATCATCCGATCGGCCGGGTCGGGCTGGAGTTCGACCCGGCCGGACCCCGTGGGGCGATGCCGGAGATCAGCACCGAGCTCTGGCGACCTGGTCAACCCACCCGCTCGCGGCGCTTGGGCACCGCCCACCACCACGGCGTACCGGTTCGGCTCGGTTCCGCGCGGGACTAGCCGGTCGTGGAGCGCCAGCCGAGCCGGGTTGCCGCGGTCGCCACGAGAGCAAGCACGGACGCGTCCACCTCGGGCAGCCGGTCGTGGTCGAACCAGCGCACGTCCAACGACTCCGCCCCGAACGACGGCGCCGTCGCCAGCGGGCTGGTGACCAGGAACTGCACGTCCAGGTGGAAGGTCGGGCGTACGACTCCACACGGCACCTCGTGCTCGGACAGCAGCAGCGGAGTGGGATCGAGCTCCAGGGCCGGGAGACCGCTCTCCTCGGCCGCCTCCCGCAGCGCCGCGGCCTCCAGGGACGCGTCCTGAGGCTCGAGGTGCCCGCCGGTCTGCAGCCAGCGACCGATCCGTGCGTGCAGGGTGAGCAGACCTGGCCCTGGTTCGGCGCGCAGATCAGCGAGCTCGCCGTCAGGTGCGCCCCGACGCAGCTGCGCGACCAGCCGTCGTCGTGACGGTCGAGGTGGTCCAGGTAGCGATGTCGGAGCTCGCTCCTGGGCGAGGTCTGGTGCCGTCCAGCTGCTCAGCGTCTGCCGGCAGCCGCACGGTCAGCAGGCTGGCCGTCGGCAGGCTCGGAGCTCCTTCGGTCCTTGGTCCTCGTCGTCCGATCGTGGCGGGCCTCGGCGTCGAGCAGCTCGGCCAGCGCGGCGTCGAAGTCGTCGTCGGCCGACTCACGTCCCGGCTCCTCGGCGACGAACCCGAGCGGGTCGTCCAGGTCGGCCGACGTGGGCATCAGGTCGGGGTGCGACCAGATCGCGTCCCGGCCCTCAGCGCCGCGAGCGTCGCGGACCGCGGCCCACAGGTTGGCCGCGTCCCGCATCCGGCGCGGCCGCAGCTCGAGCCCGACCAGGGTCGCGAAGGTGGCCTCGGCCGGCCCGCCGGTGGCCCGGGCCCGCCGTACGGTCTCGGCCAGCGCGTCCGCGGCCGGCATCCACTGGGCGGTGGCCTGGGTGACCACGTCGTCGACCCAGCCCTCGACCAGGGCCAGCATGGTCTCCAGCCGCTCCAGGGTGGCCAGCTGCTCAGGCGTCTTCTGCGGCTCGAACAGCCCGCCTTCGAGCGAGGCGCTCAGCTCCTCCATGTTGGTCGGATCGAGCTGACCGACGGCCTGTTCGAGGGCCGAGGTGTCGATGGTGATGCCGGCCGCGTACTGCTCGACCAGGGTCAGCATCTGCGCTCGCAGCCAGCCCGCGGCGGCGAACAGCCGCTGCCGGGCGCACTTCGCGCAGCGCCAGATAGAGGGTGACGTCGGTGCTGGACTGCTCCAGCCCTTCGCCGAAGGCCTTGATGTTGGTCGGCAGCAGCGCCACATGGCCGGGCTCGCTCAGCGGCAGCCCGATGTCGGTGGCCCCGACCACCTCGGTGGACAGCCGGCCCAGGCCCTGACCGAGCTGCAGGCCGAACATGCTGGCACCCGAGGTGCGCAGCATCGGCCGCAGCATCTGCTCCATCCCGGCCATACCAGGGATTGCGTTGGACTCCTCCCCGTCGCCGGGGCTCAGCGCGCCCTCCATCGCGTCGGCGATGTGGGCGGCGACCGGCTCGACCAGCCGCTGCCAGACCGGCATCGTGTTCTCGATCCACTCCGCCCGGCTCCAGGCGGCGACCGTCGTGCTGACCCGCGGGAAGGAGGTCGCGTCATCGAGCCAGACCTCGGCGATCGAGACGGCCTCGCTGATCGCGCGGCGCTGGGCAGAGTCCGGGGTGGGGTCGGCGCCCAGTGAGGCGGCCGTCTTGCGGGCGGTGTCCTTGGCGACGTCCCAGTTCACCCCGGACCCGGAGGCGGTGGGGGCGCCGCCGAACATCGAGCCGGCCCCGCCGAGCATGGCGAAGGCGCTCTGCAGCTGCTGCCATCAACGCGTTGGTGTCGCCACCGGCCAACGAGGCCATGAACGCCTCGAACGGGTTCTCCGGGCTGCTTCGCGGGCTCGGGACTGGGGTTGGACGAGCCGCCGCCCGAGCCGGTAGCCACTCTGCCCGGAAGGCTTGGCGGTGGGGTCCGGCGTGCTCTGACCCGACTCCTCGTCGCCGGGCTGGTCACCCGAATCTGGATGCCGATCCTCGGCCATGACTCACTCCTCGACGGCTGTGTGCCGATTGACGGTTGTCGCGCCTGACGGTGTCACGCGTGGTGTCCATCCAACCGTACGCGGGACGCCCGGCCCGTGCCTCGAGCCCGCGGACAGTTATCGCTGAGAGCGCAATCACGGGCGCGCGTTGGGCCGGGAGGGCGTACGCGCTCGGCTAGGGTCGTTCCATGTCAACCGAGGGTCCCGGGCTGGCGCCGGTCGTGCGCGAGGCGAGCGTCAGCGACGAGCCGCTGAGCGTCGACCGGCTGCTCGGGTTGGTGACGCGACCCGCAGGTGGGCGGCGATCGCCATGTTCATCGGGGTGGTCCGCGACCACGACGGCGGTTCCGACGTCGCCTCCCTGGACTACACCCAGCACCCCAGCTGCCGCCACGGTCCTGGCCGACTGCGCGGCTCGGACCGCCGACCAGCACGACGTGGTCGAGCATCGCCGTCCAGCACCGGATCGGCCACCTCGAGGTCGGCGACCTGGCGGTGGTCGTCGCCGTCGGTGCCGTGCACCGAGCCGAGGCGCTGGCCGCCTGCGCGCACCTGATCAACACCCTCAAGGCCGAGGTGCCGATCTGGAAGGAACAGCACTTCGTCTCCGGCGACGCCGAGTGGGTCGGGCTGCCGGAAGCGAGCCGGCGGTGCTTCCCCATGACCCGGCAGACCTGGACGGCGTTCGTCTCGGCGTTCTTCTTCGTGGCGCTGGCCGTGCTCCTCGTGGTCGTGCCGGTGCCGTTCGTCAGCTGGAGCCCCGGCGGCACCCGCGACACCCTCGGCAACGCCGGGAACGAGCCGATCATCAAGGTCCGCGACATCGACCACCTATCCGACCACCGGCCGGCTCGACATGACCATCGTCTCCATCACCCCGGCCGACGGCCGGCTCAGCCTGCCGCAGGCCCTGCTGTCCTACTGGCTGCCCCATCGCGACACCTTGCCCCGCGACTCGGTCTACACACCGGGCAAGTCGGCGGCCGAGGTCGAGAGCGAGGACGCCGACATGATGGAGACCGCCCAGGACGATGCAGTTGTCGCGGCGCTGCGCGCCGACTGATCAGCCGGTCACCGAGATGCCGGCGGTGTACTCGGTCACCGTCGGCGGACCGGCCTACAAGAAGCTGCTGCCCGGCGACCTGGTGGTGTCGGTGGACGACGTCGTCAACCCGGACCGGGACACGATCATCCAGCAGATCCGCACCCACAAGGTGGGGGAGCGGATCGATCTTCACGGTCATCCGGCGCAAGGTCGAGACCAAGGTCGACATCACCGCCTCCGAGTCGAGCAGCACGCGGTCGGCATCACGCTCGGTCCGGGCTATCGCTACGCGCCGCAGATCTCCTTCGACTTCGGCCAGCGGATCGGCGGCCCGAGCGCCGGCCTGGTCTTCGCGCTGGCCATCTACGACAAGATCACCGATGGTGCCCTGCTGGGTGGCCGGCACGTGGCCGGCACCGGCTCGATCACTCCCGACGGCGAGGTCGGGGCCATCGGTGGCATCCAGGAGAAGATCGCCGGCGCGGAGAAGGCCGGCGCGACGGTGTTCTTGGTGCCGGCGGGCAACTGTGACGACGTGACAGGCGTTCGGACCGATATGACCCTGGTCAAGGTCGACACCTTGACGCAGGCGGTGTCGGCGCTGGAGACGTTGAACAGCCCGGACCCCTCGACGCCGCTGCCGGCCTGCTGATGGGAAGGTCAGACGGGCCGGAAGCGGTGCAGCGCGAGGCCTTGATCGCCGCCCTGATCGACCTCGACCACCACATCGGCCAAGACGGCTGGGATCAGCCGCCCCGGCTGTTCGCCCTGGTCCTGACCGAGGTGCTCGCCGCCTCCGAGCTGCGACACCTCGGGCTTCAGCCCAGTGCCGAGGGTGCGCTGACGGCGGTCGAGCAGGAGAGCTTCTCCGCCGGCGAGGACGTGCTGGTCGACCTCGCTCGGATCGCCTGGCCCGAGTCGGTCTTCGGCTGCGCGATCAGCCTGGTCCGGACCTTCCTGCCGGCCGCCGTACGAAGCCGACCTGCCGGGCGATCCGCGGCGGCGGCCGCCGCGGTCGCGGCGCACCCGCAGCGGCAGGAGATCCGGGTCGTGGTCGGCGTCGGACCGGTCCGGACACCGGCACGGCGTGGCTCGGCTGGTCTCCCATCCCGAGGAACTTCTCGGCCGCCGACGACCTCGTCCCCGGGCTGGCTGAGGCGCTGGCGCATACGCTGGCGTAGACACATGACGATTCTTGCCAACCGAGTCAAACGACCGCCCAAAAACAGCTCGAGGAGTAGACGTTGAGTAGCCTGCGCGATCGGCAGCCGACGAAGTGCGATCCTGCCGACCTTGGTGATCGTCGCGATCCTGGTGGTGGTCTTCGCCATCTTCACCAGCATCTGGACCGATCGGCTGTGGTTCACGTCGTTCGACTACGGCCAGGTCTTCAACAAGATGCTGCTGACCCGGATCGGCCTGTTCGCCGCCTTCGGTCTGATCATGGCCACCGCGGTCGCGGCCAACGCCGCCATCGCCTTCCGGGTGCGGCCGCCGCTGCGGCGGCCAGGGTCCGACCAGCCCGCTGCTGGAGCGCTACCGCGAGGTGCTGGAGTCCAGGTTCGTCTGGGTGATCATCGCCGTCGGCGTGCTGGTCGGCCTGTTCGCCGGCGGCGCGGCCAGCGGCCAGGTGCTGACCTACCTGGCCTGGCGGAACTCGACCCCGTTCGGAGTCGACGATCCCCAGTTCGGCATCGACGTCGGCTTCTTCGTCTTCGACTACCCCTGGTGGCGCTTCGCGCTGTCCTTCGCCTTCGCCGCTCTGGGCTTCAGCGCCGTGGTCGCGGCGATCGTGCACTACGTGATGGGCGGGCTCCGGCTCGGATCGCCCCGCCGCGGGGCCAGCCGGGCGGCCCAGGCCCACCTGTCGATCCTGATCGGCCTCGCGGTCGTGGTCAAGGGCGATCGGCTACTGGTTCGACCAGTACGGCCTGGAGATCCAGAACTCGCCCACCGGCTTGATCACCGGCATCTCCTACACCGCCGACAACGCCACCGTGACCGCGAAGATGATCCTGGCGGTGATCGCCGGCATCTGTGCGCTGCTGTTCTTCGCCAACGCCGTGCTGCGGCGCTGGGTGGTGCCGACCATCGGTCTGGTGCTGCTGATCTTGTCGGCCATCGTGCTCGGCATCGTCTACCCCGGCGCCGTGCAGTACTTCACCGTCACGCCCAGCGAGCCGAACCGGGAGCGGGAGTACATCCAGCACAACATCAACGCCACGCGGGCGGCGTACGGGGTGGACAAGGTCGAGGTCACCGACTACTCGGCCAAGACGACCGCCACGGCCGGACAGCTGCGCACCGACGCCGAGGCGCTGCCCGGCATCCGGCTGATCGACCCGAACGTGGTCGGACCGGCGTACGAGCAGCTCCAGCAGGTGCGTGGCTACTACTCGTTCCCGCGCACCCTCGACGTCGACCGCTACACCATCGACGGCAAGGAGACCGACGCCGTCGTCGCCGTCCGCGAGATGAACGTCGCCGGCATCGAAGGCCAGAACTGGAACAACCTGAAGACCGTCTACACCCACGGCTACGGCCTGGTCGCCGCGTACGGCAACCAGCAGCCAGGCCGGCGGCGAGCCGGAGTGGATCGCCAAGGACATCCCGCCGACCGGCGAGATCAGCGAGGCGGAGCCGCGGATCTACTTCGGTGAGCTGCACGGGCTCCCGCGCCGACCAGTACTCGATCGTCGGTGCGCCGGCCGGCACGCCGCCGATCGAGCTGGACACCCCGGGTGGTGGCGAGAACGGCAACCCGAAGACCTACACCTACACCGGCAAGGGTGGTGTCCCGGTCGGCAGCCTGTGGCACCGCGCGCTCTACGCGGCCAAGTTCGCCGACGTCAACCTGCTGCTGTCGGACCGGGTCAACTCCGCCTCGAAGATCATCTACGACCGGACGCCGCGGGAGCGGGTGCAGAAGGCCGCGCCGTGGCTGAAGGTCGACGGTGACGCCTATCCGGCGGTCGTCGAGGGCCGGATCGTCTGGATCGTGGACGGCTACACCACGTCGAACTCCTACCCCTACAGCCAGCGGGTCAACCTGCCGGGATGTGACCTCGGACGCCCAGACCGTGGTCGGCGGCACCGTCGTCGCCCAGCCGCAGCGACGACATCAACTACATGCGCAACTCGGTCAAGGCCGTGGTCGACGCGTACGACGGCACAGTCAAGCTCTACCGTGGGACGAGACCGATCCGGTGCTGAAGACCTGGGAGAAGGTCTTCCCGGGCGTCGTCCAGGCCAAGACAGCCATCCCGGCCGACCTGCTGGACCACCTGCGCTACCCGCAGGACTACTTCAAGGTCCAGCGACAGATCCTGGCCCGCTACCACCAGACCGACCCGGAGAACTGGTACCGGCAGTCCAGCCTGTGGGAGATCCCGAAGGACCCGGTCACCGGCGCCACCACCAACTCGGTCGAGTCGCCGTTCTACCTGTCGGTGAAGTGGCCGGGCGACCCCAACCCGATCTTCTCCCTGACCACCTCGTACGTGCCCAAGGGTCGGCAGAACCTGGCGGCCTACATGGCGGTCAACGCCGACGCCAGCAGCCCGGACTACGGCCGGATGCGGATCCTGACCATGTCGGACAGCACCCAGATCGACGGGCCGGGGCAGTCGTTCAACGCGATGACCGCGAACGAGGCCGTGGCGAGCCGGCTGAGACCGTACGTGAACCAGGGCGCGGCCACGGCCAGCTTCGGCAACCTGCTGACCCTGCCGGTGGGTGGAGGCCTGCTCTACGTGACGCCGGTCTACACCCAGCGGCCGGGCAACACCGGCTCCTACCCGGCCCTGCGGTTCGTGGTCGTCCGGTTCGGTCAGTCGGTCGGCATCGGCGACACCCTGAACCAGGCGCTGGACCAGGTGTTCAAGGGCGACTCGGGGGCTGGCACCGACCCGACCGAGCCGACCGGCACCCCGCCGACCGGTAAGGCCGACAACCCGGCGGCGACCAAGGCGCTGGACGAGGCCGAGACGGCCTTCACCGACGCCGAGAAGTCGTTGACCGCCGGCGACCTGGGCGCGTACCAGACCAAGATGAAGGAGGCGGAGGCCGCCGTGCAGCGGGCCCTCCGCGCCCTCGGGCAGTAGATCTCTCGGGCCTGGGCGGCCGGTTCAGAAGTCGAACAGGTCGCCCAGGAACGACTCGCGGCGCTTGCGCTTGCCGTAGCGCTGATCGCCGTAGCGCGGGTCGTAGCCGCGGTGGTCCGGGCTGTCGGGGCTGCTCGGATACTGCGGGTAGCCCCGGTACTGCGGGTTCTCGGCGTACTGAGGGTTCTGCGGATACTGCGGCTGCGCGTACGCCTGGCCGGGGTAGCCGGCACTCTCGGTCCGCGGGTCCGGTGCCGGCGGCGGGGTGGCCGGCGGTGGTGCGGCCGGTGGCGGCACGGCGGCGGACTGGTCGGCCGAGGCCCGGTCGATGATCTTGTCGAGCTCGCCTCGATCCAGCCACACCCCGCGGCAGGTCGGGCAGTAGTCGATCTCCACGCCCTGGCGCTCGGTCATCTGCAACACGGTCTGATCCTGTGGACACTGCATCCGTCGACGGTACCGAACGCCCTCAACTGCCCTCCGCCTAAGCCCGCCATGGCCGGACCCGTGTGAGCCCCCGGCCTGCCAGTTTCCGAGGTTTACCTTGTGGTTGCCCGCTTCACCCAGCAAATAGCGGCCCCGAACCGCGTAACCACAAGGTAAACCTCGAAAACTGGCCCCCCGGGTGGTCAGCGGGTGATGACCTCGAGGTCGTCGAAGCCGGCGGCGCGGAGCGGGTCGGCGATGGTTGCGGCGTCACCGACCACCACCAGGCTCAGCTCGTCCACCCGCACCAGCGACTCGTACGCCTCGGTCGCCGACTCGGGGGTGACGTTGCGCAGCAGGGCCAGGCTCCGATCGACGTAGTCCTCGGGCAGGCCGGCCAGCACCTGGGTCGCGGCCTGGTCGGCGACTCCGTCGGCGGTGGCGTAGCGCAGCGGGGACACCCCGACGAAGTAGGCCACCGCGTCCTCCACCTCGGCAGCGGTGAACGGCCCGACCCGCCACGTCGATCAGCTCGCGGGTCAGGCTCAAGGCGTCCACGACCACGTCGGTCCGGAACGATCCCTGGACCGCGAACGACCCGGCGTTGCGCAGCGGGCCGAAGTTCATCCGTACGCCGTAGGTGTAGCCCTTGTCCTCCCGCAGCACGGCGTTGAGCCGGGACAGGAACGCCCCGCCCATCGCGTAGCCGGCGACGCTGATGTCGGCCCACCGCGGGTCGAGCCGGTCGATGCCGAAGGACCCGAACCGGACGTCGGCCTGCACCGCACCGGGCCGGTCGATGATCATCACCCGGCGCCCACCCGGCACCGGGGCGGCGTACGGCACCCGCCGCTGATCGGGATTGATCCATCCGCCCAGGTAGGACTCGGCCAGCGGGACCGGGTCGGAGGCGAAGTCACCGGCCAGCACCAAGGTGGCACCGGCCGGCCCGAAATGCTCACGGTGGAACGCGCGTACGGCCTCGGGCGTCAGGGCCGCGACGGTGTCCGGCTCACCGCCGTTCATCCGCGAGGCCCGGCTCTCGGCGCCGAAGACGGTCTCGCGGAAAGCCAGCGTGGCCAGCTGGGCGGAGTTGGCCTGGGCCTGCTCGATCTCGGCCAGCCGCAGCTGGACGTGACGGTTCACGTCGAGGTCGGCCAGCGCCGGCTCGGTCACCGCTTCGGCGAACAGCTCGAGGGCCCGGTCGAGGTGCGAGACGGGCACGTCGAGCACCGCCTGCAACCCGGCCAGCGCCACCTCGACGCCGAAGCCGGCGCCTTCGGTCTCCAACAGCTCGGGGAACTCCTCGCCACTGTGGGTCAGGGTGCCTTCGTCGAGCACCCGCGCGCAGATGGTGGCGACACCTTCCCGCTCACGATGCTCGGCGTTCAGCGGGATGTCGAGGACGAGGTGGGCAGCGATGACCTGCTGCCCGGGCAGCGGATAGGTGATGACCTCGATGCCGTTGGTCAGCCGGGCCCGCTGCGGGGTCGGGAACGACCACACCCCCGGGGGGCCGACGGGAGGCTGGGGAAGGAAGTCGCTCATGACTGCTCCTGACGGTAGATCAAGGTGGCCCGCTGGTCGGAGCGGAACCAGCGGGTCTGGGCCGCCGCGATGTCGTCGAGGGTGACCGCGTTGATCTCGTCGATCCGGGTGTTGATCAGGTTCGGGTCGCCCGTGCAAGGTGGCGTACTCGCCGAGCGCGTCGGCCCGGGAGTCGACCCGGGCCAGCTCGTGCAGCCAGTGCCGCTCGTACTGCGCCTTGGCCCGCCGCAGCTCCAGCTCCGTGGGTGGCTCGCCGCCAGCCGGTCGACCTCGGTGATCAGCGCTTCCTCGAGCCGGCTCACGCTCACCCCGTCACGGGCTCGCGCGGAGGCGAAACCGAAGGAGTTGCCACCGATCAGGCCCATCGTGCTCGGCCGACGCCCCTTCGGCGATCTCGGCGCCCCGGACCAGCTGCTTGTGCAGCCGCGAGGTCTGCCCGTGACCGAGCACCGTCGACGCGAGGTCGAGCGCGTCGAACTCGCGGGTGCCGCGGGCCGGCAGCCGCCAGGCCAGGTGGACGGCCTCGGCCGGCACCCGTCCGGAGGCTTCCGCCCGCTCGGTGCCGGTCAAGGGTCCGAGTGGCCCGCCGTTGGGTTTGGCCGGCTTGTCACCGGGCGCGAGGTGGCCGAAGTAGGCCTGGGCCCGCGCGAACGCATCCTCCGGCGTGACGTCGCCGACGATCGAGAGCACCGCGTTGTTGACCATGTAGTGCGTCCGGAAGAACGAGTGCACATCGTCCAGGGTCGCCGCGTTCAGGTCCTCCATCGAGCCGATCGTGGTGTGGCCGTACGGGTGGTCGGGTGGGAAGGTCAAGGCGTTGAGCCGCTCCATCACGTCGCCGTAAGGGACGTTGTCGTAGCGCTGCCGCTTCTCCTCCTTGACCACCTCGCGCTGGTTGTCCAGGTTGTCCTGGGTCACCGCGTCGAGCAGGCTGCTCAGCCGGTCGGCCTCCAACCACAGCGCGAGATCCAGACCGCCGGTCGGCAGCGTCTCGAAGTAGTTGGTCCGGTCGAACCAGGTGGTCGCGTTGACCGAAGCGCCGGCCGCCTGCAGCAGCGCGATGTGCTGACCGGAGGCCACGTGGGCCGAGCCCTGGAACATCAGGTGCTCGAACAGGTGGGCGAAGCCGGTACGGGACTGTTCCTCGTCGCGGGAGCCGACGTCGTACCAGAGGTTGACTGCCACCGACGGTGCACCGTGGTCCGGGCTGGCGATCACCCGCAGGCCGTTGTCCAGGGTGCGTTCGACGATCGGATAGGCGCTTGTGGTGACGGCCGGCGAGCTCATGGCCAACATCTCAGCACACTGGGCCTAACCAGGACGGGTCGGTCTCGGCAGGGCGGTAACGTCGAGGAATGCTGATCGCTGAGGAGTTTCTGCTGCTCTGCCTGGAGGACGAGTCCGGCAAGCGACTGATTTCGGGTGAGCGGATGGACCCCGCGCTCGGCGGTGGCCTGTTGGCCGACCTGGCCCTGCGCGAACGGATCGGGATCACCGCCGACGATGCGGGATGGACTCAGCGCGCCCGGGTGACCATCACCAGCCTGACCCCGACCGACGACCCCGAGCTCGACCGGGCGCTGCAGTCCTTGGCCCAGCACGAGGGCAAGAAGGTGAAGGACATGATCAGCGGCATGTCGACGAAACGGATCACCCGGGGTCTGCGGGTGCGGCTGCTGCAACGGCTGGCCGCAGCGGGGACCATCACCGAGCAGCGGGGGACCGTGCTGGGCTTCATCCCGCGGACGACCTGGCCGACCCGAGACGCCGGTCCCGAGGACGAGATCCGGCAGCGGCTGCACTCGACCCTGGTCGCCGGTCTGACCCCGACCGAACGGACGGTGTCCCTGATCGCCCTGCTGCTGGTGACGGGACTGCTGCCCAAGGTCGTGGCGACCGAGGACACCCGCGGCCTCAAAGCCCGGGCCAAGGCCCTGACCGAGGGCGACTGGGTGGCTCGAGCGGTCAAGCAGGCCATCCAGGATGCGGAGGCCACGGCGGCCGCTGCCGCTACCTGATCACTCCGGCCGCGCGTGCCGGCTCGGCGTACGCCTGCGCCAGGCTGGTTATCGTCTCGTGGGCGTTGAGCCCACTCGGGTTGGGCACCACCCAGAGCCGGGCTCCGGCGATACCTTCGGGTTGCTCGCCGGCCCGGGCCTTGGGTCGGGCGAACGCCGTCCGGTAGGCCGTCACGCCGGCCACCGCCACGACCGCGGGGTGGTGGGTCTGCACGCATCGCTCCAGCCGCGTACGCCCCTCCCGCAGCTCGGCTGCGGTCAGCTCGTCGGCCCGGATGGTGGCCCGGTTGACCAGGTTGGTGTTGCCGATGCCGCGCGCCACCAGATAGGCCCGGTCCTCCTCGGTCATGCCGTCGGCCCGGCTGATGTCGCGCTCGATGATGCCGGCGAGGACCAGTGCCGGATAGAAGCGGTTTCCCGGATGGGCGAAGTGGGTCTGGGTCGCCGCCGTCCACAAGCCGGGGTTGATGCCCACGAAGAGCAGCTTGAGACCCGGTCCGACCAGGTCGGGAACCGACGCATCCCGGAACGACTCCAGCTCGGCGCGGGTGAATCCCATCGCCCCAACCTATGCCGAACGGCACCCGGCCCACGCCGAGCCGGCCGCAGTAGCGTGAGTCCATGACATCAACGCCGATTGACCTGGGCCGGCCCATCGCCGGAGACGTGGTGGAGCTGATCCTGCAGGACCATCGCCGGTTCGAGGACCTGCTTCGTCAGCTGCGCGATGCGAGCTCGGACCGGGATGCCGTACGCCGGGCCTTCGCCGCGCTGCACGTCGCCCACGCCGAGGCCGAGGAGAAGCACGTCTACCCCAAGCTGCGCACGAAGCGGGCGATCAGCGAGCACGAGGCGGAACACGGCGAGGAAGAACACGCCGAGGGCAACGAGGCGCTGCTGGCCGTGTTGGAGCTGAAGGGCACCGACACCCAGGCCTTCGACGACGCGGTGGAGGAGCTGGCCAAGAAGGTCAACCACCACCTCACCGAGGAGGAGCTGACCATCTTGAACCCGGCTCGGGAGGACGTCTCCGACCAGGCCCGTGCCGATCTCGGACTGGCCTTCGCCACCGAGCGCAACGCCCAGATCGACTCCGACTGCGGGCGGCTCGACAACGTGCGGGCCATCGTCGCCCGGGCCGAGAAGGACGGCCTGCTGTCGGAGTCCGAGGAGGAGGAGTAGCCCGAGGTCGTGTCCTGTTGTGGACATGGCCAACGGTAGACAGACGGTCCTGCTGGAGGCTCCGTCGGCCGTAGCCTGACCAGCAGTGGACCCGCTGGTGAAGTTGCGTCGATCGGGGGATCGAGAAGCCACATCGCGCGGGACGACAGGAGGCCGGACCGGTCCCGAGCTGACCGATCCGGCCTCTCTCCACCCGATGAACGCCCTCAGTCGCTGCGGGCGACACCCAGGCTGAGGGCGCCGGCGAAATGCGGCACGCCGGGCAGGTAGAAGAGGTCCAGCGCGGTGATGCGATAGCCGGCGCCGGACAGCAGGTCGGCGATCGGCCGGGTCAGGTGGCAGCCGCCGAACAGCCGCCTCTGCATCGGATCCAGCCGCTGCTGCCAACGTCGTACGGACTCGTCCGGCGCCTGCCCGTGCTCGAGGAAATGCAGCGCACCGCCCGGCTTGAGCACCCGCCGGATCTCCCTCAGAGCCGCCCGGACGTCGGGGATGGTGCACAGCGTCATCGTCGACAGCGCACTGTCGAACGTGTCGTCGGCGTACGGCAGCGCCTGACCGTCGAGCCCTGATCGCTCGATCGGGACCCGGCTGGCGGCCACCCGGTCAGCCGCCAGGTCCCACCCGAGGTCCGACGGCTCGACCGCGGTCACCTGGTCGACGGTCGCGGGGTAGACCGGGACGTTGTGCCCGGAGCCGAACCCGATCTCCACGACGTGCCCGACCAGCCCAGCACAGGCCCGGCGCCGTATCGGCTCGACCTGGGGGCCGCCACAGGAGACGTTGACGATGCGCGGCAGCAGCCGCTCGGCATAGAACCCCATGACGCCTCCAGGTGATGGACACCAGGATGTCACCCGAGTGGGCGCTGCGGCACGCTGGGCGAGGTCAGTGGTAGCTGACCCCGGCATCGGCCGATCCCATGGTGATCACCGTGCCGGTGGTGAGCCCGCCGACCGCCGTGTCCAGCTTGAGCTGAAGAGCGTGCACCTGGATCTTGCTGCTCGAACGGACCACCCCGCGCAACGTGAGTGTGCCGACACCGGCGATCCTCACCGTGGTGTTCTCCTTCGCCGAAACCGCCACCGGCTTCCCGTTGATCTTCAGCCCGGTGAGCGTGGTGCCGGTGGACGACCCGGTCACAGTGGTGCCCGTACGAACCGCCTCGGCTCGGGTGGTCACCCCGTCGAGGGTGACCACACCGTTCAGCAGGTCGACCGCGCCGATCGTCGAGGTCGAGGTCGAGGTGGTCCGCGTGCTGGTGTCGGTGCTCCGGGTGGTGCTGACCACAGCCCCGACCTTGGCCACCCCGGGGATGGAGACCGCGGCGACGTGGTTGCTGCGCGTCTGGCCGTTGCTGCCGCCACAGGGTTGGGCGACCGCGGCGGTCTGGCCCGAGCGGACCACGCCGGCCAGGTCGACCGTCGTGCCGTACGCGGAGCCGTACGCCCGGTGGTGCACCGCGGTGTTCAGGCTGGCCCGCGATGAGCCGACCACGATGGTGCCGGTGGGAAGGCCCAGCCGGTTGTCCTTGAGCAGCACGACCTGCAGGCCGGTGACAGCGAACGCGTGGTCCCCCGACGCCGATGAGCCCGACTGGGCGTTGAGCTTGACGGTCGCGACTCCCGGGATGGTGATCGAGCTGTTGGCTTTGGGGGTGCTCGACGCTGCGACGCCGGCGACCTTCAACCCGGCCAGAGTGGTGGACCCGGCGGTGGTGTACGCCCCGGTGCTGGTGCGCGAGACCGTCGCCTTCGTGGTGATGGCCGAGGCCGTGACCAGGCCGCCGAGCAGGGTGGTGCTCGCGGTCGAGGTCGTCGTGGTCGCCGAGCGGGTGCCGCCGCTGGTCGAGCTGGACACCTTGGTGGTCACGGCTCCGATCCGGCCCAACCCGGGCAGGTTCACCGCTGCGGTGGTGCTGCTCTTGGTGTCGGGTGCCTTCGTCGTGCACAGGGACACGGCCGAGGTTCTCCCTGAGGTAACCGGACCGACCTGAGCGGAGGACCCGTAGGCCGATCCGCCGGCGGGCACGTAGGTGGCGGCTTGGGCGATCGCCGGGGTGACCAGCGTCAAGCCGAGGGCGGCGGCGGCCGAGGCGGCCAGGAGGTAGTGGGTGGGACGGGGGATGGGCATGATCTGCTCCGATCGGTGGGTGCGCCGTTGTCGGCCGAGCCCCCCGAGCACCACGGGTTCGGAGTCGCGGACCGATCGGATTGCCGCGGTGGTGACGGCATCTCACAGGACACAAGGGACCACGGGCTCGACTTCCGGCGGATCCCGTACGACCGTCGTCGGGGGCGACCCCGAGTTCTCCCCCGTTCACCCCGGGCCGTTCCCCACCGACGGCCCGGACGTCTTACGTTGACCCTGTGGCGGTGATCGAGACACGAGAAGTCTCCAAGCGGTACCCGAGGGTGACCGCGCTCGACCGCCTGGACCTGATCGTCGGCGATGGGGTCACCGGCCTGGTGGGTGCCAACGGAGCAGGAAAGTCGACGCTGATCAAAATCCTTCTCGGGCTGGTGCCGGTCACCGGCGGCCGGGCCGAGGTGCTCGGACACGACGTGGCCACCGAGGGCGGCAAGATCAGGGCGTTGGTCGGCTACATGCCCGAGCACGACTGCCTCCCCGCCGATGTCTCCGCGAACGACTTCGTGGTCCACATGGGGCAGATGTCCGGCCTGCCCCACACCGCGGCGCGCGAGCGAGCCGCCGACGTGCTGCGGCACGTCGGTCTCGCCGAGGAGCGGTACCGGCCGATGGGTGGCTATTCCACCGGCATGAAGCAGCGGGCCAAGCTGGCGCAGGCCCTGGTCCACGACCCGCGCCTCGTGTTGTTGGACGAGCCGACCAACGGGCTCGACCCGCGTTCCCGGGACGACATGCTGGCCCTGGTGCGCAAGATCGGCGCCGAGTTCGGGATCGCCGTGCTTGTGACGTCCCACCTGCTGGGCGAGCTGGAGCGGGTCAGCGACCATGTCGTGGTCCTGGACGCGGGGCGGGTGCTCCGTTCCTCGGCCACCACCGACTACCTGCACACCACCGGCATGTTGCTGGTCGAAGTCCTGGGCGGCCAGCGGGAGGCGGACCTGATGGCTCAGGCCCTGGTGCGCGCCGGCGTGCCCGCCCGCACCTCCGGGACCGTCGTCGAGGTCCAGGCGCCGGACGAGTCCGCGTACGACACCATTCGCGACGTCAGTGTCGAGCTGGGGTTCGGCCTCGTCCGGATGCAGGAACGGCACCACCACATCGAGGACGTGTTCCGCAACGAGGAGGCAGGCCGTGTCCAGCCCGTCTGACCCCCGGCCAACGGGAGTCATCCACGACATCGGCTATCGGCCGTACGTCGGCGATCGGCTCGGCGAGGGTGCCGTGGCCTGGTCGCTGTTCCGCACCGGAGTGCGCAACTGTTTCGGCCTCGGCCGCTCGGTCCGGTCCAAGGTGCTGCCGATGAGCCTACTCGGGGCCATGCTCCTGCCCGCCGTGATCTTGGTCGCGGTGCTGGTCCAAGCCAAGGAGGCCCTCGGCCTCACCGGTCACATCGTCCCCTACTCCCGCTACACCATGATCACCCAGGTGGTGATCTCGGTCTTCGTGGCCGCCCAGGCCCCTGCTCTCATCTCGCGCGACCTGAGGTTCCGGACCATCAGCCTCTACCTGGCTCGACCCCTGCACCGCAGCACGTACGCGCTGGTGCGCTTGGCGTCTCTGCTGGTCGCCGTGTTCGCCCTGACCACCGCGCCTCTGCTGATCCTCTACATCGGCGGGCTGCTGGCCGACCTGCCACCCGGCCGGGAAACCAGGCTGTTCCTCGGCAGCGTGGCCGGAGCCTGGGTGCTGGCCGCGCTCTTGTCCGGGCTGGCGGCGCTCATCTCCGCTCTGACGACCCGGCGGGGTCTGGCCGTGGCCGCCATCATCGTCGTGCTGGTCGTGAGCTTCACCGTCGTCGCGGCCCTCCAGAGCCTCGGAACCGAGGCTGGGTTGCCCAAGCTGGCCCAGCTCGCCGGTCTGTTCTCCCCCTACACCCTCGTCGACGGGCTCCAGGTGTGGCTGTTCGCCGCCGAGGCCTCCACCCCGGCGCCGCCGACGGGTCGAGCCGGAAGCCTGTTCGCCGTAACGGCCCTCGTCGTTGTTGCTGCCGCGGTCCTCGGCCTGCTCGCCCGCTATCGGAAGGCGACCGACGTATGAGCACCCTGGAGCTCGCCCACGTCTCGCGGTGGTTCCGCAACGTGGTCGCCGTCAACGACGTGTCCATGACGATCGGGCCGGGGGTGACCGGCCTGCTCGGCCCGAACGGCGCTGGGAAGTCGACTCTCATCGCCTTGATGGCCGGCTTCCTCGCTCCCTCGGCTGGCACGGCCACCCTCGACGGGAACACTCTGTGGCGCAACGAGCAGGTCTACCGCGACATCGGCCTGGTGCCCGAGCCGGAGGCCCTCTTCGACTACCTGACTGGTCGCCAGTTCGTGCTGGCCAACGCCAAGCTCCACGGCCTGTCAAACCCGGGCGCAGCGGCCGAGAGAGCGCTCGCGGTGGTCGAGATGACCGACGCCGCGGCCCGGACGATAGCCACCTACAGCAAGGGCATGCGGCAGCGGGTCAAGATGGCTTCGGCCCTGGTCCACGACCCGTCGGTGCTGCTGCTCGACGAACCCTTCAACGGCATGGACCCACGGCAGCGGCTGCACCTGATGGACCTGCTGCGCCGCCTGGGGGGTGAGGGTCGCACGATCTTGTTCAGCTCCCACATCCTCGAAGAGGTCGAGCAGGTCGCCCGCCAGATCGAGGTGGTGGTGGCGGGGCGGCATGCGGCCTCGGGCGACTTCGGGGCCATCCGGCGGTTGATGACCGACCGGCCCAACCGCTACGTGGTGCGGTCGGCCGACGATCGTGCCCTCGCCCAGGGGCTGTTGGGAGACGTATCGGTCAGAGCCGTGGCGCTGAGATCAGAAGGTGGTGTCGAGGTGGAGGCCACAGACTTCGGACGGTTCAGTGTGGCCCTACCCCGGGTCGCGCGGGACCTCGACGTCCGCTTGTTCGACGTGTCACCCACTGATGAGTCGCTCGAGAGCGTGTTCTCCTACCTGGTCGCGTCATGACGAACCGGATCGGCACCAGGGCCACCGTCCCGGCCGGCAGCAAGGGTCCGCTCAACCGTACGGTCTGCTGGCTGGGTCTGCGCAGCCTCTTCGGTCGCCGGCGGGGCATTCTGCTCTTCGTGCTGCCGCTGGTGCTGGTGGCTCTGGCTGCCGTGGTCCGGGCGCTCGTCGACAACACCGGCCCGGCCGACGACATCCTCTACCGGCTCGGGCTTGTCGTCGTCGTGCCGTTGGTGGCGCTCATCGCGACCACCGGGGTGCTCAGTTCCGAGATCGATGACGGATCGGTCATCTACCTCCTGGCCAAGCCGCTGTCCCGGCTGAGCATCGTGATCAGCAAGCTGGTCGTGGCCTTCGGCTGCGCTCTGGTGTTCGCAGCCGTACCGCTGCTGATCGCCGGTGTGATTCTCAGGCCCGATGCGCCGCGGGTCGGGTTGGGTTTCGCCGTCGGTGGTTTGGCGGGCGGCTTGACCTACTGCGCGCTTTTTGCCTTGGCTTCGGTGCTCACCCGGCACGCCGTCGTCGTGGGGCTGGTCTACGTGCTGATCTGGGAAGGCCTGCTCGGGGGACTGCTCGAGGGCATCCGCTGGATGAGTGTGACCTGGTGGTCGGCCGCGATCACCGACGAGGTCACCGACGGGCCGGCTCTGGTCGAGAAGATGAACCCGACGTACGCCATCGCGGCCACTGTGGTGGTCATCGTCGGCGCAACGTGGTTGGCCGGACAGAAGCTGCGGGGCTACAGCTACACCTCAGACGAGTAGGTCCATCCGCTTCGCACGAGCGAGTGCATCGTTCAGGACTGAGGGCGCCATTCGTCGGCCAGCAGCGCATAGCTGTAGCCGTCCATCCATTCCCCCGAAGGATGCAGGGCGTCCCTGGTCGAGACCGCTTCACGCCGCATGCCCACCCGCTCCATCAGCCGGAAGGAGGCGGTGTTGGCGGCGAAGCAGCTGGCGGTGACCCGCCGCAGTCCCAGGTCGTCGAAACAGATCCGAAGCACTGCCTCGACGGCCTCCGTCGCGAAGCCCCTTCCGGTTTCCTCCGGCCGCAGCGACCAGCCGAGTTCGGCCTGCACGCCACGGGCCTGTGACGCCAGCGTGGCCGGGGCCCAGGCATCGAAGATCTTGATCATCAGGTCGCCGATGATGGTCCCCGCTCGTTCGACGATCAGCAGCACGTCGAGCCGTTCGGGCGCGACGAATCTGGTGTGGAAGTCCTCCGGCGGGGCGCCGATCCAGTCGGCGACCGCGGCTGTGCGCCGGTAGGACAACACGGCATCAGCGTCGTCGGACCGGGCCCGGCGCAGGGTCAGCCGGGCCGTGGACACAGGCCAGGCGACGTCGTCAAGCTGTCTAGGCATGGTTCATTGTCAACGAGGCGCTCGCGAAGGGTCCTGCTGCGCTCGGTCACAGCGCGGCTCGGCTGAGCGACGATCGCCTTGGCAACAATCCGGCCTGACCGGAGCCCACGTGTAGGTGGGGGCCCGGACACATCTGCGGCCCGATCCAACTCGTGGATCAGGCCGCAGATGCGTGGCTGCCGGTCGGGGCGTGACCAGGGTCAGCGGGCGGTGACCGCGTTGGACTGGGCGGACTGGGAGCTGGTACCGACCGAGTTGATCGCCACGACGGTGAACTTGTACCGGCCGGCTGGCAGCGGCATGACGAGGATCCTCGCGGTGGCCGGTTGCGTCGCTGAGAGCACGGGGGGAGCTCCCGTGGGGTTGCCGGTCACGGGGTCCACCGGAATGGCCGTCACCTTGTATCCGGTTGTGGCCGTGCTGCCGGCCGTTCCTGGAGTCCAGACCGCCGTGGCGTCGACCGGGGTGCCAGCCGTGCCCGATGCTGCCGTCCCGATCACGGGAGCCCCGGCCACCCGGCCCGCGATCGCGGTCGGGGTGATCGAGTTCGACCGGGCTGAGGCGGGGGAGGTGCCGATGGCGTTGGTGGCTTGGACGTCGAAGGTGTAGGCGGTGCCGTTGGTGAGGCCGGTGACCGTGACGCTGGTGGCGGTGGCGGTGGCCGGGGTCGACTTGACCACGGTGGTGCCGGTGCCGGTGTAGGCGCGGACGGTGTAGCCGGTGATGGCGGAGCCGCCGGTGCTGGCCGGGGGGGTCCAGCGGACGGTGGCTGAGGCGTTGGCTGCGCTCGGGGCTCCGATGGTGGGAGCGCCGGGGGCGGTGGCGGCCGGGACGGGGGTGACCGAGCTGGACCGGGCTGAGGCGGGGGAGGTGCCGATGGCGTTGGTGGCTTGGACGTCGAAGGTGTAGGCGGTGCCGTTGGTGAGGCCGGTGACCGTGACGCTGGTGGCGGTGGCGGTGGCCGGGGTCGACTTGACCACGGTGGTGCCGGTGCCGGTGTAGGCGCGGACGGTGTAGCCGGTGATGGCGGAGCCGCCGGTGCTGGCCGGGGGGGTCCAGCGGACGGTGGCTGAGGCGTTGGCTGCGCTCGGGGCTCCGATGGTGGGAGCGCCGGGGGCGGTGGCGGCCGGGACGGGGGTGACCGAGCTGGACCGGGCTGAGGCGGGGGAGGTGCCGATGGCGTTGGTGGCTTGGACGTCGAAGGTGTAGGCGGTGCCGTTGGTGAGGCCGGTGACCGTGACGCTGGTGGCGGTGGCGGTGGCCGGGGTCGACTTGACCACGGTGGTGCCGGTGCCGGTGTAGGCGCGGACGGTGTAGCCGGTGATGGCGGAGCCGCCGGTGCTGGCCGGGGGGGTCCAGCGGACGGTGGCTGAGGCGTTGGCTGCGCTCGGGGCTCCGATGGTGGGAGCGCCGGGGGCGGTGGCGGCCGGGACGGGGGTGACCGAGCTGGACCGGGCTGAGGCGGGGGAGGTGCCGATGGCGTTGGTGGCTTGGACGTCGAAGGTGTAGGCGGTGCCGTTGGTGAGGCCGGTGACCGTGACGCTGGTGGCGGTGGCGGTGGCCGGGGTCGACTTGACCACGGTGGTGCCGGTGCCGGTGTAGGCGCGGACGGTGTAGCCGGTGATGGCGGAGCCGCCGGTGCTGGCCGGGGGGGTCCAGCGGACGGTGGCTGAGGCGTTGGCTGCGCTCGGGGCTCCGATGGTGGGAGCGCCGGGGGCGGTGGCGGCCGGGACGGGGGTGACCGAGCTGGACCGGGCTGAGGCGGGGGAGGTGCCGATGGCGTTGGTGGCTTGGACGTCGAAGGTGTAGGCGGTGCCGTTGGTGAGGCCGGTGACCGTGACGCTGGTGGCGGTGGCGGTGGCCGGGGTCGACTTGACCACGGTGGTGCCGGTGCCGGTGTAGGCGCGGACGGTGTAGCCGGTGATGGCGGAGCCGCCGGTGCTGGCCGGGGGGGTCCAGCGGACGGTGGCTGAGGCGTTGGCTGCGCTCGGGGCTCCGATGGTGGGAGCGCCGGGGGCGGTGGCGGCCGGGACGGGGGTGACCGAGTTCGACAGGACCGAGTAGGGGCTGGTCCCCTCGGTGTTGGTGGCGGCGATCTGGAACTGGTACGCCGACCCGTTGGTCAGCCCGGTAACGACCAGGCTGCTGGCGTCGGCCGCTGCGGTGCGGACCTCACCGAGCTGCGCACCGGCCGTGTCCACGACCTTGATCGAGTAGCCGGTGATGGGCGACCCACCCGTGTCGACCGGAGCCGTCCACCGAGCCGTGGCTGAGCCATCACTGGCGCTGGCGGTCCCGACGCTGGGTGCGCCGGGGGCGGTGGCCACAGCCACCGGGGTGACCGAGGTGGACCGGGCCGAGGCCGTCGAGGTGCCGGCCGCATTGACGGCTCGGACGTCGAACGTGTAGGCGGTACCGTTGGTCAGGCCGGTCACCGTGACGCTGGTCGCGGTACCCGTGGCCCCAACGGACTTGACCACGGTCGTGCCGGTGTACGCACGGACGTTGTAGCTGGTGATCGCCGAGCCGCCCGTGTTGGCCGGGGCCGTCCAGCGGACAGTTGCCGAGGCGTCAGCCGCGCTCGGCGCACCGATAGTCGGCGCGTCGGAGGTGGTGATGGGCACCCGGGGGGTGACCGGGTCGGAGAGGACCGAGTAGGGGCTGGTGCCTTCGGCGTTGCCGGCCGAGATCTGGAACCGGTACGCCGATCCGTTGGTCAGGCCGGTGACGACCAGGCTGTTGGCGTCCGCCGCCGCGGTGCGGAGGTCACCCACCTGGTCACCGGCCGCGTCCACCACCCGCACCGTGTAGACGAGGACGCTGCCTCCCGTCGGGATGAAGTTCACGGTGGCCTGGCCGTCGCCGGTGGTGACGAAGTCGAGGACCGGGGTGGCCGGGGGAGCCGTGTCGGCGAAGACCAGCCGTTCGATGTTACGCAACGTGTCGGTGCCGTCCGGGACAGTACCCTGGCCGGCCGCACCGTTGTGGACGACGGTGGTCACCGATCCCGGCGAGCCGAGGGTGCCGTTCCCGCCGGTGGTGGTGACGGTGTAGCTGGACTCGATGTCGGAGAAGACGGCCGAGTCACGGGTGCCGGCGGTTTCGGCCGGGGTCGGGCTGACGATCTCCCGGACGGCGACGAGGTTGCCGGGGTCGACCACCCCAGCGGCAACATCGGCCGCCAGAGTTCGGGAGCTCCCCGCTTTGTAGGGCCGCTCCATCAGGTCGGTGCTGCCGATCTCGGTTCCGGCGTCGTCCCGGACGCTGATCCGCACCTTGAGGTAGCGGTCGCCGTCGAGGATGTCATCGGCTCCGCGGCCTTCGAGGGTGTCGCTGCCGAGGCCACCGAGCAGGATGTTGCCGTCGCCCCAGACCGAGCCCTCGAGGGGGCACTGGCCCGGCGCCGAGGCGGTCTCGACCGGTCCGAGGTCACCTCTGGGGGTCGGCACGATGTCCTTCAGCCCGGCGATCCGGTCGATGCCGGCCTGGTCGAGGACGTCGCAGCCGGTGAACCCGCCGCCGCCGACCGAGCTGGGCACGATGTCGTCGCCCTTGATCACGTCGTTGAACGCTGATCCGGAGGCTGCTTCGACCTCCTGCCAACGGTCGCGGTTGACGACCAGCGGCAGCGGGGTGCCCGCCGCGATCCGGTTGATGTTCATGTCGTCGTCGGCGCCCACCGTGTCGTACTGGTGGTTCACCCAGTCGAATCCGGCCGCGCCAGCGTACCGGTCGATGGCTGCGTTCGCACTCATGATGTCGTCGCCGCCCTCAGCGTCGTAGTCGTTCTCTCCGACCTGGCCGATGAAGATGTCGTTGCCGGGCTGGGTCTGGCCCGGGTCGTCGAAGAACGGGGCGCCGTGGTCTCCGATCAGCAGGTCCTGGCCCGAGCCACCCTGGATCCAGTCGTCGCCGCCGTCGCCGAAGGTCGCGTCGGAGCCGTCGCCGGACTGCACGAAGTCGTTTCCGGGGCCGGCGAAGGTCTCGTTGTCGTTGGCGCCGCCGTTGGTGAAGTCCTGGCCGTCTCCAGCCATCATGATGTCGTTGCCGATTCCGGCGTTGATGTAGTCGTCGCCGGGCCCGCCCTTGAGCACGTCCGTGCCACCCGAATCGGTGATGCGGTCGTCGCCGTCCCCGCCGAGCGCGACATCGTCGCCGCCCTGGCCCTCGATCACGTCGTCGCCCGCGCCACCCCAGAAGGTGTCGTTGTCGTTGCCGCCGGTGACGCGGTCGACGCCTGAGGTGCCGTTGTACACCGACTGGCCGTTGATCCCGGCCGGGTCGACCGTGTTGCTCTCGCGGTACTGGAGCGTTCCATCGGGCTTGCGGAGCAGCAGCTGCTGCTCGTTGCACTCGGTCGTCGGGTCGTCCGCCACGGTCGGCCCGGAGCCGACGTAGCCGGCGGCCGTGCCGGCCAGGTTGCCGAGCTGGAACTGGCAGTCGGCGGTAGCGAAGACGTCGGCCTTCAGCGTGTCGGTGCCGTCGGTGTTGCGGACGATCATCTCGGCGAACGAGTTGCCTTCCAGCTGCGCCCGGAGGTTCATTCCCGGCGTGCGGGCCAGGTAGTAGAAACGGTCACCGTTCTGCAGGTCGAGCATCTGGTTCTCGAAGACGTAGTTGAAGGTGCTGCCGAGCAGACCGCCGAACAGGTTCGTCTTCTCGGCCAGGCCGCCGACCCAGAGGTCGACGTCGTCCAACCCGGTGGGACGCCCAGCCCAATCTCCCGCACTGTTCATGAAGTCGATCGCCTCGGCCGACGGTGACACGCCAGGTCCGGGGTCGACGATCGCTTGTGCGGCAGCTCGTTTCCCCGCCACGGTGGACTGCGCGGTGATCGTGGGGAAGGTGCCGTACGCGGCGACGAAGTTGATCACTGACTCAGGGTGCTTGACGTTCTGACCGAAGTCGGCCCAGCTGGAGTACGGGACGAGCTGGCTGTCCCCTGTGGCGTCGTAGACCTGACGACGCAGCTCGTTGAGGGACGGGATACCCGCTTCGCGAGCGCGGGCGATGTTGGTGGCCGCCAGGTCGAGCGGCAGCCCGACCAGGTTGTTCCGCAGCGTCTCTGTCATGAACTCGTCGAGCTCGTTGCCGGTCTGGTTCCGCATCCCCATGAAGATGCTGCCCGCTGCCTCTTCCGAGGTCAGGCTGCCCGCGGATCCGCCCTTGGTGTAGGACGGCGGGTTGAGAAAGCCGTCGAGCAGGCTGATCGAGTTGTCGGAGCCATCAGCGTTGGTCCGGGAGATGGTCTCGGTGAGCATCGAGTGGCCGAAGCGGTAGACCGCGTGGGCGAACTCCGCACGGACAGCCGGGTTGATCTCTGTGTGGTAGACGTGGAACGGGTCCAGGCCCGGCTGGACCTTGCGGCCGAACTCCTCGAAGACCAGGTGCTGGTACTCCATCTCGGCGACGAACCGGGCCGCCTGGAACAGCCGCTCTCCGTTCCAGCCGCCGGCCCCGGCGGCGAGCTTCCACTCGGCCAGAGCAGCGATGCCCTTGGCCGTCTTGTCATTGGTCAGGGTTTTCTTGACGTCGTCCACCAGGCGGTCGTGCTCGGAGTGGAACACCTGGTGGATGGCGGTCAGCCCGATGTTCTCGTTCACCCGGCCGTCGCCGGCGATGAAGTGCGCGTCGAGCATCTCGTCGTCGTAGGTGCCCGGAGCCTGCTTGGCGAAGTCGGCCGACGCCGTGGTGTCGCTGTCCGGCTGGGGGGAGACCGGCGGCGTCGCCGGGTTGTGATCGGCGTCCTGGGGGCTCGGATCGGCGTTGTGGGCGATGTCGGTGAGGAACGGGGTGTTGAAGTAGACCGCGTTGTCGGGGACCGGCACCGGGTTCGTCGTGTCGCCCTCGACCATGCCGGTCGGGGTGACGTACATCGGCAGCCCGCGGTCGGGGCCGGGGATGAACTTCCCGTACGGGTCGACTGCGAGCTGCGGCACGTTGAGCACGTTCTTGTCGCTGAGCTTCAGTCCCAACAGTCCGGCGGCCTGGTCCTTCACGCCGGCCCAGGTCGCCATGCCGCCGGCCGCGGCACCGGCGGGCCCGCCGAGCAGCTTCCCGGTCGAGACGGGCTTTCCGTCGGTGTTGGTCACGTACTCGCGGAGGAACACCTGGTGGGAGGGATGGGAGGTGTAGGTCTGCGACTGGTCGACATAGGGCGAGTCGGTGTTCGCCGCCTCCTGCACGTCGTCGGCGGTGCCCAGCTTGCCGTCCGGTCCGGGCTGGTTCTGGGCGCGGGTGAGCACCATGAACGCCTGGCTGGCGGGGACCTCGTCGCCCGTGCCGGCCTTGCCATCGGGACCCTTGGTCCGCAGCGGGTCATCAGCCTTCAGCGGCATGAAGACCGTGCCGCCCCCCTTGACGGTCTGGTCGATGCCGTGGTCGAAGAACTGACCGAACAAGGTGAACACCGAGTTGTAGGGCGGGGAGAGACCGACATCGGTGGTCACGTTCGGGATGAACAACGTGTCGCCGGTCGGAACGCAGCCGGCGGGCGCGCCGACGACCTCGGGGTCCGCCAACGGATCCGGGTCCGTGGTGCACGGGAACTTGCCGGGCGCGTTCTGGCTGCGGATCGGCAGGCCCGCGGCCGAGATCGCGGCCGGGTTCGTCGAGGTCTGGTCGACGATCAGGTTGCTGATCTCGCGCGGCTGGTTGTCCACCACGCTGCCGGACTTCTGCTGGTACGACGACACACCCGGAGCCCCGAAGGGGGACCGCTCGTCGGCACCCTTGAAGCTAGGCCTGGTCAGCCGCGGGAAGAGCTGGTCCGTAGCACCGTAGGTCTCCCGCCCGGCGAGCAGGTTGTTGCACGAGCCGTCCACCGTGCGCAGACCGTACGACGTGATCGCATCGGGCACCTGGTTGACACCCTTGCCGAGCAACGCGCCACAGGGCCCCGTCGCGGGGGTCGTGTTCGCAACGTGGGCCTCGGCAATCTTGATCTGCTTAAAGATGTAGGCCAGGTCGGCGGCCGTCACCGTGAACCCCTGGCCCACCGTCGCCGCCGAGCTGGTCTTTGACGGCCCGGCCAGGGTGAGCACCAGAGCCAGCGCGAGGATCAGACCGACGAGGGCCTTGATCTGGGTGCTCGCCCGGCGGCGTTGCCGTGTGGAAGCGTACGGAACTGGCGATGAGATTGACATACAGGGAGCCCCCCCGGACTCTCGATGCGGCGCCTGATCCGGACCATAGGCGACCAAGTGTCCTCATCCTCGACGGTCCAGGCCGCTGACGGCACCCGCCGCCTAGGGGTATCGGCCCCCCTAGTTCGGGGGGGGTGGCCGGTCCGCCTGGTCCCGGGCCACAACGTGCCCGGGCGCTCTGACCAAACGCGGGAGAGGCGCTCTCCGGAGGTTTCCTGCCCCTGATCCAGTCAGGTGAGTCGTCGCTGATCCTGGATGTCGCTGACGTAGTGGCGGCTGAGGAAGTCAAGGGCCACGAGATTCACCCACGCGGCCCGCTCGGTGGACCGTTGTGCGCTGTGTTTGGGCAGGACGCAGAACTGAGCGCGGGGGGTCATCACCCTCGGCCAGCATTTCAGGCGTCAACTGGCGCCTCGAGTCAACAGACCTCAATGAGGTCCAGCGCGAACTGCTTCATGGTCATGGCTTGCGCACCACCGGGATTTTCGGTTGGTCCGTGCCCTCGCAGCTCCGGTACCACGACCGGAAATGCTGGCCGAACGATGACAAGTGCTGACTCCAATCCCGAGCCCCGGTCTGGGTGATCCCGTGCAGCAGAACGAGTGACATCGTGCTCGGATCGCCCAGGTCCTCATAGGACATCCGCATCTCGCCAACCTGCGTGTACGGCAACAGACCGCCTCTCTGCAGCAGGACTCGGCGCTCGTGCAGCAGCCTCGGCGTCGTCGAGCCGAGCCCGGCGCAGCGTCAGCCGCGTCGTCGCTCGCCGACGGTCCGATCCTCGCAACGGTCGGTGTCTTTGCTTCGAGGAACAGGAAGGGCGTCACGGGTGCCAGACCGGGACGCCCTCCCTTGTGAATCGTTGGATTCGGTCAGTGCGCAAACGAACCGTTTGCACTTTCGACACGTCCGGTCCAGCCACCTGCTTGGCCGGTCACCACGAATCGAACATCGTGGTACATCTCCTCTTTGCTGTCCTCGGTGTTGGGCAGCTCCATCGTGCCGTTGATGAAGACCTGTCCTGCTTGGCGAAAGACCTGGGTCACGGTTCGCCTGGCGAGGATCCTGTCGCTGCCGAAGATGGGGTGGTCATCGTCTTCGAACACCCGCTGCTCGATCTGGATGGTGTGCGCGGCGTCGCAGGTCACCCGGATCCGGTAGTTGATGACTTGGACCCGGAAGTCGTTGGCCCGACCCTTAGAGACCGGTCTTTGTGGATAGACGGCACAGTGGTTGTTGCTGGGAGTGGCAGCCTCGGCCGGTACCGTCGCGAACGCAGTCGGCAATGCTGCCACAATTGCTACGCCGGCGACGCCTTTCATCAACTTGTTCATGTTCTGTCCAGTCTGTTAGTTGCCTCGGAAGGCGGGTGGGTTCGGCGGGAACGTTAGGGCGTCCTGCCGCAATCGATCGAGTTTTCGATACGTGGGGCCGAAGTCTTGGTGGACCGGAATTTCGCAACAATCTCGGGCTTCAGATCGCGGGCGATCAGTTCTTCGCCAATCGGACGTGGAGTGTGTGAGGGGCGATAACCGAGTTCTCGCATTGTCAGGAATGCCTGGGGTCTAAAATGGTGCGACGCGTACGGTCTCACCATGATGGCCTCCTTTCCAGAGTCATTTTGGAAGGCAGAAGTGCAGCGCGTCGAGGGACGACTACCGAAAGCGATCGGTCGATCAACGGCGAAGTGCACGTCGACCTTGAGGCTTGGGACGACAATGCCCGGTCCGACGACAGGTCAGCTGCAGGTATCGGAGGCAGGCACGGTGGTCGCCTCGGGAATCCACGTCGGGGCCTGCACTCCAGCGCCCGTGAGGTTGTCGCAGTGAACCAATTGAGTGCCGACTCGTTCAAGCCGGCAACTATTGACGGAGGCGTCCAAGAATTTCGGCGGCGACGTTGCCGTTAAAGGCAACAGTCCACCGGTGAAGGCGAAAATGACGCCGACCAGCGCAGCGGCGCTGGTGAGAACCTGCGGGCTGGCTTTCGTACGAGACATGTGAGCTCCTTTGAAGGCACGAAATCTGATACCTCAACGGTGCGCTCAGACGACAGCATGCGCATTGGGGGCGGTCCCTTAGATCGACGATGAACGGCCCTCAGATTGACCCGTGAGGGATCAATGAAAACCGGTGAAAGGGGCTATTCGTACGGTGCCAGTGATCGTGGCTTCTTCCGCCGAAAGGCCAGGATGGTGTTCGTCGGCCGCGAGCCTAGGAGGAGAACGGGTGGAAGGGACACGTGCAGGTGGTCGCTGTCTAGGTCCGCATCCGGCGGGCGAGCTGGGCGAGCTCGATTCGGTTGGCCGTGCTGGTCTTGTGCAGCAAGTTGGACACGTGCACGCTAACGGTCTTCTCGCTGACCACCAGCTCCCGCGCGATCTCGCCGTAAGTGCGACCGGCCACGATGTGGGCGAGGATCTCCCGTTCGCGGGGCGTGAGTCCGGGCAGGGCGGCCGTCTCGGGCGAACGAAGCACCTGGACCGCAGCCAGTGACACCCGGATGCTTCGGGCCAGCGCCTCTATCTCTGTGAGCAGGGGCGCGGCCTGCAGGTTCATGGCGAGTTCGTGCGCATGCCGCAGGCTCGCGGCGGCCGCGTCGCGAGTTCCGCGGTCCTTCGCCAGCGCTTCGGCGGCCCGCCACGAGGCGTACGCCTCGTCCCAGGCGAGGTCACCGTCGGCGCAGGCCCGCGCGGCGTGCTGCCAGGCTGGTGCGGCGGCCGGGTCGGCCAGGCCTCGGTGGACTTCTGCCTCGTACCAGGCCTGCATCGCCCGGACTTGCGCCGGATACGCCGGGCCGGGCTCGCCTTCGGGGGCAACGGTCGGGTAGTGACGCTGCAACTCGTGAAGTCGGACCGCGGCCAGTACCGGTTCCTCGCCCCGGTCCCGGGATGCCTGCGCCTCGTTCGCCAGGGCGCTCGCGGCCAGTGGGATCAGCCGCTCGGCAAGATTCGCATGGCCCCCTCGGTCGACGCCGGCAAAGGCCGCCACGACCGCCCGACCGGTGTCACCGACGGCCAAGGCCAGCTCGGAACGGACCGCATCGAGACCGTAGAACACCAGGCCGGACCCCTCGCCGTACAGCTCCTCGGCGCGGGCCAGGTGACCTTCGGCTTCGGTCCACCGGCCCTGTCGCATGGACAGCATGGCTGCGGCCAGCCGGGCGATCATGTCGCCCTTCGGCCCGGGCGTTGATCCCAGGGCCACGCGTAGCCGATCGACACCGGCCTGCCAGTTCCCAATCAGAATCAGCCCGAACGCCTCATTGGCGGACAGCCTGGCGACGTAGCAGTGCGGCGCTCCCAGCGCGGTCAGCTCTTCCCGGCTGCGGCGCAGATAATCGATCACGGCCCGGTTGCTGTCCAGGCAGTTGCACGCCCAGTTCACTGCGTTGGTGAACCAGAAGAAGTCCCGGGCCTTGGCCGCCAACGCCTGGGCTTCCTGAGTTTCGACTAGGCCCGCGTCGTCACCCGTCAGCACCCGCGCCGTCACCTTCACCACGAGGGCAAACGCGAGCGCCTTGGCGGACCCGCAGGCGCGCGCGAGGCGGACCGCCTCGTCCGCTCTCGCCTGGCCCGAGGGCACGCCGTCCCACACCTCCTGTTCCGCCAGCTCGGCCATGGCCAGCACGTACGCCTCGCTGTCCGGGTACGGCGCCGAGAGGCGCACGGCAAGCCAGGGGTCGTAGTCGGTGCTGGACCCCCTCAGCGTCTGCTCCTCCAGGTGGTGCTGGCGGACCAGCAACTCGGCGGCGAGCAGGGGTTGATGTTTGCGGTCGATCGAGGCCAATAGCTCATCGACCGTGGCAAGCTCCTCTGCCTCCTCCCCGGCCTGTTCGGCCGCTAGACGGATCCTGCCCAGCAGATCGATCCGAGTGAGGTCGGAGTCGGGCACCTGGGGCAACAGATTGAGCGCCCGGCGCAGCAACCGCAACATTTCGAAGGCGCCACCAGCGCGTCCGGCCGCCTCGGCACCGAGCAGCGCCCACCGGTAGGCCTCCTGCTGGTGGCCGGCCAGGTCATGGTGGTCGGCCACGTCCACGATGCGATCGACCTCCCTCTCGTCCACCTGGGCCGCGGACTCCAGCGCGACGGCGAACGTGGCGTGCAACCTGGAGCGTTCCTCGGGCAGCAGCTCACGGTCGAGCGCCTCAGCGAGCAACGGGTGCACGAACCAGTAGGTCCCGTCGGCCCCGACGTCGAGCACGGCGCCGTCGACCGCCTCGCGCAACAGCGGCACAACATCCCCGGCCACCCCAGTCGCTGCCGCCACCCCATCGAGCTGGTCGGCGTGCTGCGGGCGACCGGCCACGGCGATCAATGCGGTGAGCGTTCGCGCCGGAGCAGATAATCCGCGCCAGGCCTGGGTAGCCGCCTCACTCAGGTCGATCGGCAGCCTGGCCGGCAGCGAGCGAGCCTCCGGCAATACCCGCCTCACCATCAGGGTGGTCAGGTAGGCGTTGCCCTGCGTGCGGGCAAACACAGCGTCGATCAGCGACTGGTGTGGCGGCACCCCCAACAGCGCGGCCAGCTGCTCACCCGTAGCGACCCGATCCAGCCGGCCCAGGCTCAGCTCGCCCACCCGAGGAAACCGGCGTACGTCCGTCAGCCACCTCCGCAGCGGTGGGCCCTCCTCTCCGGCACGCACCGTCGCGAGCATCGCCAACCGGCGACCGGCCATCCCGGCCAGCACGTACATCAGAACGTCCAACGAGCTCTGGTCTGCCCACTGCAGGTCATCGACCACCAGCAGCACCGGCTTCGCCCGGCACAACGTGGTCAGCCAGGCGTCGAATCCGGCCGGGCCGCCCGGCCCACCAAGCGCCGGCACCAGCACCTCACGATCGGCGGCCCAGCCGCGCAACGCCGAGGTCAACGGGAGGAACGGCACCGCCAGTGACGTCAACGGCAGACAGGACGCCCACAACACCTCCGCGACCTCGCCGCCATGATGAACCGACTCGTGGACCAGCGCAGTCTTGCCCACCCCGGCCTCGCCAGAGATCAGCAACGCACCGCCGTCGCCGTGCGCCGCCGCCTCGACGAGCCCCGCGACGGCCGCGATTTCACCGACCCGACCCGCCAGCGGCTGACGAACTATCCGGGCACGTTCTGCCACCCTGCTCAGTCTGCCACCGCGAGCGGGTTGGCGACGGGAGGTGTTCCGGCCTTCTCAGCAGGCAGAGGAGACGGTCCGCGATCCAAACGCCTCTGCCTGCGCTACGTCTGTTCAGCGGCACGAATCGGCGTCGATCAGCAGCAGGCTCGAAACAGGAGGCGTCGATCGCGTCTCTGGGGATCAAGCGCGATCACTCACCTAGGCCTTGTAACTCAGATCGCGATCTGCGAGGCGCGCCTTGGCCGTGATGCCCACGTCAGCCGACGTCGCCGCATGGTCCCCGACACCAGCTACAGCAGTTGAGCGCTGATGGCGCTGCGCCGTGGCACATGGAACGCCAGGTCTGCCAAAAGACTCGTTGGCCTCGTCGATGTGAGAGCAGAGTGCTCAGGCGGGCACGAGCGGTCGGATGTTCTGGTTCCCAGCGAAGACATTGGCTGGGTCATACTCGCCCTTGATCTCGCGCAGTCGGCTGAGATTCTTGTCGCCGAACGCCGCTGCGATGCGGTCTCGACCTTCATCGCCGATGAAGTTGAGGTAGGTTCCGCCGTTCGTGTAGGGCGCGATCTCGGCACGGTAGTCCCGCACCCAGTTGATGTTGGACGCGTCTTCTGCTGCGTCGTCCCACGTCGCGAAAGGATGCGTGACCCACGACGCGCCGCGCCGGCTCAAGGGCGTGGCATCTTCGGGGACCGCACGGACCGCGCCGCCCCAGGGGAACATCAGGTGCTTCGAGAGCGGAGAAGGACGTGAGGCGCCGGCGGCGAGGAAGATGTCGACCGCATCATCAGGCATCGCATCGTGGTAGTCGCCACTCCAGTACTGCCGCAATCCGGGCGGATCGTCCAGCATCGACTGCATCTGCGTATAGGGGATTGGTCCGACCAGGTCCACCTCGGGTTCGAGATCGCGAAGGCGCTGTACGACGTCGGCTCCGGTTGAGTGGTCACCGGTCCAGACCACGATGACGGAAACGATGGGCTGTCCCTGCAGGTGTGCAGGGATGAACGGCTCCGGTGGGCCACTCAACAACACCAGCCCGGACGCGAACTCGGCAGGTGCGTCGAAAGCCATGTCCCGGTAACCCCGAGCGATCGATTGTGCGCGTTCGGCCGGCCACGCCAAGAGGCCGCCCAACACCATCGGACCTACCGGGTGCAGGGCGAACTCCAGTGCAGTCACCACGCCGAAGTTTCCGCCACCCCCTTTGCATGCCCACAGCAGGTCCGGATGTGTGCGTTCGTCGGCACGCAATTCGCGTCCGTCCGCCGTCACGAGTTCAACCGCCAGCAGGTTGTCACAGGAAAGTCCGTGCTCGCGCTCCAGCCATCCGGATCCACCCCCAAGCGTGAGGCCACTGACCCCGGTCGTCGAGACCCGACCGCCAGTCGTCGCCAACCCGTAGACCTGCGCCGCCGCGTCGAACTCACCCCAGGTGCAGCCCGCGCCGACCCGAGCTGTACGCGCCGCTGGATCGATGGCGATCTCCTTCATTGGTCGGACATCGATCACCAGCCCATCGTCGTTGACCGCCTGCCCAGCCACTGCGTGACCACCAGACCGGATGGCCACCGCCAACCCGTCAGCCCTGGCCCGGTCGAGAGCCGCACCCACATCTGCCGGATTCGCGCAGGATGCGATCAATCTCGGCCGCTTGTCGATCATGGCGTTGAACACCGCCCGGCGGTCGTCGTAGTTGGCATCGCCTGGCCGAGTCCAGTCCATCAAGCCCCCTGAAGTAGCTACTCCGTTGAGTGTCCACCCACCCGCCGATGGGCGGCAAGACTTACAGACCCGGACGGATTCCTCCAGGCCTCTCAGCCGGGCCGTGGGTGATGCTGAAGGGGCTCACCGGGAGCCGGTGCTACCGCTGCGGTACCCCTCGAAAATGCTGGCGATGTTGGCCCGGAGTCGTGTTCAACCGCCGGCGGAACGTTCGGTTCATGGTCTCGGGTGTTCCGAAGCCACACGTTTTCGCAATCTGTTCGATGGTTCTGTTGGTGGTCTCCAGGAGTTGGCAGGCGGAGTCGAGCCGGACCGCTTCGACGTGGTCGGCCGCGGTGGCACCTACCTCGGCCTTGAACACCCGCGTGAACTGTCGCTCGGAGAGGTTGATCTGCCGAGCTAATGCTGGCACGGAGAGGTCGTCGGTGAGATGGTCGCGTAGCCAGGACAGGAGGTCGCGCACCGGTGCGGTGTCGGCGGCCTGCCCGGCCAGAAGGGCGGAGAACTGCGCCTGCCCGCCGGAGCGCTGCAGGTAGACGACCAGCTGCCGGGCGACGGTGGCTGCGGCCCGGTGTCCGTGGTCGTCGGCGACCAGCGCAAGAGCCAGATCAATGCCCGCGGTGACGCCGGCGGAGGTCCACACATTGCCGTCGTGGACGTAGATGGCATCGGGCTCGACCGTGATCCCGGCGTACGTGGCATCCAGCTGGCGGCAGTCTGCCCAGTGCGTGGTCGCCCGCCGCCCCTGGAGCAGGCCGGCTGCCGCGAGCAGGAATGCGCCGGAGCACACCGAGGTGACCCGACGCGCGCCAGCAGCCAGCCGACTGATCTGGGCGAGCAGCTCCCTGTCGGCGACGGCACTATCCATACCGGACCCCCCGGCCACCATCAGGGTGTCGACGGGACCGGTGACGTCGCCGATCGCAGACGAGGCGAACTCCAGACCGCAGTTGGCGCGAACCGCGCCGCCCCTGGAAGTCACGACCTGGGTGCGATACCTGACTGCGGGGAGGAAGCGGGATGCGCTGGAAAACACCTCGAGGGGCCCGGTGACGTCGAGGATCTGACCTGCGTCGAAGGTCACGATGACCACGCTCCGCTCGACCGGCGGTTCGGCGGAAGCCGGCGCGTTCGCGGGTTGCTTTCCTACCGGGGTCATCGGGGGTCCATGTGTCGACGGTACGCCCGGAGGCGGTGGCCGACATCGTCAACATCGTGTCCTGGTGGCGGTGGCCTCCCGGGCCCAGGCTGAAGACATGAGGGTCGCCTACTTGCTCTACCCCGGGTTCACCGCCCTTGACGTGGTGGGAACCTTCCAGGTCCTCGCCTCCGCACCGGGCACCCGCAGCGTGTTCGTCGCCGCCCGGGCCGGCGCCGTCGTGGACGGCACCGGATTGTGTGCCCTGCTGGCAACCGCGATTCTGCGTGACGTCGCCTCCGCCGACGTACTGGTCGTCCCGGGTAGCGACTGCTGGCGCACCCTCGACCCCACCCTGGTCGAGTGGCTCCGTCTCGTGCACCGCACGACGACCTGGACCCTCAGCCTCGGCACCGGGTCAAGCTACCTCGCCGCCGCCGGTGCTCTCGACGGTGCCAGGGCCGCCACCCATTGGGCATCTGCGCAGCGGCTGACCGATGCCGGCGTCACCTACAGCAGCGAGCGAGTCGTCCGGGCCGGAAAGGTGCTGACCTCGGCCGGCGCTTCGGCCGGGATCGACCTGGCGTTGACCTTGCTCAGCCTCACCCACGGCCCAGCTGTCGCCCAGACCGTTCAGCTGACCCTCGAATACGACCCCCAACCACCCTTTGACGCCGGCACTCCGGCGAAGGCGCCCGCCGACATCGGCGAGCTCGTGAGCTCCTACTACGCACAGAGGTGCACCTGATGTCTCCCACCCAGAATCTTCTCCCCGGCCCGACCACCTCGCCCTCGTCCGACCAGCCATCCCCCTCCGGTCGCGTCACCCCCGTCAAGGCGGCTTTCCACACCCTGGTCCGGCGCCGACCCCTGCGGATGCTGCTCCTTCGTGACACGGCCTCGTTCGCCCATGGCTGGGCGGGGAAGCTGCTGGTGGCCGCGGTTCTGGTCGCTATTCCCGTGGGAATGGTGCTGACGTCGGTGGGCGGTGGCCGCTACGGCCGTTACTTCGATGACAGCTGGAAGGCGCTGCTGATGCTTGTCGTTCTGGCCGGGGGCTACCTCGCCTCGCGTCGTCTGGTCCTGACCGTTCTGATCGGGGCGGTGACCGTGGCGGTTGCGTCCTGGGCGGTTTCCCCGGACCTGGCGGTCGCCCGTAACGGCGACCCCGCGGTCCTGGCCCACATCGATCAGACGGCTCAGCGTGGCTGGCTGGCCGGCAATCACGCCGTCGCCGTCGCCGAGATCGGCCTCGACGCTGATCAGCCGGTGCGACTGGCCGGGATCGGCGCTGACGACACCACCCCGATGGAGGTCGGGTCGATGACCAAGGCGATGACGGGCCTGGTCATCGCCGACGCCGTGCACCGCGGAGAGGTCCGCATGGATGCCCCGGTCGCCACCTATCTCCCGCAGCTGGAAGGCTCACCGGCCGGCACCGCCACGATGCAGGAACTCGTCACCCACACAGCCGGGTACGCCGAGTTCGGCGCCGCAACCGTGCGCCGCGCCGCGTGGATGGCGCCGATCGGCCATAACTTCTTCACCGCCGACAGCGCCCAGATGAACGACGAGACCAGGGACCAGACGCTGAGGGGCCGCGGCCACTACGCGTACTCCACCTTAGGCTCGGCCATCGCCGGCCAGGCCGTCGCCGCGGCAGCCCACCTGAGCTATCCCGACCTGATGCGCACCCGGCTGTTCGAGCCGCTCGGCATGTCCGACACGGCCATCCAGGTCGGGCACCCACTCGTCGCCGGTGGTCGGTCCGAATCCGGCCTCCCGGTCCAGCCCTGGGTCATGGATGCCTACGCCCCCGGCGCTGCCGCGGTCTCCACCACCAGGGACCTCGCGAAGCTCGCCACCGCACTGCTCGACGGGAGCGCACCCGGTATGGACGCCCTGGAGCCCACCACCGCCACCGACGGGTCGAACACGCGCATCGGCACCTTCTGGCACAGCTCCACCTGGGTGACCGGTCAAACCATCACTCATCACGCCGGGCAGACCAGCGGTTACGCCTCCTTCCTCGGTCTGGACCGCCCCCGGCGCAAGGCCGTCATCGTCTTGTCCGACATCGCCAACGACGGCGCCGACCTCGGAAGCCAGCTCCTCGTCGACCGCACGTAGGCGGTGCACAAGATCAACCCGTTCGTGCACGAGTGGCCCGCCCTCATCGCGGCCTGAGTCGGCGAGCCCTCACGCTGGATGGTCGACGATGAGTACGACGTTGCCGACCTTCTGGCCTGTCTCGACGTAGCGGTAAGCCTCGACGATCTGGTCCAACGGATACGTCCGGTCGATCAATGGCGTGAACTCTCCGGACTCGACCAAGTCCCGCAGATAGCGCATCATCTCCTGGTCGTGTGTCGGGATCGGGAACAGCACCCGTTGCCCTCGCTGGAGCGGGGCGATCAGCGCTCGGAACGGGTTCTGGGCGTAGCGACCGAGCTCGGATGAGATGTAGATGCCGGCCGGCTTGAGGGTCGGCCGGCACTGCGTGAACGAGCTTTTGCCGACCGCGTCCAGGACCACGTCGTACGCCTGGTGGTCCTGGGTGAAGTCGTCGATGGTGTAGTCGATGACCCGATCTGCGCCGAGACCCAGGACCCGGTCCAGATGTGCGCCGCCGCACACTGCCGTCACCTGCACGCCCAGGGTCTTCAGCAGCTGGACCGCCGCCGAGCCGATCGCTCCGGACGCGCCATAGACGAGGACGTGCTGTCCGCTGCTGATCTTTGCGCCCCTGATCTGAGCGAGGGCATAGTGCGCGCCCTCGGTGCTTGGCGCAGCCTCCGCGTACGACGCGTTCGCCGCCATGGTCGTGATCGAGCTGTCATCGGGAACGGCCAGATACTGGGCATGCGCACCGAACGGACCCTCGCAGTACCCGAACACCCGGTCGCCGACCGAGAACGCCGTGACGTCTCGGCCGACCGCCTCGATCACTCCGGCGTACTCGTTGCCCAGGACGGTCGCCCGCGGGCGGCGGAGGCCGGTGAACAACCGCATGAAGAACGGGTGGGCGGCTCGGCACGCACAGTCGGTCCGGTTCACCGTCGTGGCCCGGACCTGGACCAGGACATCGTGGGGTCCGAGGGTGGGCTTGGCCACCTCGGTGATCCGGACGACCTCGGGTGGGCCGTACTCCGTCTGGACAGCGGCCTGCATACCCTGCACCGTAGCGGTCCGAAGCCTGACTTCACCGGGTAAGCGGGGCGAAGGCCTGCGGCGCAAGGGACCATCAAGACGTCAGGTCCTCAGGCCGCTGGGGGAGGTGGCCATGGCCGACGCACTGCTCGAGACCAAGCTGCACGTCCCGAGGTGCTCGGATGGCTCGAGGCGCTCTAAGGAGGGTGGTCGCCTCACTTCGTACGGAAGGGGAAGCGGTCTGCCCGGGTCTTGCTGCACGTTGCCTCAGAATGAGTCCCGTGGACGTGACATCAAACTCGGCGATCCCCGGAGTCAGTCTGGCCGGCTTGTCCAGCGACGAGGCGGCGGTCCGGCTGCGTCGTGGGGACGGCAACCGCGCCGTCAGTGGCTCCTCGCGAGGTTACGCCCGGATTCTTCGAACCAATGTCTTCAACCTGTACAACACGATCTTGTTCGGTATTGGTGGTGCGCTGTTGGCGTTGGGCCGTTACAGCGACGCGCTGATCAGCGCGGGGCTCGGTGTGTTGAACGCCGTCATCAGCGCAGTGCAGGAGATTCGCGCGAAGCGTCAGCTCGACCGGCTGCAGTTGTTGGAGCGCAGCTCGGTGCTGGTTGTCCGGGACGGCCGTGACATCGAGGTCATGGCTGAGGATGTGGTCCTCGGTGACGTGGTGCGGGTCCGTCCCCGCGATCAGATCGTCGTGGACGGGCCGGTGCTCGATGGTGCAGTGGCCGTGGCGGCGTCACTGCTCACGGGGGAGTCGGGTACGCAGCTGCGGGCCCGAGGAGAGGAGCTTCTGTCGGGAAGCCGCTGCGTCAGCGGAGGTGGACTGCAGCTGGCCTGCGATGTCGGTGCGGCTAGCTACGCCAGCAAGGTGACGGCCCAGGCCCGCCGGCCCTCGACGGACACCACGCCACTCCAGCGCCGTATCGGATTCTGTATCCGTCTCATCATGACAGCGGTGATCTTGGTTACCGGAGCGATCCTGTTGCAGGCCGCTTTGGAGGGCCTGTCGTTCGACCGGGTCGTGCAGATCACGGCGGTGCTGTCCGGGCTTGTGCCTTACGGTCTGTTCCTGTTGATCGTGCTGGCCTACACCGCCGGCGCGGTCCGAGCCCACCGGCACGGGGCGCTCGTTCAGTTGGTCAACGCGGTCGAGTGGGTCAGCAACGTCGACGTCGTATGCACCGACAAGACAGGCACACTGACCACCGGCCGTCTCGCCGTCGCCCGCATCGTGCCCGTCGGCCGGCACGACACCGAGACGGTGTCGGGGGCACTGGGTGCGATGGCCCACAGCACCGGGACGGCCAACCTGACCAGCGCGGCGCTGGCCGAGCACCTTCCCGGCGAACCGGAGCCGGTGCTCGATGAGGTGCCGTTCAGCTCCGGCCTGCGCTGGAGCGCCGTTCGCACACACCACGCCACCTGGGTCCTCGGCGCACCCGAAGCACTCAACGCCTCCGTCCAATCTCACGACCTCGCCACACTGGTTCGCAGCTACACCGCTCAGGGGCTGCGGGTCCTGATCTTCGCCCGTAGCGTCGACCACCAGGCCGCGTTGCGCGAGCCGGACGGAGCCGCTGTTCTCCCCGATTTGGAGCCGCTGGCCTTGATCACGCTCATCGAGGAACTGCGCCCGGACGTCTGCGAGACCATCGCGGAACTGAGAGGGGAGGGCATTGAGCTCAAGGTTCTCTCCGGCGACCACCCGGACACCGTCAACGCCGTCGCTGTCCGCGCCGGCTTGAACGCCACCCAGCCGGTGGACGCAACTCACCTGAATGAGCTCAGCGACCTCGAGCTCGACGCTCTCGTCGAGAAGTCGGCCGTATTCGGTCGGGTGGCTCCGGCACAGAAGGAACGGATCATCCTCTCATTGCGGCGGCAGGGCCGCTACGTGGCCATGCTCGGCGATGGCGTCAACGACGCTCAGGCGCTGAAGGCAGCCCATGTCGGCGTCGCGATGCGTAGCGGCAGTGCCGTGGCCCGAGACGTCGCCGATATCGTCCTCACTCGCGACTCTCTTGCTGCACTGGTGCCGACACGCACCGACGGTCGCCGGATCATCAGCGGCATCACCATCTCAACCCAGGTCTTCCTCACCCGGGTGGCCACCCAGGCCCTGATCATCGTCACGATCACCATGCTCGGGCTTGGCTTCCCCTACTCACCAGCCCAAACCGGGCTCACCCTGTTCACCGTCGGCATCCCGACCATCTTTCTCACCGCGTGGGCCCGGCCCACCCGACCCGACCCGAACCTGCTGCTGACCTTGGCCCGCTTCGTCCTGCCCGCTGCGGTCCTCACCTCCGGATGCGCGATCGCGATTTACACGTACCTGTACTCCAGCGTCACCCGAGGGTTTGACGATCCTGCCATCAGGGAACGGATGATTGTTGAGTTCGAGCAATACACCGGCCTGACCTACGGGGTCGATGCCAACTTCATCGACGCGGCCGCAACCGTCGGAGCGCAGACCGGGCTGTCCACCTTCGTCTCGATCGCTTCGATTCTGCTCATCCTTTTCCTTGCACCTCCGATGCGATGGTTCGCCGTCTGGACACCCTCACTCGCGGACTGGCGCCCCGCCGTCCTCGTCGTCGCCCTTCTCGCTGGGCTGATTGCTGCACTGGTGGTGCCCGTGCTGCGGACCTACTTCGGCCTGACCGAACCGGTCGGCATTGTCTGGGATACCGTGCTACCCACACTGCTGGCCTGGTTCATCGCGCTCGCCGCCGCCTACCGCTTCCGCGTCCTCGACCGACTCCTGGGCCTACCAGAAATTCTCAACACGACCGGCCAGCGCTAGACAGAGCTCGCGCGTACGCAAACGACCTGACCGCTCTCGTCACTCTCAGTTACCTCATTCCCGTGCTAGCGGGTTCTTCAGGGCGTGGTTGTGCGATCTTTGGCGATGTGCCGCCGCCATACTCCTTTCGTTACCACCCGGTGCTTGGAACCGAATTGCACGTGATCGTGGGTTGCGAGACGGCCGAGCTGGCTGAACAGGCGCAGCAACGAGTAGTGGATGAGATCGCTCGTCTTGAGAGCATGCTGTCGACGTACCGCGCCGAGACTGCGATGTCTCGGTGGATGCGTGGTGAGCCCGCACCGCACCTGCCGGCTGAGGTCGTCGCGGTGCTGGCATTGGCGCAGGAGTGGTTCGTCGCATCTCGGGGTGCCTTTCATCCTGGTCTCGGTCAGTTGCGACGACGGTGGCGCGACGCTGAGCGCCTCGGCCGACCACCGAGCTCCTCGGAGTGTCGAGAGCTGGCGGCCGGTGTCGCCCGGCTGCCGTTCACGGTCGTCGAACGCCACGGTGTTCGGGGGGTGCATCGGCTCGAGGATTGCTCAACCCTTGACCTCGACGCTGTGGCCAAAGGGTGGATCGTCGATCGCGCGGCGGAGGCCGGCATGGACCCGACCGTCGAGTGGGTGATGGTGAACGTCGGTGGCGATCTTCGCTTGATCGGATCGGGATCGGTGCGCGTGGCGGTCGAGGATCCGGCTTCGACGATCGACAACGCGCGACCATTGGCCATGCTGAATCTGACGCCGAGCGGGTTGGCCAGCAGTGGGCCGGCTCGGCGGGGTTTCCAGATCGCCGGGCAGTGGTTCGGGCACGTGCTGGACCCGCGTACGGGATGGCCGATCGAGGCCGCCGGCGGGGTGACCGTCATCGCCGCCGATGCGGCGACCGCTGACGCGTTGGCGACTGTCCTGGGTGTGGAGGGGCTGCATCAGCCGCTGGTGGCTGGCCTGCTCGATGGGGCCGGTGCGGCGGCGCTGGTGACCACTGCGCACGGCGAGGTGGAACTCAGCCCCCGGTGGCGCGAGCAGGTCGACTTCGAGCTCATCACTACCGGTTGACGAGCATGAGCACGATCCCGACCACGCTCCCGAGGCCGACCAGCACGAGAGCTATGCCCCGGGTGCGCCGGATGTACAGCTGCAGGATCAGACCAGTCGCGGCCACCAGGGTCAGCAGCCCGCCGCTGAGGTCGATCACCCACCGGAACGACGATCCCGTGTGCCGACCCTTGTGTAGATCGTTCAGGACACCGACCAGACCGTAGCTGGTTGCTTCGAGGGTGTAGGCGCCGGTGCTCGTGGTGTACTCCACGGACGCGGTCGTCCCTGGACCCTCGTAGTCGATCGTGCCGCCGGCCGCCGTTTCGGCATGCGCGGTGACCTGGCCGGTGACCGAGAGGTTGGCTCGCAGGTATTCGCTGATCGCCAATGGGTCCGCAGCTCCGTCACTGACCGCTGAGGCGGGCAACGTCCCGGTGACGGTCCGCGTTTGCGGGTTCGACGCGCCGAACCACGTGGGGTGGTTCAGGGTGATCCCGGTGATGGCGAAGAACAGCACCACGAGAAGGCTGGTCATGCTCAGCCAGCCGTGAAGTTGCCGGGTCCACTTCTGCCCTACCGCCCGGGAGGACTTGCTCGACCGGGCGCCGGCCCGCGGCGGTGTTCGACCGGGCGGTAGGGCTGGGGTGGAGTCGTCGTCGCCGATCCTGTCCAGCGACCGGATGCTCATACTGCGTACGCCGCGCTCGCTGCGGTCAGTTCGCCGCTGGGGGTCAGCGCGAACGATGCCGCCTTGGAGCCCAGACTCAGATCCTGCTGGACGAGTTCGTACGCCCCGTGCTCGCGGGCGGCTTCGATCATCAGGCGGTAGCTGCCGGTGACCGCGCGGCTGCCCTGCGCAGTGGATCCGTCCCACTGCACCGAGTACGTGCCTGGTTGACGGGTCGCCGAGGACACCGTTTGCGCGTCGGCGGCGCCCAGAGCGGAAAATGCCTTCATCTCGCTGAGCCACCGATCCTGACCGCCGTGATCTTCGTGCCAGAGCGCGACCGTCTTGACCAGGTCGCCAGCCGAGTTCTCGATCCACACGGCTATGTAGGGGTTGCGTACCCGGCCCCCACCGGAGGCGACGGCGAACGTGAACGAGACCGATAGGACCGCCGAAGCCGGCAGTTCGCTGCCCGGCTTGGCCTTGGCCGAGCCGGAAGGCGAGGCCGTGGCCGACGCCGATGGTCCGGCGCTTGATCCACCAGTCGAGGGCGCGGTGCTGGACCCGGTGCCTGCGCCGGTCAGCGCCGAATCGTCGCTGGTGCAGCCTGCTACGGCGAGCAGGACGGCTCCAAGGGCCCCGCTGAGGGCGGTACGGCGGGACACTGCGGCGTATCGGGAGAAGTCAGAACGGGTCACGCGGAATTTGTATCAAGTAAGCCTATGCAGATTCTTTGGGGACCTGTGAGGCACCTGTGTCAGGCGGTCGCCGAGATGCGATTGGTTATGCGAGGGCAGCGGCGTAGCCAGCATTCGGCCAGGCCCAGCACCAGGAGAATGAGAGCGAGTCGCTCTGGTGTGGGGATGGTGGTGCTGATCGCCTGATCGATCGGGTTGGCCACATTGAGAGCCGCTGCACGATCCAGGTCGCTGCGATGGCCCCGATGATGGTCGTCACCGCGTAGGTGCGTGGCCCTGGAAATGTCGCTGAGGACGTCCCCGCCAGTCACGACCGTCCAGGCTTCTCCGCTGAAGCTCCGTCTCCCTCCAGCCATGAGAGACAGCAGCGCGAAGGTTCGGCTCCAAGCCACCGGACGTCCACGTTCGTACATCCGAATCGATGGAAGTGAGCTGTCCGCAGGCGGCAAAGGATGCCGCAAAATCGCCCACATCTTCGAAGACGTAGCAGAGGCGGCCTCCGGATCTCTCCGGAAACCGCCTCTGACTAGTCCATCTTTGTAGCGGGGACAGGATTTGAACCTGTGACCTCTGGGTTATGAGCCCAGCGAGCTACCGAGCTGCTCCACCCCGCGTCGCCTGGATGACTCTAGGTGATGCTCATCCGGAACTCAAATCGAGTGCCCCGTCGACGCCGTTCAGTCCATGTCCGGGATCAGCTCGCGGGCCTCCGTGTAGTCCATCCCGGTCAGCTCCAGCAGGTCGGCGGTCATCGAGCGGATCTGGGCCAGGACGACGACGGCCGACAGGCTGGAGTCGGTGGTCAGGTGGGCAGCTGGCCTCGCCGATCTCCAGCAGCCGGTTGCGGGCGCCGGTCGGCAACCGGCCCGCGTCGAGCTCGCCGGCCATGAAGTCGCAGGTGGTCGGCCAGCCGGTCCATCAGCCTCAGGTACTCCAGCGGGACCTCGGTACCGCGCCACACCGAGACCGCGCAGCGCCGGGCGAGCACGCGCAGGTTGCGGCTGGCGTGGTCCAGCGGGTCGTAGAGGTCAGCCAGAGCCATCACCCGCGACATGTCGCCCCGACGGAAAGGGGAGTGGCGGACGACGGCCAGTCCCTCGCTGGTCGCCTGGTCGAAGGCGGCCAGGCCCTTCTCGCCCGCCCGGGCCTGCTCAAGACCGCCTCGGCCGCCGTGCTGTCGTCGGTTCGCAGCGCCCCGACACTGGTGCGCAGCGACGACGCCATCTCACGCAGCACCCCGGCGGCGACCGACCCGGGCTTGCGCAACGGTGAGCTCGGCGCGATGGTGGCGACCACCAGCGCCAGGCCACAGCCGACCAGCGCGTCCAGCCAGCGGTTCACGCCGTAGCCGAGGTTCGACGACAGCACGGTGACCACGATCGACTGCACCCCGGCCTGGATGATCATCAGCTGGCCGGCGCCGAGCAGCGTGGCCACCGACATCGCGACCGCGCAGACCAGCACGATCTGCCAGACTCCGGTGCCGAAGACAGCCTGGAAGAGGTCGCCCACGATGACGCCGACGGCCACCCCGATGGCGACCTCGACTGCCCGCCGGATCCGCTGTCCGAAGCTGATCCCCAAGGTGATGATCACCGCGACCGGCGCGAAGAAGGGGAGCTGGTGGCCGATGACGGTGTGGGCCACGAACCACGCCAGGCCGGCGGTCAGGGCCGTCTGGGTGATCATGAACGCCCGACCACGGAGCCGGTCGACTCGGCGTACGGCTGAGGCCCGGCTGCGGCGCACAGTCCGCTCACTCAGGTCGAAGGCCCGGAGTTTCATGCGCTGCATCGAGACACTGATCGGCTCCATGCCCTCATGATCGCAACCCCCCGTTCGCTGCCGCGATCCTCGTCAGGCAAAGTTGGAAAGCGTGAACTCACCGATCCGCGTCACCGTATGGGGCGAAAACTTCCACGAGAACTCCGAACGCGACCGAGCCGGCATGGCCGAGCGTTATCCCGACGGGATGCACAGCGCCATCGCCGCCGGCCTCCGGGCCAGCCTGGGCGACACCGTCGAGGTCCGGACGGCGACCCAGGACCAAGCCGAGCACGGACTGACCGACGAGGTCCTGGACAACACCGACGTCTTGACCTGGTGGGGGCACGCCACCCACGCCCAGGTCGACGATGCGATCGTCGAGCGGGTCCATCGACGCGTGCTCGGCGGCATGGGGCTGCTGGTGCTGCACTCCGGCCACTTCTCCAAGATCTTCATCAAGCTGATGGGCACCACCTGCTCGCTGTCGTGGCGCAACTCCGCCGACACCGAGCTGGTCTGGAACGTGTCTCCTTCGCACCCGATCAGCCAGGGGCGTGCCGCAGCCGATCGTGATCAATGAGCAGGAGATGTACGGCGAGTACTTCGACATCCCCGCACCGGACGAGCTCGTCTTCCTCTCGACCTTCTCCGGCGGAGAGGTCTTCCGGTCCGGCTGCTGTTGGCGGCGCGGCAAGGGCAAGGTGTTCTACTTCTCGCCCGGTGATCAGGAGTACCCGGTCTACCACCACCCCGACATCCAGCGGGTCCTGGCCAACGCGGTGCAGTGGGCGCAGCCCGACCAGGTGGCGGACTTCGTCGCTCCGAAGGTGATCAACGAGCCGGCCCCGTTCTTCGCCGGCTCGTCGATCAAGGACCAGGTGAGCGCATGAGCGGAAGGTTGCGCGCTGGGGTCATCGGCCTCGGTTGGGCGGGCCGGCAGCACATGGACGGCTACGCCGGCGCTGACGATGTCGATCTTGTCGCGCTGGCCGGGATGGAGGCCGACCAGCTCCAGAGTCTTGGTGATCTCTACGACGTGCCCACCGAGCACCGCTATGCGAGCTGGCAGGATCTGGTCGCCAGCGCCGAGCTCGATGTGGTCAGCATTGCCACGCCGACCACCCTGCACCGGCCGATGGCGGTGGCCGCCCTGGATGCCGGCATCCACGTGCTGTCGGAGAAGCCGATCGCCGAGAACGCGGACCGGGCGCGGGAGATGGTTGAAGCCGCGCGTCGCAACGACCGGGTCCTCGATGTGTCGTTCAACCACCGGCGACGGGGTGACGTGCACGCGCTGAAGAAGATCATCGACGCCGGCCTGCTGGGAGACATCTACTACGCCAAGGCGGGCTGGCTGCGTCGTGAAGGCATTCCGGGCCTCGGCAGCTGGTTCACCCGGGTGGCGACCGCCGGCGGCGGACCGCTGATGGACATCGGCGTGCACATGCTCGACATGGCTCTGCACCTGCTGGGCGAGCCGGCCGTGCGTTCGGCCACCGCGGCGACCTATGCCGAGTTCGGACCGCGGGGCCGGGGCAGCTCCTCCAACATGACCATGCTCAAGACGGGCGTCGTCGAAGGCGAGTTCGATGTCGAGGACCTGTCGACGGCGTTCCTGCGGCTGGACGGCGGGGCCACGTTGCTGCTGGAGTCGAGCTGGGCACAGTGGATCCCGCAGGACCAGTGCTACGTCACCATCTACGGGTCCGAGGGCGGGGCCAGCATCGAATGGGGCGGGCCCGGGGACCCTGCGACCCTGAACATCTGGACCGAGATCGAGGGTGTCCCCGCCGAGCTCCAGCCCGACGTCCCGCCCGACGGGATGCACCGCGAGTGCGTCCTGGATTTCTTGGCCAAGGTGCGCTCCGGCAGCTTCTCTGGTTACCGCGGCGAGGAAGCGCTCACCCGGGCACTCGTGGTCGACGCCTGCTACGCCTCGGCGGAGCAAGGGAGTGAGGTCGTGCTGTCCCGCTGACTCGACACCATCCGTCACATTCGTACCAGGAATTTCTTGCGTCCCACTAGCGTGTTGTCCTTGACATGGGGCATGCTGTGGCCCATTCCCTACGAACTGGATGGTCATGTCACTCTCGACGCGCCTTCCCGCGTTCGTCCGGAGCTGCGCGGGGCGGCTGTTGGGTGTCGCGGTGGCTCTCGCTACTCCTCCTCACCTCGGCGGCGGTGCTCGCTCCACCCGCGAGCGCCGACTCCGCCGTCTCGTCCAAGTCCGGCAGCTTCACCATCAAGGGCGCCGGCTTCGGTCACGGCTGGGGCATGTCCCAGTACGGCGCCTACGGCGCGGCCCGCAAAGGCCTGACCTGGAAGAAGATCCTGGCTTTCTACTACCCGGGCACCACGCTCGGAAAGATGGCCAGCGGCACCACGATCAAGGTCTGGATCACCGCCGACAACGACGGCAGCCTGAAGGTGGTGCCCGCCTCCGGTCTCAAGGTGACCGACGGCAGTGGTCACACGTTCACGGTCCCCACCGGTTCGCGCTACAAGTACTGGCGGATCAGCCGCTCGGGCAGTGGCTACAGGTTGGCCTACCAGAAGGCGAACGGCGACTACACCACCGTACGGACCGGGCTGTCCAGCACCACCTGGGCCTTCCACAACTCGGCCAAGATCATCAAGGTCAAGATGCCGAGCGGCTCGGTGCGTGAGTACCGCGGGTCACTCCAGCTGATCAAGCGGGGCAGCAGCGGCCGTACGGTCAACAAGGTCAGCCTGGAGGACTACGTCAAGGCGGTCGTGCCGGCTGAGATGCCGACCTCCTGGGCGGCCAACGCCGTACGCACCCAGGCCGTGGCCGCCCGGTCCTACGCCGTCCGGCTACGTGATTACACCAACTACGCCGGCTACGACCTGTGCGACACGACCAGCTGCCAGGTCTACCCGGGCTACGCGGTGACCAGCAGCGGGCGCCGTACGGTGCACGAGACCAAGGGCGGCAACGCCGCGACCAAGGCCACCGCCAGCACCATCGTGAAGTACAAGGGGAAGGTGGCGCTGACCCAGTTCGCCTCCTCCAACGGTGGGCACACCGCTCAGGGTGACTACGCCTACCTCAAACCCAAGGCCGACCCGTACGACGGCGTGGTCCGTCTCCCAGGCCTGGACCCGCCGGTTGACGGCCGGCAGCATCGCCCGAGCCTGGCCGTCGGTCGGCACGGTGAAGAAGCTGCAGATCACCAAGCGTGACGGCGACGGCCGCTGGGGCGGTCGGGTGACCAAGATCAAGATCATCGGCAGCAAGAAGAGCGTGACGGTCAGCGGCACCACCTTCCAGTACCGGTTCGGTCTGCGCTCCTCGCTCTTCACGGCGTCCGGCTAGCGGTGATCGACGGCTTCGCGATCGGCCACCACACCGCCGACGGCGACGGGTGGCTGACCGGGTGCACGGTGGTGCTGGCCCGCGACGGCGCGATCGGCGGGGTGGACGTCCGCGGGAGGCGGTCCGGGCACCCGCGAGACCGACCTGCTCGCTCCGCACGACCCTGGTCGAGCGGGTCGACGCGGTGCTGCTGACCGGAGGCAGTGCGTACGGCCTCGCGGCGGCGGACGGCGTGATGGCCGGTCTGGAGGCGATCGGGCACCGGGTTCCCGGTCGGGCCGCAGCCCGGGCAGGTCGTGCCGATCGTGCCGGCCGCGGTGATCTTCGACCTCGGCCGCGGCGGCGACTTCGGGCACCGGCCGACCGCCGACTTCGGCCGGCTCGGCCCTGGCGGCCGCGAGCGCAGTCGGACCCGGACTGCGGCGTGGTCGGAGCCGGCACCGGGGCCAGACTGCGGTGGCCTGAAGGGCGGCTTCGGCTACGCCCAGGTCACCGTGCCCGACGGTCGACAGGTCGCCGCTGCGGTGGCGGTGAACGCGGCCGGATCGGCCGTCGACCCGGCCGACGGGCGGCTCTGGTCCGACCGCCAACGGCGTCTGCGCACGCCCAACCGCTCCGAACGCGACGCCCTCGTTGAGGCCCAGGCGCGGTCCGGGGTCTCGTTGAACACCACCATCGGCGTCGTGCTCACCGACGCCACGTTGACCAAGGCGCAGGCCGGAAAGGTGGCCGCCGTCGCTCACGACGGGCTCGCCCGGGCTGTCCGTCCGGTGCACTCGATGACCGACGGCGACACGATCTTCTGCCTGGCTTCGGGCCGGCGACCGGCGGGAGGGCGATCCCCGGGCCGCCGTGGCGGCACTCAACCAGCTGCTCAGCGCGGCGGCCGACGTCTTCGCCGACGCCTGCTTCGCCGCCCTCACCTCGGCGCAGACCCGTGGGCCGTGGCTCAGCTATGCCGAGGTCGCACCGAGCGCCGTCACCGGCTGAGATATCCCGGTCGGCCTCGGCCCGGCTTCCTACACTGAGGCTGCACCGACACCCGAGGCGAGAGGAATCATGAAGGCTCTACTGCTCGAGAACATCCATCCCGAAGGGGTTCGGCTGCTGACCGAGCGGGGGATCGAGGTCGAGACGGTCAAGGGTGCCCTCGACGAGGCCGAGCTGGCGGCCGCGCTCCCCGGGTTCCAGCTGCTCGGCATCCGCTCGAAGACCAACGTCACCAAGGCGGTGCTGGACGCGGCGCCGGACCTGCTGGCGATCGGCGCGTTCTGCATCGGGACCAACCAGATCGACCTGACCACCGCGACCGAGCACGGCACGGCGGTGTTCAACGCGCCGTTCTCCAACACCCGCAGCGTGGTCGAGCTGGCCATCGCCGAGATCATCGCCCTGGCCCGCCACCTGACCGACAAGAACGCCAAGATGCACGCCGGTGATCTGGGACAAGTCGGCCAAGGGCGCGCACGAGGTCCGCGGCCGTACGCTCGGCATCGTCGGCTACGGCAACATCGGCAGCCAGCTGTCGGTGGTCGCCGAGTCGCTCGGCATGCGGGTCTACTTCTACGACGTGGCCGACAAGCTCGCGCTGGGCAACGCCCGGCGCTGCGACTCGATGGACGAGCTGCTGGCGGTGGCCGAGACGATCACCCTGCACGTGGACGGCCGGGCCGGGCAACGCCGGCCTGTTCGGCGCCGAGCAGTTCGCCAAGATGCGGCCCCGCAGCCTGTTCCTCAACCTGTGCCGCGGCATCGTCGTCGACCATGAGGCGCTGCGGGACCACCTGCTGTCCGGGCACATCGCCGGCGCCGCCCTCGACGTGTTCGCCGACGAGCCCAAGGTGGTCGGCGACCCGTTCGTGTCAACCCTGCAGGGCATTCCGAACGTGATCTTGACCCCGCACGTCGGCGGGTCGACCGAGGAGGCCCAGGAGGACATCGGCCGGTTCGTGGCCGGCAAGCTGCGCGACTTCGCCGACATCGGCTCGACCACCATGTCGGTCAACCTCCCGCAGGTGCAGTCCGAGGGTGACGGCCGAGCCGCAGCCGGATCCTGCACGTGCACCACAACGTGCCCGGGGTGCTGGCCACGGTCAACGGCGTGCTGGCCGACAGCCGGGTCAACATCGAGAGTCAGACGCTGTCCACCCGGGGTCAGCTCGGCTACGTGGTCACCGACATCGCCGGCGCCTTCACCCCGGAGCTGATCGACAAGCTGGAGAGCCTGCCCGAGACCGTACGGCTGCGGGTCATCGGCTGAGCCGTTCGAGCCGGGCCGCCCGCCGGACCAGGCCGGGCAGCCAATCCGGACAGCGCGGGTCGGACTCCAGGTCGGTCAGGGTCCACCAGCCGACGTCGTCCAGCTCGGCCGGGGCGCCGACCACCGGCTCGACGCCGTCCGGTGCCTCGGCCACGAAGGCGACACTGACCTGCAGCCCGACGTCGTCGACGAACACCTCGGACTCGAGGTAGGTCAACGCGAGATCGGGCAGGTCGAGCCCGGTTTCCTCCTTCAGCTCGCGGCGGGCGGTGGCCTCGAGCACCGCCCGGCCGTGGTCAGCCGGCTCCACGTGCCCGCCCACCAGGCCGATGGTGCCCGGTGCGTAGCCGACCTGCGGCCCACGCACGCTCATCAACCACCGGTCGCCGCGGCGCAGCAGCACGCACGCGGTGACCGCGTACGTGGTCAGTGCCGTCTGCGCTTGAGGATCTTGCTCAGCACCAGCACGGCGAGCAGCAGACCGCTGAGCACCGGCCAGTAGCGCTTGAGCAGCACCGGCGCCACCGTGGCCACGATGTTGAAGTCGGGCTGGGAGGAGTCCGTCGGCGGCTTGTAGGCGTAGGCCCGGGGTTGCGGGGTCGGCTTGGCTGCAGCGGGCGGCGGCTCCGCCGCCGGGGCGGCCGTCGTCGGCGCGGCCGGGGTGTCCAGCGGCGAATCGACGTCGCCGGGCACTGCTCCGAGCTCGACCGTGGGTTCGGTGCCGCTGTCGTGGCCCGGGGCGACGCCCTCGGACTGGTCCGCGTTGGTCTCGGCCTCCGGTTCCCCGAGTCCCTCGGTGAACCGCCCGGACACGCAGGTCACGAACTGGTCGAGCAGCTTGTCACTGACGTCGGAGATCACCCCGCGACCGAACTGGGCGGGCTTGCCGGTGATCGACAGGTCGGTCTGCACCTCGACGTCGGTGTGGTCGCCGTTCTCCGAGAAGGTGGCGGACACGGTCGCCGTGGCCGTCCCGTTGCCCCGCTTGTCCTTGCCCCGGGCCTCGATCACCATCCGCGCGGTGTCCTCGTCGCGCTCGACGTACTTGCCGGTCCCGCTGTAGACCAGCGCGATCGGTCCGAGCTTGATCTTGACCGAACCGGCGAAGTCGTCGCCGTCGATGCTGGTGATGGTTGCGCCGGGAAAGCACGGCGCCAGCTTCTCCAGGTTGGCGAAGGCCCGCCAGGCCTCGTCCCGGGTGGCCGGCACGCTGAAACGATGAGTCAGGTCCATGACGTCATTCTGTCCTGCCCGCTCGCCGGCGCGTGGGCCGGACGGTGAACTGACCTGACATCGGCCACTACTCTCGGCCGGGTGGACGAAGAGATCCTGACCGGGGGCAACTCCAACGTGGTGACCCGGCGGGGCGACACCGTACGCCGTCCGGCCGGCCCCTGGACCACCACCATCCACGCCCTACTGCGCCACGTCCGGAGGGCCGGCCTGCTCGAGGTCCCTGCGCCGTTGGGCATCGACGAGCAGGGTCGGGAGGTGTTGTCCTTCCGGCCCGGTGTGGTCGCCGGCTATCCGCTGCCGGACTGGCTGTGGGCGCCGCGGATCCTCACTGACGCGGGTCGGCTGCTCCGTCGGCTGCACGACGCGACGACGACGTTCGACCGGTCCGACGCCGTCTGGCAGCTTCCCGGCCACGAGCCGGCCGAGGTGGTCTGCCACAACGACGTCGCCCCGTACAACCTGGTCTTCACCGACGGACGGCTGACCGGGCTGATCGACTTCGACACCGCATCGCCCGGTCCCCGCATCTGGGACTTCGCCTACCTGGCCTACCGGCTGGTCCCCTTCGTCGGGGACGCCGGGCCGGCGGCGCCCCCGGACCCGGTGCGCGACGACCGGCTGGCCGAGCTCACCGCGGCGTACGGCTGGCCGTTCCGCGCGGCCGAGGTCGGAGCCACCCTGGCGACCCGGCTGACCGACCTCGCCGCCTACACCGACCAGCGGGCGAGCGAGACCGGGCGTCCGGAGTTCCTCGAGCACGCCGCGCTCTACCGGCGCGACGCGACGCTGATCAGCCGGCGCTGGCTGCCGCCGTCAACACCGCCCGCCGGCCCAGCACCGAGACCAGATGGGTCCGGTACTCCGGATCACCGTTGATGTCGGTCGGTGGGGAGGTGTTCTCGGCGATCGAGGTGATGGCCTGAGCCACCGCGTCGGGCGTGGGCGCTACGCCGACCAGGGCCTGCTCGGCCGACCGCGCCCGGATCGGGGTGGACCCCATGTTGGTCAGCGCGATCCGCGCTTCGGCGATCACCCCACCCTCGGTCCGTACGCTGGCAGCCACCCCGGCGATCGCCCACTGGTGGGCGACCCGGACGAACTTCTCGTACGCCGAGCCCCAGCCGGTGTACTTGGGCACCCGGACCTCGACCAGGATCTCGTCCTCACCGATCGCGGTGGTGAAGAGATCTTGGAAGAACTCGGTCGCCGGCACCGTACGCCGACCGGCCGGCCCGGCGATCACGAACTCGGCGTCCAGCGCCAGCGCGGGCCCCGGGATGTCGCTGGCCGGGTCGGCGTGGGCACAGGCCCCACCGAAGGTGCCGCGGTGGCGCACCTGCGGGTCGGCCACGGTCTCGACCGCGATCTTGATCAGCCCCGCGTGCGCGGCGATCAGCGGGTCCCGAGTGACCTCGAAGTGCGAGGTCATCGCCCCGATCACGATCGCGTCGCCGTCGTCGCGCACGCCGCGCAGCGAGTCGATCTTGGCCAGGTCGATGACCACCTCCGGTGCGGCCAGCCGCAGCTTGAGGACCGGCAGCAGGCTCTGCCCGCCGGCCATGATCTTGGCCTCGTCGCCGGCTTGGCCGAGCAACGACAGTGCCTCGTCGAGGCTGGTCGGTGCGTGGTAGTCGAATGCCGCGGGGATCATGCCTGACCGCCTTCGATCGTGCCCGGAGTGGTGGTGGACTGCTCGGTCGAGAAGTGTGGCTGGGTCTCCTCGGGTGTCTCGGACTCAGCGGTCCGGGGTTCGGCACCCTGGATCGCCTTCCACACCCGCATCGGGGTGCAGGGCATCTCGACATCGGTCACCCCGAGCGGCCGCAGCGCATCGATCACCGCGTTCACGATGGCCGGCGTCGATGCGATGGTGCCGGCCTCGCCGACGCCCTTGACGCCGAGGTCGTTGGTCAGTGACGGGGTCTCGGTCCGATCGGTGACGAACTCGACCAGGTCGGCCGCGGTCGGCACCAGGTAGTCCACGAACGATCCCGTGGTCAGCGTCCCGTTCTCGTCGTAGACCGCTTCCTCGAACAGGGCCTGGGCAATGCCTTGGACCAGCCCGCCGTGCACCTGGCCCTCGACGATCATCGGGTTGACCACCTTGCCGATGTCATCGACGCAGACGTACTTGCGGATCTTGACCTCGCCGGTCTCGGTGTCCACCTCCATGGCCGCGAGGTGGGTGCCGTGCGGGAAGGAGAAGTTGATCGGGTCGAACGTGGCGTCGGCGTCCAGGCTCGGTTCCATGCCCTCGGGCATGTCGTGCGCCGAGAAGACCGCGAACGCCAGCTCGCCGAGCGACTTGCCGGAGTCGGTGCCCTTGACCTGGAAGCGGCCGCCGGTGAACTCCAGGTCGTCGGCGCTGGCCTCGAGCAGGTGCGCGGCCAGCGGTCGGGCCTTCTCGATCACCTTGTCGGCGGCCTTGATCACCGCCATGCCACCGACGACCAGTGAGCGCGAGCCGTAGGTGTCCAGGCCCCGCTGGGAGACCTGGGTGTCACCGTGCAGGACCTCGACGTCGTCGAAGGGCACCCCGAGCCGGTCGGCGACGATCTGGCTCCACGCCGTCTCATGGCCCTGGCCGTGGGCGCTGACGCCGGTGACCACCTCGACCTTGCCGGTGGGCAGGATCCGCACCTGGGCATGCTCCCAGCCACCACCGGCATAGCTGAGCGCGCCCAGCACCCGCGACGGGGCCAGGCCGCACATCTCGGTGAAGGTCGAGACGCCGATGCCCAGCTGGACAGTGTCGTTGCGGGCTCGCCGTTCGGCCTGCTCGGCTCGGAGCTCGTCGTAGCCGAACAGCTCTTTGGCCTTGGCGGTCGCCGCTTCGTAGTTGCCGGAGTCGTACTCCATCCCGGAGATGGTCCCGAACGGGAACTCGTCGTGGGTGATCCAGTTCTTCTCCCGCAGCTCCAACGGGTCCATGTCCAGCTCGGCAGCCAGGTCGTCCATCAGCCGCTCGATGGCGAAGGTGGCCTCCGGCCGGCCGGCGCCGCGGTAGGCGTCGGTCCAGGTCTTGTTGGTGAAGACGTTGGTGCACTCGAACCGGTAGGCGTCGAACTTGTAGATCGAGTTGAACATGAACGCACCGAGGATCGGGACCCCGGAGGTGACCAAGCCCAGATAGGAACCCATGTCGGCGAGCAGGTCGACGTGCAGACCGGTGACCTTGCCCTCCTTGGTGGCTGACAGGGTGAGCCGCTGGACCTGGTCGCGGCCGTGGTGGGCAGCCAGCAGCGACTCGCTGCGGGTCTCGGTGTACTTGATCGGCTTGCCCAGCAGCTTGGCGATCACGAACGTCGCGATCTCCTCGGGCGTGACCTGCAGCTTGCCGCCGAAACCGCCACCGACATCGGGAGCGATCACCCGGACCTTGCTCTCGGGGGTGCTGGTGACCATGGCGGTGAAGATCCGCAGGAAGTGCGGCACCTGGGTGGCCGCGTACATCACGAACTGCTCCCCAGTCGGGTCGACGACCGTGGAGCGGGGCTCCATGAAGGCCGGGATCAACCGCTGCTGCCGGTAGGTCCGCTCGATCACGATGCCGTCGGCCCGGGCCGCGGCGATGGTGTCCTTGACGTCACCGCCGGTGCCGGTCTCGACCGAGTCGTAGACCCAGTGGGCCGAGACGTTGGTGCCCAGGTCGGGATGTGCGTACGGGGCGCCCGCGGCTGCGGTCTCGAGGTCCAAGACGACGGGCAGGTCCTCGTACTCGACGTCGACCAGCTCGGTGGCGTCGCGGGCGGCGGCCGGCGTACGAGCCACCACCACGGCCACGATCTCGCCGGCGAAGGCCACCCGGTCGACGGCGACCGCCTTGTGCTCGGGTGCCTTCTGGTCCGGGGTGACCGGCCAGGCGTTGGGCAGGCCGGCGTGCAGGTCGGCCAGGTCGGCGCCGGTGTAGACCGCGATCACGCCCGGCGACGCCTTCGCCTCGGACACGTCGATCGAGGTGATCGTCGCGTGGGCGAACGGGCTGCGGACCATACCCAGGTGCAACATGCCGGGCAGCTGGAAGTTGTCGGTGTAGCGGGACCGGCCGGTGATCAGCCGCTGGTCCTCCTTGCGCAGCCGGGACTTGCCGATCTCCAGGCTGGTGTCGGGCCGGTCGTCGATGATCGTCACAGGGTGCTCCCAGCGGCCTGGCGGACGGCTTTCACGATGTTCTGGTAGCCGGTGCACCGGCAGAGGTTGCCCTCCAGGCCCTCGCGGATCTCGGTGTCGCTCGGATGGGCGTTCTCGTTCAGCAGCGAGACGGACTGCATGATCATGCCCGGCGTACAGAACCCGCACTGCAGGGCGTGACATTCGTGGAAGGCCTGCTGCACTGGGTGCAGCTGGCCGTTGGTGGCCAGTCCCTCGATCGTCGTGACCTCGCGTCCATCGGCCTGCACGGCGAGGACGGTGCAGGACTTCACGCTCTGCCCGTCCAGGTGCACGGTGCAGGCGCCGCAGTTGGTCGTGTCACACCCGACCAGCGTGCCCGTCTTGCCCAGACCCTCTCGCAGATACTGGACCAGCAACGTCCGAGGTTCGACCTCATCGGTGTAGCTGGTGCCGTCGACGGTGACCGAAATTCGCATGCACGACTCACTTCCCTGGTGGCTCGTCGCCTTGGGCGTATGAAGAAAGGTCGCGCGGCAGGCTGGCGACGTCGCCGGCCGGGTAACCACAGCAAAACAAACTGTGACACGCCCCACAAGCGAATCAGGAAATTGGCCGTTCAACTTTCCGGCCACGTCGAGCCGGGTCCGCATCTGCGGAGATCGGAGGCCGATGTCGCCGAAGGTGGGAGTTCACCGGCGGTCGCTGTTCCTGTCAGAAGCAGATGCCAGGATGAGCAGATGTACGCGGAACGTCGATCCGTCCTCGTGGACGCCGTGGTCTGGCGGAGTACGGGCGGGGAGGCCCTGGTGCTGCCCGACGGCTGCTCGGACCTGCTGTGGTCCGGCGGCCGGCTGGTCGTGGCCGGACCGGACACCGCCGCGCACCGCGACAGGTCGCCGGTCACCGGCATCGTCGGTGTTCGCTTCGCCTCCGGCGTTGGCCCAGCGGTCTTCGGCCTGCCGGCGGCCGAGCTGAAGGACCAACGGGTGCCGTTGGAGCACCTGTGGCCCCGAGCCGAGGTCGAGATGTGGACCGAGCGCGTTGCGATGGCGGCCAGCCCGGGTCGCGCACTCGAACAGGTGGCGGCGCGACGACTGATATCGGCTCAACCGGATCCGGTGATGCGGGTGGTGGCCGGGTTGTTGTCCGCCGGCTCCTCCGTGGCCCAGGCCGCCGCCTCGGTCTCACTCAGCGAGCGGCAGCTGCACCGGCGGTCGGCGTACGCGTTCGGCTATGGGCCCAAGACGTTGGCGCGCATCTTCCGACTGCACCGTGCCCTCGGCCTGGCCCGGTCCGGGGTGTCATTGGCCGACTGCGCGCAGCGCAGTGGCTGTGCCGACCAGGCTCACCTGGCCCGCGAGGTCCGCAGCCTGACCGGCGTGACCTTGACCGAGCTGGTCAGCTGAGCGGCGCGTACAGATCGACGTGGTTGCCGTTCGGATCGGCGACCGTCGCGTAGCGCTGGCCCCAGGGAGCGTCGAACGGGTCGAGGCGGCTGGCGTGTCCGGCGCTGACCAGGTCGGCGTGCACCCGGTCGACCTCGGTCGGATCGTCGCAGACGAAGGCCAGGCTGCTGCCCCCCAGGTTGCCGTCTGGATCGAACGTCGGGTCGAAGCCAGCGATGGTCGCGGCCGGGTCGATCAACAGGCGCAGCCCACCGCCCAGAGCGATCTCCACGTGCTCAGTGGTGTCGGCGTCGGCCGGGATGTCCAGACCGAGCGGGCGATAGAAGGCGAGGGTGGCCGGCAGGTCCCGGGCCACCAGGCTGATGCAATCGAGTCGAGGCGTCATGTTCGAAACTCTAGGTCTGAGCGGCTTCCTCGGTCTTGAACGTTTCGGACGTCCGCGCCACGAGCTCGTCGAGCGGTTCCGGGGGTCGGGCTTGATTTTCCTGCTGCAGTTGGTCTGAAACGCCGTTCCTGCCGCGTGTCTCGCCAACCAGAGTAGGAAAACCAGGGGGCATCGGGTCAGTGGTGGATGCGGCCGTCGAGCTCGGCCAGGCGGCGGCCCTGGCCGCCCCAGCGCTGGCCGACGATCTCGGCGGCGATCGAGATGGCGGTCTCTTCCGGCGTACGGGCGCCCAGGTCGAGGCCGATCGGGCTGGACAGGCGGCCGATCTCGTCCTCGGTCAGGCCGGCCTCGCGGAGCCGGGCCAACCGGTCGTCGTGCGTACGCCGCGAGCCCATGGCCCCGATGTAGCCGACCTCGGGCAGCCGCAGCGCGATCTCCAGCAGCGGGACGTCGAACTTGGGGTCGTGGGTGAGGACGCAGATGACCGTTCGCGAGTCGAGCAGTCCGGCGTCGGCCTGGCCGGTCAGATAGCGGTGTGGCCAGTCGACGACGACCTCGTCCGCGTCGGGGAAACGGGTGCGGGTGGCGAAGACGGGGCGGGCGTCACAGACGGTCACGACGTAGCCCAGGAAGGTACCGAGCCGGGCGACTGCGGCGGCGAAGTCGATGGCCCCGAACACCAGCATCCGGGGGCGAGGCGCGAAGCTGGCCGCGAAGACCCGCATCCCGGCCCCCCGGCGCTCGCCGTCGGGACCGTAGGTGAGCAGCTCGCTCTGGCCGGCCGCGAGCAGGCCCCGTACGTCGTCGGCGATGGCGGCATCGGCCCGCTCGCTGCCCAGCGAAGTCGTGCCGACGGTGTCGTCAGGGCGGACGATGAGCCGACGCCCGACCCAGCTCGGGGTCGGGGTGCTCGACCACCGTGGCCACGGCGACCGGCCGGCCGGCCTCGACGTCGGCGGCGATCTCGCCGAGCTCGGGGTAGGTCTCGCGCGAGACCTTTTCGACGAACACGTCGAGGATCCCGCCGCAGGTCAGCCCGACGGCGAAGGCGTCGCTGTCGCTCACCCCGTACCGCTGCAGCACCGGGGTCCCGTCGGCGACGACCTCTTGCGCGAGGCCGTAGACCGCAGACTCGACGCAGCCGCCCGACACCGATCCCACGGCCGACTCGTCCGGTCCGACCAGCATGGCTGCGCCGGCCGGCCGGGGTGCTGATCGCCAGGTGCCCACGACGGTGGCCATCCCGACCGTCTCGCCCGAGCGCCACCACGTCAGCAGCGGTGCCAACACCTCACGCATCAGCGACAACCTCCAGCAGCTCGGCGAACGCGGCGAGCGAATGGCCGGCCACCAGACGGTCGAGGTGCGGCAGGCTGGCCACGATCCCGCTCTGGATCGGAGCGTACCCCGCCTTTCCCCGGTGCGGGTTCATCCAGATCACGGCGTGCGCGAGCAGCCGCAGCTGGCGCATCTGATCACCGAGCAAGGCAGCGTCGCCGCGCTCCCAGCCGTCACTGGCCACCACCAGCACCGCACCTCGGGCCAGGCCACGGCGGCCCCAGCGTTGCACGAACGCCTCGATCACCTCGCCGAGCCGGGTCCCGCCGGACCAGTCCGGCACCAGCCGGCCGGCCGCCGCGAGGGCCTCGTCGGGCTGCCGGAGCCGCAGGGCGGTGGTGACCCGGGTCAGTCGCGTCCCGAGGGTGAAGACCTCCACCCGAGCCGGCAGGGCGTGCACGATGCGGTGGCTCAGCCGGAGCAGCGCGTCGGCGTAGGGCTGCATCGAGCCGGAGACGTCGACCAGCACGACGACCCGTCGGGGTCGTTGCTCGCGGCGGCGGTGGCGCAACCGGGTGATCTCACCGCCTGAGCGGAGCTGGTGCCGCAGCGTACGCCGCAGGTCCACCGAGCCTCGGTGATGCGGCCGGCGGCGGAGCGCCCTCCGCCGGGGCGCGGTCACGACCAGCCGGTCGAACAGGTCGACCATCAGCGCTCGTTCGGTGTCGGACAAGGTGGCGACGTCGCGGTGCCGCAGCACTTCCGCCTCACTGGCCCGGGCCGCGAGCAGGTCGTCACTGGCGGCGTCGCCGGACCCCTCGGAGGTCAACGAGGCCTGAGGCTGCGGGGGAGCAGGTGGCCGGGTCGAAGTCGAGGGGGCGGGCAGCTCGGAGCTGAACCAGGCGGCGAAGGCCTGGTCGTAGACCTCGATGTCGTCCGGGCTGGAGCACAGCGTTGCCCGCCCCGACCAGTAGGTCGCGGTGCGATGGTCGATCCCGGTCAGCGAGACTGCTCGTACGAAGGAGCGTGTCCGATCGGCGGTGATCGACAGGCCGGACCGCCGTAGCGCGGTGGCGAAGCCGACCAGGACCAGCTCGGCTGACGACTCCGGGGAGGCGCTGAGCGTCACGAGGTGGAGATGATCTTGTCGAGGGCCCGGCGGACGCGGTCGGAGTCCTCTCTGTACTTGAGCACCACGCCCAGGGTCTGCGCCGCTGCCTCGAGGTCGAGCTGATCACGCCCGAGCCGGTGCAGGGCCCGGGCCCAGTCCAGGCTCTCGGCCACGCCGGGGGGTTTCAGGATGCCGTCGACCTCGCGCAGCCGCTGGGCGGCCCGGGCGACCTGGGTGGCCAGCTCCGCACTGACCTCGGGCAGCCGGCTGCGCACGATCTCGATCTCGCGGGCCAACGGCGGATGGTCGATCCAGTGGTAGAGGCAGCGCCGCTTCAGCGCGTCGTGCAGGTCACGGGTCCGGTTCGAGGTCAGCACGACCGTCGGCGGCGTCACCGCCCGGACCTCGCCGTACTCGGGGATGCTGACGGTGAAGGTCGACAACACCTCGAGCAGGAAGGCTTCGAACTCGTCATCGGCGCGGTCGATCTCGTCGATGAGCAGAACCGATCCGGGCGTTCGCAGTGCCCTCAGGATGGGTCGGGCGAGCAGGAACCGGTCGTCGAACAGGGATTGCTCGAGCACCTCGGCGTCCAGGCCGTCGCCACCGGCTGCCTCGACGGCACGGATGTGCAGGATCTGACGGGGGAAGTCCCAGTCGTAGAGCGCCTGGCTGGCCTCGATGCCCTCGTAGCACTGCAGCCGGATCAGCTCGGCGCCCTCGATCAGGGCCAGCGACTCGGCGAGCGCGGTCTTGCCGGTGCCGGGCTCGCCCTCCAGCAGCAGCGGTCGGCCCATGGCCTGAGCCAGGAAGACCACCGTCGCCAGTCCCTCGCTGGGCAGGTAGCCGGTGCCACGCAGGGCGCGGTCGACCTCGTCCGGGCTCACGTACGCCGCCATCAGTCACCTTTCCTCGGGCCGGTGTCCCCGGTGGCCGCCGGGGCCGACCAGTCGCGGTCCTGACCGGTGGCCAGGTCCCCACATTCCACACCCACGGCTCGATGGCGCTCCAGGTAGGCCCGGGCGCCCCGGTCCCCGTCGAGCTCCGCGATGACCGAGCCCAGATGATCATGGCCGATCAGCACCGGATGGCCCGGCTCACCGAGGTAGGTGGCCCGGGCCAGGGCAGTGGGCGCGGCGTAATCGAGCAGCCGGCGTACGACGTCGGCGGTGACGTCGGGCAGGTCGACCAGGTGCACGAGCACCGAAACCGCCGACCCGGTGGCCTGCAGGCCGGCTCGCAGCGACCGGCCCATGCCGTCGGCCCAGCCGGGCTCGACGGTGACCGCGAGCCGGTCGGCCACGCCGGCCGGCCAGCTGTGCTGCTCGAGGATCGCGCGGGCGGCCCCAGCTCCGCTGCCCAGCACCACCACGACAGAATCGCATCCTCCGTCGATCAGCACCGACACAGACCGGACCAGCCAGGACGTGCCGTCGGGCTCGTGCCGCAGCGCCTTCGGCCCACCGGCCCGCCGGCCGGCACCCGCAGCCAGCAACACCCCAACGGCCGACGTCGCCATCGGCTAGTGCGGAACCGGCACCGTGTCGTCGGCGCCCGGTGCCTCACGATCATCAGCGTGATCATCACTTCCATGATCATCGTCGTCAAGATCATCTTCGTCAGATGCCGTTGCGAGCCGGGAAAGCAGCGCCTCGTGCAGCCGTCCGTTGCTGGCGTAGCCACCGACGCCGAGGGGGCCCGGTCGGCCGTCCAGGTCGGTGAACTTGCCGCCGGCCTCGGTGACGATGATCGAGCAGGCGGCCATGTCGTGCAGGGCCAGCTCGGGCTCGGCGGCGAGATCCACGCCACCTTCGGCCAGCAACATGTAGGACCAGAAGTCGCCGTAGGCCCGGGTCCGCCAGCAGCTGCGCATCAGGTCGACGAACTGCTGCCCCTGGCCGGCGTCGACCCATTCAGAGATCTCGGCATAGCTGAGCGAGGCGTCCTCGATCGAGGACACGTCGGACACGTGGCACTCGGCGGCCGACATCAGCGACTTCCCCGCGTAGGCCCCGCCGCCCAGGCTGGCCCACCAGCGCCGGTTCAGGGCGGGGGCGCTGACCACGCCGACCGCGACCTCGTCGTTGATCATCAAGGCGATCAGCGTCGCCCAGACCGGGACGCCACGGACGTAGTTCTTGGTGCCGTCGATCGGGTCGACGACCCAGCGGCGCGGGCCCCAACCGGTGTCGGCCATCTCCTCACCGTGCACGGCGTCGCGGGGTCGGGCCCGCCCGAGTGTCCGGCGGATCGCCTCCTCGACAGCAGTGTCGGCGTCGGACACCGGGGTGAGGTCGGGCTTGGCGGTCACGTGCAGGTCGAGCGCCTTGAACCGGCTCATGGTGATCGAGTCGGCGTCGTCGGCGAGCAGGTGGGCCAACCGCAGGTCGTCGGTGAGACCCCGGTGCAGTGCGTCGTCGCTACGTTGGCCAGGTTGAGCGGGCATGCGCATCAACCTAGCGGCCCGAGTCGAGCATTCGGCGAAACGACTCCAGCCGGGCGCGGGAGAGTTGGCCGCGGAGGACCGCGGTGTCCAGGGCGCACTCCGGGGCATCGGTCTCGTGGCTGCAGCCACGCGGGCAGTCGGCGGTGATCGCCTCGAGGTCGGGGAAGGCGCTGAGGATGCGTTCCCGCTTGACGTGGCTCAGGCCGAAGGACCGCACGCCGGGGGTGTCGATCACCCATGAGGCGGAGTCCGGCAGTCGCAGCGCGATGGCCGAGGTGGAGGTGTGCCGACCGCGACCGGTGACCTCGTTGACGTGCCCGATGGCTCGCATCGCCCCGGGGATCAAGGCGTTGACCAGCGTCGACTTGCCGACCCCGGAGTGGCCGACGAAGACGCTGCGGTGGCCCTCGAGGATGCTTCGCAGGATGGTCAGATCGGTTCCGGGCGACGTCACCGTGACCCGCACGCCGAGCGGCTCGTACTGGGCCAGCAGCTCGTCCGGAGAGGCCAGGTCGGACTTGGTCAGGCAGAGCAGCGGCTCCAGGCCCGCATCGAACGCGGCCACCAGGATGCGGTCGATCATCCCGGTCCGGGGTGGCGGGTCGGCCAGCGCCGTGACGATGACCAGCTGGTCGGCGTTGGCGACGATCGGACGCTCGTACGGGTCGTCGTCATCCGCCGTCCGTCGCAGCACGGTCTCCCGCTCCTCGACCTCGACGATCCGGGCCAGGGTGCCCTCCTCACCCGAAGTGTCGCCGACGATCCGGACCCGGTCGCCGACGATGACCCCGGTCCGGCCGAGCTGACGAGCTTTGGTGGCGGTGACCTCACGCTCGTCGATCAGCGTCCGAAACCGGCCGCGGTCGACGGTGACGATCATGCCGATCTCGGCCTTGGAGTAGTCGGGCCGGTCCTTGGTCCGGGGTTTGGTGTGCCGACGGGGGCGGTCGTACGCCTCGTGGTCGTCGGCCGTGAGACCCCGGAAGGTCACCGGTCGGAGACCTCACCCGCGGGCGCAGACACCGCGGCGGTCGAGTCGTCGATCATCTTCGCCCACAGCTCGGCGAACTCGGGCATCGTCTTGCTGGTGCAGGAGATGTCGTCGAGCTCCACCTCGGGCACGATCAAGCCGAGCAAGGCCCCGGCGTGGGCCATCCGGTGGTCGGCGTAGGTGCGCCACACGTCGCCACCGAGCAGCTTCGGGTGGATGGTCAGACCGTCGTCGGTCTGGTTGACGTGCGCGCCGAGGCGCTCGAGCTCGGCCTCCAGGGCAGCCAGCCGGTCGGTCTCGTGGCCCCGGATGTGGGCCACCCCGTAGATGTGGGTGGTCGCGTCGGCGAGCGCGGCGACGGCGGCCACCACCGGGGTGAGCTCGCTGGCGTCCCGCAGCTCGAGGTCGACCCCGTGCAGGTGATCGGTGCCGTGCACGCTGAGCACGCCGTCACGCAGCTCGACGTCGGCACCGAAGCGCTGCAGGATGTCGCGGATCTGGTCACCGGGCTGGTTGGTGCGCGCGGGCCAGTGCGGCACTCGGACGGTGCCGCCGGTGATGGCCGCCGCGGCCAGGAACGGCGCCGCGTTGGACAGGTCCGGCTCGATCGTCACGTCACGGGCCGCGATCGGGCCGGGCGCGACGACCCAGCGGTTGGGCTGGCTGTCGTCGACCTGCACGCCCCGGTCCCGAAGCATGGCCACGGTCATCTCGATGTGGGGGAGCGAGGGAATCGGGCCGCCGTGGTGCCGGACGTCCACTCCTCGGGCGTAGCGGGCCCCGGCCAGCAGCAGCCCGCTGACGAACTGGCTGGACGCGGACGCGTCCACGGTGACCTCACCGCCGCGCAACCCCGGGTCCCCCTCGAGCACGAAGGGCAGCGCCGTCCGGTCGTCCTCGACCCGCGCACCCAGATCGGCCAAAGCTGACAAGATCACCAGCATCGGCCGGGCGTACGCCGCCTCGTCGCCGTCGAAGGCAACCGGCCCTTCAGCCAGCGCGGCCACCGGGGGCACGAAGCGCATCACGGTGCCGGCCAGGCCGCAGTCGATCGGGCCGTCCGCACGGAAGGTCGACGGCGGCGTGACCAGCCACTGGTCACCGGTCTCGGTGATCTCGACGCCCAGCCGGCGCAGCGCGTTGCGCATCAGCTCGGTGTCGCGGGCTTCGAGACCTCCGGTGATCGTGGACGGCCCGATCGACAAGGCGGCCAGGATCAGCGCGCGGTTGGTCTCGGACTTGGAACCGGGAACGGCGACGGTGGCATTGATCGGGGCCTCGGCCGTCGGCGCGGGCCAGGGCTTGAGAGACGACGTGGGCGACACGGGACTGAGTCTACGGGTGGACGCAGGAAGAGCCGGGCCGAATCCGGCCCGGCTCGTCCTCGACGTCAGTTGCTGCCGAGCTCGATGTTCTTGCCGACCTTCTTGGCTTCCTTCTTGGCCGCCTTGAGCTGCTTCGGCGCATCCTTCTTGGCCTGCTTGGCGGCCTTGCGGGCGGCCTCGGCCTGCACGGCAGCGAACTTCCGTGCGGCCTCAGCCTGTTCGGACGCCAGCTTCTTGGCGGCCCGCAACTGCTTCGGTGCGTCCTTCTTCGCCTGCTTGGCGGTCGCGGCGGCGATCTTGCGCGCCTCCTCGGCCTGCTTGGCCGCCGCCTTGCGCGCCTTGCGGGTCGATGCGACGACAGTACCCACCAGGGCGGCGCCGCCGGCCAGTGCGCTGTCGGCATAGTCGCTGATGCCGTGGCTGCCGCCGTCGGTCAGCTGCGACGCCTTCTTGGTCAGCTTGTCGGTCGCCTTGCCGGTGCTCTTGGCGATCGCGTGGCCGCCCTTCTGAGCCCGCCAGGCGAGACTCGGCTTGCCCTCGGTGTCGCCCGCGGCGAGCAGCACCCCGCCGAGCAAGCTGAGGTTCTTGATGAACTGGGACTTGTCCAGCGCCTTCTCCTCAGGATCTTCTCGGCTCCAGAACGGGTGCTTGGCGATCGTGCTCGGGATCAGCGACCCGGCGAGCAGCAGCGAGCCGACCCGGCGGCCCTTGCCGCTGGCCAGGGCCAGCCCACCGATGACCTGGGCGGCACCGTTCACCCGCACCAGGGTCTTCGCGTCTTCGGGAATGAAGCTGGCGACCTGGTCTGGCGCATACTGCTTGACCAGAGGCACGAAACGATCAGCGAGGGGTTCAGCCGCCGGCACCAGTGGGCCGGGGTCGCGGAGGGCTTTCACGCCGGAGGCCACGAAGTAGGAGGCGAGCAAGGTCCGAGCGGCGGCACGCAACAAGGTCATGGGACATTCCTACCGTGCGCATCAACCCAGGCCAAGACCGACCCGCGGATGCCGGACGCTCGGTCGGGCTCTGAGATAGTTTCACCGGTATGTGCGGACGCTACGCGGCCTCGGCCAGCCCCGAGAAGCTGGCAAGCGAGTTCGACGTCGACGACCTCTTCGCCGACCTGCCCGGGCCGGACTACAACGTGGCGCCGACCGTCGCCGTCCCGGCGGTGTTCGAACGCAAGGTCAAAGGCACGACCGACGTACGCCGCCGGCTCGCCCCCCTGGTCTGGGGCCTGGTGCCTTCGTGGGCCAAGGACGCCTCGATCGGATCCCGGATGATCAACGCGCGGCTGGAGACGGTGGCGGAGAAGCCCGCCTTCCGCAAGGCCTTCAGCCAGCGGCGCTGCCTGCTGCCGGCCGACGGGTTCTACGAGTGGTACGCCCCAGCGGGCTCGGAGTCGCTGCCCAAGTCGAAAGTCAAGAAGCAGCCGTTCTTCATCCACCGCGGCGACGGCGGACTGCTGGTGATGGCCGGCATCTACGAGATCTGGCGGGATCCGACCAAGGACCGCGACGACGACACCGCGTGGCTGCGGACCTGCTCGGTGATCACCACCCAGGCCACCGACGCAGCCGGCCACATCCACGACCGGATGCCGATGGTCGATCAGTCGCGAGGCCATCGACGCCTGGCTTGACCCGACGCTGACCGATCCGCAGGCGGCGTTGGACCTGCTGGCGGTGACCGAGGCCTCGTGCTCGAGGCGTACGCGGTGTCGACCGACGTGAACAGCGTCAAGAACAACGATCCGTCGCTCGTCGAACCGCTGGCCGACCATCCGGAAGACGCTCGAGACCGGGGCGGACGCTCAGGACACGCTGCTGTGACCGGGCGGGACCGACAGTGAGCACCCAGGTCATCCCGGTGGACACGCCGCAGGGACCCGGTCGGTTCTTCCTCGATCCGGCCGACGACCCGAGCGCGATCCTGGTTCTCGGCCACGGGGCCGGCGGTGGCACGAATGCGGCCGACCTGGAGCTGCTGGCCCGGCGGTTGCCCGAGCGCGGAGTCACGGTGGCCCGCTTCGAGCAGCCCTGGCGCACGGCCGGTCGGAAGGTCGCGATCGCGGCCACCCCAGCTCGATGACGCCTGGGTGCCGGCGCTGCGCTGGCTGCGGACCCAGCCCTGGGGTCAGCAGCAGCTGTTCGTCGGCGGACGCAGTGCCGGCGCCCGGGTGGCCTGCCGGACCGCGGACCAGGTCGATGCGGAAGGTGTCGTGTGCCTGGCGTTTCCACTGCACCTGCCCGGCCAGCCGGAGAAGTCGCGGCTGGTCGAGCTGCTGACGCCGACCGTGCCGCGGCTGGTCCTGCAGGGCAGCAACGACAGCTTCGGCGGATCGGCTGAGATCCGGACGGCCATCGGGACAGCCGGCGGCATCACGGTGGTGGAGCTCCCCGGGGCCGACCACGGCTACCGGGTGGCCAAGGCCGTCGCGTTCACGCCGGCCGACCTGCGCGCCACCGTGGTCGACCAGGTCAGCCGCATCCTCGGCGGTTCGCTCGCTCCGATGGTCGATCACCGGGGAATATCGGCTCGCCGGCCGCGTTGCACTAGACATGCCGATGTTCACCGACAGCCTGACCGAGGCCGCCGAGCCTCCGGCGCTCGCCGGTACTCTCGTACGTGATGAGCATCCCCACGACTTCGCCCGCCGAGTCCTGACGAGGCCGGCCACGCTGAGACCCCGGCCGAGCGCACGCCGCGGTTCGAGGCCGACGCGCTGCAGTTCCTGGACCAGCTGTACGCCGCCGCCCTGCGGATGACCCGCAACCCGTCCGATGCCGAGGACGTGGTGCAGGAGACGTACGCCAAGGCGTACGCGTCGTTCCACCAGTTCACGCCGGGCACCAACCTCAAGGCGTGGCTCTACCGGATCCTCACCAACACCTACATCAACTCCTACCGGAAGAAGCAGCGCGAGCCGCAGATCTCCGACGGCGAGAACATCGAGGACTGGCAGCTCGCCCGGGCCGAGTCGCACACGTCCAGCGGGCTCAAGTCGGCCGAGATGGTCGCGCTGGAGAACCTGCCGGACTCCGACGTGAAGGAGGCGCTGCAGGCGCTGGCCCCGGACTTCCGGCTGGCCGTGTTCCTGGCCGACGTCGAAGGATTCTCCTACAAGGAGATCGCCGAGATCATGGGCACGCCGATCGGCACGGTCATGTCGCGCCTCAACCGTGGCCGCACTCAGTTGCGGGCGCTGTTGGCCGACTATGCCCGCGACCGCGGCCTGGTGCGTGGGGGAGCAAAGGCATGAGCACCGAATCGCCGACCGGCCGGGTGACCCCGGGCGCGAAGACCGACGACGACTGCGAGCACGTGCTCGAGCGGGTCTACGAGTTCTTGGACCACGAGCTCGACGAGGCCAGCGGCGACGCCATCCGTCAGCACCTGGTCGAGTGCGAGCCCTGCCTGGATCGCTTCGACGTCGAGCAGGCGGTGAAGTCCCTGGTCAACCGGTGCTGCGGCAACGACGTGGCTCCGGACCACCTGCGGGCCAAGGTGTTGACCCGGCTGACGGTGGTCCGTCAGAGCCAGACCTTCTCGATCGAGTGACCGCTCTGATTGCGGCCAGAAACGCCTGAACCCCACGGGACTCCCGTGGGGTTCAGTGTTTCTTCAGCACGAGCCTCAGGCGTTGGGGCGCTTGCCGTGGTTCGCGCCCTTCTTCCTGCGGGCGCGGCGCTTGCGGCCAGTCTTGCCCATCTGAGCCTCCTCCGTCGTTTCGTGGTCGGTTCCGTGCCTCAGGCACGAGGGCTCATTCTGCCACAGTTCCGCACCCCGCCCGCCGCGCCTCCTCGTCGACGGACGGCCGGCGCTCCGGAGCCGAACACGTGACGGGCGTCCGCAGCTACCGGTGTTGATAGGCGCGCCAACCGCCATGGGCGGTGATGTCGGCCGCGCCCTCGAGCGCGCCAGGCTCGCAGCCGAAGCCGCAGACCACGCTGCCGTCGGCCAGAGAGACCTTGCCGATGGTCATCGGTCGCGGCAGCATGGCGACGAAATGACCGAACGCGGCGCTCATCCAGCCGCCACACCTCCACCTCGATCGGCTGACCGGCCGAGGGCACCCGGACCAGCCCGGGCTTGGGCGGGGTCGTGGCCAGGGCGTAGAGCCGGTAGTCGGCCGACGTCGTGGTGGTGCGGACCAGCTCAGCCCCCAGGGCCGCCAGTTCTCCGTTCAGGGCCTCACCACTCAGGTGAGCTCCGGCGACGGCCAGCAGCACGGTCGGGCCGGTCACCTTCGGTCCACGGGCGTGGCCGGGTGGGTTCGCGGGGCGCCGCGATCACCGTACGAGGTCATCGGTGCGCACCGGTGCGCTGCCAGGCCCGTCGCTCGTCGCCGAACGCCGAAGACTGGGTGTGCACGAACTCGGCGATGGCTTCGGTGTTCTGCTCCAGGAAGCTGTCGTGGTCAGCCATCGAGAAGGTGCCGTCGGTGATGCTCAGCTGCTGCTCGCCAGCCGCCACCGCCACCTGGATCGCGACCAGCTCCGCGGGTTCGACCGGGTACCAGCTGATCCGGTCGAAGCAGCGGAGCAGTCCAGCGTCCTCCGTGGCCACGGACCCACCCGGCCCTGATGCACCCCAGATCGGCACGGTGCGGCCGATCAGCTGACAGGTACCGGGCCCGTCCAGGCTGTGGATCCCCAAATAGGACCCGCCGATCCCGACCGCACCGCGTGGGGTCCAGGTCCGAGCCGGATCGTACGTCGTGGTCACCAGCCGGTGCCGCGGGTCGATCGCCGTGGCCAGCGGCGCTCCCGGCGAACCGGCTCCGAGCCCGAGCACCAGGTACTCCGCCTGGAAGATCAGGTCGGCCACCTGATCGACCGTGTCCAACCCGTTGATCCGGCGCAGGAAGTCCAGGGTGCCCGGGCACCACGGCTTCTCGTCGCGACCATCGCCCCGGTCGCGGGCGATGGCGTCCCGGATGGCCGGGTCCTGCCAGGACAACGGCAGTCGCACCGTACGACTGGCCACCGTGAGCTCGCGGGTCGGTGGCAGGGCATCATCCAGAGCACGGACCACGCCGAGCAGGTCGCCGACCCGCACCTGGGCCGGATCGACGTGCAGCTGCAGCGACCGCACCCCCGGTGTCACATCGACCACGCCGATCAGCCCGCCGCTGTCGACCTGTCGGCTGATCGCCTCGGCCAAGGCGTGCACCCGCACCCGCAGGCCGAGGTCCAAGATCATCTCGCCGTACTCGACCAGCAGGTTGTCATCGCCGCTGCGCCGAAACGTCACCCGAGGTCGCCACGCGGTGGCGCCCAGGCGTAGCAGCACACCGCCGTCGACGACCTCGGCCCGCCCGGCGACGAAGTCCCGCTGCGGTCGTCGTCGAAGATCATCGGCCTGCAGCTCGCCGACCGGCACGAACTCCACCCGGTCGCCGGCCCGCAGCTGACCGAGCTTCCAGCGATGAGCGGTGATCACCGTGGCCGGACTGAGTGAACCACCCAGGGTCGGCCCGTCCGGACCGTTCAGGACTGGCAGATCGCCGACGTAGCTCACCGCCCCGACCGCGTACGGGGTGTCGTGGATGGTGGACGGGTGCAGGCCGGCGTCGCCGCCGTCTCGTCGAGCCCAGCTCGGCTTCGGTCCGACCAGGCGTACGCCGCTCCTGGTCGGGTCGACGTGCACGGCCCAGGATGCGGCGAAGAATGCCTCGACGTCCTCGGTCGTGACGAAGTCCGGGGCACCGTGCGGACCCTCCAGCACCCCGATCCGCCAGTGCCGCTGGATCGTCGGCCGAAGGCTGATCGGCACCGAGGCAACGCCGCGCGGTCGGCCCGTGCCTCCGGCCATGGTCACGATGTCGCCACCCTGCAGCGGCCGCCCCGTCAGAACGCCGATCTGGTCGAAGGGGAGGGCCGTGGCGGATCCGACCTGGGTTCGGGCGTCGATCCCCCCGCGGATCAACACATAGGTTCGCGCTCCGGCCGACGGGGCTCCGATCTCGACGACGGCACCGGCGGGCACCGACAGCGGGTCCCACTGCGGCACGGGATGCGAGTCGACGAGAACCGCGGCCGGGGCGCCGGTGACCATGATCACGGCGTCGGCGAGGAAGCGCAGGGTCGGTCCGGAGCCGGTGATCTCGAGCCCGGCCACGCCCTCGTCGTTGCCCAGTGCTCGATTGCCGAGCAAGAAGGACAGGTCGTCCATCGGGCCGGACGGCGGGACACCCACCGATGCACACCCAGGACGACCCGGCCAGTGCTGGACCGTGCTGAGCGCACCAGGCTCGATGATCGTGAACCGAGGGGGGTCGTCGGCGAGCGGGTCGGGAGCGTCGGCCCGGGACGTCTGGTCGGATCGGCCCTGCGCAGTCTGCTCGTCGAACACCGGGGGACAGCTCCTGAGCTAGTTTCTGCCGAATGATAGAAAACCTAGCCTGGTCTGTCGGCCGCCCAGTTTCCCGCCGGTTACAACCGGGTAACCGATTCGCTGTCAGGGGCTGATCAGGCGGTTTACTGGTGAAAACCATGATCAGCCCGCGCGGACGCCCTCGAAAGAGTGGGTCGTCGTCAACCGGACACGGCACCGAGGCGGACATCTTGGCCGCATCCGCCCGGCTGTTCTGCACCCTGGGCTACGGCAGCACCTCGACGCACCGGATCGCCGAGGAGGCGGGCATCCGTCAGGCAACCATCTATCACTACTTCGCCGGCAAGCACGCGATCCTGCTCGACCTGCTGCGGAGCACCGTGGCCCCGTCGCTCGCGGTGGCTGAGGAGCTCGCCACCCGGTCCGAGCCGGCTCCGGTCCGGCTCTGGGCGCTCTGCGTCTCCGATGTCCGACTGCTCAGCTCCGGCGGGCTCAACCTCGGAGCGCTCTATCTGCTGCCCGAGCTCACGGACCCGCGGTTCGCCGACTTCCATGATCAGCGGACCCATCTGCGCCAGGCCTACCGGCACCTGGTGTCCGCGTTCCCCGCGGTGTCCGCGGAGCAGGCCGATCCGACCGCCGACCTGGTGCTCGCGCTGGTCGAGAGTGTGATCCTGCGCCGCCGGGTGGAGCCACGGCTGGAAGACGCAGACCTGGCCCCCCGGATCGCTGACGCGGCTCTGCGCATCCTCGAGGTGCCGACGGATTCAATCGGCACGGTCCGCGAACAGGGCTCGCGACTGCTGGCCCAGCTCAGTGCCCCCGGCCCCTGATTCTCTTGCACCGGCTGCCCCGCCGCGCCGTTGACGGAGCGAGTCGGAACAGCCAGCGCAAGAAAACCAGGGCTCAGTGGATCGGCCGCTCCTCGGTCACGACCTGCTGCACGCCCGGGTCGCCGATGTCGGCGAAGTAGTCCGCCTGCTGCGTCAGGTCGGTGCCGTTGTTGACCTTCATGGCGTTGAGCACCGCGGTCAGCACGACGGTCACGACGATGTTGAGAGCCAGCGACGTGAGCCCGATGTAGCCGGCGTTACCGAGCCCCGGCACGACGGCCAACGAGTTCGCGAACGGACGGGTGGAGCAGGCCGTGCAGCCGCCGAACGCGGTGATCGTGCCGTAGAGCATGCCCGCGGCCCAGCCGGCGAGCAACGCCCAGCGGTGGAACCAGCGGGTGAACAGCCCGAACACGATGGACGGCAGGGTCTGCAGGATCCAGATACCGCCGAGCAGCTGGAAGTTCAGCGCGTTCTGTTTGTCCAGGGTCAGCACGAAGATCAACGCGCCCACCTTGGTGATCAGCGAGACGATCTTGGAGACCTTGGCCTCCTGGGCGTCGTTCGCATCCGGCTTCAGGTAGGCCTTGTAGATGTTGCGGGTGAACAGGTTGGCCGCGGCGATCGACATGATCGCCGCCGGCACCAGCGCTCCGATGGCGATGGCACCGAAGGCGACACCGGTGAACCAGCTCGGGAAATGATCTTCGAAGAGCTGCGGAATGACCAGCTGTGGGTTGATCTTGCCGTCCAACCCCATCGGGATCGTGCCCGCCTTGATCGCGATGTAGCCGAGCAGGGCCAAGCAGGCCGAGCAACAACGAGTAGGCGGGCAGGATCGCTGCGTTGCGGCGGCCGGTGTTGCGGTCCTTGGAGCTCAGGGTGGCCGTCACCGAGTGGGGGTACATGAACAGGGCCAACGCCGACCCGAGGGCCAGCGACGCGTACGCCCAGTGCTGGAGCTGACTCGGGATGAAGACACCGGTCGGCACGGCCGGGTTGGCCGCCGAGGGGGTGGCCATCTTGGTCTGCGCCGCATCGAAGATGCCCGCCCAGCCGCCGAACTTCAGGGGCAGGTAGATGACGGCCACCCCGATGACCAGATAGATCAAGATGTCCTTGACGAACGCGATCATCGCCGGCGCCCGCAGCCCGGAGGAGTAGGTGTACGCGGCGAGCACGGCGAAGGCGATCAGCAGCGGCAGGTCCCGGGCCAGCAGGCTCTCGCCACCGATCCCGATCACCTCGAGGACCGCCTGGATGCCGACCAGCTGCAAGGCGATGTAGGGCATGGTGGCCAAGATCCCGGTGACCGCGACGGCCAGGCTCAGGCTGCGGGTGCCATAGCGGCCCTGGACGATGTCGGCGGTGGTGATGTAGCCGTGCCGGTGGGCGACCGACCACATCCGGCCCAGGAAGAAGAAGATCACCGGGTAGAGCACGATCGTGTACGGGACGGCGAAGAAGCCGGACACCGCACCGGTCGCCCACATGGCAGCCGGCACGGCGATGAACGTGTACGCCGTATAGAGGTCGCCACCCAGCAGGAACCAGGTCGTGATGGTGCCGAAGCTCTTACCGCCCAGACCCCACTCGTGCAGCGACTGCAGGTCCTTCGGCCGGCGCCAACGAGCCGCCTGGAACCCCATCACGGTGACGAGGGCGAACAGCACGACCAAGATGATCAAGGCCACCCAGTTGATGTCCATCACCGATCACCGTGCTTCGGGGTGTGGTGCCGACGCCGGTAGGCGACCTGCTCGCGTCTGAGCAGCAGATAGCTCAACCCGCACAGACCGGCCGCCAAGAACACCCAGAGCAGCTGGTACCAGTAGAAGAACGGGAAGCCGAACAACCGCGGGTTGATCTGGTCGTAGGTGCTGACCAGCAAGGGGACGACGATGCCGATCAGCAGCAGACCGGCGACGACGTACTTGGTGGGGGTCAGCTTCCAGCGGGGATCTGTGTCCTGCGAGTCACGTGTGCTCAACGGGCCAGCCTTTCAGCCGTGGCCGCCTCGGCGCAGCCATCTCCGCAGCACGCTACTCCACGCCGGCTGGAACGAACCGTAACCTCGGCCGGGATCGCACTAGGGTGTCTGCATGCCGTCGATGTCCGAGCTCATAGCCGAGCATTCCGACATCAGCGAGTCCGATCAACGCTGGCTGAAGCTGCTGGTCTCGGAGTGGCAGCTGCTGGCCGATCTGAGCTTCTCCGACCTCGTGCTCTGGGTGCCCGACCGTGACCCGAACGTCTTCTGGGCGGCCGCTCAGCTGCGGCCCACCACCGGCCCGACGGCCCTGTTCGACGACGTGGTCGGTGACCTGATCGCCTACTCGCCCGAGCACCTGGTGACCGAGGCGTTCCTCAGCGGTCAGATCACCCGGACCAGCGAGGCCAAGCTCCAAGCCGGACTTCCGGTGGACACCCACGCCGTGCCGGTCAAGCTCGGCGACCGGGTCATCGCCGTGGTCGAGCAGCACACCAGCCAGCTCGGTGTACGCGCTCCCAGCCTGCTCGAACGCTCCTACCTCGAGTCCGCCGCCGAGCTGGCCCGGATGATCACGGTCGGCTCCTTCCCGATGCCGGCCGACGTCACCAACCTGGCCTTCAGCCCCCGCGTCGGAGACGGCTTCATCCGGATCGATGCCAGTGGGGACGTGGTCTACGCCAGCCCCAACGCCCTGAGCGCCTACCGCCGGCTCGGGCTGATCGGTGACCTGGTCGACGAGCACCTGCCGACCCTGACCGCCGAGCTGTTCCCCGCCGGCCCCGGCCCGGTCGACGACTCGGTTGCCTCGGTGCTGTCCGGGCGGTCGGCCCGGCGTACGGAGCTGGTCTCCGGAGACGCCCACCTGATGATCCGGGTGCTGCCGCTGACCAACGGAGCCACCCGGGTCGGGGCGATCGTGCTGTGCCGTGATGTCAGCGACCTGCGCAGCAAGGAGCGCCAGCTGGTCACCAAGGACGCGACCATCCGCGAGATCCACCATCGGGTGAAGAACAACCTGCAGACAGTCGCCGCGCTGCTGCGGATGCAGGCCCGGCGGATCGAGTCGGCGGAGGCGAAGGTGGCGCTGAACGACGCGATGTCACGGGTGGCATCCATCGCGATCGTGCACGAGACCCTGTCCCAGGCCTTCGACGAGACGGTCGAGTTCGACCGGGTGGCCGACGGCCTGCTGCGGATGGTCGGCGACGTCGCCGCCAGCTGGGGCGGCGTGACCGCCGTGCGCGAGGGCACCTTCGGCGTGCTGTCCGCGGACATGGCCACCAGCCTGGCCATGGTCGTCACCGAGCTCTGCCAGAATGCCGTCGAGCACGGGCTGGCCGATCGTTCCGGTCAGGTGCGGGTGCTGCCGAGCTTCCACGAGGACCGGCTGCGGGTCGAGATCAGCGATGACGGCGTCGGTCTGCCCGCCGACTTCGACTGGCGGCAGTCGCGCAGCCTCGGGCTCTCGATCGTCAACACGCTGGTCGCGGAGATGGAGGGCGTGTTCGAGCTGGGCCCCCAGCCGGAGGGCCCGGGCACCCGGGCGGTGGTGGACCTCCCGCTCTAGCCGGCGGTTGGGAGCGGCCGACCCGATCTGCCTGGGCGCACAAAACGCCGGGGAAGGTGTTCCCCCGGCGCTTGTTGACTGACTGGTTGCTGGTCGTCGTTCAGGCGGTGCGAATACGTGCCCGAGCGGCCCGGCGCTTCAGCGCTCGCCGCTCGTCCTCGCTGAGACCGCCCCAGACCCCGTGGTCTTGACCAGCCTCCAGCGCCCACTGCAGACAGGCGTCGCGTACGTCGCACCGTCGGCAGACTTGCTTGGCCTCTTCGATCTGGAGAAGCGCGGGACCAGTGTTCCCGATCGGGAAGAACAGCTCCGGATCTTCATCCAGACAGGCGGCCTTGTGGCGCCAATCCATGGCGTACACGCTCCTTACTTGTTGCTCAGAGTCCCTGGCGTGGGACCCCGCAGGCTGGGGGAAGCCGCGAGTCCTCTACACTGAGCGGCTCGACGAACCCAAGACTTTCAAGTATTGACGGGCAATACAAGAGTTTTCGAGCGTTGACTCGCTCACATTTCAGTTCTGTTACATCTCGTTCCGGCAACCAGGGTAGCCGCCAGCCGCACCGATCGGGCAGATCGGACGCCCTCGAGGACCGTGTTCTCAGACACTAGACTCGCCGCGTGCCACCAACGCCTGCCCCGAAGCGGCCGGCCCCGCTCGTCCTGGCCGGGGTGCTGCTGCTGGTGGAGGCCCTCGCGGCCTTCGTGTTCGGGGTGCTGGAGATCGGTCAGATCCGGTCCAGCCGGGCCGTGGTCGGTGTCGGGGTCTCGGCTGTGATGCTCGGCTACGGCCTGTTGTTGGTCGCCGTCGCCCGAGGCGTGCTGCGAGGGCGACGCTGGAGCCGTGCTCCGGCGGTGGCCACCCAGCTCATCGTGTTGCCGATCGCCTGGAGCTTCCGAGCCGCGCCGACCACGTCGGTCGGGCTGGCCATGGGGGTGGTGGCCGCTGCCGTGCTGATCGGTCTGCTGCACCCGCGCTCGACCGACGTGTTCGTCGGGCCCTCGGATCCGACCTCCCCGCGGGCCACCGACTAGGGGTGGCCCGACCGGGTCGGCTGGGCTCGCCCGAGGGTCTAGCCGTCGAGCGCGGCCAAGGCTTGTGACACCTCGGCGTCATGGGCAGCTTCGGCGTCGGCCTCCTGCTTGACCCGGGAGAGGAACGACTTCGTACGCTCGTTCTGCGGGTTGAGCAGCACGTCGTTCGGGGGCCCCTCCTCGACGACCACGCCCTGGTCCATGAAGACGACGCGGTCGGCAACGCCTCGGGCGAAACCCATCTCGTGGGTGACCACGATCATCGTGGTGCCGCCCTCGGCCAGATCACGCATCACCTTGAGCACCTCGCCGACCAGCTCCGGATCGAGCGCCGAGGTGGGCTCGTCGAAGAGCATCAGCTCGGGCTTCATGGCCAGCGCCCGGGCGATGGCCACTCGCTGCTGCTGACCGCCGGACAGCTGGGAGGGGTAGTAGTTGGCTCGGTCGGCCAGCCCCACCTTCTCCAGCAGCGCGAGGGCCTCGGCCTTGACCTGTGCCTTCGGCTGGCCCTTGACCTTGATCGGGGCCTCCATCACGTTCTCCAGCGCCGTCATGTGGGGAAACAGGTTGAAGCGTTGGAAGACCATGCCGATCCGCGAGCGCTGCCGGGCGATGTCCTTGTCGTTGCGGACGTGCAGCTTGCCCTTGCGCTCCTCGATCCCGATCAGCTCGCCACCGACCCAGATCCGGCCCCCGGTCAGGGTCTCCATCTGGTTGATCAGCCGCAGGAAGGTCGTCTTGCCCGAGCCGCTCGGCCCCAGCAGCGTGACGACCTCGCCCTGCTCGACCGTGAGGTCGACGCCCTTGAGCACCTCGTTGCTGCCGAAGGACTTGCTGACGTTGACCGCGCGCACCAGCGGGGTGGTCGGCGGTGTCGTCGTGGTGGTCATTTCGCGCTCCCGATCGCCAGGCCCTTGGCCGCCTTCTCCTTGGTGCTCGGACCGCGTGTGCCGACCCCTCGACCGAACCGCCGCTCCAGGTACGCCTGGCCGATCATCAACACGCTCGAGGCGATCAGGTAGTAGATCGTCGCGGCGATCAGCACCGGGAACACCTGGTAGGTCCGGTTGCCGATGGCCTGCAGCTGGAAGAACACGTCGGTGGTGACCGGGATCGCGACCAGCAGTGAGGTGTCCTTCAGCATCGCGGTCGTCTCGTTGCCGGTCGGCGGCACGATCACCCGCATGGCTTGCGGCAGCACGACCCGGCGCATCGCCTTGCCCCGGCTCATGCCCAGGGCCTGGGCGGCTTCCATCTGACCGGGGTCGACGCTGAGGATGCCGGCCCGAGCGATCTCGGCCATGTAGGCGGCCTCCGAGGCGGCCAGCCCGATGATGCCGCCGACGAGGCCGCCGAACAGCTTGTTGGCGTCGATGGTCAGGAACCGCCAGTCGCCGCTGAGCCCCAGCCACTCGATGATCTTCCAGTCGAACGGCACCCCGAAGGACAGCCCGTCGAGGAAGAGCACCCCGAGACCGCCCATGATGACCAGCAGCACGTAACGCGGGATGGCCCGGAAGAACCAGGTGTAGAGCCAGGACACGCCGCGCAGCACCGGATTGTCCGACAGCCGCATCACCGCCAGCACCACGCCGAGGGCGACCCCGAAGATCATCGACAAGATGGTCACCGTGATGGTGCTGGTCCAGAAGCCGCGGATCACCGGCTTCTGGTACATCGCCTGGAAGACGAACGGCCAGTTGAACGCCTCGTTGTTGATCAGCAGGTTGAGGAACATCGCGGCCAGCACGGCCAAGACGCCGATCGCCACCCACCGCCAGGGGTGGCGGACCGGCGTGGCCTTGATCAGACCGGGCCGCTCGTCGGTGCCCTCACGGGCGGCCGTGACGGTCACGGGTTGACGGCGAAATCAGAGATGGCGCCCTGCTCGACGCCCCACTTCTCGAGCGCTGCCTTGTAGGCGCCGTCGGTCTCGATCGCTTTCAGCGCCTCGACGATCGCGGCGGCGAAGTCGGTCTGGTCCTTGGGCAGGACATAGCCGTACGGTGCGGCCTCGTAGATGTCACCGAGCGTCTCGAGCTTGCCGGCGGACTGCTTCACCGCGTACGCGACGACGGGCGAGTCGGCGAGCATGGCATCGGCCTTGCCGGTGACGACGGCGTTGGTCGCCTGACCCTGGTCCTTGTAGGACAAGATGTTGATCTTGTCGGCGCCGCACTTCTTGCTGCGGGCCGGGAGGTCGGGGTCGGCCTGGACGGTGCCGGTCTGGACGGCGACGGTCTTGCCGCAGGCGTTGTCGGGGTCGATGCCCTTGGGGTTGCCGGCGGCGGTGGCCCACTGGGTGCCCGCGGAGAAATAGCTCACCATGTTGACCTGCTTCTTGCGCTCGTCGTTGATGGTGAACGAGGAGATGCCGACGTCGTACTTCTTGCCGTTGACGCCGTTGATGATCGAGGCGAAGTCGGCGGTCTGGAACTCGGCCTTGACCCCGAACTTGGCGGCCACCGCGTTGAACACGTCGATGTCGAAGCCCTGGATGGTCTTGCCGTCACCGGCCAGGAACTCGCTCGGGGCATAGCTGGAGTCGGTGCCGACCTTGATCACGCCGGCGTCCTTGATGCTCTGCGGCAGCTTGGCCGACAGGTCGGCATCCTGGCTGACCGAGACCGACGGGGCGCTGGAGCCGGCGGGCTCGCCACTGAGCGAGTCGGAGCCACAGGCGCTCAGGGCGAGTGCAGCCACCGAGACCGCGGCGAATCCGATTTTGGTTCTGACGTTCACAGAGTTCTTCCTCCTTTGACACCGGGTGGCATGGACCCCGGGTCGTGTTGCGCTCGACGCGCTCGGTCGTTGTCGCGCGCCCCGACGGGCACACGGTGTCGGGCCACCTCGCCCCGACAACTGTGAGAATACTGACACGCCGGTCTCGACGTTGCGCCCTTCGGAACCGGTTGCAACAGCGATTGGAACGAGATCTTGCCGTCAGCGCAGGCGCCTGGCCCCGGCCGACGGATGAGCGGCAAAGTGCTCCGGCGCACCGTGACCGGCCGCGGCGAAGCGCTCCGCCACCGCCTGTCCCACCCGGTCAGCATCTCCGGCCGGGGTGAGGGCGATGATGCAACCACCGAAACCGCCACCGGTCATCCGGGCTCCGAGCGCGCCGGCGTCGCGCGCCGCGTCGACGGCCAGATCGACGGTGGGCACGGTGATCTCGAAGTCGTCGCGCATGGAGGCGTGGGAGGCGTCCAGCAGCGGCGCCAGGTCGGCGATCCGACCGGTCCTCAAGACGTCGGCCGCCTCGAGCACCCGAGCATTCTCGGTGACCACATGGCGTACGCGACGTTGCATGACCGGATCGGGCAGCTGCTCGAGGGCCGCCTCGAGGTCATCGACGTCACGCAGGGCCGGCACCCCCAGCAGCCGGGAGGCCGCCTCGCAGGACTGCCGGCGGGTGGCGTACTCGCTGTCCACCAGGGCGTGCGGGGTCTTGGTGTCCAGCACCAGGAGGTCCAGCCCGGCGGCGGCGAGATCGAGACCGACCTGTTCGGTGGCGAAGGTGCGGCAGTCGAAGAACAGGGCGTGCTCGGCGGTGCAGAGGGTCGAGGCCGCCTGGTCCATCAGCCCCGTCGGCGCGCCGACGAACTCGTTCTCGCAGCGACGGGCCAGCTTGGCCCGTTCCAGCGGCTCGATCGAGAGGTTCGAGAGATCGGCCAGAGCGGTCAGCACGGCACACTCCAAGGCGGCGGACGAGGAGAGTCCGGCGCCGGTCGGCACGTCGGAGGTCAGCACCAGCTCGGCACCCGCGACCTCGTGGCCCGCCTGTTCGAGGGCCCAGACCACGCCCGCCACGTACGCCGCCCAGCCGGCCATACCCGGGTTCAGGTCGGCCCGGCCGAAGGTGACCGTCGAGCCGAGGTTGAGGGTGGTCACCCGCCAGGTGTCGTCAGCGCGAGCCGCCGCGGCCACCGTGACTGCTTGGTCGAGAGCGAACGGCATCACGAAACCGTCGTTGTAGTCGGTGTGCTCCCCGATCAGGTTGGCCCGACCCGGTGCGGCCCAGATGCCTGTCGGTTGCTGTCCGACCTGGTCGGAATAGGCGCGGGCGACGGCGTCGAGGTCGGTGCTGGTCACCCGAGCGACTCTAGTGCTGGCCGTCGGGTCGGAGCTCTAGGCTGGCTCCATGCTTGCTGCCTACGCCGTCAGCGCCGACCCGGATCGGCCCCTCGACGCGCTTCGCGTGGCCGAGATCGACCCGCCGCCGACGCCCGAGGAGTGGGTGACCGTCACGGTCAAGGCGGCCGCTCTCAATCATCACGACGTCTGGTCGCTGTGCGGAGTCGGGCTGCCGTCCGAGCGGTTGCCGATGATTCTCGGCTGCGATGCCGCGGGGGTGACCGCTGATGGCCGCGAGGTGGTCGTGCACGCGGTCGTCAACGACCCGGCCTTCGATGGTGCGGACTCCACCTACGACCCGCGCCGGTCGTTGCTGTCGGAGCGCTATCCCGGCACGCTGGCCGAGCAGGTGCGGGTGCCGGCCGCCAATGTGGTGCCCAAACCTCCCGAGCTCAGCTTCGCTCAGGCGGCCTGCCTGCCGACGGCCTGGCTGACCGCGTACCGGATGCTCTTCGTGCAATCCGGGTTGCGGCCCGGCGAGACGGTCCTGATCCAGGGCGCGGGCGGGGGAGTGGCCACGGCCTGTGTGCTGCTGGCGCGGCAGGCGGGGCTGCGGGTCTGGGTGACGTCGCGCGACGAGGCTCGTGGGGCGCGGGCGGTTGATCTCGGCGCCCACCAGGCGTTTCCCTCCGGCGCACGACTGCCCGAGCGGGTGGACGCCGTGCTGGAGACCGTCGGGGCCGCCACCTGGTCGCACTCGATCAATGCGCTGCGGCCCGGTGGCACGGTGGTCATCTGTGGCACCACCTCCGGCGCCGAGCCGGAGAAGGCCGAGCTGACCAAGATCTTCTTCAAGCCGTTGCGGGTGATCGGATCGACCATGGGCACCCGAGCCGAGCTGGTGGCGCTGACCCAGATGCTGGTCAGCACAGGGATTCGACCGGTGATCGACTCGACGCGGCCGCTGGCCGACGCCGCCGAAGGCTTCGCCGCCATGATCAGCGGCGAAGCCTTCGGCAAGATCGTCTTCGAGCTCTGAGCCTCAGTCCCCGGCGTGGTCGGAGACCCCGAAAACGATCTTGGTCCCGTAGGGCGCGGCCTGGATCATCCGCAGCTGGGCCAGTGCTGGATGGTCGTCCAACAGCTTGGCGGCGTTGGCCATCGAGCGCAGCGCCGCAGTCTCGGCCCGCGCCGTCTCCAGCTGGGCCTGGGCTCGCTGCCGGGTGGTGACGAGCTCGGCGTACGCGGCCCGCAGCTCCGTCGGGACGATCACGTCCTTGATCATCACCGAGTCGACCGAGATCCCGAGGGGCCGACCGGCCTCGCGGGCCGCGGCGGTGAGCGCTTCGATCACCGTACGCCGCGCCTCACGCAAGACCGCCGACACCTCGAGCTCGGCCAACAGCTCTCGCAGGGAGCCCTGGACGGCCAGATAGACGACTGACATCGGATCCTGGGTCCGTTCGAGGTAGGCGACCGGGTCGGCCACCGACCACAGCACGGTGGCGGTGACCCGCACCGAGACCCCATCGGCGGTCAGCACCTCCTGCGGCGCGACCGTGGTCAGCGTCGCGCGGCGGTCGACCCGTACGTAGCGGCCCCGGCGGACTCGCCGATGGCGGCCGGCGGTCAGAACCTTGACCAGGGCTCCGTCGCGGTAGACGACGACGTTCTCCGTCGTCTCGACTGTGATCTTCAACATGGGTGCTCACCTCCGTGGTCGGAATCGTGCTGATTGGCGGGTGCTTGGCTGGACAGGGTGGACGTCGGCGAACGACACGACGACGTACGGGACCGAGGTCGGCCCGGCCGGAACCGGACGTCACCTGGTCGCAAGGTGCGTCACCGCTGATGTCGTCCGCCGACGCCGCTACTGGGAGTGGTGCCGTTGCCGGCGTAGCCGTTCAGGGCGGTGCCCCAGGTACGACGCGCGGAAGGTCTCTCGGCACACCGGGAGCCACCGCTGATCCGGGGCGAGGCCAACTCTAGGTTGCCGTGCCCGCCGCTGCCACTGGGTTTTCCGCACAACAATCTGGGTGCGGGTGGGCGGTCGGCGGTCCTACAGTCAGGTCGTGGTGGAGATCCGGAGGCCGGTCGAGGCGGATGCCGCGGCGGCCACAGCCTGCCAGCTGGCGTGCTGGCGCGAGGCGTACGCAGGGTTGGTGCCGCCCGACCGCCTGACAGCGGCCATGGCCGATGTCGCTGCCCACACCGAACGTTGGCGAAGCCGCATCCGCTCCGAGAACGAGCGCTGGCTCGCCGTCGACCAGGACGAGGTGGTGGGCTTCGCCCTGGCCGGGCCCAACCACGAAGTCGATGTCGAGGTCGACTGGCAGCTCTACGCGATCTACGTCCGCCAGGTCTACTGGGGCACGGGTCTGGGCCGTCGGCTGATCAAGGCGGCGATCCATGACCACGACGCCGTGCTCTGGGTATTCCGCGACAACCACCGAGCCCGACGCTTCTACGCCGCCCACGGCTTCGTCCCCGATGGCACCGAGCAGGAAGAGCCCACCTTCGGGGGCGTCGAGATCCGCATGCTCCGCCGGTCCACCTACTCGGGCTGAGCTCAGGGGGCGGGGTCAGTCGTCTTCGTCGTCGAGGCGGGCGAGCCAGGTGGCGAGGCGCTCGACGGGGATCTCGAAGTCGGGGTTGAGGTCGACGAAAGTCCGGAGTTGCTCAGCGAGCCACGCAAGGGTGACCTCGTCGTCACCCCTGCGTGTCTCGAGCTCTTCGATGCCTCGATCCGTGAAATACATCCGGTCCCGTACGCCTCAGGCGAAGGCCGCGTCCATCAAGGCACGCTGCTGCGACTCGTGGACCTTGCCCGAACCGACCGACGGCGCCGACGAGGCGGGCCGGGTGATCGGGGTCAGCTGCCACTGGCGACCGGGAACCTCCGCCGCCAGCGCACCAGGCAGGTTGAGGGCCATGAACGGCCAGGCTCCCTGGTTGGTCGGCTCGTCCTGCACCCAGCGGACCTCTTTGACGTTGTCGTAGCGGGCGATCTCGTTGGCGATCTCCTTGCCGGGCAGCGGATACAGCCGCTCGACCGCGACGATCGCCACCTTGCCGACCTTGTCGGTCTGCTGGCGCCGGTTGACGAGGTCCCAGCGGACCTTGCCCGAGCAGAGGATGACCGACTCGACCTGGCTGGGGTCGGTCACCGTCGGGTCGGTCTGGATCGGCGTCCAGGTGCCTTCGGTGAAGTCGGCCGGCTGGGACACGGCCAGCTTGTTGCGCAGCATCGACTTCGGGGTCAAGACGATCAGCGGCCGGTGCTGCTCGCCCAGGGCCTGCGAGCGGAGCATGTGGAAGTGGCTCGCCGGGCTCGAGGGCTGGGCGACGGTGAAGGCGTTCTCGGCGGCCAGCGTCAAGAAGCGTTCGACCCGGGCCGACGAGTGGTCGGGTCCCTGGCCCTCGTAGCCGTGCGGCAGCAGCAGCACGACCCCCGACTTCTGGGTCCACTTGGCCTCACCCGAGGTGATGAACTCGTCGATGATGGTCTGTGCACCGTTGGCGAAGTCACCGAACTGGGCCTCCCACACGACCAGCGCCTCAGGCCGGGCCACGGAGTAGCCGTACTCGAAGCCCATCGCCGCGTACTCGCTGAGCAGCGAGTCGAAGACGTGGAACTTCCCCTGGTCCTCGTCGAGATGCTTCAGCGGCACCCAGGACTCGCCGGTGATCCGGTCGACGATGGCGGCGAACCGCTGCACGAAGGTGCCCCGCCGGCTGTCCTGGCCGGTCAGGCGTACGGTGCGGCCCTCGAGCAGTAGCGAACCCAGGGCCAAGATCTCGCCGGTGGCCCAGTCGATCGGGCCCTGGGTGATGGCGGCGGCGCGGCGCTGCAGCTGCGGCATCACCTTCGGGTGCACGGTGAAGCCGTCAGGGAAGGTGGTGTGGGCGTCGGAGATCTTCTTGAGCGCCTCCGCCGTGATCGCCGTCCCGTGCTTGGCCCCAGCCTTCGCCGGATAGACCGGCACCCGGTTGAGGTCGACCTCGCGGGCCGGCAGCTCCGGATCGCGCACCTCACGGAACACGCTCTCCAGGCGCTGCTGGAAGCGGGTCATCACTTCCTCGGCGTCCTCGACGCTGATGTCCCCGCGGCCGATCAGGGCCTCGGTGTAGAGCTTGCGGGTGGAGCGCTTCTTCTCGATCAGGTCATACATCTTGGGCTGGGTGAAGCTCGGGTCGTCGCCCTCGTTGTGCCCGCGCCGGCGGTAGCAGATGAGGTCGATGACGACATCCTTGTTGAACTCCTGGCGGAACGCGAAGGCCAGCCGGGCGACCCGGATGCATGCCTCGGGGTCGTCGCCGTTCACGTGGAAGATCGGCGCGGCCACCATCCGAGCGACGTCGGTGCAGTAGATCGAGGAGCGCGACTCGGTCGGGGAGGTGGTGAAGCCGACCTGGTTGTTCACGATGATGTGGATGGTGCCACCCGTACGGTAGCCACGCAGCTGGCTGAGGTTGAGGGTCTCGGCCACCACACCCTGACCGGCGAACGCGGCGTCGCCGTGCATCAGCACGGGGACCACCGGGAACTCGGTGCCCCGGTCGAGGATGTCCTGCTTGGCGCGGGCAATCCCTTCCAGGACAGGGTTGACGGCCTCGAGGTGGCTGGGGTTGGCGGCGACCGAGGTCTTGATCGTCGCCCCGGTCAGCGCGGTGAACTGGCCCTCCGAACCGAGGTGGTACTTGACGTCACCCGATCCCTGGACGGTCCGGGGATCGATGTTGCCCTCGAACTCGCGGAAGATCTGGGCGTACGACTTGCCCACGATGTTGGAGAGCACGTTCAGCCGGCCGCGGTGCGGCATGCCGATGCAGACCTCTTCCAGGCCGGCGTCGGCGGCCTGCTCGCAGACCTCGTCGAGCAGTGCGATGGCGGACTCGCCACCCTCGAGGCTGAAGCGCTTCTGTCCGACGAACTTGGTCTGCAGGAAGGTCTCGAAGATCTCGGCCTCGTTGAGCTTGTCGAGGATCCGCAGGTGCTCCTCGCGAGGCAGCGACTCGTGCGGCCGCTCGACCCGATCCTGGATCCACTTCCGCTGGGTGGGCTCGGAGATGTGCATGTACTCGATGCCGATGGTCCGGCAGTAGGAGTCGCGGAGGATGCCGAGGATCTTGCGCATCTTCATCAGGCCCTGCCCGCCGGCGAACGAGCCGGTGGCGAACTCACGGTCCAGGTCCCACAACGTCAGCCCGTGGCTCTGCACGTCGAGGTCGTAGTGCCGGCGCTGGCGGTACTCCAACGGGTCGGTGTCGGCCATCAGGTGGCCGCGGACCCGGTAGGCGTTGATCATCTCCATGATCCGCGCCTGCTTGGGGATCTGGTCCTCGTGGTCGGAGACGACGTCTTGAGCCCAGCGGATCGGCTCGTACGGGATCCTCAGCGAAGCGAAGACGTCGTCGTAGAAGCCGTCCTCGCCGAGCAGCAACGCGTGCAGCCGCTGCAGGTACTGCCCGGACTGCGCACCCTGGATGACCCGGTGGTCGTACGTCGAGGTGAGCGTCATGATCTTGCTGACGCCGTTCTCGGCCAGCCGGTCCGGGTTCGACCCCTGGAACTCCGGCGGGTAGTCCATCGAGCCGACGCCGATGATGGTGCCCTGGCCGGACATCAGCCGCGGCACCGAGTGGTTGGTGCCGATGGTGCCCGGGTTGGTCAACGTGATCGTGGTGCCCGCGAAGTCGGACACCTCGAGCTTGCCGGCGCGGGCCTTCTTCACCATCTGCTCGTACGCGGCCCAGAACTGGGCGAAGTCGAGCGTCTCGCAGCTCTTGATGCTCGGCACCAGCAGCTGGCGGGTGCCGTCCTCCTTGGGCAGGTCGATGGCCAGGCCGAGGTTGACGTGGGCCGGCACGACCATTGTCGGCTTGCCGTCGACGACCTCGTAGCCGGTGTTCATGGCGGGCACGTTCTTCAGCGCCTGCACCATGGCGTAGCCGATCAGGTGGGTGAAGGAGACCTTGCCGCCGCGGGCCCGGCGCAGGTGGTTGTTGATCACGACGCGCTGGTCGATCAGCAGCTTCACCGGCAGCGATCGGACGCTGGTCGCGGTGGGGACGGTCAGCGACACGTCCATGTTCTTCGCCGTCCGGGCGGGGGCACCACGCAAGGTGGTCCGCACCGGCTCCTCGAGCGAGACGTTCGGCCGGTTGGAGGGGTTGGGCGGATCAGCCGGGACGCCGCCGCGGGTGCCGGGCGTGGCGGGCCGGCCCTCCTTGTTCGGGCTGGCCTTCTCGACCGTCGGGGACCGGCGGCTGGTGCTGGCCGCGGCCACCGGAGCGGGCTTCACCTCAGGCGCCGGCGCGGGTGCCGGAGGCGCGGTCGTACGCGGTGTCTGCGCTGCGGGCTCGGCTGCCGGGGCCGGGGCTGGGGCCGACGCGGGCTTGGCTGGCACGGAGCCGTTGGGCTGGGCCGCGGGCGAACTGCCGTTCTCGGCTTCGCCGGGAGCGCCGTGGGTGGCGAAGTAGTTGGCCCACGCGGGGTCCACCGAGTCGGGATCTGCACTGAACTGCTCGTACATCTCCTCCAGCAGCCAGTCGTTGGCGCCGAAGTCGGTGTCTTCGGCGGCGGTCGCGGACTGGGTGGGTGATTGGTCGGGCACGATGGCCACTGTCCCCTTCTTCCTTCTACGAACGGTCGCGGGCTCGGACGCCCGCCTTTACGGTCTGTCCAGGCATCGCTGGCTGATCCCCCGCGCAGACCTTTTCCTAGGCTACCGAAGGATTGAGACCAGCAGGCGACTGGTCACGTCCGCGAGTCGGACCCGACCGCGGGACGGCCCAGAAACCGCCAGGCGAAACGGCAGACCTCGACGGTGAAGGCGACCAGGGCGAGGTTGCGCAGCGCCGTGACCAGGGTGGACACGACCACCATGATCTGGCCCTGGCGGCCGAGGAAGCCGTCGTAGAGCAGGGGATAGACCAGGTGGGTCAGCAACGCGAGCACGAGCAGCTGCCGGGCCAGGTGGACGATGGCCACCCGCTCCGGCCTGGCGGCGCCGCCTCGCATCAGGATCAGGGCAGCCATCGGCCCGCCCATCCACAGCAGGTACTGCGGGCTGAGCGTCTTGTTGGTGATGGTCATGATCGCGACGGTCGCCAAGATGACCAGGCCGATCGCCACCGGGGTCGAGCCCGAGGCGCGGAACGCCCGGACGAACAAGGCGATGATCATCGCCAGGCCGAGCACGGTGGCCAGGTTGCTGAGCAGCAGCAGCGGGGGCACGCCGGCGCCGAACACCTCGTACGCCTGGTACTTCGACATGGCCACCGACCACCCGGCCGGGCTGAAGGCGCGGGCCACCATCAGCGGCGTCGCCCAGATCGACTCGATCTGCAGCCCCCGACCGGACTGCCAGGTGAGGGGAGAGATCAGCCGGGCGGCGCCTCCGAAGATCAGACTGATCGCCGCCAGACCGAACCCGACCAGGACAAAAGCGAGCCCGGCCGGACGACGGTCGCGCTTGAAGGCCAGAAAGGACGGGATCAGCAGGGCCGGCCACAGCTTGATCGCGGCCCCCAGCCCGGTCAGCGCGCCGGTGATCCAGGGACGCTTACGCGCCGCGAGGAGCGCACCACCGGCCAGCACGGCCGGCAGGATGTCGAAGCGCACGTAGCACAGCGGACCGATCAACGCCACGAAGACCAGCCAGAAGTCGATCGCGCGGTCGTGCCGACGGCCGGCGCTCCGCCACAGGGCGAGGACGAAGAGCGCGTCCAGGACCACCATGAAGACGATGAATGCGACCAGGTAGCCGGTTCGCGAGCCGCCGGTGATGCCGTACGGCAGCCACAGGATCCAGGTCACCGGCGTCGGGTACTCGTTCAAGGTGCCGGCCAGGCCGGCTGCGGAGAGACCGTTGATCTTGCGCCAGTAGTAGAAGACGTCGCCGACGACCAACCGCTCCACGGTGGCAAGCACGACCAAGATCAACACCCGCGTGGCCAACCAGCTCAGCACGACCGATCGGCCGCCGCGGCGGGCGTCGTACCAGCGGGTCAGACTCTGCGTGCTCAAGCGTTGGAACCCCTCGACTCGGCCCGGCGGTCAGACGGATGTGAGGCCTTACCCGGAAAACGCACCACTGGTTCGACGGTCGTCCATGGGACACGTCAGGGATCCGCGAACCAGTGATGCGAAATCAGGGCCAGGCATCAGCGCCCCCGGCAGGATTCGAACCTGCGCTCCCGCCTCCGGAGGGCGGTGCTCTATCCCCTGAGCTACGGGGGCCCGCCCCACGGTGACGCGGGACCGGGCCGAATGGACCGTGGAGAAATGTACCAGTGCGGCCGCACCCGCGTTGTCACATTCCACCCGCGTGGCGACTGAGGCTGTCCGCGCATCGGCTATTCCCGGGCGACGCCGGGCGGTCTGGCACAGTTCGACCTTGTGACGCACTCCCATGTCGCCGGCTCGATCCACGCCGACGTTGCCTCGCGTGCGCCCGGCTGGCTGGCCGTGCCGCACGACGTCAACGCGCTGCTGCCGAGGCTGTGGAGCGCTGGGGTCAGCAAGGATGACAGACGGGGTGCTCTCGGTGGCCGGTCTGAGCGTGCTGGACATCGCCGAGCAGGTCGGCACCCCGGCGTACGTGGTCGACGAGGCCGATCTGCGGTCTCGGGCGCGGGCCTTCGCCGACGGCGTTCGCGGGCTGGGACGTCTACTACGCCGCCAAGTCGTTCCTGTGCACGGCGGTCGCCCGTTGGGTGAGCGAGGAAGGCCTCGGCATCGACGTCTGCACCGGTGGCGAGCTCGCCGTGGTCCAGCGGGCCGGCGTCGACCTCAGCAAGGTCGGGTCTGCACGGCAACAACAAGAGCCTCGACGAGCTCCGCCAGGGCCTGACCGCCGGGGTGGGACGGATCATCGTCGACTCGTTCGACGAGATCGCCCGGCTGGGTCGGCTGGCCGACGAGCTCGGGCTGCGGCCGCGGGTGATGGTCCGGGTGACCACCGGCGTCGAGGCCCACACCCACGAGTACATCGCGACAGCGCACGAGGACCAGAAGTTCGGCTTCTCGATCGCCGGCGGAACCGCGGCGGCGGCCCTGCTCGCCTGTCACGAGCACCCGGCTCTGGACCTGGTTGGGATCCATTCCCACATCGGGTCGCAGATCTTCGACGCCGAGGGGTTCGAGGTCGCGGCCCGGCGCACCCTGCGGCTGCACGCCGACTTCGCCGCCCGGACCGGAGTCGAGATGGGCGAGCTGGACCTCGGCGGCGGCTTCGGCATCGCCTACACCAGTGCGGACTCCCCGTCCGAACCGCAGGTGCTGGCCGACGCGTTGCGGACGATCATCGACACCGAGTGCACAGCCCTGGACATCGCGGTACCGCATCTGTCGATCGAGCCGGGCCGGGCGATCAGCGGGCCGAGCGCCTTCGCGCTCTACCGGGTCGGCACGGTCAAGCCGGTGGCGCTGGACGGCGGGGCCAGCCGGCTCTACGTCGCCGTCGACGGCGGCATGAGCGACAACATCCGGACCGCCCTGTACGCCGCGGAGTACTCCGCGACCCTGGCCTCGCGGCGCTCGGATGCTCCACCGACGCTGGCTCGTGTCGTGGGCAAGCACTGCGAGGGAGGCGACATCTTGGTCCGGGACGAGTTCTTGCCGGCCGACATCGCCGACGACGACCTGGTTGCGGTGCCGGCATCAGGTGCCTACAGCCGCTCGATGGCCAGCAACTACAACCACGTGCCACGTCCACCGGTGGTGGCGGTCCGCGACGGGCGGCTGACCACGTTGATCCGTCGGGAGACCGTCGACGACCTGCTCGCTCTCGACGTGGGTTGACCGTTTCGCGCGAACGCGCCCGATGGGGAACAATAAATCCGCCGCGAACCCCAGTCAGCGGCAAGAGATGTAGGCGAGGTCTTCGTGACAGTGACAAGCGTGCAGCCTGAGGTCAGGCGGCTGGACGAGCAGGATGCCCCACTGCGGGTGGCTCTGCTCGGCTGCGGCACTGTCGGCTCCGAGGTGGCGCGGCTGATCACCGAGCAGGCGGCCGACCTGAAGGCTCGGATCGGGCGGCCGCTGGAGCTCATCGGCATCGCCGTCCGCCGCCCCAACCGCGACCGGCCGGGCATCGACCCCGCCCTGTTCACCGCCGACGCCGAGGCCCTGGTGGCCCGTGACGACGTCGACCTGGTGATCGAGGTGATCGGGGGCATCGAACCGGCCCGGTCGCTGATCCTCTCGGCCCTGGAGCACGGGGCGTCGGTGGTCACGGCCAACAAGGCTCTGCTGGCCGAGGACGGGGCCAGCCTGTTCGCTGCCGCCGAGCAGGCCCGCGCCGACCTCTACTTCGAGGCAGCGGTCGCCGGCGCGATCCCGATCATCCGTCCACTGCGCGAGTCGTTGGTCGGCGACGAGATCACCTCGGTGATCGGGATCGTCAACGGCACCACCAACTTCATCCTCGACAAGATGGATGCGGCCGGCGCCGGCTTCGCCGAGACGCTGGCCGAGGCGCAGGAACTCGGCTACGCCGAGGCCGACCCGACGGCCGACGTCGAAGGCTTCGACGCGGCCGCCAAGGCGGCGATCCTGGCCAGCCTGGCCTTCCACACCCGGGTCACCGGGGCCGACGTCTACCGCGAGGGCATCACCGAGGTGAGCTCGTCCGACATCGCGTCGGCGCGCGACATCGGCTGCGTGGTCAAGCTGGTGGCGATCTGCCAGCTGTCCGACGCGGACCCGGCCGGCGAGCGTACGGTCTCGGTGCGGGTGCACCCGGCGATGATCCCGCGGAGCCATCCGCTGGCCAGCGTGGGCGGGGCCTACAACGCGGTGTTCGTGGAGTCCCGCTGGGCCGGTCGGCTGATGTTCTACGGCCCGGGCGCCGGGGGCTCGCCGACCGCCAGTGCCGTGCTCGGCGACCTGGTGACGGTGGCGCGCAACCGCGTACGCGGGGCGATCGGACCGGGGGAGTCCAGCTACGCCGCCCGTCCGGTGGCCAAGATCGGCAGCGTCATGACCCGCTACCACCTCTCGCTCGAGGTGGCCGATGTCGCCGGTGTGCTGGCCACGATCGCCCAGGTGTTCGCCCGCCACGACGTGTCGATCCAGACCGTACGCCAGAACGGCCGCGGCGCCGACGCGCAGCTGGTGATCGTGACCCACCGGGCGCTGGACCAGGACCTGAGCGCCACCGTGGAGTCGCTGCGCAACCTGGACGAGGTGCTCCAGGTGACCAGCGTGATGAGAGTCGAAGGTGAATGACGTGATGCCCAGCTCCGCCGCCCAGCCGGTCGTCCGTCGGCCGTCCCGAGGGCTGATCGCGCGCTACCGCGACTGGCTCCCGCTGGCCGACTCCGATCCCGTGGTCAGCCTCGGCGAAGGCAGCACGCCGCTCGTCGAGGCGGACGCCTTGTCCGAGATCGTCGGGTCTCAGGTGTGGGTCAAGGTCGAGGGCGCGAACCCGACCGGCTCGTTCAAGGACCGGGGCATGACCGTGGCCCTGAGCATCGCCGCTGGTGAGGGCGCACAAGCGGTGGTCTGCGCCTCGACCGGCAACACCTCCGCGTCAGCGGCCGCGTATGCCGCCAAAGCCGGTCTGCTGCCCATTGTGTTGCTGCCGGCCGGACGGATCGCCATGGGCAAGCTGGCCCAGGCCGTCGTCCACGGTGCCAAAGTCATCCAGGTCGACGGCAACTTCGACGACTGCCTCGAGCTGGCCCGGGCGCTGGCCGACCATCATCCGGTGGCCTTGGTCAACTCGGTCAACCCGAACCGGATCGAGGGCCAGAAGACCGCGGCGTTCGAGATCGTCGACGACCTCGGCGATGCCCCGGACCTGCACGTCATCCCGGTCGGGAACGCCGGGAATATCTCGGCCTACTGGCGTGGTTACACCCAGTACGCGGCGGCCGGCAAGGCGTCGCACGCTCCTCGCATGTGGGGTTTCCAAGCGGCTGGGGCGGCGCCGTTGGTCCTCGGTCACCGCGTGCCCAGTCCGGAGACCGTGGCTACCGCGATCCGTATCGGCAACCCGGCCTCGGGGCATCTGGCGCTCGCTGCCCGCGACGAGTCGCACGGACTGATCGAGTCGGTCACCGACGAGCAGATCCTCAATGCCCAGGCGTTCCTGGCCAGCCGGGAAGGCATCTTCGTCGAGCCCGCTTCGGCCGCGGGGGTCGCTGGGCTGCTGCACAAGCACGAGCGTGGTGAGCTGGACACCGGCCTGAAGATCGCCATCACGGTGACCGGGCACGGGTTGAAGGACATCGACACCGCACTCCAGGGCCGTGGTCCGGTGCAGGCCGAGGTGGTGGCCGCCCAGCTGGACGCCGTCGCCGCCGCCTGCGGATTCGCCTGAGGGTCGGCCGGTGACCAGCATCCTGCGACCCGGATCTTCGGTCACGGTCGAAGTGCCGGCGACCAGCGCCAACCTGGGCCCGGGGTTTGACTGCTTCGGACTGGCCTTCGACTGGCGCGAACGGATCAAGCTGGCGGTGGTCGAGCAGGGCTTCCACCTGGACGTGACCGGTGAAGGTGCCGACGAGATCCCGCGGGACGAGAGCCACCTCATCATCCGGTCCGCGCTGACCGGACTGGCCGATCTCGGTTTCGCCGCGCCAGGTCTGCGGCTGCAGTGCCGCAACACGATCCCGCACGGTCGCGGTCTGGGCTCGTCCTCGGCGGCGATCGTCGCGGGGCTGGCGGCAGCCTCGGCGCTGGCCGGCCGTGCGCTGGACCTCGGCTGGCTGCTGCAGCACGCGAACGCGATCGAGGGCCATCCGGACAACGTGGCGGCAGCGATCCACGGGGGGTTCGTGCTGGCGTACGAAGGCCGCAACGGTGTGGCGGTCGCTGAAGGACGGGTGGATCCGTCGGTCAGCGGCGTGGTCTACGTCGCCGACACGCCGGTGCCGACCCAGTCCGCGCGGGGTTTGTTGCCGGAGATGGTGCCGCACGACGAGGCCGCGGCCAATGCCGGTCGGGCTGCCGTGCTGGTCCACGCCTTGGCGTACGACCCCAGTCTGCTGTTCGACGGAACCCGTGACTGGCTGCACCAGGGTTACCGCTCCACCGCCATGCCCAGGTCGTACGAGCTGGTCAAATCGCTGCGTAGCAAGGGTTTCGCCGCCGTCATCAGTGGGGCGGGACCGAGCGTGGCGGTGCTCGGGCCCACGGCGCAGCTGGCTGGGCTGTTGGACGAGCCGGTGGCCGGTTTCTCCCTCCGTCCGGTCGCCATCGGCGGGCCGGTGTCAGTGACGGTCGACCCGCTCAGTGAACTTTTGCCGAGTTGAGATACGGCGGGTAGCACGGATCCGGCCCGGCTAGTGCTAGCCTGATCTCGCCAACAGGTCATCCGATCTGCAGCGGCTCAGCTCCAGCCAGAGGCATCTGCCCAGGTGAGCCACCCCGCAGATCGACCAGGGCAGCGCCTCAAAGGTCAGGCGCGACGCCGAGACTCCTCACCTGCGTCTCCCGTCATCCATATCTCAGTACCCGTCGCCGCAAAGCGGTGATGACCTTACGTAGAACGACTCCGGATCGGGGTGAAGTGCACTCCGATCCATTGGAAGGGTGGCCGAGACGGCGCCCACACCGATAAGGAATGCAAACCTTGACTGATATCGCCGAAGTGACGAGCGCCCCCGCTGAAGGCGGAAGTGGCGTCGTCCGCAAGCGAAAGGGCTCTGGCCTGGACTCGATGGTCCTGCCCGAGCTCAAGCAGCTGGCCAGCTCGCTGGGCCTTCGCGGCACCGGCGCCATGCGCAAGGGCCAGCTGATCGACGCCATCCAGTCCGCGCAGAGCGGATCCAACCGGGGTGGGTCGAGCAACGGCGGCTCGGGCAGCGGAAACGCCTCCGGTCGCGACGGATCCGGTGGATCTGAACCTCGGTCAGAGACGTCCGCGCCGGCGGCTGCACCGGCCGTCGAGGCCCCGCAGCGTCGCAACGACGATGTGGCCAGTGCTCTCGACGAGCTCCAGCGAGCCCCCCGCGAGGAGGTGTCGCGCCGCGAGGAGGTCACTTCTCGGCCCAGCAGCGACGGCCCGCAGCCGGAGCTCGTCACCGCGCCGCAGCGTGACACCGAGTCCGATCGCAGCGAGGGCGGCGGCGACTCATCCGGCCGCGACGACGAACGCCCCGACCAGGGCGGCCAGAACGAGCGGCGCAACCGTCGCAACGGCAACCAGAACCGCGACGGCAATCAGAACCAGAACCGCGACGGTAATCAGAACCAGAACCGCGACGGCAACCAGAACCGCGACGGCAACCAGAACCGCGACGGTAACCAGAACCGGGACAACGTCGACCGGGGTAACCAGGGTCGCGACAACCAGAACCAGAACCGCGACAACGCCGATCGCGGCAACCAGGACCGCGACAACCAGAACCAGAACCGCGACAACGCCGATCGTGGCAACCAGAACCGCGACACAGGTCCGACGCGGGAGAGCCAGAGCCGCGACTGGGACGACGACGGTGGCGGTCGCCGTGGCCGGCGTCGGCGCAGCCGGGACCGTCAGGGGCGGCGCAGCAACCGCACCTCCGGTGGCAACGTCGGCATGGAGCGCTACGAGGCTGACCCCACGGTGTCCGACGACGACGTGCTGGTGCCGGCCCGCGGCATCTTGGACGTGCTCGACAACTACGCCTTCGTCCGGACCTCCGGCTACCTGCCCGGTCCTGAGGACGCGTACGTCTCGCTCTCGATGGTCAAGAAGTTCGGCCTGCGCAAGGGCGACGTGATCACCGGTGTCATCAAAGCGTCCAAGGACGGAGACCGGAAAGAGAAGTTCAACCCGCTGGTCCGGCTCGAGACCGTCAACGGCGGCGATCCGGAGCAGGCCAAGGGCCGGGTCGAGTTCGGCAAGCTGACCCCGCTCTACCCGCAGGAGCGGCTCAAGCTGGAGACCACCCCGACCAACATGACCGGTCGCATCATCGACCTCGTCTGCCCGGTGGGCAAAGGACAGCGTGGTCTGATCGTCTCGCCGTCCAAGGCCGGCAAGACGATGATCATGCAGTCGATCGCCAATGCCATCAGCACCAACAACCCAGAAGTCCACCTCATGGTCGTGCTGGTCGACGAGCGTCCGGAGGAGGTCACCGACTTCCAGCGAGCCGTCCAGGGCGAGGTCATCGCCTCGACCTTCGACCGTCCGGCCGACGATCACACCACGGTCGCCGAGCTGGCCATCGAGCGGGCCAAACGGCTGGTCGAGTCCGGCCGCGACGTCGTCGTGCTGCTCGACGGCATCACCCGGCTGGGTCGCGCCTACAACATCGCAGCCCCGGCCAGTGGACGGATCCTGTCCGGTGGTGTCGACTCGGCTGCGCTCTATCCGCCGAAGAAGTTCTTCGGAGCTGCGCGCAACATCGAGGGCGGCGGCTCGCTGACGATCCTGGCCACGGCCTTGATCGAGACCGGCTCGAAGATGGACGAGGTGATCTTCGAGGAGTTCAAGGGCACCGGCAACATGGAGCTGCGGCTTGCGGCGGGAGTTCTCCGAGAAGCGCATCTTCCCGGCCATCGACGTCGACGCCTCCAGCACGCGCCGCGAGGAGCTGTTGATGAGCCGCGAGGAGTTGGCCATCGTGTGGAAGCTGCGACGCGTCCTCTCCGGCCTGGACAATCTCCAGGGCCTGGAGATGCTGCTCGATCGGCTGCGCAAGACGCAGAGCAACCACGAGTTCCTGGCCGCGATCACCAAGAACATCCCGCAGTAGTCGGCGGCTGGCATAGCCGGTTCAGCAGCCCGGGCTGGTCGAAGGGCCGGCGCCGGGGCGGGACTAAATAGCCACCCGTAGTAGTTGTGAGTTTGGAGCCGTGGGGAGATCTGCGGCAAACTAACCCCTTGGTGCCGGTTCACGTCCGATACGCAATCCGCGTGGGCGACCCGGTGCAGAGATAAGAGGAGAGATCATGAAGCCCGACATCCATCCCGCCTACGGCGAGACCCAGGTGACCTGCACCTGTGGCAACACGTTCACCACCCGCAGCACTGCCGCGAACGGTGTCATCCGTTCCGAAGTGTGCTCGGCCTGCCACCCGTTCTACACGGGCAAGCAGAAGATCCTCGACACCGGCGGCCGCGTTGCCCGGTTCGAGAAGCGGTACGCCGCCAAGAAGGCTGCCAAGTAGCTTCAACCAGCGCCGGGAGGCAGGGTTTCGATCCTGCCTCCCGGCGCTGTTGCTTGTCAGGGGTCGAGGAGCAGACACGCTTTTTCGTCTGCGAGCGAGTGAGGAAGACAGCATCACCAGGCCCGAACCGGGCGCGAACAGAGAGGAAGACACAGTGTTCGAGTCGGCGGCCCACCTGCGCGATGAGTTCGGCGAGCTCGAGAAGGCACTGTCCGATCCGGCGGTGCACTCCGACATCGCTCGGGCCCGCAAGGTCGGCCGGCGGTATGCGGAGCTGACACCGATCGTCAAGGCCTTGGACGAGTACCACCGCCTGACCGACGACCTGGCCGCGGCGCGTGAGCTGGCTGCCGACGACGAGACGTTCGCCGCCGAAGCCGACGATCTCCAGGCCCGGCTGGGACCGGTCGTCGAGCGGCTGACGAAGCTGCTCGCGCCCCGCGACCCCAATGACTCCTCCGACGCGTTGGTCGAGATCAAGTCGGGCGAGGGCGGCGAGGAGTCGGCCTTGTTCGCCGGGGACCTGCTCAAGATGTACAGCCGATATGCGGAGACCCGCGGCTGGAAGGTGGAGGTCCTGGACGCCCAGGAGACCGATCTCGGGGGCTACCGGTCGGTCACGGTGGCGATCAAGGCGTCGTCGGTCGGCGAGCCGGACCAGATGCCGTACGGGGTCTTGAAGTTCGAAGGTGGGGTGCACCGCGTGCAGCGGGTGCCGGTGACCGAGTCGCAGGGCCGAGTGCACACCTCCGCCGCCGGCGTGCTGGTGATGCCCGAGGTCGAGGAGACCGAGGTCGCGATCAACGACGACGACCTGCGGATCGACGTCTACCGGTCGTCCGGCCCGGGTGGTCAGGGCGTCAACACGACCGACTCGGCTGTGCGAATCACCCACCTGCCGACCGGCATCGTCGTCTCCATGCAGAACGAGCGCTCCCAGTTGCAGAACCGTGAGCAGGCCATGCGGATGTTGCGGTCCCGGTTGATCGCGGCGGCGGAGGAGGAGGCGGCCAGTGCGGCGTCCTCGGCCCGCCGCAGCCAGGTCCGTACGGTCGACCGCTCTGAGCGGATCCGCACCTACAACTTTCCCGAGAACCGGATCTCCGACCACCGGATCGGCTTCAAGGCCTACAACCTCGACCAGGTGCTCAACGGTGACCTGCAGGCGGTCGTCACCGCGTTGCAGGAGGCCGACACCGCCGAACGCCTCGATCAGGTCGGCGACACCCACCCGTGAACGTGCGTCCACTGCTCGTCGATGCGGTCGCTCGGCTGCAGGCCGCGGGCGTCGAGACCCCGCAGTCGGACGCGCGGATCCTGCTGGCCCACGCGGCGGGGGTGGAGCTCGCGCGGCTGCCGTTGCTGGACCAGGTCGACGACGCTCAGGCGGACGAGTTCGAGCAGATGATCATGCTCCGGGAACGCCGCATCCCGGTCCAGCACCTGACCGGTCGGGCCCACTTCCGCTATCTCGACCTCGAGGTCGGCCCCGGGGTCTTCGTCCCGCGACCGGAGACCGAGGTGATGACCGGCTGGGCGATCGAGCGGTTGAGGCCGATGATCACCCTGCACCACCGGCCGCTGGTCGTCGAGCTCTGTGCCGGCTCGGGCGCCATCTCGAAAGCGATCACCACCGAGCTGACCCGGGTCGACATCCATGCCGTCGAGCTGTCCGAGAACGCGGCGGCGTACGCCTTCCGCAACCTGGCTGACACCCTCGTCGAGCTGCACGTGCAGGACATGGCCACGTCGTTGCCCGAGCTCGACGGAACCGTCGACCTGGTGATCGCCAACCCGCCCTACATCCCGCTGGAAGCGTTCGAGTCCGTGGCTCCCGAGGCTCGTGATCATGATCCGACGCTGGCGTTGTTCTCCGGGCACGATGGTCTGGACGCGATCAAGGTCGTCGTCCAGGTTGCTGCGCGGTTGCTCCGTCCGGCCGGTCTGCTCTGCTTCGAGCACGCCGATGTGCAGGGCGAGTCGGCGCCGGCGGTGGTGGCCGCCACCGAGGCGTTCACCGCCGTACGCGATCATCGCGACCTCGCCGGTCGACCGCGCTTCGTGACCGCTGTCCGTCGATCGCGCTGACTCGCTGCGGTGTCGAACGCGCGGTCGAGCCCGGCGACTCTGGCAGGATTGGCCGGGTGAGCGAAACGGCCGAGGAACCCGAGAACGAGGGCTATCAGCGTTTCGACTGCACGGTGGACGATCTCGACCTGATCGCGGCTGCTTCCGAGGCGGCGCGGGAGGCGATCGAGCGGGGCGAGTGCGTGGTGCTGCCCACCGACACCGTGTACGGCATCGGTGCCGATGCGTTCAACGCCGAGGCCGTGCAACGGTTGCTCGATGCCAAGCAGCGTGGCCGGGACATGCCGCCGCCGGTGCTGATCGGCGATGCCAGCCTGATCCGCGCGCTGGCCACCGAGGTGCCAGACCTGGCCCGGGAGCTGGTCGAGAAGCACTGGCCCGGACCGTTGACGGTGATCTGCAAGATCCAGCCCAGCCTGCGGATGGACCTCGGCGAGACCGAGGGATCGATCGCGCTGCGGGTCCCTGATCACGACCTGACCCGGGAGATCTTGCGGCGTACGGGCCCGATGGCCGTCAGCAGCGCCAACCTCAGCGGCCAGTCCGCTGCCTTGACCTGTGACGAGGCCGTGGCTCAGCTCGGCGACAGTGTGGCGGTCTATCTGGACGGGGGAGCCGTCGGCGGCGCCACCGGTGCCCCGTCCACGATCGTCGACTTCACCCAGAGCGACGACGGCGAGATCCGTGCGGCACGGCGCGCTGAGCGTCGAGGTGCTGCGCGAAACGCTGCCGGACGTCGAGGACCTCACCACGCCGCCGGCGGCGGATTCGACAAGCCAGAGGACGGCTCTCGACAAGCTCAGAGAGCGGCTCTTCGACAAGCTCAGAGGCGGGGACGGCTCTTCGACGAGCTCAGAGGACGAGCTCAGAGGACGGGGACGCGAGCGCGGCTGAGGTTGATCCGAATCGAGCCGGACTTGTTCAGCGGGGACCGCTGAGTGCGCGAGTACCTCCTGGTCCTGCTGATCGCCGCCGCGGTCACCTACCTGGTCAGCGGGCTGTGCCGGCGACTGGCGCTCCGGCTGGGTGCGCTGGCCAAGGTTCGCGACCGGGACGTGCACACCATCGAGATGCCGTACTTCGGCGGAGTCGCGATGCTGGCCGGCGTCGTCGCCGCGGTGGTGATGGCGTGGCAGCTGCCGTTCCTGGGTGGTGACCCGATCGTGCAGCAGGACTCCCGGGGCGTCATCGCCGCTGCGGTGGTGATCTGTCTGGTCGGTGTGCTCGACGACGTCTTCGACCTGCCCGCCTCGGCCAAGTTCGCCGGTCAGATCCTAGCGGCCGGCATCGCCGTGGCGCTCGGGGTCAAGATGCTGTGGATCTCGGTGCCCGGTGTGGTCATCTCGCTGAACAGCCCGGCATCGGTCGCCATCACCGTCTTCTTCATCGTGCTGTGCTCCAACGCGGTCAACTTCGTCGACGGACTCGACGGGCTGGCCACCGGAGTGGTCGGGATCGGGGCCATGGCCTTCTTCGCCTACTCCTACCTGCTGACCGTGACCGAGGACCTCACCCGGGCCACCACGTCGAGCTTGATCACCGTGGCGATCGCCGGGGCCTGTCTGGGCTTCCTGCCCCACAACTTCTTCCCGGCGCGGATGTTCATGGGCGACTCGGGAGCCATGCTGCTCGGTCTGCTGCTGGCCACCTCGACGATCAGCCTGACCGGCCAGATCGACACCTCGCAGCTCGACGACCCCACCCGCGGGCTGGTCCCGACCGTGCTGCCGCTGGTCCTGCCCCTGGCCATCTTGGCCTTGCCCTTCCTCGACCTGGTGCTGGCCTTCGTCCGCCGGACCTACGCCGGCAAGTGGTGGTTCGTCGCTGACAAGCAGCACCTGCACCACCGGCTGCTCGAACGCGGCCACAGCCAGCGCCGGGCCGTGATGCTGATGTACATCTGGTCGGCTCTGGTCTCCTTCGGGGTGATCATCCTCGGGCTGGTGCGCACCGATCGGCAGTGGGCCGTCGTGGCGGTCGGGGCCGTCTGCGCCCTGGTGCTGCTGCTGGTCACGCTAGGGCGCCCGGTGAAGGAACGCGCACCCGTACGCCGCGGCGAATCCCTGCCCTGACCCGACATCTGAGAATCCTCGGACACGGCAGACCTCCCGGCCACTGGTTCGTTCTTTTGTGCTAGTTTTCACAAACGCCTTCAGCCGTTACGACGACGTTTCACCTCGTCTTCGTGGGCAGAGGCCCGCCAGTTCCGACTCCCCACGAAGGACTGTTCCGCCCCCATGACTGTCGACAGCCGATCTGAGCTCAGCGTGCCTGCGCCCGGACCCAGCGTGCACGTGGTGCGCGCCCGGAAGCTGTTGTTGGGTGGGCTCATCGGTGGCGTCGGGGCATCGGTGATCAGTGTGGTCATCTTGACCCTGGTCTACGGTCGCAGCGGCTTGGTGTCATCCCTGCTGGCGGCCGGCATGGTCTTGTTCTTCTACGGGGTCGGTCAGCTGGTGATGGTCGGTTCGCCGACGCCGGTGCGCGGACGTTGCTGATGGTCTCGCTGATGAGCTACACCACGCGGATCGTCGTTCTCGGTCTGGTGCTGCTGTTCTACCAGCGCAACGCCGAGCGGTGGCCGTCGCTGACCCCGATCGCCGTCTTCATCACCACCATGGCGGTGGTGGCCGGATGGTTGGTGGTCGAGGTGCTGGTCTTCTCCCGGTTGCGAATCGGGGCCTACGACACCGAGTACGTGCCCCCGTCCACGTCGGAATCCGATCAGTGACCCAGACCACGAGGACTGCTAGCGTGTTCCACGCCATGACCGACGCAGGGTGATGTTGACCAAGGACAAGCCGGCTTCGCAGAGCAGCGACAAGCTCGCCGGCATGAACCAGGGCATGCGCGTCTTGTCGTACCTGATCTCCGGGGTCGCGGTCTACGGCTTCCTGGGTTGGCTGGGGGACCACTTCTTGAGGACCAGCTTCTTGCTGCCGATGGGCATCGTCCTCGGCGCTGCGCTGGGGATCTACATGATCATCCGCCGCTTCGGCCAGGTCGACGATCATGATCTGGTTCAGCTCGGCGCCGAGCGTCGGCGGCGGTCCGCGGGCTTGCGCCCTCGTGGCGTCAGCCGCTCGGCAGGGCAGGACCACGGTGACCAGGTGAGCACGGCACGGCCAGCACGTTCGATCGACATGACGGAGGGAGACCGGTGAGCGGCCTGTTGAGCCTGATGCCGTTGGAGGGTTTCGAACCGCCCGGAGTAGGTAGCTTCGATCTGCCGCCGATCTTCGAGGGCGTGCCCTGGTTCGACAAGTACATGTTGCAGGCCACGGTCTCGGTGATCTTGATCCTCGCCTTCTGGTTGATCATGGCGCGCAAGAACGCGCTGGTGCCGAGCAAGTCCCAGTTCATCGGGGAGACGGCGTACTTCTTCGTCCGGAACTCGATCGCCCGGGACATGATCGGACACGACTTCCGGAAGTACCTGCCGCTGCTGATCGCCTTGTTCTCGTTCGTGCTGGTCAACAACCTGTGGGGCATCTTCCCGCTGACCCTGCTGCCGACCGCATCGCACGTCGGATGGGCGTACGGTCTGGCCGGTCTCGTCTGGATCATCTACAACGGGGTCGGCATCGCCAAGCACGGGCCGTTGGGCTACGTCAAGCACACCGTGCTTCCGGCTGGTGTGCCCAAGGCGATGTGGCCGTTGATCATCCCGCTGGAGTTCTTGTCCAACATCATCATCCGGCCGATGACCCTGTCCTTGCGACTCTTCGCCAACATGTTCGCCGGTCACCTCCTGGTGCTGGTCTTCGTGCTGGGCGGCGAGTACCTGGTGCTGCACAGCGACACGATCGTCAACAAGATCGCCGGCGGTCGCGGCCTGGATCTTCACGCATGGCGATCTTCGCCCTGGAGATCTTCGTCCAGTCCCTGCAGGCGTTCATCTTCGCCCTTCTGACCGCCCAATACATCTCGTCGGCTGCTGCCGAAGAGCACTGATCCACACTTTTCCCTGAAACACAGCGGAAAGACTGAAAGGAAGCAGTTCATGGTTCCAATGGAACTCGTCGGGTCGCTCGGCATCGTCGGCTACGGCCTCGGCGCGATCGGCCCCGGTATCGGCGTCGGTCTGATCTTCGCCTCGGTGATCCAGGGCACCGCCCGTCAGCCCGAGGCGCGGGGCGCCATGATGGGCACCGCCTGGATCGGCTTCGCGGTGACTGAGGCGCTGGCGATCATCGGTATCGCGCTCGCCTTCGTCTTCGGCTTCACCGGACAGTGAGCGAGCGGTCGCGATGACCATCCTGTCTCATCCCGCTGGCCACGGAGAACCCGCTGGCGCCAGCACCGCTCGAGATCATCATGGCGGTGATCTTCGCTCTGCTGCTGACGTTGGTGATCGCCAAGGCGGTCGTGCCGCGCTTCGAGGCGACGTACGCCGAGCGTACGGCGGCGATCCAGGGCGGCATCGAGAAGGCGGAGAAGGCCCAGGAAGCGGCCGAAGCTGCGCTGCAGCAGTACAACGAGCAGCTTGCCGAGGCCCGCACCGAGGCGGCCCGGATCCGCGAGGACGCCAAGACCCAGGGCACCCAGATCCTGGCCGAGCTCCGTGAGCAGGCTCAGGCCGAAGCGGCTCGGATCAAGGCCCAGGGCGAGGCCCAGCTCGAGGCCGAGCGCGCGCAGGTGATGACCCAGCTGCGCAACGAGATCGGCGGCCTGGCGACCACCCTGGCCAGCCGGATCGTCGGAGAGTCGCTGACCGACGACGAGCGGGCCCGCCGCACGGTCGACCGTTTCCTCGCCGACCTGGAGAATGACGGACAGCCAGTCAGCGGGCGCCCGGTGAGCGTCGCCAGCGAAGCACGCACCTCCGAGCTCGACCACGTGCTCGATCAGCTGATCGAGCGCGGTAACGCGGACCGCAACCTGGTCCAGAGCGTGGTCGACCGGCTGACCGGGGCTCCGACCGAGGCCGACGTGGCCAGCCTGGCCGGCGACCTGTTCGCTGTGGTCGACGCCTTGGACTCGTCGACGGCTCTGCGCCGGGCGTTGACCGATCCGGCCACACCGGCGTCGAACCGGCAGCAGCTGGCTCACAACGTGTTGGACGGAAAGGTCTCCGGTGCCGCCGTCCAGGTCGTGGCCGAGGCGGTCGAGCTCCGCTGGGGCGGCGGTCGCGCGATGGTCGACGGCGATCGAGCGGCAGGCGGTTCGCGCCGAGTTGATCGCGGCCGACCACGACGGCGGCCTGGAGGAGACCGAGGACGAGCTGTTCCGGTTCGCCCGGCTGGTCGAGTCCAACCCCGGCCTGCGCAACGCGTTGGCCGATCGGCGCGTCGCGGTCTCGGCTCGCCAGGACCTGGTCGGCGAGCTGCTCGCCGGTCGCGCGACCTCGGCGACCCTGGCCCTGGCCAAGCGGGCGGTGGCCGCGCGCGAGCGTACGTTCGCCCACACCATCGAGGGCTTCGTCACGCTGGCTGCGGCCCAGAAGAACCGGGTGGTTGCCACGGTGCGGGTGGCCAAGCCGCTGGAACCCGACCAACGAGACCGGTTGCGGGCCTCGTTGCGCACGCAGGTCGGCCGCGAGGTCGCCATCCAGGAGATCGTCGATCCCGGCGTCCTCGGTGGCATCCGGGTCGAGTTCGGCGACGACGTGATCGAAGGCACCGTAGCCGGCCGGCTCGAGTCCGCTCGACGCCTGTTCGGTTGACCCGACCCGCAAGATCGTTTCACCCGCAACTGGTAGACCCAAGTAACTGACAGCTAAATCTCTTAGATACGAGAGCAGGAATCACAGGCGATGGCAGAACTCACGATTCGTCCAGAGGACATCCGCGACGCGCTCGACCGGTTCGTTTCGAACTACGCGCCCGACACCGCGACCCGCGAGGAGGTCGGCACGGTTGTCACCTCCGGTGACGGCATCGCCCGGGTCGAAGGTCTGCCCTCGGCCATGGCCAACGAGCTGCTCGAGTTCGAGAACGGCACCCTGGGCATCGCCTTGAACCTCGACGTCCGCGAGATCGGCGTCGTCGTGATGGGCGAGTCCGAAGGCATCGAGGAGGGCCAGACCGTACGCGGCACCGGCGACATCTTGTCGGTCCCGGTCGGTGACGGCTACCTCGGCCGCGTCGTCGACGCACTCGGCAACCCGATCGACGGTCTGGGCGACATCACCGACATCGATGAGCGCCGACCGCTGGAGCTGCAGGCCGCCGGCGTGATGGACCGCCAGGAGGTCCGCCAGCCGCTGCAGACCGGCATCAAGGCCATCGACGCCATGATCCCGATGGGCCGTGGCCAGCGTCAGCTGATCATCGGTGACCGCAAGACCGGCAAGACGGCCATCGCCATCGACACGATCATGAACCAGAAGGCCGCCTGGGAGTCCGGCGACGTGGAGCAGCAGGTCCGCTGCATCTATGTGGCGATCGGCCAGAAGGGCTCGACCGTCGCGGCCATCCGGGGTCAGCTCGAAGAGGCCGGCGCTCTTCCCTACACCACGATCGTGCACGCTCCGGCTTCCGACCCGGCCGGCTTCAAGTACGTCGCGCCCTACACCGGCTCGGCCATCGGCCAGCACTGGATGTACCAGGGCAAGCACGTCCTGATCGTGTTCGACGACCTGACCAAGCAGGCCGAGGCGTACCGGGCGATGTCCCTGTTGCTCCGCCGGCCGCCGGGTCGCGAGGCCTATCCCGGGGACGTGTTCTACCTCCACTCGCGGCTGCTCGAGCGCTGCGCCAAGCTCTCCAAGGAGCTCGGCGGCGGGTCGATGACCGGTCTGCCGATCATCGAGACCAAGGCCAACGACGTGTCGGCCTACATCCCGACCAACGTCATCTCGATCACCGACGGACAGATCTTCCTGCAGTCGGACCTGTTCAACGCCAACCAGCGGCCGGCCATCGACGTCGGTGTCTCGGTCTCCCGGGTGGGTGGCGCTGCGCAGATCAAGGCCATGAAGAACGTGTCGGGCTCGCTGAAGCTGGAGCTGGCCCAGTTCCGCGACATGCAGGCCTTCGCCATGTTCGCCTCGGACCTCGACGCCACCACCCGCCGTCAGCTGGACCGTGGTAGCCGGTTGGTCGAGCTGCTGCGTCAGCCGCAGTACTCGCCGTACCCGGTCGAGGAGCAGGTCGTCTCGGTCTGGGCCGGTCTGCAGGGGCTGATGGACGAGGTGCCGGTCGATGACGTCCTCCGGTTCGAGCGCGAGCTGCTGGACTACCTGCGTCACAACGGCAGCGCCCTGCAGAACATCCGGGAGACGAAGGTCTTCGACGACGACACCGCCGCCGGTCTGCGCGCGCAGATCGCGGAGTTCAAGAAGGGCTTCCAGACCAGCGAGGGCAAGCTGCTGGCCGGTCGCGAGGAGCACCAGGCCACCGATCCGGACGATGTGAACCAAGAGCAGATCGTCAAGCAGAAGCGATGACGAACCGCCCGAACACGCTAGGAGGGTCCCGTGCCGGCTAGCCTCAAGGAACTTCGCCAGCGCCGTTCCTCGGTGTCGACCATCAAGAAGGTCACCCGAGCGATGGAGCTGATCGCGGCCTCGCGGATCATCAAGGCTCAGCAGCGCGCGCAGTCCTCGGCACCGTACGCTCGTGAGCTGACCCGCGCAGTCTCGGCGGTCGCGACGTTCTCCAACGTCGACCACCCGTTGACCACCGAGGCGGACAACCCGAGCCGGGCGGCCGTGCTGCTGATCACCTCCGACCGCGGCCTGGCCGGGGCCTACTCCTCCTCGGTCATCAAGGAGGGGGAGCAGCTGACCAAGCTGCTCAACGACGGCGGCAAAGACGTCGTCCCCTACCTGACCGGGCGCAAGGCCAGTGCCTTCTACGCCTTTCGGCGGCGGCAGGTCGGGGCCAAGTGGGACGGGTTCTCCGACTCGCCGACCTACGCCCAGGCCCGGGAGATCGCGGACGCGCTGATCGAGTCCTTCCTCACCCCGACCGCCGAGGGTGGGGTCGACGAGATCCACGTCGTCTACACCCGCTTCGTGTCCATGCTGACCCAGAAGCCCGAGGTCATCCGACTGCTGCCGCTCGAGGTCGTCGAAGGCGATGAGCCCCCCGCCGACAGCGAGATCCTGCCCCTGTACGAGTTCGAGCCGGACGCCGAGACCGTGCTGGACGAGCTGCTGCCGTTGTACGTGGCCAGCCGCATCCACTACTGCCTGCTGCAGAGCGCGGCTTCGGAGCTGGCCAGTCGGCAGAAGGCCATGAAGTCGGCCACCGACAACGCCCAGCAGCTGATCGAACGCCTGACCCGGGAAGCCAACCAGGCCCGGCAGGCCGAGATCACCCAGGAGATCTCCGAGATCGTGGGCGGTGCGTCGGCCCTGGCCGAGGCCAACGCGTCCGCGGACTGACCGCACCATCCAGACACCAGACACCACCCGTACGAGAAGAATGAGGGAAGCCAGATGACCGCCACCATTGAAGAGCAGCACACCGACGCCCCCGCCGGCGGCGTCGGCCGGGTGTCCCGGGTCATCGGGCCGGTCGTGGACGTGGAGTTCCCGCCGGACCAGATGCCCGACATCAACAACGCTCTGTTGGTGGACACCACGGTCAACGGGACCACCCGCACCATGACCATGGAGGTGGCGCTGCACATCGGTGACAACCTCATCCGGGCCATCGCCTTGAAGCCGACCGACGGCATGCAGCGTGGGGCCGAGGTGCGCGACACCGGGGCGCCCATCTCGGTGCCGGTCGGCGACGTCACCAAGGGTCACGTCTGGGACGTGACCGGGAACGTGCTCGACGTCGACCCGTCCACCGTGGAGATCACGGAGCGTTGGCCCATCCACCGCTCGGCTCCCAAGTTCGACCAGCTCGAGTCGAAGACCGAGATGCTGGAGACCGGCATCAAGGTGCTCGACCTGCTGACCCCGTACGTGACCGGTGGGAAGATCGGCCTGTTCGGCGGCGCCGGTGTGGGCAAGACGGTCATGATCCAGGAGATGATCTACCGCATCGCCCACAACTTCGGTGGCACCTCGGTGTTCGCCGGGGTCGGGGAGCGGACCCGTGAGGGCAACGACCTGATCAACGAGATGGAAGAGGCCGGCGTCTTCAAGGACACCGCCCTCGTCTTCGGCCAGATGGACGAGCCGCCGGGCACCCGGCTGCGGGTGGCGCTCAGCGCGTTGACCATGGCCGAGTACTTCCGCGATGTGCAGAACCAGGACGTGCTGCTCTTCATCGACAACATCTTCCGGTTCACCCAGGCCGGCTCGGAGGTGTCGACGCTGCTCGGTCGGATGCCGTCCGCCGTGGGTTACCAGCCCACCCTGGCCGATGAGATGGGGCAGCTGCAGGAGCGGATCACCTCGACCCGCGGCCACTCGATCACCTCGATGCAGGCCATCTACGTGCCCGCCGACGACTACACCGACCCGGCCCCAGCAACCACCTTCGCTCACCTCGACGCCACCACCGAGCTGTCTCGTGAGATCGCCTCACGAGGCCTTTACCCGGCCGTGGACCCGCTGAGCTCGACCAGCCGGATCCTCGACCCGCAGTACATCGGCCAGACGCACTACGACACGGCCGTCCAGGTGAAGCAGATCCTCCAGCGCAACAAGGAACTGCAGGACATCATCGCGATCCTTGGTGTCGACGAGCTGTCCGAAGAGGACAAGATCGTGGTCAACCGGGCGCGGCGCATCCAGCAGTTCCTCAGCCAGAACACCTACATGGCTGAGAAGTTCACCAACATCCCCGGCTCGAGCGTGCCGCTGGCGGAGACCATCGAGTCGTTCCAGATGATCTGCTCGGGCAAGGTCGACCACATCGCCGAGCAGGCCTTCTTCAATGTCGGCAGCATGGACGACGTCGAGCGTCGCTGGTCCGAGCTGCAGAAGGACGCGTGACCCGTGGCTGAACCGATGCAGGTGGAGGTCGTCTCGGCCGACCGGGTCGTCTGGTCGGGCAAGTCGTCCAACGTCATCGCCAAGACCACCGACGGTGACATCGGCATCCTGCCGGGGCACTCGCCGGTGCTGGCCGTGCTCGAACCGAGCGCCGTGGAGATTTTTTGCGACGACGGCACCCGCGAGATCGTGGCGGTCGACGGCGGCTTCATCTCGGTGTCCCAGGGCCGGGTCTCGGTGCTCAGCGAGTACGCCCGGATGGCCAGCGAGGTGTCGATCGCCCAGGCGGAGAAGGAGCTGGCCGAGGCTCAGCGCGCGTTGGACACCGGCGACGGCACCGAGGAGGACCGCCAGCACTTCCTGCGCGCCACTGCCCAACTTCGTGCCGCGCAGAAAGCGCAGTAAGGTCGCTCCCACCACATGGTGAGGGACGGCGCGAGGGAGCTGGTCGGAGCATGCACGGTTGGCTGGGGATCATCGAGATCCTCGGGTTGCTCGTTCTGCTCGCTGCGCTCAGCCTCGTAGCCCTCGCCGTACGCCAGCGGTTGCTGGCCCGTCAGGGTGGCACGTTCGAATGCAGTCTGCGGTTGAAGAAGTCGACTCCGGGCGCCGGTTGGGCGCTCGGAGTCGCTCGTTACAACCAGGGTCTGCTCGAGTGGTACCGCTTCTTCTCCTACTCCTGGCGGCCGCGCCTGACCTTCCCCCGCGATGAGGTCCACGTGATCGAGACGCGCGATCCCGACATGGTCGAGTCGGTGGCCCTCGGGGCCGGGCAGCGGGTGATCCGGATCCAGTCCGCCACGACCGAGCCCGTGTCGGACTGGGACCTGGCCATGAGCCCCGAGTCGATGACCGGGCTGCTGAGCTGGCTCGAAGCCGCCCCACCCGGAGTTCGTCGGGTCGAGTAGCCCGCATCCGCGCCCTCCGCCCGGGCCCCCTGCGGTGCGGGTCGGTATCGTTTCGCCCACGATGGACATAGGTCTGCAATGGCTGCTGGTGGGCGTCGGTCTCGTGCTCACCGTCGGGACCGGCTTCTTCGTGGCCTCCGAGTTCGCGCTGGTCAACCTCGACCGCAACGAGCTGGAGAACCGGGAGCGGCGGGGCGAGCTGGGCCTCACGTCGACGATCAAGGCGTTGCGGATCACCTCCACCCACCTTTCCGGGGCGCAGCTGGGGATCACGCTGACCACCCTGCTCACCGGCTTCACCTTCGAGCCGGCGGTGAGCGCGCTGCTGACCGCACCGATGACCGGGCTGGGGATCCCGGACTCGGCGATCCCGATGGTCGGGAGCATCGTCGGGGTGGCGATCGCCACCGTGTTCTCGATGGTCATCGGTGAGCTGGTGCCCAAGAACCTGGCTCTGGCCCTGCCGGTGGCGACGGCCCGGATCGTCATCCCGTTCCAGACCGTGTTCACCACCGTGTTCAAGCCGCTCATCCTGTTGTTCAACAACACCGCCAACGCCGTGATCCGCGCGCTGGGCATCGAGCCCAAGGAGGAGCTGTCCGGTGCCCGCTCGGCCGAGGAGCTCAGCTCGTTGGTTCGGCGCTCGGCCATGGAGGGCATCCTCGACCAGGACCACGCGACGCTGCTCAGCCGCACGTTGCGCTTCTCCGACCACACCGCGGCCGACGTGATGACCCCCCGGGTCCGGATGGCCCGGCTGGATGCCGCCGACAGCGCCGCCGAGGTCGTGCACCTGTCGCAACGTACGGGCTTCTCCCGGTTTCCGGTGCTCGGGGACGACGTCGACGACATCGTCGGCGTCGTGCACGTCAAGCACGCCTTCGGTCTGGAGCTCGACCGCCAGGCTCGGACCACCGCCGGGGAGCTGATGCTCGAGCCCCTGGTGGTGCCGGAGTCGATGGGCGTGGACACCCTGCTCGGGCTGCTGCGCCGCGGCAGTTTCCAGATCGCCATCGTCGCCGACGAGTACGGCGGCACCGCCGGCCTGGTCACCCTGGAGGACCTGGTCGAGGAGCTGGTCGGCGACCTGCAGGACGAGCACGACCGAGCGGCCGCCGGTCTCGTACGCCGCGGCCGCTCGATCACCTTCGACGCCGGTCTACGTCCTGACGAGCTGTTCGAACGGACCGGTATCAAGGTTCCTGACGACCGGGACTACGAGACACTGTCCGGCTTCGTCACCGACTGGCTGGACCGGATTCCCGAGGTCGGCGACGAGGTGCCGCTGGCCGAGGGGCGGCTCCGGGTCGAGCGGGTCGACGGCACCCGGGTGGACCGGCTGCGCTACACCCCGTCCGACCCCGACCCGACCCCGACCCCGACCCGACGCCGTACGGCCGGGTGAGGGTGGTCCGGACGAGCGCGATGACTCGGCCGGCGCGCCCGATGAGCAGGCCCCGGACGCCGGCGGTGGCCGGCATGGGTGAGTACGTTCCCGGCCTGCTCTGGCTGATCGTGCTGTTGGCCGTGAACGCGTTCTTCGTCGGCGCCGAGTTCGCGGTCATCTCGGCCCGGCGCTCGCAGATCGAACCACGGGCCGAGGCGGGCAGCCAGGCGGCCCGGACCACGCTGTGGGCGATGGAGCACGCCACGCTGATGCTGGCGGCCAGCCAGCTGGGCATCACCATCTGCTCGCTGCTCATCCTCAACGTGTCCGAGCCGGCCATCCACCATCTGCTGGAGATCCCGCTCGATCAGACCAGCCTGTCCGAGGACGCCATCCGGGTGATCGCCTTTGTCGTGGCCCTGGTCCTGGTCACCTTCTTGCACGTGGTGTTCGGTGAGATGGTGCCCAAGAACCTGTCGTTCTCGGTACCTGACCGGGCGGCCCTGGTCCTCGCCCCGGCACTGGTGTTCGTGGCCCGCATCTTCAAGCCGATCATCATCAGTCTCAACTGGCTGGCCAACTCCGTGCTCCGGGTGTTCCGGGTGGAGCCCAAGGACGAGGCCAACAGCGCCTTCACCTTGGACGAGGTGGCCGGCATCGTCGAGCAGTCCACCCGCGAGGGGGTTCTGGCCGACCGCACCGGGACCTTGACGGCGGCGTTCGAGTTCACCGCCCGCAAGGTCAGCGACGTAGAGGTGCCTATCGCCGATGCGGTGCTGGTGCCCGACACCGTCACGCCCGAGCAGGTGCGGGTGGCGGTGTCGGAGCACGGCTACTCCCGCTACCTGGTGACCAACCCGCAGCAGGAGCCGTACGGGTATCTGCACCTGAAGGACGTGATGGACCTGGTCGGCACCGACGCGGCCGACCGGCCGGTGCCGCCGAAGCGAGTGAGACGGCTGACCTCGGTGCTGCGGACCGCCGATCTCGAGGACGCTCTGGCGGCGATGCGGCGGTCGGGCTCCCACGTGGCCCGATCACTGGACAGCCGCGGCCAGGCCCAGGGCATCTTGTTCCTCGAGGACATCATCGAGGAGCTGGTCGGCGAGGTCGAGGACGTCACCAGCAGCCCGCACCATCCGGAGAGACCCTCGGACGGGGAGCGGTCGGCCGGCTAGTCCTTCGTCGCGAAGGCGGCGTCGAAGGCGGCGGTGGGCGGGGTGATGCCGTTCAGGCCGCGGACGAACTGCAGAGCTTCTGGAGCTCCGGCCAGGCGGTCCATGCCCGCGTCCTCCCATTCGATGGAGATGGCACCGGCGTAACCGATGGAGTTCAGCATCCGGAAGATGTTCTCCCACTGGGTGTCGCCCCGCCCGGTGGAGATGAAGTCCCAGCCGCGCCGCGGGTCGGCCCAGGGCAGGTGTGAGCCGAGCCGGCCGTTGCGCCCGTTGTTCATCCGGACCTTGGTGTCCTTGCAGTCGACGTGGTAGATCCGGTCCCGGAAGTCCCACAGGAACCCGACGTAGTCCAGGTCCTGCCAGACCATGTGCGAGGGGTCGAAGTTGAGCCCGAAGCCGGGTCGGTGGCCGATGGCGTCCAAGGTGGCCACGGTCGACCAGTAGTCGTAGGCGATCTCGCTCGGATGCACCTCGTGGGCGAACCGGACCCCGACCTCGTCGAAGACGTCGATGATGGGATTCCAGCGGTCGGCGAAGTCGGCGTAGCCGGCCTGGATCACCTCGTCGGCGACCGGCGGGAACATGGCGACGTAGTGCCAGATCGCCGAGCCGGTGAAGCCGACCACCGTGTCCACGCCGAATGCTGCGGCGGCCCGAGCGGTGGTCTTCATCTCCTCGGCCGCACGCCGGCGTACGCCCTCGGGATCCCCGTCGCCCCAGACCCGCGGGTTGACCATGTTCTGGTAGCGCTCGTCGATGATCGCCTCGCAGACGGCCTGGCCGTTCAGGTGGTTCGAGATCGCCCAGCAGCCCAGCCCGTACTTGGCCAGGGTGTCCTTCTTGTCCTGCACGTACGCCTCGTCCTCCGCCGCCCTGGCCACGTCGAAGTGGTCGCCCCAGCAGGCGATCTCCAGTCCGTCGTAGCCCCACTCCGAGGCCAACCGGCACATCTCCTCGAACGGCAGGTCGGCCCACTGGCCGGTGAACAAGGTGACCGGCCGGGTCTGTTGAGGGGAGGCTTGTCCGGTGGCCTCAGCCAGCGTGGTGCCGTTCTCACTGGTCATGTCTGGTCCTTTCGGTCGTCCTCGACCGCACGCTTCTCGGGGGTCGGGCGGCGGCGTTGACCGCCGGGGATCCACAGCACGTCGCCGTCGCGACCGTTGACCACCCGGGTCAGGATGAACAACAGGTCGGACAGCCGGTTCAGGTAGGTGATGGCGGCCGGGTTGACGCCACCGGGGGTGTCCGGGCCGGAGGGCTCGGTGCCGTACGCCTCGGCTGCCACCCAGGTGGTGCGTTCGGCGCGGCGGATGATCGTCCGGGCCACGTGCAGCTGCGCGGCCGCGACCGAGCCGCCCGGCAGGATGAACGAGGTCAGCGCGGGCAACGTGTCGCTGAACCGGTCGCACTCGCCCTCGAGCCGGTCGATGTAGTCCTGGGTGATCCGCAGCTCCGGTCCCTTCTCCTCGCCGGTCGCTTCGTGCAGCGGGTTGGACAGGTCCGCGCCCAGGTCGAACAGCTCGTTCTGGATGCTTCGGAGCACCGCCGCCACCTCGCCGGGCAGCTGTTTGGTGGCCAGCGCCACGCCGATCGCCGAGTTGGCCTCGTCGACATCGCCGTACGCGGACACCCGTGGATCGGTCTTGCTGGTCTCGGACATGTCGGACAGCCGGGTCTGGCCCGCGTCGCCCGTACGTGTGTAGATGCGGGTCAGTCGAACCATGACGCCACCCTACGCAGGCAGTTGCGGCCCGTCGCTGCCGGGCTCAGCGGGTCGGCTGTGACAAGGTTGGACGGTGAAACCAGGGCAGTGGCGCGACCATCAGGCCAAGGCGGCACTCGGGACCGGCGGGGCGTTGCTCAGCAGCGTGCTGCTGCTGGCCGGGTGTGGCACGGTGCCGCCGACGGCCGGCTCGTCGGGCGAGCCGAGCCTGGCGGCACCGACCACGACCTCGAGCAGCGCCGCCACCATGCCGGTCGACGGCGACACCTGCGACTACACCGAGACCGGGCAGGCGGCCAAGCCAGTCAACCCGCCGCGCGCGACCGGGGTGCCAGTCAGCGGCACGATCGCATTCGTGCTGAAGATGACCGAGGGCAACCTGACCATCACCATGAACCGCAGCAAGGCACCGTGCACGGTGAACTCGTTCGAGTCGCTGGCCGATCAGGGCTACTTCAACCAGACCCGTTGCCACCGGCTGACGGAGCAGGGGATCTTCGTGCTCCAGTGCGGTGACCCCACGGGCACGGGGACCGGTGGCCCGGGGTACCAGTTCGCCGACGAGGTGGACGGCACCGAGACCTACGGCAAGGGGGCGGTGGCGATGGCCAACGCCGGCCCCAACACCAACGGCTCCCAGTTCTTCCTGGTCTGGGCCGACTCGACCGTTGCCGCCGAACTACACGGTGTTCGGTCAGCTGGACGACGCCTCGCTCGAGGTGCTGGCCGGGAAGATCGCCAGCCAAGGGCGCTCGACCGGCGGCAGCTCGGGCGACGGCAAGCCCATCGCCACGGCCGAGATCGTCACCGTGACCCGGAAGTAGCCGGTCGAGCAGCGACCAGCGCGGGTGACATCAGCAGAGCCAGCAGCACCGGGAACTCCAGGTAGGCGTGGTAGGTCGCCAGCGCCCCGTACAGGGCCCGACCCTGGAAGTAGTCACTGAGGAAGAGCACGGCCAAGAAAGCGCCGCCGACCCCTCCGACCAACCAGGCTCGGCGACCGCGCAACCACGGCACCCGGGCATCGAACGCCGCGGCGGCCTCGGGGGCGAACCTGGGCAGGAAACCGACCCAGACGACGTAGTGCATGGTCTGCATGAAGGCGAACACGACGAGGAACCGGAGCCCCATCTGTGCCGCCGCATCCGGGGGCGCCGAGGTGGCGATGACCCGCGCACCGTCGCCCACGAAGCGCTGGACCGCCCCCGGGGTGGCCGCGATCCAGCGGTCGAGCGAACCGGCCAGGACGGACAGCGGCACGACGAGGATCCAGAGCACCTGGGTGAGTCGGAAGGCCAGTCGGGCGCGCGCCGACTGCAGTCCGGCGCGCCCAGTCCCACAAGAAGACCAGCGGCACCAGGTTGTGCAGGTGGGTGAGCACCACGAAGTGGTAGGCCGGCCAGGAGAACGAGGCTCCGGCGCCCAAGGCGAGCACCGCGAGGCCGATGGCCAGCCACCGGCCCCGCAGCCCGATCCAGCACCCCGCGGCCAGGATCAGGTAGCCGACGGCGACCTCGGCCAGCCGGGCTCCGTACGGCCAGGCGGCCGCGGTCAGCCGGCAGCCGGCGATCCCGGTGGTCAGCAGCAGGAGCAGGCCCAGAAAGCGTCCGGTGAGGATCGCGGCGAAGCGACCGGCGACGTAGCGGATCTCGAGCACGTTGTGCAGCACGCCGAAGATGATCAATCCCAGCACAGTGACGGTGAGCGGGGCTCGAACCGCGATCGCGAGAGCAACGAGGGCCATCGCGAGCATGCCGACGACCAGGCGCCGGACTGGGGGCAGACTGGGTCGCGTGCTGGCCGCAGACTCCCCGTTGCTGTGGTGGTACGGGTTTCCGGTCGCGTTCGCGCTGACCTGCGTCATCGAGGTGCCCGCCTACCTCGCCGCGTTCACGGCGTTGGGCTGGTCCCGGGGTGCGGATCCCACGCCCCGGGGGCTCGGGCGGCGACGAGCGGTTGCGCTCGCGATGGCGGTCAACCTGGTCACCCATCCCGTGCTCTGGGCTCTGGTCCTGCGCTGGCCGGGCCTGGTCGAGCTGGTCGCGGCCGAGGGCGGGGTGGTGATTGTCGAGGGCCTGGTGATCTTCGCCGTGATGGTCCGGTCAGGCGTCGAGGACACGCGGAACGGCTGTCTGATCTGGTCGATCATCACCGCGGTGGCGGTCAACGCGCTGTCGGTGCTCGTCGGCGCGGCGCTGCTTCCCGTGCTCACCGGCCGGTAGAGCCTCGGGGCGGCTGGGCCCGGCGCGGCTTGAGGCTGAGCAAGATCATCGCCACGATGATGATCCCGAGGCCGAAGAAGCCGCCGACGATGTAGGCGGCGAACCCGTTGCCACCCTGCGGCTGCACCCCGGGCGTCGGCGTCGGGCCGTAGGGCGGGATGTCGAACGGGACCAGTCCCAGCGCCCAGACCAACAGGTCGATCATCGGCGTCCTCGGCGTACGGACCGCAGTACGAGAAGGACCACGGCCGCGGCCACCACCGCGAGCAGCACGACCACGACCACGGGAGCGAAGTCGAAGGGCTCCGGGGCGACATCCAAGACGACCTTCAGCATGCAACGGCTCCTAGGCGGGGGACGGCGTACGGCTCATGACACTCTTCCATCTCGACAGGCCCTCGGGAGGCACTAGATCCCGAGAAACTGTCGGATCGCCGCCAGAAAGACCTGGGGCTGATCGGTGTGGACCCAGTGCCCGGCCCCCTTCACCTTGACCAGCTGCACCCGGGGGAACAGCGCCCGCATCGCCGGGACGTAGTCGGGCTGCACATAGCGTGACTGAGCACCGGCGAGCCACAGCACCGGCCCGGGATAGCTCCCGGCCAGCTCCGGCCAGCTGCCCATCGCCTCCAGGTGGTCCCCGAGCAGGCCGAGGTTCATCTGCCAGCGCCAGCCGGACCCGCCCACCTCCCGGCGCAGGTTCTGCAGCAGGAAGCTCCGGATGGTGTCCTGCGGCACGTACGGCGGCCAGCTGGACGTCAGCGCCGGCCCGGTCCGACAGCCTCGCCAGGTCGATCGCTCGCATCCCCTGGACGTACTCGGCGAAGCTGCTGATCTCGCGGGTCGGCACCGGGGACACGTCGACCACGCACAGCCGGCTGACCAGCTCTGGGCGCAGCAGGGCGAGCGCCATGCGCCACCTTGCCGCCCATCGAGTGACCGACGACCGCGTACGGCTCGCCCGCACCCTCGGTCAGCCAGCAGATCCGCAACCCGCTGGGCCATCTCGGGGTAGGAGAACTGGTCGGTCCACGCCGAACGGCCGTGGTTGGGCAGGTCGACCAGGGTCACCCGAGCGTCCGGTTGCAGCGCCTTGGCCACCGTGGTCCAGTTCTTGCCCTGGCCGAACAGCCCGTGCAGGAAGACCACCCGGGGACCCTGGTCGCCGATCTGGGTGCTGAACAGCTCGCTCATGGTCGGCGCTGCCAGCAGCCGGTGTGCCAGTGCCGGCGTTGCTCGACCCCGCTGTCGGCGGACCAGCCGGGATCGGCGGGCCAGACCACGACGTGCGGGGTGCCGGCCAGGACCAGCTGCTGGCAGCCGGGACAGCGGTAGTCCTTGGTCGGCGTCGCCCCGGCGATGCTGCGGACGATCCACCGACCGTCGCGCTTGGTGGCGGCGGTGGCGTGCCCGGACGACAACGGCCGCGCCGGTCGCAGGTGCTTGCTGGACCGGTTCCGGCTGGGTTTACCGCCTCCGGCTGGGGGTGCCACCCGAAGAGTTTGTCATGAGGTCCTCCGGGCCCGGTACGTTGTCCGGGTGCGTTTGGTCATTGCCCGGTGTCAGGTCGACTATGCCGGTCGGCTGACCGCCCACCTGCCGATGGCCAAGCGGCTGATCCTGGTCAAGTCCGACGGCTCGGTGTCGATCCACGCCGACGACCGGGCCTACAAGCCGCTGAACTGGATGAGCCCGCCCTGCACCTTCGCCGAGCTGACGGTGCCGACCGGCTGAGCTCGACCTGGTGCCGGGGGCCGAGGCGCTGACCGCCGTCTGGGAGGTGCGGGGCCGCGACGGCGACACCCTGCAGATCTCCATCGGGGAGGTCTTCCACGACTCCTCGCACGATCTCGGGCATCGACCCCGGGCTGCAGAAGGACGGTGTCGAGGCGCACCTGCAGGCCCTGCTGGCCGAGCATCCGGAGACCCTGGGCACCGGCCTGACCCTCGTCCGCCGGGAGCACCCGACGCCGATCGGGCCGGTCGACCTGCTCTGCCGCGACGCCGCCGGCGGATACGTCGCGGTCGAGATCAAGCGGCGCGGCGAGATCGACGGGGTCGAGCAGCTCACCCGCTACCTCGAGCTGATGCGCCGAGACCCGCTGCTCGGCGCGGTCCAGGGCATCTTCGCCGCCCAGCAGATCAAGCCCCAGGCGCGGGTGCTGGCCACCGACCGCGGCATCACCTGCGTCACCGTGGACTACGACCTGCTCCGCGGCCTGGACAACGCCGACGAGCGGCTGTTCTGAGCCGGCCGCAGGTTCAGCGGTCGGTCGGCTAGCTCTGCGAGCTGGCGCCAGCTCCGCGCTCGTCGTTCGCATCTTCGCGAGAAGTCGGGTAGAGTCGCCCAGCGACAGCTCGGGCACCTCGGGCAGGCTCTCCGCGGTCTCGACCGCCAGTGCGCTCAGCGAGGTGAGCTGGCTCAGCATGGCCTGCTTGCGACGCGACAGCAGGTCCTGCTCGTGCCGCATCTGCCGCCGCCGCCAGGCGAACTCCTGGCGGGCCCGCTCATCGATCGTCGCCGCCTGCTGCTGGGCCCGGCTGAGGATCCGGTCAGCCTCGGCCGCCGCCTCGACCTTGACCTGCTCGGCCTCGGCCAGCGACTCCTGGCGCAGCTGGGCCGCCTGCTCGGCCTCGGCGCTCAGGTGCTCGGTCGAGCTGGCGCTGCAGCTCGGTCGCCCGGGAGACCAGGTCCTGGGTGAACTGCGTTCGCCTCGGCCTGCGCCCGGGTCAGCTCGGTCAGCTGCTGCTCGCTGCGGGCCTGCGCCTCGGCGCGTACGGCTGCCGCCTCCCGCTCCGCCGCGGCCACCAAACGTCGGGCCTCCAGTCGAGCTGCCTGGAGCACGCCGTCGGCCTCGGTCTCGGCCTCCGCGCGTACGGCCTCGGCCTGCAGCCGGGCCGAGGCGAGCAGCTGGTCCGCTTCCGCACGCGAACGCTCGACCAGCTGGCCGGCATCCCGCTCGCCCTGCCGGCGGAGCGAGTCGAGCTCGGCCAGCACGCTCTCGCGGATCCCGGCCAGCTCGGTGGTCGACGGCTTCACGCTGCCGCTCGACCTCGGCCTGGCTCTGGGCCACGAGCTGGTCGGCCTCCTGCTCGGCCCGTTGGGTGGTGTCTCGGGCCTGTTCCTCAGCGATCCGAAGGATCTCCTGAGCCCGTCCACCGAGGCCGGAGTAGTCGACCTGGTCGGCTCGGGCGTGGGCGTTCGTCACGGCGTCGCGCAGCTGATGGTTCTCCGCGACCAACGCCTCACTCTGACGTCGCAGCGCTTCGATGTGCGCCTGGGTCTGCTGGGCGAAGTCATCGACGGCTGAGCGGTCGTATCCCTTGCGAACAAGGGGAAAGGCCCCGGTGATGTCCGGTGTGTCGGATGGTCTGGGTGTGCTCACGCCTGGCTCCCTGCTGCCACGATTTCAGTCCCCGAGACCGGTGGCCAGCCTACAGCCGCGACCTAGGAGTCGCGACCGCGGTCCGCCAGGTGTGCGGTGCCGGCAGGCAGGTCACCCGGAGAGACCAGGACCGTGGCATCACCGTCGATCTCGGGCTCCTCGTGCTCGACCTCGGCGTCTCGCTGCTCGTTCCCCGTGGTCTCAGGCTCGGCCTTCTCGGCACCGGACTCGGCGTCGACCGGACTGTCGCCGGCCGCTTTCTGATCATTCCCGCCCGGGCCCGCCGGGCCACCCTGAGCCGGCCGGAGCACAGTCTGGTCGCCCCCACCCTCGCTGTCGAAGTCGTTCGGGTCGTCGATGTCGGGGAACGAGTGCGCGGTCTGCTCGGCCAGGGCCGACAGGCTGGCCAGCTGGCTGAGCACCGCCTGCTTGCGCTGGTGCAGCAGCTCGGTCTCGCGCCGCAGCTGCTGCTTGCGCCAGGCGAACTCCTGCTGGGTGCGCTCGCCGATCGCGCTGGCCTGCTTCTTGGCCGTGGCGATCCGGTCCTCGGCCTCCTTCGACCGCCGCCAGCCTGACCCGCTCGGCCTCGGCCACCGCCTCGGCCCGGATCCGGGCCGCCTCGGCGATGTCGGCCTCGAGCCGGGCTGACCGGACTCGGTGTGGTGCTGGGTGGCCTCGGCCAGCAGCGCCGAGGTCTTCTCGCTCGCCTCGTCGTGGGCCGCCTTCAGCTGAGCCAGCGCGGCCTCCCGCTCGGCGGCGATCTCTGCCGCGCGTCTGCGACCTCGCGGTCCACCCCTCGGCGCAGGTTCTCGGTGTCGAGGTAGGCGTTCTGGCGTACGGTCTGGGCCTCGTGCTCGCTCTGCCGGCGGAGCGCCTCACCCTCGCGACGGGCCGCGTCGACCAGCGCCTGCAGCCTCCGCCTTGGCCTTGTCGACCTGGGCCTGCACCTGCGTCGCTGAGCTTCCCGCGCAGCTGGTCGATCTCGGCGATGCCGCCGGACTTGATCGAGTCACCTTCGCGGGCGGCGTTCTGCCGCAGGGCGTCCGCCTCGCGACGCGCCTGTTCCTTGATCTTCTCGCCCTCGATGGTGGCCTGTTCGGTCAGGTCGCGGGCCTGCTCCTGGGCCAGCCGGAGGATGTCGTTGGCCCGGCCACCCAGGTTGGAGTAGTCGACGTCGTCGGGGGCGGTCTGCTTGGTCTCGCTGTCGCTCAGCTGGTCCTGCAGCGAGGTGACCTGCTGCTCGAGCTGGGCGGCGTGCCGACGCGACTGCACGACGCTGGCCTCGAGCGTGCGTACGTAGTCGTCGACCGCCTGCCGGTCGTAGCCGCGCAGGGCGGCGGGGAAATTGCCCACCGCACTGGCCGTGTCGTCGAACAGGCCCAGGCCTGTGTTGTCAGCTGAGCTCATCGTGGAGTTCCTCCCGAACGTCATTCCCGCATTGGCCTAATCCTGCCCCGAGGACCGGTCCCGCGTGGTCCGTTCTTACGATCTGGTTCGCACTCAGGCCCCGCTGCGGGGCTCGACCAGCTCGATCAGGACACCGCCGGTGTCCTTGGGATGGACGAAGTTGATCAGGGAGCCACGGGTGCCGACTCTCGCTGCATCATAGAGCAGCCGCAGTCCCCGTCGCCGAAGAACTGCGGAGGCCTCCTCGACGTCCCGGACCCGGTAGGCCAGCTGCTGCAGACCGGGTCCGGCCCGGTCCAGGAACCGGCTCAGCGGCGGAGTCCGGGCCCAACGGCGCGAGCAGCTGCACCTGGGCTCTCCCGTCAGATGCCCCGGGCGCCGCGAGCATGGCCTCGGCCACGCCCTGCTCGAGGTTCTCCTCCCGGTGCACCAGCACCAGACCCAGCACCTCGGTGTGGAAGGCGATGGCGGCTTCCAGGTCGGGCACGGCGAGCCCGACATGGTCGACCCCGAGCAGGCCCGGGCAGCGCCGACGACATGCCAGCAAGAGTGCCAGACTGGCTGCACGGCACGGGAGGAGACGTCATGGGTTCGGTCATCGTGGGCGGCGCGCGGACGCCGATCGGCAAGCTGCTGGGAGGCCTGAAGGGACTGGTCGGCGACCGATCTCGGCGGGGTGGCGATCGCCGCGGCGCTGGAGCGGGCCGGGCTCTCGCGGCGAGCAGGTCGACTACGTGGTGATGGGTCAGGTGCTGCAGGCCGGTGCCGGCCAGATCCCCGCTCGGCAGGCCGCGGTCGAAGGCGGGCATCCCCATGTCGGTCCCGGCCATGACGATCAACAAGGTGTGCCTGTCCGGGCTGGCCGCGGTGGCGCTGGCCGACCAGCTGATCCGGGCCGGGGAGTGCGACGTCGTGGTCGCCGGCGGGATGGAGTCGATGACCCAGGCGCCGCACCTGCTGCCCGGCTCCCGCGACCGGCTTCAAGTACGGCGACGTGACCCTGCTCGACCACATGGCCCACGACGGGCTGTGGGACGCCTTCACCGACCAGGCCATGGGGGCGCTGACCGAGGGCTGCAACACCGGTGAGCAGCTGGTCAGCCGCGAGGACCAGGACGCCTTCGCCGCCCGGTCGCACCAACGAGCGCGCCGCCGCCGTCGCCGGCGGCCGGTTCGCCGAGGAGATCGCCGAGGTGCGGGTGCCGCAACGCCGCGGCCCTGAGGTCGTGGTCGGCGCCGACGAGGGCATGCGCGACGGGCGTGACGCCGGAGTCGCTGGCTGGGCTGCGGCCGGCTTTCGGAGCCGGAGGGCTCGATCACGGCCGGGTCGTCGAGCCCGATCTCCGACGGCGCGGCCGCTTTGGTCGTGACCAGCCGGGAGGTGGCCGAGCGGCTCGGGTCTGACCGTGATCGCCGAGATCGGGGCGTACGGGTCGGTGGCCGGGCCGGACTCCTCGCTGCAGCTGCAGCCGACCAACGCGATCAACGCGGCGTGCAAGAAGCAGCAGCTCAGCGTCGCGCGACCTCGACCTGATCGAGATCAACGAGGCGTTCGCCGCCGTCGGCGTGGCCAGCGCCCGGGCGCTGGGGCTGGATGCGGACGAGATCGACGAGCGGGTCAACGTCAACGGCGGTGCGATCGCCCTCGGGCCACCCGATCGGGGCCTCGGGGGCCCGGTTGGTGCTGACTCTCGCTCTGGAGCTGCAGCGGCGGGGCGGTGGCACCGGCGTGGCGGCGCTGTGCGGCGGCGGCGGGCAGGGCGACGCGTTGATCCTGACGCGTGCCGCGCTCTTGACCCCGAGCTCGTCGCCGGTGGCTGACCTGCGAGGCGCTGGTCGCGGAGGTCCGGCCAGGCCGGCCGCGGGCGATCGGGCGGCTGATCACGCTGGTCGAGAACGGCTCGGCCCAGCTGCCGGCGATCATGAAGGCGCTCGCCCCGGACACCGGACGGGCGCACATCATCGGCGTCACCGGGTCGCCCGGGCGTGGGCAAGTCGACCACGACCAGCGCCTTGGTGGCGGCGCTGCGGGACAGCGGGCGAGCGGGTGGCGGTGCTGGCGGTCGACCCGAGCTCGCCGTTCTCGGGCGGGGCGCTGCTCGGTGACCGGGTACGGATGCAGCAGCACGCCCTGGACCCCGGGGTCTACATCCGCTCGATGGCCACCCGTGGCCAGCTCGGCGGGCTGTCCGTCGCGGCGCCCCAGGCGCTGCGGGTCTTCGACGCCGCCGGCTTCGACACGCGTGATCGTGGAGACGGTCGGGGTCGGTCAGTCCGAGGTCGAGATCGCCGCCGCGGCCGACACCACGCTGGTGCTGCTGGCCCCGGGGATGGGCGACGGGATCCAGGCGGCCAAGGCCGGCATCTTGGAGATCGCGCGACATCTTCGTGGTCAACAAGAGCGACCGCGACGGCGCTCAGCCGCTGGTCCGCGAGCTGCGGAACATGATCGCGCTGGGCGAGCGCGGACCCGACGACTGGCAGCCGCCGATCGTGTCCACCGTGGCCAACGAGGGTCGCGGCATCGACAAGCTGGTCGAGGAGATCGGCCGCTTCCGAACGGTCCAGCGAGCCAGCGGCGCCACCGAGCAGCGCCGGCTGGACCGGGCCCGGCGCGAGGTGGAGAGCATCGCCTTGACCCGGCTGCGGGCCCAGCTCGAGCCTGGGTCGGCGGACCGGGCTGGACGAGCTGGCCGGCGCAGGTCCGCGCCGGCGAGCTGGACCCGTACGCCGCGGCCGACGCCTTGATCGAGCAGCTGTAGGACTCCTGGATGGCGACGTGGCCCGGCGTGGCACCCGTTGATCGAGGCGTCGGTGGGATAGAAAAGGCACGTCCGCCCGAACCGGCCGCGGTCGCGTGTGTCTCGGGGAACGTGAGGAGTGGGGTAGTCCGACATGAAGTGGGTCAAGAGGATTCTCCTGGTCCTGGTCGTCGGCTTCTGCCTGTTCTACCTCGTCCAGCAGCCTGAGGGTGCGGCCTCTGCCGTGCGTACGGTGTTCGGCGCCTTGGCCCGAGCCTTCCACGTCGATCATCACGTTCTTCACCTCCCTGGCTGGCTAGCCGTGCCGGGTCTGGTCGAGTGGCTCGACCCGAACGTCCGGCGCTACCTGCTGCTCAGCGAGCACGAGTACGTGGTGCTGGAGATCCGCAAGCACTGGATGGCCAGCTGTTCGGCTGGCTCCGGCTGGCCATCGCGATCCCGCTGTTCATCAGCTCCTGGGCGCTTCGAGTCCCGGCTGTTCTGGCTGATCTTCGTGATCGCCCTCGGGCTCGGCGCCCAGGCGCTGTGGAAGATCATCGACGAGTACCGCGACCGCTTCGTGATCACCAACCAGCGGGTGTTCCGGGTGCACGGCACGTTCTCGGTGCAGCGGGCCAGCGTGCCGCTGGGACGGATCCTGGACATCACGGTCAAGAAGCCGCTGATCGGGCGGATGTTCAACTACGGTCACTTCGTGTTCGAGTCCGCGGCCCAGGTGCAGGGCCTGAGCGAGGTCAGCTTCGTCAAGGCGATCGACGACAAGGACCGGATCCTGCAGGAGACCATGCAGCGGGCCGGGCTGCGGGCCACCGCGCCGCAGCAGGACGACGGGACATGACGCGAGGCCGAGCCGCGCCGCGGCCTGGGCTTCGACCCGGTCGAGGCAGGCGGCCCGGCAGTGGTCGGACCACTGGCAGGAGACGCCGCGGATGCGCGCCGTCACCTCGCTGATGCGGGTGCACCAGCTGGTGCTGACCGAGCTCGACGAGCTGCTGCGGCCACTGGGGCTGACCTTCGCCCGCTACGAGGTGCTGGTGCTGCTGTCCTTCTCGCGCCGCGGGCGCGCTGCCGCTGGGCAAGATCGGCGAACGGCTGCAGGTGCACGCCACCTCGGTCACCCCGCTGGTCAAGCGGCTGGAGGCCGCCGAGCTGATCACCCGCACGCCGCACCCCGAGGACGGTCGGGCCGTGCTGGCCTCGATCACGCCGCAGGGGCCGAGCGGTGATGGAGCGGGCCACCGAGGCGATCGTCGGCGCCCGGTTCGCGCTCGGGTCGCTGAGCGAGGACGACTGCGACCGGCTGACCACGCTGCTGGTGACGCCCCGCGAGGCCGCCGGGCGACTTCTGACCCGGCCCGCGGCCTCAGCTGAGGTTCCGGACGTCCTAGGATCGGTCAGGGAGGTCGCGATGAGCAGCGCAGAAAGACAGCGGTCGGCGGCGGTCGCGATGGGGCGGCGTACGCCGCCGGCCCGGTCCGCGACGCCGACTTCACCACGCTGTCCGGGGCCGAGGTCGACCCGGTCTACGGGCCCGCCGACGAGGCGGCCGACGACGCGGATGGCGCGGATCGGCTGGCCGGGGGAGTATCCCGTTCACCCGCGGTCTGCACGCCAGCGGCTACCGCGGCCGGCCGTGGACGATCCGGCAGTTCGCCGGCTTCGGCAACGCGGCCGACACCAACGAGCGCTACCAGATGATCCTGGCCGCCGGCGGCGGCGGGCTGAGCGTGGCCTTCGACATGCCGACCCTGATGGGCCGCGACTCCGACGACGCCGCAGAGCCTGGGCGAGGTCGGCCACTGCGGGGTGGCGATCGACTCGGCGGCCGACATGGAGGTGCTGTTCGACGGGATCGACCTCGGCGCGGTGACCACCTCGATGACCATCTCGGGTCCGGCGGTGCCGATCTTCTGCATGTACGTCGTGGCCGCCGAGCGCCAGGGCGTCGACGTCTCGACCGCTCAACGGCACGCTGCAGACCGACATCTTCAAGGAGTACATCGCCCAGAAGGAGTGGCTGTTCGCACCCGAGCCGCACCTGCGGCTGATCGGTGACCTGATGGAGTACTGCGCCGCCGGGCTGCCGGCGTACAAGCCGCTGAGCGTGTCCGGCTACCACATCCGCGAGGCCGGCTCGACGGCCGCGCAGGAGCTGGCCTTCACCCTGGCCGACGGCTTCGGCTACGTCGAGCTGGGGCTGTCCCGCGGCCTGGACGTCGACCGCTTCGCGCCCGGGCTGAGCTTCTTCTTCGACGCCCACATCGACTTCTTCGAGGAGATCGCCAAGTTCCGGGCCGCCCGCCGGATCTGGGCCCGCTGGCTGCGGGACCGTTACGGCGCGACGACCGCCAAGGCCCAGTCGCTGCGGTTCCACACCCAGACCGGCGGGCGTGTCGCTGACCGCGCAGCAGCCGTACAACAACGTCGTCCGGACCGCGGTCGAGGCGCTGGCCGCCGTGCTCGGCGGCACCAACTCGCTGCACACCAACGCGCTCGACGAGACCCTGGCTCTGCCGACCGAGGAGTCGGCCGAGATCGCGCTGCGCACCCAGCAGGTGCTGGCCGAGGAGACCGGGGTGGTCAACGTGGCCGACCCGCTCGGCGGGTCCTGGTACGTCGAGGCGCTGACCGACAAGATGGAGGCCGAGGCCGAGGCGATCTTCGCTCAGATCGAGGAGCTGGGTGGCGGCTGCGGATCGTCGGCACGCCATCGGCCCGATCACCTCGGGTCTGCTGCGCGGGATCGAGGACGGCTGGTTCACCGGTCAGATCGCCGACGCGGCCTTCACCTACCAGACCCAGCTGGAGAAGGGTGACAAGAAGATCGTCGGGGTCAACTGCCACACGGCCACGGTGACCGGCGAGCTCGAGATCCTGCGGGTCAGCCACGAGGTGGAGGTCGAGCAGCGACGGGTGCTGGCCGAGCGGCGAGCCCGCCGCGACCAGCCAAGGGTCGAGGCGGCGCTGGACGCCGTGCGGGCTCTGGCCCGGACGGAGACCAACTTGATCGGTCCAATGCTCGACGCCTGCCGGGTGGAGGCGACGCTCGGTGAGATCTGCGACGTCCTGCGGGACGTGTGGGGCGGCTACGTCGAGCCGGCCCGCTTCTGAAGGCGCTCAGCCTGGTTCGGCGCCAGCTACCCATCCGCGGCCTGGATCAGCGCAGCGGCCAGGTCCGTCGGCCGGGAGAACATCGGCCAGTGCCCGGTCGGCAGGTCGATGAACGCCAGGTCGGTCAGCTTGGCCACCTCGGCGAACATGGGATGTCCGTCGGCGGCAAGCTGGCGAACCGCCTCCGAGCTCGAGCGAGCTCGCGACCAGCGTCGCCGGCACCGCCCGACGGGCCTCGTCGCGCAGGTGGATGACGTCGGCGATGACCCGAGCGGGCTCGGGCACCGCCCGGGCCCGGAACTCCGCCAGGTCGGACTCGCTCAGTCCGGCCAGGCTGGCACCGTTGGCCTCCAGGTCATCGAAGTCTGGCAGGGGCACCTCTCCGACCTCAGGTGAGGCCTCGGGATCGAAGGCCGACTCGTTGGCCGCCGGCCCGCTGTCCACGAACACCACCCGCTCGACCGATCCCGGATCGCGGTCCAGCACGCCGGAAGCCACGAAACCACCGCCGCTGTGGGCCACCAGGATCACGCCCGGACCGGACTCGGCGACAACCTGCTGCAACGCGTCGACCTGGTCCGACCAGCCCACCTGGGCCCGGTCGCGGTCGTCGGGGTGCAGCCCGGGCAAGGTGACCGCGGTGACCCGGTGACCGGCGGACCGCAGCTCGGCGGCGACGGCGTCCCAGGCCCAGGCGCCGAGCCAGTGACCGGGAACGAGGACGAAATGTCGTTTGCTCATGTCGTGACGCTACGACGAGGGTCTGACATTTCTGGTCGATGGGTCGACTGGGGTCCGGTCCGTTCGACTGAGCTCCGCGGCCCGCCAGGACTCGTACGATGTCAGCCATGACGGCGGACCGAGCAGTGGACGGGCTGCGTCAGCACGTAGTGGTGATCGGCGCCGACACGACCAGCGTCCGGCTGGTCGAGGAGCTGACCCGCGGCGGTGAGCAGGTGCTCGTGCTGGCTCACGGAGTCCCGGATCTCGACTCGGCCACCGACATCACCGCGCTGGGCGTACCCGTCCGCACCGTCCACCAGGTTCGCGAGGACGACTTGAGGGCGGCCGGAGTCGACCGGGCGAAGTCCGCGGTCATCCTCGGTGACAACGACGTGCTGGCCGTCCGGATGGCCCTGATGATCGAGGAGCTGGCGCCGGGCCTGCGGATCGTCATCGAGATGACCAACCCGAACCTGGGCGGCAAGCTGACCGAGCTGATCGGCGACTGCACCCTGCTGTCCTCGGCCGAGCTCGCCGCGCCGGTGTTCGTCGCCGCTGCCTTGGCCACTGCCGACACCCAGACCTTCGAGATCGGCGGTCGGATGGTGGCCGCCGGACCGCGAGCCCGGGTCGGTGGCGAGGAGCTGGCGGTCATCGGAGACTCGCAGCTGTCCGGCATCGACGCTGTGCTGCCTCCGCAGGGCGGCGACATCGTGTTGGGCACCGAACTGATCCCTTCCCGTCAGAGCTTCGCCCGTCAGAGCGGGGTGATCGGGGCCTTCGCCCGCGTGTTCGACCGCCGCGCCCGGCTGGTGGTCGCCGGGTTGGTGCTGCTGATCGTGCTGAGCACGGTGTACTTCCACACCGGCGGCAGCGACTGGCTGGGCTCGCTCTACCTGGCGCTCACCGCGTCGACGGCCACGGGCGACGGCGACCTGGGACGGCTGCCCCTGGCCTTCCGGTTCGGTGCGGTGGTGATCCAGCTCTTCGGTCTGGTGCTGTCGGCCGGTATCACCGCCGTGATCGTGGACGTGCTGATCAGTGCCCGGTTGGCCGCGATCACCGGCGGGGTCCGCGGCAAGCCCCGGCACCATGTCGTGGTCTGCGGACTCGGCCGCATCGGCACCTCCGTGGCCGCGCGGCTGAAGGCTCGGGGGGTGCCGGTCGTGGCCATCGAGCGACGCGAGGATGCGCCGGGGGTGCTGCGGGCCAGGCAGCTGAAGATCCCGGTGATCATCGCTCTGGCCAGCGATGCGGCGGCACAAGACGTCGCCGGCATCTCCCGGGCCGACGCCGTGCTGGCGGTCACCGACGACGAGGCGGTCAACCTCGAGATCGCGCTGGTGGCCAAGAACGCGAACCCCGGCGTACGCGTGGTCGCCCGGCTCTTCGACCACGACCTGGCCAACCGGGTTGAGCGCCGGCTGCAGCTCGGAGCGACCCGGAGCGTGTCGATGCTGACCGCGCCGGCCTTCGCCGCCGCCGCGCTCGGTCGGCGGCGGGAGGTGATCTTCCCGATCGGCCGACGGGTGCTGCTGTTCACCGAGATCGTGGTCAACCCCAGCTCGGCCGCCCCCGGGAGGATGCTGCGTGAGCTCGAAGAGCCCGGCGCCTCGAGGATCTTGGCCTGGGCCCGCAGCACCAGCACCGAGTGGGAATGGGGTCATAGCGACCACGAGGTCGCCGGCAACGACCGCCTGGCCGTGGTTGCCACCCGTTCCGGCCTGGCCCGACTGCTCCGAGCCACGAAGTCCGCCGCCCCCGCATCCGTCCCGGCCGAGGACGCCAACCTCTGGCGAGGCCCTTCGACAAGCTCAGGGGGCGTGAACGCGGGCTGAGCTCACGGCGCCCCGGCGAGCGTCGGTACCGCGCGCCCTCTGGACGGAGGAGCGAAGAGCGGACACGCTTTTCCGTCCGCTCTGAGTGACGACGCCAGAGGTTAAGCGCGATGCGCGAGCCGGGCAAGATAGAATCAGACTGCGCGGGGGTCGGCCAGGGGCCAGCCGCCGAGGGCGAGCTTGGAGCGTACGCGGGTGACGTCTTCTTCGCGGGGGAGCTCGTTGGTGACCTTGGTGATCACCGTGCCGATGTCGATGTTGTCGATCGGCAGCTGGCCGGTGCGGGTCAGCTCGGTGGTGACGTCGCGGACCTCGTCAGCGGACAGCCGCCGGGCCAGCACCGCGACCAGCGGGATGTAGTCCGCGGCCGGGATGCCGTCGGGATACCCGGCGCGCAGCCAGCCGACGATCGAGGCGAGAAGGGCAGGCATCGGCATGGCGTCAGGACCCGAAGAGCTGCTTGCCGAAGACGATGACGACGATGCCGAAGACGACGGCGATCGCGCAGACTCCGAAGCACACCACGGCTCCGGTGAGACCCAGCGGGCTGGCTTTGCTGGTGATCTCCGGACCGTCGGCCAGCAGCGTACGGCTGGAGTTCAAGGAACGGACGCCGAGGGCGAACAGAGCGGGCAGGCCCGCGCCGAGGATGAGTGCGGCCAGGGCGACCTGCCACAAGGCCTCGAGCGACTTGACGAGAATATCCATGTTCAGCTCCTCAGGCGGCGATCTTGACGGGGACGGGCTCAGCGGGCACGAGGCCGCCTTCCCACTCCGCGTTGACATTGTCGGGGTTGATGGCGGTGTGCCGCGAGCGGCGGAACATCAGGGCGGCGGCGCCGATCAGCAGCAGGAAGACCACGGCCACACCGAAGGCGCCGCCGATGAGGGTGGACAGGTACCAGCAGAGCGCACCGACGACGGCGGCTGCGGGCAGCGTGGTCACCCAGGCGACGACCATTCGGCCGGCGACGCCCCAGCGGACCGCCGCACCCTTCTTGCCCAACCCCGTGCCCAGGATGGAGCCGGTGGCCACGTGCGTGGTGGACAGCGCCATGCCGAGGTGGCTGGAGGACAAGATGATCGCCGCCGAGGAGGTCTCCGCGGCCATGCCCTGCGGCGAGGCGATCTCGACCAGGCCCTTGCCGAGCGTACGGATGACGCGCCAGCCGCCGAGGTAGGTGCCGGCGGCGATGGCCACGGCGCAGGCGGCCTTGACCCAGAAGGGGATGCCGTTGAGGTTGGTCCAGCTGCCGTACGCGATCAGGGCCAAGGTGATGACCCCCATCGTCTTCTGGGCGTCGTTGGTGCCGTGCGCCAAAGAGACAAGTGAGGCCGAACCGATCTGGCCCCAGCGGAAGCTCTTGTCGCGGCGCTCCTCGGGCACCTTGGCGACCAGGGAGTAGATGATCCGGGTGCCGACGGCGGCGACCAGGGCGGCGACCACCGGCGCGGCGAGGGCGGGGATGACGATGGAGCTGACCACGCCGTCCCACTTGACGCCTCCGGTGCCCAGGGCGGCGATGGCCGCTCCGATCAAGCCGCCGAACAGCGCGTGCGAGGAGGAGGACGGCAGACCCAGCAGCCAGGTGGCCAGGTTCCACAAGATGCCGCCGACCAGGCCGGCGAAGACGATGGTCAAGATGGGCGTGCCCATCAAACTGGCCACCGGGCTGCCGTCGGAGCCCTGGATGTTGACGACCTTGTTGCTCACGGTCAACGCGACCTGGATGCTCAAGAAGGCGCCGACGAGGTTGAGGGCGGCGGACAGGGCCACCGCGACCTTCGGCTTCAACGCGCCGGTGGCGATGGAGGTGGCCATCGCGTTGCCGGTGTCGTGGAACCCGTTGGTGAAGTCAAAGGCCAGGGCCGTCACGACGACGATGGCGAGGATGAAGAATGCTTCGGTCACTCTCAAATCGTCCGGCCTGGGACCGCCTCGAAGCCAACGGAGAAGGCCCTCCGGACGATCATTCATCCAGAGTTCATCTTCCTCCCCCCAACTGGTCAGACTGGGTCAGCGGGGAAGCGTCGCGGTGGCGTCGAACCAGGTGTCCGCGTCGCCCAGGCTGGCGGCCAGCCGGAGGCTCTCGGCGATCTCGACCAGCAGTGCGCGCCGCCCGCGGGGCCACAGGGACCGGGTCAGATCCTCCGGTTCGCCACCCGAGGCCTCGATCCGCACCTGATGGCCCTGCGTGTTGAGGGTGAGGGTGCCGTCGCGGGCGCTGAGCACCGCGGGGAGGCCGTCGACCGTGTCGGTCTCCCAGCCGGCCAGACCCGGCGGGACCTCCGCCGTGCCCGGAGAGACCGAGATGGACACCCCCGGCCGATCCACTGAGCCCGACACGTCGGTCAGCATCACCCCGGCCGTACGCACCTCGTGCGCGTCGTCGTAGCCGTCCGCGACCACCTGGACCCGATAGCCCGTCGGCAGGTCACGCAACCGGAACGGCAGCCGCAGCGGGCTCGGCTCGAACACGACGCGACGGGCGAAGTCGAGCGTTTGCTGCCGGGCCCGCTCGCTGGTCCACTCCTCGGCGCCGCCCTGGGCAGCGCAGTCGACGTTCGCCCACGAGTCGTCGCGATAGCGCCAGCTCACCCCCGGCACGACGTCGAAGCCGGCGCCGGCCAGATAGGTCCCCGGCCGCCCGTTCACGTCGACCGGGACGCTCCCTGGGCTCGACGGTGGCATCGGACGGGCCGGCCCGGTCACGCTGACGGTGCAACCCGAGGTATGGGTCGTGCCGACCGGTGTGCCGTACGAGGCTGACTCCGAGTCGCCGGAAACCTGGCGGGAGGACTCCTCCCACCCGGGCGGCAGGTTCACCCGGTGGACCATGCCCCAGTTGCCGGGTGCGCGGGTGTCGGCCGGGACCACCGTACGGTTGACCAACACGGTCGGCACGGCGAGGGCCAGCAGCAGCACTGCGACGGCCGCCAGGACCAGCACGGCCCGCCGACGCCTGACGGTGGTCGGGGAGACCCGGTTCATGATCTGGTGGAACACCGGCTCGGGCGACTGCGGCCGGTCGGCCAGTGCCGCGAAGGCGTCTCGCAGCTGCTCCTCAGTGCGCATGGGAACCCTCCTCGGAGTCCGTGGGCAGCGGCCGGTCCGGTCGCATCTCGATCCGCAGTGCCGCTAGCCCCCGCGAGACGTGCGTGCGAACGGTGCCGGCCGAGCAGCCGAGCATGGTCGCGATGTCGGCGTCCGACAGCCCCTCGAAGTAGCGCAGCACCAGGGCCGCCCGCTGTCGCCTGGGCAGCTTGTCGAGCTCGGCGATCAGCGCGAGCCGGTCGGCGTACTGGTCGGCGAACTGAGGCTGGCCGGAGGGGGCGGGCTCGCGGAATTCGGCCTGCGGGATGATCCGGGACCACTTGCGCCGCCACGAGAGGTGCTCGTTGACGATCATCCGGCGTACGTAGGCGGTCGGGTGCTCGAGCCGGCAGATCGTGGTCCAGCGGGCGTGCACCTTGACGGCGACGTCCTGCACGACCTCCTCGGCCGGATCCCGTCCGCCGCAGAGCACAGTGGCGAAGCGCAACAGGCCAGGCAGCTCGCTGCGGAGCCAGTCTTCGAACGTCACGGCGTCACCGTCCTCACGGGTGGACACTGACTGAACGCTTCGAAGGACCCGATCTGTTGAGTCGGCCCCGCACCATGTGGATCGGCATCAGTGCGGGATGGCCTCGCGGGCGTCGAACCAGGTCGTCCGGTCGGCGAGGTCGGAGGCGAACCGCAGGTCGGTGGCGAAGTCGAGCACCTGGTCGCGCAGCGGCTTGAGCTGCTCGGCGGCGGGCTCACCGAGGTAGCCGGTGACGCAGGCGAGCTGGAGGGCGACGGGAAGGCAGACCGCGACACTGCCGTCGTCGGCGTAGATGTCGGCGGGTCGACCGTTCACGGTGGTCGTCTGCTTGGCGGTCGGAGGTGACTCGGCCGGCACCTGGACCCCCATCCCGGTCGAGGAGTCCTGGGCGGGGCTCGTCCGGTCGAGCATCAGCAGCCCGGAGCCACCGTCGTACTCGCCGATGAACTGGACCGCCTGACCGGTGGGCATGGTCGAGTACGCGAACGGCACCAACAGAGGGGTCTCGCTGAAGGTGACTCCCCGGGCCACCCGCAGGGCCATGCTGTTCGCGTCCGGCTGGCCATCGCAGGAGACCCGGGCGACGCCCTTCGCGGCGTAGGACCACTGCAGCACGGCAGACCCGGACTCCTGGACCGTCAGGTACTGGCCCGGCCGACCATTCACCTTCACCACCGAGCCGGTCGGTGACGGCTCGGGGTCTTCGGCCTCGTCCGGGCGGTAGGTCGCGGTCCGCACCTCGACGGCACACGACTGCTCATCGCCGCTGGTCGGGTTGATCACCACCACCTCGGTCTGCGGAGCCAGGTAGTGCGCGGAGGTCTTCCACCCCGACGGCGGTGCCACCTCGGCGCCGAACGCCCAGACGTTGTCGCTGCGCATCGGGACGGGCAGCCGCGGGACCACCACAGTGGGCACCAGCACGGCCGCCACGACGATCAGAGACCCGGTGGTGACCGCCAGCCGAGTGCGGTTCCGCCGGTGACGGGCGCGCTCGGCGTGCCGGCGAGCCGCCGGCCGGACGGCATCGGCCGCTGGCGCCGCGTCAGCGAGGGCGTCGAGCGTGGCCACGATCTCGTACGGGGCGGCGTCCAGCCGGCTGGTGGCTTCGGTGATGCTGCGTCCGACCGCGGCCACCGGTCGGTCCACGACACCGGCGATCTCGGCGTAGGTGAGGCGTTCACGGTGGCTGAGCACCAAGGTCGCGCGCTGCAGCCGGGTCAGCTCGCCCAGCTGACGCGCGATCAGTTCGAGCTCGGCCGGCAACGACGACTCGGTCGGGGGCGGCGGGGACTCGGGGCCGCGGCGGCGGTCCAGGTGTCGCTGGACCACCCGGTTGCGGGCGGCGACCACCGGGTCGGCCAGCGCCGTACGCCGCCGCCGACCGGTCGACGGCTGGACGGCGGCACCGACCAGCTCGACCGACTCGTCGGGGCGACCGGTCAGCGCCATGGCCAGCGCGAGCAGCTCGGGCAGCCGGTCCCACACTGCTGCGTCGTCGTCGGCGGCCATGCCGCCAGCCTAGGGTGCCGTCGCCCGCCCGGCCGGCGAAGTGGGCGCGGCCGGATCGGTCAGCCGAGGGTGGCCGAGACGACCGCCCGGGCCTCCTCCTGGACCTGAGCCAGGTGCTCCGGGCCGCGGAAGGACTCGGCGTAGATCTTGTAGACGTCCTCGGTGCCCGACGGCCGGGCGGCGAACCAGGCCGACTCGGTGGTGACCTTGAGACCACCGATGGCCGCACCGTTGCCCGGCGCCGAGGTCAGCTTGGCGGTGATCGGCTCGCCGGCCAGCTCGGTCGCGGTCACTGCGGTGGGGTCGAGCTTGGCCAGCTTGGCCTTCTGCTCGCGGTTGGCCGGTGCGTCGACCCGGGCGTACGCGGGGGAGCCGTGCTGGGCGGTCAGCTCGCCGTAGAGCTCGCTCGGCGACTTCCCGGTGACCGCTTTGATCTCGCTGGCCAGCAGGGCGAGCAGGATGCCGTCCTTGTCCGTGGTCCAGGTGCTGCCGTCCAGGGCCAGGAACGAGGCGCCGGCCGACTCCTCGCCACCGAAGCCGATCTCGCCGGTCCGCAGCCCGGGCACGAACCACTTGAAGCCCACCGGCACCTCGACCAGGGTCCGGCCCAGACCGGCGGCCACCCGGTCGATCATCGACGAGGAGACCAACGTCTTGCCGATGCCGGCGTCCGGCCGCCAGCCTGGACGGTTGGCGTACAGGTACTGGATGGCCACAGCCAAGAAGGCGTTCGGGTTCAGCAGGCCGAAGTCGGGGGTGACGATGCCGTGCCGGTCGGAGTCGGCGTCGTTGCCGGTGGAGATGTCGTAGGCGTCCTTGTTGCCGATCAGGCTGGCCATCGCGTTGGGCGAGGAGCAGTCCATCCGGATCTTGCCGTCGGTGTCGAGGGTCATGAAGGCCCACTGCGGGTCGACCTTGGGGTTGACCACGGTCAGGTCGATGCCCAGGTTGTCGGCGATGTAGTCCCAGTACTGCACGCTCGCGCCGCCCATCGGGTCGGCGCCGATGTGCACGCCGGCGTCGCGGATGGCCTTCAGGTTGAGCGCGTTGACCAGGTCCTCGCAGTAGCGGCCGCGGTAGTCGAAGCGGCTGACGTCGCCGGCCACCTTCGCGTACGCGGTGCGCTTGATGTCACTGCCGTCGGCCAGCAAGGCGTTGGCCCGGGCGGCGATCACGCTGGTCGCGTCGCTGTCGGCCGGACCGCCGTGCGGTGGGTTGTACTTGAAGCCACCGTCGCGCGGGGGGTTGTGGGACGGGGTGACGACGATGCCGTCGGCCTCCGGGCCCGAGCCGGAGGCGTTGTGCACCACGATGGCCCGCGAGACCGCCGGCGTCGGGGTGTAGTCGTTGTCGTCCTCGGCCAGCACCGTGACGCCGTTGGCCACCAGCACCTCGATCGCGGTGGTCCAGGCCGGCAGTGACAGGGCATGGGTGTCCTTGCCGATGTAGAGCGGACCGGTGATGCCCTGCGACGCGCGGTACTCGACGATCGCCTGAGTGGTGGCGGCGATGTGCGCGTCGTTGAACGCCGTGTCCAGGCTCGATCCTCGGTGACCCGAGGTCCCGAACACGACCTGCTGGTCGGGGTTCGTGGGATCAGGGGTGAGGTCGTAGTAAGCGCTGATGACCGCGTCGACGTCGATGAGGTCTTCGGGGAGGGCCGGTTGTCCGGCGCGAGGATGAGCCATGGATCACATTCTGCCCACACCCGGCCACGGCAGGTGAGCCCCCTCCGCCGCTTCTCACTATCCGTCCGCCGGCGCGGCCCTGTCGGTGGCCTTTGACAGGATGGAGCCCATGAGTTCGTCTAGCTTCAATCGTCCCGGTGCCATCGACCTGTCCCAGCTCAAGCAGAAGGCGCAGCAGCCCGCGCCGGCCGCACCGGGGGCTCGCACCGGCCGCAGCTATGTCATCGAGGTCACGGAGGAGAACTTCGAGGCCGAGACCATCCGCAAGTCGGTCAAGTTCCCGGTGGTGCTCGAGCTCTACTCGCCGCGGGTCGCCACGGGCCAGCAGCTGTCGGACGCGCTGGTCGAGATCGCCAACGCCAGCGACGGCAAGTTCCTGCTCGCCCGGATCAACGTGGACACCGCCCCGGGCATCGTCCAGGCCCTCCAGCTGCAGGCCGTGCCCACGGTGATCGCCCTGATCGGCGGCCAGGCCGCGCCGCTGTTCCAAGGGGTGCTGCCCAAGGACCAGGTGCAGGCGGCCATCGACCAGCTGCTCAAGGCCGCGGTCTCCAACGGCATCGTCGGCCGGGCCGAGCCGGTGGGCGGTGCCGCTGCGGCCGACCCGGAGGAGGAGGCGGCGCCGGATCCTCGTTTCGCGGCCGCCGACGAGGCGCTGGAGCGAGGCGACTTCGCAGCGGCCCGCGAGGAGTTCGAGAAGCTGCTGCAGGCCAACCCGGCGGACACCGAGGCGCTGGCCGGCAAGGCGCAGGCGGGCCTGTTCGCCCGGGCGGCAAGCTTCGACCCGGACACCGTGCTGAATGCCGCAGCGGCCAGCGAGGACGTCGCGGCCCAGCTCGACGCTGCCGACGTGGAGATGCTGCTCGGCCAGGTCGATGCCGCGTTCGACCGGCTGATCACGTTGATCAAGAAGACGACCGGCGACGAGCGGGGTCAGGTCCGGGTCCGGCTGCTCGAGCTGTTCGAGACCCTGGGCAACGCCGACCCGCGAGTGCTCAAGGCGCGCCGCAACCTGATGACCGCGCTGTTCTGATGGTCACCGGTGGCCGAGGTGCGATCGTCGACCACGACGACGTGCTGACCGCAGCTCTGGCCCGGGCCGCCGCGTTGGCGGCTCAGGACGAGGCGGCGCTGCGCCGGCTGATGCACCCCGAGTTCGTCTGGACCTCGCACCGTGGCCATCGACTGGATCTGGAGGCCTATCTGGAGGCCAACTGCCGGGGGTCGCTCACCTGGCACTCTCAGCGGCTGGTCGACCCGTCGGTGGTCGTCGTCGGCGACACCGCGGTGATCAGCAGCGAGGTCGTGGACGACGTGGACCCGGGGTCGGGGATCATCCGGTTCACCATGCCGATGACCCAGACCTGGGTCCGGGTCGACCGCGCGTGGCTGCTGTTGGCCGGGCATGCCGGTCCTCGCCTCGGCTAGCCCCCTCCGAAGCCGGCGTCCCGGGCTCGGATGATCATCGCCGACCGGTCGGTGGCCTGGAGCTTGGTCAAGATCATCGACACGTTGTTGCGCACGGTCTTGGGCGAGAGATAGAGCGCGGCCGCGATCTGGCCGTTCGACTTGCCGGCCGCGATCAGGTCCAGGACCTCGCGCTCCCGGTCGGTCAGCTGCGGAAAGGCCTCGGCCGACGGTGCCGGTCCGTGGGCGAAGACCGCGGCGATCCGGGCGGCCAGGGACGCACCGAAGACCACGCCGCCGGCGTGCACCGTGGTGATGGCCCGGACGATCTCGCTCTGCTCTGCACCCTTGAGCAGGTAGCCGCGGGCGCCGGCCCGGACGGCGGCGAACACGGTGCTGTCGTCCTCACCCATGGTGATCATGACGATGCCGGTCTCCGGCGCCTGGGCCACGATCTGACGAGTGGCGTCGACCCCGTTCAACCGCGGCATCTGAACATCCATGATCACCACGTCCGGGCGCAGGGCCAGGGTGAGCTCGACGGCCTCGACCCCGTCCGCGGCCCGACCGACCACCTCGAGGTCGGGCAGCGGCTCCAGCAGGCTGGCCAGACCGTCGCGGAAGACCGGATGGTCGTCGGCGATCAGCACCCGGATCGGATCGGTCATCTCGCAGCTCCCTCCAGGCAGGGCAACCAGGCGCGTACGACGGTCCCACCCTGCTCGGGACAGACCACCTCGAAGCGACCACCGAGCTCGGCCGTCCGTTCCCGGATCGAGACCAGCCCGACCCCGGCCGCCCGGTCAGCGGCGATGCCGCGGCCATCATCGATGACCTCGACCAGCAGGTCGGTGCCGGTCGCGACGAACCGCACCGCGGCCCGCCCGGCTTCAGCGTGCCGGACCACGTTGGCCAGTGCCTCCGAGGCGATCCGGAACGCGGCCACCTCCGCCGCGGCCGGCAGCGGCGGCAGCTCGGCCGCCTCGACGGTGACCGCGAACGAGTCCGTCCGCAGCCGGTCTGCCTGCTGCTCCACGGCGGCCAGCAGGCCGAGGTCGTCCAGCGCCGGTGGCCGCAGACCATGCACCAGCCGACGGACGTCGGTGAGCGCGTCGCTGACCTCGGTCCGAGCCTGTTTGATCAACACGGTGGCCCGGTCTGGATCGACGGCCACGGCGTTGCCGGCGGCGTCCAGACGCATGGCCACACCGCCGAGCACCGGGCCCAGACCATCGTGCAGGTCGCGTCGGATCCGGCGCCGGTCCTCCTCCCGGTCGAGCACCAGCCGCTCCCGGCTCTCCTGCAGCTCACGGGCCAAGGTGGCGTTGCGGATGGCGATGGCGGCCTGGCGGACGACGTCGAGCAGCAGCAGCTGGTCCCGGTGGGACAGCATGGAGCGCAGTCCCCGGGTGGGCAGCACCAACCGACCGACCGGCAGACCCTGGTAGGCGATCGGCAGGGTCTGGGTTCGTTCCGGTTCCACCCCGTACGCCGCCGCGACCGTGCCGCCGCCCGGCTGCACCACCTCGACCCCGACATAGCTCAGCTTGAACGACTCAGCGACCGCAGACGTCAGTGCCGGCAGCTGGTCCTCGACCGCGTCGGTCGATTCCAACCGGGCGGCCAGCCGAGAGACGACCCCGTAGCGATCCGCCCGCCGACCGACCAGGACCCGTTCGGCCACCGACCACAGCCAGTGCCGCAGCGGCCCGTAGATCGCCACCGCGACGATCAAGGCGGCGAGGGTGACCTCCTGCTGGTTGATCCGGTCGCCCAGCACCCTCGCGGCCAGCCCGAGCAGCCCCAGATCGACTGCGATCACCACCGCGGCGACCAGCGCGTAGACCACGGTCGCGCTGACCAGCGCGTCGATGTCGGCCAGGTCTGGTTTGACGATGCCGATGGTCACCGAGGCGCAGGTGGTCGTGACCGCGATCAGCAGGGCGGCGTACGCGGCGGTCGAGCTGGGCAGCAGCAGGGACAGGACCACGGTCAGCACGCAGACGATCGCCGCCCATAGCAGCCACCGCAGCTGGCGTTGCTGCTCCGCGCTGGCCCGGCGGTAGCGGACGAGGACGACCAGCACCGACGCCAGCAGGGCGGCGTAGGTGACCAGCCGGGCCACGACGAGCACGGCGTACGCGACCTCGATCGGCAGCGGCAGCACCAGCGGGTCGAGCTGAACTCCGGGCGGTGGGCCGCCGTCCTCGGCGTACAGCACGGTCAGCGGCGTGACCAGCAGCGCCACCGGCAGGACGAGCGCCGCCACCACGCTGACGATCCCGAGCGCTCGCCAGCGGCCGGACGGCAGCCGGCCATCCGGGTAGAGCACGAACAGCAAGGGCAGCCCGACCAGCAAGAACGCGCCGACCCGGGCGACGAACCAGAACGCGAAGCTCGTCCCCGGCCACGGCGGGGAGGCGGACAGGCCGACCGGGATGAAGGACTCCAGCACGCCGTCCACCGACCACAACAGCCCGAAGCCGACCATCACCACACCCACCGGATGCCGCCGCCGGGCCGACAGGATGACGCTGCCGAAGACCACCACGACGAGACCGACGGAGGTGCTGGACAGACCTGGGTCGGTGTCGGCCAGCGCTCGCCGCTGCGGTCCGGCCAGCCCGTCCAGCACGATGCTGACCACCACCGAGACGACGGCCAGCGCGACCAGGGTCCAGGCGACGGGCCTCGTCCGAGCGACCCAGCCCAGGACGCGGTGGCGGTTCATCCCGGCATTATCGCCGCGTCGGCGCCGTGGTGCGCTGGTCCTGACGCCAGTTCCGGAAACTTTCGGCATCTCGGCCCGGATGGCCCCCGATCAGGCCCAACGTGGAGGCGGATGTCCCGGATCAGACGGGACGCAGGCCGGGACGGCGATCCCTGGTTCCCGGGTCGGACGGAGCGGCACCGTTGAGGCATGAACACGACGACGTCCAGAAAGGACACCTCGATGACCATCTCCGCCACTCCTGCTCCGGCCCGCTCCGATCTCAACGGCACCCCGGCTGAGGTCGGGCCCAGCGATCGCTCCACCCGCCGACCGTTCCGGCTGCACGGCACCTTCTTGACCGTAGGGGCGCTGGCCTGGGCCGCGGCCATCGGAACGACCGGAGTGGACCCCGCCGCCAGCCCGACCGGCCGGGTGATCTTCATGGTCGGCTCCGGGCTGTTCCAGGTCGGCTTGCTGCTGCTGCTGCGGGTGCTGTGGCGTACGAACACACTCGGTTCGGGCAAAGCCGCGAAGACGTTCCTGACCATCGAGAACGTCTTCGTCGGTCTGGCCATCGCCTCCACGATCGTCGACGGCTTCGGGGTGTCTGACCTGAGCCAGCCGGGGTGGGCCCTGCTGGACGCCTTCTGGCCGTTGTCGATGATCGGCATGTTCGCCATCGCCATCCGGATCGCCATCGCCGGACGCTGGCGCGGACTGCCCCGCTTCTGGCCGCTGGTCGCGGAGAGCTGGGCGATCTGCGTCATCCCGGCCACCATGGTCTTCGGCGATGCGGTCGGCCAGGTCGTGGCTATCGTGCACCTCGTCGTGGGCTACGCCTTCCTGGGCCAGATCGTGGCACGCAAGATCCGTTGAGCAACCAACCGCGCCAGCCCGGACGGACGTCTATGCTGGCGCGGTTGTCCGGACCTCGAGGAGATCGTCATGAAGCGCGCGTGGGTTGCTCTGCTCGCATCCGCCCTGCTGGCCACTGCTGCCTGTTCGGCCGATTCGTCGCCCGATCCGGTCGCGCCGGCGACGACCGCACCGGCTCCGGCCACGCCCGAGGCCACCCCGACGACCGCAGGTTCGCCGGCCAGCGACTGCCTGAACGGCACCTACCGGATCGCCCGGTTCGTCGGTGTGGGGGACAAGGCGACCTACGGCACCGGCGAGGGCGGGGACGTGAAGGTCAGCTTCACCGAGGGCAGCTATCGACTGGTGGGGGACGGCAAGGAGCCGATCAACGTGGTCCTGGGCGGGCAGCGCGGCAAGCTGAGCGTGGACGGCTCGATCGACGGGACCTACACCGGCAGCGGCGCGCAGGTCCGGTTCACCGTCGGCAAGACGAGCGGATCGGCCAAGCTGACCGGCACCGGCCAAGCGGTGACGCTGGGCATGACGGACGTCGCCAACGTCCTCGCCCCTGAGGGTGTCGCCACTCTGGCCTGCGGCAACGACCAGGTCATCCTCCTGCTCAGCGACACCCGGCTGGAGCTCGAACGCGCCTGAGGGAATCCGCGGGCTGAGCTTGTCGAAGCGCTCGTCAGAGCTCCCGCGTGCTGATGTCAACCTCTGGCGAGGCCCTTCGACAAGCTCAGGGGGCGGAAGGCGGGCTCAGGGGGCGGTGCCGTCCTCCAGGTAGGCCGTCTCGCCGGGGCCGAGGCCGGCGGCGACGGACAGGCGACGGTGGGCCAGCGGGGTCACCAGCTCCGCGGCTTCGGCCAACGTGCAGAACCGCACCTGCTTGATCTCGCTCGGCTGCAGGGTGAGCCCGGCCAGGTCGGGCTCGGACAGGGTGCCGCCGTCGAAGATCAGCTCGATGGCGTCGTCCCAGCCGAGGTACGGCGGCATCCAGTCCGCGACCAGCAGCCGGCCGATGGCCCGGTCGATCCCCAGCTCCTCGGCCACCTCGCGGACGGCTCCGAGCCGCGGCGGTTCGCCCGGCTCGACGATCCCGCCCGGCAGCTCCCAGTCCTTCTTGAACTGGGTCTCGCACAACAGCACCCGGTCGGCCCCGTCGGTGATCAAGACATGGGCGATCAACCGCTTCTTGGGCAGCACGGTGTTCATCACCCCGGAGAACCCGTTCGGACCGTGCACCTGGTCGGCGGCCAGCCGGGCGTAGAGAAAGACGTCCGCGTACGACCCGTCCGGCAGCCCCAGGGCCTGCCGCCGGACCCCCTCGAGCCGGAAGCCGGCCCGGGTGACCGCCCGTCGGGCCGAGACATCCGAGCCGGGCAAGGACACCTCGAGCCGGCGGAGCTCCCGCCCGATCAGCGCGTCGTCGGCCGCCGCGCTGACCGCTTGGGCCAAAGCATCGGCGCTGATCGTCCCGCTCCAGTTGAAGGTGGCGACGCCCCCTTCGCTGACCACGACCCGGATGTCGAAGTCAGCCAACTCAGCTCTTCTTGACCGCCGAGGCTGGCTTCTTCGCGCTCTTGGCCGCTGCCTTGGCCGATACCGGCGCCGCGGCTTCGGTCTGGACGGGAGCGGGGTCGGCCGACGGTGGTGAGCTCGGCGTGGCGGGTTTGGTGTCGGCCTTGCGGGTGCGCTTCCGAGCCGGCGGCGCCACTGACGATTCGTCGGTGTCGGTCGACTTCGACCTAGCCGGGGAGGCCTGCTTCGCTGCCGCCCGGACGCCCTTCTTGACCTTGGCCGGCTCGTCCTGCTCCTCGGTCAAGGTGCTGGGCTCCAACCTCAGCCAGACCGCGCCCAGCGGCGGGATCGTGACGGTGGCCGAGGCGACATAGCCGTGCGAGGGCACCGGATGGGCGATGACCTGACCCAGGTTGCCGAACTCCCCGGTCCCGTCGTAGACCGCGGCGTCGGAGTTGAAGATCTCCTTCCAGACGCCCTCGGCGGGCAGCCCGATCCGGTAGTCGGCACGTGGTTCGGCCGCGAAGTTCGTGACGCAGGCGATCATCTGGCCTTCGCCGTCGTACCGCAGGAACGAGAACACGTTGCCGCCGCTGTCATCAGCGCTGATCCAGGAGAATCCGGCCGGATCGGTGTCCAGCTTCCACATCGCCGAATTTTCCTTGTAGATCGCGTTCAGGTCCTTGACCAGCCGCTGCACGCCCCGGTGCCCCCATTGGTCGCTCTGCCACCAGTCGATGCTGCGGGCCTCGGAGAACTCCCGGCGCTGTCCGAACTCGGTGCCCATGAACAGCAGCTTCTTGCCCGGGTGGGCCCACATGAAGGAGTAGAACGCCCGCAGGTTGCCGAACTTGCGCCACTCGTCCTCGGGCGCCCGCTCGAACATCGAACCCTTGCCGTGAACGACCTCGTCGTGGCTGATCGGCAGGATGAAGTTCTCCGAATAGGCGTACGCCATGGCGAACGTCATCTCGTGATGGTGGTACTGCCGGTAGATCGGCTCCCGACCGAGGTAACGGAGCGAGTCGTTCATCCACCCCATGTTCCACTTGAAGCCGAAGCCGAGGCCGCCGTACTCCACCGGGCGGGTGACGCCGGGGTACGACGTCGACTCCTCGGCGATCATCATGGTCCCGGGCTCGCGGGCGTACGCGTGCTTGTTGGCCGTCTGCAGCATGTCGATGGCCTCGAGGTTGTGGTTGCCGCCGAACTTGTTGGGCACCCACTGACCCTCCTCGCGGGAGTAGTCGAGGTAGAGCATCGAGGCGACGGCATCGACCCGTAGACCGTCGATGTGGTACTCACTCAGCCAGTAGTAGGCGTTCGAGACCAGGAAGCTCTTCACCTCGTTGCGCCCGAAGTTGAAGATGTAGGAGCCCCAGTCCGGGTGCCAGCCGAGCCGTGGATCCTCGTGCTCGTACAAGGCGGTGCCGTCGAAGCGCTGCAGCGCCCACGGGTCGGTGGCGAAGTGACCGGGGACCCAGTCGATCAGCACGCCGATGCCGGCCTGGTGCAGCTTGTCGACCAGGTGGCGGAACTCGTCGGGGGAGCCGAACTTGCTCATCGGGGCGAAGTAGCCGGTGATGTGGTAGCCCCACGACCCCTCGAACGGGTGCTGGGCGACGGGCAGGAACTCAACGTGGGTGTAGCCCTGCCACGAGCAGTACTCGACCAGCTGGTCGGCGAGCTCGAGGTAGGTCAGACCCTTGCGCCACGAGCCGATGTGCACCTCGTAGACGCTCATCGCCTCGGCGTGCTGCTTCTTCTCGCCGCGGTACCACATCCAGTCGTCGTCGCCCCAGGAGTAGGTGCTCTCGTAGACGATGGAGGCGGTGTGCGGGGCCGCCTCGGCGAACCGGGCCATCGGGTCCGCCTTGGTCCGCCAGACCCCGTCGGTGCCCAGGACCTCGAACTTGTAGAGGTTGCCGGTCCCGGCCCCTTCGATGAACAGCGCCCACACCCCGGATCCGGGGACCAGGTGCATGTAGCTGTTGTCGCCGTTCCAGTAGTTGAAGTCACCGACCAGCTTGACGGCCTGCGCGTTGGGCGCCCAGACCGAGAACCGGGTGCCACGGATCTCACCGCGCTCGTCGTCGGTGACGGTGGCCTCCTGGGCACCGAGCCGCTTCCAGCACTCGGTGTCGTGACCTTCGTGGAACCCGGTCAGGTCCCAGCCGGTCAGACCACCGCTCGGATCGAATGACATTGTCTACTCCTCTGTCTTGGTCTGGCTCGCCAGCTCGCCAACGCGTACCTGGTCCTCAGCGGGGTCCGAACTGTCCGGAGCCCCAACAAATCCGCCGCCGACGGCCGCCAGAGCGGCCACCGCTGCCAGCGGGATGCCTACCCAGTCCGGACGGTTCCGGACCTCGTAGACCACCTCGTAAATCGCCTTGTCCGCCTCGTACGCCCGCAGGATCGCGGCATCCTCACCGGCCAGTGGCCCGCCGGCGTAGCCGGTCAGGAACGCCGTGCGGCAGTTCGCCGCCCACTGGGCACTGTCCGGCCCCGGCACGCTGGCCGCCGCGTAGTCGAAGGATCGCAGCATGCCGGCGATGTCGCGCCAGACGCTGTCCGGCGCGGACCGCTCGGCCAGGGTCTTGACCGGCTCGCCCTCGAAGTCGATGATCTTCCACCCGGTCGGGGTGTGCAGGGTCTGCCCGAGGTGGAAGTCGCCGTGCACGCGCTGGGTGTCCAGCTGGACCGACTCGAGGTCGTCGAAGCAGCGATCCAATCCCTCGACGTAGGACTCCAGCGCACCGGCGATCGAGGCGGCTCGGCCGAGTCGCTCCTTCATGATCGCGGCCACGTCGGAACCGGACAGCTGACCGGTCGGGAAGGCCGTACGCAGGGCCTGGTGGGTCTGCGCCAGAGCCTCGCCCAGGGCGTGGGCGTCGGCGGTGAAGTCGGAGTCGGTCGGGATCGAGTCGAGAGCGAGGCCCCAGCCGTCCTTGGCGTCGGCCAGCTTCTCCACCATCATCGCGAGGTCAGCGGCCAGCACCTGACCGTCGTTCCCGGTCCAGGTGCCTTCGATCCAACCGAAGAGTCCGGCCACGTCTGCCACGCCGGCCCGGTTCAAGGCGTCGTGCACCTCGATGTCGAGGTTCCGACCAAGCTCGAGGCGGCGGAAGAACTTGATCATCGCGACGTCGCCGAACATCACCGAGGTGTTGCTCTGCTGACCGGTGAAGATCTTCGGTTCGAGGTCCTCGGTCAGACCGGCGGCGGAGCTCAGATGGAAGGCGACCTCGCCGCCGGTGCTGGTCAGCCGCCGCGACTCGACCAGCGCCGCCAAGATCATGCGGCAGGCTTGTGGATCCTGCATGGCGTCGTAGCCGTTCTGCGGACCATGATCATCGAGGTCGAACGCGCCGATCCTGGCGTGCTCCAGCTCGGGAACCGGGCGCGTCCGGTAGGCCACGGCCAGCTGGTAGTACTCGTTGACCGAACCCTCGTCATCGGGGTAGCCGATCTCGGCGACCTCGAACCGGACGCCGGGGCCCTCGGACGACGGCTCGGCCAGCCAGGGCAGCGGGGTGTTGGAGCGCAGCTCGGCTCGGCGGCCCTTGCCGCCGAACCATCGCGCCGCGGTGATGTAGGCCGTCAGCTGTTCGGCGGCCGGGGGTGTGCTCGACATCTACGCTCCTGCGTTGCTCTGCCCGAGAGCCGAGCGGGCACCGTACCGGATCAGTGACAGCACGTGGGCCGGGTCGTCATGGGTCAGGCGTACGAAGGCGTGCTGGCCCCAGCGCCAGGTCTGGCCCGTGAGCTCATCGTGCACCAGGTAGACGTCGTGCGCACTCAGCCCGAGCGCCTCCATGTCGAGGTAGAGCTCGGTCTCGACCACGTTGTGCGGGTCGAGGCTGGCCACCACGATGACCACGTCGTCGCCGCTCTTCTTGGAGTAGACGATCGCGTCCGAGTGTGGTGCGGTGTGAAAGTGCAGGTCGCGCAGCTGCTGCAGGGCCGGGTGCTCCCGGCGGATCTGGTTGAGCCGACCGAGCAGCATGTTGAGGTTCTCCCCGCTCTCCTCAGCCGCTTTCCAGTCCCGCGGCCGGTACTGGAACTTCTCCGAGTCCAGGTACTCCTCCCGACCCGGGGCCAGCACCGCGTTCTCGAACAGCTCGTAGCCCGAGTAGACCCCCCAGGTGGGTGACAACGTGGCCCCCAGCACCGCCCGGATGGTGAAGGCCGTCTTGCCGCCCCACTGCAGGAAGCTGGGCAGGATGTCCGGGGTGTTGACGAAGAAGTTGGGCCGGAAGAAGCTGTCCGTCTCGGTGGTCAGCTCGGTCATGTACTCCTCGAGCTCCCACTTCTCGTTGCGCCAGGTGAAGTAGGTGTACGACTGCTGGAACCCGGCCTTGCCGAGCGCGTGCATCATGGCGGGCTTGGTGAACGCCTCAGCCAAGAAGATCACGTCGGGGTCGGTCTTGCGGACCTCACCGATCAGCCAGGCCCAGAAGTTGACCGGCTTGGTGTGCGGGTTGTCGACCCGGAAGATCCGTACGCCGTGGCTCATCCACAGCTTGAGGATCCGCAGGCTCTCGGCGTAGATGCCGTCGCGGTCGATGTCGAAGTTGATCGGATAGATGTCCTGGTACTTCTTCGGCGGGTTCTCCGCGTACGCGATCGACCCGTCGGCCCGCTTGGAGAACCATTCCGGGTGAGCAGTGACCCAGGGGTGGTCGGGGGCGGCCTGCAGGGCGAAGTCGAGGGCCACCTCCATGCCCAGTGAGCGGGTCTTCTCGACGAAGCGGTCGAACGAGTCGAAGTCTCCGAGGTCAGGGTGGATGGCGTCGTGGCCGCCCTCGGCTGCGCCGATGGCCCAGGGTGAGCCCGGATCCGAGGGGCCCGGGGTCAAGGTGTTGTTCGGTCCCTTGCGGAACTCGCGTCCGATCGGGTGGATCGGAGGCAGGTAGATGACGTCGAAGCCCATCGCCGCGGCCGCTTCCAACCGCTCGTGGGAGGAGTCGAAGGTGCCCGACGTCCAGGTGTCGGTCTCCTCGTCGTACTCGCAGCCCTGGGAGCGGGGGAAGAACTCGTACCAGGAGGAGTAGAGCGCGGTCTTGCGGTCGACGAAGATCGGGTAGTCCGGGGTGGGGGAGACCAGGTCGCGAGGGCCGTAGGTGGCCATGGCCGCGCGGACGTCATCGGCCAGCACCACCTCGAGCCGGTCCTCGACCTGCTGGCCGGAGTCCAGGCTCTTGGCCGCTCCCCGCAGCAGGGCTGCGACCTGACCGGCGCCGGCCGAGCTGGCCCGGTCCGCCGCGGCCTCGAACAAGGTCTTGCCCTCGGTGCAGACCAGCGACACGTCGATGCCGGCGGGGATCTTGATCTCGGCGGTGTGCACCCAGGTCTCCCACGGGTCGCTCCAACCCTCGACCCGGAAAGTCCAGGCGCCTTCGGTCTCCAACGCCACCGACGCGGTCCACCAGTCGAAACCGAGCGGCGTGGTCGGATGCATGGGTTCGACGCGCTCCGCGCCGTTCGGGTCGGTGAGCACGACGGAGGCGTTCACGGCGTCGTGGCCCTCCCGGAACACCGTGGCCCGGATGGAGAAACGCTCGCCCACCGAGGCCTTGGCCGGATAGGCGCCGCCTTCGAGCACCGGTGACACCTTGGTCACCGGGATCCTGTCGAGCAGTGTGCCGAGCGGGGGCTGGTCGATGACCACACCGGGGCGCTCGGTCGCGGACGCGGGGACACCTGCGTTGGTTGCCGTCACGATTTCCAACCTATCGGCCCGGGCCCTGGTGCGGCGAGGGGTCCCCGCGCTTCGGAAACACTCGGGTCCGCCATGGCCGAGTGCGCACCCATCTCTCGCAGTGGACCGCTAGGTTATGCGGGTGCGCGCTATCCGTCGATTCACTGTTCGTCCCGTCCTGCCTGAGGTTCTGAAGCCGCTCGGCGACCTGGCCAACAACCTCCGCTGGTGTTGGCACCCCGACACCCAGGACCTGTTCCGCTCCGTCGACCCGGCCCTGTGGGCGTCGACCGGTGGGGACGCCATCCGGCTGCTGGCCGATGTGTCGGTCGAACGACTGCAGAGCCTGTCGGCCGACAAGAAGTTCCTGAAGAACCTCAAGGTCATCCAGGGCGATCTGGCCGACTACCTGAGCGGCGACCTGTGGTACCAGGGCTACACCGCCGAGAACCCCGCCGCCCCCAAGGGGATCGGCTACTTCTCGCCCGAGTTCGGCATCACCGAGGTGCTGCCGCAGTACTCGGGCGGCCTGGGGATCTTGGCCGGCGACCACCTCAAGGCGGCCAGCGACCTCGGCGTGCCGATCATCGGGGTCGGGCTGCTCTACCGGCAGGGCTACTTCAAGCAGTCGCTCAACGCCGCAGGCTGGCAGCAGGAGCGCTATCCGTTGCTCGACCCCAACTCCTTGCCGCTGACCCTGCTGCACGACGCCGAGGGACCGGTGAAGATCGAGGTGCCGCTGGGCGGTCGTACGCTGTGGGCCCAGATCTGGCTGGCCCAGGTCGGACGGGTGCCGCTGCTGCTGCTCGACTCCGACGTGGAGCAGAACGCTGGACCTGAGCGCGAGACCACCGACCGCCTGTACGGCGGCGGCTCCGACCACCGGCTGGCTCAGGAGATCCTGCTGGGCATCGGCGGCGTACGCGCGATCCGGGCCTACTGCAAGATCACCGGCGCCCCGGCGCCCGAGGTGTTCCACACCAACGAGGGTCACGCCGGATTCCTCGGCCTGGAACGCATCCGCGAGTTCATGAGCGACGGCGCCGACTTCGACGCCGCGCTGGAGCGCAACCGCGCCGGCACGGTGTTCACCACGCACACGCCGGTGCCGGCCGGCATCGACCGCTTCTCGCACGAGCTGATCGTCGACCAGTTCGCCAGCTTCGGCCCGGTCCCGTTGGACCGGGTGCTGGCCCTGGGCGCGGAGGACTACGAGGGTGGTGACCCGGGCAAGTTCAACATGGCGGTGATGGGGTTCCGGCTCGGTCAGCGGGCCAACGGGGTATCGCTGCTGCACGGTGCCGTGTCGCGGGAGATGTTCCAGGGCTTGTGGAAGCAGTTCGACACCACCGAGGTGCCGATCACCTCGATCACCAACGGCGTGCACCACCTCACCTGGGTGCACCGCGACCTGCTGGAGCTGCTCGAAGCGCCGTCGGGAAGCTCCTCGGACACGATCATCGACGGCTACGACTGGAACGGTCTGGCCTCGGTCGACGCCAAGACGATCTGGAAGCTCAAGCGGCGGATGCGCGAGGACCTGATCGCCATGACCCGCCGGCGGCTGACCGAGAGCAGCCAGAACCGCGGTCTGGACACCGAGTGGGTCGGCAAGGTGCTCGACCCCGACATCGTCACGTTCGGCTTCGCCCGACGGGTGCCGTCCTACAAGCGGCTGACCCTGATGCTGCGCGACCCGGCCCGGCTGAAGGCCCTGCTGACCGACAAGAAGCGCCCGATCCAGATCGTCATCGCCGGCAAGTCCCACCCCGCCGACGAGGGTGGCAAGGCGTTGATCCAGCAGATGGTCCACTTCGCCGACGACCCCGAGGTGCGGGAGCGGATCGTCTTCCTGCCCGACTACGACATCTCGATGGCCAAGCCGCTCTATCCCGGGTGCGACGTGTGGATGAACAACCCGCTCCGCCCGTACGAGGCTTGCGGCACCTCGGGCATGAAGGCGGCGTTGAACGGTGCGGCCAACCTGTCCATCCTCGATGGCTGGTGGGACGAGTGGTACGACCCCGACTTCGGCTGGGAGATTCCGTCGGCGGAGGGCGTCGACGACGGAGACCACCGTGATGACCTCGAGGCCAAGGCCCTCTACGACATCATCGAGAACGAGATCGTGCCACGCTTCTACGACGTCGACAGCAACGGCTTGCCGCAGCGCTGGGTGCAGATGATCCGCGACACGATCGCCGGCCTCGCTCCCAAGGTGCTCGCCTCGCGGATGGTGCGCGACTACGTCACCAACCTGTACGCGCCGGCGGCGGCCTCGACCCATTCGGTCGACGCCTCCGACGGTGGCGCGGAGGCGCTGGCCTCGTGGAAGCACCGGGTCCGTTCCGCGTGGGACGGGGTGGCGGTCGACCACGTCGAGTCCCTGGACGGTGATCAGGTCGAGGTCGGAGCCAAGATCCACGTCAGCGCGCTGGTCCGGCTCGGTGAGCTGTCACCGAACGACGTCGAGGTCCAGCTGGTCACCGGTCGGGTCGACTCCGACGACAGCCTGCGCGAGCCCCGGGTCAACCCGTTCCCCTCCGGAGTGGACGTCGACGGTGGTCTGCGTCGCTACGAGGGCTGGGTCGAGGCCAAGCGTGCCGGCGCGATCGGCTACACCGTACGCATCGTCCCGCACCACGCCCTGCTGGCCAACCAGGCCGAGATGGGCCTGGCCACCCTCCCCCCGAGCTACCAGCCCTGACTCGACCTTGGACCGTCGGAACGGCCTGAGCTCGGGGGCGGGCCCGCGGGCTGAGCTCAGGCGGCGGAAGAGCCGTGGGCTGAGCTCACGGGGCGGAGGGTCAGGGGCGGCGGGGGTAGTCGACGCTGGGGGGAACGACGGATACGGTGCCGTCCTCGGCGAAGGTCACCTCGGAGAGCCACATGGCCCGGCCGGGGAAGTCGCCGCCGATCTCACCTGGGGTCCAGGCGTGGTAGACCATCCAGACCCGACCGTCGTGAGCGAACAGCGCGCAGTGCCCTGGTCCAGCCGCGACCTCGTTGCTGGTCAGCACCGGGTCCGGGGTCTTGGTGAACGGTCCGAGTGGGCTGTCCGCGACGGCGTGGCCGACGGCGTACGCATCCGAGGCGTAGGCGTTGGCCGAGTAGAACAGGTGGAACCGCCCGCGGTCCTCCCAGACGAAGGGTGCCTCGACCAGGTCGCCCTCCCACGACTGGTCTTGCTTGAACAGCCGCTTCGGTTTGCCCACCAGCTTGGTCCCCGTCGCATCGAGCTCGCTGACGGAGATGAAGGTGTCCACCCCGACGGCGTTGCCGTCGTTCTTCCAGTACAGGTAGCGCTTCCCTGCGGCAGTGACGAACGGGTGGGCGTCGATCGTGCCGCCCTCGTCTTCCTCGCAGACCAACGGCTGGTCGCGGTCGTCGGTGAAGGGGCCGACAGGTTGGTCAGCGGTGGCGACGCTGACGCACTGGATCGCCGGGTCCGGCCCCCTGGTGGTGTAGTAGAGCAGGAAGCCGTCGCCCGGCCCCGCGATCACCTCGGGGGCCCAGACCTTCCCCGACGATGTCCAGTCCGGCAGGGTCGGCAGGGCGTCCGGACCCTGTTCCCAGCTGACCAGGTCGGCGCTGCGGAGGGTCTGGACGTTGCTCCCATTGCCGTTGGTGGCCATCGCCCACCACCCACCGGCCGGGTCGGCGATGATCATCGGGTCCGGGAAGTTGTCGCCATAGACCGGGTTGGTGAAGCCTGCCGGGCTCGGGCTCTCGGGGGCCTCGGTCGTCGAGGCCCCGGTGCAGCCACCCAGCGCCAGCGGTGCTGCCGCCAGGAAGGCTATGCCCAGCAGGCTACCCACCCGGTGCACGATCCTCATGGCCTAGCTGCGCGCCCCGCTCTTCAGTGAGTGGATGCGGACGTAGTCGAACTCGGCGGTGATGGGACTGGTCACCTGGTCGGTCGCACCCATCGAGACCAACCCGATTTTTCCGACGCCCAGGCTGTGCGTCCAGACACCGCCCCGCACCCATCGCCGACCGTCCTGGCTGGTGTACGCGGTGTAGCGCTCCGTGTCCCCGCCGGCCTCGGATTGCTCCGCCCGGTTCAGGTGCTGCACCGCGATGCGCAGGTAGGTCCAGTCGTCCCCGGGCGGACCGACGACGGTGTTGCCGTAGCGGCTCCAGCCCGCGGGCACCGGGTTGAGCTCCTTCGCGAATTCCGTCTGCCGCGTCTCCCAGATCGAGATGTCAGTCAGCTTGATGAAGTTGTCGTCATCGCCGTAGATCACCAACCCGGCCTGGGCGTAGTTGAAGCAGCAGCCCTCCTTCGGCAGACCGGACAACCGGACCTTGGTCTCGACCATGTAGTCCCGGCTCGGGGCCTCCCGCACGAGCACCGAGGCGGTGTCGGTGTCGACGTAGAGATCGGTGTGCTCGACCTCCCAACGCAGGAGGCCACCCGACACGGTGGCCCGCCCGGTCCGGCCCTCCGCCCACGACCAGTCACTGCTCAGGGTCGTGCCACCGAAGCCGTCGGAGTCGAGGAGCCGGTTCACGACCAGCGGCTTGACCAGCTTTGTCTGGTGGCGACTGCGCTGGCCCTCCTGGGCGGCCGGTGCGGGCATCTTCGTATCGGATGCGCCGGACCCACCGTTCACAGTCGGCCAGCCGTTCACCCAGTCGATCGGGTCGAGCAGGGCGGGCCGCTTGGTGAACCCGGTCTGGAAATCGAAGAAGGGGTCGGTCTGGTCGACGGCGTGATAGACCGTCCACCACTGGCCGGCTTCGTCGGCGAACACGGTGTTGTGGCCGGTTCCGACCCAGCGGTTGCCGTTCATCGTGAGGAACGGTGTGCCGCCGACGGCCGCGTCGAGGAAGGAGTTGCCCTCGCGGTCCACGAACGGTCCGAGCGGGCTGGTCGAGCGTCCGACGAACACGCTGTAGCCGGTCAAGGCACCGTTGCAGCAGTTGGTGGCGGAGGCAAACAGGTAGTAGTAGCCACCCCGATGGACGACGTTGGCACCCTCGTAGCGGTTGCCGATCGCGATCCGGGTGTCGTCGGCGCTGTTCGGCGTAGCGGCGGTGACGCCGGTCGCGGTGAAGTTCACGTCGGTGGCGAAGATGCCGCCGTAGTACGAGCCGTAGTACAGGATGCCCTCGTTGGTGACCGTGTCACCGAGCACGTCCGGGTCGAAAGTCCAGAAGTACGAGCATGGACCACCGTTGGGATCGAGCCGGGGCTGGACCACCGGCCGGTCGGTGAAGGTCCAGGGACCTACCGGGCTGTCGCCGATCGCCACCCCGATGGCGCTGTCGCCACCGCAGCTGTCCGAGCCACCGCCGGCGGCCGTGGTCTCGGTGACCGTGACGAACATGTAGTACTGGTCGGTGGCGCTGGAATGTACGACCTCCGGAGCCCAGAACGCCGCGTTCGGGGCGATCCACGCAGGGATGCTGCCGCCGGTGAGCGGGAACGCATCGCCGGCATAGGTCCAGTTCACGAGGTCGGTGGAGATCATCGTGGGGATGCGGTGGAAGTTCGGCTGGCCGGCGGCGTCGACATCGGCGTCGTTCAGCGGGTCGGTGGTGCAGTACATGTACCAGACCTGCTGACCCCGTAGTGTCTCCCCGGCCTGGCCCTGGATGACCGTGGGGTCAGCGCAGCTGTCGACAGTCCCGTCACCGGGAATGATCGGCGCGAGCGGGTTCTGATAGCTGGCCTTCACCGGCCGGGGACCCGACGCGCCCGTGCTGGCGCTCACCGGCCCGGCGACGAGGGCCATGGCCACGGCGGCGAGCAGCGGCGTGAGCAGCGCCGATCGGCGCCACCGTCCACGGTTGGCCCGTGGCGCCCGGCGCGGGTGAACCTGGTGATCTTCGTTGATCAAGACAACTCCTGGGTGGGGTTAGTGGTGTCAGCCCTTGATGCCGCTGCTGGCCACGCCCTCGATGACGTAGCGCTGGACGAAGGTGTAGAGGACGAGCACCGGGATGGCGGCGATAGCGGCACCGGCCATGATCACCGGATAGTCGATCGAGTACGCGCCCTGCAGCTGGGTCAAGCCGACCGGCAGAACCAGCCGGTTGGGGGAGAACAGGGCATAGATTGGCCAGAGGAAGTCGTTCCAGTTGGCCAGGAACGACAACACGGTCAAGGTGACCATCGCGGCGCGGGCGTTGGGCAGCACGATCGAGAAGAAGACGCGCCAGGGACCCGCCCCGTCGATCCGGGCGCTCTCCTCCAGGGAGACCGGGAACGAGGCGAAGAACTGCCGCATGAAGAAGACCCCGAAGGCGCCCGCCGCCCCGGGCAGGATGACCGCCCACAGGGTGTCCAGCAGGCCCATCGAGTTCAAGATCAAGAAGTTCGGCATCATGAAGATGAAACCGGGGATGAACAAGGTCGCGATGATCATTCCGAAGATCAGCTTCTTGAGCGGGAACTCCATCCGGGCCAAGGCGTAGCCGGCCATGGAGGCGATGATCACCACAAGGATCGCGTGAGCGGACGCGGCGATCAGTGAGTTCAGCGCCCACAGCAGCACCGGACTCGAGTCGTCGGTGAAGAACAAGGTCCGGAAGGCCTGCAGCGTCGGTGCCTGAGGCAGCACCGTCGGTGGGATCGAGCGGGACTCCACATTGGACTTGATGGCGGTGAGCATCGTCCACGCCAGCGGCAAGATGATGATCAAGCTCAACACGATCAGCGTCAGCCAGAAAAGCGGGTTGCGACGCCGGGCCGGCCGCAGCTGCGGTTCGCGGCTCCCGGTGGGCTCATCGCCGGTGCCGGATCCGGTGATCGCCGGGGTGATGGTGGTCACTCCTTCTCCCTCAAGACGTAGAAGTTGATCGCCGCGACGACCCCCAGGAAGGCGGCGAGGACGTAGCTCATGGCGGCGGCCTGGCCCAGCCGGAACTGCTTGAGGCCCAGCTCGGTGATGGCGATGATCGCGGTCCGGGTGGAGTCGCCCGGTCCTTCCTGAGTGATCAACAACGCCTGTCCGAACATGTTGGCGCTGGCCAGGATGGTCACGGTGATCACGAACGTGAGCACCGGTCGCAGAGCCGGCAGGGTGATGAACCGGAACTGCTGCCACTTGGAGGCGCCGTCGAGATCGGCGGCTTCGTACATCTCGGCGCTGATCTCACCGAGACCGGCGAGATAGATGATCGCGTTCAAGCCAATGGTCCACCAGACGGTCACCGCGACCAGGGAGATCCAGGCCCACGGCTGGTCGGTGGTCCAGCCGACGCTCGGCAGACCGACCAGGTTCAGCACTCCGTTCACGGCGCCGAACTGGGGATCCAGCAGGTAGCGCCACATCAGGCCGATGACCGCCACGCCGAGGACGTACGGGGCGAAGAAGATGGCCCGGAAGAACGTCCGCCCGGGGAACCTGCGGTTGAGCAGGATCGCCAGTCCCAGGGGGATGAGCACCAGCAGGGGCACGCTGAACACGGTGAAGATGCCCGTGGCGCGCATGCTGTGCCAGAAGGTCTCGAAGTTGACCGACTCGCGGTCCAGGAGATCGGTGTAGTTGGCCAGGCCGACGAACGGCTTGAACGGCAGCTGCAGGTCCCAGTCGTGCAGGCTGATCCAGACGCCGAAGACCGCCGGCACCGCGAGGAAGACCGTGAACAGCGCCAGATAGGGCAGCACGAAGAGGTAGGGGGTCGCCTTGGAGCCGTGGACACCGCCGAACCGGAGCTTGTCGGGACCCTTCGGCTTGACGGCGGCCGCTACCCCCAAGCCCTGGTTCGTGTTGGCGGCTTGGGAGCTCATGACTAGCCGCCGTACTTCTTCTTGTTGGCCGCCAGCACCTTGTCGGCTCGGCCGGCCGCATCAGACAGCGCAGCCTGCGGGGACTTGATCTGGTTGACCGCCTCGTTGAGCGCTTTCTCCCATTCGGTGATGGCATCGCCGATGCCCGGTACGGGGGGCGGGAAGTGCAACACGTCGATCTGCGCGCCGAGGGTCGACTGCTCCTTGAGTGCTTTGAACTCCGCCGACTCGCGCACCTCGTTCCGCGCGGGAACCTGACCGGCCTTGGCCCACTCCAGGGACTTCTGGCTGATCCAGTTCAAGAACACCTTGGCGGCCTGGCTCTTGTTGTCGTCCGGCGTCTTCAGCGTCGGCAGCACGAACTGGTGCGAGCCGGCCCACGCCGCGGCCTTGCCGCCGATGTTCGGCAGGGCGGCGACCCCCCACTTCAGGTCCGTCTTCTCCTTCAGGGTGAGGGTGTTCCAGATGCCGTTCCAGTTGAAGGCCGTCTTGCCACCCTGCAGGGCGAGAGTGTCGCCGTCCTGGCCGACCTTGGCCGGCGAGTAGCCGTTCTTGGCCAGGTCCACGAACCAGGTCATCGCCTTGACGCCGGGTTCGTCGGCCCAGGTGACGGCCGAGGCGTCCGGGCTGAACATCTCGCCGCCGAACTGCCAGAGCAGGGACTGCACGGTTTGCGACCCGGTGAAGGGGAACGGCGTGAGCCAATGTCCTTGGATGCCGTTGCTCTTCAGGGTGTCCAGAGCCGTCATGTACTCGTCGTTGGTGGTCGGCGGCTTCTCCGGGTCGAGGCCGCCCTTCTCCATCACGGTCTTGTTGTAGAAGAAGCCGAGCGGATGCACGTCGAGCGGGATCGCATAGCGGACGTCGTTGTACAGCCCGGCCTTCCACGGCACCGGAGCGAAGTCCTTCTCGGTCAGCTGAAGGGCCTCGGCCACGTCGGTCAGCGGCTGGATCACCCGGCGGGCGGCGTTGGTGGCCACCGAGTCCACGTGCATGATCGCAATCTCGGGGCCCTTGCCGGTCTGGACGGCGGTGGGCAGCTTCGCGTAGTAGTCCGCCCACTGCATGACGTTCATCGACACCTTGATGTTGGCGTGCTCACCGTTGAACTGCTCGACCAGCTTTTTCATGATCTTGCCGTCGCCACCGGTGAAGCCGTTCCAGAAGGTGAGGCTGACGTTGGGCCCGGCGTAGCCGCCGGCGCCCCCGTCGCCGGTGGGCTGGGATGCCTGGGTGCCGGGGATGGGGGAGCCGCCCCCGCAAGCGGCCAAGCCCATCGTCGCGGTGGCGGCGAGCGAGGTGGCCAGGAAGCCTCGGCGGGTGAGGGTCCGGGAGTTGAGTACATCGGTCATGCGGATTTCCCTTCGGAGAGTCGGAAGCAGTGCCAGGAGATGGGCGGAAGGAGGGCGGTCAGGGTCGAGCCGTCGACTTCGGCCTTGCCGGTGCGGGGGACGACCCGGTCCGGCTGATGTTCGGTGTTGACGGCCGCGGGGTCGTCGTCGTGCACCACCAGGTGCTCGACCAGCTGGGGGTCGCGGAACGCGGCCAGGTCGGCGGTCAGCTCGATCGGCTGGGTCCGGCTCCGGTTCACGGCGAAGATCACCAGGTCGCCCGAGCTGGGGTCATGGGTCACGGTGGTCAGCAGCGCGTCGACCGTCCCGAACGCCTCGGTGTCCACGCTCGGGCCGACCACCGCCGACTGGAGCACCTGACCGCGGGCGTGCTTGGCGGTCAGGGCGAACGGGTGGAAGATGGTCTGCCGCCAGGCCGGCCCGCCAGGGCGGGTCATGATCGGGGCGATCACGTTCACCAGCTGGGCCTGGCAGGCCATCGACACCCGGTCGGTGTGTCGCATCAGGGTCACCAGCAGGCTGCCGACCACGACGGCGTCGGTCACGTCGTAGACATCCTCGATCAACGGTCCGGGTTCGCGGATGTCCAGGCTCATCTCCCCGTGGAACCGGGACTGGTACCACACGTTCCACTCGTCGAAGCTGACCATGATCTTCTTAGCGGACTGCTTGGTGGCGGCCACGTGGTCGGCGGTGGCGACGACCGCCCGGATGAAACGGTCCATGTCCTCGGCGCAGACCAGGAACGAGTCGAGGTCGCCGTCGTGCGGTTCGTAGTAGGCGTGCGCCGAGATGTGCTCGACCTCGTCGAAGCACCGGTCCAGCACGGTCCGCTCCCAGGTGCCGAAGGTGGGCATCGAGGAGTTGCTCGAGCCGCACGCGACGAGCTCCAGTCGACCGTCGTAGCGCTTCATGGCCCGGGCGGTCTCCTCGGCCAGCCGGGCGTACTCCTCCGGGGTCTTGTGACCCATCTGCCAGGTCGCGTCCATCTCGTTGCCCAGGCACCAGACGCGTACGTCGTGCGGCTCGGGAAAGCCGTTGCGCACCCGTCGATCCGGAAACTCCGTGCCAGGGGCGCCGTTGGTGTACTGGAGCAGCTCGATCGCCTCGCTCAGCCCCCGGGTGCCCAGGTTCACCGCCATCATCGGCTCGATGCCGATTCCCGCGCACCAGCGCAGGAAGTCGTCGGTCCCGACCTGGTTCGACTCCAGGGTCCGCCAGGCGAAGTCGAGCTTGGTCGGCCGTTCGTCCAACGGGCCGACTCCGTCCTCCCAGTGGTAGTTGGAGACGAAGTTGCCGCCGGGGTAGCGCAGCATCGTCGGTCCGAGCTCGGTGACCAGGTCGCGCACGTCGGTCCGGAAGCCGTGCTCGTCGGCCGCGGGATGGTCGGGCTCGTAGATGCCGGTGTAGACGCAGCGCCCCATGTGCTCGACGAAGGAGCCGAAGATCCGCCGGTTGAGCGGACCGACCACGAAGGCCGGGTCGAGGACCAACCGAGCCGTGGCGGGTTCCGGCTGCTGGTCGAGGGCCGAGATGACGCCCATCGACACCTCCTCGTTGAGTGTGCGAACGTAACTGGCGACGCAATTTACAACGGTTACCGAAACCCGTCAGGGTTAGTTCTACAACGGTGTAGAAAATTGCGCAACCAAAGCCGCCGGCTTCCCTAGACTGACCGGGTCCAGGTCGGCCCGAAGGGAGCAACGGATGCCCGCCAGGCTCAAAGACGTCGCCGAGCTGGCCGGGGTCAGCGTCAAGACGGCATCCAACGTCGTCAACAACTATCCGCACATCAAGCCCGCGACCCGGGCTCGGGTCGAGGCCGCGATCCGCGAGCTACGCTATCGACCGAACGAGAGCGCCCGCCAGCTGAAGTACGGGCGGGCCGGGTTCTTGGCCTTGGCGGTGCCGCAGATGGAGTCTCCCTACTTCGGCGAGCTGTCAGCGCGGATCACCGGCCACGCGGCTCGGCTCGGCTATCTGATGCTCCTGGAGGCGACTCGGGCCGAAGCCGGGGCGGAGCAGCAGGTGCTCGACGGGATGCGCTCGCACGTGATCGACGGACTGATCTTCTCCCCACTCGCCTTGACCGCTGACGAGATCGCCAACCGGGCTGACGACCTGCCCATGGTGCTGCTCGGAGAACGCGCGGTGCCGCCCGGGTTCGACCACGTGGCGGTGGATTCGGTCGCGGCCGCCCAGGCGGTGACCGAGCACCTGATCGCCATCGGGCGGCGGCGGATCGCCGCCATCGGCCGCGAGTCGGTCGAAGGCACGGCGTCGGTGCGGTTGCAGGGCTATCGACAAGCCCTCGAGCAGGCGGGCATCGCCTACGATCCCGACCTGGTCGTCGGTGTCGCGCGCTACGAGCGGGCCGATGGCCGGGCGGCCATGGCCTCGCTGCTGGCCCGTCCGGAACCACCGGATGCGGTGTTCTGCTTCAACGACCTGATGGCGATCGGCGCACTACGAGCCTGCGCGGACGCCGGGGTGTCGGTCCCGGGCCAGGTCGCGGTGGCCGGCTTCGACGACATCGCCGAGGGGCAGTTCTACAACCCGACCTTGACCACCATCGCCGCCGACCTGGACGTGTTGAGTCAGGAAGCGCTCCGGTTGCTGCTGCTCCGGGTCGGCGGGGACCTGTCCGCGCCGGTGTCGGTCACGGTGCCCTGGACCCTCCGCGTACGGGAGAGCACCGCCGGTCGGGCCGGGACCTAGTCCGAGGACGAGCCGCCGGCCGCGGCCGGTCGGGCCAGCTCGGCGACGATCTCGTCCAGGGCCTCGCGGGCGGCGGGTTCGAACAACGGGATCGAGACGAAGCCGTGGATGGCTTCGGGATAGAGCACCGTACGCACCTCGACGCCACCGCGGCGCAGAGCGTCGGCATAGCGCAGGGCGTCGTCGCGGAGCGGGTCCTGGCCTGCAGCGATGACCAGCGTCGGCGGCAGGTCGCGGTGGTCTGGCGCGAAGATCGGGCTGATCCGCGGGTCGTCGAAGGCGAGGCTGGACGGCAGCCCCTGGGGCAGGTAGCGACGGCCGTACCAGTCCAGCGACGTGCGCCGCAGCATCGGCGCGTCAGCCAGCTCAGCCACCGAAGCCGAGGACAGCGTCAGGTCGGTGGCCGGATAGATGAGGATCTGCCGTTCGAACCCGGGCCAACCCGGGTCGGTCCGGGCCCGGTCGCGGCCGGCCAGGGCCACCAGGGCGGCCAGGTTGCCGCCGGCGCTCTCGCCCATCACGGTGACGTGCGCCGGATCGACGTCGAGCTCCTCGGCGTGCTCGACCAGCCAGGTCGCCGCCGCCAGCGAGTCCTCGTAGGGGACGGGTGCCGGGTGCTCGGGGGCCAGCCGGTAGTCCACCGACACGACCGTGACCGCGGCGCGGCCGGCCACATTCCCGCAGAGCCAGTCCGCCGAGGTCAGGTTGCCGTAGACGAAACCACCACCGTGCAGGTTGACGACCAGCGACTGCGTGGTGGATCCGGCGTCGCGGCGTCGGTAGACCCGGGCTCGGAGCCGGACCTCACCGTGCGGGATGACGATGTCGCGGAGCTCGACCTCGGCCCCGACCGGTCCGAGGACCACCCGGGCGAGCGGTCGAGGCAGCTCCCGGCGCACCCGAGCCAGGTAGACCGGCCCCGGGGGCTCGGGCCGGGGCAGTCGCTTGATCAGGCCGACCAGCAGCCGCGTACGACGGTTCACGCCAGCTCCCGAACCGCTCAGTCGACCTGCAGGACGACCACGGAGCGGCCAGGAATCTGCAGCGACGAGCCGGCGGCCATCTTCTCGCAGCCCAGCTCGCCCTCGGCTCCGGAGTGAGCCACCACGGTGTAGGTGTTGGCCCACGGACCGTCCGGCAGGTCGACCTGGACCGCATCGGTGCCGCCGTGGAACCAGATCAGGTAGGCCTCGTCGCGGTCGCGGTCCGGGTCGTCCCAGGCCAGGTACATGCCGAGGGTGCGGCGGGTGCCGTCGTGCCATTCCTCGGGCGTCATCTCGGCGTTCCGGCCGCCGAACCAAGCCAGGTTCTTACGTCCGGTCGGCCGGTTCTTGGCATCCAGCAGCTCTTCACCGTGGCGGTAGTCGTCCCGCCGCAGCACCGGGTGCTCGGCTCGCAGCTGCAGCAGCTTGCGGGTCAGGTCGGTCAGGTCGTCCCAGGTCTCGAGGGTGTCCCAGTGCACCCAGGAGATGGGGGAGTCCTGGCAGTAGGCGTTGTTGTTGCCCTGCTGCGTACGCCCCAGCTCGTCGCCGGCGGTGATCATCGGCACCCCGGTCGACAGCACCAACGTGGCCATCATGTTCTGGGTCTGCCGGTGCCGCAGCGCGTTCACGCCGGGGTCGGTGGTCTCACCCTCCACGCCGCAGTTCCACGACCGGTTGTCGTCAGAGCCGTCGCGGTTGGACTCGCCGTTGGCGCCGTTGTGCTTGACGTCGTAGGTCACCAGGTCGCGCAGCGTGAACCCGTCGTGGGCGGTGATGAAGTTGATGCTGGCTGCCGTCGGCCGCGAGCCGTGGTCGAAGATGTCCGGTGAGCCGGACAGCCGCTGCGCCAGCTCGGAGACCCCGTGGGTGTTGCCGCGCCAGAAGTCGCGGATGTAGTTGCGGAAGCGGTCGTTCCACTCGCTCCAGCCCGTTCCGAAGGCGCCGACCTGGTAGCCGTACGGGCCCATGTCCCACGGCTCGGCGATCATCTTGACCTTGCTCAGCACCGGACAGTCGCGGATGGCCAGCTTGAAGGCGTGCTGCTGGTCGACGTGGTGCCGCTCGTCGCGGACCAGCGTGGTGACCAGGTCGAAGCGGAAGCCGTCCACCCCCATCTCGGTCACCCAGTAGCGCAGTGAGTCCAAGATCAGGTGCAGCACCCCGGGCTCGGAGGTGTCCACCGAGTTGCCGCAGCCGGTGACGTCGTAGTCGTTGCGCTGGTCGGCGGTCAGCCGGTAGTAGCCGAGGTGGTCCAGTCCGCGGAAGGCCAGCGTCGGGCCCTCGTGGCCGCCCTCGCCCGTGTGGTTGTAGACCACGTCGAGGATCACCTCGATGCCGGCCTCGTGCAGCCGCGAGACCATCTCCTTGAACTCACGGACCTGCTGGCCGAGCGTCCCGATCGAGCCGTAGGCCGAGTGCGGGGCGAAGAAGCTGAGGGTGTTGTAGCCCCAGTAGTTGGACAGCCCGCGTCCGATCAGGAACGGCTCGGACACGTACTGGTGCACCGGCAACAGCTCGACGGCGGTCACACCGAGCTGCTTGAGGTGCTTGATCACGGCCGGGTAGGCCAGCCCGCTGTAGGTCCCGCGCAGGTGCTCGGGGACCGCGGGGTGCAGCCGGGTGAAGCCCTTGACGTGCAGCTCGTAGAGCACCGTGTCGGCCATCGGCGTGGGGCTGGCGATCGGCTTGGGCGCAGCGGAGTCAGCGACCACCACGCTCAGGGGCACCGCTGCGAAGGAGTCGGTCAGGTCGGGGATGTAGTTCGACTCGGGCGTGTGGTCCAGGATCGGTCCGGAGTAGTCGACGCCGCCGGTGACCGCTCGGGCGTACGGGTCGAGGAGGAGCTTGGCCGGGTTGAACCGGGCACCGGCTTCGGGGTCCCACTCGCCGTGGACGCGGTAGCCGTAGCGTTGCTCGGCGCCGATACCGCCGACGTGGACGCTCCACACGCCGTCCTCGGCGCGGCTCATCTCGTAGTTCTTCTGGGTCCGGTCCTCGTCGACCAGCGCCAGCTCCACCCGGGTCGCGCGGGGTGCCCAGAGGGCGAAGAAGGTTCCACCGTCTCGGATGTGTGCGCCGAGCACGGAGGAGTCCGTTGGCACCGGAAGAGCAGTGGTCGTTGTCATATCGATGCTTTCACTTCTGCTGTCAGGTCGAACATGGACTCTCTCCCAGGGGAGAGGTGCACCATTGTGCCGGTTCCAGTAGGGCTTTGCGGATATCCGGGTCTCGAACTGGTCTCAGACCTGGTATTCCGACCTCCTGGGCTGCCCGAATCGACGATATCGGTCACACTCGGGCAGGTTCTGCGACGAAAAACACACCTTCGACGTCAACCCACCGCACGGACCTTGTTGTTGCGCGGATCGTGGGTGAGCTCTGCCTTGCCGAGAGCCTCGAGCAGCGGTGGCAGATACATGCCGAAGCGTCCGCGGTAGCCCTTGCGCAGCCCGTACCAGCCGCCGACCGGGTTGTCCTCCGACCGAGCCCAGGCCTCCACCGTGCCGGGCTTGGTCGGCTTCTGCTCGTCGGCCGCACCGAGATCGACCCAGTCGCCCTGCTCGCGCAACCACTGGTGGAGGTCGTCGATGCTGCGCAGGTGGTACTTCAGCGTGGTCGACCCGACCTGGCACACCAGGACCGGCGGGTCGGCGGTTTCGTCGGCGTACATCGTGTAACTCGAGGTGCCCGGCGCGGTGACCAGCTGCCAGGGATCGTCTTTGCTGCCGGTCATGCGGGGGGCTCCTTTGCCGCCGTGGTTGGGTCTCAAGGTACGCCACGCTAGAGCGAGCATGTGACGGTCTTGTTACTCATGAGTAATGTGGGCGGTCTCCGATTGGTCCGGTGCAGCGATCCTGCGCCCGTTCAGAATGCGAGAGCGATGAAGATCCTCGTCCTGGTCAAGCACGTGCCCGACGCCACCGGCGAACGGACCTTCGCCGCCGATGGCACGGTCGATCGCGCGGCCAGCGACGGTTTGCTGTCCGAGCTGGACGAGTACGCCGTCGAACAGGCGCTGCAGATCGCCGACGACGGCGACGACGTCGAGGTCGTGGCCATGACCCTGGGGGGCGACGACGCGTACGACGCGATCAAGCGCGCCCTGCAGATGGGCGCCTCCGCCGGCATCCACATCAACGACGACGCGGTGCACGGCTCCGACGCCCTGGGCACCAGCACCGTGCTGGCGGCCGCGATCACCAAGGCTGCCCCGGACCTGGTCGTGTGCGGGATGGCCTCGACCGACGGGGCGATGGGGGTGCTACCGGCCATGGTCGCCGAGCGCCTCGGCTGGCCGGCGGCCACCTTGGGGGCCACCTTGGCGGTGACCGCCGAATCGGCCACCATCCGCCGCGACGGCGATGTCGCCAGCCTGACCATCGAGGTGAAGCTGCCGGCCGTGGTCAGCGTCACCGACCAGTCCGGCGAGGCCCGCTATCCGTCGATGAAGGGCATCCTGGCCGCCAAGAAGAAGCCGATGGAGACCTGGACGCTGGCCGACCTCGGGATCGACCCGACAGGCGTCGGGCTCGGTGCGGCCTGGACCAAGGTCATCGACACCGCGCCCCGGCCGCCCAAGGAGGCCGGCAAGGTCGTTTCCGACGACGACGGGGCCGGTTCAGCCGCGCTCATCGACTTCCTGTCCGCCGGCAAGTACATCTGAGGAGAACGCATCCATGTCTGACGTGTTGGTTGTCGTCGAGCGCAACGACGAGGTCGTGGCCAAGCCCACGCTCGAGCTGCTGACCCTGGCCCGCCGCCTCGGCGACCCGGTCGCGGTGGTCTTCGGTGAGGGCGCGGACCAGCTCGCGGCCCGGCTCGGTGAGTACGGCGCGACCCGGGTGCTGAGCGTCACCGACCCGGCCGTGACCGAGTTCCTGGTGGCTCCCAAGGCCGAGGCGCTGGCCCAGATCGCGGCGACCGTGAACCCGGTGGCCGTCTTGATCAGCTCGACCACCGAGGGCAAGGAAGTCGCCGGCCGGCTGGCGGTCAAGCTCGACTCCGGTCTGATCACCGACGCCACCGACATCGCCGCCGACGGCACCACGACCCAGTCGGTGTTCGCCGGCAACTACACCGTACGAGCAACGGTCACCCACGGCACCCCGATCATCACGGTCAAGCCGAACGCGCTGACGCCCGAAGCCAGCGCGGCCGCCGGCGTGGTCGAGTCGGTGGCGGTGACCATCTCCGACGCCGCGAAAGGCGCCCGGATCGTCAGCACCGAGCCCAAGGCCGCCAGCGGACGCCCGGAGCTGACCGAGGCCGCCGTGGTGGTCTCCGGGGGTCGGGGCACTGGCGGTGACTTCGCGCAGGTCGAAGAGCTGGCCGACGCCCTCGGCGCTGCGGTCGGCGCATCCCGGGCCGCGGTCGACTCCGGCTGGTACCCGCACGCCTATCAGGTGGGCCAGACCGGCAAGACGGTGTCACCGCAGCTCTACCTGGCCGCGGGCATCTCCGGGGCCATCCAGCACCGGGCCGGCATGCAGACCTCCAAGGCCATCGTCGCGGTCAACAAGGATCCGGAGGCACCGATCTTCGCGCTGGCCGACCTGGGTGTCGTCGGTGACCTGCACGCGGTGCTGCCCACGGTCGCCGCCGAGATCAAGCGACGCAAGGGCTGAGCGCGCACTCCGCACCGATCGCGCCACGGCCGGCCCCGCCCCAGCTGAGGCAGACTGGGGCCATGTCCCGCACGTACCTGGACCACGCGGCGACCACGCCCATGGTGCCCGAGGCGGTCGAGGCGATGCGTCGCGAGCTCGGCCGGGTCGGCAACGCCTCCTCGCTGCACGGCTCCGGCCGCGCGGCCCGCCGGGTGGTCGAGGATGCCCGGGAGTCGATCGCCGCCCGGGTGGGTGCCCGGCCGACCGAGCTCATCTTCACCTCCGGCGGCACCGAGTCGGACAACTTGGCCGTCAAGGGTGCGTTCTGGGCCCGTCGGCAGCCTGAACGGTGCGGCGTGGTGACCTCGAGCGTCGAGCACCACGCCGTGCTCGACTCGGCCGGCTGGCTGGGCCAAACCGCCGGTGCGGCGGTCGAGCTGTTGCCGGTCGACGACAACGGTGCGGTGGGGACCGAGTCCCTGGCCGCGGCGCTGACCGATCAGACCGCGGTGCTGTCGCTGATCTGGGCCAACAACGAGGTGGGCACCCTGCAGCCGGTGGCCGCGGCCGCGGCGTACGCGCGGGAGCACGGGGTCACCTCGCACAGCGATGCGGTGCAGGCCGTCGGCCACCTCCGGGTCGATTTCGCCGCCAGCGGTCTGGACCTGCTCACCTTCACCGCCCACAAGCTCGGCGGACCGTACGGGGTGGGCGCGTTGCTGGCCCGCCGCGAGGTCGGTCTCACCTCGCTGCTGCACGGAGGGGGCCAGGAGCGCGACGTGCGCTCAGGCACCTTGGACGTGGCGGCGGTGGCCGGCTTCGCCGCCGCCGTCGAGGTGGCGACCGACCAGGTGGAGATCGAGGCCGCTCGAATACGCGGCCTGCGGGCCGACCTCATCGCCGGGGTCCGCGCCGCGGTGCCCGACGTCGTGCTCCACGGTTCGGCCGCACCCGAGAACACGCTGCCCGGGATCGTCAACGTCGGCTTCCCGGGCGCACAGTCGGACTCCGTCTTGATGCTGCTGGATGCAGCCGGGATCGACTGCTCGGCCGGCTCGGCCTGCTCGGCCGGGGTGTCGCAGCCGAGCCATGTGCTGATGGCGATGGGGCAGAGCGAGCGGCAGGCACGTACGGCGCTGCGCTTCTCGCTCGGGCACACCTCCACCGCCGAGGACGTACGCACGGTGCTCGCCGCACTGCCCGAGGCCGTGGCCCGGGCGCGGACGGCCGCGGCTTTCGGCTAGCCCGGCGCTGGTCGGGTAAAGTACGGCTGCTTGCGCTGGGAAGGACATCATGAAGGTTTTGGCCGCCATGTCGGGCGGCGTCGACTCCGCTGTTGCCGCGGCGCGGGCCGTCGAGGCCGGGCACGACGTCACCGGAGTGCACCTCGCGCTGTCCAAGAACCCGCAGTCGTTCCGCAGTGGCGCGCGCGGCTGCTGCTCCAAGGAAGACGCCCACGACGCCCGCCGAGCCGCCGACACGATGGACATCCCGTTCTACGTGTGGGATCTGTCCGACCGGTTCGCCGAGGATGTGGTCGACGACTTCGTCGCTGAGTACGCCGCGGGTCGTACGCCGAACCCCTGCCTGCGCTGCAACGAGAAGATCAAGTTCGCCGCCGTCTTGGACCGGGCCGTCGCCCTGGGCTTCGACGCCGTCTGCACCGGCCACTATGCGCGGTTGCACCGCAGCGACGCCGGAGTGGAGATGCACCGGGCCGCCGATCCCGACAAGGACCAGTCCTACGTCCTCGGGGTGTTGCGGCAGGACCAGCTGCGGCGCTCCTACTTCCCGCTCGGTGGCTCGCTGAAGTCCGAGGTCAGGGTCGAGGCCCAGCGCCGGGGCCTGTCCGTGGCGGCCAAGCCCGACAGCCACGACATCTGCTTCATCGCCGACGGCGACACCGCCGGCTTCCTGCAGGACCGGATCGGCGCCCGCCCCGGTGACATCGTCGACGAGTCCGGCCGCAAGGTGGGCGAGCACGCCGGATCGCACCAGTTCACCATCGGCCAGCGGCGTGGGCTGCGGCTCGGGGTCCCGGCCGGGGACGGGCAGCCCCGCTTCGTGCTCGACATCTCACCGGTCACGAACACGGTCACGGTTGGTCCACGCGACGCCCTGGCGGTGACCCGCATCGCCGGCATCAAGCCGACCTGGACCGTCGAGACCCCCCGTGGCCCCTGGCGCGGCGAGGTGCAGGTGCGCGCGCACGGTGCGCCGATGCCGGCCACGATCGAGGCCGGACGCGACGGGGTCGACGTGCTGCTGGATGCCGTGGCGACCGGGGTCGCAGCCGGCCAGGCGGCGGTGCTCTACGACGGCTCGCGGGTCGTCGGCAGCGCGACCATCTCGGCCGCGTCCGCGTGAGCGACCTGGCACCGGTCCGCAGCACCGGCATCGGGTCCTGGCCGGGCACCGACATGGCCGACGCGATCAAGATCAGTCTCGCCGAGTGCCCGGAGCTGCCTTACCTGCCCGAGCTTCCGGCCCGCGGGGAGCACGCCCAGCTGGTGGGTCGCGCGACGGCACTGCTGTCGGGTCTCGCGGTCGACCGGCAACCCGCCGGCTGGCGGCTGACCGATGCCTCGAGCCGCGAGCACCGGTTGGCCAGATCCACCCTGCGCTCCGACCTCGACCTGCTCGAGGAGTTCGCGCAGGGCTACGAGGGGCCGATGAAGTTCGCGGTTGCCGGGCCCTGGACGCTGGCGGCGTCCATGGAGCGGCCCCGCGGGGACCGGGTGCTGGCTGATCACGGGGCGCGGCGCGAGCTCGGGCAGTCGTTGACCGAGGGCATCGCCGACCTCATCGCCGACATGGTCCGACGGCTGCCCGGCATCCGGCCGATCCTGCAGCTGGACGAACCGCTGCTGCCCTCGGTGCTGGCCGGCTCGGTACCCACCGCGAGCGGGTTCTCCCGGCACCGGGTGGTCGACCTGCCCGAGGCGCGGGCCATGATCAACCAGATCGTCGAACGGCTGACTGTGGCCGGTGAGGTCCCGGTGGCGGTGCACTGCTGCGCTCCGGGCGTGCCGGTCACCCTGCTGCGCGAGGCCGGCGTACGGGCGGTGTCGGTCGATCTGGATCTGCTGACCACGCGCGAATGGGACGGCCTCGGCGCGGGTCTGAGCGAGGGACTGTGCGTCGGGCTGGGGGCACTGCCGACCGATCGGCCGATGACCACGGACGCGGTCGCCGCCCGGGTGCTGCGGCCGGTCCGGGCGCTGGGGCTCGATCCCGCCATCACCGCCCAGCTCGTCCTCACCCCCAGCTGCGGGCTGGCCTCGGCGACCTCCCACCAGGCCGTACGGGCTCTGCGGGCGTTGCGCACAGCCGCGGGGATCGTGACCGAGCAGCTCGCTGACTGACGCAACGGGCCGACCGCCCTGGTGCACAATGAGCGCGTGAACCTCAAGCAGCTCAGGATCTTGTCCACGGTCCTGCTGGCCTTTGCCATCGCCCAGGCCGGACTCGGCTCCGGCTACCTCGACGACATCAAGCCGCTGCTGATCGCCCACGCCACCAACGCCTTCGCCGTGCTGGTGCTGTCCATCCTGGCGGCGGTCTTCGGCTTCTCCTACCGCCGCGGTGGAGCCCCGTCCTGGGTGTTCTACCTGCCGATCGCCCTGGTCGTGATGGCCGGCATCCAGATCACCCTCGGTTTCGCCGAGGTGCGCGGTGGCCACGTCTTCTGGGGCGTTCTCTTCCTCTGCGCCGTCACCACCTACTGCTCCTACACCTGGCGGCTGCGGCCGGCCGACTTCGGCCCGACCCGCTGAGGCGGCGGGCCGCCGGAGCTGGCGGCAGCACGGTCGGCGGCGACCGGCCGAACTGTCGGAGCCGGCCGTTAGGGTTCCTGTCGTGGCTGACGACATCGAGCGGGACCGGACCGAGGCTGAGGCGAGCCGGCGGCACGCCGACCTGACCGACCAGCTGAATGATGCTCGGTGGCGCTATCACGTGCTGGACGCGCCGACGATCTCCGACGGGGCCTTCGACGCGATGATGCGGGAGCTCAACGAGCTGGAGAAAGCTTTTCCGGCCCTGCGGACGCCGGACTCGCCCACCCAGCAGGTCGGTGGCCCACCCTCGACCACCTTCGCCCCGGTCGATCACCTGCAGCGTCTGCTGAGCCTGGACAACGCCTTCAGCCGCGAGGAGCTCGACCGGTGGGCCCAGCGTGCGGTGCGGGAGCTGGGGGAGAAGCGGCTGGAGCAGTCGGGCTATCTGTGCGAGCTGAAGGTCGACGGTCTGGCGCTCGACCTGGTCTACCAGGACGGGCGGCTGACCCGAGCCGCCACCCGCGGCGATGGCCGGGTCGGGGAGGACGTCACCGCCAACGTGCGGACGATCAAGGTGATCCCTCAACGGCTGGCCGGCACGGCGGTGCCCGCGCTGCTCGAGGTGCGCGGCGAGGTGTTCTTCGCGGTGCGCGAGTTCACCGCCTTGAACGAGTCGCTGGTGGCCGAGGGCAAGGCGCCGTTCGCCAACCCCCGCAACGCCGCAGCCGGCTCGCTGCGGCAGAAGGACCCGCGGGTGACGGCTTCCCGCCGGCTCGGCTTCGTCAGCCACGGCATCGGCATCTGGGAGGGATCACCCACGCAGCGGTTGTCGGAGGCGTACGAGGCGCTCGACGGCTGGGGTCTGCCGGTCAGCCCGCACCGCAAGCTCGCTGGTGACCTCGAGGAGGTCTGGGCCTACATCGAGCACTTCGGCGAGCACCGGCACGCGGTGGAGCACGAGATCGACGGGGTGGTGGTCAAGCTCGACGAGCGGGCCGTGCAGGACCAGCTCGGCTCGACCACCCGAGCGCCGCGATGGGCCATCGCCTTCAAGTACCCGCCCGAGGAGGTGACCACCAAGCTGTTGGACATCCAGGTCAACGTCGGACGCACCGGACGGGTGACCCCGTTCGGGGTGATGGAGCCGGTCCAGGTGGCTGGATCGACCGTCGGGATGGCCACGCTCCACAACGCGAGCGAGGTGCTGCGCAAGGGTGTGCTGATCGGGGACACCGTGGTGCTGCGCAAAGCGGGCGACGTGATCCCCGAGATCGTCGGCCCCGTGGTCGAGCTGCGCACCGGAGCCGAGCGCGCTTTCACAATGCCGACCCACTGCCCGGCCTGCGGCACCGAGCTGCGGCCGGAGAAGGAGGGCGACGCCGACCTGCGGTGCCCGAACACCCGCTCCTGCCCGGCCCAGCTGCGGGAACGGCTCTTTCACGTGGCCAGCCGCCAAGCCCTGGACATCGAAGTGCTCGGCTACCAGTCGGGGCAGGCCCTGCTCGAGGCCGGCCTGATCACCGACGAGGGTGACCTGTTCGACCTGACCGCCGAACAGCTGGTGACCAGCGACTTCTTCCGGACGAAGAACGGCAACCTGTCGGCCAACGGAGTGAAGCTGCTGGCCAACCTGGAGGCGGCGAAAACCCGACCGCTGGACAAGTTCTTGGTCGCGCTGTCCATCCGCCACATCGGCAAGGGAGTCGCTCCCGATGTGGCCGCGGCGTTCGGTGACATCGAGGCTCTGGCCACGGCCACCCCTGAAGAGCTGGCTGCCGTCGAAGGGATCGGACCCACCCTGGTCACCGCCATCGTCGACTGGTTCGCCGTGGACTGGCACCGCGAGATCGTGCGCAAGTGGAAAGCCGCCGGCTGCGTGATGCGGGACGAGCCGAAGGAGCAGCGCGAGCAGACCCTGGCTGGCCTCTCGGTCGTGGTCACGGGCTCGCTGGAGGGGTTCACCCGGGACACCGCGGCCGAAGCGATCACCTCGCGGGGCGGCAAGGTGTCCGGCTCGGTGTCCAAGAAGACGTCCTTCGTGGTGGTCGGCGAAGGACCCGGCTCGAAGTACGAGAAGGCCGTCGAGCTGAAGGTCCCGGTCCTGTCCGGGGCGGAAGCCTTCACGGTCCTGCTCGACCAGGGTCCTGAAGCCGCCGCGGAGGTGGCCACCCGGGGGGAGTGACCACCGTCGCCGCTAACAACCGTGACTCACCTGGTGGCACATCGTCTTCTCGCTGAACTTCAGCGTGAAGCGCTGGTCGCCCGAGGGACGGCTGACCGTGACCACGACCGGGTCCCAGTCGCGAACATCCTCGGCGCTGTCGAGGCTGCTGCCGTCTTGGTGGAACTTCATCATCCAGTAGCCGTCCGGTCCGATCGTGGCTGCGACGTCCCGTTTTCCGGGCAGCCGGTAGCTGAGTTTCGTGACGTCGGCCGGCAGCCGCCCGGCCGCCCACAGCGACTCACCGCCGATCACGGCGATCGGGTTCAAGGCGAAGGAGAAGCTCGCCGCGTTGACCAGGGTGGTGTCGGCCGCGAAGGGGCTGATCTCCTTGGTGGGGAACAGGCTGCAGCCGACTCGACGCTGGCCGTCGGAGAGCACGGCACCCCACTCCAGCCCGTTGGAGACGACCAGCCGTGATGCCCACCGCTTCGAGTACGGAACGCCGGAGTTGTCCGCCGACTCCTTGACCATCGCCAGGCAGGTCTTGATCCCGGCGGCGTCGCTCTTCGGGCGCTTGACGGCTGTGGGGTGGTGGCGCATGGTCTCGCTGTCGGCGCAGGTCGAGATCCTTTCCCGCACCGTCGTGGCCACGGGGGTGCCGCGCTCGCCGTAGGGCTGGATGGTGACGATCGTCCCGGCGTCGTCGAGGAACTGGTACTCCGCGTAGATCGACAACGACCGGGCGTCGGCGCCCTCCAGCCCGAGCAGGAAGTGGACCAGGCCACCGACCGGCTCGCTGGTCTGCCAGGGACCTCGGGTGTCGCCGTTCACGATGCGAGCCCGACCGACGCGGACCGCGTCGCCCACGGCGAAGAGCTCGTCGGCTCGGACGTTCCACTGCTCACCGCATCCCGCCCGGAAGTCGCCGAAGCTGTCCACCTCCACCGCCGGCACCTTGGCGGTCGGCTTCTGGTAGGTCAAGCCGCCGCGGCTCCACGAGGTGTTGCTGCCGTTCTCGCAGACCCACAGGCCCACGGCATCCTCGGTGAGCAGGATCCTCTGCTCCTTCTCGGTGGGGCCGGTGGTCCCACCGGTCCGTTCGACCATCGCGTAGCGCGCTTTCGGGGTGCCGGACCGCGGCAGGTTGTCCTCGACCTGGGGCTTGCGGCAGGACTTCGTGTCGGCCGCGATCTCGGACCTGGTCATCGCCCGTACGACAAGGCTGCTCGGCGGAGCGGTGCTCGGCCTGATCGAGGACTTCGACCCGTCCGGGGATGCGGACCGGTCGGCCGAAGCGGTTGCGGTCGGGCTCGCGGTCGCGGGATAGCCCGTGGCGGGATCGGCTGGGCGTACGGCCTGCTGACCGGTCAGCATCGAGATGCCGAGCGCCGACGCGGCCAGCACCGAGGCTGCGGCCAGCGGGATGACCACCGTCCGAGATCGCAGCCGGCGGCTGGGCGCCTGGCGAAGGGTTCGGGCGATCCCGGCCCGCAGGTGGTCGGGGGCCGGACGCCGCGGCGGCGGGGTCCACGGTTCAGACATCGGCGTTCTCCTGGTCATCGGTCAGGCGGAGGATGCGGCGTACGCGGGCCAGTCGAGAGCGCACCGTGCCGATGGGCACATCGAGCGCCTGGGCCGTCTCGGCATAGCTGAGCTCCTCCCAGCAGATCAGCACGAACACGTCCTGGTCGGTCTGCGGGAGCTGGTCGAGCCGTTCGAGCGCCCGGGCCAGACGGCGGTCGGCGTCGAGCTGGTCGACGATGCCTTCCTCGACCGCCGGGACCTCGACATCGGCGAGGTGCAGCTTGGTCAGCGCATGGGTCTGGCGCCGCAGCGATCGGTGGTGGTTGCGGCAGACGTTCGTGGCCACGCCGTACAGCCAGGGCAGGACCGAGCCGTCCAGCTCGAGCGCCCGGCGCCGGCCCTTCCAGACCTCGAGGAACACCGTCGAGGCCAGGTCCTCGGCCGCCGACCACGAACCGCTGCGGCGGTAGCAGTAGTTGTAGATCGCATCCAGATGGGCGTCGAAGATCTCGGCCATGGCTGACCGGCTCCCCGTACGCAGGCGCTCGGCCGGGCTGGCCTCACCGGCTGGGCCGGTCGACCCCTGGATGCCCACCTGGGTAAGTGTGGGCGATCCCGCGAGCGCGGGGCGGGTGTGGTTCACAACCTGCTTATGTCCGCAGCGCTCGAGAAGTTCTCGCCCGGCCGCCACTTTCTTGGCCGGACGCCGACGGCGACGTAAGGTCCCGCAGTATGGCTCCCCCTCCAGGCCGGCTCGCGGCCGCCGCGCTGGCCCTGCTCCTGCCCATCACCGCTCTCACCGGCTGCCAGTCCGGCGAACCTGACCTCTCGTCACCAGCTCCGCCGGCAGCGACGTCGGCAGCGACGTCGGCGGAGACGGCCCTGGTCGCATCCTCGGCCGACGACGCGGTCAACCAGGTGCTGGCCATCTCGGTCGACGGGCTCAATCCGCGGGCGATCAGCGAGCTGGGGAGCCGCGGCGCTCCCGCCTTCCACCGCATGATGCGGGAGGGGGCGTGGACGTTCAACGCGCGTACAGCTCAGGGGATGACGATCACCCTCCCCAACCACACCGGCATGCTGACGGGACGGCGGATCGACGAGAAGAACGGCGGTCATGGCGTCGACGTCAACGTGGACAACGGCAAGACCGTGCACCAGGCGGCCGGTCACTACGTCGGGAGCGTCTTCGACGTCGTGCACGACAACGGCGGCAGCACGGCGCTCTACTCGGCCAAGACCAAGTTCGCCTTCTATCAGCGCACCTGGAACGCGAAGGGCCGCAAAGACACCGTTGGCCGGGACAACGGCCGGGCCAAGATCGACAAGGTCGCCCTGAACACCGACAACGCGGCCCTGGTCAAGGGGCTGACCACCGAGCTGACCTCCAAGCCCCGGACGTTCACCTTCTTGCACATCTCGCTGCCCGACGTCGCTGGTCATGCGCACGGCTTCATGAGCAAGGACTACGTCGCTGCGGTCAAGCGGACCGACCAGCTGCTCGGCACGATCTTGAGCACCATCTCCAGCCGGCCGGCGCTGCGTCAGCACCTGCTGGTGGTGCTGACCGCCGACCACGGTGGCAACGGCGCGTCCCACTCCGACGCGTCGAAGCCGCAGAACTACACGATCCCGTTCATGGCGTGGGGTCCGGGGGTCGCGGCGGGGAAGAACCTGTACGCCATGAACCCGACGTTCCGGTCGCCGGGCACCTCGCGTCCGGGCTACAGCGGCAAGCAGCCGGTTCGTAATGCCGATCTGGCGAACCTGGTGACCGATGTGCTGGACCTGCCGGCGGTGCCGGGCGCCGAGTTCGACCGGCCGCGCACGCTCAACCTGTTCGGCTCCTGAAAGCGGATCCGAGGTAGCCGAAGAACTGCTCCTCGCCGATCCCGAAGCCCCAGCTGCCGGTCATGGCGTGGTAGACGTACCAGCCGAGCAGGAAGATCGCGATCATCGCGCCGAGCAGGACCAGGCCGACCCAGATCCGCATCCGCTTCTTCTGCTTGGTGCTCGGCACCTTGGCCGGCCCCCATTCCCCGATCTTGGGCTGGACCCGCGGCGGGGTCGCCCCGTTCAGGTTGAGGTTGCTGAAGATCTTCGGCACGGGCCCACCATAGTCGGGTCGCCAGGTCGGCCGGGCGGGTTCAGCGCGGCCACAGGTGCAGGATCTGGACCCCGTGGGCGACCAGCACAAAACGGGCCACCCGACCGACCAGCACCACCACGGCGAACCAGCCGATGCGCATCTTGGTGGCCCCAGCCAGCAGAGCCACGGCGAACAGGGGCGGGACCCCGACCAGCGCCGCGACGAACACGATGGGGAGCCCCCAGCGTTTCTGCCCGACCAGGGCCAGCAGCTGGGAGATCCACCGGCGGACCCGCGTCCGGGCCGGCCCGACGACCCGGTCGGGCTGGGCTCGACGGTGCTGAACGAAGGGGAAGTCCTTGCCCCGGCGGACGCCGAGGAAGAGCAGGATCTTGCCGATGGTCTGGCCGATGCCCACGCCGATGGCGATCGGCACCGGACCGGCGACGGCCGACACCTGGGAGGCGATCACGTACGCCTCCGCGTTCACCACCGGCACGATGGCCGAGACGACGCCGTAGCCCAGCGAGGTCAGCAGGGCGAGCAGCTCGGCCCACCCGAACGATCCCATCCGCCGACCGTACCGGAGGCCCGGTCGGGCGGGGTTACTTCACCAGCGCAGCGAGGTGGTGCAGGCGGGCGATCTCGGAGTCCATGAACGCCGGCCCACCGAGGCGGCCGATGGCGATCACCCGATCCTGGGTCAGCGGGGTCACCACCACCGTGGTGTCACCCCAGCCCGGGCTCCAGCCCGAGACCAGGTCGACTCGGTGGGTCACGTCGAAGGGAGCCAGCGATGCCGCCACCTCGGGGGTGACATCGGGGGCGAGGGTGGTCGAGAACGTCGACCGGGGACCGTCCGGAGCCACTTCCAGCAGCGTGGCCCAGTGCGACCGGAAGACCACCGGGCACAGCGAGACCAAGGTCTCGGCGGCGTGGGCCGGCTCGGCCGTCATCCGCTCCAGCGCTTCGAGGTCGGACTGCAGCCCGCCGCCCTCGGGATAGCGGGAGATCCACTCGACCCGCACCCCCTCCAGGCTCTGGCAGGCGGTGACGATGGTCTCGGGCATCTGGTTGGGCGGCAGGTCGACGATGAAGTCGTCGACGACGACGCCATCGCCCTTCTCGACGATCTCGACCGCGTTGATGTCGCCCCCGACTCGACCCATGGCAGACGCCACCGCACCCAGCGAGCCGGGGCGGTCGGGCAGGGACAGCCGAATCAAGAACACGCGCTCATCATCGCTCACCGCCATTACTGCCGTGTTTCGAGTCCATGTCCGTCGGCGGTGCACCGACGGCCGGAATGACGGCCCCGGTCGAGTCGTGCGAGCCTAGGGCCGTGCCCCGTTTCGAACCCTTTCCCGCGATCCGCTATGCCTCGAGCGACCTCGACGACCTCGTCGCGCCGCCGTACGACGTGCTCACCGCGGCCGACGTCCAGGCGCTGGGGGAGCGGTCGCCGCACAACATCGTGCACGTGGATGTGCCGCAGGGACCAGACCGCTACACCGACGCCGCCGATCTGCTCGAGCGGTGGCTGCAAGCCGGCGTGCTGGTCCGGGAGGCCGAGCCCTCGTTCACCATCTACCGGATGAGATTCACCGACGCCACCGGCGTGTCCCGCGATGTCGCCGGTGTGCTCGGCGGGCTCGAGGTCGTCGATGAGGCGGCCGGCGGCGTGCTGCCGCACGAGCGAACCACCCCCAAGGCCTCCACCGACCGGCTGGACCTGACCCGGGCGACCCGGGCCAACCTGTCACCGGTCTGGGGCCTGAGCCTGGCCGCCGGCCTGACCGAGCTGTTGGCCGAGCCGGGTGAGCCGCTCGGCCGGGTCAGCGTGGAGGGCGTCGAGCACGTCGTGGAGCGGGTCAGCGACCCGGCGAGGATCGCTGCCATCCAGGAACGCCTGGCGGCCGACGACGTGCTGATCGCGGACGGCCACCACCGCTACGGGATCAGCCGGACCTACCGAGATGACGTGCGCGCCGCGACCGGACGCACCGACACCCCCGCCGAACAGACCCTCGCCTTCGTCAATGAGCTGGAGGCCGGGCAACTCAGTGTCGAGGCCATTCACCGGGTCTACGCCGACGTCGCCTTGTCCACCCTGTCCCTCGCCCTGGAGCGATGGTTCGAGCTCGAGCCGGTGGCCCGGCCGACCGACCAGACGTTGGCCGCGATGAGCGAGGACGGCTACCTGGTCCTGGTCGGACCGGAGCAGTCCTGGACGATGCGGGCTCGAGCCGGGGCCTTCGACGGCGTACGGGCGCTCGACGGTGCGTGGCTGGAGACCGCGCTGGCTGACGTCGAGCTCAGCGTCACCTATCAGCACGGTCTGGTCGAAGCGCTGACCGCCGTGGACCAGGGCCAGGGCACTGCTGCGGTCCTGATCCGCCCGGTGAGCGTGGCCGAGATCGAGCGGACCGCCCGGGAGGGCTTGCTGATGCCGCCCAAGTCGACCTTCTTCACCCCGAAGCTTCGGACCGGTTTCGTGCTCCGGCCGCTGGAGTGAGGGTCACTAGGATGAGCACCGACAGTCCCGAACGAGAAGAGATCTACCCGTGGCTTTGAGCCCTGAAGACGTTGCCGAGCTGGCCCGCTTGGCCCGGATCGAGCTGACCACCGAGGAGCTGGAGCAGCTGGCTCCGCAGCTCGACGTGATCTTGCAGTCCGTGGCCCACGTGGCCGACGTGGCGGCCGACGACATCCCGCCGAGCTCGCACGCCCTGCCGCTGACCAACGTGTTCCGTGAGGACGTGGTCAAGCCGTCGCTGCCGCTGGCCGACGTGCTCGCCGGCGCGCCGGCGGCCGAGCAGGACCGGTTCCGGGTGCCGCGCATCCTCGGGGAGGACGCATGATCCGCGAGTCCGCCGCCGACCTGGCAGCCAAGATCAGGTCCGGGGAGCTGAGCTCGGTCGAGGTCACCCAGGCCCACCTCGACCGGATCGCTGACGTGGACGAGGCGGTGCACGCATTCCTGCACGTGGACGGCGCCCGCGCGCTGGCCACGGCAGCGGCCGTCGACGCCCGGATCGCCGCGGGGGAGACGGTCGGCCCGCTCGCCGGCGTGCCGCTGGCCCTCAAGGACGTGCTCACCTACGCAGGTGCGCCGACCACCTGCGGCTCGAAGATCCTGGAGGGCTGGGTGCCGCCGTACAACGCGACGGTCACCCAGCGGCTGATCGACGCCGATCTGGTCATCCTCGGCAAGACCAACATGGACGAGTTCGCGATGGGCTCCTCGACCGAGAACTCCGCGTACGGCCCGACCCACAACCCCTGGGACCTGGACCGGATCCCCGGCGGCTCCGGGGGCGGTTCCTCGGCTGCGCTGGCCGCCTTCGAGGCGCCACTGGCCATCGGCACCGACACCGGTGGCTCCATCCGCCAGCCCGCATCGGTCACCGGCACCGTCGGGGTCAAACCGACCTACGGCGGCACCTCCCGCTACGGCCTGGTGGCCATGGCCTCCAGCCTGGACCAGGCCGGGCCCTGCGCTCGTACGGTGCTGGACGCCGCCCTGCTGCACCAGGTGATCGCCGGTCACGACCCGATGGACTCGACCTCGATCGACGCCCCGGTGCCCGACGTGGTCGGTGCAGCCCGGTCCGGCGATGTGAGCGGGCTCAAGATCGGGGTGGTCACCGAGCTCGGCGGCGAGGGCTACGCGCCCGGGGTCGAGCAGCGGTTCAACGAGGCGGTCGAGCTGCTGGCCTCGCTGGGGGCTGAAATCGTCGAGGTGTCCTGTCCACACTTCGTCTATGCGCTGCCGGCCTACTACCTGATCATGCCCAGCGAGGTGTCGTCCAACCTGGCCAAGTTCGACGCGATGCGCTTCGGGCTGCGAGTCGGGGACGACGGCACGCTGGGTGCCGAGCAGGTGATGGCGGCGACCCGCGAGGCCGGCTTCGGTGCCGAGGTGAAGCGCCGCACCATCATCGGCACGTACGCGTTGTCCAGCGGCTACTACGACGCCTACTACGGCCAGGCCCAGAAGGTCCGCACCCTGATCAAGCGCGACTTCGACGCGGCGTTCGCCTCGGTCGACGTCCTCGTCTCCCCGTCGACTCCGACCACGGCGTTCAAGATCGGGGAGAAGGTCGACGATCCGATGGCGATGTATCTCAACGACCTGTGCACCATCCCCTCCAACCTCGCCGGCAACGCCAGCGCGTCCTTCCCGGCCGGCTTGGCCCCCGAAGACGGGTTGCCGGTCGGCTTCCAGGTGATGGCGCCACCACTGGCCGACGACCGGCTCTACCGGGTCGGTGCTGCTCTGGAGCGGGCCCTGGTCTCGCGCTGGGGTGGCCCTTTGCTCGACCAGATCCAGGACCTGGAGGTGGCCCGATGACCGCCGCAGTGATGCCGTACGACGAGGCGCTGGCCCAGTTCGACCCGGTCCTCGGGCTCGAGGTGCACGTCGAGCTGAACACGGCCTCCAAGATGTTCTGCGGCTGCTCGACCACCTTCGGGGCCGAGCCCAACACCCAGACCTGCCCGGTCTGCCTCGGCCTGCCCGGATCGCTGCCGGTGGTCAACGCCAAGGCCATCGAGTCGGCGATGCGGATCGGGCTGGCTCTGAACTGCTCGATCGCGGAGTGGTGCCGGTTCTCCCGGAAGAACTACTTCTACCCGGACATGCCGAAGAACTACCAGATCTCCCAGTACGACGAGCCGATCGCCTTCGAGGGCTGGGCCGAGGTGGTGGTCGACGACCAGACCTACCGGATCGAGATCGAGCGCGCCCACATGGAGGAGGACACCGGCAAGTCACTGCACGTCGGTGGCGCGACGGGCCGGATCCACGGGGCCGACCATTCGCTGCTCGACTACAACCGAGCCGGCGTGCCGCTGATCGAGATCGTCACCAAGCCGATCGAGGGCGTCGGGGCCAAGGCTCCGGAGGTGGCCCGGGCCTACGTGGCCATGCTCCGCGATCTGCTGCGGGCGCTGGACGTGTCCGACGTGCGGATGGAGCAGGGCTCGCTGCGCTGCGACGCCAACGTCTCACTGCGGCCCTCGCCGGAGGCGCCGCTCGGCACCCGGACCGAGACCAAGAACGTGAACTCGCTGCGCAGCGTCGAGCGGGCGGTGCGCTACGAGATCACCCGTCAGGCGGCGCTGCTGGCCGCCGGCGGTTCGATCAAGCAGGAGACCCGGCACTGGCAGGAGAACTCGGGCACCACGGCACCGGGCCGCAGCAAGGAGCAGGCCGAGGACTACCGCTACTTCCCGGAGCCGGACCTGGTGCCGGTGGCTCCGAGCCGGGAGTGGGTCGAGCAGCTGCGCGGCACGCTGCCCGAACCTCCGGCCGTGCGGCTGAAGCGGATGAGCGCCGAGTGGGGCTTCTCCGACCTCGAGCTGCGCGACGTGATCAACGCCGGAGCCCTGAACGCCATCGAGGCCACGGTCACCGCCGGGGCATCGCCGCAGGCCGCTCGCAAGTGGTGGCTGACCGAGGTGGCCCGACGGGCCAACGAAGCCGGGGTCGAGCTCGAGGATGCCGGTGTGACGCCGGCACAGGTGGCCGAGATCCAGTCCCTGGTCGAGCAGGGCACGATCAACGACAAGCTCGCCCGGCAGGTCTTCGAAGGCGTGATGGCCGGCGAGGGGTCACCCACCGAGGTGATCGAGCGCCGCAACCTGGCGATGGTGTCCGACGAGGGCGCCCTGAGCGAGGCGGTCGAGGCCGCCATCGCCGCCAACCCCGAGGTGGCCGACAAGATCCGCAGCGGCAAGGTGCAGGCGGCCGGTGCGTTGATCGGCTCGGTGATGAAGGCGATGCGCGGGCAGGCCGACGCGGGCCGCGTACGGGAGCTGATCTTGGAGAAGCTCGCCTGATCCGGTGCCGCAGCTCTCGATGACCCCGGTTGCTCGACTGGTCCGACGCTGGCTCGTCCCGGTCGGGATCGTGCTGCTCGCCGTCGGGGTGTTGTGGGCGGCGGGTGGGCTGCGGACGGTCCAGGGTGCCCAGGGTCGCTCGGTTGCGGCTGAGCAACCGATCGACCTGGCCCGCTGGACCCTGGTCGTGCACCGGATCGAGCTGGTCGACGGCGGCGCGTACGACATCAAGGCACCGCCGGTGGCCCGGCTGCACCTCAGGGCGACCTTCACCGGCGAGGCCTCGGCCTACGGGATGGGACCGACCCTGCTCACGGTGCAGGGTCGAGACGGCGCGGCCGGCATCGAGGAATCCCCGATGACCGGCGGACCACGAACCGGCAACTTCGACCCGTACGTGTCGCGCGAGCTCACCCTGGATTTCCGCTGGCCCGATCCGCCGACGCCCGCACCGGCGGCGCTGCGGGTGCTGGTCCGGAACGAAGCCGAAGCGGAGAACTACCTGTTCCCGACCGAGTGGAGCGTCGGCCCGACCCCCGTCGCGCACGTCGACCTGCCCTGCCCCGACCGGCGGAGCCGGCGGTGAACCGGGCGGCGGGACGGGGGATCGGGGTGCTGCTGGTCTGCCTGGCGCTGGTTGTCCTGATCACCACCGTCACCCCCGACCCGGCCACCGACGTCCGCCGCCGCTGGGACGACGTGAGTCTGGGCGACTGGGGCGAGATGGACCGGGCATCGGTGCGGGCGACCGAGGTGCGGTTGACCCGTTCGGTCGTGGACGAGCGCACGGACGTGCTGGCCAGCGAGGTCACGTTCGTGATGGTCGACGTCGAGGCTCGCGTACGCCGCCAGCGGATGCTGTTCACCGGGGTCTCGCTGCGCACCGCCGACGGTCACGACTACAGTCCGCGGACCGAGTTCCTCAGCGAGGGGCTCGGTCTGACTGATCCGGGTTTCACCCGCCTGGCCACGGTGGTGTTCGAAGTGCCCGATGATCGGGTGGCCCGCGCCCGGCTGGTGATCGACCGCGACGGAGCGGCCTTCGACGTCTACGCAGCCGCGATCCGCGTCGACCTGGGGCTGACCGCGCGTACGCCGGTGGAACCCGGCCCACTGCCGATCATCGACGCGCTGGTCCAGGTGACCGAATGAGCAGCCGCGAGCAGACCCGCCGGGTGGCTACCGTCGCCGCTGCGGTGCTGCTGGCTCTGCTGGCGGCCGGACAGCAGGGAGTCACCGCCTACCGCGACCGCTCGCCGGCGGTCGCTGTCTCGGCGCGAGGCAACGAACCGGTGACCCTCGGCAACACCCAGGTGGCGGTGCGGTCCTTCACCGTCGCGCCCACGCTGCCGGCCCAGGACGCCACCGATCCGCCGGTCCGCGGTCCCGAGGGGTCGGTGTTGGTGCTGGTCGTCTGGACCCAGGTCGTCGGCCCGGGCGTGAAGATCGATGAGCACTTCTGCGACTCCTCGCTGGTCGCCGACGACGGCACCGTGTGGCCGAAGGACAGCGACTACACCTACGCGGTGCGCCGCCCCGACGCCCTCACCTGCGGTCACAGTGACTCCCGCCCGCTGGTCGTCGGACAGCCCCGTGAGATCGGCGACAGCTTCGTCATCCCGGCGCGCTACGCCGACCAGGTGCGCTGGCGGATGTCGTTCGACGACGGGCGGCAGGCGGTGGAGGTGCGTCGCTGACCGGGGCGGCGATGGCGGCGCCCAGAGCCTGGTGGAAGGCCGCCGCGTACAGCGCGACCGAGGCGGTGGTGAACAGCACCCCGGAAGCCAGCGTGGCGAACGGCTCGACGAGCAGCGAGGTGGCGACGTCGCGCGGCCCGACGAGCACGGTCAGGCCGATGTCGAAGCACTTCCGCAGCGCGGTCAGCCCGGCCGCCAGCAGCAGGTAGACCCCGACGAACCGCGGTCCCGCCTGACCGATCAGCCGCAGGGCCTGCACCACCGGCACGTACTTGCTGCGGACGTCGGCACTCAACAGCGCGGCCACCGTACGCGACCGGGTGCCCAGCGGCCGCAGCCGGCCAGCCCGGTCGATCAGCCCGGTGCCGGCCAGCGCGTCCCGGGCACGGAACTCCCGCCAGCCGAGGACGGTGGCGGTCAGCGCCAGCCAGACCAAGGGCAGGGCCACGGCCTGCCAGGCACCCGGAAGGACGGTGCCGACCAGAGCGTCCAGGGCGGCGTCCACCGCCCGGGGCAGCGTGAGGTCGAAGGGCAGAGGCCAGTCCGGCAACCGGTCCAGCACGGCGCGCCAGCCGTCCTGGAGCCCGACCCAACCGGCTCGGGTCCGGAGCCACGTCCGGACCACCCGGGCGCAGATGAGCAGGATGGCGAACAGGCTGAAGACCCACAACGCCTCGAAGACGATGCCGGCGAATGCCACCGGCAGCGCCCGGCGGTGCCGCAAGATGGCGGCCGACAGCTGCCGCAGCGCCCACGCCGACCCGCCGATGAGGAGATAGAACACCAGCCGGTTGGGGCTCAGGTTGATCGAGAAGTTGTCGATGCCCCCGAGCCCCTGGACGGTGTAGTTGCTGGTGAACAGAGCCCGGACCTCGTCCTCGACGAATCCCCAGACCGCGTAGACCGCGAGGAACGGCCCGACTGCGGCAGCCACCACCTCGAGCCGTGCTTCGCGGACGAACACCTCAGCCGGAACCCGCAGACGTTCCCGGGCCTCGGCCGGCGGCATCACCTGCAGCGCCGTCAGCGAGGGTTCCACGGTGTGGATCATCAACACCAACGCGACCAAGGAGGCCACCACGCCGATCGCGAAGGCGATCATGGCCAGCACACCGTGCTCGGCGCCCAGCTCGGCCGACAGCTGCAGCCCGGTGGCGTGGACCGCGAAGCCGAGGCAGAACCAGGTGGCCAGGGCCCAGAAGTGACGGCGCCACAACCGGGCGGCGGCCAGGGTCAGCCGGCTGAGGTCGGCCAGGCCCGCCCCGGCGCCGGTCCGGCGTACGAGGGTGTCGAGGTCCGGCATGGCGGTCAGAGGGTGGTGGTGAGGAACCGGATCAGCTCGGCGATCAGCCGTCGCCGGGAGTCGGCCCGGCGGTACTCATGGCCCTCGCCGTCGAGCTGCAGGTACTCCACCGGCCGGTCGCGGGCCTGCAGAGCGGCGACCATCTGCAGCGCTTCACCGATCGGCACATTGGTGTCCAGCTCGCCGTGCACCACGAGGAGGGGCACCTCGATGTTGTCGGCCGCGTGCAGGGGGGACAGGGCCGCGAGCAGTGCCCCGTCGTGGTCGGGATGGCCGTACTTGCTGTAGGCCGCGGCGGCGATCCACGGCTCGGTGTCGCGATAGAACGTGTGCAGGTCGGACATGCCGCAGATGTCCACCCCGGCGGCGAAGTGACCGGGGGAGAAGGCGAGCAGGGCCAAGGTGAGGTACCCGCCGTACGAGCGTCCGGTGATCGCGATCCGCTCGGGGTCGGCGAAGCCGAGGTCGATGAGGAAGTCCCGGCTGGCCAGCACGTCGTCGAACGCGTCCCGGCGGCCGTGCACGTCGTCGGCGTGCACGAAGGATCGGCCGAACCCGGACGAGCCCCGGACGTTGGGGGCGAAGACGGTGATGCCGGCGGCCACCAGGGCCTGGTGCTGCGGTGAGAAGGTGGGTCGTTCCTGCGCCTCCGGTCCACCGTGCAGACTCAGCATCGCCGGTCCCGGGCTGGTCTGACCGGGAACGCGGTAGAGCCAGCCGGTCAGCGGCAGGCCGTCGCGACCCCGGAAGAACTGCAGGGTCGGCCTCACCAGGGGACTGTCGGGCATGGCCGGCACATCGGTGACCCGGGACCACTGCAGGCTGGCGGTGTCGAGCCGCCACAGCTCCCGGGGCCGGTGTGGTCCCTCCATGCTCATCACGGCGGTCGAGCCGTCCCGGCTGAGCAGGGCATGGGTGACGACCAGGCCGGTCAGCTCGGGCACCGAGCGGCTCTGATCGGTCCAGGTGTCGAACAGCTCGAGCTCGCTGCCGCCCCCGGCGGCGTTCCAGACCAGGAGCAGCAGGCGGCCGGCGTCGTCGGCGTCCAACCCTTCCAGCTCGGCGTCGTCGCGGGGAGCCAGGATGCCGGAGTCGCCCCGCCAGCCGGACGGGCCGAGCGGGATGGCCAGCAGCTGCCGACGTGTCAGGCCGGCGTCCGTGGCCAGGTAGGCGACCAGCGGCTCGTCGTCGCCCTTGGGCGCTGGTCGGATGATGGCGCGGTCGGTCGACCCGATCGCTGGGTAGGGCAGCAGCGGGTGGTCCTGATCGGACACCCGGTCGACGACGACGCAGAACTGCTTGCCGCGCTGGCCGTCCTTGACGATCACGAACGTCTCGTCGACCGACAGGTCGAGCACGGTGATCAGCTCACCGACGGCCAGCAGCGACTTGGCGCCGTCGATCGGGTCGACCAGGTAGGACCGGGTCGGCTGGTCCGCCACCTCGCTGGGCATGGTGACCACCACGCGGTGGCCACTGCGGGTCCAGGGTCCCAGCTCGGCGTGCTCGTCGGCTGAGCCGGCGACCCGCCGGGCATCGCTGCCGTCGGGCCGGACCACCCAGACCTGGGTGCGCACGCCGCCGCCGGTGGCCACCGCGCAGGCCAGCCAGCCGCCGTCGGCGGACCAGTTCACCGCGACCACCGGGTCCTCGGAGATCTTGATCATGGTCGGCTCGCACCGCTCGCCGGGGGCCGGCAGATCCTGCACCCAGACGCACGGGGTGCCGCTGCGGTCACTCACGAAGGCGATCCGCCGGCAGTCCGGATCCAGGGTGGGGCCCCAGCTGCCCCAGGCGTCGACGAGCCGGTCGGCCAGCTCGACCGCCGTATCCACCTGCCCCCGGGTCCGCTCCTCAGCCGACATGGTGGTGCTGCAGCCACATCTCGAGCAGAGCCAGCTGCCACAAGGCGTTGGAGCCCAGCGTCGTACGGGTGGTGTTGGGGTCGGCGAGCATCCGGCGCACGGCCTTGCCGCGGAACAGCCCGCGTTGGCGGGCCTGGGGGTCGGTGAGGGCGGAGCGCACCCGCTCAAGATACGGGCCGTCGAGCTGCCGGATGGCGGGGACCGGGAAGTAGCCCTTGGTCCGGTCGATGACCTCGTCGGGCACGACACCGCGGGCGGCCCGCTTGAGCACGCCCTTGCCGCCGTCGGCCAGCTTGAGCTCCGGCGGGATGCGGCCGGCCAGCTCGACCAGCTCGTGATCCAGGAACGGGACCCGGGCTTCCAGCCCCCAGGCCATGGTCATGTTGTCGACGCGCTTGACCGGGTCGTCGACCAGCATCACCGTCGTGTCGTTACGCAGGGCGGCATCGACCGCCGTCTCGGCACCCGGCCGCCCGAAGCCGTGGCTGATGAACGACGTGGGTGCGTCGTGGTCGATCAGCCAGTCCTTGGCCAGCACCTTGCGCATCTCACGCCAGCGGCGATCGAAGAAGACGCTCGAGTAGGTCTCGACCGCGTCGTCGCGGTCGATGCCGGCCAGGGGTGGGTACCAGTCGTAGCCCCCGAGCACCTCATCGGCGCCCTGGCCGGACTGGACCACCTTGACGCTCTTCGACACGTCCTCGCTGAGCAGGTAGAACGCGACACAGTCGTGGCTGACCATCGGCTCACTCATGGCGGCGATCGTCGCGTCGATGCCGGGCAGCAGCCTCGAGCTGTCGATCTTGATGCGGTGGTGGTCGGTGCCGAACCGCTGCGCCACCAGCGAGGAGTACTCGAACTCGTCACCGGACTCTCCGCCGGCGGAGTCGAACCCGATGCTGAAGGTCTTCAGGTCGGTCTGACCGGCTTCGGCGAGCAGGGCGACGACCAACGACGAGTCGATGCCACCGGACAGCAGCACCCCGACCGGCACGTCGGCGACCATCCGACGGTCGACCGCGGTCCGCAGGCTGGCCAGCAGGGCGGCCTCCCAGTCCTTGGCCGTCCAGTCCGCCCGGTCCGGGTCCCGGCTGAAGTCGGGCTGCCAGTAGACGGTGTCGGTCGACGTGCCGTCCGGCTCGACCACCCGCACGGTGGCGGGCGGCAGCTTGCGGACACCGTTGAGGATGGTCAGCGGCGCCGGCACGACGCTGTGGAAGCTCATGTAGTAGGCCAGTGCGGTCTGGTCGATCGAGGTGTCGGTGCCGCCGCCGACCAGCAGCGCGGGCAACGAGGAGGCGAACCGCAGCCGATCGGCGGTCTGGTCGAGGTAGAGGGGCTTGATGCCCAGCCGGTCGCGGGCCAAGATGAGCCGGCCACTGGTGTGCTCGGCGATTGCGATGGCGAACATACCCAGGAAGTGGTCCACGAAGCTCAGGCCCCACTGCGCGTACGCCTTGCCGATCACCTCGGTGTCGGAGGTGGAGAAGAACCGGTGCCCGTACGCCTCGAGCTCGCCCCGGAGGGCCTGGTAGTTGTAGATGCAGCCGTTGAAGGCCACCGTCAGTCCGAGCGGCGGGTCGACCATGGGCTGCGAGCCGGCCACGCTGAGGTCGATGATCGAGAGCCGCCGGTGCCCGAGGGCGACCGGCCCGCGAGCCCACAGCCCATAGCCGTCGGGACCGCGGTCGGTCATCGCCTCGGTGATCCGTTCACACGCGGCCACGGAGGCCGGGCGCCCGTCGAACCGGATCTCGCCGGACAGTCCGCACATCTCATCGCTCCTGGTTCGTGGGGTCCTGCAGGATCATGTCCATCGGAGCCGCGGCTCCTTCGCTGTCGACGATGATCCAGGTGTCCTTGGCTCCGCCGCCGCGCGAGGAGTTGACCACCAGGCTGCCGCCGGGAGCGACCCGGGTCAGGCCGAGGTCGCCCAGGGTGACGTCCTCCGGCCCGGTGCCGCGCAGGTAGACGAACACCCGGAGGTCGACGTGCCGCGGCTGCAGGATGCTGCCGACCAGGGTCGGATGGGACGACAGGGCCACGACCTCCTGGGCCACCCAGCCGGTCGGGTTGGCCGCGATCTCGGCGCGTCGTTCGGCCACCTCGGCCGCCGAGGCGTCCGGCCCGATCAGCACGCCGGCGCCACCGTGGCCGTCCACCGGCTTGGTGACGAGCTCACCGACGCGGTCGAGGACGATCCGGCACTCCGACTCCTCGCTGGTCCGATAGGTCGGCACCGCCTCGATGCTCGGGTGCTCGCCGAGGTAGTAGGCGATCAGCTCGGGCACGTAGCAGTACATCGCCTTGTCGTCGGCGATCCCGTTGCCCGGCGAGTTGGCCAGGAACACCTCGCCGGCGACGGCGACGGCGAAGATCTCCGCGCCCACCCGACGACCGTCGGACGCGACCAGGTCGACCAGCTCGACGTCGAGCCGGAGGTAGAGGGCATCGACCCGCATCCCGGAACCGAGGTGGTGGACGGCGCCGTCGCGTACGGTCAGGTCGTCGGCCACCGCCAGCAGCAGGTCGCCCCGCTCGGCCAGCAGCCGGTGCTCGAACCAGGCTGAGCTCGCCGGACCGCTGGACAGCAGGGCGGCGACCCCGGTGGGGCCGACCGCGTCGAGCAGGCAGGCGCGGATCTTCGGCAGCGTGGCCATCGGGTCGAGCAGGCCGCTCGGCCTTGGCAGGTCGGGCATCACCGCATCCATCATGTCGCGGATGGCGATCGCGTACGCCGCCCCGCTGGGGTTGCGGACGTTGTCCTCGAGCACGCGCCAGCCGCCGAACTCGTTGCGGACCAGGTCGAAGCCGACGATCGGGGCGCGGACGACACCCGCCGGGATCTGCTCGGCCTCGTCCCGCCAGCCCGGTGAGCTGGTCACCAGCTGGCGGGTCAGCACGCCGTCGGAGATGATCCGCTGCTCGCCGTAGATGTCTTGCAGGAAGCACTCGATGGCCCTGGCCCGCTGGCCCAGTCCGACTTCGAGGGCGGCCCACTCGTGCGGGGAGATGATGCGGGGCATCAGGTCGACCTCGAACGGCCGCTGCTCGCCCTCGACCCCGAAGGTCAGGTCGGTGTCGTGGACCCAGGCGTCCCGGCTCTTCTTGCGGGCCATGATCCGGTCGGCGTCCAGCTCGCGGAAGAAGTCGACCAGGTCGTGATAGATCGCTCGAGGACGGTGGCTCGGCCCGACCGCCTCGTCCCCGGCGCGCGAGCGGTAGCGGCGCAGGGCGGGCACCGCCGGAGCCGGGCCGGCGGCCGGACCGTGGGTCTCGGCGACCACCATCTCGACCACGTCGCTCAGCCGGCCCCGCTCGGCGTACGCCGCCCGCTGCCGGTCGGCCGAGTTGCCCCGAGCCAGCATGGTCTCGGTGAGGTCGTGGACCTCTTCCCAATCACCCAGCTCGACCAGCTGCGGCTCCAGGCGCTTGACCAGCGACCACACGGCATCCGCCGCCGGCTTCGGTTTGGGGTGCCGGGTGTCGTCGAGCAGGTCTCCGGACAGCCCACCCCGGGCGGCACGCCAGATCGCGGCCCGGTGGACCGGTGGTGGCACCGGGTCGAAGGGGACCCCGTTCTCGACGTCGATCTCGGCGGCGCGGATGCAGGCCCGGAACAGGCCGGCGATCAAGATCGCGTCGTCGACGATGGGGCAGGCGTCGCAGACCCTGCAGCTCGAGGGTCGGGGCGTGGGAGGAGGGGCGCACGTCGAAGTAGGCCATCTTGGCGTCGGCGATGACCCCGGTGTTGATCAGGTCCGCAACCAGCTCCTCGTACTCCTGGGCGGAGCCCACCAGCCCGGTCGCCCCGGCACTGGGCCAGCGCTGCCAGATGATCGAGCGGATCGAGGAATAGCCGGTGTCCTGCTCGTTCCAGTAGGGCGAGCTGGCCGACAGCGCCAACAAGATGGGGAGGTCGCGGGCGATCCGTTGCATGATCTCCACGGCGAGGTCCCGGTCGCTCACCCCGACGTGGATCTGCAGACCGCAGATCAGCTGCTCGTCGACCAGCAGCCGGTACTGCTCCTGCATCCGCCCGTAGCGGCCGGTGGTGGTCAGCTCGAAGTCGGCGAACGCCGAGCTCGGTGCCGTCCCGACCGCCGCGATGCCGATGTTGTCCTGGGCTGCCACCTCGACCAGCCCGCGGCGGAGCCGTAGCAGCTCCGAACGCAGGCCGTCCAAGGACGTGACGACATCGGTGTTGGTCTCGACCGTGGTGCGCTGGATCTCCGCCGAGTAGTTGTCGGCCGGCAGCCTGGACAGCAGCTGCGGCGCTCGGGCCGACAGCTTCCAGCTGTCCAGGTCGATCAGGTGCAGCTCTTCCTCGGCACCCAGCGTCAGTTCGGCACTCATGGCGTCCCCAAACTAGCCGGGACGTGTTACGTGCGGATCACCCCGGCTCACCCCCGGCCACCTCAGCTTCGGCGCGGTCGGACGACGCCGGCATCACCCCCACCCCGGCGAACGGGCTCGGCCACGGCTTGCACCCGACCACCCGGGAAGAACTCCAAGGCCGCGACCGCCCCGATCTCGTTGGCGCTGGTGAAGGTGTCACCGCTGGTCACCAGGAGATGACCGTACGGTGCGAGCTCGGCCTGGTACGCATCTTTGAAGGCCGGCTCGGCGGTGACGTTGACCGTGTTGCGCTGCGAGGCCCGTGGGGCGGCGACGGCCTGGGGGAGCGTCATCCCCAGGTCGATCCGGTTGACCAAAGTCTGCAGCACGGTGGTGATGATCGTCGAGCCTCCGGGGGATCCGACGGCGAGCACCGGCTTGCCGTTCTCGAGCACGATGGTCGGGGACATCGAGCTGCGCGGGCGTTTGCCGCCCTGGATGCGGTTGGGGTCGTTCTCGTCGTAGATCGCGCTGAAGTCGGTCAGCTCGTTGTTGAGCAGGAACCCCCGCCCGGGCACCACGATGCCCGAGCCGCCGGTCTGCTCGATGGTCAAGGTGTAGGAGACCACGTTGCCCCACCGGTCGGAGGTGACCAGGTGGGTGGTCGAGGTGCCTGGATCGTTCTGCCCGAGGGCGGCGACGGCCTGGCAGCCGGTGGCGGTCAGGCTACCGGGTTTGACCGGTTTGATCGCCGCCTTGGTCGGGTCGATTCGGCAGGCCCGGGACTCGGCGAACCGCTTGGAGAGCAGGGTGTGGAGCGGCACGTCGACGAACGCTGGGTCGCCGACGAAGGCGGCGCGGTCGGCGAAAGCCAGCGCCGACGACTCGAGGTAGTAGTGCAGGGCCTGGGCCGGCTTCATCGCGGACAGGTCGGTGGTGCCCAGGATGTTCAACGCTTCACCGATGGTCGATCCGCCGCTGGACGACGGCGCCATCCCGTAGACGTCGAGGCCACGGTAGGTGACCTTGGTGGGCCGCTGACGCTGCACCTCGTACGCCGCGAGGTCGGAGGTCTCCATGGAACCTATGGGCACCGGCAGCTCGGTGCCGACCTTTTTGGGTGGGTTCTGCACCGTGGCGACGATCTCACGGGCGATCTTGCCGCGATAGAACCAGTCGGTCCCTCGTCGACCCAAGGTCTCGTAGGTGTCGGCCAGCTCCGGATTGCGGAAGATCCTTCCGACCACCGGTGCTTCCCCACCCGGGAGATAGAGCTTCGCGGTCGGCACGATCTGGCTGAAGCGCAGCTCGTTGTCCTCGGTCTGGCCGTGGAAGGTCTCATCCACCACGAAGCCCCGTCGCGCGATGTTCACCGCCGGCTGCAGGGCCTGCCGCAGGCTCAGGGTGCCCCAGGTGTCGAGGGCCGTCTCCCAGGTCGCCGGCGTTCCTGGCACCCCGACCGAGACCCCGCTGGTCACCAGCTGGGGGGTCAAGGGATAGGGCTTGCCGGTTCCGGGGTCGAGGAATGCGTCCGGATCGATCGATTCCGGCGCGGTCTCGCGGCCGTCGAGGGTGGAGATCCGCCCGGTCCGCGCGTTGTAGTAGACGAAGTAGCCGCCGCCACCGATCCCGGCCGAGTACGGCTCGGTCACCCCGAGGGCGGCCGCCGTCGCCACCGCGGCATCGACGGCGTTGCCACCACGGCGCAGCACCTTAAGGCCCGCCTCGGTCGCCTCGGGGTCCACGCTCGACACCGCGCCACCCGAGCCCACCGCCACCGGGTGCTTCTCGGTGAAGCGCTGGACCCGCTCGCGACCGGCATTCGTCGTGGTCACCGGGGCGGTGGGCGCGCTCGGAAGGGCCTGGGCCGGGGCCGGAGCCACCGCGACCAGGCTCAGGCAGGCGAGTGAGGCGATCCCGGCCCGGCCGGTGCGGGTGCGCCACACCCGGCTTGGATGTCGCGGCGTCGGCTGCTGGACCATGGTGTTCTCCTCCGAGGGGGGCGGAATGTAGATTTCTGTTTCCTATACCCAGCCACTGACAGCGCGGACGGCAACCCCCACTGGTACGGGTTCTTCTCGGCCACCCAGAAGTGTCAGCCCACGGCATTAGCGTCGACCCATGGACTTCAAACTCGAGCTCGTGGGGGTGCCGGTCAGCGACATCGACCGGGCCAAAGCGTTCTATGCCGACCAGGTCGGCTTCGTCGTCGATGTCGACCAGACGGTGAGCGACGACATCCGCTTCGTGCAGCTGACGCCACCCGGCTCAGCCTGCTCCATCGCCATCGGCAAGGGCCTGACCACAATGGCGCCAGGCTCGCTGGACTCGATGCAGATGGTCGTGGCCGACGCAGCCGCGGCCCGCGAGGAGCTGCTGACCCGCGGGGTCTCGGTCAGCGAGGTGGACGTGCAGCCGTGGGGATCCTTCGTGTACTTCGCCGACCCGGACGGCAACGGCTGGGCCCTCCAGCAGCTTCCGGACTGGTCCAGGGGGCTCGGGGGTTCCGGCGACTCGAGCGAAGGCTGGGCGGGTTGAGCGCGGGCCGGCTGGTCGGTCGGCTCAGCGGGGGCGGGGAGGACGGCGCAGGCCGAGGATCAGCGCGACCAGGCCGACCACGGCTACGACCAAGCCGATGTAGAACCACATCTTGTTGCCGGACATGGAGCTCCCGGGCAGCAGGTTCAACCCCTGGCCGATCCACACCACTCCGATCAGCACGGCGATGATGCCCAAGACGATGGCCGTGACGCGGGCGGGGCGAGTGTTCATGTGGGGTCCTCAGGTGGCTGGGCAGGTCGGCCCTCGGAGCATACGGCGCTCATCACCGGCTGATCCGCAGCAGCCGGTCGTCGTCGGCCGCGGGGTCGGCTCGGCCGTCGGTGTTGGACGCCGACAACAGCAGGCTCTTACCATCGGCGGCCACCGTCACCGACCGGAGCCGGCCGTACGTTCCCGTGAAGTGCGCCACCGGCTCACCGGGCGTCGTGTCGTTCAGCGGGATCTGCCAGAGCCGTTCGCCCCGCAGTGCGGCCATCCACAGCTCGCCCCGCCAGAACGCCAGCCCCGACGGCGACGCCTCGGAGGTCTTCCAGACGACCTTCGGGTTGACCAGGTCCGCGACCTGACCGGAACCTTCGACCTCAGGCCAGCCGTAGTTGCCGCCGGCCGTGATCAGGTTGAGCTCGTCCCAGGTCGAGTCGCCGAACTCGCTGGCCCAGAGCCGGTCCTGGTCGTCGAAGGCCAGCCCCTGCACGTTGCGGTGGCCGTAGCTGAACACCTCGGTCCCGAACGGATTTCCCTCAGCCGGGCGACCGGCTGCGGTGATCCGCAGGATCTTGCCGCCGAGCGACGTCTTGTCCTGGGCCAGGTCGGAGTTCCCGGCGTCCCCGGTGCCGACGTAGAGCAGCTGGTCGGGGCCGATGACCAGCCGGCCGCCGTTGTGCCGGCCGGCCTTGGGGATGCCGTCCAGGATCACCTCCGGCACCCCCAACGTCGATCCGTCCCAGCTCATCTTCACGATCCGGTTGTCCTCAGCAGCGGTGAAGTAGGCGAACACGGTCGTCGCGTCGGCGCTGGCCGCCAGTCCCAGCAGACCGCCTTCGCCGGCCGGCTCGGCGGCCTCGATCGTGGCGACGGTCGTCCGCCGGTCGCCGTCCAGGTGCAGGATCTGCCGGGTGTCGCGTTCGCTGACCAGGAACGTGCCGTCGGCCAGGGCGATCAACCCCCACGGCGTGTCCAGACCGGTGGCCAGGTCCGCCGCCCGCGGGGCGGCCGGGGGCGTGGAGGAGGGGGAAGGAGCGGCCGTACGGGTGTCCGCGCTGGGCTCGGAGCCGGCCGGGCTGCAGCCGGAGACGGCCGCGACCCAGACCAGCGACGCCAGCAGCGCCACAGCCCGCCTCCCTGGGTAGCGCAGGATCATGGCCCCAGTCTGGCCCCCGGACTCAACTGCGGTCCGCTGGTCGCGAGGCGTTCAGACGCGCAGGTCGGCCGCGTTCAGCACGTCGATGGCGGCCGGCTCGCCGACCACCTTGACCTCGGCCACACCGCCGCGGCCGTGGGCGTAGAGCATCAGCTCGCTGGGAGTCCCGACCAGGGTGACGATGGGGCTGCCGCCCACGGCGCGGATGGTGTCCGGTTCGCCACCGTCGACGGCAGATCCCAGCCGCTCCAGCACCACACCGACCTGGGCCCGTCGGAACCAGGCGCGGGCCAGCAGCTTCAGCCGGCGCCACATCCATTCCTCGACGTCCTCGGCGAGGCTTCGGGCGTTGTGCGGCGCCTCGCCCGCGCGCCGCACGTCTTCGTGATGGACGAAGAACTCCGTGGTGTTGGCGCCTTCGTCGACGCCGGGGATGGCGAAGACCGACAGTCGAGCGGGGCCACTGCGGATGCGGCTCACCAGCTCGGTGAAGTCCCAGCGCTGCTTCACCTCGGCCATCCGGCGTTCGAGCAAGCCCGACAGCGGCTTGGCCACCATGCCGGTCGCACCCACCGGATCGGTCTCGCGGATCCACAGGTGCGTTGCCAGATCGTGCGCGGTCCAGCCCTCGCACAGCGTCGGTGCATCCGGTCCGACAGCGTCGAACAAGGTGCACAGCTCAGCCCGTTCGGACTTGGCAAAGGTCACGAGGATGAATGTTAGCCCCACAAGGGCGGCCCGCCCTCCACTGCCAAACGGCGGCAATCGAGTCGCCTGCACCAGGGTCGGCGTGAAGAATGGGGCCGTGACCGACTCAGCCGTGACCGATCCAGGACTGGACCCGCAGATCGCAGCGCTGCTCAAACGCGACTCCGCCGGGCTGGTGGCCGCGGTGATCCAGGACGAGCGGACCAAGGACGTGCTGATGGTCGGCTGGATGGACGACGTCGCGCTGCACCGCACGCTGACCACTGGGCGTTCGACCTTCTTCTCCCGCAGCCGTGGGGAGTACTGGGTGAAGGGCGAGACCAGTGGCCATCGGCAATGGGTCCGCCAGGTGCGGCTGGACTGCGACGGAGACACGGTGCTGGTCACGGTCCACCAAGATGGTGCGGCCTGTCACACCGGGGACCGGACCTGCTTCGACGCCCGGGTGCTGCCGGCCGTGGTGCTCGAGAGGAGTGCCCGATGAGCGCCGCCTCACCGTCGCTGGAGGACTTCCGCACGCTGGCTCTCGAGCGTCGGGTGATTGCGGTGCACCAGCGGTTCCTGGCCGATGCTGAGACCGCGGTCGGGCTCTACTCCAAGCTCGCCGGCGGCCGGTCAGGAACCTATCTGCTCGAATCGGCCGAACAGGGGGTCTGGTCGCGCTACTCCTTCATCGGCGTACGGGCGGCGGCCACGCTTGACCGAGCAGAAGGGGCGCACCGTCTGGACCGGTCACGCACCGGTCGGGCTGCCCAGTGATGGCGACCCCCTCGAGGCGGTCCGGGAGACTCTGCGGTTGCTGCACACCCCCCACGCGGACGGATTGCCCCCGTTCACCTCCGGGCTCGTCGGCTACCTCAGCTACGACGCCGTACGCCGGGTCGAGCGCCTACCCGACGGCAACGTGAACGACCTCCAGGTGCCTGAGCTGGCCTTTCTGCTCGCCAGCGACCTGGCCGTGCTCGACCACCACGCCGGCGAGGTCTGGCTGATCGCCAACGCCATCAACTTCGACGGCACCGACCAGCGGGTCGATGAGGCGTACGCGGACGCGGTCGCCCGGCTCGACGCGATGGCGGACCTGCTCGCGCAGCCGACACCGTCCTCGGTGGTCTCGGCCACCTTCGGCCAGGCGACCCTGCCCATCCGTCGGCAGCGGTCGGCCGAGGAGTTCCAAGGTGCTGTCCGCGCCGCGGTGGAAGAGATCAAGGCCGGTGAGGCGTTCCAGGTCGTGGTCAGCCAGCGGTTCGAGGTCGACACCACCGCCGACGCGCTGCAGATCTACCGGGTGCTCCGGCTGACGAATCCCAGCCCGTACATGTACCTGCTGCGGCTGGACGGGTTCGACATCGTCGGTTCGAGTCCGGAGGCCCTGGTCACGGTCAAGGGCCGAACGGCGATCACCCACCCGATCGCCGGGTCTAAGCCGCGGGGGGCCACCCCGGCGCAGGATGCCGACCTCGAGACCGAGCTGCTCGCCGACCCGAAGGAGCGGGCCGAGCACGTGATGCTGGTCGACCTCGGCCGCAACGACCTGGGCCGGGTCTGTGAGCCGGGCACGGTGGAGGTCGTCGAGTTCATGGACGTCCGCCGGTACAGCCACATCATGCACCTCGAATCCACGGTGACCGGCACCGTCGCGGCCGGCCATTCAGCTCTGGACGTCGTGCTGGCTGCCTTCCCGGCGGGAACCCTGTCCGGGGCACCGAAGGTGCGGGCGATGGAGATCATCGACGAGCTGGAGGTGTCTCGCCGCGGTCTCTACGGCGGGGTCGTCGGGTACCTCGACTTCGCCGGTGACGCCGACGCGGCGATCGCCATCCGGACCGCCCTGCTGCGCGACGGCGTCGCCTACATCCAGGCAGGAGGCGGCATCGTGGCCGACTCCGACCCCCCGACCGAGGACCAGGAGTCCCAGAACAAGGCGGCCGCCGTGGTCCGCGCCATCTCGGTGGCCCAGAGCTTCGCCCCGCTGGTCAGGCAGTCATCGTGAGGAGCCGGCCGTGACCTCCCCGGCTGCGCCCGCGCTGACCGTGCCGCCGCCGACCCGGTCGTCGGCTCGCGCCCGGGCTGCCGCGTTCGGCGCCTTGATCCTCGGTGGTGCACTCGCGATCGTGTCGGCGGCTCAGCCCTGGTGGCGGGCGGTCGGGCAGGACGTGTCGGTCCGGTTCAGCGGCACCGAGGTGACCGGTGGATTGAGCCAGGCCCTGGCCGTGGTCGCGCTGGCCGGCACGTTGTTGATCCTCGTCCTGCAGCCCCGCGGTCGTCGAGTGGCCGGGGTGCTGCTGGTCATGGTCGGAGTCGCCCTCGCCGTGGTCGGCGCGCTGCGCCAACGGCCGAGCGACGAGGCGGTGCGGACGCAGGTCCGCGAGGTCACCCTGCTCGACCAGTTCGCCCTGTCGGGCACCGCCTGGCCGTGGGTGTACGCATCCGCCGGGGGAGTGGTGGTGCTCGGTGCCGTGCTCGTCGTGACCACCGTGCACCGCTGGCCCCGGCGCGCCGACCGCTTCGCCCGGACCGAAGGAATGGCCCGCCCGGTGACCGTCGATGATGACGCGATGGAGGTCTGGAAGGCCATGGATGCCGGTCTCGACCCGACGGTGAACGACGACCAGGCAGCAGGGACACCGGCCGACCCCGATGTGCATCGAGGCCGCGCAAGAGACAGAATAGATAGAGAGTTGACGGATCAAGACCGCGCCGAGCCCGAGCAGTCGTCACGATTGGCGGAATGAGGAACCCATGGCAGACACGGCACATCAATCATCCGGTGCCCACCACGAGACCAACGCCCGCGGCCGGGTGATCCACCACGGCCGTACGCCAGCCGCTTGGGCGGGCACGCTGATCGCGATGGCCGGGGTGCTGGTCGGCGGCATCGCGCTGGTGGTGCAGAACTGGCCGGTCTTCTGGGTCGGCATCGCCTTGCTGGTCGTCGCCCTCATCGTCACCAAGGTCCTGCAGGCAACGGGCCACGGCGCCGACTGAGCGATGTGACTTCGTGGGTGCACTAGACGACATCATCGCCGGGGTCCGCGAGGATCTTGCGGCCAGACAGGCCCAGGTCAGCCTGGACCGACTCAAGGAGCGATGTCAGCGGCTGGACTCGGCCCTCGACCCGATGCCGGTCTTCCGCGGTCCGGGCGTGGCCGTGATCGCTGAGGTCAAGCGCTCCAGCCCGAGCAAGGGGGCTTTGGCCCCGATCGCCGACCCGGCCGCTCTCGCCGTGGAGTACGAGGCCGGCGGTGCCGCGGCCATCTCGGTGCTGACCGAGGAGCGGCGCTTCTCGGGTTCGCTCGACGACCTCGTGCGCGTACGCCGTGCCGTCAGCGTCCCGGTGCTGCGCAAGGACTTCATCGTCACCGCCTACCAGCTGTTCGAAGCCCGAGCCGCCGGTGCCGACCTGGTGCTGCTGATCGTGGCGGCGCTCACCGACGACGAGCTCATCTCGTTGATCGAACGGGCCGTGTCCATCGGTCTCACCCCGTTGGTCGAGGCACACAGCGCCGAGGAGGTGCACCGCGCACTCGACTGCGGCGCCGCCATCATCGGCGTCAATGCCCGCAACCTGCAGACCCTGGAGGTCGAGCCGACGACCTTCGCCCGGTTGGCCCCCCTGATCCCGGACCGAGTGGTCCGGATCGCCGAGTCGGGTGTCCGAGGTCCGCACGACGTGATCGAGCTGGCCCGCGCCGGCGCCGACGTCGTCCTGGTCGGCGAGGCCCTGGTCACCGGGCGTGACCCACGCAGCGGCGTGGCTGACCTGGTGGCCGCCGGGGCTCACCCGGCGGTGCACAAGTCCTGACCGTTCGACCCGGGCCCGACCATCAGGCCCGACCCACCGAGCCGGCCCAGGGGGCCGGCCTCCAGCAGCAGAGGAACCGCGTCGCCGCCATGGAAACCATCGCCCCCGTGCGTCAGCTCCCGGACGAGTCCGGCCACTTCGACCAGTTCGGCGGCAAGTTCGTCCCGGAGGCGCTCTACGCCGCACTGAAGCAGCTGGAGGATGAGTTCCACGCGGCCATGGTCGACCCGGAGTTCACCGCCGAGCTCGCCGGCCTGCTGGCCGACTACACCGGCCGACCCAGTCCGATCACCCAGGCCAAGCGGTTCTCCGACCACTGCGGCGGGGCGACCATCCTGCTCAAGCGGGAAGACCTGAACCACACGGGCTCGCACAAGATCAACAACGTCCTCGGCCAGGCGCTGCTGACCCGGCGGATGGGTAAGACCCGGGTCATCGCGGAGACCGGGGCCGGGCAGCACGGGGTGGCGACCGCCACCGCCGCGGCACTGTTCGGCCTGGACTGCACGGTCTACATGGGCAAGGTCGACACCGAACGCCAGGCGCTCAACGTGGCTCGGATGCGGCTGCTCGGGGCCGAGGTGATCGCCGTCGAGTCGGGCACCCAGACGCTCAAGGACGCGATGAACGACGCGATGCGCGACTGGGTCGCCTCCGTCGACAACACCCACTACCTGATCGGCACGGTTGCCGGCCCGCATCCGTTCCCGCTGCTGGTCCGCGAGTTCCAGCGGGTGATCAGCACCGAGGCGCGGGCCCAGGTCCTGCAGCGCTACGGCCGGCTGCCCGATGCCGTGGCCGCCTGCGTGGGCGGCGGCTCGAACGCCCTGGGCATCTTCGCCGACTTCATCCCCGACGCCGAGGTCGCGCTCTACGGCTTCGAGGCCGGTGGCGATGGTGTGGAGACCGGCCGGCACGCGGCCACCATCTCCGCCGGCTCGGTGGGCGTGCTGCACGGCATGCGCACCTTCGTGCTGCAGGACGAGGACGGCCAGACCCGCGAGTCGCACTCCATCTCGGCCGGGCTCGACTACCCCGGGGTCGGCCCGGAGCACTCCTGGCTCGCCTCCACCGGTCGCGCCAGCTACGAGTCGGTCACCGATGCTGAGGCCATGGAGGCGTTCCGGCTGCTGTCGCAGACCGAGGGGATCGTGCCGGCCATCGAGTCGGCCCACGCCCTGGCCGGGGCGATGAAGCTGGGACAGCGGCTGAGCGCCGGGGGTGGTGAGCCGCCGTTGATCCTGGTCAGCCTGTCCGGTCGAGGGGACAAGGACGTGGACACCGCGATCACCTACTTCGGCTTGGACACCCGTGGCACCGGCTCCGAGTCGGGTGATCCGGTCGGCACCAACCTCAGTGCCGAGGACTCCGACGCCGAGCTCGGTGCCGACCTCGAGATCGGCGGAAGCTCCACCGGCGCCGGGCAGGAGCTGTGACCTTGGCGCCCGAGACCGCGCTCTTCGACCGCGGCCAGACCGGTCAGACCTTCGCCGACGTACGGGCCACGGGTCGTGGCGCCCTGGTCGGGTTCCTGCACGTCGGCTATCCCTCGGTGGACATCTCGCTGCAGGCGCTGACGGCGCTGACCGGTCAGGACGACTCACCCGGGGTCGACCTGGTCGAGGTGGGGATGCCGTACAGCGACCCGATGATGGACGGTGTCACCATCCAGCGGGCCGGCACCAAGGCCCTGGAGCGGGGCGTACGGACCAGGGACGCGTTCGCCGCCGTCGAGGCCGTCGCCAGCACCGGCACCCCGGCGGTGGTGATGACCTACTGGAACCTGATCGAGCACTACGGGCCGGACCGGTTCGCGCGCGATCTGGCCGCCGCCGGGGGAGCCGGGGCGATCACCCCCGACCTGACCCCGGACGAGGCGGCGGAGTGGCTGGCTGTGTCCGACGCGCACGGTCTGGACCGGATCTTCCTGGTGTCGCCGTCCTCGACCGACGCCCGGCTGGCCAGCACCGTGGCCGCCTGCCGCGGCTGGGTCTACGCCACCTCGGTGATGGGTGTCACCGGTGCCCGGGCCGAGACCTCCAGCGCCGCCCCCGAGCTCGTACGCCGGATCCGCGCCGCCCATCCGAGCGCCCTCGCCGGGGTCGGGCTCGGGGTCTCCAACGGTGCCCAGGCCCGTGAGGTGACCGAGTTCGCCGATGCGGTCATCGTCGGCTCAGCCCTGGTCAAGACGCTGCTGGCAGCTGAGGACGCCGGTACGCCGGCCGACCTGAGCGGGCTGCGCGCGGTGGTCGCCGACCTGGCCGAGGGCGTCCGTTCCGGGGTTCCGGCTGGGTCGACGGGGCCTTGATCCCGCCCGGGCCCGCGTGATCGCCCGCGCACCGGGGCGGTCACGCCTGGACCAGCTCCTGCCGTGGATCTCGACGGCGGTCCGGCTGACCCTGGCCGGCATCCTGCTCGCGGCCGGCGGGCTGAAGGTCATCGACCCCCAGAGCTCGGTGGCTGCCGTCCGGGGCTACCAGCTGCTGCCGGCTGTCCTGGAGACCCCGGTGGGCTGGGGACTTCCGTTCCTCGAGATCGCCCTCGGACTGCTGCTGGTCACCGGGATCGCCACCCGAGCCGTCGCCGGGGCCACCGCGGTGCTGTTCGCGGTGTTCGTGGCTGCCGTCGCCTCGGCCGCAGCCCGTGGGCTCAGCATTGACTGCGGCTGCTTCGGCGGTGGAGGCACAGTCGCGCCGGGCCAGACTGCTTACACCGGTGAGATCGTGCGCGACCTGGCGTTCCTCGCCCTCGCGTCGTGGCTGGTCTGGCACCCTCAGACCTTGTTCGCCCTCGACCAGCGCCTGGAGCCGAGCTCGTGAGCGACAAGAAGATCCTGCTGCTGGTGATGCTCGTCGTCGTCGCGGCGGTGGTCGGCGGCGGGATCGGCTTCCAGGCCTGGCGGGCCAACCGGTTGCCCAAGGCCGTTCCGGCCACCTCGGTGACCTCGACGCGGCTGACGATCACCGACGGGCAGCCGCTGCGGTTCGGAAATGCTGCGCCGGTCACCGTGGCGCTCTACGAGGACTTCCACTGCCCGCACTGCGCCGACTTCGAGACCGAGCTCGGTCCGACCCTCGCCGCGGCTCAGGTTCGCGGTGCCGTGCAGCTGGAGATCTTCCCGATGTCCTTCATCGACGTCGGCTCGGGCGCTGCGGCCAACGCCATGGCCTGTGCGTCCGAGGCCGGCTTCGGGCCGAGCTACTACTCGGGCCTGTTCGCCAACCACACCTTGAGCTGGAGCGACAAGCAGCTGCTGGACCTCGCGAGCAAGGTGGGGGCCACCTCGACACCGGCCTTCGACAGCTGCGTGAGGGGGCGGGCTCACCAGGGCTGGGTCGACTCGATCAACGCCGCGGCCGACCGCTCCGGCGTCCAAGGCACTCCGACGATGTTTCTCGACGGAGCGCCGGTCACGGTTTCCGGCCTGACCCCTGAGACACTCGACCGCATGATCGGCGACGCGGCCACCAACTAGAAGGCATCGATGTCATGAGGACGCTTCTGTCCATCCCCAGCCCGAGCACCAACATCTGGTACATCGGCGCCTTCCCGCTGCGCGCGTACGCGTTGTGCATCATCGCCGGCATCATCGTCGCGATGGTCATCGCGAACCGTCGGTGGCGTGCCCGCGGCGGCACGGCCGATGGTCTGGAGATGGTGATCGTGGTCGGCATCCCGTTCGGCATCGTCGGCGCCCGGCTCTACCACGTGATCACCGACTACGAGCTCTACTTCGGGCCGGGCCGCCACCCGGTCGACGCACTGAAGATCTGGGAGGGCGGGCTCGGCATCTGGGGGGCGGTCGCACTCGGCGCCCTGGGCGGCTACCTGGTGGCCCGTCGGCGCAAGATCTGCTTCCCTGCGCTGCTGGACGCGGTCGCTCCGGCCATCCTGGTCGCCCAGGCCATCGGTCGGATCGGCAACTGGTTCAACCAGGAGCTCTTCGGGCGGCCGACCACCCTGCCCTGGGCCTTGGAGATCGCCCCGCAGTACCGGACGGCCGGCTTCGAGCAGTACGCGACCTTCCACCCGACCTTCTTGTACGAGCTGTTGTGGAACCTGGCTGCGGCCGCGGCGTTGATCCTGCTGGACCGCAGGTACCGGCTGGGCCACGGCAAGGTGTTCGCCCTCTACGTCGTGCTCTACACCGCCGGTCGGTTCTGGATCGAGGCACTGCGGATCGACTCGGTGAACGAGATCGGCGGCTTCCGGCTCAACAACTACACCTCGCTGATCATGTTCGTCGGATCGCTGATCTGGTTCTTGTGGTTGGTCCGCAACCGGCCGGGTCGCGAGACCCTGGTCGAAGGCGACCCGCCCGCCACCGACCCGCTCGTTCCCGACCCGAGCGCGCAGAGCGGCTCGTCGACGACCGAGACCGACCCCGGGTCGGCAGACGGCTCCGACGAGCCGGTCGAGCCCGAACCCGCGCCGGCGCCGGAGAAGGTCGACACCGCTGATGACAGCGAGAAATCAGCCAGGTAACGCTGGACCGGCATGATGCCCACCAGGCGCCTCGTCCTCGGGAGTTGCCTGCGCAGCACGGTAATGTGAACACTGCTCAGCTCGCCCCACCCCGGCGAGCCAGGTGACCCAGTCAACACCGATGACTCGACCGAAATACCGTTCCGCGATGCGGGCGAAAGTGCGTTAGCATCGCGGCGACCGCTCTGGCCATAGACGTCCTGGGTGCGCCGATGCCGCTTTCCTTGCCGTGCCCGGAGTGCCGAGAACCTGGGAGTTTGAAACATGACCACTGCGCGCGCTGTGCGTTCCCGTCCCGCCGAGGGCCTTTACGATCCCGCCTTCGAGCACGACGCCTGCGGTGTCGCCTTCGTCGCCACCTTGACCGGTGTCCCGAGCCACTCGATCGTCCGCCAGGGCCTGGAGGCGCTCCGCAACCTGGACCACCGTGGCGCCACCGGATCCGACCCCAAGACCGGTGACGGCGCGGGCATCTTGATGCAGGTGCCCGACGGCTTCCTGCGTTCCGAGGTCGACTTCGACCTGCCCCGCCAGGGCGCGTACGCCGTCGGGAACGCGTTCCTGCCGACCGATCCCGAGGCTGCGGCCAAGGCCAAGGCGACCATCGAGCAGATCGCCGACGAAGAGAAGCTGATCGTCCTCGGCTGGCGAGTGGTTCCGACCGACGACGTGTCGTTGAGCGACCTGACCCGGTCGAACATGCCCTACTTCGAGCAGCTGTTCGTGACCGCCAAGGGCCGCCCGCTGATGGGTCTGGCCCTGGAGCGACTGGCCTACTGCCTGCGCCGGCGGGCCCAGCACGAGACCGGGGTCTATTTCGCCTCACTGTCGTGTCGGACCCTGGTCTACAAGGGCATGCTGACCACCGAGCAGCTCGAGCTGGTCTTTCCCGAGCTGTTGGACGAGCGGATGGCCAGCGCGCTGGCTGTCGTGCACTCCCGGTTCTCGACCAACACCTTCCCGGCGTGGGAGCTCGCGCACCCCTTCCGGATGATCGCCCACAACGGCGAGATCAACACGGTCAAGGGCAACCGCAACTGGATGCGGGCCCGCGAGGCGCTGCTGGCCAGTGACGTCATCCCGGGTGACCTGGAGCGGCTGTTCCCGATCTGCACCCCGGATGCCTCCGACTCCGCCTCCTTCGATGAGGTCGTCGAGCTGTTGCACCTGGGCGGCCGGTCGCTGCCGCACGCCATGTTGATGATGATCCCGGAGGCGTGGGAGAACAACGCCACCATGGACGCTCGGCGCAAGGAGTTCTACGCGTTCCATTCCTGCCTGATGGAGCCCTGGGACGGGCCGGCCGGCGTCGTGTTCACCGATGGCACCCAGATCGGCGCGGTGCTCGACCGCAACGGACTCCGCCCGGGCCGCTACTGGGTCACCGACGACGACCTGGTCGTGCTGGCCTCGGAGGCCGGCGTGCTGGACATCCCGGCCGAGAAGATCGTCCAGAAGGGCCGGCTGCAGCCGGGCCGGATGTTCCTGGCCGACCTCAAAGAGCACCGGCTGATCTCCAACGACGAGGTGAAGGACAGCCTCGCCAGTGCTGCACCATACGGCGAGTGGCTGCTCGGTGGCCGGATGCAGCTGGCCGACCTGCCCGAGCGGGAGCACGTCGTCCACACCCACGCCTCGGTGACGCGCCGCCAGCAGGTCTTCGGCTACACCGAGGAAGAGCTCCGGCTCATCTTGGCCCCGATGGCCTCGGGCGGCGCCGAGCCGATCGGGTCGATGGGCACCGACACCCCGATCGCCGCCTTGAGCGAGAAGCCCCGGCTGATCTTCGACTACTTCTCGCAGCTGTTCGCGCAGGTCACCAACCCGCCGCTGGACGCGATCCGCGAGGAGCTGGTCACCTCGCTCTACAACACCATCGGGCCCGAGGTGAACCTGCTCGAACCGGGCCCGGCCTCCTGCCGCCGGCTGGTGCTGCCGTTCCCGGTGCTCGACAACGACTCACTGACCAAGATCAACAAGATCAACCGCGACGGTGACCTGCCCGGGTATGCCACCTACGTGGCCCGCGGACTGTACGAGGTGGGCGGCGGCGCCGAAGCCCTGGTGGCCAAGCTCGACCAGCTCTGTGCCGAGGTCTCCTCGGCGATCGCCGACGGTGCCCGGATCATCGTGCTGTCCGACCGGCACTCCAACGCCGAGCTCGCCCCGATCCCGTCGCTGCTGTTCACCGCCGCGATCCACCACCACCTCGTACGCGAGAAGTCGCGCACCCAGGTCGGACTGGTGGTCGAGGCCGGCGACGTCCGCGAGGTCCACCACGTCGCCCTGCTGATCGGCTACGGCGCGGCCGCGGTGAACCCGTACCTGGCCATCGAGTCCGTCGAGGACCTGGCCCGGCACGGTGTCTACACCAGCGTCGAGCCGGAGAAGGCCGTCACCAACGTGATCAAGGCGCTCGGCAAGGGCGTGCTGAAGGTGATGTCCAAGATGGGCGTCTCCACCGTCGCCTCCTACACGGGGGCCCAGATCTTCGAGGCGCTCGGGCTTTCCCGTGAGGTGGTCGACCGCTACTTCACCGGGACCACCAGCAAGCTCGGCGGCATCACGCTGGACCAGATCGCTGAGGACGTCCACCGCCGTCACCTAGCGGCCTATCCGGCCGACGGCATTCCGCTGGCCCACCGGCTGCTGCCGGTCGGCGGTGACTACCAGTGGCGTCGTGAGGGCGAGCCGCACCTGTTCGACCCCGAGACGGTCTTCCGGCTGCAACACAGCACCCGGTCCGGCCGCTATGACATCTTCAAGCAGTACACCCATCACATCGACTCGACCTCTGAGCGGCTGATGACCCTGCGCGGGTTGCTGAAGTTCAAGGACCGGAACCCGATACCGATCGAGGAGGTCGAGCCGGTCTCCGAGATCGTCAAGCGCTTCTCCACCGGAGCCATGTCCTACGGCTCGATCAGCCTCGAGGCGCACCAGACCCTGGCCATCGCGATGAACCGGCTCGGCGGCAAGTCCAACACCGGCGAGGGTGGCGAGGACGCCGACCGGCTGCACGACCCGGAGCGGCGCAGTGCGATCAAGCAGGTCGCCTCGGGTCGGTTCGGCGTCACGTCGGACTACCTGACCAATGCCTCCGACATCCAGATCAAGATGGCCCAGGGGGCCAAGCCCGGCGAGGGCGGCCAGCTGCCCGGCCAGAAGGTCTATCCCTGGGTTGCCAAGACCCGGCACTCGACGCCGGGTGTGGGGCTGATCTCACCGCCCCCGCACCACGACATCTACTCGATCGAGGATCTCAAGCAGCTGATCCACGACCTGAAGTGCGCCAACCCGTCGGCCCGCGTGCACGTCAAGCTGGTCGCCGAGGTCGGGGTCGGCACGGTGGCGGCTGGTGTCTCCAAGGCCAAGGCCGACGTGGTGCTCATCTCCGGCCACGACGGCGGCACCGGTGCGGCACCACTCACCTCGCTCAAGCACGCCGGTGGTCCCTGGGAGCTCGGGTTGGCCGAGACCCAGCAGACCCTGCTGCTCAACGGGCTGCGGGACCGCATCGTCGTGCAGGTCGACGGGCAGCTGAAGACCGGCCGCGACGTCATCATCGGGGCTCTGCTCGGCGCCGAGGAGTTCGGTTTCGCCACCGCACCGCTGGTGGTCAGCGGCTGCATCATGATGCGGGTCTGCCACCTGGACACCTGCCCGGTCGGCGTGGCCACCCAGAACCAGGAGCTGCGGGCCAAGTTCTCCGGCAAGCCGGAGTTCGTGATCAACTTCTTCGAGTTCGTGGCCGAGGAGGTCCGCGAGCACCTGGCGGCCCTGGGTTTCCGGACCCTCGAGGAGGCGATCGGCCGGGTCGAGGTGCTCGACACCACGCCCGCCGAGGCGCACTGGAAGGCTCACGGCTTGGACCTGCGTCCGATCCTGCACCAGCCGGAGCTGCCCGAGGGGGCCGTCCTGCACAACATCACCGGTCAGGACCATGCGCTGGAGATGGCGTTGGACCAGATGCTGATCAAGCTCTGCGAGCCGGCGCTGACCCGCGGCGAGCCGGTCAAGGAGTCCCTGCGGATTCGCAACGTCAACCGTACGGTGGGCACGATCCTCGGCCACGAGGTCACCAAGGCCACCAACGGAGAGGGTCTGCCCGACAACACGATCGACCTCACCTTCACCGGCTCAGCCGGCCAGAGCTTCGGTGCCTTCGTGCCGGCCGGCATCACGCTGCGGCTGCACGGCGACAGCAACGACTACCTGGGCAAGGGGCTGTCCGGGGGCCGGATCGTGCTGCGGCCGGCGGACGGCTCGACCTTCGTGGCCGAGGACAACATCATCGCCGGCAATGTGATCGGCTACGGCGCCACCTCGGGGGAGATCTACATCCGCGGCCAGGTCGGGGAGCGGTTCTGCGTCCGCAACTCCGGGGCCACGGCCATCGTCGAAGGTCTCGGTGACCACGGTCTGGAGTACATGACCGGCGGGATCGCGGTGGTGCTCGGCAAGACCGGCCGCAACGTCGCGGCGGGCATGTCCGGCGGCATCGGCTACTTCCTCGACCTGGACGAGTCGCAGCTCAACACCGAGCTGGTCGACGCCCTCGGCCCGACCGACGCCGACCTCGACCTGCTGCACCAGCTGGTCAGCCAGCACCTGGCGGAGACGGGTTCGGCCGTCGCCGAACGGCTGCTCGGGGACTGGGACTCCGCGACCGTGCGGTTCACCAAGGTGCTGCCCCGCGACTACGCCCGGGTGATCGCGGCCCGCGAACGGGCAGAGTCCGAAGGTCTCGACGAGGCGACCACCACCATCAAGATGATGGAAGCAGCCAAGGGATGACCGCACCCCCCCTCAGCCTCCGCGCCGATCGCCCCCGAGCTCAGCCCGCAACCGCCCCCTGAGCTTGTCGAAGGGCTCCCGCTATCCGCGCCCTGAGCTCGTCGAAGGCCTCGAAGAGGTTGCGCATCCGAGTGCCCCGACCAGCTCGGTCTGTCCACAGCTTTTCCAGCCTGTCCCGAAAGGCCACGTACATGGCTGACCCTCGAGGTTTCATCACGACGCCGCGCAAGGTGGCGGAGCGACGGCCGGTGGCCGAGCGCGTGCACGACTGGCAGGAGGTCTATCCCGGGACGCCAGGGCGGGCTCTGCTGCCGATCATCTCCGAACAGGCGGGGCGCTGCATGGACTGCGGCATCCCCTTCTGCCACACCGGGTGCCCGCTGGGCAACCTCATCCCGGAGTGGAACGACCTGGTCTGGCGACGCGACTGGGATGAGGCGTTGGAGCGGCTGCACGCGACCAACAACTTTCCGGAGTTCACCGGCCGGCTGTGTCCGGCGCCGTGTGAGACCGCCTGCGTGGTCGGGATCAACCGCGACCCGGTGACGATCAAGAACGTCGAGGTCGCGATCATCGACAAGGCCTGGGACGAGCGGCGGGTCAAGCCGCAGGCCCCGGCCTGGCTGACCGGCAAGACCGTGGCTGTGGTCGGCTCGGGGCCGGCCGGTCTGGCCGCCGCCCAGCAGCTCACCCGGGCCGGGCACACGGTCGCGGTCTACGAGCGGGCCGACGAGCCGGGCGGGCTGATGCGCTACGGCATCCCCGAGTTCAAGATGGAGAAAAAGGTCCTGGACCGCCGCATCCGGCAGATGCGCGACGAGGGCACCAACTTCCGTTGCAGCGTCGAGGTGGGCAAGTCCATCACCGGCCAGCAGCTCAAGGAGCGCTACGACGCGGTGGTGCTGGCCGTCGGCTCGACCATCGGCCGTGACCTGCCGGTCCCCGGACGAGAGCTCAACGGCATCCACCAGGCCATGGAGTTCCTGCCCCAGGCCAACCGGGTCGCCCGCGGCAAGACTGTGGAGAACCAGATCACCGCGACCGGGAAGCATGTCGTGATCATCGGTGGCGGTGACACCGGCGCTGACTGCCTGGGCACCTCGATCCGCCAGCAGGCGAAGTCGATCGTCCAGCTGGAGATCATGCCGACCCCGCCGGACGAGCGCCCGACCCACCAGCCGTGGCCGACCTACCCGATGATCTATCGGGTGTCTTCGGCACACGAGGAGTCCGGCGACCGGGTCTACTCGGTCTCCACCTCGCATTTCCACGGCGACGAGAACGGCAACGTCGCCTCGCTGACGCTGTCCGAGGTGAAGTTCGAGGGCGGCAAGCTTGTGGCGATCGAGGGCACCGAGAAGACCATTCCGGCCGAGCTGGTGCTGTTGGCCATGGGCTTCGTCGGTCCGGAGAAGGACAGCGTGGTCGCTCAGCTGGAGGTGGGGTTGGACGAGCGCGGCAACATCGCCCGCGACAACAACTACGCGACCGACGTGCCGGGGGTCTTCGTGGCTGGGGACGCCGGTCGCGGTCAGTCACTGATCGTCTGGGCGATCGCCGAGGGCCGCGCCTGCGCAGCCGGGGTCGACGAGTACCTGTCGGGTTCGACCAAGCTGCCCCGGCCGATCCCGCCGACGGCTCGGCAGATGATGGTCTGATCTCCGCAGACCCGTCCGGCGTCCGACACGTCCGGGTCTGGCCCCCGGTCGCGGAACGGACGCACACTGAGGACATGAAGACGGTTCCATCCGACGGCAGTGTCACCGAGTTCCTCGCCGCTGTGCCGGACCCGCGGCGCCGAGCCGAGGCCCAGACCCTCTGCACGTTGATGCAGCAGGTCACCGGCGAGGAACCGGTGCTGTGGGGCGACTCGATCATCGGTTTCGGGTCGCGGCGGCTGCGTTATGCCTCCGGGCGGCAGCTCGACTGGATGGAGGTCGGCCTGTCGCCGCGGAAGTCGGCGACCACGGTCTATCTGAACGAGGGGTTCGAGTCGCACGGCGACCTGCTCGGGCGGCTTGGCCCGCACCAGATCGGTAAGTCCTGCTTGCTGCTGAAGCGGCTCGATCAGGTCGATCTCGAGGTGCTGTCCGAGCTCATCCGCACGTCGATCGCGACCGGTCGCGGCTGAGGCGTCTACGGCACTGGTGCGGTCGAACGGCGAACCGCTGCAGGGGGTCAGGCGAGCGGCTCCGGTTTCTCAGCTGGCGGTGATCCGTGCTGGCTGCTGTACCACCCGAGGTAGCCGTCAACCGCCGTGGGCAAGGTCATGAAGACTTTGTCGGACCCGACTCTGTCGATGAAACCGATGCCCTGCAGAACCTGCCGGACCTCGAACTTGACCCGGGCCATGGCGAAGGTGACGCCGCGGTCAGCCAGCGTCTGGCGAAGCTCCTCGAGGGCGTCTGCGGCCGTGAGGTCGAGCTCCACGTTGGCTTCGGCATTGAGCAGGAACCATTCAGCCGGCGGTACGGCCCCGTCGACAGCGGCCAGGGCGCGGCTCTTGAAGTCCTCAGCATTGGCGAAGAACAGTGGGGAGTCGTAGCGGTAGACGACCAACCCCGGCACCTGCCGGCTGGCAGGATAGTCAGCGATGTCGTGCATGCCGGCCATGCCGGGGATGTAGCCAAGGATGCCGTCATGCGGCCTGGATATCCGACGAAGCAGATCGAGGATCGACAAGGCCACGGCGACGACGACGCCGTAGAGGACATCGAAGACGAGCACGGCGGCCGTGGTAGCCAGCGAGAGCAGGAGCTCGCTCCGCCGGAACTGGCTGAGGCGGCGGAGCTCGGCCAGGTCGATCAGGCGGGTTGCGGCGTAGATCACGACCGCCCCGAGGGCAGCGGTTGGGAACGCGGCGATGACCGGCCGCAGAAAGGCCACAGTGAGGAGGACGGAAACCAACGTGACCAACGAGTAGAGCTGGGTCCGGCTGCCGATCGTGTCGCCGAGCGCGGTGCGGCTGCCACTGCTGCTCACCGGGAACCCGTGCGACAGGGCCGCAGCGATGTTGGCGGCACCGAGGGCGAGGAACTCCTGGTCACTGTCGATTGCTTCCCGCCGGCGTGTGGCGAAGGCTCGCGCTGTCACCACGTTGTCGGAGTAGGCCACCACCGTGACGCCGAGAGCAGCCAGCAGGAGGGGGCCTGCCTCGATACCACGCAGGTGCGGGACCGAGGGAGTAGGCAGGCCGCTGGGAATGGCACCGATGACCGCGACACCGTGGGCTTGGAGGTCGAACGCGCGAACGGCCAGTGCCGCCGCCAACATCGCGATCAGCGGTCCGGGTGCGCGCGGGAGCCGCCACTGCAGGAGCACAAGCAGGACCAGGACCGCGGCGGCCAGGATCGTCGTGGGGACCTGCAGATGGCCCAAGCCCTTGACGATCGAGCCCATCTCGGCCACGACCGACGTGCCCTGGACCCTGATGCCGGTGACTTTGCCGAGTTGACTCACCATCATCAACACGGCGATCCCGGCCATGTAGCCGATCAGCACGGGGCGGGAGAGCAGGTTCGCCACGAAGCCGAGCCGGCAGATCCAGAAGACCAGGCACAGCCCGCCGATGGTCAACGCCAGGGCGGCGGCCAGATCGGCGTACGGCAGCCGGGTGTGGGTGATCAGCGCACTGACCGCCACGGCCGTCATCAAGGCGGTGCTCGACTCCGGGCCCACCGACAGCTGACGGGATGATCCCAGGACGGCGTAGACGGCCAACGGCGCAAGAACGGCCCACAGACCGACGACCGCCGGCAGGCCTGCGACCACGGCGTACGCCATCACCTGGGGGACGAGATAGGCGGCGACGGTCACCCCGGCGAGGAGGTCACCCCGCAACCACGCGCGTTGATAGTGAGCGAGCTGCCACAACCCGGGCGCCAGGCGCTCCAAAGCCGTTCGGGAGGGCTGAGCTCTACCGGCCACAGCCCGACCGTATCGGAGCGCCTCTGACAACGGCCATCGCGAAGGTCGAGTCCGCGTCGCAGGCGGTGCTCGGTGACTCCCTAGCCGAAGTAGGGTGCCTGAACTCGTCGGCCGCTGATGGTTTGCGCGGTGATCGAGATGAACAGGTTCCGGGTTCCCGGAGCCCAGGGCACGATGTCATCCCTGGCCCAGAGCATGACGAGGTCTTGCGGGAGCGCGACTCCTTCTGCCCGGCCTTGGATGACCACGCTCCAACCCGTTCCTCCTGCCCGGTCGACCTCATCTATCTCGAAGGCCACGTTCGTGGGGTGCTTGAGCTGAGCGAGATCGCCGTACGGTGACGTGCGGAAGACCACTCGGCCAGCATGCATCGCATAACTCACCGGGAGGATGTGCAGCAGACCACCGCCAGACCAGGCGACTCTGCCCACTTGCGCCGACGTCAGCCGCTCCTGGCACTCGTCGTCGGTCAGCTCGCGACGCTGCGAAGGGGCCACCCGTTCTGTGCTGCCGCTCACGACGCGATCCCCCCGGCCAACGTGGTCGGTGCGCCCGCGGCCGTCAAGAGCCGGTCGAACGCCGCCAATGGATGTGCGCTCATCTGAACCACCTCGATGTGTTTGTACAACACTCCCTCGTATTGCGGCTCCGGCCTAGGGACCTTTGTCCCACCACGTGCCCAGACTCACCGCTGGTGTCGCGGCGGAGGCGCCGCAGAGGCTAGGTTCGCTCGCTCACCCGGGTCGCGTTGAAACGGTAGCCGCGGCGTACCACGGTGGTGATCAGCCCGGGGACGGCCAGGGACTGACGTAGCCGGCTCAGCGCGACCTCGAGGGCATGGTCGTCGAGGTCGTCGGCGACGGCGTCGACAAGTTCCTGGCGCGAGACCACGGTGTCGGCGCCGGCCAGCGCGCGAAAAAGGGCCAGGGCGTTCGGGCCGAGAGTGAGATTGCGGCCATCGATGCTGACGTTGCGGCCGGCCAGCTCGATCGAGACCTCACCGCAGCGGAACCGTTCGACGTGCCGTTCGCTCAGCTCGTCGCAGACCAGCCGGATCAGGGCTCCGAGCCGGTAGCGCGACGGGATGACCGGGAGGACCCCGGCCGCGACCAGCGGCTCGGCCGTGACCGGCCCGACCGCGGCAGCCATCACCGACTGTGAGAACGCGGCGACGAAGTCGGCCCGCCGGCCCAGGCTGGCGGCGGTCTCCAAGGTGGCCGCGGCTCCGGGCGCGCTGGTGAAGGTCACCGCATCCAGCCGCCCCTGGCAGACTGCCTCGACCAGCCGCGGCAGCTTGTCGTGGGCGGCCGGTGACACCCAGCGGTACGGCGTCACCGTGAGCACGCTGGCGCTGAGGTCGCGCAACCGGCCGAGCTGCACGTCGTCGGTGAACCCGTGCAGCTGGATGGCCACCCGACGGCCCTGCAGGCCCGAGGTCAGCATGCAGTCGACCAGCGACGCGGTGGTCTCGAGCTCACTGAGCTCGGCGTCGATCAGCCCGGCGGCTCGTACGGCGCCCACCGCCTTGGGTCCCCGGGCAAAGATCCGCGCCTGTTCGAGGACCGCGGTCAGCTCGGCGCCGAGGCCGGCGGCGTCGGCCACCTCGAACCAGCGCCGCATGCCGTAGCCCGTGGTCACCAGCACGACCTCGGGTCGGCTCTCGATCAGCTCGCGGGTCTCCAGGATCAGCGTGCCGTCCTGGTCGTTCGGGGCGATCTTCAGCGCAGGGGCGTGCATGACCTGGGCACCGCGCCGTTCCAGGGCGGCGATCAGGTCCTCCGAGCGCCGGTCCGAGGTCACCCCGATCCGGAACCCACGCAGCTGGTCGATTCGCAGGCCCGGGGCCGGGCCGGCGGCGGATGAGCGGCTCAACCGCCGCTCTCCACGTCGAGATAGCTGAGCGCCCCGAGCAGCTCGTCGGTGCCGGCCAGCGGTGACTGCGCGACCACCGCGCCGATCACGACGACCGCCGGCGACCGCACGTCGAGCCGGCGGGCGTCGGCGGCCAGCCGGCCGGCGGTGCTGAAGGTGCTGCGCTGGGAGTCGGAGTAGCCCCGCTCGATCACCGCCGCGGGTGTCGCCGGGTCCAGACCGGCCCGGGCCAGCCCGGCGACGATCTGATCGAGGTTGGCGATGCCCATCAAGACGACGATGGTGCCGCCGAGCTGAGCCAAGGCCGCGTACTCGTCCTCACTCGGCGGCACGTGACCGGAGATCACGGTGAAGCTGTGGCTGACCCCGCGATGGGTGACCGGGATGCCCACCGAGGCCGGCACAGCGAGCGCACTGGACACCCCGGGGATCACCCGGACGCCGATCCCGGCGGCCAGACAGGCCTGCATCTCCTCGCCGCCGCGGCCGAACACGAAGCTGTCACCGCCCTTGAGTCGGACGACCTGCTGACCGCGGCGGGCCCGGCCGATCATCAGCTCCTGGATGCCGGTCTGGCTGACCGGGTGGTGGTAGGGGGACTTGCCCACGTCGTACAGCTCGACCCCCGGCGCCAGCTGGCGCAGGTCGTCGGTCGGGGCGAGCCGGTCGAAGAAGATGACATCGGCCGCCTGCAGCGCTGCGTACGCCTCACGGGTCAGCAGGCTGGTGCGGCCGGGACCGCCACCGACCAGGGTCACGCCGCCGATCGCGGCCGCGGGCTCCTCGTCGATGACCAGTAGCTTGAGGTGACCGGCCAGGCTGCTCACCCGGTCGCGCAGCGGTTCGGAGGTGCCGACCGTCACCACCATCCAGGCCGGACCGATCAGGCGCAGCAGGGCGGCGGTGTCGCCGATGGTGGGCTGGGGGGCGTAGCGCACGGTGTCCAGCCGCTCGTCGAGCTCGGGCAGCGGACCGTCGACCGCCCAGGTGACCGTGGCGCCACTGGCCTGAAGGCGTCGCACCATGCGCCGCGCGCCGAGGGGGGTGCCGAACACCACCACCTTGCGGCCGGCCATATCTAGGTCCACCTGCATGCGACTCACCGCCTGGCTCGGGCGCACTTGGGGGCGTACGCCTATCCGGGACTCTAGACAGCCGCGGTTACCGCCCGGTTTCCTCGACGTAACTGCTGATGACACGGCGCGGGCTTCGTCAGCGAGCAGTGGTGTGAGGTCGTGGTAATGCCGTCGCAACACCGACTGCTCACATGAGGCGGGCATCACTGTGAGTGATCGGTGAACGTCCCGTAACGCTGTGGACCTGCGTTTCGTAACAGGGCACCGTCAGGCTGAGAAGGTGAGCGCAACCCCCACCCTCACGCACTGTCCGTATTGCTCGCTGCAGTGCGGGATCACTCTGACCGCCGGCGACCGGCCGGCTGTTCTGCAACCCCAGCAGGACTTTCCGACCAACCGTGGCGGACTCTGCTCCAAGGGCTGGACCGCCGCCACCCTCCTTGATCATCCGCAACGGCTGATGACGCCGCTGGTCCGTCGGATTCCCGGGGACCGCTCCAGCGACCTGGTGCCGGCGTCGTGGGACGAGGCGCTGACCAGGGTCGTGGCCGGATTCGAGTCGGCGCAGCAGGCGTACGGCCGCGACGCCGTGGGCTGCTTCGGCGGCGGCGGCCTGACCAACGAGAAGGCGTACGCCTTCGGCAAGTTCGCCCGGGTCGCGCTGCGCACGGCGATGATCGACTACAACGGCCGGTTCTGCATGTCCTCGGCCGCGACCGCCTCCAACCGGGCGTTCGGCATCGACCGCGGACTGCCGTTCCCGCTGGCCGACATCGCCGAGACCAAGGCGATTCTGCTGGTCGGGTCCAACCCGGCGGCGACGATGCCGCCGGCGATGCAGTACTTCGACGCCGGCCGGGCTGCCGGTGCCACCCACATCGTGGTCGACCCCCGCAACACGGCCACCGCACAGGGATCGACGATGCACCTGGCCCCGTTGCCGGGCACCGACCTTGCGCTGGCCAACGGGCTGTTGCACCTGGCGATCAAGAACGACCTGATCGACGTCGACTACATCTCCCAACGTACGAAGGGATTCGCGGCGGTCAAGGCCAGCGTGGCCGGCTACTGGCCGGACCGGGTCGAGCGCATCACCGGCGTCTCGGTGGCGTCCATGCGGCGTACGGTCGAGGTGCTGGCCACCGCCCCGAGCGCGATGATCATGACCGCTCGCGGCGCCGAGCAGCACAGCAGTGGCACCGACATGGCCCAGGCTTACATCAACCTGGCCCTGGCCCTCGGACTGCCAGGCCGCCCGTTCTCGGGCTACGGCACCATCACCGGCCAAGGCAACGGGCAAGGCGGTCGTGAGCACGGTCAGAAGGCGGACCAGCTGCCCGGCTACCGCAAGCTGGCTGATCCGGCCGACCGGGCGTACGTAGCCGGGGTGTGGGGTATCGACCCCGAGGAGCTGCCCCGCCCGGGACTGTCGGCCTTCGAGATGCTCGACCGGATGGGCTCCGACGGGGGAGTGCGAGCCCTGTGGGTGGTGGCCTCGAACCTCGTCGTGTCGGCACCCGACGTCAACCGGGTGATCGACCGGCTGCGGGCCCTGGACCTGCTGGTGGTCTCGGACATCTTCATGTCCGAGACGGCGGCGATGGCCGACGTGGTGCTGCCGGCGGCACAGTGGGCTGAAGAAGAGGGCACCATGACCAACCTGGAGGGCCGGGTGCTGCGCCGCAAGCAGGCGCTGCCGCCGCCCGGGGAGGTTCGCGACGACCTGTGGGTGATGAAGGAGCTGGCTGAGCGGCTGGGCCGCGGGCAGTACTTCTCCGCCGACCCCCGCACGGTGTTCACCGAGCTGCGACGGGCCAGTGCCGGCGGCCTCGCCGACTACTCCGGCATCAGCTACGAGCGGATCGACGCCGAGCAGGGCGTGTTCTGGCCGTGTCCGCAGACCCCCGACGGGGCCGAGAACCATCCCGGTACGCCACGGCTGTTCGCTGACGGGTTCCCCACCGCCGACGGTCGCGCCTGCTTCATCCGGGTCGAGTACCGCCAGCCCGACGAGACGCCGAGCGCGGACTTCCCCTACGTGCTGACCACTGGACGCTTGATGGCGCAGTACCAGAGCGGCACCCAGACCCGCCGGGTGCCCGCACCGTCGCAGTCCCAGGTGCAGCCCGAGGCCCAGCTGCACTCCGACCTGGCCCGACGGCTCGAGATCGAGTCCAGCGACATCGTCCAGCTCACCTCACCGCGTGGCGCGGCGACCTTCCGGGCCCGGGTCAATGACGACATCCTGCCGGGCGTCGTCTTCGTCCCCTTCCACTGGGGCGGGGCTTCGGCCGCCAACGCGCTGACCAACCCGGCGTTGGACCGCTACTCGAAGATGCCGGCTTTCAAGGTGTGTGCGGTCCAGGTCGCCCGCATCGGTGCACCCGACGACAACCATCTGCTGACCAGCCCGCCGCAGCACGACCGGCTCTCCGCGCCCACGCGCCCGACCCTCAACCAGCTGCTCCAGCCGTCCCGACGAAAGGATCTCCCGATGATCACCCAGAACCGTTTCCTGCAAGGCATCTACCCCTTCACCGGGGCTGGGCTCGACAAGCCGACACCGATCAGCCCCGAGCTCAGCCTGGTCGTCCCCGACGGGGTGATCAGCCAGGCGCTCTACTTCCGCGGTGGCAACACGACCGATGAGCTGATCATCATCGTGCTGATGCGCGACGGTGTGCCGATGCGGTACTTCCCGATCGGCGCCAAGAGCGACGTGCACGTGCCGCTCCGGGTGGTCGAGGACATCGAGGGCGGCTCGGTGGTCGAGCTGCAGCTGGTCGCACCGCTGGACCTCGAGGGTTCCGTCGTGGTCGACCTCGGACTCGTGGAGCACTGACGTGACCTCGCTCATCGAACGCCCGGAAGTGTACGGCGACGGCTCCGACACGCGCCGGCGCCTGGTGGTGATCGGCAACGGCATGGCCGGTGCCCGCGTCGTGGAGGAGATCTTGGCCCGCGGTGGCGCCGAGATGTTCCACATCACCATGTTCGGCGACGAGCCTTACGGCAACTACAACCGGATCATGCTCAGCCACGTGCTGTCGGGTGAGGAGTCTCACGACGACATCTACCTGAACACCATGGAGTGGTACGTCGAGAACGACATCACCCTGCACGCCGGGGTCCGGGTGGATCGGATCGACCGGTTCGCGCACGTGGTGTTCTCCGACGACGGCCAGGTCACTCCGTACGACCAGTTGATCATCGCCACCGGCAGCCGGTCGTTCATGCCGGCGATGGACGGTCTCTACGGCGATCCGACACCGGACAGCCCAACCGGCCTGCTGCCCGGGGTGTTCGCCTTCCGCACCATCGACGACACCCGGTCCATGATCGACTACGCCACCCACGATGATCACCACCGAGCGGTCGTCATCGGCGGCGGGCTGCTGGGGCTGGAGGCCGCCCGGGGACTGCAGAGCCACGGCATCACCGTCGATGTGGTGCATTCGGGCAAGCACCTGATGAACGCCCAGCTGGGTCGCGAAGGCGGCGAGATCCTGCGCCGAAGCATGGCCAAGCTCGGTATCGGCATCTTCACCGGCACCCGGACGACGGCGATCTGGGGTCCGGACAAGGTCCGCGGCGTACGGCTGCGCGACGAGACCGAGATCGCCTGTGACCTGGTGGTCGTCGCGGCCGGGATCCGTCCCAACACCGATGTCGCGCTGACCAGCGGCTTCACGGTCGAACGGGCGATCGTCGTCGACGACCAGATGCGCACGGTCGACGACCACGACGTCTTCGCGGTCGGGGAGTGCGTTCAGCACCGCGGTGAGGTCTATGGCCTGGTGGCTCCCCTGTGGGAGCAGGCGGTGGTGCTGGCCGACCAGATCACCGGCGCCGACCGGCATGCGGCCTACCTGGGCTCGCGTACGGCGACCAAGCTCAAAGTGGCCGGCGTCGAGGTGGCCTCGATGGGGGTCACCGGGCCCGAGCGGGACACCGACGAGCAGATCATGTTCTCCGAGCCGGGCAAGGGAGTCTTCAAGTCGATCGTCATCCGCGACGACAAGATCATCGGGGCCACCCTGCTCGGCGACAGCTCCAAGGTCGCCTTCCTGCAGCAGGCCTTCGACCGCGGCCTGCCGCTGCCGGCGGAACGGGTCGAGCTGATGTTCGACATCGGCGGTCCGCCTGCCGAGGTCGGGGCGGCCGAGCTCGCCGACGATGCCCAGGTCTGCAACTGCAACGGCGTCAGCAAGAAGACGATCGTCGACTGCGTCGGTGCCGGCTGCAAGACCGTCTCCGGCGTGATGGACAAGACGCGGGCCGGCAAAGGCTGCGGGACCTGCAAGGGTCTGGTCGCCCAGCTGGTCGAGTACGCCGCGGGCGGCGCGGTGGAGGAGGACCCGGCCGCCAGCTACTACGTGCCGGGCATCCCGATGGCCAAGGCGCCGATGATGGAGATCATCCGCGAGCAGCGGCTGATGACCCCCTCGGCGGTGTTCGCCGCGCTGGCCCCCGAGGGCGCCGAGGACGCCAAGTCCAAGATGGGGCTGGCCTCGCTGCTCAAGATGATGTGGGGCGAGGACTACGTGGAGGAGAAGGACGCCCGGTTCATCAACGACCGGGTGAACGCCAACATCCAGAAGGACGGCACCTTCTCGGTGGTCCCGCAGATGCGTGGTGGGGTGACCACGCCCGAGCAGCTGCGCCGGATCGCCGACGTGGCCGACAAGTACGCCGTGCCGATGGTCAAGCTCACCGGTGGTCAGCGGATCGACCTGCTCGGCATCAAGAAGGAAGACCTCCCCGGGGTCTGGGCGGATCTGGACATGCCGTCCGGCTACGCGTACGGGAAGTCCTTCCGTACGGTCAAGACCTGCGTCGGCCAGGAGTTCTGCCGGTTCGGCACCGGGGACTCGACCAAGCTCGGCGTCGAGATCGAGACCCGGATGCAGGGCATGGAGTCCCCGGCCAAGATGAAGCTCGCCGTGTCCGGCTGCCCCCGCAACTGCGCGGAGTCGCTGTGCAAGGACGTCGGCATCGTGGCCATCGAGGGTGGTCGCTGGGAGCTCTACATCGGTGGGGCGGCCGGCGCTCACATCCGCAAGGGGGACCTGCTCTGCACGGTCGACACCGCGGAGGAAGCCAAGCTGATCACCGGCCGGTTCCTGCAGTACTACCGCGAGAACGCCAACTGGCTGGAGCGCACCTACGCCTGGGTGCCTCGGGTCGGCGTCGAGCACATCCGGGCCGTGGTGGTCGAGGACTCCGAGGGCATCGCCGAGCGGCTGGACGCGGCCGTCCAAGATCACGCCGACCGCCACGTCGACCCCTGGACCCAGGGCAAGGAACCGCTGACCCCCGGTCAGTTCCGGACCTCCCTGCCGTTGGAGGTGCTGCCCCGGGTGCCGGCCGACCGGGCCACCGAGCTGCTCGGAGGTGCTTGGTGACCACCGTGGCCGAACCAGGGACCGACTACCGGCTGGGTCCGGTCGACCAGATTCCTTACGGAGAAGGCCGAGCCTTCGACGTGGCCGGCGACCAGGTGGCCGTGTTCCGCGCCCGCGACGGCCGGATCTACGCCCTGTCTGCCATCTGTCCGCACAAGGGTGGACCGATCGCCGACGGTCAGATCGACACCCGCATCGTCCTCTGCCCCTTGCACCTGAACGCCTTCGAGCTCGCCACCGGTTGCTCGACGACCGGCGCCGATCCGCTCCGGCGCTATGACGTCCACGTCGACGACGACGAGATCGTCCTGACCCGCTGAGCTCTGCCCGCTGCACAACATCGCTCACTGAGGAACCTGCCATGACCACTGTCAACACGTCGACCCCCACCACCACCGCTGCCCGCCGCCGTCTCGGCGGCCACTGGATCGATGACTGGCGTCCTGAGGACGGCCAGTTCTGGGAGACCACGGGCAAGGTGATCGCCCGGCGCAACCTGATCTTCTCCGTGCTCAGCGAGCACATCGGCTTCTCGGTCTGGAGCCTCTGGTCGGTGCTCGTGCTCTTCCTGGGTCCTGGCTATGGATTCGACCCGGCCCAGAAGTTCCTGCTGACCGCCCTGCCGACGCTGGTCGGTGCGGTGCTCCGACTTCCGTACACGTTCGCGGTCGGCAAGTTCGGCGGCCGCAACTGGACGATCGTGTCGGCCCTGTTGCTGCTCATCCCGACGATCTTGATCGCCATCGTGCTCAAGCCCGGGGTGTCGTTCGACACGCTGCTGATCGTCTCCTTGTTCGCCGGCGTCGGTGGGGGCAACTTCGCCTCGTCGATGACCAACATCAACGCCTACTACCCGGCCCGGCTGAAGGGCTGGGCGCTCGGCGTCAACGCCGGCGGCGGCAACCTCGGGGTGCCGGTCGTGCAGCTCGTCGGGTTGCTGGTCCTGGCCACCATCGGGGTCAACTATCCACGCGTGCTGGTGGCGATCTACATCCCGTTGATCATCGCCGCGGCGATCGGCGCCGCGATCATGATGGACAACCTGACCCAGAACTCCAACGCCCGGGGCGCGATCCGCGAGGTCACCCGGCACCGGGAGACCTGGATCATGTCGCTGCTCTACATCGGCACGTTCGGGTCGTTCATCGGGTTCGGGTTCGCGTTCGGCCAGGTCTTGCTGGTCCAGTTCCCGGACCAGTTCCCGGTGCCGGTCAAGGCGGCCGCGCTGACCTTCCTCGGGCCGTTGCTCGGCTCGCTCATCCGCCCCATCGGCGGCGCGCTGGCCGACCGGTTCAAGGGCTCGGTGGTGACCTTCTACAACTTCATCGCCATGGCCCTGGGTGCGACCCTGGTGCTGGCGGCCTCCCAGCTGAACTCGCTGCCGGTGTTCATCACCGGCTTCGTGCTGCTGTTCGTCTTCAGTGGCCTGGGCAACGGCTCGACCTACAAGATGATTCCGGCCATCTTCCACGCCAAGGCTCAGCTGGCGGTGGGCGCCGGGACCGACATCGGTGCGGCCGACCGGGAGGCCGTACGCCGGTCCGGTGCCCTGATCGGGTTGGCCGGGGCCATCGGGGCGGCGGGCGGCGTGCTGGTCAACCTCGCCTTCCGGCAGTCGTTCCTCACCCTGAAGAACGGTGACGGCGCCTACATCGCGTTCATCGCCTTCTACGCCATCTGCTTCGTGGTGACCTGGTTGCTGTTCATCCGCAAGCGTGAGGGTCAGCTCCAAGGAGTGTGAGAACCCACCGGCCCCTGCCGCTGCGGTCGGGGCCGGTGGATAATCCGGAAATGACCAGCTACGTGGCTTTCCTGCGTGGGATCAACCTGGGTCCGCACAACAAGATCAGCATGCCTGAGCTGCGCGCTGCGGTGACCGAGCTCGGCTTCGGCGATGTCGCGACCTACATCAACAGCGGGAACGTCGTGCTGACCTCGGGGAAGAAGGCGACCACGGTCGAGTCCGCGATCCACAGCGCGATCAAGGACGTCTTCGGCCTCGATGTCGACGTCACCGTCCGGACTCCTGCGCGGCTGAAGAAGGTGCTGTCGGCGAACCCCTACCCGGAGGGGAAGCCCAGCCAGGTCACGGTGGCCTTCCTGACCGGGGCGGCCCGAACCGACGCGAAGGAGCGGGTGGCGGCGCTGGCCACCGAGCACGAGCCGTTCACCTTCGCCGGCTCGGAGGTCTACGTGCACTACGCGGATGGCATCGGGAACAGCAAGCTGGCCGCCCGGTTCAGCGCCGTCATCGGCGTCAGCTGCACCGTGCGGAACCTGGCCACCGTGGCCAAGGTGACCGAGCTCGCCGACGGGCAGACCGGGTAGCCGAGTCTGGCTCGATCGCTCTTCCAGTGATGTTCACATTCGGTTACGTGCGTGAAACACGCGACCGATAGTCCAGTCCTAGAGCACGAAGCCAGCACCGATTCCCCCGAAGGAGCCTCATGACCGACACCGTCCCCTCGGCCGGTACCGAGCACCACGCGATCGCCGACACCCCGGGCCACCCCGCCGGCGACGGTGTCATCAAGCCGGGCTACGACGACCGGCTCGCCAACTCCGACCTCGTCCCGCTGAAGAAGCAGTCGTGGTCCTCCTACAACATCTTCGCCTTCTGGATGTCGGACGTGCACAGCGTCGGCGGCTACGTCACCGCGGGCAGCCTGTTCGCCCTGGGCATCGCCAGCTGGCAGGTGCTGATCTCGTTGATCGTCGGCATCGCGATCGTCAACGTCTTCTGCAACCTGGTGGCCAAGCCGAGCCAGGTCACCGGAGTGCCCTACCCGGTGATCAACCGGGCGATCTTCGGCGTGCGCGGCGCCAACATCCCCGCCATCATCCGCGGCCTGATCGCCATCGCCTGGTACGGCGTGCAGACCTACTTGGCGGCCACCTCGCTGATGATCATCTTCCTCAAGTTCTTCCCGAGCTGGTCGGCCGGCCTGAACGACTCCACGTTCCTCGGCCTGTCCCCGCTCGGCTACATCTGCTACGCGATCTTGTGGGTCGCCCAGGCTGCGGTCTTCTGGCGCGGCATGGAGGCCATCCGACGGTTCATCGACTGGGCCGGGCCGGCCGTGTACGTGGTCATGATCGTCTTGTGCGTCTACCTGGTCAGCAAGGCCGGCATCTCCAACATCAGCCTGAGCCTGGCCGAGAAGCAGCTGACGGTGGGCCAGCAGATCGGCACCATGGTGATCGCCATCGCCCTGGTCGTGTCCTACTTCTCCGGACCGATGCTGAACTTCGGTGACTTCGCCCGCTACGGCCGGTCGTTCAAGGCGGTCAAGCGCGGCAACTTCTTGGGTTTGCCGATCAACTTCTTGTTCTTCTCGCTCCTCACCGTGATCACCGCCTCGGCCACCGTCCCGGTGTTCGGCGAGCTGATCACCGACCCGATCCACACGGTGGAGCGCATCGACAGCGCCTTCGCGATCCTCCTCGGTGGTCTCACCTTCGTGATCGCCACCATCGGCATCAACATCGTGGCCAACTTCATCTCCCCGGCATTCGACTTCTCCAACGTCAACCCGAAGAAGATCAGCTGGCGGATGGGCGGCATGATCGCCGCCGTGGGGTCGGTGCTGCTGACACCGTGGAACTGGTACAACAACGACGACGCGATCCACTACACGCTGGGCATCCTCGGGGCCTTGATCGGCCCGTTGTTCGGTGTGCTGATCGCCGGCTTCTACCTCGTCAGCAACCAGAAGATCTGGGTCGACGAGATGTTCACCATGAGCGACAAGGCGCGCTACTGGTTCAAGAACGGCTACAACCCCAACGCCGTCGCGGCCACGCTGATCGGTGGCCTGCCGGCCATCATCTCGGTGGTGCTGCCCAAGCTGCTGGTCGACGTCGAAGCGGTGGCCGAGACCTCCAACATCACCGTCATCGGCAACTTCAGCTGGTTCATCGGGTGCGGCCTCGGGTTCGCTGCCTTCGCCCTGCTCGAGCGCAGCCGGCCGATGGTCACCGGGCTGACCAAGGACGTCGAGCTCGCCGTCGACGGGGTGGGCCAGTAACCATGACGCCCGCTCGGCGCATCGCGGTGATCAACCCGAACACGACCGCCTCGATGACCGACACGATGGCGCAGTGCTCTCGGTCGGTGGTCGACCCCTCGACCGAGATCATCGCCATCACCAACGCCCGCGGCCCGGCCTCGATCGAGAGCCACTACGACGAGGCCCTGGCGGTGCCCGGTCTGCTCGCCGAGATCGTGGCCGGCGAGGCCCGGGGGATCGACGGCTACGTGATCGGCTGCTTCGGAGACCCCGGCCTCGACGCGGCTCGGGAGGTGGCCGGCGGTCCGGTGGTGGGGATCGCGGAAGCGGCCATGCACCTGGCCGTGATGCTCGGCCGCTCGTTCAGCATCGTCACCACCCTGGCCCGGACCATGGGCCAGGCCGAGCACCTGGTCCAGCGCTACGGCTACGGGGACAAGTGCCGCAGCATCTACGCCTGCGAGGTGCCGGTGCTGGAGCTGGACGAACCGGCCTCGGACGCCCGCAAGCTGGTCCTGGACTACTGCCGTCGGGCCGTCGAGCACGACGAGGCCGACTCGGTGGTCCTGGGGTGCGCCGGGATGGCGGACTTCTGCCACGACCTCAGCGAGCAGATCGGCGTGCCGGTGATCGACGGGGTGACCGCCGGCGTGGTGCTGGTCGAGTCGATGATCAAGCTCGGGCTGCGGACCAGCACCCGCTCGGAGTACGCAGCGCCGCTGCCCAAGGCCTACCGCTGAAGTTCTCGTGGACAACCGACACCAGATCTCGAAAATCCACGAAAACCTTCCGGGCTAGCGCAGGACCGAGGGTGACTCCGCGCCCTGGGCGACCAGCGTCGGCGCGCCGGTGCCGTCGGCCGGCACGGACCAGACGTCGATCCGACCGGTGTTCTCGTCGGCCTTGGCGTACGCGATGGTGCGGTCGTCGAGCCACGCACCCTGGTCGTCGATGTTGCCCGGCTCGGCCAGCTGGGTCCGCTGCTTCGAGCCCAGGTCGAGGACCCACAGCTGCCAGGTCAGGTCGGGCAGCCGCTTCTTGTAGACCAGCCGGGTGCCGTCGGGGGACAGCGACGGGCACTCGACACCGTCGCCGACGATGGCCACGGTCTTGGCCGCCACGTCCCCCCGCACCAGGTAGAAATGGTCACCGGTCGCCATCGTGGCGTAGAACGTGTTGTCGTCCGCGGCGAAGCTGACCCCCCAGAAGTTGGCGTCCACCGGCGGCTTGCCACCGGCCAGCCGGAAGTCCTCCAGGCTGTCGACCTGGCCGCCGGTCACCGGATCGAGGATGCCGGTCCTGGTCGAGAAGCCGGTGGTCGTGTAGGAGTCACCCGACACGAAGACCGTCCAGGCCATCATCCGACCGTCGGCCGAGACCCGGGTCCGGGTCGGTACGCCGCTGACCGGCAGCGTGCGGACGGGGTTGAGGCCCTCGTCCAGCACGGACAGGCTGAAGGTGCCGATCGCGTCCGCGTCCGGGTGCAGGCACAGGGCCTGGCCGCCGGCGGCGTACGCGCGGGAGCAGACGGCTTTGCTCTGGACTCGGGAGCCGTCGGCCCGGACCACCGCCAGCCGCCCGGTCGTCGTGTCGCGGACCAGCAGACCGGGAGTCCGCAAGGTCAGGGTCGGGTCGACCTCGACGTCGGGCCGGCTGCGGGTCATCGCCCAGCCGATCGCCCCGGCGATCAGGACCAGGGCGATGACCACCGTGGCGACGGACCCGGGTCCTCATCGAGACGCCCCCCGGGTCGGCCGCAGCACCAGGGCGCAGACCGGCAAGATCAGCACGGCCACGCCCGCCGCTCCCAGGCACGCGGCCAGCACACCGACGTACTGCCAGAGCACCCCGAAGACCACGGAGGACACGAAATAGGCCAAGGCCTGACCGGTCTGCAACAGGGCCAGCCCCGTGGTCCGCAGCTCCTCGGGGATGAGCGGCACGGCCAGCGCGGCCAGCACGCCGTCGGTCGCGGCGTAGAACGCCCCGTACAGCACCAGGACCAGCACGAGCGGGGCCTGGGGGACCCCGAGCAGCAGGTACACCGCGAGCAGGCAGCCGTAGCCGAGCACGATCACCGGCCAGCGTCCGAAGCGGTCGGCCAGCCGGCCCAGCGGGATGGCGAAGACCAAGAAGGACAGGCTGACCCCCACCGCCAGCAGCGGGAACGCGATCGGGGGCAGGTCGTTGCGGTCCTGCAGGACCAAGAAGACGAAGCCGTCACCCACCGTGACCAGGCCGAGCAGGGCCGCGACCACGCACAGCCGACGGAACGCTCCGGCTCGAAGCAGCCGGCGGACGTCAGGGCGGCGCACCTCCGCAACCGCCACGACGTCGCTCCGGTTGCGGACGAACAGGGCGAGCACGACCAGCCCGATCACGGCGACACAGAAGCTCCCGACGAACACCGCGCGGTAGGAGTCCGTGGTGACCACCCCACCCGCCGCCAGGGCGAGCAGACCGAGGGCGGCCAGCGGGCCGAGGAACGCGCCCACACTGTCCATGGCCCGGTGCAGACCGAACGCCTGCCCCAGATCACGCTCCTCGACCGAGCCGGCGATCATCGCGTCGCGCGGTGCGGTCCGGACTCCCTTTCCGGTCCGGTCCAGGGCAAGCACGGCGCCGACGGACGCGGCCGAGCCGCCGGTCGTCAGCAGGCCGAGCTTGGCCAGTGCGGACAAGCCGTAACCGAGGCCGGCGACCAGCTTGCGCCGCTGGAACCGGTCGGCCAGGTAGCCGCCGAGCAGCCGGGTGAACGCGGTGACTCCGGTGTAGAGGCCGTCGAGCACGCCGTACTGGGCGATGCTCAGATGCAGACCGAGGACCAGGTAGGCCGGCAACACCGCGGTCACCATCTCCGAGGAGACATCGGTGAACAGCGACACCGTGCCCAGGGCGAGCACGTTCCCGACGGCCACCCGCCGGAAGGATCCACTGGTGAACGAGGCGCCCCGCAGCACGTTCGCTAGATACACGTCATGGTCAGAATCTGCTCGAGGTCGGGGTCGGGTCAGCTGGATCGTATCCGAGGTCGGCGTGGCCCGTGCCCGGTCGCGACCGAACCACCTCGGCGAAGGCCCGGCTGAGCAGCCGGCCGGTCCGTTCCCGACCGGCCTCCGCCCGATCCACCGCGGCCAGCCGCTGCTCGACCACGGCGTCGGTCAGCGCACCGGACGCGATGTCGGCGTCGGCCCAGTCCCGCAGGATCTCGACGGTCACCTCCGGGTGGAACTGCACGCCCCAGGCCACCGGGCCGAGCCGAAAGGCCTGCAACCCGGCATCGGTGTGGGCCAACGGCACCGCGTCCGGTGGGGTCACGGTGACGATGTCGTTGTTCCAGTGGGCGACCACGGCGTCATCGCCGAGGTCGCCGAACAGCGGGTCGTCGGCCGCCGCCGGGGTCAGCCGCACGGGGCACAGCCCGACCTGCTGGCCGGTCGCTCCGCGCTCCACCACGCCGCCTTCGGCGACCGCGAGCAGCTGGTGGCCGAGGCAGATGGCCAGCGTCGGGACGCTGCGGCGTACGGCCAGCGACAGCAGCGTCTTGGTCTGGCTCAGCCAGCCGGAACTGCTCGTCGTCGTACGCGCCCATCTCGCCGCCCAGCACGAGCAGGCCGGCGACATCGTCGAGGTCGCCGGGCAGCGGCTCCCCGGCCCACGGACGCCGTACGTCGAGCACCCAGCCGGCCTCGCTCAGCCAGTCGCCTACTCTGGCCGGAGGGCACACCGCCGTGTGCTGGATGGTCAGGATGGCGGGCGACATCGAGGTCTCCTTCGCTGAACTGTCAGTGGCGAGTCGGATGCTGTCTGGCGGGGACAGGCGACTAATGTAGGCGCTTGCTGACTTCCCCTCGCACGTCTGGCATCAGGCGCGCGAACAGCAGTTTTCGAGTTCGTTTGGAGGTTGGCCACGCGTATGTCCAGCGACTCGTTCGTCCACCTGCACGTGCACTCCGAGTACTCGATGCTCGACGGGGCGGCCCGGGTGGCGGACCTGTTCGCCGGCTGCGACGAGATGGGCATGCCGGCGATCGCGGTCACCGACCACGGCAACACGTTCGGGGCGTACGAGTTCTACAAGGCGTCCAAGGCGACCGGGGTCAAGCCGATCATCGGCATCGAGGCGTACGTGACGCCGAAGACCCACCGCAGCGAGCGCAAGCGGGTCCGCTGGGGCGACGGGGGCGGCGACGACGTCTCCGGCGGCGGCGCGTTCACCCACATGACGCTGTGGAGCGAGAACACCGCCGGGATGCACAACCTGTTCCGGCTGAGCTCGCTGGCCTCGCTGGAGGGGTACTTCTACAAGCCGCGGATGGACCGCGAGCTGCTGCAGCACCTACGCAAGGGCCTGATCGCCACCACCGGCTGCCCGTCGGGTGAGGTGCAGACCTACCTGCGGCTCGGCAAGTACGACGAGGCGGTGGCCAGCGCGGCCGAGTTCCGCGACATCTTCGGCCGCGACAACTACTACGTCGAGCTGATGGAGCACGGGCTGTCGCTGGAGAGCCGGGTCCGCAGCGACCTGCTCCGGCTCGCCCGGGACCTGCAGCTGCCGCTGGTCGCCACCAACGACCTGCACTACGCGCACGCGCGGCGGACGCCGAGGCCCACGAGGTGCTGCTCTGCGTGCAGACCGGCGCGACCATGGCCGACGCCAACCGGTTCAAGCTCGAGGGCGGGCAGTACTACCTGAAGTCGCCGGCGGAGATGCGCGCGCTGTTCGCCGAGCTGCCCGAGGCCTGCGACAACACCCTGGCCATCGCCGAGCGCTGCGACATCTCCTTCACCGAGGGCAACGGCACCTTCATGCCGCGCTACCCCTGCCCGCCGGGGGAGAACGAGGACTCCTGGTTCGTGAAGGAGGTCGAGACCGGGCTGCGGCGCCGCTACCCGAACGGCGTCCCCGACGAGGTCCGCAAGCAGGCCGAGTTCGAGACCGGCGTGATCATCTCGATGGGCTTCGCCGGGCTACTTCCTGGTCGTCGCCGACTTCATCAACTGGGCCAAGGAGAACGGCATCCGGGTCGGCCCGGGCCGCGGGTCGGGCGCCGGGTCGATGGCGGCGTACGCGATGCGGATCACCGACCTCGACCCGCTGCAGCACGGGCTGATCTTCGAGCGCTTCCTCAACCCCGACCGCGTCTCGATGCCCGACTTCGACATCGACTTCGACGAGCGTCGGCGCGGCGAGGTGATCCGCTACGTCACCGACAAGTACGGCGAGGACCGGGTCAGCCAGATCGTCACCTACGGCACCATCAAGGCCAAGCAGGCGGTCAAGGACGCGTCCCGGGTGCTCGGCTACCCGTTCGGGATGGGGGAGCGGCTGACCAAGGCGATGCCGCCGCCGGTGATGGGCAAGGACGTGCCGCTGGCCAAGATCTTCGACCGCGAGCACAACCGCTACGGCGAGGGCGGGGAGTTCCGGGCGCTCTACGAGTCCGACGCCGACGTGCAGAAGGTGGTCGACACGGCCAAGGGCCTGGAGGGCCTGAAGCGCCAGTGGGGCGTGCACGCGGCCGGCGTGATCATGTCCAGCGAGCCGCTGATCGACATCATCCCGATCATGCGCCGCGAGCAGGACGGCGCGATCATCACCCAGTTCGACTACCCGACGTGCGAGTCGCTGGGGCTGATCAAGATGGACTTCCTCGGGCTGCGCAACCTGACGGTGCTCGACGACGCGGTCGCCAACATCACCCTGAACCGGGGCTTCGACCTGGTGCTGGAGGACCTGGCGCTGGACGACGCCGCCGTCCTACGCGCTGCTCGGCCGCGGCGACACCCTCGGGGTGTTCCAGCTCGACGGCGGGCCGATGCGCTCGCTGCTGCGGCTGATGCGCCCGGACAACTTCGAGGACATCTCGGCGGTGCTGGCGCTCTACCGGCCCGGTCCGATGGGCGCGGACAGCCACACGAACTACGCGCTGCGCAAGAACAGGCGGCAAGAGATCACCCCGATCCACGCCGAGCTCGAGGAGCCGCTGGCCGAGATCCTGGGCACGACCCACGGCCTGATCGTCTACCAGGAGCAGGTGATGGCGATCGCGCAGAAGGTGGCCGGCTACTCGCTCGGCCAGGCCGACCTGCTGCGGCGGGCGATGGGCAAGAAGAAGAAGGAGATCCTGGACGCCGAGTTCGTGCCGTTCCGCGACGGGATGCAGGCCGAACGGCTACTCCGACGCCGCGATCAAGGCGCTGTGGGACATCCTGGTGCCGTTCTCCGACTACGCGTTCAACAAGGCGCACACCGCGGCGTACGGGCTGGTGTCGTACTGGACGGCCTACCTGAAGGCGAACTATCCCGGCCGAGTTCATGGCGGCGCTGCTCACCTCGGTGGCCGACGACAAGGACAAGATGGCCATCTATCTCGGCGAGTGCCGCCGGATGGGCATCCAGGTGCTGCCGCCCGACGTCAACGAGTCGGCGGCCAACTTCACCCCGGTCGGCACCGACATCCGCTTCGGGCTGACCGCGGTCCGCAACGTGGGCCACAACGTCGTCGACGGCATCGTCGCCGCCCGCGAGGAGCACGGCAAGGCGGTCAACTTCCACGGCTTCCTCGACCAGGTGCCGCTGGTGGTCTGCAACAAGCGGGTGATCGAGTCGCTGATCAAGGCGGGCGCCTTCGAGTCGATGGGCCACACCCGGCGGGCACTGATGAGCGTCTACGAGAGCGCGGTCGACGGCGTGCTCGACCTGAAGCGCAACGAGGCGCACGGCCAGGACGACCTGTTCGGGGACTGGGGCTTCGGCGAGGGCGGCGAGACCGACCCGGTGCTGGTCGGCAGCGTGCCCGACCTGCCCGACTGGGACAAGCGGACCAAGCTGGCGTTCGAGCGCGACATGCTCGGGCTCTACGTCAGCGACCACCCGCTGCAGGGCCTCGAGCACATCCTCACCGCCGAGCGCGACATCGGCATCGGCGAGCTGCTCGGCGACGACGGACCGCGCGAGGGCATGGTCACCATCGCCGGGATGATCACCAGCGTCACCCGCAAGACGACCAAGCGCGGGGACATCTGGGCGGTGATCACCGTCGAGGACCTGGAGGCCTCGGTCGAGGTGCTGCTCTTCCCCAAGGCCTACGACCTGGTCTCGACCGTGCTGGCCACCGACACCGTGGTCAAGGTGAAGGGCCGGATCAAGTCCGACGACGACGCGGTCTCGATCAACGCCCAGGAGCTCACCCTGCCCGACATCTCCGACGCCCCGAGCGGGCCGGTGGTGATCTCGCTGCCCGCCGTGCGCTGCACGCCGCCGGTCGTCCAGCAGCTGCGCGACGTGCTGGCGGCGCACCCGGGGATGACCGAGGTGCGGCTCCGGCTGCAGTCCTCGGGCAAGACCACGGTGATGAAGCTCGACGCAGCAGCTCCGGGTGACGCCGTCGCCGCCGCTGATGGCCGACCTGAAGGCGCTGCTCGGACCGTCGTGTCTGGCGTCATGACCTCACCGGAGTCTCCGGCCCGTCCGGCGACCGGAGCTGCGCACCGGCCGGCCGGCTGGTCTGCTTCGTGGCCCTGGCTCTGGGCGCTGGTGCGGTGGCCGGGTCTGGTCTGGTGGCAGGTGGTCGACCTGCCGACCTACCTGGTCAACAGCGACGGCGGTGCCTCGACCAGCGAGCGGGGGCTGACCGAGTTCATCGCCGGCGACGCCTGGTTCTGCGCGATCGGTCTCGTCGTCGGTCTCGGCATCGGACTGCTGGGCTGGCGGATCCTGCGCCACCTCGGCTGGCCGCTGGTGCTGGTCGTGACCGTCGTCGCGGTGGCCGCCGGCCTGGTCTGCTGGTACGGTCGGGTTCCGGCTCGGGCCGGGGGAGTTCAACCCGCGGCTCGCGGCGGCCCAGCCCGGCGACGTCGTCCCGATCGAGCTGACCCTGCGGGCCCGGGCCTCGCTGCTGGTCTGGCCGTTCTTCGCGGTGATTCCGGTGCTGCTCGGCTCCTCGCTCGGCCGCGACGACGAGGAGCCCCACCCGTTGTTCCGCCGCCGCCACGCCGACCCGGTCGGCGGCCGGCCGGCCGAGCACTGATCCGGGTCTCAGCGCTGGGCGATGTGGGCCAGCTCGGCCCCGGTCACCCGAGCCAGGTCCTCGGCGGCCAGCTCGACCTGCAGCCCCCGTTTGCCGGCCGAGACGTAGATCGTCGCGAACCCATGGGCTGAGCTGTCCAGCACCGTACGCAGCCGGTGCCGCTGGCCGATCGGTGAGATGCCACCGAGAACGTAGCCGGTGCTGCGGGCGGCGGCGGCCGGATCGGCCATCATCGCCTTCTTGGCGCCCACCGCTGCGGCGAGCGCCTTGAGGTCCAACTGGTGGGCGACCGGGACGACGGCGACGACCAGCTCGCCGCCGGCGTCGACGACCAGCGTCTTGAAGATCCGGGTCGGCTCGACCCCGAGGGCGCTCGCCGCCTCGTTCCCGAAGTTCGTCGCGTCGTCGTGGTGCTCGTACGGGTGCAGGGTGAAGCTCACACCGGCCTCGGCCAGGGCGACGGTGGCCGGAGTGCCGCCGTGACCCGCCGCCCCCGCCCGCGTACGCGTCTTCTTGGCCATCTAAGTCACCAACCGCAGGCCGGCCGTGACCGCGATGGCGACCAGGAAGACGACCAGGAAGCCTCGCCGCAGCAGCAGTGCGACCACCGCGGCCCCGACTCCGGCCAGGGTCCGCCAGTCGAGGGCGTAGTGCCCACCGCCGTCGAACAGCTGGGTCGCCACCAGCGCGGCGAGCATGGCCACCGGTAAGAACGCGGCGACGCGCTGCACCACCGGGTGGTTGAGCACCGACTCCGGCAAGGACATGCCGGCCAGCTTGAGCGCGTACGAGCCGACGGCCGCCACGACCAGCGCCACCCACAAGGCGCTCACTCCGACACCGCCTCGGCCTGGGTCTCGCTGACGGCGATAGCGGCCGGGTCGGGCCGCACCGGCAGCAGCCCGGCGACCAGGGCGACACCGGCCGCCGCGATGACCGGCACGCCGGCCGGCGCGACCGGGACAAGAACCAGGGCGACGGCCGCCCCGGCCAGGGCCACCCACCGGTTGACCCGCTTCCTCAGGCCCGGCCAGAGCAGCGCCAGGAAGACCGCGGGTGCGGCGGCGTCCAACCCGAAGTCGGAGGGGTCGATCGCCGTGCCGACCAGGGCGCCGAGCCAGGGTGCCGAGCTGCCAGAGGACGAACAGGATGAGACCGGTCGCCCAGAACGCATAGCGCTTGGCCCGTACGGACGACTGGGCAACCGCCATCGCGGTCGTCTCGTCGATGACGAAGTGCGCGGTCCACAGCCGGGCCGACCCCACGGGGATGCAGGATCTCCGACATCGGCACACCGTAGAAGGCGTTCCGGACGCCGAGCAGCAGGGCCGCCGGGATGGCGGCGAAGGGCGAGCCGGCGGCCGCCGCGACGCCGACGAAGGCGAACTGCGAGGCGCCGGAGAACATCACCAGGCTGAGCAGCATGGTCTGGGGCAGGCTGAGACCCGAGCCGACCGAGACGGCACCGAACGACGCACCGAACGCGGCCGCGTAGATGCCCACCCCGATCGCGGCCCGCAGCAGCGCCCCCCGCTCCGGCAGCGGAGCCGCGGTCACGGCCGGAGGAAGTCGGTCAACGCGTCGAGCAGCGCGGCCGGCTGCCAGCGGTGCTGGGCCCCGGCCACCCGAGCCAGCCGGGCGTCCGGCAGTGTTTCGACCAGGGAGTCGGCGGCGGGCGGGAAGATCGGCAGGGTGTCGGTGCCGATCAGGACCAGCACCGGCACCGTGATGGCGGCAAACAGCTGTCTCCGCGGTGCCGACTGGGTCCAGGCCAGGGCTTCGCTGTCCGGGGCGAGCGAGGGCCCGAGGGCCACCATCGTCGGCCAGCCCGGACTCCGCTTCGAGCCCTCCAACCACTCCGGCGGCATGTCTCGCATGAAGTGCTCGACCGGTGCCTCGGGGTTGTCCGAGGCGAGCGCCGCCCGCAGGCCGGCCAGGTCCTCCGCGCCCGAGGACCCGAGCTCGGCGTCCAGCGGCACCTCCCAGAGCACCAGCTTGGTGACCGGCACGCCGGCGGCGGCTGCGGCCAGGCAGATCGCGCCCCCCGAGGAGCTGCCGTAGAGCGCGGCCTCGCCGCCCGCCGACTCGACCAGGGCCCGCAGGTCCTCGATCTCCCCGGCCAGGTCGTACGGCGGCGGGCTCGAGGTCTCACCGCGTCCGCGGCGGTCGTAGTTGAGCACGGTGAACCCACGCTCCGCCAGGTCGACGGCCAGCTGCACGGTCTCCGGGTCGAAGCCGCGGAACTGCATCGCGCCGCCAACCAGGATCACCGCCGGGCCCGACCCGTGACGGTCGTAGGCGACTCGGGTGCCGTCGGTCGAGGTCACGAACTCGGTCATGATGGACAACGTACACATCTCCTTCAGCGAGCCACGGCGACGAGCTGCACCAGCAGGGGCGCCACCACCAGCGCCGGCAGCAGGTTGCCCACCGGCACCATCTTGATCTTGAGCAACCTCAGGGCGACCCCGACCAGCATCAGCCCGCCCGCCGCCGTGATGGCGTCCAGGTGGCCGCCGGGCAGAAAGTCCCCGACCAGGAAGCCGACCACGGTCAGCGCGCCCTGGATGACCGCGACCGCTATCGCCGAGGCCATCACGCCAAGACCCAGCGAGGCGGCGAAGGCGATCGCCGCGAAGCCGTCGAGGACCGCCTTGAGGATCAGCTGGTCAGCCCCCAGCCCCAAGCCGTCGGAGAGCGCCCCGAGGATGGTCAGCGGGCCCACGCAGAAGACCAGTGAGGCCGTGACGAAGCCCTCGATGAAGCGCGAGTCCTCACCGCCGGAGCGGTTCAGCCGGGTCCGGAGCCAGCCACCGACGTGCTCGAGCCGCTGCTCGATGTCGGCCAGCGAGCCGATCACGCCACCCACGAGCATCGCGCCGAGGACGATCAGCACCGGCGCGTTGGGCCCGACCACCTCCGCCAGGCGGGCCGAGGTGACCTCGACCGCCGAGAGGGCTCCGATCAGCAGCGTGACCAGCCCGAGCGCGTCGGTCACCGTGTCCCGGGTGCGTTGCGGCAGCCGGTGGCCGAGCAGCAGCCCGAGTCCGGACCCGGCGAGCACGGTGGCCACGTTGACCGCGGTGCCGAAACCAGGGAAGAGCTGTCACTGCCTTGCTGTCGTACGCCGCCTGCAGACCGGCGACGTCGAGCTTGCCCATCCCGAGCATGGCCTGCATGACCGCTTGGGACTTGGCCGGGTTGGGGTCGCCCATCAGCTCGCCCAGCGCCGTCGGCACGATCTGCCAGGACAGCCCGAACTTGTCCTTCAGCCAGCCGCACTGGCTGGGCTCGCCGCCGTCCGCGGTCAGCCGGTCCCAGTAGTAGTCGACCTCGGCCTGGTCGCTGCAGCTGACGAACAGCGAGATGGCCTCGGTGAAGCGAAACTGCGGTCCGCCGTTGAGCACCATGAAGTCGGTCCCGGCCAAGGTGACCGTGCCCATCACGACCGGTCCCGGGGCCCGGGGTCCGCGGCCGGCATTCGGGTGACCTCGCCGACCGAGGAGTCGGCGAAGACCGAGGTGTAGAGCTCCAACGCCTCTTCGGCGTTGTCGTCGAACCACAGGAACGGGGTGATCTTCGACATGACGGGCTCCTTCGTTGGCGGTGCGTGCGGGACTCTACCGTTGGGCAGACCCGCCCCGGCTGAGATATTCATCTGCCGCGTGCCGGCGGATCCGTAGAATCGCACCCGTGCTCCGCCTGATCGATCTCCGTGGCCGCTGTCTCGACGGACAGACCGCTGGACTATGCCGCCATCGTGCCGCGCGCCGACTTCGACGTGGCGGCCGCGGTCGAGGTCGTCCGGCCCATCTGCGACGACGTCGCCCACCGCGGTGCGGAGGCGCTGATCGAGTACTCGCAACGGTTCGACCGGGTGGTTCCGGAGTCCTTCCGGGTGCCCGCGGAGGCCCTGGCCGCGGCGGCCGAGGCCTTGGACCCCGACCTGCGGGCCGCCTTCGAGACCGCGATCTCCCGGCGGCGTACGGTCAGCGCCGCCGAGCTCGGAGCATCCGTGGTCGACGTCGACCTCGGGCCGGGCGCACGGGTCAGCCAACGGATGATCCCGGTCGGACGGGTCGGGCTCTACGTGCCCGGCGGCCTGGCCCCGCTCGCCTCGAGCGTGATCATGAACGTGGTGCCCGCCCAGGTCGCCGGCGTCACCTCGATCGCGCTGGCCTCGCCTCCGCAACGCGAGTTCGGCGGGCTGCCGCACCCGAGCATCCTGGCGGTCTGCCACCTGCTCGGGGTGCGAGGAGGTGTACGCCGTGGGCGGCGCCCAGGCGGTGGCGATGTTCGCGTACGGGGTGGCTGGGCTGTGTCCGCGGGTCGACCTCATCACCGGGCCCGGCAACATCTACGTGGTCGCGGCCAAGCGGCTGCTCAAGGGTCGGGTCAACATCGACTCCGAGGCCGGTCCGACCGAGATCGGGGTGCTGGCCGACGACTCGGCCGACCCGGTGCACGTCGCGGCCGACCTCATCTCCCAGGCCGAGCACGACCCGCTCGCCGCCTCCCTGCTGGTCACCGACTCGGTGTCGTTGGCTGAGGCCGTCCGCGAGCAGCTCGAGGTCCAGGTGCCACAGACCAAGCACACCGACCGGATCACCACCTCGCTCACCGGCCGGCAGTCAGCCGTCGTCCTGGTCGACGACGTGGACCAGGGGATCGCGGTGGTGAACGCGTACGCGGCCGAGCACCTGGAGATCCAGACCAGGGACGCCGACCGCGTCGCCGCCCAGATCACCAACGCCGGCGCGATCTTCGTCGGAGCCTGGTCGCCGGTCTCGCTGGGGGACTACTGCGCCGGCAGCACGCACGTGCTGCCGACGGCCGGCTGCGCCTGCCACTCGTCCGGGCTGAACGTGAAGAGCTTCCTCAAGGCGGTCAACGTGATCAGCTATTCGCGGGCGGCCCTGGAAGCGGTGGCCCGCGACGTCGAGGTGTTCGCCGCGGCCGAGGACCTGCCGGCGCATGGTGCCGCGGTGTCGCGCAGGTTCCCCTCATGACCCTTCGACAAGCTCAGGGCGCGTCGGCTCAGGGGACGGCTGCCCCTGCGCTGAGCGACCTGCCGATCCGCCCCGAGCTGGCCGGTGAGGTGCCCTACGGCGCCCCCCAGCTCGACGTGCCGGTCTGCCTCAACGTGAACGAGAACCCCTACCCGCCGAGTGAGGCGGTGATCACCGAGATCGCGGCCGCGGTCGCCGAGGCGGCCCGGTCGATGAACCGCTATCCCGAGCGCGATGCGCTGGCGTTGCGTGCCGACCTCGCCCGCTACCTGGGGCACGGGCTCGCGGCCGAGCAGATCTGGGCGGCCAACGGCAGCAACGAGGTGATGCTGCACGTCCTGCAGGCCTTCGCCGGCCCGGGTCGACTGGTGCTGTCCTTCGCGCCCACCTACTCGATGTATCCCGAGTACGCCCGGGACACCCATAGCGGCTGGCTGACCTTTCCGCGGGAGACGGACTTCACCATCGACGCCGCCGCTGCCGTCGCCGCCGTGCAGGAGCACCAGCCGGACGTCGTGCTGATCACCAGCCCGAACAACCCCACCGGGACCGCCGTGAGCCTCGAGGTGGTGACCGCCATCGCCGACGCGGCACCCGGAGTGGTCGTGGTCGACGAGGCGTACTACGAGTTCGCCCGAGCCGGAACCCCCAGCGCGCTCGAGCTGTTGCCGAGCTATCCGCGGCTCGCGGTCAGCCGGACGATGTCCAAAGCCTTCGCCTTCGCCGGCGGTCGGCTGGGCTACCTCGCCGCAGCGCCTGCCTTCGTCGACGCGCTGCGGATCGTCCGGTTGCCCTACCACCTGTCCGCGGTCACCCAGGCTGTGGCCCGGGTCGCCCTCGCCCATGCCCCGGAGCTGCTGGCTGCCGTCGACCAGCTGCGGGACGCGCGGGACGAGCTGGCCGGCTGGCTGTCCGACCTGGGGCTGCAGGTCGCGGATTCCGACGCGAACTTCATCTTGTTCGGGCGGTTCGCCGACCGGCACGCCGTCTGGCAGGGCCTGCTCGACCGCGGCGTGCTGATCCGCGAGACGGGTCCGGACGGCTGGCTGCGGGTCTCGGCCGGCACTCCGGCGGAGATGCACGCGTTCCGGACCGCACTGCTGGAGGTGCTCCCGTGACTCCTGTGGAGATCCCCGAACTGTCGACTGCCACCGAAGGAGCAGGTATGGGTCTGAGCCGGACCGCCACCATCGAGCGAGCCACCTCGGAGTCCTCGGTCAAGGTCGTCCTCGACCTCGACGGCACCGGGCGGGCCACCATCTCCACCGGGGTCGGCTTCTACGACCACATGCTCACCGCGCTGGCCAAGCACGCGCTGTTCGATCTCGAGGTGGTCAGCACCGGGGACTACCACATCGACGCCCACCACACCGTCGAGGACACCGCGATCGCGCTCGGCCAGGCCATCCGGCAGGCCCTGGGTGACAAGCGCGGGATCCGTCGGTTCGGCGACGCGCTGGTGCCGCTCGACGAGGCTCTGGCCCAGGCCGTGGTCGACGTCTCCGGTCGGCCCTACTGCGTGCACACCGGGGAGCCGGCCGGGCAGGAGTATGTGCGGATCGGCGGCGGGCAGCTACGCCGGGGTGGAGAGCGCGCCGTACACCGGCTCGCTTGACCCGGCACGTGCTCGAGACGCTGGCCTTCCACGCCCACATCTGCCTGCACGTCACCGTGGTCGCCGGCCGCGACCCGCACCACATCGTCGAGGCGCAGTTCAAGGCGCTGGCCCGGGCGCTGCGGGACGCCGTCGCCCTCGACCCGCGGGTCGAGGGGATCCCCAGCACCAAGGGTGCGCTGTGACCCGTACGGTCGTGGTGCTGGACTACGGCTCGGGCAACATCCGGTCGGCCGAGCGAGCGGTGGCCCGGGCCGGCGTCAGGTCACGGTGACCTCCGACCCTGGGCTGGCTCTGGTCGCCGACGGTCTGGTGGTGCCCGGGGTCGGTGCGTACGCCGCCTGCATGGACGGTCTGCGTGCGGTCGGTGGGCCGGAGGTGATCGCCGACCGACGCGCCCAAGGACGCCCGACGCTGGCCATCTGCGTGGGCCACCAGGTGCTGTTCGCCGCCGGGGTCGAGCACGGCGTACGGGCTGAGGGTTGCGGGGTCTGGCCCGGCCTGGTCGAGGAGCTGCAGGCCGAGCGGCTGCCCCACATGGGCTGGAACACGGTGCAGCCGGCCGCCGGCACCGAGCTGTTCGCCGGCATCGAGCAGGAGCGGTTCTACTTCGTGCACAGCTACGGCGTGCGCGAGCTGCCCGAGGCGCCGACTCGCCGGATCACCTGGGCCGAGCACGGCGGCGACCGGTTCGTGGCCGCGGTCGAGGAGGGTCCGGTCTGGTCGACCCAGTTCCATCCCGAGAAGTCCGGCGACGCGGGCGCCCGGCTGATCGAGAACTGGGTGCGGACCCTGTGAGCGCCGGGGCCGGCCTGGGGGCGGTGATCTTCGACCTGGGCGGAGTGGTCCTGCAGTGGGACCCGCGCCGGGCGTACGAGCAGGTGCTGGCCCCGGAGCTGGTCGCCGACTTCATGACCAGGATCGACTTCGCTGAGTGGAACCGGGGTCACGACGCCGGCCGGCTCGTTCGAGCACGGCGAGGCAGAGCTGATCCGGGAGTTTCCCGACGACGAGCCGGCGATCCTGGCCTACCGGCAGCACTTCGCGCACACGCTGACCGGGATGGTGCCGGGCACCGGCGCCGTGATCGCCGAGCTGGCCGCCGCCGGAACCCGCCTCGTCGCGCTGACCAACTGGTCGGCCGAGACGTTCCCGCACGCCCTCCAGCGGTTCGGCATCCTGCAGCGGTTCGAGGGGATGCTGGTCTCCGGCGCGGAGCAGCTCGCCAAGCCGGACCCGCAGATCTTCCGGCTTGCCGGGCAGAGGTTCGGGCTGGACGCGGCGCAGACGGTCTTCGTCGACGACTCGGCGGCCAACGTGACCGCCGCGGCCGCAGCCGGGCTGACCGGGCTGCACTTCACCGAGGCCGACGCGCTGCGTTCGGACCTGGTCGGGCTCGGCCTGCTCGGTCCGCGGCAGCCGGTTCGCCAGCCGGTGTTCCACGTGACCGACCGTCAGGCCTGGTCGGCTGCCCAGCATCACCGGGGAGTACCCCTGGTCCAGCCGGGGACTCAGCCATGACGCGGCGGGTTTCGTGCACTGCTCGTTCGCCGACCAGGTGCCCGGCATCCTCGACACGGTCTACGCCGACGTCGACCGCTCGGACCTGGTGGTGCTGGAGCTCGACCCGACCCAGCTCTCGGTGCCGGTCGTCGTCGAGGACCTCGGGGCCGGACCCTATCCGCACCTCTACGGTGCGTTGCCGGTCGAGGGTGTCCGGGCCGTCGCTCCAGTGGCATCCTGAGACCATGCCCGAGCAGACCGACTGGCTCGCCTACGCCCTGGCCAAACCGGGCGCCTGGTCCGACTCGCCCTGGGAGAACGACGTGGTGGCCAAGGTCGGGGACAAGATCTTCGCGTTCTTCGGCTCCGGCGAGCGGGCGTCGATCGGGCTCAAGTGCGGGGACCGCGAGGCGGCCGACCTCTGGCTGGAGCGCTACCCCGGCACGGCCACCACCATGGCCTACATCGGCAAGCACGGCTGGAACACCTTCGCCCTCGACGGCACCATCGACGACGACGAGCTGGCTGAGCTGGTCGACACGTCGTACGCGCTGGTGGTGGCCAAGCTGCCCAGATCCAAACGACCTCCAGCGGCGCACCAGCCCTGATCCGGACAAGACCGGCGGTTCGGGATGACTCCGATAAGGTCGTCGGGTGCATGCGCCGGCAACCCGAACGACTCGTCCTGCTGCCCGCGGTCGACATCGCCGGCGGGCAGGCGGTGCAGCTCGTCCAGGGTGTGGCGGGCACCGAGAAGCGGTTCGGTGAGCCGCGGGCGGCGGCCGAGCGGTGGCAGCGGGCCGGGGCCGAGTGGATCCACCTGGTCGATCTGGATGCCGCGTTCGGCCGCGGGAACAACGCCGAGCTGATCGCCGAGCTGATCGCCAACCTGCGGCTCGACGTGGAGCTCTCCGGCGGGATCCGCGACGACGACTCGCTGGAGCGTGCGCTGGCCACCGGCTGCGCCCGGGTCAACATCGGCACCGCGGCGCTGGAGCAGCCGGAGTGGTGCGAGGAGGTCATCGCCACGTACGGCGACAAGATCGCCATCGGGCTGGACGTTCGCGGCAGCAAGCTCGCGGCCCGGGGCTGGACCCGCGAGGGCGGCGACCTCCACGAGACGTTGGATCGGTTGAACGCGGCCGGCTGCGCCCGTTTCGTGGTCACCGACGTCAACTCCGACGGCATGTTGAGCGGCCCCAACTTCGACCTGCTCCGCACGGTGTGCGAGCGGACCGACGCCCCGGTGGTGGCCAGCGGCGGCATCTCCACCATCACCGACATCCTCGCCCTGGCCGAGCTCGTCCCGACCGGAGTCGAGGGTGCGATCATTGGCACCGCGCTCTACGTGGGGAACTTCACGCTCGAAGAGGCCCTGCTGGCCGCACAGACCCCGCCAGGTGAGCTCGACCCCACTGGCAGAAAGAGCACCAACGCATGAGTACGGTCCCCGCTGACACCTTTCGCCGCAGCCAGCCGGGTGTGCCGGCGGTCCCGAGCGCCCAACGCCTGGACGGACGGCTGAAGGACCTGCTGGCCGGCAAGAAGATCGTGATGACCGGGGTGACCGGCTTCATCGGTGAGCAGCTGCTGTGGAAGATCCTCACCGAGCTACCCGACACCACACCCTCGGTGCTGGTCCGGCGCAAGGGTTCGGCCGGCGCCCGCGACCGGGTGATCAGCCTGGTCAAGAAGGCCATCTTCACCGAGGTGCGCGAGGCCGCCGGGGGAGCGGCCGAGCTGGTCGACGCCCGGATCGAGATCATCGAGGGCGACCTGCCGAACGTGCCCGACCTGCCGGCCGACCTCGACGTGCTCGTGCACTGCGCCGGCGACGTCTCGTTCGACCCGCCGATCGACCAGGCCTTCACCACCAACGTGATCGGCACCAAGGCGCTGATGGACAAGATGCTGGAGGCGGTCACCGACGCGACGGCCACCGGACCAAGGTGCCGCACTACGTCCACATCTCCACGGCGTACACGGCCGGCCGGCGTCGCGGCGCCATCCCCGAGGCGCCGCACGAGCACAGCATCGACTACGACATCGAGACCTCGGCCGGGCTGAGCCATGCGCAACCTGATCGAGGCCGAATCGCGTACGTCCGAACGGCTCATCACCTTGCGCAAGCAGGCCGAGCGGTTGCACCGCCAGGCCGGCTACCTGACCACGGCCGCCGACACCGAGCGGCGACGGGTCGAGTGGGTGCAGGCCGAGCTGGTCAAGGCGGGCACCGAGCGAGCTCGCTCGCTGGGCTGGACCGACGTCTACACGTTCACCAAGGCCCTCGGCGAGCGGGTGGTGACCGAGGTGGGGGAGGACATCCACGTCTCGATCGTCCGGCCCGGCCATCGTCGAGTCGTCCTGGCTGCACCCCTACCCGGGCTGGATCGAGGGCTTCAAGATGGCCGAGCCGCTGATCCTGGCCTACGGTCGCGGCGAGCTGCCCGAGTTCCCCGCCTCGCCGGACTCGGTGCTCGACATCGTGCCCTGCGACCTGGTGGTGAACGCCATCGTCGCCGTCTGCGCGACCAACCCGGAGCCCGGGCACCCGGAGTTCTACCACGTCAGCTCGGGGGCCCGGAACCCGTTGACCTTCGCCGCCATGTACGGCCACATCCGCAACTACTTCACCCGAGCCCCGCTCGAGAACGTGGCCAAGCCGGGCAAGCCGCTGCCCGAGTGGCAGTTCCCGGGAGCGGCCTCGGTGGAGCGGCTGCTCTCCACCTCGGAGCGGGCCCACGGACTGGCCGAACGGGTCGTGTCCAAGGCGCCGCGCTCGGACCAGACCCGCAAGTTCGCCCGTGACCTGGACCGGTTCCGCGGCCGGCTCGACTTCCTGCGCCGCTACCACTCGCTCTACAACGAGTACGCCCAGTCCGAGCTGCACTTCGTCGACGACAACAGCCTGGCCCTGAGCCAGGCCCTGGACCCGGCCGACCAGCCGATCTTCGCCTTCGACACGGCGGTCTACGACTGGAAGACCTACATCGAGGACGTGCACTGCCCCTCCATCACCGCCCCGGTCCGCCGGATGGACGCGCTGCGGCGCACCCGCGGCAACCGCCCGAGCACCATGAAGGACCTGACCAAGAACACCGCCGGTGCGGCGGCCGTGGCGATCTTCGACCTGGACGGCACGATCATGTCGACCAACGTGATCGAGCAGTACCTGTGGGCCCGGCTGCCCGAGCTGGCCACCGGCCGGCCAGATCGGCGAGGTGGCCCAGGTCGCCCGCCGGCTGCCGGGCTATCTGCTGGCCGAGCAGCGCGATCGCGGCAGCTTCCTGCGGGCGGTCTACCGGCGCTACCGCGGCCTGGACCTGGCGGCCCTGGAGCACCGGGTCGACACGACGATGGCGCCCTACATCATGAGCCGGCTGTCGCCCGACGCCGATACGTCGGATCTCGGAGCACCGGGCGGCCGGCCACACCACGATCTTGATCACCGGCGTGATCCGGACCCTGACCCGGCCGTTGGCCGAGCTCTTCGACGTCATCGTCGCCGCCGAGCTCGACGTCGACGAGGACGGCCTGGTGCACCGGCTACTTGACCACCCCGCCGCTGGTCGGGGAGTCTCGGGCCGCCTGGCTCAAGCACTACGCGCGCTGCACGACATCGACCTGAGCCGCAGCTTCGCCTACGCCGACTCGCACTCCGACCTGCCGATGCTGCAGACGGTGGGGCAGCCGGTCGCGGTCAGCCCGGACATCTCGCTGATGCGCGCGGCGCAGCGCAGCCAGTGGTCGATCGTGGAGTGGAAGATCAAGCCCAGCACGCCCCGGTGGAAGCTGCCGCAGTAGGCCATGACTGCGACAAGGCCCTGATGGCGCGGCCCACGACGGCCCCCGACCTCAGCTGGCGACCGATCGCGTACGACGATCTGGTCGGCTGAGCCGGCTGATGAGCGCCATGGAGGCCGTTGACGCTCCTTACGAGCGGCACAGCCCGGGTCAGCTTCAGCGAGGCGTACGGCGGGGCCGGTGCCGAGCCGGAGCGGGACACGTTGCTCGGCTGCGGCAGTGATGGTGCCGCCGTGGCCTACGCCTGGAACCATCCTCAGCATGCCGACACCACGTTGCGCCGGGT
>CAVUGB010000005.1:0-112803 GCA_963740705.1 uncultured Actinomycetota bacterium
CAGCGCCGCGCGTCCTGAGGACCAGCGTCGATAAATCGGGGGGCGCATAGGTACGCGAGGTCACCAGTGGCTTCCCTTCTCTGGCGGTGGCGATGAGAATGGGCCGGTCAATGACGTTGAGGTCCGAGATGGGGAACGCATGGCGTCGCAACTTTTCGCCGTCACTTTCGATGCCATCGAGCCGGTGCGGCTGGCCGACTTCTGGGCCGGCATCCTCGGGTGGGAAATGGTCGACGAGCCGACGGAGGGGGTCGGCTTGATACCGAACGACGACACCGGGTTCCGGCTCCGGTTTCTTCCCTCCCAGGAGCAGAAGACGGGTCAGAACCAGCTGCATTTCGACTTGACCAGCACGTCCCTGGAGAACCAGCAGGAGACGGTGGCCCGCGCGCTGGAGCTCGGCGGTCGGCACATCGACATCGGTCAGCTGCCTGAGGAGAAGCATGTGGTGCTGGCCGATCCCGAAGGCAACGAGTTCGACGTCATCGGACCGGACAACAGCTTCCTGGCCGACTGCGGATTCATCGGAGCGCTGTGCTGCGACGGTTCTCAGGAGGTCGGATATTTCTGGAGCGAGGCCCTGAGTTGGCCGCTGGTCTGGGACCAGGACCAGGAGACCGCGATCCGTTCCCCGCACGGGGGTCCGAAGATCACTTGGGGTGGTCCACCGGTGGCACCCAAGACCGGGAAGAACCGGCTACACCTCGACATCGCGCCGCCGACGGACGGTGATCAGCGCGCGGAGGTGGAGCGACTGCTCGCGCTGGGCGCGACCCGCCTCGACATCGACCAGGGCGCAGTCGACTGGGTGGTGCTGGCCGATCCGGACGGCAACGAGTTCTGCGTGTTGACCCCCCGCTAGCTCGGTCACGATCATTTCAGCGTACGGATGTCCTTCGCGGTGTGGACGACTTACCATCATCGAGTGGCGACGGGCGGCGCGAACGCGGTGCAGGACATCCGTTTCGCGCGCTCGGCCGATGGAGTCGGGATCGCGTACGCCGTGCACGGCTCCGGCCCGCCCCTGCTGATCGACGCGTGCTGGCTGAGCCACCTGCAGTTCGACTGGCAGAGCCCGGTCTGGCGGCACTATCTGGTCGAGCTCGGGCGCATCGCCACCGTCATCCGCTACGACGAGCGGGGCCACGGACTGTCGGATCGCGGGGTGACCGACCACAGCCTCGAGGCTCGAGTCGCCGACCTCGAGGCTGTCGCTGACGACGCCGGACTGGGGCGCTTCGCCCTGCTGGCGATGGCCCAGGGTGGACCGGTGGCGATCGAGTACGCCGCGCGGCATCCGGAGCGACTCACCCGGCTCGCGTTCTACGGCAGCTACGCCGGAGCGCACGCCGGCGTGACGCCGGAAGAGCTCGAGATGTATGCGGTGTTCGAATCGCTGATCAAGGTCGGTTGGGCGCGACCGACCTCGGAGTTCCGCCGGGTCTTCACGAGCATGATGATCCCCGGCGGCACTGAGGAACAGATGTGCTGGATCGACGACCTGCAGCGGATGGCCACCGACGCCGAGACCGCGGTCCTGGCCCGGTCGCAACGTCAGGTGATCGACTCCATCGGGCGGCTGTCCGAGCTCGACCTGCCGACCCTGGTGCTGGGCAGCCGCGGCGACCGGATGAACGAGTTCACCCACAGTCGGCACCTCGCAGCGAACATCAAGGGCGCCCGGTTGGTCGCCCTGGAGAGCAACAACCACATCGTGCTGGCGGACGAACCCGCCTGGGAAGTCTTTCTGCGCGAGATCACCCAGTTCCTTGCGGCGGATCGCCGAGCTGAACCGATCACGGTCGACGACGACGTAGCGTCGAAGCTGTCGCCGCGCGAGCTCGACATCCTCACCCACGCTGCCCGCGGCCGGGACAACGACGCGATCGCTGCCGAGCTGGTGCTGTCGGTACGGACGGTGGAGCGGCACCTGCAGAACGCGTACGCGAAGCTCGGTCTGCAAGGAAGGACCGCGCGTACGGCAGCGGTGGCCAGGCTTCTTTCCAGCCGGTGACCTACGCGTCAGCCCCCATCTGACCTGTGGTCCCAGGCCCCAAGGTTGCGCGTCGGCGCCGATGTGCTGAGGGGTCCGTGATTTCTACCGTTGTGGTCATGAATCAACCCAATGGAGGGAACACCATGACCACCACCACCGCGTCGATCACGGCAACGCCGGAGGACCAGGCGCTCAAGGCCAAGCACGCTGCGATGTGGGCCAGCGGTAGCTATCCGACCGTCGTCGTCGACGTCGTCGGCTCGCTCGGCGGCATCCTGGTCGACACAGTCGACGTCCAGCCCGGGCAGCGCGTTCTCGATGTCGCGGCCGGTACCGGGACCTCAGCCATCCCGGCCGTCCGCCGGGGCGCCGAGGTGATCGCCACCGACCTGACCCCCGAGCTGCTCGAGGTCGGGCGCGCGGCGGCTCAGACCGAAGGCTTGGAGCTGACCTGGCGCACCGCCGACGCTGAGGCGCTGCCTTACGAGGACGCCTCGTTCGACGTGGTGTTGTCCTGCATCGGCGTCATGTTCGCACCGCATCACCAGCAGGCCGCTGACGAGCTCGTTCGCGTCTGCCGTCCGGGCGGCACGATCGGCGTCCTCAGCTGGACGCCGGAGGGCTTCATCGGCCAGGTGTTCGCCGTGATGAAGCCGTACGCGCCGCCGCCCCCGCCCGGTGCCTCACCGGCGCCGCTGTGGGGACGGGCGGACCACGTGCACACCCTGTTCGGGGAGCGGGTGACCGATCTGGTGGCCCATCAGCAGTCGCTCCGGGTCGACCGCTTCGACGACGGAGTTGAGTTCCGTGAGTTCATGAAGAAGAACTACGGACCGACCATCGCGGTGTATCGCTTCATCGCCGCTGACCCGGAGAAGGTCGCCGCCCTGGACGCCGACCTGGCGGCCCTGGGCGAGCGGTTCCTGGACGACGGCGTCATGGGCTGGGAGTACCTGCTCGTCACCGCCCGCCGGGTCTGATCCTCACCGGGCAACCACGATCGCGGGCGCGGCCGGATGCCCGGCCGCCCCGCGACCCCGCACGACCACCCCATGACGACTCGCTTGAAACGGGAATCCGCTATGCACAGCTTGCCCACGGCCGACCTCCGGCCTACTTCGTACGAACTCAGCCGGCACGCCGCTGAGCGCTACACCACGGTGACCGCTGCTCGCGAGAGGCGGCGGACGATCTCGCACCGGCCGGCTTGGCGACGGTCCGCGGTCGAGCTCATCCGGCCCATCCTCACCGTCCAGAACTGGTTCTGGCGGCGGCGATGGTCGTGACGCTGACCGTCGGATCGGCGTGACCGGGCTTAGGCTCGTCGGGTGGCGATGACCGGTCGGCGGGCGAGTGTCGTCCTGGTGCACGACGGGGCGATTCTCGGGCAGCTCCCCCCGGTGCAGCTGGAGATGCCGTGGTGGCCGGAGGCGTACGACCTGGTGGCCGCCATCCGCGACCGAGACGCGGTTGAGATCACGGTCCTCCGGCTGCTGCACGCCAACTCCGACCGGATCGACGGCGGCGAGGTCACCTACCTGGCCGAGACCAACTCCCCACCCCAGCGTCACCTCGCCGTTGTCGACGGTGACCCGTTGGCCGAGCATCCCCTGCGCCAGAGCTGGGCCCGGCCAGGCGGGCCGGCCGAGCTTCTCGCCTGGGCCGAGGAGCGGTTGGCTGTCCGGAACGTGACCAGCTCAGGGCCGCCCGAGCAGCGACGCACCTGGAACCTGTCTGCGCTGTGGCGGATCCCGACCGATGCCGGTCTGCTGTGGCTCAAGGTCGTCCCTGACTTCTTCGCGCACGAGGGCGCGGTCATCGACTGGATCGGAGCGCCGGTGGCGCCCCGGATGATCGACTTCGCCCCCGGCCGCATCCTGATCGCCGACATCGCCGGCGCGGTCAACCACCACATTCAAGACCCAGCGGCGCTGCGTCCGATGGTCGAGCTGCTGACCGGACTGCAGGAGCGGAGCCTGGATCGTCTGGACGAGCTGACCGCCCGCGGCGTTCCGGACCGGCGGCTGCCGACCATAGTCGCCCCGATCGAGGCGGCGGTCGCGAGTTGGGGAACCTCGCTCGATCGGTCCGAGCGTCGAGCAGTGGATGCGTTGGTGAGCGGGCTGCCGGCCCGCCTGGCGGAGATCGACGCCTGTGGCGTCCCGGACGCTCTGGTGCACGGGGACTTCCATCCCGGCAACGTGGCCGGCCCGGTGGAGGACTACGTGATCCTGGACTGGGGCGACTCGTTCATCGGCCATCCCTTGATCGACGAGCTGGCGTTCGTGGAGCAGCTGCCACCATCGGCCCAGCGGGCGGCCCGGAAGTGGTTCGTGTCCGGCTGGCAGCGGATCGTGCCGGGTTCGGACCCCGCGCGGGCGGCGCTGCTGCTGGAACCGGTGGTCTCGTTGCTGGCCGTGGTGATGTACGCCGGATTCTGTGCGCGGATCGAACCGAGTGAACGCATCTACCACGAGTCGGACGCCGTACGGATGCTCCGGCAGGCCGCGGTTCAGTCACGCACACTCTGACGGGGTGGGGGAGGCTGTCAACACGCCCTCTGTATTCAACGTATAGCGCAGTGGGGGGCTTGCCGCAAGACCCCCCGTACGGATCACAATCGTCCCTTCGATGTCGCTGCGACCTAGAAGAGATGATGACGTGACCACCGTGACCACCCAGGCGTTTCAGCTGCCCGACCGGCTGGCGGCCAAGGCCGACCCGGCCTTGATCGCGGCCGACGAGCAGCATTTCGCGGTCATCGCCGAGAGCCTGGCCCACCAGATCGCCGAGCTGTCGGACCGGCTCGACGTGCAGCGCAAGGCCCCCGGCGGCCGGGGGCGGGGCGCCCTCGACCGGGATCTGGAGATCCACCGCCTGAGCGCCAGCCTGCGTCTGCTGCGTCGATTCAGCCTCGATGCGTGCCTCGGGCGGATGGTCAGTGCGGACGATCGGGAAGCGGTGTACGTCGGACGATTCGGTCTGACCGACCTCGCCGGCCGACGGCTGCTGATCGACTGGCGCACCCCGGCCGCCGAGCCGTTCTTCGCCGCGACTCACGCCAACCCGATGGGGCTGCTCAGCCGCCGCCGCTACCGCTGGACCAACGGCCGGATCAGCGACTACTGGGAGGAGGTCTTCAGTCTGGACGGACTGGAAGGGCACGCCGCCCTCGACGACCAGTCGGCCTTCATCGCCAGCCTGGGAAACAGCCGGTCGCCGCAGATGCGTGACGTGCTCAGCACCATCCAGGCCGACCAGGACGCCATCATCCGCGCGGGTTCGCGGGGGGCGCTCGTCGTCGACGGCGGTCCGGGCACCGGTAAGACCGTGGTCGCCCTGCACCGCGCGGCGTACCTCCTCTATTCCGATCCGCACCTGGGCGAGGGTCGGGGCGGGGTGTTGTTCGTCGGACCACACCGTCCGTATCTGGCCTACATCGCCGACGTCCTGCCCAGCCTGGGCGAGGAAGGCGTCCAGACCTGCACCGTGCGTGATCTGGTCAGCGAGGGCGCCGCGGCCACGGTCGAGACGGATGAGGACGTGGCTCGGCTGAAATCGTCGCTGGGGATGGTCGAGGCCATCGAGCCGGCGGTGCGGCTGTACGAAGAACCCCCGGCCAAGGCGACGCTGGTGGAGACCGACTGGGCCGACTTCTGGATCAGTGCCGCGGACTGGACCGAAGCCTTCGACGAGCCTGACCCGGGTACGCCGCACAACGAGGCCCTCGACCAGGTCCGGGAGGCGCTGCTGAACATCTTGATCGACAAGCTCGACGAGAACGAGATTTCTCCGGACCGGCTGCGGACTGTGCTGCGCCGCAGCCCGGAGCTGAACGACGCGCTGAACCGGAACTGGACCCTGATCGAAGCGGCTGACCTGGTCGGGGACCTCTGGACGGTGCCCGCCTACCTGCGCCGGTGCGCTCCCTGGCTCAGCCCGGAGGAGGTGCGCAGGCTGCAGCGGGATGACGCCACAGCCTGGACGGTGTCCGATCTGCCGCTCCTCGACACGGCCCGCCAGCGGCTCGGCGATCCCGAGTCGTCTCGCCGCCGCCGTCGCCGCGATGCCGCGGAAGCCGCCGAACGAGCCGCCATGGACCAGGTCGTCGACGACCTGCTCGCGGCCGACGACGATCCGGAAGGCTCGATGCAGCTGTTGCGCCGAGCCAGCATCCGGAACTCGCTGGTGGACGACGCGGCGCTGCCCAGCACCGACCCGAACCTGCTCGCCGGGCCGTTCGCCCACATCATCGTGGACGAAGCTCAAGAGCTGACTGACGCCGAATGGCAGATGCTGTTGCGCCGCTGTCCGTCGCGAAGCTTCACCATCGTCGGCGACCGAGCCCAGGCCCGGCACGGGTTCGTCGAGTCGTGGGCCGAACGGCTTGAGCGGATCGGCCTCGACCAGATCAACCAAGCCTCCTTGAGCGTCAACTACCGGACGCCACAGGAGGTGATGGTCGAGGCCGAGCCGGTGATCCGGTCGGTGATCCCGGACGCCAACGTGCCCACCTCCATCCGCAGCAGCGGCTTGCCGGTCGTTCACGCAGCCACCGCCGACCTCAGATCGATCCTCGACGACTGGAGCAGTCAACACGCGGACGGCATCGCCTGCGTGATCGGCGACCCGACGTTCGAAGCGACCGCCCGCGTACGGTCGCTGACGCCGGAGACGGCCAAGGGCCTCGAGTTCGATCTCGTCGTCCTGGTCGACCCGGACCGTTTCGGATCGGGACTCGAGGGGACCGTCGACCGCTACGTGGCCATGACCCGGGCCACGCAACAGCTTGTTCTGCTGACCAGCAGCTAACGGGTGATGTTCAAGGTGGCCGAGCCTGCCCAGTAGCGGGCGTGGGTGCTCGGGTCGACCGCCTGCACCAGGTAGGCCTGCTTGCCGGTGGAGGTGAAGGTGGAAAGGTTGATGGTGTTGGTGCCCAGATAGAGCACGTTCGAGCTGGTGTCGATCACCATCGTCGAGCCGCCCCCGACGACCGAGGTCCGCGTGATCTCGCCCGTGACCCCGGAGATCTCGGTGACCTTCACGCCGTCGGTGATGTAGATCTGATTGGTGGTCAGGTTCGCGGCGGTCTTGAGGACGGAGTCCGGCGAATAGGAGAGCTTGGTGGTGTGGACGAGCTTCAGCTTGTTCGTGTAGGCCCACATGGTGCCCTGGCCGACCACGTAAAGCCCGTAGTTCTTCCGGTTGAAGGCGATCGAAATCATCCGGTGACCTTCGGTGATAGAGAAAACCCCGGACGTCGGGGACGGCACTATGGCCCGGCTGACCGTACCCGTTGCTCCGTCGATAGCGACCACGTTGCCCTTGGTCACCGGCTGCGCGTTCTCACCCAGGTCGTTGTAGAAGGGTGCCTCCGCGAGGTAGGCCCACTGAGAGGTCGGATCGAGTTCGATCTTTCGCGCGCAACCGAGCTTGTATGACCGGACCTTCGCCAGGGTCTTCTTGTGGAGCTGATAGAGCGTAGACCAGCAGCCGCCAACAGCGACGCCGCCGGTGAGCACCCACAGGTCGTTGGTCGTCGGGTTGACCTTCACGTCGGAGACGTATTCGCTCATGACGTAGGAGAGAAGGGTGCTGATGGTGACCGCTTTGACGACCTTCTTGGTCACCGGGTCAATCTGCGCGACGCCGGCGCTCGACGTCCACTCGTTTGCGGGCGCCGACGGCGAGGGTGGAGTCGTGCCGACGTAGACGAGCTTGGTCGAGGTGTCGACGGAAGCAGGTCCGGTGCCGGCGGCGACGCTGATGGAGGTGGTGGCCGCATCGGCCGGAAGGGCCGCGGCGATGACGAGCGCGGCCGTCACCAGCAGCTGTGCGGGAATCCACTTCTTCACGGTGCCTCATTCGAGTCGTAGGTTGCAGCACCCTATCGTCGCAACGACCCGGCAGGAAACTTCCGACCAAGATCAAGAACGCGGGAGCTCTGGCGAGCGTTTCGACAGGCCCAGCCCGCGTTTTCCGCCCGCGGGCGGGTCAGTCTTGGATGCGGATCTTGGCCTTGGTGTCGGGGAGCTCGACGAAGGTCTGGCCCGGGGCCATCTTGAACGGGCTGCCATCGGGAAGGGTGAACTCGAACCGGTCGGCCACTTTGGCCTTGCTCCAGGTGCCGGTCACGTAGCGGCCGCGGTTGAAGTAGTGGAAGGTGCCTTTGGTGTTGATGATGTCGTGCAGCGGCTCCTCGTGCCCACTGCCCTTGAAGATCTTGCCGTAGTGCTGCTTGGCCTTGATGATCAACACGTTGTCGGTGCTGATCCGGGTCCCGTCGGCCATCACGTGCGGACCCCAGGGCATGCTGCGGCGATAGCGCTTCGACTTCTTGTGATAGCTGTAGCTCATGAAGTAGTCGTCGCCCTTGTAGGGGATCTTGACCGAGCGGCCGGCCTTGCCCTTCGCGGTGCTGACCTCGTCCTCGGTCGAGGCGATCGGGAAGTACCGCTGGGGCGGCCCGGAGCGGAACCGCTTGGTCTGCTTGGCCAGCACCTTCGGATGGCAGATGGTCGCGCGGTCGTAGTAGGACTGACCGTTGATCTGGTAGATCCTCGAGGCGTCGGTGCCGTACGAGCCGGTGCCGATGGTGTTCAGGTAGGAGAGCATGCCCTCGAGGTTCTTGCGATAGTGCTTGACGTAGTTGACCACCCACGGCGCCGCACCGGTGTTGCCGATCAGGGCGTTCATCGGGCTCAGCAGCGGGATGTCGACCGGTCGGATGGAACGTACGGGCGAGACGCTCTCGGGCATCTGAGAGTGGAACACCGGCACCAGCCGGGTCCCGCTGTAACCCCGGGTGTCCCGGTAGCCCTCCAGCTCGACGAAGACGATGTCGGCCTTGTCGATGCCGCGCTGCGGGTGCTCCTGCTGGTTGTCGGGCACCTTGACCGCCACCGCGGCGTGCCGGACCTTCCCCTTGTCCTTCAGCAGCTTGCCGGTCAGAGGCCATCGCGGCCGGGTGTCCACCGGGATGGTCGGGCTGGGCGTCGCGCTGGGCACCGGGCTGGAGGGTGGCGGAGTGGTGGGTACCGGTTCGGTCACCGTCGGCTTCGCCTTCGAGCAGGCGGCAAGACCAGCACCGACGAGTCCCAGCAGGGCCGCGCGCCGGGTGATCCGCTGCATCTGAACCTCCGTCCGCCGGCAGCTGCATGCTGTGGGCAGGTTCATCGTAAAGACGGACGGCCTCGCGCGTGGTCAGTGTGAGCGACGACACCCCGATGCGCACAGGGTTGGTGCCATCAGCTCAGTGATGGCCGCGTACGACCTCGGTGGTTTCGGTGCCGGTGGTGTCGGCACCGTCGAGCCAGGCCGACGCCGCGCCGCCGAGGCCGAGAGCCCCGACCGCAACGACGGCCACCAGGGCCAACGCCCGTTGGTGGGCCGGGGCCGGTCCTCGGATGTGCCGGTCGGCGCTCCGTAGCAGCACGAGGGCCCCGATCAGCGTGCCGAGCTCAAGCAAGGACGCCACGCAATCGGCGAGACCAAAAGCCTCCGCGGTTCCGGCGTCGGGACCGAACGGCAGGCCAACGGTCCGGGACACGATCCAGACCAGGAGCGGGCCGGCCGACACCAGGGCGGTGGCGATCAGAGCGGTGCGCTGTGCGGTCTTGAACAACCCGTTGGCGATGGTGACCTCGAGCACCGCCAACACGATGAAGAACAGCCCCGCCCACACCCACTCATTCAGGTGCTCGGGGACAACCGCGGCATGGATGGCCGCGGCGGCGATCAGGCCGGTGACGAGGAGCAGACGGAGATCCTGAGCCCTGCTGCCGGCGACATCGGCGATGTGCGCCCGACGACCGAGGGGACGACCCGCGCGGCTGACCCTCAGCCGCCCGCCACGCATCGCCACGATCCAACCGACGAGCGCCAGGTTCGTCACCAACATCGCGGCACTGGCGTAGCCGATCGCGCGGCCGTGCGCGAGGGCGGTCGCCCATTGCTGCCGGTTCAGGCACGCCGTGTCGCAGCCATGCTGCATGCTCCGCATCATGTCGAGATGCGACGCCTGGAGGTAGTAGTCGTAGGCCGCGCTGCCTGCGCTCAAGCCGACAGCGGCCAAGGTCGCCGCGGCGGCGACCAGCAAACCCGTCGCCACGATGGTTCTCGTTGACCGCAGCTCCGGCCCGAACCGGCGCATTCCGTACGTCAGCGCCGCAAGAACGGCAAGAACGAAGACCGGAAGCATCAGGGTCGACGTACGCCAATAGCTGGTGAACGGTTCCTGGGTCCGCGAGATGGCACCGACCGCACCCCGCAGGGACGTCATCCAGAAGCCGTCGGCGTACGCGAGCACGATGGCCAGCAGCATGACGGTGGACCACGGTACGGCCACTCGGAGCGGAGGCGCGTCGACTGAAGGTTCGAGAGGGGTCCTCGAGAGGAGGTCCATCGTGATCAAGCTCCTTTCCTGTGAGGGCGGGGCAGGCCGGGCTTCCCAGACCTGCCGCCGCGCGTACTCGGGTATCGGCGGGGCTCAGCTCGAGCCCCTGTGCGGCTAGGGCGTGATTTCCCAGCCGAACATCATCGCGTGGTCCTCGTGGGCCAGGTTGTGGCAATGGCCCACGTACTGCCCGGTGAAGTCTCGGAACCCCCGATAGATGATCACCGACTCGCTGGGGTCCAGGGCAACAAGGTCTTCGCGGGAGACGTCATCCGGATGTGCCGGGTTGCCGCCGGCCGTGACGTCCTTGCCGTTGCGCATGACCGTCCGGTGCTCCTCCATGTGAAGGTGGAAGGGGTGCACCCAGCCCCCGCCGCCGTTCCTGATCTCCCAGAGGTTGAAGCTGTTGAGCTTCTGCTGCGCGAGCGGTGACTTGCCCGCCGGGTTCTTCAGGCTCTGCGAGGGTGCGCCTGGGTTGAACGGCTTGCCGTTGATCAACCACTCGGTCTCACCGATGGTGTTGCCCCGCTGCACCTCGAAGATCAACCGGTTGTCCATCAAGGTCTTCCAGTTGCTGGGCAGCGGCGGAAGGGCCCGCAGCGGCTTGGTCGGCGACGGCATGATGCTGTCATCAGGGGCGTCGTCGCCGATGATGATCTTGATCATCGGCACCTTGTACTTCGGGTCGGGCGAGAATCGTGACGAGCTGGCCCACATGCGGCCATCCGGCATCTTCATGGTGTTGGTCAGGTAGATGACGTCGCCCTTGGTCGTCGGAGAGCCGTCCTGGTAACGGGTGAAGTCGACGATCACCTCGCGACGCTTGGCGGGCCAGAGCTCGAAGTTGTCCCGCTTGACGGCGAACGGCAGCAGTCCGCCGTCGGAGGCGATCTGGGTGAACTGCATGCACTGCTGGCCGTCGGGGATCCGGTACTGACCCTGGAGCTCGTCGCCGGTGTAGCCCAGCGACGCCGCGGTCACGGGGCCCTTCGTCGAGCTCATCAACTTGAAGTCGTAGATGCGCGCGATCGATGCATCGAGGAAGCGGAACCGGTACTTGCGGCGCTTCACGGTGATCACCGGGTTGGCCGTGCCGTTGACGGTGAAGATGTCGCCAACGAAGCCGTGGTTGGGGAAGTGCTTGTAGAACGACTTGCCCCACCATTCCGGGTGAGCCTTCGGGTTGTTCGCGTCCGGGAAGTCGCCCTCGGTGTCGTGGATGTCCTTGTGAACGGTCACTCCGTCGTCCAGGCGGAAGTCGGAGAAGGCCAGCGGGATGTCGTACGCAACGTCGAACGACCCATCCGAGTTGTCGGTCCGGACCCCCGGCAACCGCAGACCCTGGCGCTCGTCGCCCATGTCGAGACCGCCCGCCCCCGACACGTACTCCTTCGGGTCGTAGATGGGGTACAGGCCGACGAGTCCCTTGTAGACGTTGGACCCGGTCTGGTCCATCCGGTGGTCGTGGAACCAGAAGAAGCTCTGCTTCTCCCGGTCGTCCCCTCCAGCCGGCCAGTTGAGGTAGAGGTTGTCGCACCACATGCCCGGCCGGTACCCCTCGTACTTCGGGCCGTTCCGCATCGAGTAGTGCGGGTTGCCGTCGCTCTCGGGCGCCGTGTGACCGTTGTGCAGGTGGGTCAGGAAGGAGAGGTCCTTCGTCCCGAAATCTTGCCGGTCGAGGTTTTCCGGGTTCTCGTCCAGCTGGTTGTTGAACCGCACCAGCACCGGCTTGCCGTACTCGGCGTTGATCATCGGACCCGGGAAGACACCGTTGAACCCGTAGATCGTGCTTCTCGGGAGCTGCCGCTTGGTGCCCGCCGCGTACGTCTTGCCTGAGGCGTCGTACGAGATGGTGGGGCGGCCGTTCTTGTCGATGGGCAGCACCGGCGAGCTGGTGAACGAGTGACCGGCCACCCGCAGGTCGAACTTGTAGACGACCGGGTCGGGGCAGGAGATGTCGCTGGACCACTTCTGGTGCCGCTCGTTCTCCAGCGAGTTCTGCTGGCCGTAGCCAGGCCCGGGGGGCTTGGCCCAGTTGCTGTAGGTGCCGTTGTCCTCCGGCTTCGCCGCCTTCGGGACGGTGAGCTCATCCTTGAAGGGCTCGAGGATCAGCGGGCTCGTCGGGAAGTTCTCGAGGTACACCAGGTCGGTGATCGCCGTTGCCGCGGCAGCGAAGACGCCGTCGGCCGACAGGAGTCCCCGCGAAGCCAAGAAGGGACTGAGCGTCGCATTGGCTCCGGCCAGGACGACGCCGGTCGCGCCCAGCACCCCCAGCCTCAAGACACTGCGGCGACTGATCCCGCTGTGCCTGTCCTGCTGGAGCGGGTCGAGTGCGGCGAAACCCGGGTCGGACGGCAGCAGCAGGCCGGTGAGCGACCCCTGCTCTTCAGTTGGGCTCACCTGCGGGTGTCCCTGCTCTGTGGTCATCGAACGACTCCTTCAGCCTGTCTCGTGCACGTGTCCGGTGCGGAGAGTTCGCAAGCTGGTCTACGCGAGCGGCGTCCCGTCAGGCGCTATGGCGTCGGACCCATTGATGACGGTTCAGCAACGGTCCAATCAGCGCTCCGACAGGCCCCCAGTGAGCGCAGAGTCGAGCGGAAATCCCCGAGATATGCCCCCTCGCAGCTTCGCTTAGGTGGCAAGACCATAGGATCACGATGCAATTGCTCCGCGAACCCCGCAATTGGTGGGTAGCGGCCCCCCAACACGGGGGGCTATCCCGTGACGTCAAAGTGCGCCGGAGAGTTCCGCCTAGGCTTTCACCGGTTGCTCGACTCGGCCCGTCTCCCGGTCAGCCCGGGTAGTCGTTGACGTAGACGGGTATCCCGATCTTGGTAGCGTCGGCGGCCGCACCCACGCCGTTGACGACATGGTCCAAGGTTCCGTCGGTCAGGTTGACGGTCATGATGTGGTGCAACCGGACGCCGGGACGGTTCGGCACCTCGAAGCCGTTCTCGGTGTGGATCGAGGGGTTGTTCTGGTTGAACACGTACGACCCACCGCCGTAGAGCCGGTGCGTACGGACGTCGTCGGCCACCTTGTACGCCGCCCAGCCGGTGCCGCTACTGCCCTGGTCCCAGGCCGCCTGGGTCGGCGGGTCGTACGGCAGCTCGTTCTGGAAGAAGACGGTGGTGCCGCGGTTGCCGTTCCAGACCACGTTGTGCCGTTGGTAGTGCTCGACGAACAGTCCGGTGGCGGTGACGTCGTCACCATTGACGACCACGCCGTAGCGGCCGAGGTTGGTCTGCCACCGGTCGGTGTCACCATTCGCACCGGCGGTGAAGCCCTCGATGCCATGGTCGGCGCGCCAGACCCAGGTGTGGTCGACCAGCACGTGGTCACTGTTCACCTGCAGGCTGATCGTGGCCCGGCCGATGTGCGGCCCGCCGACCCGGAAGTAGACGTCGGACAGTGTGGTCGGATTGGTCGCCGCCCCCTTCACCTTGCCGCCGTGGTCGGGCTTGCCCACCTGCATCAGGAACGGCGAGTTCACCGGGCCCGCGTCGACGGTCAGACCGGCCACGACCACCCCGGGGACGTCGGAGATCTTGACCGGCACTGCGCCGCGGGCCGCCGTCAGAGTTGCCTGGCCGATCCCGAGGACCACGGTGTTGGCTCGCTTCACCTTGATGCTGCTGCCGATGTCGTAGACCCCCGGGGTGAGCAGCAGGTGCCGACCACGGGCGAGCTGGCGGTTGATCTTCGCCGGCGAGTCACCCGGCTTGGCCACGTAGAACTCGCTGAGCGCGATGGTGCGACCGGGCGTCAGACCCGAGCCCCAGGTGATACCGCGGCTGTTCCGCTGCGCGCTCGGCACCCGGACCGCCCACCGTCCCTGGCCGTCGACGAACAGATAGGGCTTCTCGCGGCTGACCGGTGTCTGGTCAAGGGTGGTGTAAGGGGGGTCGGGGAAGCCGGTTTCCGCGGGTGCGCCGACGGTGCCCGAGAAGACCTGGTTCCAGACTCCATTGGACCAGCCGGCGACTTCGCTGTTGCGGGTCAGCCACTGCTGCTGGGAGCCACTGATGACGCTGGGCAGTTTGGAGTCGGCGATGAAGCCGCCGCTGGCGAACTGCGGGCCGGCGGTGCAGAAGTCCATCAGCGACAAGGTGCCGCCGGTGATGTTCAGCCGACGCATGGAGACGGCCTGCGAGACGGCCCAGAAATTGGCCGCCGTGCGGCAGCCGTCCTGACCGGCCGCGTCGATGTCGATCGACAGGTTGGACAGGGTGCGCCAGAAGTTGTTGAGGGCGATGCAGTTGGCGGTGCCGCCGTCTGCCAGGCAGCGGTTGTAGACCTCCACCTTGCCGTGGATGGTGACGTCGGTCGGGGAGGCGCCGAGGCCCGCGATCTCGGTGTAGTAGCCGACCTTGACCTGCAGCGGGGCCGCAGCCGACCCGTACGTGCCGGGCATGAACAAGAAGGCGTAGCGGTCCGAGCCCATCTCGTTGTCGACCTGCTTGGCGTACGCGCTGTCCAGCGCCGCCTGGATCTCACTGAGCGGCATGCTCGGATCGAAGACCGTGACCCGGCTGCCGAGACCCGGCCCGGCCGGCTGTGGCGCGGTGGGCTTCGCTGCAGCGGGGGGCGCGAGGAGGCCCGCGACGAGGAGTGCGAGTCCCAAGACGATCACCGCCAGCGGGCGCCGGGTCCGGACGTGGCTGACGGGCTGGGTCATGGCGACACTCCTCTTCGTCGAGGACTTCCACGGGGCTGAGCTGCTCAGACGCTAGCACCCGTCGGTGACAGGCCTGATGAAGCCGACGTCGCTGGTGCGGTGACGGCAGGGTCCACCGGGAATTACAGTCTCGGCATGACCGCTTCCAGCCTGGCCGACATCGTCGCGCTGCTGATCGACCGGGTCGAGGGGCACTACGGACCCGGGGAGCGGGTGGACCGGCTGCAGAACGCGCTGGCGCCGTGGGCCGACGATGCCCGAGCCGTCGACGCCGGGTCACTGTCTGAGATCGAGGCCGCGGCGCAGCTCGTGTTCCGTCACCTCGAGCTGGTCCTGGCCGCCGGCTTGCTGCCCGAGCACATTAGCCCCGGCTGGCCGCCGCCGGACATCGCGGCCGAGCGGCGTTCCGGCGCCGGCATCGCAGCCGTGGAACGGCGTACCGACGGTGTCGCCGTCATCCGGCTGACGGCGTTGGCGCCGGCGACGGCCGCGGCACCGCTGCTGGCCGGCGCTTTCCAGCTCGTACGGGGTGCTGCTCAGCTGGACCTCGACCTACGCACCAATGTCGGTGGCGACCCCGCCACCGTGGCGCTCATCGTGGACTGGCTGGCCGATGGGCCGCCCCGCCACCTGTTCGACGTGGCGTACCGCGACGTCGTCCGACCATGGTGGACCGCCGGGGCACCACTCGCAGCACCGCCGACCGGGTCGGTCCGGGCCCTGATCGGCCCGCAGACCTCGAGCTCCGGCGAGGCCCTTGCTTGGTGCTTGCAACGGCAGGGACTCGCCGTCCTCGCCGGTGAACCGACCCGCGGGGCGGCGGACCACGTCGTCCCGATCGCGTTGGCGCACGACGTCCACGCGCTCATCCCCGAAGCGCGTGTCGTCGCGCCCGACGGCGGACTCACCTGGGAAGGCACGGGGGTTCAGCCGGACGGGCCCCTGTCAGCGGACGACCTCGCTCGCTGATTCAGGAGTAGAGCCACGGTGAGGTCAGGTCGAAATAGCGGATCTCGGTGGTCAGTGCCTCCTCCTCGGCGAACTGCCGGCTGACCTCCTCGGGCATCTCCTGCTGCTCCGCGGCCCGGGCCTCCGCCTCAGAGGTGAAGTAGAAGGCCTGCGCGAACTGCCCGTCGTCTCGGATGCCGATCACTCCGCCCAAGACGTCAGGTCGGAACTGGGAGCCGAACTCCTCGAACTGCTCGTTCAGCTGGCGCTGCCGGGCGGGGTCAGAGGTGCGGCCCAGCATGACCTGGACGAAGCCCGCATCGTCGGAGCCGCCACCGCGGGCGAGGTAGACATCGTCGTAGTCGGCGAAGCTGACGTCGCCGGTGAACGAGCTCTCCGCCTCGGCCCACCACGCTCCCTGCTCGGGTCGGTCGCTGTTGCGCTGCGCGGACTCCGCCGAGTCGAAACGGGCCAGCAGCACGAACGTGCCGTCCGTGGTGACGCCCGCGGTCGTGCCCAGCCAGCCGGTGGCTCCCGGTCGGAGCTCGGCGTACCAGCGGTCGCCGTGGGCCTTGATTGCTTCGGCGTCGCCGACGGCGCCGGAGATGACTTGTACGAACATCAATCCCCCCGAATGTGATGCCCCAGGACCTCTGGGGTCCACCTTCATCATGTTCCTGCAACGACACAGCCCGCAAGGCCACGACGGGCCTACGCCTAGGGTGAAACGCCGGCCGCACACGGCGTACGGCGGAAAGGGAAGGGAGTGCCGAGATGAAGGTCGTCATCGCCGGAGGGCACGGACAGATCGCGTTGATCCTGGAACGGCTGTTGGCCGAGGCCGGGCACGAACCGGTCGGCATCATCCGCAACCCGGACCAGGCCGCCGACCTCGAACGCGTCGGGGCCGCGGCCCTGGTCCTCGACCTGGAGCGCGTCGACTCCGACACCGTGGCCAATCACCTGACCGGGGCCGACGCGGTGGTGTTCGCCGCGGGCGGTGGGCCGAACAGCGGGGCCGAGCGCAAGCTGACCGTCGACCGCGACGGCGCCATCTTGCTGGCCGACGCCGCCGAGACCGCCGGCGTACGCCGCTATCTGATGGTCTCCGCGATCGCCGCGGACGACCATGACCCCGACTCCGACGAGGTGTTCCAGATCTACCTGCGCGCGAAGAGCGAGGCTGACGCCGACCTGCGGGGACGGGACCTGGACTGGACCGTGGTCCGGCCCGGCGGCCTGTTGGACGACCCGCCCACCGGACTGGTCGAGGCGGCCGGCACCACCGGACCGGGCTCCGTGCCGCGGGCCGATGTGGCCGCGGTGCTGGCTCAGCTGCTCGAGTCGGGGACGGCCGTACGCACGCAGTTCGAGCTGATCAGCGGCCACACTCCGATCGCCGAGGCGCTGGCCGGGCTCTGACCCTTGAGTGGTGGTCGTCGGCCGCCCTAGGCTCGCCCTAGCGGGAGGGGGCGATCGTGCGGGCTGTCGTCACCGTGATGCCCATCGCCGGCCACGTCGCTCCGGTGACCGGGATCGTGGCCGAGCTGCTCCGCCGCGGTCACCAGGTGCGCGTCTACACCGGTTCGCGCTACGTCGACCGGTTCGCGGCGCTGGGTGCCGAGGTGCTGCCGTGGTCCGCGGCTCGAGACTTCGACGAGGCCGATCTCGCCGCCGCGTCCGCCGGGCCGCTCGGACCGGTGCGTGGTGTGGCCAAGGTCGCGGAGGTGTTCCTGCGGACCGGTGCCGGACAGGTACGCGATCTGGACGCCGAGCTCGACCGCCAGCCGGCCGACCTGCTGGTCGCCGACGTGCTCAGCATCGGCGCCGGGCTGACCGGCGAGCTGCGCGGTGTGCCGTGGGCCAGCCTCAACCTGCTGCCGTTCAACCTGCCGACGGCCGATCAGCCACCCCCGGGGTTTGCGGTGGCCCCCGCCCGTGGTCGCGCCGGACGGGTCCGCAACCGGCTGCTCTGGGCGACCTACCGCGGGCTCACGGCCGGGCTCCAACGGTCGTACAACCAGGCCCGGTCGGCGGTCGGACTGCCGCGCGACCCCGGGCCGTACGCGATGGCGTTCTTCTCGCCGTGGCTGGTGGTCGCCACCGGCGGACCGCTGCTGGAGCCGCCAGGGGCCGGCCGACCGGATCGGCTGCACTTCGTCGGCCGGGTGGCCACCGCCGGGGCCACCGACTTCGGTCGGCTTCCGGATCCGGATCCGGCTCGGCCTCGGGTGCTGGTCACCCAGGGCACCCACAACGTCGATCCGCGCGACCTGCTGCAGCCCGCCCTGACCGGCCTGGCCGGACTCGACCTGGAGGTGATCGCCACCAGCGGCCGCCGGGAGGTGACCGATCTGGGCGTACGGGCACCGGACAACGCCCGGGTGGTGGACTTCCTCGACTTCACCGCGACGTTGCCGAGCACCGCGGTGATGATCACCAACGGCGGCTGGGGTGGCGTTCTGCAGGGCCTGGCGGCCGGGGTGCCGTTGGTCGTCGCCGGCGGCGACATCGACAAGCCGGAGATCGCCCGCCGCGTGGCCCGGGCCGGAGCGGGCATCAATCTACGGACCGGTCACCCGAGACCGGCGGCGGTGGCTGCGGCCGTCCAGCAGATCCTCGCCGATCCGGGCTACGCCAGCCGCGCTCGGCAGGTGGGGGCTGAGCTGGTCGGGCTGGGCGGTGCCCCGGCCGCCGTGGACCTGCTCGAGCGGCTCGCCGACACCCGATCGCCGGTCCGCCGCGGCTGACTCAGGGGCGGGAGCTCTGGCGAGCGCTTCGACGAGCTCAGCCCGCGTCTTCGGTGCCCCGGTCGGTGGTGGCGGCCAGCAGTCGGCGGGCGCGGCGCCCCAGATCGCTGAGGTCGACCCGTCCGGCGTCGGCAGCGGCGGCCAGCCGGGCGGCGAGGTCGATCGCCTCGTCCAGCAGCGGGGCGTCGGCGGCCGAGTCCTGACCCATGTCGCGCAGGATGGTTCCCTCGGTGCGGGAGGCGATCAGCGGGTTCGGGATGCCCTCGATCCACACCCGGGTGCGTCGGCCGTCACCGCGCTCGTCCCCGAGCAGCGGCTCCATGGCGAAGATCCGGTCCGCCCGCGCGAACTTGCCGAACCCCAACGCGACCATCCGAGAATCTGCTGGCACGCAGCGATCATCGCAGCCGCGGCGACCCGATCCGGCGGCGGGCGTCGCGGTGAGCAGGGCTGCCGATCAGCATCTGCGGCAGCAGCAACGCCGAGCTGCGCACCATCCGCCCGGCCAGGGTCGCGCCGATGTCGGTGGTCGGCAGACCCGGCATGCGGTAGAGCCGACGCACCCACGGTGGCAGCATGGCCCAGGCGATGGTGACCAGACCGGCCCAGGCGGGGCGGGCCGGCGTGGCCAGGCTCACCCAGCGCGGCATCGGCGGCGCGAAGCCCCACACCACGTTGCGCCGGGCCACGGCCGTGACCCGGAGGTCGGGGCGTACGTCGGTGAAGTAGTCGGCGATGTCGTCCTCGCTGGCCGGCACCCGCTCCCGGTCGAGTCCGACCAGCTCGGCGCTGGCCCGCATCTCGTCGACGTACCGGTCGCCGTCGGTCGGGCTGAGCTGGCCACCACAGCGGCGGTAGGTCGACAGGAACGACTCCACCTCGGTGCAGTGCACCCAAAGCAGCAGCGCCGGGTCGTCGACCCGGTAGGACCGGCCGGATTCCGGTTCGATCCCCGGAGCGAGGCTGGCGTGCAGACGACGCAGCCGCGCGCCGGCCCGCTCGGCCTCGGCCGTCGTCCCGTAGGTCACGGTGGCGACCCACTCGCCGGTCCGCTGCAGCCGGCCCCAGGGATCCCCGCGGAAGAAGGAGTTGTCATCGAAGCCGGCCATCACCAGCGGATGGACGGCCTGCAGCATCAGGGCGCGGAACCCGGCCAGCAGCATCGCGGGATCGCTGTGGATCCGCCAGGTGACCGAGTCCGGGCCGAACAGCCCAGGATCGGCCGCTGACCCCGCAGAGGCCCGGTTGCGGTCAGTGGTCGTTGGCGCCATAGCAGTGTCTTCTGGTGGCCGGCTGGCCCTGGATGCCCGACGAGTCCTCAGGATTGGGGAATCCACGCCCCGAGGACGGTGGTTCCGTTTCCCCGATACGCTTCGATGTCATTCAGTGAGGAGAACGCATGCCGGTGGTCGGGTTCCACGCCTCGCACGAACAGGTCCACCCGTCCGCGCTGCTGGCGGCGGTGAAGCAGGCCGAGGAGGTCGGCTTCACGGCGGCGATGTGCTCGGACCACATCAGCCCGTGGAGCGAGCGACAGGGCCAGTCGGCGTTCGCGTGGTCCTGGCTCGGCGCAGCGCTCGAAGCGACCACGCTGCCGTACGGGGTGGTCAACGCCCCGGGCCAGCGCTACCACCCAGCGATCATCGCCCAGGCCATCGCCACCCTGGCTGCCATGTACGAGGGCCGCTTCTGGGTGGCGCTGGGCACCGGTGAGGCGTCCAACGAGCACATCACCGGCGAGCGCTGGCCGCCCAAGGACGTCCGGAACGCCCGGCTGCGCGAGTGCGTGGACGTGATCCGGGCGTTGTTGGCCGGCGAGGAGGTCAGCCACGACGGCCTGGTGACCGTCGACCGGGCCCGGGTCTGGACCCGGCCGCGGCAGCAGCCGGCACTGATCGCCGCCGCCGTCAGCCCGGCGACGGCAGGGTGGGCGGCCGAGTGGGCCGATGGCCTGGCCACCGTGTTGCAGCCACCCGAGGCGCTGCGCCGGGTCCTCGACGCGTACGCCGAGGCCGGCGGTCGGGGCCCACGGGTCCTTCAGGTGCACCTGTCCATCGCTCCGACCGACGCGGAGGCCGAGGGCCTGGCCTTCGACCAGTGGCGGACCAACGTGCATCCACCGCCGATCTGCTGGGACCTGGAGACCGTCGAGGCGTTCGACGCCGCCTCCACCTGCGTACGGCCCGACGACGTCACCCGCTCGGTGTTCACCTCGGCCGATCCCGGTCAGCACGCCGAGCACCTGGCCGGCCTGGTCGAGCTGGGCTTCGACGAGATCTATCTGCACCACATCGGGCAGGACCAGCGCTACTTCCTGGAGACCTTCGGAGAGCACGTGCTTCCTCAGCTGCAGCCGAGCCGGAAGGTCTGACGTGCGGATCACCGACACCAGCGACCTGTGGTGGAAGACCGCGGTCATCTACTGCCTCGACGTCGAGACGTTCCTGGACTGGAATGACGACGGCGTCGGCGACTTCGCCGGCCTGGCCCAGCGGCTGGACTACCTGGCCGGCCTCGGGGTGACCTGCCTGTGGCTGATGCCGTTCTACCCGACCCGTGAGCGCGACGACGGTTACGACATCGTCGACTTCTACGGCGTCGACCCCCGGCTCGGTCACCACGGTGACCTGGTCGAGGTCATCCGGACGGCCCGAGACCGGGGAATGCGGGTGATCGCCGACCTGGTCGTCAACCACACCTCGGACCACCATCCCTGGTTCAAGGCCGCCCGGGCCAGCCGTGACTCGATCTACCGCGACTTCTACGTCTGGGTGGACGACCCGCCGCCGGAGACCGCCGAACCGGTGTTCCCCGACGCGGAAACGAGCATGTGGACCTACGACGCCAAGGCGGGCCAGTACTACCTGCACCGCTTCTACCGCCAGCAGCCCGACCTCAACGTGACCAACCCGCTGGTCCGCGACGAGATCGTCAAGCTGATGGGCTTCTGGCTCGAGCTGGGGCTGTCGGGATTCCGGGTCGACGCCGTGCCCTTCCTGATCGAGACCACCGGAGTCGCCGATGCCGCGACCGTGGTGCCAGACCCCCACGGCTTCCTCCGGGACCTGCGCGCCTTCCTCGGCCGACGCTGCGGTGACGCCATCCTGCTCGGCGAGGTGAACCTGAAACACCCCGACCAGCTCAAGTTCTTCGGCGGCCCCGAGGGCGGGGAGCTGCACATGCAGTTCGACTTCCTCGCGATGCAGGCGATGTATCTGTCCTTGGCCCGCTCGAACGCCGGTCCGCTGGCCGCGGCGCTGCTGGCCCGGCCCGAGATCGACCCATCCGGACAGTGGGCCACCTTCGTGCGCAACCACGATGAGCTGACCCTGGACAAGCTGAGCGAGTCCGAACGCCAGGAGGTGTTTGCCGCCTTCGGCCCGGAGCCCGAGATGCAGGTCTACGGCCGCGGTCTGATCCGGCGGCTGCCGCCGATGCTCGACGGGGACCCGCGGCGGATCCGGATGGTCTACAGCCTGCTGTTCTCGCTGCCCGGCACGCCGGTGCTGTTCTACGGCGAGGAGATCGGGATGGGCGAGAACCTGACCGAGGGCAGCCGGTCGGCGGTGCGCACCCCGATGCAGTGGAGCTCGGCCAAGAACGGGGGATTCTCCGCAGCGGCCAGGTCGCGGCTGCCTGGGCAGCTGCCGGAGGGTGCGTACGGCCCCGAGTTCGTCAATGTCGCTGACCAGCTGGACGACCCGGACTCCCTGCTGAACTTCATCCGCCGGCTCAGCCAGGTCTACCGCGAGTGCCCCGAGCTCGGGTGGGGCCGGTTCGAGGTGCTCGAGCAGCCGATCAGCAGCGTGCTGGCTCACCGGTGCACCTGGGACGACGGGTCGCTGGTCGCGGTGCACAACTTCGGGTCGGCCGCCCAGACCGTGTCGCTGACCATCGACGAGCGACCCGAGGACGCCTGGCTGACGGAGCTGCTGCAGCCCGGTGAGGTCGAGCTGAGCAGCGGAGGATCGTGTCAGATCGCTTTGGACGGCTACGGCTACCGCTGGTTCCGGATTCAGGACCCGACCAGCCGGCGGCTGCACTAACGCTCGGGGGTGGCCGCGGTGGTTGGATCAGCGGGTGAATGACCCGGCCCGACAGGTGCACGACCGACTGCGCGCGCCGGACCTGCCCAGCCGCGTACGCGACCTCGGCTTCCGTGCTGAGGACGTGCCGGGGGTGCTGGCCGCAGCCGCGACGGTGACCGAGCGGCCCGAGGACGAAGCCGCCCTGGTCGTGCTGGTCGAGCGACTCGTACGCCGGATCGGCGACTTCGACCCGGACCCGGCCGACAGCGTCTGGTCCGGTCCCCAGGTGCACTCGGCTGCCGTCGACGACGGCGTGCTGCCGATGCTCGCGCTGCTGGTCAGCGCGCCCGAGGTCGGAGCCTTCCACCTCAGCCGTGGAGTCGACCCGGCGGTGTCGGCGGCAACGCTGGCCGACCTCGGCCAGCAGGTCTTCGTGCACCGGCTGGCCTTCGGCCGGTTCGGCCTGCACACCCACGGCTGGCTGGCGCTGATCTGGTCGGGCGCGCTCTATCGGCTCGGTCGCCTGCAGTTCAACCTGCAGCGCGACCACGACCGGACCGAGCAGTGGGTGTTGTCCACCCACATCCCGCGATCGGGACCGCTGAGCCCAGCCGCCGTCGACCAGTCGTTCGCCGCCGCCGTCGAGTTCTTCGCCAACCACTTCCCGGATTACCCGACCCACGACTTCTGGTGCGAGAGCTGGCTGCTCGACCCGGCGTTGCCGGAGCTGCTGCCCGGCTCCAACCTGGCCGCCTTCCAGCGCCGGTGGGTCCTGTCGGACGACCGGCACCCGGGGGAGGCCGACGTGCTGTTCTTCGTCTTCGACCGGCGCGATCAGGTCGAGCCGTCGGCGCTGCCCGTCGACACCGCGCTGCGCCGGGCGGCGGTGCAGCGGCTGAGTTCGGCGCAGGGCTGGTCGGTGTGCCGGGGTCGGCTGGCCCAGGCGACGGCGGTCAGACCGCGATGACCTTGCCGGGGTTGAGGATCCCGTACGGGTCGAGGGCGCCCCGGACGGCCCGGTGCATCTCGATCACGGCCGGCGAGAGCTCGGCGGCCAGCCCGTCGCGCTTGGTCAGCCCGACGCCGTGCTCGCCGGTGACCGTGCCGCCGAGCGCCAGCGCCTCGGTGATGATCTCGGCGAAGGCCTGCTGGGCCCGGAGCCGGGCCGGCTCGTCGCCGGGCGCGGTGATCAGCAACGGATGCAGGTTGCCGTCGCCGGCGTGGGCGATGTTGGCGATCATCACGTCGTGCGCGACGGCGATCGCCTCGATCCGGGCCAGCATGTCCGGCACCGCGCGTGACCGGGACGCAGACGTCCTCGGTCAGCACCGGGCCGAGCCGCTCCAGGGCCGGGTAGGCCAGCCGGCGGGCGGCGAACAGGGCGTCGGCCTCGTCCGCGTCGCTCGGACCGGGCCGAGAAGGTCGCGCCGGCGGCCTCGAAGCAGGCCAGCACGGCGTCGGCCTCGGCGTCGCCGGCCGCACCCGGGGCGTCGACCCGGGCCAGCAGGATCGCGGCCGCGTCGGCCTCCAGACCGAGGTTCTTCCAGTCGTTGACCGCCGCCAGGCAGTGCCGGTCGAGCAGCTCGAGCGCGGACGGGATGACGCCGGCCCGGGCGACGGCGGCGACCGCCTCGCCGGCGGCGACCAGGGAGGAGAAGAAGCCGACCACCGTGTGCTCGGCGGCCCGGGCGGGCCGCAGCCGGACGGTGATCTCGGTGACCAGGCCGAGGGTGCCCTCGGAGCCGACCAGCAGCGACGGCAGGTCGTAGCCGGCCACGCCCTTGGCGGTCCGTCGACCGACCCGGACCAGCTCGCCGGTGCCGGTGACGACCTCGAGCTCCAGCACGTAGTCGCCGGTCACGCCGTACTTCACGCAGCAGACGCCGCCGGCGTTGGTGGCCACGTTGCCGCCGATGGTCGACCAGGGCGAGCTGGCCGGATCCGGCGGATACCAGAGGCCGACCTCGGCGCACGGCGGCCCGCAGGTGGTCGTTGACCACCCCGGGCTGGACCACGGCGAGCCGCTCGACCGGGTCGATCTCAGCACGGCGTCCATCCGCTCGAAGCTGACGACCACCGAGCCGGCGATCGCGTTGGCGCCGCCGGAGAGCCCGGTCCCGGCCCCGCGGGCGACGACCGGCACCCGGTGCTCGAGGCAGAGCTGGACCACGGCCTGCACCTGCTCGGCGGTGGTCGGCCGGACCACGGCGAGCGGCAGCGCGTACGGGGCCCACTCGGCCTCGTCGTGGCGTAGCGCTCCAGCGAGTCCGGGTTGGTGAGCACCGCGTCGGCCGGCAGCAGCGGCGGCCAGGCGCGTCGCGGAAGGCGGTGAAGCCGTCGGTCAGGTCGAGTCACTCGGCCAGTCGACGACCGCGGTCATCGGACGGACTTGATCGGGGCGACGGCGAGGGCCCCGGCGAGGACGAAGACGATGCCGGCGACGAACAGCACCGGGTAGCCACCGGTCAGGCTGACCAGGCCGGCCGCGATCGAGGGGCTCAGGGCCTGGGGCAGGGTGGTGGCCAGGCCGAGGATGGCCAGGTCGCGACCGGCGCTGCTGCTGCACCGCGCAGGGTGGCCTGGGCAGCACCTCGGTCATCAGGGCCAGGTCGATCGAGATGTAGGCGCCGAAGCCCAGGCCGAGCAGGAAGCTGTAGGCCAGGATGCCGCCCTCGGTGCGGCACGATCAGCGGGATGGCCAGCGCGATGGCCATCACGACCGAGGACCAGACGATGAACGGCTTGCGGCGACCGATCTTGTCCGACAGCCAGCCGCTGGTCAGGGCGGAGAGCAGCACGCCGAGCAGCAGGACGACGCCGATCTTGGCGGCGAAGGCGTTGGACGCCTCCTCGCTCATGCCGATGTAGTCGCGCAGGATGTAGAGGCCGTAGGTCTGGGCGCCGTAGAAGCCGATGACCATCAGGAAGCGGGCGACGAAGGCCCAGGCGAAGTCGGGGTGCTGGCGGGGGTTGACCCAGAAGCCGCGCGAAGAACTGGCCGAGGCTGACCTTCTCGCGGACGACGTCCAGGCTGGAGCTGGTCGCGGTTAGCGATCACGAAGCTAGCCGACGATGACGATCATCAGGGCGGCCAGGATGACGTACGGGCAGCGAGCCCTTGTTGGCGGTGGAGCCGGCGACGACGGCGCCGACCGCGTTGCCGATGGTGATGCCCATGCCGACCATGCCGGAGACGCCGCCACGCTTGGCCGGCGGGAAGCGGTCGGGGACCAGCGCGGTGGCCGCGGCCTGCAGGGCGTTGACGCCGAGCTGCACGGCCAGCCAGATGGCGGCGATGGCGACCACCGAGCCGGCCATCGGCAGACCGAGCAGGAAGCCGGCCGAGACCAGGGCGCCGCCGACCATCCACGGCGTACGCCGGCCGAAGCGCGAGCGGGTGACGTCGGAGAGCGCGCCGGCGATCGGCTGGGCGAAGACGTTGGCGAGGAAGGCGACGGTGGTGACGATGGCCAGGTTGCCGACCTTGTTGGCCTCGTCGATGTGCGCGACCAGGTTGGGGATCAGGATGCCCAGGCCGCCGGAGTTGATGGCCAGGATGGCCACGTAGACCAGCAGCAGGCCGACCGAGACCTTGCCGCAGGCCGGTCTTCGCCGTGGATCGCCCGTCGGTCGCCCGGTGCGGGGACGGTCGAGTTGATGGCGAGGTCGTCGGGGATCTGGGACACGGTCATGTCTGTCTGCTCCTGCGGTCACGGAGGGCGGCGTTGCCGCTCGGTCTAGGCAGAAGTCTATGGCCGCCTCGCCACGCGCTGCGTAACGGAGATTGTCTCCGTTTTCTCAGCGTCTAGGTGGAGGATCCGTCCTTCGCGGTGCTGACCAGGAAGTCGAGCAGCACCGCGTTGAACCGGTCGGGCTGGTCGAAGCTGACCGTGTGGCCGGCATCCTCGATGATCACCGCGCGGCCCAGCGGGTTGTCGGCGACCGCCGCCTCGGCGTGCTCGCACGGCCAGACCTGGCTCTCCCGGGCCGCGATCATCAGCACCGGCCGGTCGAACCGGGCGACCACGTCGCGCCAGTCCTGCAGGGCGTGGTCGAGCAAGCAGCCCGATCGTCTCCGGGGCGGTCGGGTCCCGGAAGGCCGGCAGCCCGCCGAGCCGCTCGAACAGCCGGGCGACGGCCGGTCCCGACTTCGCCGCGTCGCGACCCCGGCCGGTCTCGGGGACGCCGCCGGCGAACAGCGGTGCCGGCGTTGCCCGCCGTCGAAGCCGTAGAACCCGTACGGCCAGTCCGGCGGAGTTGAGCATCTTCGGGGTCTGGTCGACGATGACCACCCCGCGAAGCCGGCGCTGAGCCGAACTGGTCGACGTAGGCCCAGATGGCGTTGCCACCCATCGACGCCCCGACCAGCGTCGCCTCGGTCGAGGTCGAGGTGGATCGAGCAGCTCACCGAGGTCGCGGCCGTGCCGGGCCATCCGCTGCCCGTACATCGGCGGTCTCGGACTCGCCGGTGGACCGGCGGTCGAAGGTGATCACCCGGTAGCCAGCCTCGAGCAGCGCGTCGGTGGTCAGCGCCCACGACGCGGCCGGGGCGGTGTAGCCGTGGATCAGCACCACCGGCGCGACCGCTGCCGTCGTCGGTGTAGCTGAGGTTCGACGCCGTCGTTGGTGCGGAAGGTGGCCATGCGGCTCCTTCGAGTCGAGGGTGTTCATTCGACCATGCCCCACCGGACCGGGATCACTGCGACGCGGACGAGGTGAGTAGCCGCTGCAGGCGGAGGGCGAGCTGGAGGTCCAGGCTACGGGCCGGGTCCGCCAGCTCGGGCCGATGCAGCTCGGTGATCCGCTCGCAGCCGCTGATAGAGCGTGTTGGGTGGATGTTCAGCGCGGCGCAGGTCCGGGCGTGGTGCTGGGACTGGTCCAGATAGATGGCCAGGGTGCGGACCAGGTCGCGCTGCTTCTCCGGTCGTGCGGCCAGCAGCGGCCCGATGGTCAGGTCGACGAAGCACGCGGAGCTCGTCGCGACCGGCCTGGCTGAACAGCGAACGGTAGGCGCCGAGCTCGGCGGCCTCGACGCAGTCGGCGCTGCCGGCCCAGGGCCATGCAGCACGGTGGCGCGTCTGCCGGGCCACCTCGTACGCGGTGCGCACCCGGCGCACACCACCCGGCAGCCGGCCGCGACGCCGATCGCGGCCGGCAGCGAGCGGTCGCGGGCCAGCCGTACGGACCGCGCTCCTTGACCGCGGCCGGTGTCGGCCGACGGGCAGCAGGACGACCAGCTGCCCGGCGTGCTCGGCCGACCAGCCGCGCAGACTCGCCGGCCAGCTGGGCGGCGAAGCTGACGCGCCGGCTCGCAGATCGGCCCGCGCCCGGGTCGAGCACGGCCACCGCGCCGATCCGGTCGAGGTCGATGCCGATCGAGCGGGCCCGGCGGACGCAGGCTGGCTGGGTCGGCGTCGGCCGACAGCAGGGCGCTGACGAACTCGCCCCGGGTCCGCAGCTCGGCCTCGGCCAGCGACCGCTCGCTGGCCAGCACCAGCGCCACCGAGGTGGCCCCGATGCTGAGCAGCCGGACGGCCTCGTCGTCGAGCGGCGGGTGCGGCAAGCGGCGAACAGGCAGCCGGCGTAGCCGCCGGGCAGGAACACCGGTGCCGCCACCGCCTCTGCGCCGGCCGGCCCGCCGGGCGGGATGAACCGGACCGGCGCACCCAGCTGCGGTCGCGACGCTCGGGTGGCGGCGCAGCGGCCGGGCACCGAGCCGGCGATCAGCCGGTCCTCGGCGTCCCGCAGCTGCACCGGCGCGCCGACGGCCTGCTCCAGCTCGGTCAGCACGTCGGCGGAACCGCCGCCGCGGATCACCGCCGCGGTCAGCCGCTCGCGCAGGTCGACGACGCGTTGGCGGCTGTCGTTGGCCCCGGTCAGTGCTTCGTTGGTCGCGGTCAGCTCGGCCGCGGCGGCCCGGTGCCGGTCGAAGAGATCGGCGTTGCGGATGGCCACGGCGGCGTGCGCGGCCAGGCGCGGCCAGCAGCTCGATCTCGCGGTCGGCGAACTCGGCGGGCTCGCCGGTCGGCGGCCAGCAGCACCCCGATGGTCTCGTCGTCGAGCATCAGCGGCACGCCGAGAATGCCGCCGAGCTGCTCGCTGCTGGCCGCCGCGTCGGCCGGGTCCGCAGGTGGGGGAACGGGGCGTCGGTCGAGGTAGCGCTCGCTCGACATCGGCCGGCCGGTCCGCAGCACCTCACCGCCCAGGCCGGCCCCGCGCGCCAGCTCGATCCCGCGCAGCGCCGATCCCATCGACCCGTCGGCCACCTCGATCCGCAGCACGTCGCCGGGTTGCAGCAGCATGATGTAGGCGACGTCGACGGCCAGCAGCCGACGGGCCTGCCGGGCGACCTCGTTCAGCACCACCTCGGGATCGCGGAGCGAGGCCAGCCGGCGGGCCAGGTCGTTGAGCACCGCGAGCTCCTCGGCGCGCTGGCGGCGCTCGTCCAGCTGAGCCCGGATCTGGCGTACGCGTTCGGCTTGGCCCCGCAGCCGGTCACGCTCGGCCGGCTCGGCGGCGGCGAGTCTTTGACGGAGGTAGGCGTCGAGCTCGACGCCGGCGCGCCCGCCGACCAGCAGGTCCAGCCAGGACTCCACCGGTGGGGTCTGGACATCGTCGTCGCCCATGCGGCCATCATGGTTGACGGCAGTCGGCCCTTCCCGACAGCCCCGACCCCTCAGGTCGACCTCGTCTGGTCGAGATCGTGCTCGAAAGGAGTGCCGTGGTGACCGAGTCGGTCCTGACCACGCTGATGCCCGGATTCGCCGGCACCACCCTGCCGGCCTGGCTGGCGGTCCGGCTGCGGGCAGGACTCGGCGGGGTCTGCCTGTTCGCACCCAACATCGTCTCGGCTGTCCAGCTGCGCGAGCTGACCACGGCCATCCTGGCGGCCAACCCGAGGGCCCTGATCGCGCTCGACGAGGAGGGTGGTGACATCACCCGGCTGTTCGCCGGGGTCGGATCACCGTCACCGGGCAACGCCGTCCTCGGTCGGATCGACGACCTGTCCCTCACCCGCGAGGACGCCCGGCGGATCGGCTGGCAGCTGCGGCAGGCCGGGGTCAACCTCGACTTCGCCCCCAGTGTCGACGTCAACTCCTGCAGCGACAACCCGGTGATCGGGGTGCGCAGCTTCGCGCGACGAGGCCGGGGTGGTCGCTCGACACGGGGCCGCGTGGATCGACGGTCTCCAGTCGACCGGGGTGGCGGCTTGCGCGAAGCACTTCCCGGGACACGGCGACACCGCCTCGGACTCGCACGTGGCGCTGCCCGTGGTCGACCGCTCGCTCGACGAGCTCCGGCAACGCGAGCTGGTCCCGTTCGTCGCGGCGGTCGATGCCGGGGTGCGGGTCGTGATGACGTCGCACATCCTGCTTCCTCAGCTCGACCCCGACGACCCCGCGACAATGAGCCGCAGCCGTGCTGACTGGTCTGCTGCGTGACGAGCTGGGGTTCTCCGGGGTGATCGTCAGCGACGCGATGGACATGGCCGGCGCCCAGGCCCACCGACGTGGTGCCGAGGCGAGTGTCGGCGCGCTGCAGGCCGGGTGCGACCTGCTGTGCCTGGGCACCGACAACACCGACGACGAGCTGACCGAGATCGAGCAGGCGGTCGACCAGGCGATCCGTCGCGGCTCGCTGGGTGCTGACCGGTTGGTCGAGGCGGCCGCTCGGGTGCTGGCTCTGAGCGACGAGCTGGTTGCCGCCCGGGCCGCGACACCCGTGCCGGCGAGGCCGGATCCGGGCTGGCCGGGCGATCTCGGGCCGCTGATCGCCGCCTTCGACCGGCAGCCCGGGGCGGAGCGATGGCGTACGGCACGGCCCGAGCAGTGGTCGGTGGTCCGCATCGAAGCGGAGCCGAACCACGCGGCGGGCGTGGTGCCCTGGGGCCCGTTCGCCGAGGTCGCCCGCGATCCGGACGCACCGGTCAACGCCGCGTTCGCCGCGCGCCCGCAGTTCGAGGTGACCGCCGAGCAACCCACCGCTCGTACGCTTCCTCCGGGCGATGCGGTCCTGGTCGTCGGGCGTGACCTCCACCGGCATGCCTTCGCCCGCGCCGTGGTCGACCGGTTGCGTCGCGAGCACGACGAGGTGCTGGTCGTCGACATGGGCTGGCCGTCGCAGGACCGGCACTATGCCGACCTGGCCACCTTCGGCGCTTCGGCCCTGATGGGTCGAGCCCTGCTCGCCTACCTGGGCTGACCGGCCCGCCGCCAGACCGTACGCATCGCCGCCAGATCGGAGTGGACCGTGGAGATCATCATCTTGCCGACCCGGGTCGAGGTGGGGTCGTTGGCGGCCCGTAAGGTCGCCGCGGCCATCCGGCGCAAGCCGACGGCGGTCGTCGGGTTGGCCACCGGGTCCTCGCCGCTGGACATCTACGCCGAGCTTGCCGCCCAGGTGCAGGCCGGGACGCTGGACGCCAGCCAGGTCAGCGGCTTCGCCCTGGACGAGTACGTCGGCATCGCCGAGGACCATCCCGAGTCGTACGCGTCGGTGATCAGCCGCGAGGTGGTGCATCCGCTGGGTCTGGATCCCGCCCGGGTGCTGGTGCCGGACGGGCGGGCGAGCGACATCGAGGCCGCGTGCCGGGACTACGAGGCGCAGATCCACCAGGCCGGCGGGGTCGACATCCAGATCCTGGGGATCGGGGCCAACGGTCACATCGGGTTCAACGAGCCGACCTCGTCCCTGCGTGTCGCGGACCCGGATCAAGACCCTTGCGCCCCAGACCCGGGCCGACAACGCCCGGTTCTTCGACCACCCCGACGACGTGCCCACGCACTGCGTGACCCAGGGTTTGGGCACGATCATGGAAGCCCGGGAGATCGTCCTGGTCGCGCAGGGGACCGGGAAGGCCGCCGCCATCGCCGCCGCCGTCGAGGGCCCGGTGTCCAGCTGGTGCCCGGGATCGATCCTGCAGTTCCACGCCCACGCCACCGTGATCATGGACGAGGCCGCGGCGAGCGAGCTCGAGCTGAGCGACTACTACCGCTACACCTACGCCAACAAACCGAGCTGGCAGCTCTTCTAGCCCTCGACCCCGTGGGGGCTTCAACTCGCCTGCGGGGGTGCGCAACCACAAGGTATACCTGGGAATTACCCGCTTCACCCAGGAAATATCGGGCCTCGAGCGCGTAATTCCGAGGTATACCTTGTGGTTGCGCACCCGGGGGTTGGGGCAGGGTCCGACGGCCCCACAGACCGGGCCCGTACGGGGTGTGCGGCACCTATCGGGTGACCGGGTGGGCACGGGCGAGGCGGGTCACCGAGGCCTGCAGCGTACGGAACAGGGATTGGTCCACCTCCAGCCCAGCGCCGCGCAGGGCCAGCACGGCGGCGCCGACCAGCCCGTCCTCGACCGGGATCAGGTCCGGCGATCCGACCGGCCAGGCCAGCTGGACCCGCAGCTCGGCCGGGGCGCCGAGCAGACCGCGGACCAGCACGCTGCCGCCGACCACGACCGGACCGGAGTCTGCTGGCGTACGCACCGCAGCCAGCAGGTCGGCCAGCTCCGCCGAGGCGTCGACGAGGATGTCGCGGGCCACGGGATCGGCGTACGCGGTGAAGGCCAGCGGCGCAAACCGGGACAGGGTCACCGGTCGCCAGGAGTAGAGCAGCGACACGAGCTGCCGGGTGGTCCGCAGCCGCCCACCGACGGTTTCCGATCCGGCCACCAGTCCGACGTCGTTGAGCACCAGGTCGGTCAGCGCGGTCGCGGGGCCCTGCCCGTCCAGGGCCGCGATGACGGCCCGGGCGACCCGGTGACCGATCCAGTAGCCGCTGCCCGCGTCGCCGAGCAGCCAGCCGTGGCCGCCGACCACCCGCTCGAGCCGGCCGTCGGCGACGCGGGCAGCCACCGTGCCGGTGCCGGCGATCAGGGCATAACCGTCGAGCCGCTCGGTGCCCGAACCGAAGACGCCGAGCAGGTCCGGCTGCAGCGAGACCGGTCCGAAGCCCAGCTCGGCCAGCCCGGCCGCCACCTGGTCGGCGTACGCGGTGGTCTGCTCCCCGGCCATGGCGATGACCGTCGGCACGAGCGCTCCGGCCGCCTCGCCCGTCGAGGTTTGGGCCGCTGCCGCGGTCACGGCGGCGACCGCGCCCGGGATCCCGGCGGAGGTCGGATTGCCCCCGCCGGCCCGCCCGTAGCCGAGGGCGGCCCCGGCGGAGTCGACGACGACGGCGCGGGTGCTGGTGCCACCGGCATCGATGGCCAAGAACTTCGGAGAACGTCATCGGGATCGACCCTTGCTGTCGACGGATCCGTGCAGTACGGTAAAAGAAATTTTCACCCTGCGTCGGCTAAGGAGATACTTATTCTCACGTCTGGCTCGGTGGCCGTCAACCGTGAACAAGCTCCCGCCGTGGGCACCCGGATCCGGTCGATGTTGCCCGAGATGCCGACGGCCACGGCCAAGGTCGCCGAGTACCTGCTGGCCAACCCGCAGGCGCCCCTCACCCTGGCCATCGGCGACCTGGCCGAGCAGGCGGGCACCTCGCCGGCCACGGTCACCCGGTTCTGTCGGACCATCGGCTTCTCCGGGTATGTCGAGCTGCGGGTGAGCATCGCCACCGACGTCGGCCGCAACGCCACCACCCTCGACTCCTGGACGACCGAGATCGGCCGCGCGTTCGGGCCGGACGACTCGCCCGAGGACGTGCTGGCCATGCTCATCGGCGCCCACACCCGAACCCTGCACGACGCGATGGCTGCGATCGACCTGTCGGTGATGACTGAGATCTCGCGACACATCGCTCGCAGCACCCATGTGGACATCTACGGGGTCGGCGGCAGCGCCATGCTGGCCCAGGAGCTGCAGGGCCGGCTCTACCGGATCGGGGTCAAGACGTACGCCTGGTCCGAGGTGCACGCGGGGCTGACCAGCGCAGCCATCCAGGACTCCGGCACGGTCGCGATCGGCATCTCGACCACCGGGCGGACCGAGGAGACCATCCAGATGCTCGCCGAAGCCGGTCGAGCGGGGGCCCTCACGGTCGCGATCACCAACAACCCCACCTCACCGCTGGCCGAGCTGGCCGACCGGAGCCTGGTCACCTCGATCTACGAGCAGTTCCTGCAACCCGACGACCTGTCGGCCAAGCACGGCCAGCTCCTGGTCCTCGACCTGCTCTACCTCCTGGTCGCCCAGGAGAATTTCGACCGGTCCAGCGCCAAGCTGGCCGCCTCGGCCCTCGCCGTCTCGAGCCACCGGCGGCCACGCCGCTCGGCCCAGCCCACCGCAGCACCGCGCGACGACCCCTGGCCCACCGGCGCGCCGACCGACAAGACGCCCGAAGGAGAACCCGTACGTGAGTGATGACCTTTCCTCCCCGCTGGTCAAGGGCTATGCCCACGAGGTGGCGACCCGCCTCGACCAGCTGACCTCGATGGCTGCGGCGGGAGGTCTGGACGCCGCCATCGCCGTGATGGCGGATGCCATCTCGGCCGGGGCGGTCATCCAGGCCTTCGGCACCGGTCACTCCGAGGCCTTCGCCATGGAGATCGCCGGCCGGGCCGGCGGTCTGATCCCCTCCAACAAGATCGCCCTGCGCGACGTGGTGCTCTGGGGAGACCGCGAGGCCGGGGCGACCAGCGGCTCCTCGCTCGAACGGGACTCCTCGGTGGCCCAGGAGCTGTGGGACCTCTCCCCGGTCCACGAGGGTGACGTCGTCATGATCGCCTCCAACTCCGGGGTCAACGGCTCGGTCGTCGGCCTCGCCCTGCTCGCCAAGGCGGCCGGCCATCCCGTCATCGCGGTGACCTCACTGCAGCACACCAGTCAGGTGCAGCCCAAGCATCCGAGCGGCCAGCGCCTCAGCGAGGTGGCGGACATCGTGATCGACAACCTGGCCCCGTACGGGGATGCCACCATCGAGCTGGCCGGGGGAGTCCCGGTCGGCGCGGTCTCCTCCATCACGGCCGCCTTCATCGCCCAGCTGCTCACCATGGGGGTCGCGTCCCGGCTCAGTGCCCACGGTGAGGTGCCGCCGCTCTATCTGTCGGCCAACATCCCCGGCGGCGACGAGCACAACCACGTGCTCGAAGACCGCTACCGAGACCGGATCAGGCGCGGCATCTGACCCGACCCAGACCCGCCTGCTGCGGGAGTCCACCCACCACGACACCCTCGACGACCCACCACACCACACAACCACGACGGATGACTGAGCCAGTCACCGTGACACCTGGAGGCACAGCATGACCATCACCGAAAAGCCGCTCCCGCGGCGCAGCTTCCTGCGCGGCTCACTGGCCGCGGCGGCCCTGATCCCGACCGGCGGCCTGCTGGCCGCCTGCGCATCGTCGGGCACCGGCACCAACCCGGGGGCGAGCAACACCCCGGCCGGACCGGTCAGCGACACCAACCCGTTCGGCATGACCGCGAACTCCACGGTCGAGGCGGTCATCTTCAAGGGCGGTTACGGCATCGAGTACGCCGAGTTCGCCGGCAAGCAGCTCGAGAAGGTCCAGGCCGGCTCCACCGCGAAGGTGGTCGCCGCGACCAAGCTGGCGCAGACCCTGCAGCCGCGCTTCGTCGCCGGCAACCCGCCGGACGTGATCGACAACAGCGGTGAGGGCCTGATCGCCATCAACACGATCCGCGACCAGCTGGCCGACCTGAACGACGTCATCAACGCCAAGAACTACGAGGGCACCGTCATCAAGGACACCCTGTACGCCGGGGTGACCGACCCGGGCACGTTCGAAGGCAAGTTCGTCCAGCTGAACTACGTCTTGACCGTGTACGCCTTGTGGTACTCCGCCTCGCTGTTCGAGCAGGAGGGCTGGACCGTGCCCAAGACGTACGCCGAGATGCTCGACCTCGGCAAGGAGGCCAAGGCGGCCGGCAAGTATCTGTTCGGCTGGGGCAAGGAGGCGGCGACCTACTACCAGACCATGGCCATCAGCTCGGCCATCAAGCAGGGCGGCGACGAGGTCCGGCTGGCGCTGGAGAACCTGAAGCCGGACTGCTGGTCGCTGCCGGCGGTCCAGGACGTGTTCAACGGCCTGAAGAAGATCATCGACGCCGGTTACGTCAAGCCGGGCGGTGCCGGGACCCAGTTCGTGGCTGCCCAGTCCCAGTGGAGCAACGCCCAGGACTTCCTGCTCTACCCGTCCGGTGGCTGGATCGAGAACGAGATGAAGAAGCAGACCAAGGACGGGTTCAACATGACCGGCGCTCCCGAGCCGATCGTCGGGGACGGCTCCGCGCTGCCCTGGGAGGCACTGCACTCCACCGCCGGTGAGGGCTACATCGTCCCGGCCCAGGCCAAGAACCTCGCCGGCGGAAAGGAGTTCCTGCGGGCCATGCTGTCGAAGGAGGCAGCGGTCAACTTCGCCAAGACGACGTTCTCCTCGACCATCGTCAAGGACACCATCCCGGCTGACGGCTTTGGCTCGACGGCTCTGGTGTCGCAGGTCAAGCTGCTCGAGGCGGCCGGTTCGAACGTCTTCACCTGGAACTTCGTCGACCTGTACGGGACCAACACCGACCAGCTGGTGCTGTGGAACACCTTCCTGCAGGGCGGCTCCGACGTCGCCACCTTCACCAAGGGCCTGCAGGACATCACCGACAAGATCGCCAAGGACGACTCGATCAAGAAGGTCGAGGTGCAGTGACCTCAGTCCAGGCGCCCACCGGGGCGTCGCGGCCCGCCCGGGCTCCCAAGCCCGGGCGGTTCCTGACGTCGGCGCGGTGGCGCCGGCGCAACCTCACGTTCGACCGGGTCAGCTTCTTCGCGGTCTTCCTGGTCGTGCCGGTGGTCGGTTACGTGATCTTCGTGGTGTCGCCGTTCGTCCAGGCCGCCTATTTCTCGCTGACCGACTGGTCCGGCTTCACCCCGGACATGAAGTTCATCGGACTGGCCAACTACGCCAAGCTGGTGCAGGACGCCACCTTCTTGAAGGCGCTCGGCAACAACATCATCTTGGCCATCGTGCTGCCGGTCGTGACCTTGACCGTGGCCCTCGTCTTCGCCTCCCTGGTCACGGTGGGCGGACCGAGCCAGGGCAATGTCCGCGGCCTGCGGCACTCCAGCGTCTACCGGGTGATCTCGTTCTTCCCCTACGTCATCCCGGCGATCGTCATCGGCCTGATCTGGTCGCAGATCTACGACCCGAGCAGCGGTCTGCTGAACGGAGTCCTGACCGCGCTGGGGCTCGACCAGTTCACCTCGTTCGCCTGGCTCGGTGACGTGACCGTGGCGAGGTTCGCGGTGATGTTCGTGATCGTCTGGGGGCTGGTCGGCTTCTACATGGTGTTGTTCATCGCCGCCATCAAGGGCGTTCCCGCCGAGGTGTTCGAGGCCGCCCGGATCGACGGGGCCGGCCGGTTCCGGACAGCCATCTCGATCACCGTGCCGCTGATCCGCGACAACGTCCAGACCGCCTTCATCTACATGGGGATCCTGGCGCTGGACGCCTTCGTCTACGTGGCGGCTCTCGAACCCGGTGGTGGCCCGGCCAACTCCACCTTGGTGATGTCCCAGCAGCTGTTCACCACCGCCTTCACCAAGGGTCAGTTCGGCTACGCCTGCGCCATGGGCGTCGTGCTGGCCGTCATCACCTTGACCTATGCCGGCCTGGTCTTCGTGATCAACCGGCTGACCGGCGGCACCAACGAGGTGGGGGAATGACCCAGACATCAGCAAGCGCGGGCACGACCTCGGCCCGGGCGTCCGCGACCACCGAGGCGGGCCCGGTCACGCTGCGACGGCCGCCGACCAGCTCGGGCGACAAGGTCGTGGGCGGGGTCTCGCACACCGTCTTGACCCTGTGGTGCGTGGTCGTGGTCGTCCCTCTGCTGTGGGTGATCATGTCGTCGTTCAAGACCAGCTCGGAGATCTTCGCCTCCCCGTTCGCACCACCGGCGCGGCTGCAGTTCGTCAACTACGCGAACGCCTGGACGACAGCGGGCATCGGCAACTTCTTCTTCAACTCGGTGATCGTCGTGTTCGGCGCCTTGATCGTCACCATGCTCTTCGGATCCATGTGCGCGTACGTGCTGGCCCGCTTTACCTTCCCCGGCAGCCGGGCTCTGTACTACCTGATGCTGGCCGGCCTGACGTTTCCGGTGTTCCTGGCGATCGTGCCGCTGTTCTTCGTGCTCCGCGGTCTCGGGTTGCTCAACACGCTGCCCGGTTTGATCTTGACCTACGCCGCTTTCGCCTTTCCGTTCACGGTGTTCTTCCTGTTCGCCTTCTTTCGTTCCCTCTCCACCTCGATCGCTGAGGCGGCGGCCATCGACGGGGCCGGGGAATGGCGTACGTTCTTCTCGGTCATGCTGCCGATGGCCCGGCCCGGTCTGGCCACCGTCGCGATCTTGAACTTCGTCGGCCTGTGGAACCAGTTCCTGCTGCCAGTGGCGCTGAACTCGAACCCAGACAACTATGTGCTGACCCAGGGCATGGCGTCCTTCGCCTCTCAGGCCGGTTATTCGGTGGACTTCGGGGCATTGTTCGCAGCGGTGGTGATCACCGTGGTGCCCGTGTTGATCATCTATCTGATCTTTCAGCGCCAGCTCCAGGGATCGGTTTCCCAAGGCACCAATAAATAGCCGGACACGGCAGTTTGTTTCCTTCGTCACACCAGTCTGGAACCGATAATCGTGGGTTGGCCTTCGGCTAAGAAATGTGTAAAGTTCTGCCCACGGGGGCCCTGGTAAACCGCCTGGACCTAAGGACTGCAGCATCATGCTGAACGCACTTCCCACTTCATTCGTCGGCACCGATCCGTCCCAGCGGTCATGGTTTCGGGCCCCGCGAACCCTACTCATCCTGGCGGCCGCTGCCGCCCTCGCCGGCTCCACGGCCATCCCGGCTGTTGCCGCTCCGGGAGACACCTCGGACGACACCACCGTCGCCAATGTCGGGGTGACGTCGGCCATCGTGCTCACCGCCCTGACGCCCAGTTTTACGCTCAACGGACTCCCGGGGGCCATCGTCACGGGGCTCAACGCGGTGTCGTTCAACGTCGAGACCAACAACATCGGCGGCTACGCCGTGACCGTTCAGGCCGAGGACGATGTCCTCGCTTCGACGGCTCAGGGCAACACCGACGAGATCCCGATCGCTGCGCTGCGGGTCCGCGAGAGCGGTGGCGGCGCGTACACGTCCGTCACCGATGCCGCGCCGCTGACGGTACACAGCCAGGCCACCCGGTCGGCCTCTGGTGGTGACAACTTGAGCAACGACTATCAGGTGAGCATCCCGTTCGTTGCCGACGACACATACTCGGTGACCCTGGACTACGTCGCGACCGCCCTCTAGAACGGCTCACCGTTCAGGTGGAACACTCGACCAGCCGTCGCATCCGCGGTTGCCTGACCGGACTGTTCCTCCTGATCTCGGTGGGGGCAGTGGCTCCCACGTCAGCGCTCGCGGCTCCCACGGCGTCCCCGACCCCGTCGGAGTCCTCGACCGCGTCCCCGTCGGAGTCAGCGGCGCCCACACCAAGCACGTCCACGTCGTACAAGCTCGACCCATCGGAGTTCTCGCTGATGGTGAGCCCGGCCCGGCTGACCATCAGCGAGCAGGACCCGAAGAGCACGCACCAGGTGACGGTGGTCAACCGCGGACAATCATCGTTGCCGCTGGTCGTGCAGAAGCGGAACTTCACCGCGGCGTCCGACGGCTCACTGAAGTTCGACCCCAACGCTCCGTACGCGGCGGCCGACTGGCTGTCGGTGCAACCGAGCCAGTTCGACCTGGCCCCGGGCGCGACCCAGGTCGTCTCGGCGACCATCGCCACGCCGGACCAGGCCGAGCCGGGTGACCACCAGGTCGCCCTGGTCTTCTTGTCCCCGTCACCCGGTGCGGAGGGCAACGTCCGGGTCAACCGCGGCGTGGCCACACCGGTCTACGTCACCGTGCCCGGTCAGACCGATGACAGCGTCCAGCTCAGCGGGCTGAGCGGCGCCGGCTGGTCGTTCCGTGGCGACGTGGACGTCACGGCCACCCTGGTCAACACCGGCAACACCCACCGCGACTTCCGTGGTCCGGACGCGTTGGCGGTGTCCAGTGCCGGTCGCTCCGCGCGGTTCGCGGACTTCACCGTTCCCCGCGGCGCCACCCGGGTGATCACGGCGAGCTTCGATCCACCGCTGGTCTGCGTCTGCCGACCGACCGTGACCTTCCGCAACGCCGACGGGACCGTTCAGAGCGCCACCCTGCAGGTCGTCGTCTTCCCCTGGTGGCTGGGCGCCGCGGCCGGGCTCGTCCTCGCCCTGGTGGTCTTCTTGATCATCCGCGCGCGCCGCACCCGGGTCCGACCGGCCCGCGCTGCCGGCCCCGCAACCCCGCCCCCGGCCGTGGGCAGTGGCGATGCCTGACCCGAGACCCCGGACCGGGCCATTGAGCATGGCGCCGGTCCGACTTCGATCCCTCATCCTGCTGATCAACCTCGCCGTGGTCAGCAGTTTGCTGTGTGCGGTGGTGGCCCCGACCGCGGCGTACGCGGCGGGCACGGTGCTGTTCCAGAACAACTTCACCAACCGCACGGTCGACGGCACCGGCACGGTGACCAAGCCGACCTCACCCAGCGGCACCAACCTGGCCTGCCTCACCGCCACCGGCAACTCCGCCACCCCACCGCTGCTCAGCTGCTCGGGCACCCTCGACGCGCAGGGCAGCGGCAAACTGCGCCTGACTGCTGCGTCCGCCAACCAGATCGGCGGCATCTTCGGTGCCACCAGCTTCCCGACCTCGAGCGGCCTCGACGTCACCTTCAACTCCTACCAGTACGGCGGCTCGAGCGCCGACGGCATGTCGTTCGTGCTGGCCGCGGTCGACCCGGCCAACCCCGCCCCCCAGCCGCGATCGGGCCGGGCGGCGGCTCGCTGGGCTACTCCCCCAACAGCGGCCTGGCCGGTCTGGCCAACGCCTATCTCGGGGTCGGGCTCGACGTCTACGGCAACTACAGCGGCCCTTCGTTCCAGGGCAGCGGCTGCACCACCAACACCAACATCAACGCTCAAGTGCCCGGGGCCATCGTCGTCCGCGGCCCGGGCAACGGCTCGACGGGCTACTGCGGCCTGAGCACCACCTACACCGGCACGGTGGCCTCGCGGGTCACCCTGCGGGCCACGACCAGAGCAGCCTCGGTGGTGCCGGTCCAGGTGCTGATCAACCCGGGCACCACCTCGTTCACCTCCGACTCCGGCGTCTCGGTCGCGGCCGGCACCTACAAGGTCGTCTCCACCCCGGTCGGCGGCACGGCCAAGACGCTGACCGGGACCCTGCCGACGGTGTCCAGCTCGCTCTACACGTCGAGCAACTACCTGAACGCCAACGGCTATCCCAAGCAGCTGGCCTTCGGCTTCATCGGTTCGACCGGCGGCTCCACCGACGTGCACGAGGCGTCCAACGTCAAGGTCGTCACCTTCAACGCGGTGGCTGAGCTCGCGGTCAGCAGCACCAGCTACGTGGCGACGAGCCCGGCCCTCGGCGACCCGGTCAACTACGTCGTGACCCCCAGCGTGCAGGCGGGGGTCGACGTGGCCAAAGCCATCTCGATGACCCAGACCGTGCCCGCCGGTGTGACGCCGGTCGGGGCGTACGGCAGCGGCTGGTCCTGTGCCGCTCCGGCCGGCCAGACCGTGACCTGTACGACCACGGCCACCTCGTTCGCCAACGGCACGACCCTGCCCGCGATCAACGTCGTCGGCATCGTCAGCTCGTCCGGCGTGACCGCCGCCACGGTGCAGAACGGGTCCACGTCGGCGGTGTCCTCTGAGAGCGCCAACCCGGCCAGTGACACGGTGATGGCCGCGGGCACCTTGCCCACCGCCCCGGCCGGGATCACCGTCTCGCCGGTCATCGGGCCGATCGCCGGCGGCGGCTCGGTGACCATCAGCGGCACCAACATCACCGCGGCGACGGCCGTCGAGATCGGCACCACCGCCGAGCAGCAGGCCGGCAAGCCAGTCACCCTGCTGCCCTGTTCGACGGTGATCACCAGCAACTGCTTCACGGTCAGCGGCAACAACCTGGTGGTCACGTCCTGGCCGGCGCGGTCCAGTGCGGCCGCGGTGAACGTCAACGTGGTCACCCTCGGCGTGGACAACTCCGCGGCCTACACCTACGCCTCGGCCCCGGCCACCCCCGTCGCGCCGACGGCGGCCGCGGCCATCAACAGCGCCACGCTCAACTGGACCGCCCCGGCCAGCAACGGCAGCCCGATCACCAGCTACATCGTGACTCCGTATCTGAACGGCGCCGCTCAGACCCCCATCACCTACGACGCGTCGGCGACCGCCCGCACCCTCACCGGCCTCACCCCGGGCGGCAGCTACACCTTCACCGTTGCTGCGGTGAACGCGTACGGAACCTCGGCCGCCAGCCCGGCCTCGACCGCGGTGATCCCGTACACGGTGCCCGGCGCCCCGACGATCACCAGTGCCAGCGCGGCGGACAACGCCGCCATCCTGACCTGGACCGCCCCGACGAGCAACGGCGGCAGCGCGATCACCGGCTACGTGGTCACGCCCTACATCGGTGCGGTGGCCCAGACCCCGGTCAGCTTCAGCGGCACCGGCACCACCCGTACGGTGACCGGTCTGACCGCCGGCACCGCCTACACGTTCAGGGTCGCGGCGGTCAACGCCGCCGGCGCCGGGCCGACGTCGGCCGCCTCGACCGCGGTGACCCCGAACGCCTCGCCGAGCCTGACCTTTCCGGCCCCGCCGTCCGGCGAGGTGGGCGTGGCCTACAGCCGTCAGCTCACGGTCAACGACGGCACCGCGCCCTTCAGCTGGTCGCTCAGCAGCGGGTCGTTGCCGGCCGGGCTGACCCTGAACGCCTCGACCGGCCTGCTCAGCGGCACGCCGACCGCCGCCGGCACGTTCACGTTCGTCGTCCAGGTCAGCGACGCGAGCGGCGAGACGGCGACCCGCTCGGTGACCCTGGTCATCGCCGCGGCCCCCGTGGTGACCTTCGCCCCGGCGGCCGGTGAGGTGGGGGTGGCCTACAGCCAGCAGCCGACCGTGGCCGGTGGCACCGCGCCCTACACCTGGTCGATCAGTGCCGGGTCGCTGCCGGCCGGCGTCAGCCTGAACCCCGCCACCGGTCAGGTGTCCGGCACCCCGACCGCGGCCGGCACCTTCTCGGCCACGGTGGCGGTCACCGACGCGTTCAACGTCACGGCGTCCCGGACCGTCAACCTCGTCATCGCCGCCCAGCCCACCCTGACCTTCGCCACCCCCAACGCCGGGCAGATCGGGGTGGCCTACAGCACCACCTTCGAGGTGACCGGCGGCACCACCCCGCTGACCTGGTCGATCGCGGCCGGCAGCCTGCCGCCGGGCCTGACCCTGAACACCGCCACGGGGGTGCTCTCCGGCACCCCGACGACGGCCGGCAGCTATCCGTTCACAGTCGCCGTGGTCGACGCGTTCAACCAGACCACGTCCCGAGCCGTGACGCTGATCATCAACCCCGGGCCGCTGGTGATCACCAAGACGGCGAACGTCTCGTCGACCGTCGCCGGGGGCACGGTGGCGTACACGATCACGGTGGCCAACACCGGCTCCGTGACGCTGCCCGCCGTGGCCTTCAGCGATCCGCTGGCCGGGGTGCTCGACGATGCGACGTACGGCGCCAACGCCACCGCGAGCAGCGGCACCCTCAGCTATGCCTCCTCGACGCTGAGCTGGTCCGGCGGCCTCGCGGCCGGGGTGACGGCCACCATCACCTACTCGGTCACGGTGGCCAATCCGGTGACCGGCAACAAGGTCCTGGCCAACACCGTCAGCTCGACCACGCTCGGCACCAACTGCGGCAGCGGCAGCGTCGACACCCGCTGCACGGCCACGGTCACGGTGTCCGGGCTGAACATCGTCAAGACCGCCGACGTCGCCACCACGACCCCGGGCAGCACGGTGCGCTTCACGATCGTGGTCACCAACGCGGGCCAGACCCCCTACGTCGGAGCCACGTTCTCGGAGTCCCTGGCCGGCGTGCTCGACGACGCCACCTACAACGCCAACGCCAGCGCGACCCTGGGCAGCGTGTCGTTCGCCAGCCCGACGCTGACCTGGACCGGCAACCTCGCCGTCGGTGCCTCAGCCACGATCAGCTACACCGTGACCGTGGCCGACCCGGATCCGGGCAACCGGTCACTGACCGCGACCGTGGTCTCTCCGACGGCGGGCAGCGTCTGCCCGAGCGGCAACCCGGCGGCCAGCTGCACCGCCACGGTGACCGTGCTGGTCCCGGCCCTGTCGATCAGCAACACCAGCACGGCGTCCACCACCACGCCCGGCGCCACGGTGCCGTACACGTTGACCATCTCCAACACCGGCCAGACCGCCTACACCGGCGCCACGGTCGCCGTGGCGCTGGCCGGCGCGCTGGACGACGCCACTTATCCGGGCGGTGCGTCGGCCACCGCCGGCTCGGTGGCGTACGCGGCCGGCACCGGCGTCTTGACCTGGACCGGCAACCTGGCCGTCGGTGCCGCGGCGACCGTCACCTACTCGGTCGATGGTCCGCAACCCGGACCCGGGTGACCGGAACGCTGACCACGGTGGCGAGCTCGGCGGCGGCCGGCAGCACCTGCCCGGCCGGCAGCGCGAACCCGGCGTGCACCAGCACCGTACGGGTGCTGGTGCCGGCGCTGACCATCGCCAAGAGCAGCGACGTCAGCTCCACCACCCCCGGGTCGGTGGTGCGCTACACGGTGCTGGTCACCAACACCGGTCAGACTGCGTACACGGGGGCGGCGTTCAGCGACGCGGTCGGCGGGGTGCTGGACGACGCGACCTACAACAACAACCTGACCGCCACCACCGGCACGGCGGGCCTCGCCGAGCTCGACCATCAGCTGGGTCGGCAACCTGGCCGTCGGGGCCAGCGCGACCATCACCTACTCGGTGACCGTACGCAACCCCGATCCCGGCGACCTGGCCCTGACCAGCACGGTCACCTCGACCACCCCGTTCAACAACTGCCCGGCCGGTGGCACCGACGTCCGGTGCTCGAGCACGGTGCCGGTGCTCATCCCCGGTCTGACCGTGAGCCTGGCCACCGACGTCGGCCACCACCACCCCGGGTGGCACCGTCCGCTACACCGTGACGGCGCTGAACACCGGCCAGACCGCGTACGCCGGCAGCACCGTGGTGGTGAACCAATCCGGGGTGCTCGACGACGCGTCCTACAACTCGAACGCCACGGCGAGCACCGGCACCCTGGTCCTGGGAGCCAACGGGCTGGTCGACCTGGACGCTGAGCCTGGCGCCCGGTGCGAGCGCCACCGTCGACCTGGAGCGTCACGGTGGACAACCCCGACACCGGTGACCGGTCCCTGGCCGCGGTGGTCAGCTCCGATGCCGCCGGCAGCACCTGCCCGACCAGCCCGGTCGTTCTCGGCCTGCCAGTCGAGTGTGCCGGTGCTCCTGCCGGGCCTGAGGATCACCAAGACCGCCAGCAGCACGACGGTGCAACCCGGCGGCACGGTCAACTACACGGTGACCGTGCTCAACAACGGGGAGACGGTGCAGACCAACGCCTCGCTCACCGACGCGCTGGACCAGGTGCTGACCGACGCGGTCTACAACGGCGACGCCACCGCGACCATCGGCACGGTCTCCTACGCGGCCCCGTCGCTGGGCTGGACCGGCACCCTGGCCGTCGGCGCCTCCGCGGTCGATCACCTACTCGGTCACCGTGCGCGACCCCGACCCCGGCGACAAGCGGATGATCAACGCGGTCACCTCGACCGCGCCCGGCAACAACTGCCCCAGCGGCAGCACCGACCCCCGCTGCGCGGCCACGGTCGACGTGCTGGTGCCGGCGCTGACCATCGTCAAGACCGCCGACCTCGACCCAGGCCGCCCCGGGCGACAGTCGTCGGCTACACCGTCACGGTCACCAACTCCGGCGCCACCGCCTACCCGGCGCGCCACGTTCGCCGATTCGCTGGCCGGGGTGCTCGACGACGCCACCTACAACGCCGACGCCACAGCGTCGTCCGGCACGGTCGGCCTGGCCGGCTCGACGCTGACCTGGAGCGGGCCGCTGGCCATCGGCGCCACGGCGACCATCACCTACTCGGTCACGGTCAAGCAGGCCGTCGGCGGCGACAACCTGTTGCGCAACCACGGTGACCTCGACCAGCTCGGGCAGCAACTGCCCGGCCGCCGGTGCCGGACGCCCGGTGCACCTCGGCAGTGCCGGTGGCCCGGCTCGTGCTGCAGCAGTCCTACACCGAGACCTCGACCACCCCGGGGTCCTTGATCCACCTGTCGGCCACCTTCACCAACACCGGGCAGTACCCCTACACCGGCATCACCATCACCAGCCCGACCGGTGACACCGTCGACGACGCCACCCCGGTCGGTGACCAGACCGCGACCTCGGGCACCCTGGCCCTCACCCCGACAGCGATCACCTGGACCGGCAACATCCCGGTCGGCGGCACGGTCACGGTCACCGGCACCCTGACCGTGCAGGATCCCGACCCCGGCAACAAGCTGATCACCGGCACGCTGGTCTCCACCGCCCCGGGCAACAACTGCGCGGCCGGCACCACCGACCCCCGCTGCACAGCCAGCCTGCCGGTGTTGACCCCGCAGCTCACCATCACCAAGTCCGCCAACACCACCTCGGTGGTGCCCGGCGGCACGGCGTCGTACACGATCACCATCGTCAACACCGGGCAGACGCCGTACGCCGGGGCCACGGTCACCGACACCCTGGTCGGCGTGCTGGACGACGCGACCTACAACAACAACGCGGTGGCGACCACCGGCAGCCTCGGCTTCGCCAGCCCGGTGCTCACCTGGACCGGCGACCTGGCCGTCGGCGCCACCGCCACCATCACCTACTCGGTCACCGCGGCCAACCCGGGCACCGGCGACAAGACCATGATCAACCCGGTCACCTCCACCGTCCGCCGGCTCCACCTGCCCGCCGGCGACCAGCAACAGCCGCGTGCCGGGTCAGCGTCGTCGTCCTGACGCCCGGCCCTCACGATCGTCAAGACCGCCGACGTGCCGAACGCCAACCTCGGCAGCCCGGTCAACTTACACGATCACCGTGACCAACTCCGGCCAGACCCCGTACGCGAGCGCGTCGTTCACCGACTCGCTGACCGACGTCGTCGACGACGCCAACTACACCACCGCTGTCGCCGCGACCCGGGGCACGGCCAGCTACGCCTCGTCGGTGATCAGCTGGTCCGGGGCCCTCGCCGTCGGGCAGAGCGCAACCATCACGTACGGGGTGACGGTCAGGAGCGTCGACCTGGCCAACCGGGACCATGGCCAACACGGTGGTCTCGCCGACCACCGGAAGCAACTGCGCAACCGGCAGCACCGACGCCCGCTGCACGGCGACCGTGCCGTTGACCAACTCTGCGGTGATCACCTTCACCAAGACCGCGGACGTCGCGTACGCGGCCCCGGGCAGCAAGGTCACCTACACGATCACGGTGGCCAACACCGCGCTGTTCGGGTCGGTGTCCGGAGTGAGCCTGACCGACCCACTGGCCGACGTGCTCGACGACGCCACCTACAACTCCGACGCCACCGCCAGCGCCGGCACCGTGGCCGTGACCGGCGGCAACCTGACCTGGTCGGCCGGCGCAGTTGCGTTCCAGACCACCGTCACCATCACCTACTCGGTGACGGTGAAGGCCGCGATCAGCGGCAACCAGATCCTGGCCGACACCGTGACCGGCAGCACCGGCGTGGCCAGCACCAACTGCGGGGCCGGCTCGACCGACCCGCGGTGCACGGCGACGGTGCCGGTGGCCCGGCTGGACCTGCAGCAGTCCTACACCGAGACCACGCACGACCCCGGGCGCGCTGGTCCACCTGTCAGCCACCTTCACCAACACCGGGAAGTACCCCTACACCGGCATCACCGTCACCAGCCCGACCAGCGGTGTGGTCGACGACGCGACCCCGACCGGTGACCAGGTCGCCACCAGCGGCAGCCTCAGCCTGACCGCGACCGCGATCACCTGGACCGGCGACATCCCGGTCGGCGGGACCGTGACCATCACCGGCACCTTGACCGTGCAGAATCCCGACACCGGCAACAAGCTGCTCACCGGCACCCTGGTCTCGACCGCCCCGGGCAGCAACTGCCCGCCCGACGCGAGCGACCCCCGCTGCACCGCCACCCTGCCGGTGCTGATCCCCCAGCTGAGCATCGCCAAGACCGCCAACACCACGTTCGTCGTGCCCGGGGGAACGGTCGAGCTACACGATCACCGTCACCAACACCGGTCAGACGCCCTACACCGGGGCGACGGTCACCGACACCTTCGTCGGGTTGCTCGACGATGCCGACTACAACACCAACGCCACCGCCACCACCGGGTCGCTCAGCTACGCCAGCCCGGTGCTGACCTGGACCGGCAACCTCGCCGTCGGGGCCACCGCCACCATCACCTACACGGCGACCGCGCACTCCGGCACCGGCAGCAGCGACAAGACCATGATCAACCCGGTCTCCTCGACCGCCGTCGGCTCGACCTGCCCGCCGGCGACCGGCAACCCGGCCTGCCGGGCCACCGTCGCCGTCCTCACGCCGGCCCTCACCATCACCGCCAGCACCAGCCAGGCCACCGCCGTGCCCGGCAACACCATCGTCTACACCGTGGTCGCCACCAACACCGGCCAGACCCCGTACGCGGCGGCCGCCTTCAGCGCTCCGCTGGCCGGGATCGCTCGACGACGCCACCGACAACGCCAACGCCACCGCCAGCGCGGGATCGGTGTCGGTGGCCGGACAGACCCTGACCTGGACCGGACCGCTGGCCATCGGCGCCAGCGTCACGATCAGCTACTCGGTGACGGTCGACGATCCCGACGGCGGGGACCACCGGCTCGACCAGACCATCACCTCCACCACCCAGGGCAGCACCTGCGCGGTCGGCAGCGACGACCCCCGCTGCACGCACTCAGGTGCTGGTCGCCGGGCTGCGGATCGTCAACACCGCCGACGTCAGCCGACACCCAGCCCACCGGGGTGGTCAGCTACACCGGCACCTTCACCAACACCGGCCAGGTGCCCTACGTCGGGATCTCGGTGGCCGCCGGCTTCGTCGGGGCGCTCGACGACGGCATCTACAACGGCGATGCCGCGGCCACGTCGGGCAGCCTGATCGTCGTGATCGGCTCCGGCCGGATCGTGTGGACCGGAGACATCGGTGTGGGCGAGACGGTCACCATCACCGGCTCGGTGACGGTCAACAACCCCGACCTCGGCGACCAGGTGCTGAGGACGGTGATCACCACCGCCGCCCCGGCCAGCAACTGCCCGGTCGGCGGCACCGACCCGGTGTGCTCGACCGCGGTCACCGTGCTGACCCCGGAGCTGACCATCGCCAAGTCGGCCGACGCGACGACGGCCACCCCGGGCGCGACGGTGGGCTACACGGTCACGGTGACCAACACCGGCCAGACCGACTACACCGCGGCCACGGTCACCGACTCCCTCGACGGCGGCCTGGACGACGCCAGCTACACCGGCGACATCGCCGCCACCACCGGCTCGGTCAGCGCGTCGGAGGCGATCCTGACCTGGACCGGGGACCTGGCCGTCGGCCAGTCGGCGACGATCACCTACACGGTGGCGATCAACAACCCCGACCTCGGCGACCGGGTCATCCTCAACTCGGTCTACTCCAGCGAGATCGGTAGCAGCTGCCCGGTCGGGTCGACGAACCCGACCTGCACCGTACGGGTCACCGTGTTGGTCCCGGCCCTGGACATCAGCATCGCCGCCAACCAGACCACGACCACGCCCGGCTCAACGGTCGGCTACACGCTGGTCGTCACCAACACCGGCCAGACCCCCTACCTGGGTGCCACGGTCTCAACCTCGCTGGCTGGGGTGCTGGACGACGCCGGCTACAACGGCGACGCCGCCGCCTCATCCGGGACGGTCGGGTTCGCCGACCCGGTCCTGACCTGGTCCGGTGACCTCGCCGTCGGCGCCAGTGCCACCATCACCTACAGCGTGAACGTGGCCGACCCCGACCCGGGCAACCGGCTGCTGAGCACGTCGGTCTCCTCTCCGGCCCCCGGCTCGACCTGCACCGCCGCCAGCCCCTGCCTCCACACCGTGTCCGTGCTGGTCCCGGCGCTCGCCGTCTCGACCACCGCGGACCGGAGCACCGCCACCCCCGGCGACCGGGTGCAGTTCACGATCCGGTTGGCCAACACGGGCGAGACCCCGTACGCGAACGCGGCCGTCACCACGTCGCTGGCCGACATCGTCGACGACGCCACGGTGGGTGGCTCGATCACCGCCTCCACCGGCACGCTCGACTACACCGCCCCGAACCTCACCTGGGCCGGCGACATCCCGGTCGGGGGGACCGTGACCATCAGCTACTCGGCCACGATCAAGAGCCAGGGCTTCGGCAACCGGCAGCTGAGCACCACGGTGGTGGCCGCGGCGCCGGGCAGCACCTGTCCGGTCGGCAGCCCGAACCCGGACTGCACCGCGGCGGTCACCGTGCTGCTGCCCAGCCTGACCATCGCCAAGTCGGCCGACCGGGCGACCACGGTGCCCGGCGGGACCGTGGCGTACACGATCGTGATCACCAACGACGGCGAGACCGAGCAGACCCAGGCCCGGGTCACCGACTCGCTGAGCGGAGTGCTCGTCGACGCCGACTACAACGGGGACGCCGTGGTCAGCGGTGGTGGGGTGCTGGACTACGAGGCGCCCACGCTGGCCTGGACCGGCACCTTGGCCATCGGCGCCTCGGCCACCATCACCTACACCGTCACCGGTGCTCGATCCGGATCCGGGCGACAAGCAGCTGATCAACCGGGTCGTCTCCACTGCCCCAGGCAGCAGCTGCCCCGCGGGCAGCCCCGCGGCGGGATGCACCAGCACCGTCCAGGTGCTCGTCCCGGCGCTGCAGATCACCAAGACGGCCAGCACCACCGAGGTGGTCGCCGGCAGCCCGGTGCAGTACACGATCACGGTGGTCAACACCGGCCAGACCCCGTACGCGCCGGCCGTGGTCACCGACAGCCTGGCCGGGGTGCTGGACGACGCCGTCTACAACGACGACGCCGTGGCCTCGACCGGCAGCGTCGCCCTCACCAACGGCAGCCTGGTCTGGACCACCCCGCTGGCGGTCGGGGCGACGGCGTCACTGAGCTACACGGCCACTGCGCGCTTCCCGGCCACCGGCGACCGCGTGCTGCGCAACACGGCGCTGTCCGGCTCGGCCGGGTCCAGCTGCCTGGCTGGGACCCCGGTGACCAGCTGCACGACCGAGGTGGGCGTGGTGATTCCGGCGCTGGTGCTCTCCAAGACCGCCGACACCACCCGGGTGGTCGCCGGCGGGGTGGTGCGCTACACGATCGAGGCGACCAACACCGGCCAGGCCGACTACCCGGCGGCCACGTTCACCGACTCGTTGGCGGAGGTGCTCGACGACGCGGCGTACGGCCAGGATGCCTCAGCCAGCACGGGCAGCGTCGACGTCGCAGCGGGGACGTTGACCTGGAGTGGCGCGCTCGGGCGGGGTGCGACCGTGGTGGTGACCTTCTCGGTCAAGGTCAATCCGACTATCACCGGTGACGCCGAGCTGCGCAACGCCGTGGTCTCGCCCACCGTCGGCAGCACCTGCCCGGCCGGACCCCCGGGCGCCGGCTGCCAGGTGGTCACCGAGGTCGAGCCGAGCGTGCTGACGCTGACCGACCTGACCCCGTCGTTCACCCTGATCGGCCCCCCGGGCAGCACCCCTCAGCTGGACAACGCGGTGACCATGACGGTGACGACCAACAACGCGGCCGGCTACGCAGTGACGGTCAGCGCAGCCGACGACGCGCTGCGCTCCGCCGTCAGCTCCGACACCATCCCCATCAACCTGCTCAGCGTGCGGCCCAGCGGCACCGAGGCGTTCTCGCCCTTCGCCCCCGGCGGCATCGTGACCGTCCACAGCCAGGACCGGCCGTCCGCCCCGGGCGGGGACGCGGTCAGCAACGACTACCGGGTGCAGATTCCCTTCGTCGCGTCCGGGGACTACTCGACCACGCTCGAATACATCGCCACCAGCCAATGACCGACCGAGAACGACAGCTCAAAGGGGAACCGATGACCGATTCGACAGCACAACGGACCCGGCGGACGCCGGTGCTGCTCAGCGCCGTGCTCGTCCTGGCGCTGCTGATCACGGCGCTGCTGATCATGGCGATGATGGCTTGGCGGCTGCCGACCAAGGCGTCGGCCGCGCCGACCACGCAGCTGAGCATCGTCATCGACGACGGGCAGGACGCAGCCCAGCCGAAGGACCGGCTCGACTACGCGATCACGATCAACAACCTCGGCTCGAAGAGGGTCGAGGACCTGATCGTCAGCCAAACCGTGCCCGACGGAGCGAGTCTGCTGTCGGCCGAGCGGGGCGGCAAGAAGAAGGGCGACACCGTGACCTGGACGGTCGACGTGGCCGCGGGCAAGCAGGTCACGCTCGGGACGAGGCTGGCGGTCGACGCCCAGCCCCCGGCTGACCTGATGCGGTTGGCCAGTGTGGCCTGCGTGCGTACGGGCACCAAGGAGGCACCGCTGGTCTGCGCGTCGGACTCCGACCTGTTGCCGGCCGGTGCCACCGTCCAGCAGCAGCAGCGGCAGCTGGAGACGTCCGGGGCCGGCAGCCCGCGGCCGGCCTGGGTGTGGCCGGCCCTGATCCTCGGCGCCGCGGTGGTGCTCGGGGTCGGAGTCGCGGTCGTCGCTCGAGTCCGGCGAGCCCGGCGGCGCCGCCGCCGGGCGCTGGCTCGGCAGTCCGCCTCGACGGATCATCCTGATCTGATGTCGCTGCACTCGTGATTCGTGGTCGTCGAACTGGTTTACACCGTAAACACTTCGATTTACGATGGTCATGGCTGGCGAACCCCGTGCTGGGCACGGCGTCCGCCGACCACCGCCAGCTCGCTCGACCGAGCCAGGGGCAGGGCCCTGTGGCGAAGCTCGTAAGTCCTGACGACTGCCACCCCCGGTGTGCGACTAGGCCGAGCTACCCGACCGCAGGCCCTGTCCCCGTACTTCCGCGTACGGGGTCGCCGTCGCCCAGCTCGCCGTGCCGGGCCAGGCTCAAGGCTCCGACCACGGCGAGCCCGAACCCCAGGGCGGCGATCCAGCCCCACCCGGCGCGCGGCTGGTCGCCGAGCATGAGCAGGCCGACCAGCGCCGGTGCGACAGTCTCGGCGACGACCAGCGGGGCGGTCGCCTGGGTCACCGAGCCGCGTTGCAGAGCCGTCGAATAGGTGAGCAGGGCGACCGCGGCAGCGACCACCAGGGCGTAGCTGACCGGGTCGGTCAGGATCGAGCTGATGGTGATCGGAGCCGGCAGGATGCGGGCCGCGACGGCCACGGCCCCGAAGGCCAGACCCCCGATGGTGCCCAGGGCGGCAGCGCCCGCCGCGCCACTGAGCCGAGCGAGCGGCACCGCCGCCAGCCCCAGCGCGACGGCCGCGATCAGGATCGCCCAGTGCTCCGCGGCTCCGACCGCGGTCGGGCGGTCCTCGGCGGCCGAGAGGGCGACCAGGACGAGGCCGAGGACGACCACGGCGATGCCGATCTTGTCGCGGCGGCTGAGCGGCATGTGCAGCATCAAGGCCCCAAGCACCGCCGTGATGGCCAAGAAGCTGGCCACGATGGCCTGCACGGCGAACAGTGGCAGGGAACGCAGCGCGGCGATCGAGAACACGAACGCCAGGCCGTCGAGGGCGAGGCCGGCCAGGTAGGGCCAGGACCGCAGCATCCGCAGCAGCAACCGGGGATCGAGGCCGGTGGCAGTGGCGGCCTGCCGGACGGCCAGTGCCTGCAGCACCGAAGCCACCCCGTAGCAGATCGCCGCAGCGAACGCGCCCAGCAGACCCAGGGCCATGGCGCGATCGTAGCCAACAGCGAGCCGGTTCAGCCGCAGAACTTCGCTTGACCCGACCCCTCCCTGATTTTGTTACCCGCGTTGCGCCGACGCGCGGCCCAGACGGCTCGGCAAGCCAACGAGCGCCAGAAATCCAGGGCCGGTCCGGGCACCGTCGGCCCGCGCATCCGGGCGGGCACACTGTGGAGGTGCTTCACGACGGAAACGGCTGGGTCTGCTGCGAGCAGGGTCATCGGCACTGGGGCCGCCATGGGGCCTCCGGGCTGCTGCTGCTCGACCGCCGCGACCCGGAGCGGTCGACCGTGCTGCTGCAGCACCGCGCGGCCTGGACCGCGAGCGGGGACACCTGGGGGGTGCCCGGCGGTGCCCGCGACTCGCACGAGACTCCGACCGAGGCCGCGCTCCGGGAGGCGCACGAGGAAGCCGGCGTCACACCGGCCGTCGTCCGGGTCTTCGACGAGCTGACCGACGACCACGGCGGCTGGCGCTACACCACCGTGCTGGCCGAGCTCGTCGCTGATGTCGAGCTGGTCGGCCAGGACGAGTCGGAGGAGCTGCGCTGGGTCGCGCCGACGGCGGTCGCCACGCTGCCGCTGCACCCGGGGTTCGCCCGGACCTGGCCGGCCCTGCGCCGCCGGCTGCCGTGACCGCGACTCCGGGGGCTAGAGCGGCAGGTACGGCGGGGTCGGCGCGCGGTGCTGGAAGGACAGGATCCGTCGGTTGACGATCAGGCCGTCGCGGATCTCGATGGCCCGGCGGATGGTCTCGTCGGCCTCCCAGGCGTCCGGGCCGGCCGCGACGACCGGCAGGTAGTCCAGCAGCGCCTCGCTGTTCTCCCAGGTGGTCGAGTTCCACAGGTAGGACGGGCTGTGGTCGACCGCGTAGTAGTGCTGCCCGTGGCCGACCTCGAACATCGGATCGGCGAAGGTGGTGGCCCGCGCCCAGGAGAACGCCATCCCCTCGTCGCAGGAGACGTCGACGAACAGGGTGCCCGGCTTGAAGCGGGGAAGGTCATCGTCGGTGACGAACATCAGCGGATCGTCGGTGTCCTGCAGGATGCAGTTGACCACGATGTCGTACTCGGCCAGCAGCTCGGCCAGCGGCCGCGGCTCGGCGTGGTCGAGCACGACCGTACGACCGGGGTGGTCCGGGTCGTTGGCGAACTGCTCCATCTCGACGAAGGCGATCGGGGAGGCCACGGCGGCGACCGGCCGCTGGGTGAGCACGGTGACGTCGGTCAGGCCCATCGCGGCCAGCCCGCGGACGGCTCCGCGAGCGGTGGCTCCGAAGCTGATCACCACGGCCCGCAGGCGCCGGCCGTAGTCACCGGTGATCCCCCGCAGGGCCATCGCGTGCAGCACCGAGCAGTAGCCGGCCAGCTCGTTGTTCTTGTGGAACACGTGGACGCTGAAGGCGCCCTCGCTGGTCCAGTGGTTCATCGCCTCCCAGGCGATCAGGGTGAGCTGGCGGTCGATGGCCAGCTGGGTGATCTCCCGGTCCTGGACGCAGTGCGGCCAGCCCCAGACGATCTGGCCGGGCCGCAGCGTACGCAGGTCCTCGGGCAACGGCTTCGGCAGCACGACCACGTCACACTGCGCCATCAGCTCCTCGCGGCTGCGGAGACCGCCGACCAGCTCGGCCAGCTCGTCGTCGCTCGCCCCGAACCGCTCGCCGTAGCCGGTCTCGAGGAACAGCCGGGACCGCAGCTCGGGGTCGATCCGCGGCAGGTGCTCGGGGTGGATGGCCAGCCGCCGCTCGTCGGGTTTGCGGGACGTCGCGACGATGCCGAGGCTCAGGGGCTGCACCTGGCCGAGTCTAAGGTCGGCCGCTCGGCGTCGCCGGACGCGGTCGGGATCAGCGGGCGCGATCGACGGCGGCACCGAGCGCGGGGGCCAGGTACGGGGCCAGGGTGCGCGAGTAGGTCGCGGTCAGGTGGGAGGCGTCGAAGTAGACCAGCACGCCCCCGACCACGGCATCGCAGGTCGACGGAGCACAGATCCGGTCGTTCAGGTCGACCACCGTCACGTCGGCGTCGTTGAGCTCGGCCGCGGCCTCGGCCAGCGGGTCGCGGGGGATCCAGCGATCGGCGGGTCCACCGCAGACCGAGAAGTCGTCGGGGTTGGCGGCCACGCAGTCGGGCACCGAGCCCATGGTCGCGCCCGGCGTAGCGGTGTCGTGGATGACCAGCACCGGCTGGTCGGCGGCCGTCCACTCACCCAGCGCCTGGCGGTAGCCGCTCAGCCACACCGGATAGCTGTCCGCGTACGCCAGCCCCTCGGCCGCCCGCCCGTTGCGGACCGACGCGACGACCAGGTCGAAGTCATCGCCGGCGGTGGCCCGGCGTACGCGCTCGGCCCAGCCCAGGCACCCGTCGCGCTTCACCGTGGCGTCCCAGCCGACCGGCTCGGCGCTGAACGTGCACTCCGAGGCCAGAAAGGTGGTCAGCCGCCAGGAGTTCTGCTCGGCGAGCTGCTCGAGAGCGGGTAGCCAGTGACCCATGTGCGAGTTGCCGACGACCGCGATCGACACCGTGCCGTTCGGGTCGCCGAACACGCACTTCCGCAGCCCGGTGAACGGCGCCTCCTCGAAACAGTTCCGCTCGTACGCCGCCGACCGGTCGTCGGCGGCCTGGGCCGGCGCCGGGACGACCGGCCCGCTCGTCTGCCGTGGGCACTCGGCCTCCCCGGAGGCCAGCGCCGCGGCCCCGAAGCAGCGGCCGGGGTCGGCCAGCATCCGGTCCAGCCGTTGGCGCGCGGTCACCTCGGTCAGCCGCACCTCGGCCAGCTGCAGACCACCGAGCAGCAGTACGCCGGCCATCCCGGCGGCGGCCAGCTGGAAGCTCCGGCGCAACGGAGCTCCCGGCGGAGCCCGTCGGAACCGGTCCTCGACCAGGGTTTTGCTGGCCCAGGCCAGCAGCACGGTGAGGCCGGCGATGCCGACCTTGGCCCACCAGCTCAGCGCGCCACCCATCGCGTACGGGGCGAGCACCACCAGCGGCCAGTGCCACAGGTAGACCGAGTAGGAGATGTCGCCGAGGAACTGCAACGGACGGCGTTCCAGCAGCCGGCCGGGGGAGACGGGGCCCCGGGGGTCGGCGGCGGCGATCACCGCCACCGTGCCGAGCACCGGCAGCAACGCCCGCCAGCCGGGGAATGGTGTGTCGGCGGTGTAGATGAACGCGGAGACGACCATGGCGACCAGCCCCACCCAGGCCAGCCCCAGGTTGACCAGCGCTCGACCCGGCCCCCGCGGGTTTAGCGGTCGACCGGCCATCGCCACTGCGAGCAGGCCACCGACGCCCAGCTCCCAGATCCGGGTCGGCGTGACGAAGTAGGCACTGGCCGGGTCGTACGCCGTGGCCCACACCGAGTACGCCAGGGATGCCGTCACCACGACGGCGAGGCCGAGGCCGACGACCAGTCGACGACCCCATCCCCGACGGGCGGCCACGAGCAGCAGGACCAGGATGAGCACCGGCCAGAACAGGTAGAACTGCTCCTCCACCGACAGCGACCAGAAGTGCTGCACCGGCGAAGGTGCGTTCTCGGCCGCGAGGTAGTCGACCGACGTCGCCGCCAGCCGCCAGTTCTCGACGTAGAGCGCGGCCGACATCGCCTCCACGGCGGTGCCGGCCCACCGGGTCTCGGGCGCGACCAGTCGGGCCGCGACCAGCGTCACCGCGAGAACCAGCAACGAGGCGGGCAGCAGCCGGCGTACGCGGCGGGCCCAGAACGCGGCCAGGTCGATGGCCCGGCGCGGGGGATGGGACCACAGGTGGGAGGTGATCAAGAAGCCGGAGATGACCAGGAACACGTCGACGCCGACGAAGCCGCCCCGCAGTCCGTGCGGCCACAGGTGGTAGATCACGACAAGTGACACGGCCAGCGCCCGCAGCCCCTGGATGTCGGTGCGCAGCTCACGCGCGGCTGGGCCGGCCTGGCGCGGCGCCGCCGACACGAGCGCGGCGGTCATCGGTCCTCAGGCGTGCGGCACCACCGGCAGGCGCCCCGAGACCTCATACGCCGACGCTACCCCAACCGGGGGAATCGCCGGCCCAGGAAGCGCGCGACCCGCTTGGCCTGGCCGACCCCCCGCAGCCACGGCGGCCGGGCGCGCACCGCGGGCGGCTCGTCGCTCGTCGTCAGCTGCCAGTAAGCGGATGTGGTCACCGTGCTCGCGTCGGGCTTGTGGAACGGCGGATTCAGGGTCAGGTGCGGTCGTTCCCAGGCGATGTCGCGGCGCACCACCTTCGCGGGGACACCGGTGGCCACGACGTTGTTGGGCAGGCTCTTGGTGACGATGCTGCCCATCCCGACGACGCTGCCGTCGCCGATGGTGACCCCGCCGAGCACCGCCGACCGCAGCCCGAGCCAGACGTGGTGACCGACGGTGATGGAGCGTGAGACGTTGACCCGGCGGCCGGTGGCGACATCGAAGATCGGGTGCCCGTCGTCGGCGCGGATCTGCACGTCGGAGGCCATCATCACGTCGTTCCCGATCCGGATGGTGGTCGCTTCGGCTGCTGACATCGCCACCGGGGTGGTGGCCGAGACGTTGTCGCCGATCACGACCGACGAGCGGTCGCCGACCCGGATGGCAGCGGCGAACCTGGGTCCCTTGCTGCCGCCGAGCTCGACGCGGCCGTGGTCGCAGTCGAAGTCGATCTTCAGGCTGTTCAGCTTGGCCGTCGGCGCGATCGTCAACACGTTGTGGGATCCGGTGAACTTGATGGTGACCGACGCCACGGGCGGTCCGGCGTAGTCGATCCGGTTGCCGCGCTCGTCCTCGTACGCCGTCAGCTCTTCGACCCGGACCACCACCGTTTGAGTGTAGGGGCCGGCGCGGGGTGCGCGGGGTCGTACGACGGAAGCGGCGGCGCGCATCGGGCGGTTGATGGCGGATGCGGGTAATCTGCCCATCACCCCGGCGGGCCGACGGGGGTTCGGGGGCCGGTGGTCCTCACCGGCGAGGAAGGGATCAGCGCGCCGCCATGAGTGAACCGATGAGCGTCGAACGGCGCCCGGACGACCCCCCGCAGTTCACCATCGTCTCCGCGGTCTACAACGTGAGCCGCTTCCTCGCCGACTTCATCGCCTCGGTCGAGGCCCAGGACTACGACCTGCGTGCGCTGCAGGTGATCATGGTCGACGACGGCAGCACCGACGACTCACTCGCCGTCCTGCAGCAGTGGCAGCGACGGCGCCCCGACCTGGTCACCGTGTTGAGCAAGGAGAACGGCGGCCAGAGCTCGGCCCGCAACCTCGGCCTCGAGTCCGCCCGTGGCGACTGGGTGACCTTCCTCGACCCGGACGACATGATCGGCACCGACTACCTCACCCGGGTGGCGTGGGCGATCGACAAGCAGCCGGATCTGGTGATGGTGGCGACCAACCGGATCATCTACGTCGACGAGACCGGCGAGCTCGCCGACCGGCACCCGCTGCGCAAGATGTTCGCCCACCGTGACCAGTTCCGCGATCTCGACCGGTTCCCCGACTACTTCCACGGCAGCGCACCGGCCGCGTTCTTCCGCACCGCAGAGATCCAGCGGCACCAGCTGCGCTTCGACGAGCGGATCAAGCCGAACTTCGAGGACGGGCACTTCTGCCAGCGCTACCTGCTGCGGCAGCAGGTCCGGATGGTCGCGTTCTTGAAGTCCGCGGAGTACCACTACCGCAAACGGCTCGACCAGACCTCGACCCTGCAGACCGGCTCGCTGCTGCCCAGCCGGTTCACCGACGTGCCGCGCTACGGCTACCTCGAGCTGCTCCGCGAAGCGGCCGAGGTCTCCGGTGGTCGGGCGCCGGAGTGGCTGCAGAACATGATCATCTACGAGCTGTCCTACTACGTCAGCCCCGAGGACCAGACCTGGGACCTGGTCACCGCCTGCCAGGGTCCGGTGGCCGAGGAGTTCCTCGACCTCGCCCGGCAGATCCGGGCCGAGCTCGACGACGAGGTGATCGCCGGCTTCACCGTGCGCCGGATCCGCCCCGAGTGGCGCCAGATCCTGCTGCACGGACTGGTCGACAAGGACTGGCACACCCCGTACGCGGTGCTGCTCCGCTATGACGAACGGCACCGGCAGGCGCTGATCTCCTACCGCTTCTCCGGGCCCGAACCGGAGCACCAGATCCTGCACCGCGGGCTCCCGGTCGAGCCGGTGGCCACCAAGCTCCGGGCGCACCGCTACTGGGAGCACACCTTGATGCGGGAGCGCCTGATGTGGGTGCCAGCCGCCGGGACGTTGCGGGCCACGATCGGCGGCCGCCTGGTCGAGATCCGCGACAGCTACACCGAGTTCGCCGCCACCGCGGTCCGGCCGGCGGCGCTGCGCACGATGCTGCTGCCCGACCCGGTCCCAGCGGAGCAGCGGCTGAGCCCGGCCGACGCGGCCATCGTCCGACTGGCCGCCAGCCCGCCGGTCCGCCGGCTGTTCCGCAACGCCTGGGTGCTGATGGACCACGTGCACGACGCGGGGGACAACGCCGAGCGGCTGTTCGAGCACCTGCGCAAGCGGCGCCGCACGATCAACGCCTGGTTCGTGATCCACAAGGACTCACCGGACTACCGGCGGCTCAAGGCCGCGGGCTACCACCGGGTGGTCGGCTACGGGACGCTGCAGTGGAAGCTGCTGATGCTGAACTGCAAGCACCTGATCTCCTCGCACGTCGACCAACCGGTGCTGCGGCCGGCTCAGCTGGCCACCTTGATCCCCGAGCCGCAGTGGAAGGTGACCTTCCTGCAGCACGGGGTGATCAAGGACGACCTCTCCGGCTGGCTCAACCCGAAGAAGTTCGACCTCTTCGTGACCAGCACGCCGGGCGAGCAGGACTCGATCGCCGGCGACGACACCCGCTACGTCTACACCAGCAAGGAGACGAAACGAACCGGCCTGCCCCGCTTCGACCGCCTCCGCGAGCTGGCCGGCGCGGTCGGTGAGCACGAGCAGCGCACCATCTTGCTCACGCCCACCTGGCGGGAGTGGCTGTCCGACCCGCTCAAGGCCGGTCAGTACCGGCGCGAGGTGGTCGCCGACTTCGCGACCAGCGAGTACGCCAAGAACTGGCTCGGTCTGCTGCATTCGGAGACCCTGCGGCAGCTGTGCGCGGACCACGGGTTGCGGATCGGCTTCCTGCCTCACCCCAACATGCAGCCGATCCTGAAGGGGCTGACCCTGCCCGACCACGTCGATGCCCTGGCCTACGCCGACCACGACGTGCAGGAGCTGTTCGTGCGCGCCGCGGTGATGGTGACCGACTACTCCTCGACGGTGTTCAATGCCGCCTACGTCGACCGTCCGGTGGTCTACTTCCAGTTCGACGCGGAGCAGGTCGCTCGCGGCGCCCATCGCGGCCGCAAGGGCTACTTCGAGTACGAACGGGACGGCTTCGGACCGGTGGCGTTCAACCTGGCTGACGCCGAGCAGCGGATCGCCGACACCGTACGGGCCGGACGGCGCCCGCAGGAGCCGTACGCCACCCGGATCGCGGAGGCGTTCCCCGATCGGGACGGCCAATGCTGCGAGCGGGTCGTCGCGGCCATCCGGGCGCTCTGAGATGCGCGCCGACCTCCTCCGGCTGAGCAGCCGAGCGCGCGCGGCGGTCCGCCGACAGGTCACAGCGCGCACCGTACGGCGTACGAGTGGGGCGTTGCCGGCCGGCTACCGCTGGATCACCCACCTGCGGGTGCCGGTCGCGGCCCGGCTCGACCCCGAGCTGCGGCTCGGTGAGCACCGCCGTCGCTTCGCCGAGATCGTCACCGACGCGCTGGCGGCCCAGGGGGTCGGCCACTGGTGGCTGCCGGACGACCAGGGGGACCGGCGCACGCTGTGTCTGCGGGTCGAGAACCGCGGCGTCCTGCTCGACCTGGTCGCCGGGCTCGCCCAGCCCAGCTGGTACGCCGACCCCCTCACCCCCGAGGGGGCGGCGGCCTCGCGCTACCGAGCCGCGGCCCGGATCGCCTCCGGCCCCACCGCGAACGCTCCCGGGCTGGTGCTCTGGGAGTACGTCACGGCCGGCGAGCACAGCACCTTCGTCGCCGACCAGCGCCAAGGTCTGCGGGTCTACTTCTGGGTGCCGGGCGAGGGCGACCAGCTCGAGTGCCTGGTCCCCAACCTCACCGCGACGGTGCTGCCGGCCGACGCGTGTGGTGGCCTCGGCGAGGTGCCCGAGGTGTTGCGCCCGAGGCCGGCCGGGGCCGTACGGTTTCCCATCGACGTGGTCTACACCTGGGTCGACGGCGACGACGAGGAGTGGTTGCGGATCAAGGCCCGGGCCGCTGGGGTGGCCGACGAGTCGGCCTTCACCGAGCGGGCCCACGACGCGGCCCGGTTTGCCGACCACGACGAGCTGCGGTTCAGCCTGCGGTCGCTGGAGCAGTTCGCGCCGTGGATCAACCACGTGTGGATCGTCACCGCCGACCAGCGGCCCCGCTGGCTGACGCCGGACCATCCGTGGGTCAGCGTGGTCTCGCACCGCGACATCTTCCCCGACCCGGACGCGCTGCCGACCTTCAACAGCCACGCCATCGAAGCGTGCCTGCACCGGATCCCGGGCCTGGCCGAGCACTTCCTCTATCTCAACGACGACATGCTGCTCGGCCGGCCGGTGTCACCCGAGGCGTTCTTCCACCCCAACGGGATCGGCAAGTTCTTCTCCTCCCGGGTGCTGGTCGACTTCGCGCCACCGCAGCCCGGTGACATCGCCTCCTCGACTGCGGCCAAGAACGCCCGCCGGCTGCTCACCGAGCGCTTCGGTGCGACCTTCGTCCGCAAGTTCTTCCACACCGCGGCCGCCCTCACCGTGTCCGGGATGAACGAGCTGGAGGAGACCTTCCCGGAGGCCTTCGCGGTGACCCGGCGGGCTCGGTTCCGGACCCTCACCGACGTCGCGGCCGCCGGCTCGTTCTACCTGAACTACGGCTATCTGACCGGCCGCCTCGTCCCGGGCCGGATCCGCTACACCTACATCGACCCGGCCGCCCCGGACGCCGACAGCCGCCTCGACCAGCTCAACCGGCAACGCCCGTTCGACGCCTTCTGCATCAACGACGGCTCCACCGAGGAGACCGTCGAGCAGCGCCAGCAGACCGACCGCCGCATCCGTACGTTCCTGGGCCGCTACCTCCCCGTCCCCGGCACCTTCGAGCAACCCGCCTGAAGGGCCCAGGCTCCCGCTGGTCCTGAGCGGGCCCGGCGCGGCGCTGCGGTCAGATCGGGCCGCCGCTGGCCCAGCGCCGCCCGCCGCTGCCCGCGCTGCCGCCGCCCCAGCGCCGCTGCCGCTGCCCCAGCACCGCCGCCGCCTACGTCCCACCCGTCCCGCAAACCACAAGGTAAACCTCGGAAACTTACGCTTTACCCAGCAAATATCGGCCGCAAACGCAAGTTTCCGAGGTTTACCTTGTGGTTGCGCACCGGTCGGGGGGGCGGGGCGGGGGCGGGGCGGGGCCGGGGGGGTTCCGCGCGGCCGTCCAGAGAGGCCTCGTACGCCTCGTACGCCGCGGCCCGGACGGCGCCGGGGTTACAGCTCGTACTGGCTGGGCAGGGGGAAGTAGCGGTCGAGGAAGTGCCGGAGCATCGTCGCCTGGAGGGCGGGGTCGACCTGGCTCGAGTCGTGGTCGTTCAAGCAGAAGATGTCGTAGTTGCGCCGGCGCAGCAGCTCGGACAGGTGGTCGGCGGTGTCGGGATGGCCGATGTCGTAGTAGCGATAGCTGAGTCGGCCCTGGACCGCGCGGCCGGTCAGGAAGCCGTAGTAGTGGCCGAGGGCGGCGGACAGGGAGATGTCGCGTACGTCGCGGAACTGGGCCTGGGCGGTGGCGGCCACCGGCTCGGCGAAGTCCCGTTCCAAATCGAACATCACCGAGCGGCGCAGCGAGTGGGGCATGTGGCGGAACTTGTGGTCGACCGTACGGCCGAAGCGCTCGAGCAGCAGGTCGCGGTTGTTCTTGGCCGCGCTGGTCACGGGCAGGTCGCCTAACCGCACCGGACCGGGAGCGATCTTGACCACCGACAGGAAGAACTTCGCCAGCCCGTTGGCCAGCACGAAGCTGTCGGGTCGGGCCGGCCGGGCGAAGAAGACGTCGTCGTTGAGGTAGAGGTAGTTCTCGGCCAGGCCGTCGATGCGGTGCAGCTGGGACTCGATGGCGTGCGAGTTGAACGTCGGCAGCCGACCCCGGTCCCCGAAGAGCTCGCGATGACTGACCACCCGCATCCGGGGGTTGCTGGTGTCCAGCCAGGCCGGCACCTGGTCGTCGGTGACCAGGAAGACCTGACGGACCCAGTCGGCGTACATGTCCAGCGACCGCAGCGAATAGCGCAGCTCGTCGTGCGACTGGAACCGTGAGTCGTTGACGGCCAGCGCGTGCAGGTCGGTGCCGTGGCTCTCGGCCAGGGTCTCGGCCTTGCGCCGGCGCCAGGCAGGGTCGTCGCCGTCGACCCAGGTGTAGACCACGTCGATGGGCTCGCTGATCTGGAAGATCCCAGGGTGCTGGCGCAGCGCCAGCTGCGGCCGGGGCGTGCCGTCCACGGGTCGGTGGACCAGGGTCTGCTCGCTCGGCGGGATCACGTCGGGCACCGGGTCGTTGGTCCGCGGTCCGAGCAGGCTGCCGGCGGCGATCGGCTCCCCGCTGCCGTTGACCGGGGTCGACGCGTCGGCCACCCGCCAGAACTGCAGGTCGCAGCCGAGCTCGCTGCCGCTCAGCAGGTCCCCGTCGGCGGTGGCCACGAACTGGAACACCCGTACGCTCGACGCTCGGTTCGCCCAGGTGTGCTGGAGCCGACGCACCCGTCGGATCCGCCGGTCCTGCACGACCGCGCCGTAGCCGCCCCTCGGCCCCAGGTCAGCGACCAGAGCCGCGACTGCCGCCTCGCGCTGCGGCTCGGCCACCACGATGACCCGTCGGATCTGCGGCTCGGCGCGAAGCACGAAGTAGTCGACGTCGTGCCGTTCCAGAGCGTCAGCGACCAATGCGGCGTTGGCGGCCAGCACCTCACTGGCCCGGAACGCGGCGACCACCCGGGCCTGCGCGGGCCGTCCGCCGACGCTGACCGGCACCAGAGCGGGGTCGGTGTCCACCCGGGCCTGCTGGCTCAGGGCGGCTCGACCGCGGGCGATCCGGGTCCCGAACGACCGGAGCCGGCGCTGGGCCGGCGCCTCCCCGTGGGCCAGCCGGCGGAGCCGTCGGCTGAGCGGATCCGGGGTCGCTCGGATGATGCTCCGACGAACGTCGTCGGGCAGGTCATCGAGCAGCATCATCTGGTCCTTGCTCGCCTGGGGGCTTGGGCGACGTGCCGGAAGTCTACCGATCAGCGCTGTCCATCAGTCGACTCGACGAACCCTCATGCCGGTGGGTCCCTTCGGACCGCCGCACGTCCCGGCTCAGCGGCCCTCTCTTTCGTCGGCGACTGCTGTCGCGTTGTTGCTGAAGCCGATGGCGTAGAGGACGGGTGGGCTCGCTGAGACCGGGCTGGACAGCTCGACCTCGTACTGCAGATAGCGCGAGCTGGCCGGGATCCGACCAGTGTTGGTCACGGCCTTCCAGGCCGACCAGCTGTCGTCCGGTTTCGCCGTGCTTCCGGCGCGTACGGACACGACCAGTCGGCTTCCCGTTGGCACGTCAGCGCTCCACACCGCCCGATCCCAGTCGGCCATGGCCCGTGCGTCCAGCACGCCCGAGGTGAAGCTGCCGGACCTCAGCAGGGTGGACTTCCCGCTCAGAGTCACGCCGCCGTCCGGATCCACCACGGCCGAGCCGGTGGTGGTGCCGACCTGGAAGGAGGCCGCCGTCTGCTGGGTCACGCCCGAGGCCGGGGTGATGATCCTGATGGCCCGGCTCGCCACCTTGTTGCCGGCCTTGTCGATGGATCCGGCCTGGACCCAGTAGGTGCTGCTCGGGGCCAGATCGGTCAGCACCACACTGTGGTCCGTGGTCCGTCCCTTCTGCCGGGCCCGGTCGATCAGCTTGGTCTCGGCGTTGCCCAGCCGTACGACCCCGATGGTCGCCTCGTCAGTGGTCCAACGCACCAATGCCGTTCCGCCCGGCAGGGGAGTCACGACCGGCACGCTCGCCTTCGGTGCGGTGACGTCCAGGGCCGGCGTGGTGAAGCTGGCCGGTGCTGCCGTCAGCGCTGGATAGGTCAAGGCACGAGCAGCCGTATCGGCCGAGACCACCCGGTAGTAGTAGGTGGTGCCCGGTTTCAGTCCGGTCAGGAGCAACTCGTGCAGCCGGGTGGCGCTCGCCTCGGTCTTGACCGGGAGCAGGGTCGCCGGAGTGGTCCCGAGCAGCACGACGCCGGTCGAGGCCTTGTTGGTCCGCCAGGCCACGGTCGCCTGCTGGTCAGGCTTGTCAGCCTCGACCGTCTTCTGCTCGGTCGTGGCGGTCGGTGCGGCAATCGCCAGCGGTGTCGTGCCACTGCCGTAAACGGCGGCATAGCTGCCGGTGGTGGCGGTGAACGTCGCGTACTCCAGACCCTTGACCGTACGGTTGGTCACGGCCACCGCCGTGGCGCCGCGGGTGATCGTGGTCAGCTGGGTGCCGTTCGGCCCCGCGGTGGGCACCATGCCGGTCAACCCGTTGGCCCCGGCACCGACCGCGACGTCGAAGGTCAACGTGTTGCCGCTCCACGCGATGGCGCTGTAGCTGGAGGCGTTGCGGCCGTCGATCCAGTTGAGCATCTGCTTGCCACTCACGATCGGCACACCGTGGGCCTTGGCCGAGGCGAGCACGCCGTCGCTGTCCGGCGTGGTCGCTGCATCGGTGTGCATGTTCGCGGTGAACGCGCCGTAGTAGCCGGGGCCGCTGGCGCCGTCGAGGGCGTTGTCGAGCAGCACGTTGGTGGTGAAGGGATAGCTCTGCTCTGACTCGTCGGTCATCTGGGTGGCGGCTTGATAGATGTCGATCATGGAGCCGTCCACGTCGGAGAACCGCATCGGCATACCCGAGCCGGTCATGAACCCCGGTCGGTTCTGCACCCAGGAGCCAGGCCAGTAGTAGTAGTTGGTGTCCATCCGGATGCCGTTCGCCAGCTCGACCTTGGGCTGGGAGGCCCAGTCGCTGAAGACGATGCAATGCGTACGGTTCGTAGCGGGGCTCGGCACACCGGGCAGGGCCGACTTCCAGCTGGCCAGCTGGCTGCTGTACACGTTGGCGATCGACGCAGGTGTGTAGTTGCTGCAGTTCGTCGACGGGTGCACCCCGACCTCGAAGCCGCTGTTGGTGTAGGCCACCGCGGCCGAGTTGGAGATCGGCGTCCCCGGGTAGGCGTAGGAGCTGAAGCGGTAACACGTCCAGTCGCTCACCGAGCAGCCGGCGGGACTGTTGGCCACGTACTGGTCGAACCGTCCCGAGGTGCCACCGTTGCCGTGGTCGTCGCCGGTGCCGATCACCACCGCCTTGAGGTTGCGGGGGAAGTACCAGAAGCGCGGCAGTGGCTTCTTGTCCCGGTTCATCACCTGCACCAGGTTGGCCAGCAGCCGTTGCTGCTCGTCCGCCTGGGGAATGGCGACCTTGCTGAGATTGACCCAGTCGGTCTGGGGGGTGCCGCCGAAGAACATGTCGTCGGATCGGATGGGTGTCTGGCCGTCGCGCTCAGTGCCCGCCCAGGCCGGGTTGCCCTGCCGGGTCAGCACGATCGAGCGGGGCAGGTCGAAGGTGAAGGCGGCGGCCTGGCCGCCGTTGCTGCCGACGTTGCGCAGGGTGACCGCCGGGTTGGTGGTGGCGGTGGCGGCGCCGGTGTAGAGGGTAGCCACCGTCGTGGTTCCGGCGGCCGCGGTGTAGCGGTCGGCCGCGCCGTGGAACTGGATCGTGGCGTCCACGATGCCGGCCCCCGGTCCGGTGCCGGTGTTCACCTTCAGATAGCCCTCGGTCACGGTTCCGTTGGGCGCGGTAAGACCGAGCAGACTGCCCAGGGTGACGTCGGGCCGGATGGCGATCAGGTTGCCGCCCCCGTCGACCCAGTTGGTCAGGGCGGTCACCTTCGGGGCATCGACGGGGGCCGCGAGGACCACCACGTCGTACGCGGCCAGAGTCGAGGCACTCAAGGTGGCGACGTCGATGGTGGCGAACTCGTTGAGGCCCTCCGTCCGCAGGATTTCGGCCAGGTACTTCGAGTACGGTGCGGTGCCCGAGGTGACCACGGCGATCGGGCCGCCAGGTCCCTTGTCCGGCGGCGGCGGTGCGGGAGCGGCGGTGGTGAACTGCCAGGTGAGGGGGGTCATGGTGTTGCCGGAGCTGTCCCTAGCCCCGCTGACCGAGGCCGTGTAGGTGGTCGAGGTCGTGAGGGGCGCGTTGGGCGTGAGCGTGGCGACCTGGGAGCTGTACGTCAGCGTCGCCCCGACCAGAGTGTTGCCGGGACCGCGTAGCTCCATCGCGATGGACGACTGCACGACAGGTTCGGAGAACGTCGCCGTCACCGGATTGTCGACCGCGGCTCCGCTCGAGTCGGGCGCCGGCGCCCGGGCCAGCAGGGTCGGGGCCGTGGTGTCGGTGGCGTTGGTGTCGAAGACCACGTCGACCCAGTAGTTGGTCGACTGGAAGGTGCTGGTCGGGAATCCGCTCGCGCCGTAGCGGTAGACCCCGTTCGACCCGTCCGTCCCGTTGCGAAGCGCGGTCAGCGGGCCTCGGGTGGTGGCGGCGGTGGCGAAATAGCTGCTGTTGGAGGCGTAGCGGCCGACCGGGGCGTAGTAGGACGCCACATAGGTGGTGTTCGCTGCGACCGAGACGGGGGCTCCGAAGCTCGCCTGCTGCCAGCCGGTGGCCGACTCCCCGGCGAAGGTCACCGTCGCCAGCTTGGTGCCGGTCGACGACCACAACGAGCCGAGGTGCTGCCCGGTGTTGCCGGTGCCCTTGTAGAAGCGGATTCCGGTGATGAAGCCGGCCTGGCTGGTACGGACCTTCACCCCGACCTCGACGGCCGAGGAGTCTGCGGTCGCTGCGGTCGCGGGCGTCGTGGTGTTCGGCCAGACGGTGCACGGGCACCCGGTGGCCGCGGCGGCAGTGGTGAACGTCCAGGTGAGGTCGGGCATCAAGTTGCCCGTCGTGTCGCGTACGCCGGAGAGCTTGACCGTGTAGGTGGTCGAGACCGCCAGGTTGCTGGCCGGGGTGAAGGTCGCCGTACGGCTGGCGGAGTTGTAGCTGACCGTGCCGGCCACCGCCGCGGCACCGGTCAGGGTCATCGGGACTGGCTCTTGGACGGGTTCGCTGAAGGTGGCTGTCGGCGCGCCGGAGACCGAGACTCCGGTGGCGCCGGCCGCGGGCTGCCGATCGGTCACGGTCGGCGGGATGGTATCGGCTCCACTGGGGGTGAAGATCAGGTCGACCCAGTAGTTGGACGCGTTGAAGGTGCTGCTCGGGAAGCCGCCGCCCGCGCCGTACCGGTAGACGCCGTTGCCGCCCTCGGCGCCGTTCTGTAGCGCGGTCAGCGGCGAGGTGACGACGGCGGTGTCGAAGAAGTCCTCGTCCACGGCATAGTGACCGTTCGGGGCGTAGTAGCTGGCGACGTACGTGGTGTTGGCGGTGACGGCAACCGGCGCAGAGAAGGTCGCCTGCTGCCACCCGGTCGCGGTCTCACCGGTGAAGGTGACTGTCGTCAGCCTGGTGCCCGTGCTGTTCCACAGTGAGCCGGTGTGGGCGCCGCTGTTGCCGGTGCCCTTGAAGAACCGGATGCCACTGACGAAGCCGGCCTGGTCGGCCCGGAACTTCACACCCAGCTCGATCGGCACCGCATCACTGTCCGCGGCGACCGTCGGGGTCTGGCCGGCCGCGAAGATCGTGCACGGGCAGGTGGCGGCCTGCGCGGGCTCGGGTGGGACGGTGGCGAGAAAGCCGAGAGCGAGCAGCACCGCCAGCAGAGCGGCGAGCACGGCTCGGCGATGTCGCTCGGGCAGGGTCGTGAACGTGGAACGCATGCGGAATCCCCCAGATCAGCGGTTGGTCAGATCGTCTGGAAGATGACGTCGACCCAGTAGTTGCTTGAGTTGAAACCCGTGCTCGGGAAGGCGTTCGCGCCGTAGCGGTAGACGCCGTTGACCCCGTCGGTCCCGTTCTGCAGCGCGGTGAGCGGTCCGCGTGCGCTGGCGGCGGAGAAGTAGTTCTCGGTCACCGCGTAGTGCCCCACCGGCGCTCGGTAGGAGGCCACGTAGGTGGTGCCGGCGGTGACCGTCACTGGTGAGGCGAACTGAACCGTCTGCCAGCCACTGGCCGTCTCGCCGCTGAACGTGGCCGTGGCCAGCACGGTCCCGGTGCGAGACCAGAGCGTGCCCACGTGGGTCCCGGTGTTTCCCGCGCCCTTGTAGAAGCGCATTCCCGTGATCCTGCCGGCTTGGGTGCTGCGGAACTTCACTCCCACGTTGACGGCGGCCGTGTCCGGATCGGCGCCGACGGCCGGTGTCGCCGTGTCGGCCCAGATGGTGCAGGGACAGCTGCCGGCCGGTGGCGCGGTGGTGAAGTTCCACGTCACCGTGGCCATGGTGTTACCGGCACTGTCCTTGGCGCCGCCGACAGTGACCGAGTACGTCGTGGCTGGCGCGAGAGCGGCGCCGGGGTTGAAGGTCGCCGTACGGCTGGCCGCGTCGTAGGTGACTGTGCCGTTGACTGCATTCTGACCGGCGAGCATCGAGATGGCGATGGTCGCGGGTTGCACGGCCTCGCTGAAGGTGGCGGTCACTGTGGTCGACGTGGCCACGTTGGTGGCTCCGGAACCGGGGGTCCGGGCACTGAGGGTAGGAGGCGTCGTGTCGGGCGGCGGCGCGGCCGCGGTGGTGAAGCTCCACGACGTCGGGACCATCGTGTTGCCTGCCGTATCCGTCGCGCCGGTCACCTCGACCGTGTAGGTCGTGGACGCGGCCAACGCTGCCGACGGGGTGAACGTCACCTGCCGCGTGGCCGCGTTGTAGGCGGCGTTGCCGGCAACGTCGGTGGTGCCGGTCTTCACAGTCATGGCCACCGAGGCTGGGGTGACCGCCTCACTGAGCGTGGCCGACACAGTCGAGGCGTTCACTCCGGTCGCCCCGGACGCCGGTTGCCGGTCGGTGACCGTGGGTTTGGTGGTGTCGGTGGTTTCGGTGGTGAAGACCACGTCGACCCAGTAGTTGGTCGCCGCGAAGCTGAGGTTCGGGAACCCGCTGGCGCCGTACTTGTAGACCCCGTTCGGACCGTCCGCGGCGTCGGCCAGGGCGGTCAGTGGTCCGGTCGTGGTCGCGGTGGTGAAGTAGCCCTCCGAGGCGGCGTAGCGCCCGTTGGGCGCGAGATAGGAGGCCACGTAGGTGGTGTTGGCTGCCACCGAGACCGGCGGGCTGAGCTGCACCTGCTGCCAGCCTGACGCCAACTCGCCGGTGAAGGTGGCCGAGCCGAGCTTGACCCCCGTCGCGGACCACAAGGATCCCAGGTGCGTGCCGGTGTTGCCCGCTCCCTTGTAGAACCGAAGACCGGTGACCAACCCGGCCTGAGCGGTGCGGAACTTCATGCCCACCTCGGTGGCGACGGTGTCGGTGTCGATCGGCGCTGTGGGGTTTCCGGGCCAGATCGTGCAGGGGCAGCTGCCCGGGGGTGTCGGACCCGAGCCGACGGTCACCTTGCGGCCGGCAGCGGGGGTTTCGGTCCTCAGGCTGTCGTCCGTTGCCCGCGTACGGATGCTCAGCTCGCCATTGGTGCCGGGGGTGAAGGTGTAGGTCCAGGCGGCGCGCCCGCTGGCTGGACGCCAGCTGGCACCGTCGTCAGTGGACACCTCCACCCCGCCGACCTTGCCGCCCCCACCATCGGTCGCTGTGCCGCTGATGGTCAGCGGCTGGCCGACGGGGACTATCGCCCCCGCGGCCGGGGCGGTGATCGTCGAGAGCGGGGCGGTGATGTCGGTGGTTGCGGTCGCCGCGACGAGTCCGGCCTGCAGGGTGGACGGCTGGGCGCCCATGTCGGCGAACAGGTTCACGGTCGCCTGCTTCACCGCTGTGTCCGCGGTCGTCGCGGCGCCCCCGAAGTGCTCGCTGTCCAGGCCCCAGGCCCACTGGATGGTGCCGGCACCGAAGACCAGGGCACCACTGGCCGCCCGGTAGAGCGTCAGGTTGTGTGTGACCGATCCGGAGGCGTAGTTGCTGCCGTAGTCCTGCAGAGAGTCGACCCCGGTGCGGGTGGTGCTGGACAGCTTGACCAGTCCCGCCGGCTGGTACCCGTTCGTCGGTGACTCGTCCCACTCGTAGCCGAGGATGCCCGAACCCAGCACGGTCGTCTGCGTCGCGCCCAGGCTGGCGGCCCGGGTGTTGCGCCAGAACCGCAGTTGGCCATCAGTCCCGTTGACCTGCATGTCGACCGTGCAGCAGTTGGCTTTGAACAGCTGGCCGGTCAGGTTGTTCTCGGGTCGGCCACCATCGGCCGGCGGGCTGAACCGCGGATCTCTCCAGGTGCCCGTCCACGCAGCGTCGGGGTCGATCTTGGCATTGGCGTGGGTCTCCTTGTAGGTCACCAGGGTTCGATAGCTTGCCGCCGGGGAAGAGATGCTGTTCTCGAAGCGCGTCTTCCAGAACACCTCGTTGCCGCTGAAGAAGGCAAGGTGCACGCCGGCGGCACGGGCGGCCTCCACGTTGGCCCGCTGGCCGCCGGACCAGTACTCGTCATGGCCGACGGAGAGGAACGCCTTGTGGTTGCGGATGAGGTTGCCGCGGCGTTCGGTGTCCACGCCGGTCGTGTAGCTCACGTCGAATCCGTTCGCCTCCAGGAAGCGGACCATCGGGTATTCGGCGTTCCAGACGAAGTCGTGCGCCTCGACGCCGGAGTTGGTGTCGAACGGCCGGTTGTAGCTGACCTTGTACGCCCGGCCGGCCGGGCTGCCCACGTACAGGCTGTTGCCGCCGTAGGTGTTGTAGGCCTGCCAGGTCGTGTCGGAGGTCTGGAACAGCAGGTCGGAGGTGCTGGCGTCGTTACGGACCACGAAGGTGATGTGGCTGGCCGCGGAGACGCCGACGAGCCGGGCGAAGTAGATGCCGGCGACGGCCGTCGCCGGGACGTCCCACTTCGCGGTTTCGGTCCAGTTGCCGCAGTCGACCAAGCCGGTGCTGGACTGGGTCAAGCACGCCGGTTGCTGCGGGAAGACCGTCGGGTTGACCGTGGCCACCTTGCGCGCCCCCGCTCCGTTGTAGTAGCCCATCCGATAGATGTCGAGGCGATAGCTGGCGAGATTGGTGTCCACCTTGAAGCCGATCGTGGCTCCCCGGTTGACGCTGATATCGGTGGCGAATCCCTGGAGGTTCGCGCTGCCCGACCCACTGATGCCCCACTCGGACTCGGGGTTGCCGGGTTTGGAGTTCTCGCAGCCGATTTCGTTGACCGGAACGTCACACGGTGCCGCCGCGACCGTGGACGGCGGTAGGACCAAGAACAGGGCCAGACCCATCGAGACAGTCACGATGCCCACGAGGAGGTCTCGCCACCCCCGGCTTTGTACCGATGTTGTGAACATGCTCATGACGTTTCCCCCGCACACGCCACAGCGAATCGACACGGCTCTCAGTTGCCCCCCGAGAACTGTGGGCGAAACGCCTGCCCGGCGCGGGTCGAATGGCCACAACGCCTATTCCGAGTGAAGCACAACCGCCGACGGTCGAAGCAATATGCGCAAAGTCACCACGAATTGCTGATCGGCGTCAATTTCATTCCAGGAGACGTCACGTGGCCGGCGAGTCTCGACCAATTCACGAAACCCAAGAATGTGACCGCCCAAAGCTGGCCGTAGGCGTCAGTCCGCATACAGCGAGGCCGGCGCGTTTGCGTACTCTCGGCGCGTCTTCCAGACCCCGGGCAGTCCACACGAAGCGGTCAGCTCAGTCTCGTCGCTGAGCCGGGTCGGTCCGCCGTCCCCGTCCGGAAGGTCGCGGAACCGGATGGTCCCGTTGGGGGCGAGCAGGGCGAGCCAGTAGGACACTCCGCCGCTCAGGGCGACCGAGTCGATCGGGATGGCGTTCCACTGTCCGTTGACCACGTTCGCCGACGAACCGCTGGCGAGGAGCTTCCCCGGCTCACCGTCGGCGTCGGCGTAGAGACCGACGATGACCTCGGTGGCCTCGCTGGACTCGTCGAGATACACGTGACCGGTCGACACTGACCGGCTGGTGCTCGCCGCGTAACGGAAAGCCTCGGCCGTGCCGGCCGGATTGGCGTCGACCCACGGTTGCACGTCCGAGGACCCCAGCACCGGTGCCGACGGCTCATCGGCAGCTGCCTCGATGGCCAGCCCGTAGTCGTCACCAGCGGTGACGGCCTGGAACGCCGCTCCCTTCGTCGCCGCGGGCGGCTTGATGTCGCGATAGGTCGACAAGGTGCCGTCGCGATGGAGGAAGACATCGACGTTGCCGGCGGCGAGGTCGACGACGTCCGCCTCGACCGGCGGTCCGGACTCGCCCCAGATCCCGTACGCCGCCACGGTGCCGTCCGAACGCAGGCCCAGGTTGTTCCCGTTGCCGGCCGAGACGGCCACGATGTTCGACCACTGGTCGGGCGGAGTGCCGTCGAACCCGGGCATGGCCCCGCTGCCCCAGGCCACCACCGTGCCGTCGGCCCGCAGCGCCAGGGCCTGCCGCGAACCAGCGGAGATTGCCACGACGTCCTCCAGACCGGTGGGCGGATCCAGCTGCGCGCCGATCTGCTCACAGCCCAGGCCGGGCGCATCCTGACCCCACCGGCTGACCGTTCCGTCGCGCCGCAGCGCGAGGGCGAAGCCGCACTGGGCCGGGGCCACGTCCAACCCGCGATAGCCCAGGTAGCCGCCCGCGCTGATGGCGGTAACCGTGCCCAGGTCCTTGGGCACGTCGAGCTGGCCGGACTCGTTCGTGCCCCAGGCGACGACCTGACCGCCGCGAGTCAGGGCCAGGCCGAACCCGACGCCGAGATCGATGGCCGTGGCGTCGGCAAGAGTCTCCGGCGGCGACGCCTCACCGAAGGCGTTCGATCCCCAGCCGACCACCGTTCCGTTGGCCCGGAGGGCCAGGTTGGAGTACGCACCCGCTACGTCGCTGGCCGCGATGGCGACTGCGTCGCCCAGCTCAGCGGGCGGAGCTGGCAACGCGGTCGGGCCGCCCCAGCTGACCACCCGTCCGGGCCGTACCGGGGGCGCCGAAACGGCGGTTGCCGCCGGCAGAAACGTCAGTGAAGCGATGAGCACCAGACCGATTCCGACCGCGCCGAGTCGACGAGATTGACGAGCCATGCGTGGGTGAAGCATCAATTCCCCCTGCTGACGCTCATGGTCGGTCAACGGCAGCGTCTTCGACTCCAGCCACGCTAGACCTTTTCGCCCTGACGGTCATTCCGAGTGAGAAATTGACCCGTCAGAACCTCGCCGTGAGTCAAGGAAAGGTCGATTGTTCGCGGCTGCGACTGGGCGACAACGATATCTTTCGCCCTATCTAATCCTTGGCTTTCCCTTTTGGCACTCTCAGCAGGTTCAGCACGGCGCGCTCGATCCTGCCGTGCGTGGTGCCGTCGGAAAGGTCGTCATCCAGGCTGGCCAACTTCGGAGAGATCGTCACACCGTCGTTGAACAAATCCACCAACCGTGGGTCCACGTACGATTTCCGCGCCACCGACGGCGTGTTGCCGAGATAGCTCGACACCTGCTTCATGGCCGACGAGACCGCCCGCCTGCGCTTCGGCTCCGTGTTGGCCGTCTCGTTGGCCTGGGCCAGGGCGATCGCCGCGATCACCGTGCCGTGCCAGGTGCGGAAGTCCTTGGCCGAGACCTCCCCGCCCACCTTCTCCTTCACGTACGCGTTGATGTCGGCCGAGCTGACATCGCGCCAGCGGCGGCCGTCCTTGTAGGCCAGCAGCTCCGGCCCGCCGCTGCGCCGCCGCAACATCTCGCGTACGGACTGGCGCAGCAGGTCGTCGGCCAGCGCGATGTAGCGCTCCTGCCCGGACTTCGCGACGTAGTCGAAGACCACCGTGCCGCTCTCGATGCTCACGTGCTCCTTGCGGATCGTGGCCAGGCCATAGCTGTTGTTGGTCTCGGCGTACGCCTCGCCGCCGATCCGGAAGAAGCCCAGGTCCAGCAGCCGGAAGGCCGTGCCGAGCGCCCGCTCGTACGGCATCCCCTCGAGCTGCAGGTCGTCGGCCACCTTGCGCCGGGCGCCGGGCAGCCGGGCGGCGACGGTCAGGACGCGGTCGTGCTTGGACTCGTCGCGCTTGAGCCGCCACTGCTCGTGGTAGAGGTACTGCCGCCGGCCGGCGTCGTCGGTGCCCACGGCCTGCAGATGGCCGTTCGGCGCGGGACAGATCCAGACCTGCTCCCAGGCCGGCGGGATGACCAGCAGCTTGCACCGCTCGCTGTCCGCCGCGGCCAGGCGCTTTCCCAGCTCGTCGAGGTAGACGAAGCCGCGGCCGGCGCGGCGACGCGTCCAACCGGGGTCCTTGGGGGAGACCGTCCTCAGTCGCGGCACATCTGAATTTCTACTCCTGGCTGCCGGCGGATGCGATCGGACCCGCCCGAGCAGGACTGTCAGGGGCGCCGATTACGGTGTAAACCATGAGCGAATTCGCATCCGAGAGCAGCCAGGCTGCCCAAGAAGAAGTCAACGACGTCCAGACCGGTGAAACGCTCGGGGCCTCGACGCCCGGTGACGACGCCTTGGAGAAGGATCCCAGCGACTGGGTCAGTGGCGACGATCCGATCACGGCGTCCCAGAAGAGCTACCTCGACACCCTGGCCCGCCAGGCCGGTGAGGAGCTGTCGGCCGACATGACCAAGGCCGAGGCCTCGCAGCACATCGAGCGGCTCAAGTCCCAGACCGGTCAGTGAGGCGCGGCCGATGACCAACTTCGGTTACACCTTGATGACCGAGCAGAGCGGCCCGAAGGCGCTGGTCGAGTATGCGGTGGCCGCCGAGCGGATCGGGTTCGACTTCGAGGTCTCCAGCGACCACTACTCACCATGGCTGGTCTCGCAGGGGCACGCTCCGTACGCCTGGACCGTGCTCGGCGCGGTCGCGCAGGCGACCTCGCGGGTCGAGCTGGCGACCTACGTCACCTGCCCGATCATCCGCTACCACCCCGCGGTGGTGGCGCAGAAGGCGGCCACGCTGCAGCTGCTGTCCGACGGCCGGTTCATCCTCGGCCTCGGCTCGGGGGAGAACCTGAACGAGCACGTCACCGGCGAGGGCTGGCCGCCGGTCAACCAGCGCCAGGACATGCTGGTCGAGGCGGCCACCTTGATCCGCGAGCTGCACTCCGGCGAGCTGACCACCTGGGAGGGCGACTATTTCCGGATCGACTCGGCCCGGATCTGGGATGCGCCGGACGGAGGTGTCCCGATCGCCATCGCCGTGTCGGGTGACAAGTCGGTCGAGCGGTTCGCGCCGCTGGCCGACCACCTGGTTGCGGTCGAGCCCGACGCCGACCTGGTCAAGTCCTGGGACAAGGTGAAGAAGTCCAAGTCCTCCCGCAAGATCGGTCAGATCCCGATCTGCTGGGGGCCCGACGAGGCGGCGGCCACGGCCAAGGCGCACGACCAGTTCCGCTGGTTCGCCGGTGGCTGGGCCGTCAACGCCGACCTGCCGACCCCGGCCGGTTTCGCCGGGGCCAGCCAGTTCGTCCGGCCCGAGGACGTGGCTCAGCAGATCCCCTGCGGACCCGACCTCGACGCCATCGTGGAGGCGGTCCAGCCCTACTGGGAGGCCGGTTTCACCGACATCGCGATCGTCCAGGTCGGCGACGAGGGCCAGTCGGAGTTCCTCGAGCAGGCCGCCGCGCCGCTGCTCGACAAGCTGCGGGCGGCCGCGGGTTAGCCGTTCACCGGTAGGCCACGGCTGCGGCACCTAGGTAGTCGAGGCCTACCGGTTCAGTAGTCGGTGCGGATGTTCGCGGCCCGCGATTTTGGCTGACTGGTGGACATGAGGATCCTGTTCACCACCAACCCGCTGCCGACCCACTTCCGGCCGATGCTGCCGCTCATCCGGGCGGCGGCCGCGGCCGGTCACGAGGTCGTCGTGGCCACCGGCCCCGACCTTGCGCCCGAGATCCAGCGCCGGGGCTACCAGTGCTGGTCCGTCGGCCCCGCCGCCGCGGACGCCTGGGTCGAGCTCACCGCCGCGGCACCGCCGGCGAGCCCCGAGGAGCAGTTCCGGCGCGCCGTCTCAGTGCTGTTCGGGCGTACGAGTGTGGCCCGAGCCCGCGACCTGCTGCCCCTGGCCGCCCGCTGGGCGCCGGACGTCGTCGTGCACGAGCCGGCCGAGGCGGCCGGCGCGGAGGTGGCGGCCCTGCTCGGCGTACGCGAGATCGTCCACGGCCCGACCAGCGACGCCGACCGGGTCGCCTCGATGATGCCGCTGATCACCGCGGAGCTCGCGGCCGCCCTCCGGGTGCCGGACCGGGTCGCCGAGGTGGCCGCCGCGCCCTACCTCGATCCCCGCCCGCCGTCCTTCCTGCCCCGCCGGCTGGGCCAGTTCAGCGACATCCGGCCGGTCCGGCCCGAGCTCGAGCCGTCGACCACCACCAAGCTCCCGCTCCGCGCCCAGCGCTGGGCCAGCCAGCGTACGGTGCTGCTCACCCTGGGCACCGGCTCACCTCGACCGGAGCATCTCGCGGCGGCCCTGACCGGGATCGCCTCGATGGCGGTCAACGTCTTTGTCGAGACCGGCCCGCGGCTCGACGTCGGCAGCCTCGGCCCGGCGCCGCACAACGTGGCCATCGGCCGGACGCTGCCCTACGACCAGATCCTGCCGACGTGTTCGGCGGTCGTCTCGCACGGCGCCAGCGAGCTGGTCATCGGCGCCCTCAGCCACGGCCTGCCGCACGTCAGCCTGCCCCGCGGGGCCGACCAGACCAGCAACGCCCACCAGCTCACCCGGTCGGGTGCCGGCATCACCGTCCCCGATCCGCTCAACCCCGGTTCCGTACGCCGAGCCCTCGCCGACGTGCTCGCCGAGACCCGGTTCCCGCGTGCGGCCCTGCAGCTGCAGGCCGAGCTGGCCAGCCTCCCCACCGCCGCCGCCGTGGTCGCCGGGCTCAGCACACCCGTCGCCGCCTAGGACTGCTCCACCACCCACCAGACCTCAGAAAGGGTCAGCACCACCATGAGAATGCTGTTCACCACCAACCCGTTGATGGGCCATCTGCTGCCGATGGTGCCGCTGATGCGCGCCGCCCGCGCGGCCGGTCACGAGGTGGTCGTCGCCACCGGACCCGACCTGGCCGCCGAGGTCCAGCGCCACGGCTTCGACCTCTGGACGGTCGGACCGTCGATGGCCGAGGTCATGCCGAGCCTGCTCGCGGCCCAGTCCGACGCCGAGCCCGAAGGCCCGGATCCTCTCCGACTCGACGCCATCCACCTGTTCGCCAAGCCGGGCGTGGCCCGGGCCCGGCAGCTGATGCCGCTGGCGGCCGCGTGGCGGCCCGATGTGGTGGTGCACGAGCTGGCGGAGCTTGCCGGCTGGGAAGCCGCCGCGGTCAGCGGTGCGCTGGACGTCGTGCACGGCTTCGGCACCCACGTGCCCGGGCTCAGCGGCCTGGCCGGGCTGATCAGCTCGTACGCCGCCGCTGAGCTCGGCACTCCCAACCGGGCGGCGGCCATCATCTCCTCGCCCTACATCGACCCCTGCCCGGCAGCCTTGCAGCCGCCGGAGGAGTCGCCGTTCCGCGACGTGCTGCCGCTGCGTCCGGAGGTCGGCACGACCTACCCGGGTGAGCGGCTGCCGGCGTCGATGAGCCGGTTGCCGTACGACCGAACCATCTATCTGACCCTGGGTACGGTCTTCAGCAGCCCCGACGAGCTGTCCGCAGCAGTGGCCGCCGTCAGCGACCTCGAGGTCAACGTCATCGTGACCACCGGCCCGGCCGTCGACCCGGCCGTGCTCGGACCATTGCCGGCGCACGTCGCGGCCGAGCGGTTCGTGCCGCAGGCCTTGATCCTGCGGCACTGCGACGCCGTGGTCTCGCACACCGGTTCGGGGACGATGCTCGGCGCCCTGGCTGAGGGTCTGCCGCAGGTCTGCCTGCCGATCGGGGCCGACCAGCCGGCCAATGCGGCGCAGATCGCCCGTACGGGCGCCGGCGTCGTGGTCGAGCCCGAGGACCGTACGCCGGAGTCCATCCGCGCGGCTGTCGTCGAGGTCCTCGACAACCCGGCGTACGCGATCGCCGCGCTGCGCCTGCAAGCCGAGATCATGGCCATGCCGACCGCCGAGGACGTGCTCGCCGAGATCACCGAGCTGGCTCAGCTGCAGGCCATCGCCTAGGTCGCGTGGGCTAAGGCACCTTAGGCACCTCAGCCCCCGTCACGGGCGAGGAAGATCAGCAATCTGCACCATGTGCTCAGCTCGGCTTAGCCACAGTCTTGAGAAAACAAGACGACGTGGAGGAAGAGATGAGCCTGAACAACGACTACACCGTGCAGCTGCTGGTCAAGCAGCAGCAGACCGAGCTGCGGGCCCGGGCCGCGCAGGAGCGCCTGGCCCGGGAGTTCCGGGGCCAGCGGACTTCGTGGTGGCAGCGGCTGACCACCAGGTCGACCGGGACCAAGCGGCCGGCCATGACGATGCCCCGGCACCGCGTCGCCCACTGACCCCCCGTTTCAGCCCGCGTTTCCGGCCCTGGGCTCAGCCCGCGGAGCTGAGCTCAGGTTTCGGCCAGTGCGGCGGTGGGCGCGGCCAGGGCCGCGCGGCGTCCGGGCAGGACTGAGGCCAGGGCGCCGGCCAGGCCGGTGATGACCACCACGGCGGCGGTCTGCGGGCCGGACATCGCGAAGTGCAGGGCGGACAGGTGCGTCTCCTTGACCAGCGCGGCCACCCCGATCATAGCCGAACAGCATCCCGGCGCCGATCCCGACGGCGGCACCGACCAGGGCGAGCAGCACCGCCTCGATCATCAGCATCAATCGCAGCTGACGCCGCTGCAGCCCGAGCGCTCGGAGCAGCGCCGACTCCCGAGTCCGCTCGATCACCGAGAGCCCGAGGGTGTTCCCCACCCCGATCAGCGCGATGACCACGGCTACGGCCAGCAGCCCGGTGGCCACCGTGAGCAGCGTGTCCAGCAGGGTGTTCACCGCCGCCGACTGCTCGAGGGAGCCGGCCAGGTTCAGACCGGGCTGCAGGGCCATCACCTTCCGTACGCCGGCGATGGTCGATGCTGCCTCCGTTCGGTCGGCCGCGGCGGCCCAGACCGCGGCGACCGGTGCGTCGGCGGCGAGCCCGCCGAGATCACGGTCGGTGATCACCAGCATCCCGGCGTCGGCGATGTCGCTGGCCCGGACCACCACGGTCATCCGGTGGCCCTGGGTGGCTCAGTGTGACCGGTCACCGGCCCGCAGCCCGAGCATCTCCAGCGTGAACGTGTGAGCCAGGGCCACGCCGTCCTGCAGCTGGTCGAGCCCGGCCGAGATCGACGGGTCCGGCGTCCGGTCGGAGCCCGGCCAGTGCCACCTGTTCCGAGGCGGCGCCGGCCTTGCGCACCTGGGCGTCGACCATCCTGACCGGCGTGACGGCTTCGATCCCCGGCGACTGGGCCAGGGCCGGCAGCACCGCAGCGGGCCAACGGTCCGGCCGGGTTGGTCAGCGTGATGTCGACCGGGAACTCGACGTTGAGGGTGTCGTTGGTCGTGGCCTTGAGGCTCGCCGCGCCGACCTGGAGGGTGACGATCAGTCCGACGCCGAGCATCAAGGCGGTGCAGGTGGCGGCGGCCCGAGCCGGGTTGCGGACCACGTTGTGGGTGGCCAGGCGGCAGGTCACCCCGATCCGGCCGACGACGACGCCGACCCCGCGCAGCACCGCCGGCAGGAACAGGGGCGCACTGACCAAGATGCCGACGGCGAGCACGGCGGCGGCCCCGATCGCCACCACGACGTTGTGGCCGGCAATGGACAACGCGGCGATGGTGCCCGCCACCCCAGCGGCCACGAGCAAGCCGCCCCCGACCGCGCGGAACCAGGTCAGGCGGCGCGCCGTCTCGGGGTCGGCGACCGGCCGGAGCGCTTCCAGTGGAGCGATCCTGGGTGGCCCGGTCGGGCGGGCACCAGAGCGGCCAGCCAGGTCAGCAGCACCCCGGCCCCGAAGGCGGCGGCGATCTGGCCGGCCGGTGCCCGCAGCCCGTCCGCGAGCGACCCCGAGACCGCCGCCGCGGCGGCGCTGAGAACCAACCCCGAGCCCGACACCACGCCGGCCGACCCCAGCACGCCGATCACGGTGGCCTCGGTGATCAGTCGGCGGCGCACCTGGGCCGTGGACGCACCGACCGCCCGCAGCAGGCCCAGCTGCCGGCGGCGTTGCGCGACGATGATCGTGAACGTGTTGATGATGATCATGGACCCGACCAGCAGAGCGATGGCTCCGAAGACCAGCAGCAGATAGCGGAAGACGGCGGCGTCCTTGGTCATCAGGGCGAGCGTCTCGGCCGACTCAGCCGCCGAGGTGCTCACCTCGGTCTCCGGGGCAACACACCTCGTACGCGATCGGCCAGCACCTCTGGCGTCACCCCGGGCTGGGCCTTGATCAACATGGTCGGTGACGGCGACGCGTCCGGATGATCTTCGGCCCAGGCTGCGAAGTAGGGACGCGTCGACCAGGGCCGTGCTCTGCAGCTCGCCGAACAGGGAGCGGCTCTCGTCGACGATCCCGGTCACCCGCATCGGCTGCGGGTTCGCGCTCGGGTCGGTCGAGAAGTTGATCACCGAGCCGATCTCCAGGTCGTACGCCTTGGCGGTGGTCCGCCCGATGGCGGTCTCCTCGGGCTGGCGAGGCCAGGCGCCGCTGCTGCAGCCTGGACCACCGGAAGGGCGCGCTGGGCAGAGAGTCCACCTCCAGCTGGCCGGCGCCCTGCGGACTGCTGAACTCGGCGTACGTCGTGTAGGTCGAGCTGAGGGCCGCCACCCCGGGGACGGACCGCAGCTGCTGCTCGAGCCGGCCACCGCGGTCGGCGTCGAGTCGCGCGATGACGTCGCTCGAGGAGGTCTTGGCGGTCAGCCGGTGACCGATCGAGTTCTGCTCGGTGGCGACGAAGCTCAGACAGGTGACCATGAACCCGACGCTGATCATGATCGCCAGGCCGGTGGCCACCAGCCGGCTCGGGTGGTGGCGGATCTCCGACCAGCGCCGCACATTCCGATCACGTCAGCCGCCCAGCCGCTTGATCGCGGCCAGGATCGTGTCGCTGTCCGGCTCGGTCAGGTCGTCGACCAGCACGCCGTCGTTGAGCAGCAGCACGCGGTCGGCGTACGCCGCGGCCATCGGGTCGTGGGTCACCATGACGATGGTCTGGCCGAGCTCGCGGCTCGCCGTCCGCAGCTGAGCCAGCAGCAGGTGGCCGTTCTTGGAGTCCAGCGCGCCGGTCGGCTCGTCGGCGAAGATCACCTCCGGCGAGGTGATCAAGGCCCGCGCGATGGCGACCCGCTGCTGCTGCCCGCCGGAGAGCTCGCTCGGGCGGTGGCTCAGCCGGTCGCGCAGACCCGAGCGAATCGACCGTGGCGTCGAGATGATCTTGGTCGGCACGGCGGCCGGCCAGGTCCAGCGGCAGCAGGATGTTCTGCAGCGCCGTCAGGGTGGGCAGCAGGTTGAACGACTGGAAGACGAAGCCGACCTTGTCGCGCCGGACCCTGGTCAGCTCGCGGTCCTTCAGCTGGGAGATCTCCTGCCCAGCCAGGAAGATCCGCCCGCCGGTCGACGGTGTCCAGACCGGCCAGGCAGTGCATCAGGGTCGACTTGCCGGAGCCGGAGGGGCCCATGATCGCGGTGAACTCGCCGCGGTGCAGGTTGACGCTCACTCCGTTCAGCGCCCGGACCGCGGTCTTGCCGCTGCCGTAGATCTTGGTGAGGTTCAAGGCGCTGACGGCCACTGAGCAGCGCTGTTCGGGGGTGGTGTGGTCGGCGGCGGGGCTGGGGGCCAGGGTCGTCTTCACGGCGGCACCTTTCGGATCGTGGGAATCTGATCCGAACCTAGGGACTCGGCTGCGGGACCACATCGGAGTCAGGGCCCAAGATCAACTACGACCCTGGTCTGATGCGCCGGTGGGGGGAGCGACTCAGCGGGCGACGACGTCGGTCTCGTACGCGAACAGCACCAGCCCGACCCGATCACGGATCGCCAGCTTGGACAGCAGCCGGCCGATGTGGGTCTTGACCGTGCCCTCGGCCATGAACAGCCGGGCGCCGATCTCGGCGTTGGTCGCCCCCTCGGCGATCTCCTTCAGCACCTCGATCTCCCGGGCGGTCAGGATCGCCAGCCGTTCGTCCGGGCCGTCGCTGCGCGGTCCGCCGGGCAGCGTCGGCAGCACGTGGCGGAGCAGCCGGCGGGTGGCGCTCGGTGCGACCACGGCATCGCCGGCGGCCACGTTGCGGATCGCCGCCAGCAGCTCGTCGGGCCGGGCGTCCTTGAGCAGGAAGCCGCTGGCTCCCGCCTTCAGGGCCGCGAAGACGTACTCGTCGAGGTCGAAGGTGGTCAGCACCAGCACGCGCGCCGCGTTGCTCGGTGCGGTCAGCCGCTGGGTCGCCTCGACCCCGTCCATCACGCGGCATCCGGATGTCCATCAGCACCACGTCGGCGACGGTCGACGTCAGCGCCCGCACCGCCGCGGCCCCGTCGGCCGCCTCGCCGACCACGTCGGATGTCGTCCTCGGCCTCGATCAGCATCCGGAAGCCGCTGCGGACCAGGGCCTGGTCGTCGACCAGGAAGACCTTGATCGACGTCAGGCGACCGCGGACTGCCGTTGGTCGACCGGGGGCAGGCTCGGCTCGCGGCCGAAGGGCAGCGAAGCGCGGACGACGAAACCGCCGCCCGTACGCGGCTCCGCGCTCAGCCCACCGCCGTGCAGCGCGACCCGTTCGTGCATCCCCTGCAGTCCGTGCCCCATGCCGTCGGCCGGGGCGACGCGGCGCCCCGGCCGTCGTCGGCGACCTCGATCTCGATCGAGTCGGCGGTGTAGGCCACGGTGATCCGGGCGGTCGCCGCCGGGCCCGCGTGCTTCAACACGTTGGTCAGGGACTCCTGGACGATCCGGTAGGCGGTCAGCGCCAGGGCCCGGCTGACCGTGCGGCGGGGTGCCGAAGGTGGCTCAGCTCGGCGGTGTCACTGGTCTTGCGGACGAGGTCGGCGATGTCGGCCAGCCCGGGCTGGGGACGGTAGGCGGCCTGCTCGTCGTCGGCCACGCCGCTGCGCAGCAGCCCGACCATCCGGCGCATCTCCTCCAGCGCCTCCCGGCTGGTCTCGGCGATGGTGCCCAGCACTTCAGGGCCCTTCTCGGGTCGCTTGGCCGCCAGCGCCTTGCCGCCCTCGGCCTGGACCACGATCACCGACAGCGAGTGGGCCACGATGTCGTGCAGCTCCCGGGCGATCCGGTTGCGCTCGGCGACGGTCGCCATCCGCTCACGCTGTTCCTGCTCGACCAGCAGCAGGCGCTGCCGTTCCTCGTCCGAGCGGGCTCGGGCGGCTGAGTTCTCGATGCCCTCGCGGCGGCGGCGGGCGATCAGGTAGGCAGCACTGACCGTGCCGGCACAGGCGGCCGCGGTGACCAGGAAAAAGACCACCGACGACTGGCTGACCCCGAAGGACAGGGACCACCGCGCCGGCCCGAGCAGCGACCCGGTCAAGCCGGCGATCAGTCCGAACCGCGCCAGGCGCGGAGAGTCGTAGCGAGCCAGGGTGTAGATCAGGATCGGCACCGCGACCACGCTGAACGTCGGCACCTCGACCAGGGCCACGGTGGCCAGCGCGGCGACCAGCATGACGACGAAGGCCGGCACCGGCAGTGCCCGCCGGATGAGCAGCGGCAGCACCATCAGCAGCGCGAGTCCGGTCGGGTAGGTGTTGCCGGCGACCATCGCCGTGCCGAGCAGGGTCGGCACGGCGACGACGACGCAGAGGAAGAAGTCGAACACCCAGCGCCGGTCGCGCACCTGGAAGAAGGAGGACTCGGACATGACCCGGTCAGCCTACGGTCGGGTCGGGGGGCTCACATCGGACCACGGTCTGAGCTTCCCTGCGACCGTCCCGCTCACTCGCGCTGCACTGTGCCGGAGAAGCTGACCGGGTCGTGCTCGTCATCGCGCAGGTCGACGACGAAGGTCACCTTCTTCAGCTGGCTGACCGGGATGGCGAAGCCGATGCCCGCCACGCCCTCGTCGGCCACACCGATGACGTCGGAGAAGCCGGTGCCGAGCTCCCCGGTCGGGTCGATGATCATCGGCGCCGGAGTCCGATCGCCGTAGCTCGCGGTGATCCGGGCCGAGGTCGGGTCGTACGCCTCCTCGGTGTTGTTCTCGATCAGCACCGAGGCGATCACGATCTCGCCGTCGGTGCCCTCGGCGCCCCGGTCGGTCTTCTTGGCCTTTTCGACCGACGTGCCGGCGACCTGGACGGCCAGACCGTCGTCGAACTCGGCCGTGTCCTCGAGCGCGAACTGCTGGTCGGCCGCCACCTCAGGACCGGCGCTGGGCGACTCCGGGGCGGCGGAGGAGGTCTCAGCCGACGCGCCGGCGCTCGCGGTTTGCTCGCCGTCGACCGGCTGGTCGGCCCCACTGGAGCAGCCGGACAGCGCCAGCCAACCGACCACCATGATCGTCCCCAGCGCCCGCCTCATGGGGGCCAACCGTAGTCGATCCGACCGGGCCGCGAGGCGTGCGGAGCGGCTAAGGTGGGGCGATGAACTGGAAGGTGTTGCTGGCTGTCAGTGCCGTCGCCGGAGGCGTGATCCTGGCCGCCCGCCGCCGCGTACGCCGCGAGGCCGTTGACGGAGCACTCTGGGCCGATGCGACCGACCCGATCGCCCGTTTCGGCGACGCCTAACCTCTCGCACCCACGCCGCGACCCCTCAGCACGAGCCGTGCTGAGGTTCGCCTTGCCGACCCCTGGGACCGGTCGCGGCGCGAAGAAGTTGTGTTAACTCTGGGAACGACGCACGGCTGAGGCTTGCTAAGAGTCTCTTAGCCCGACAATATGCAGTTAACAACTTTCAGACCGGTTGGGCCGCACAGTTTTAGGCCAACGGAGGCCAGCCCCCAGCTCCGAGGCGTTGCCGAACCTGGCAACGAGGTCACCTGAGCGACGCCCCCGTCCCTCAGTGGGCTTGAACACTTCTCGTCGTCCACGCAAGGAAGAGGCCATGACCCAAACTGAGAGCCCCCAGACCCAACACAACTCGCTCGACGCCGAGCAAGTCGGCTACAAGCAGACGCTGAACAGCCGCCACGTGCAGATGATCGCCATCGGTGGCGCCATCGGCACCGGCCTCTTCCTCGGCTCGGCCTCCCGGCTGCACAACACCGGCCCGGCCCTGATCATCAGCTACGCCGTGGTCGGGGTGATCGCCTACTTCTTGATGCGCGCGCTCGGTGAGCTCGTGCTGCACCGGGCGACCTCGGGTGCCTTCGTCTCGTACATGCGGGAGTTCTTCGGCGAGAAGTGGGCGTTCGTCACCGGCTGGATCTACTGGCTCAACTGGGCCCTGACCGGCATTGCGGAACTGTCCGCCGTCGGCCTCTACATCCAGTACTGGTGGCCGAACATGCCCACCTGGGCCACGGTGCTGATCGCTCTTGTCGTCGTGTTGTCGATCAACCTGCTCTCGGCCCGGGCGTTCGGTGAGTTCGAGTTCTGGGCCGCGATCCTCAAGGTCGGCGCGATCGTCGTCTTCTTGATCGTCGGTCTGGTCGTCGTCGTCGGCGGCTTCAACATCGGCGGTCACAAGGCCGGCTTCCAGAACCTGTGGAACAACCCGGGTGGCTTCTGGCCGCACACCGGTGACTTCAACTGGTACGGCCCGATCCTGGTCATGTCCGGTGTCGTCTTCGCGTACGCCGCCATCGAGATGGTCGGCGTCGCCGCCGGTGAGATGGCCAATGCGCAGAAAGAGGTCCCCAAGGCCGTCAACGCGGTCATCTTCCGGATCGCGGTCTTCTACATCGGCTCGATCCTGCTGCTGTGCTCGATGCTCCCGACCAGCGACTACATCTCCGGCACCAGCCCCTTCGTGACCGTCTTCGAGCGGCTCGGTCTCACCTGGATGAGCACGGTCATCCAGGCCGTCTTGATCGTCGCCGCCATGTCGAGCCTCAACTCGGGCCTCTACTCCACCGGTCGCGTGCTGCGCAGTCTGGGCATGTCCAAGCAGGCACCCCAGTTCACCCTCAAGATGAGCAAGTCGGGCGTCCCGTGGGCCGGCATCGTGATGACCTCGGTCGTGTTCGTCTTCGGCTCCGTGCTCAACTTCCTCACCCCCGACGCGTTCGAGATCGCGGTCGAGGCGACTTCGGTGATGATCCTCTTCACCTGGGGCACGATCTTCGCCTGCCAGCTCCGGCTGCGGCAGCTCACCGACCGCGGGGTGATCCCCAAGGGCTCGTTCCAAGCCCCGGGCTATCCGTTCACCTCGCTCATCGGACTGGTCTTCCTGGTCCTGGTGCTGATCGGGTTGGCCATCTCGGGCTGGCAGAGCTCGCCGTACTTCCTGCACAAGACCAGCTTCTTGGTCGTCGTCTTCGGCATTCCGGTCCTCGCCGCCGTGCTGGCCCTCGCCTGGCGGGCGGTCAAGCCCAAGGTGGTCGCCAACACCGGCAACAAGATCGAGGCCCTGTGGACCTTGGACGGACCGCGCTACCCCAACGTCAGCGCGGACGACCTCGACAAGACCGACGACGCGACCGTCTAAACCCGCTCTAGGAAAGGGAACGCTCATGCGTAACATCCAACGACGAGTGCTCGCCCTCGCCCTGGCGGCGGTGACCGCCAGCGCGGTCACGGCGTGCGGCTCCGGCGGCGACGCCGTCGGCACCCCGACCCCGGTCCCGGGTGCCTCTTCCGGGGGCAGCCTCAACATCGGCATCTCCTTCGACCAGCCCGGTCTGGGCCTCAAGGACGGCGACACCTACACCGGGTTCGACGTCGACACCGCGACCTATGTGGCCCAGGCTCTGGGGGTGTCGAAGGAGAACATCACCTGGAAGGAGGCCGACCCCGCCGACCGGGAGTCCCTGCTCACCAGCGGCCAGGTCGACCTGGTGTTCTCGACCTACTCGATCACCGACGAGCGCAAGCAGACGGTGGACTTCGCCGGTCCCTACTTCCTGGCCCACCAGGACCTGCTCGTACGGCGCAACGAGGAGGAGATCGTCAGCCCGGAAACGCTCAACAAGCGGGTCCTGTGCTCGGTGACGGGCACCACCTCCTCGGCGTACATCGAGAAGAACTACAAGGGCAAGATCACCCTGAAGGAGTTCCCGAAGTTCTCCGACTGCGTCGCCGCCCTCGCCAGCAGCGAGGTCGACGCCGTGACCACCGACGACGTGATCCTGGCCGGTTTCGCCGCCGAGCCGAAGTACAAGGGCAAGCTCAAGCTCATCGGTAAGGGCTTCACGGACGAGAGATACGGCGTCGGCATCAAGCGGGGCGACTCCGCCATGGTGGAGAAGGTCAACGCCGCCCTCAAGCAGTACATCGACGACGGCTCCTGGTCGGCGTCGCTGAAGAAGACGGTCGGACCCTCGGGGTACAGCATCCCCAAGGCACCGACGCCCGGTACTGCCTGATCCGACTCGACTGGAAGTATGGCCGGCGTGGCAGATGACGACGATCTCTCAGCACTGCTCGCCGGCTATGCTCCCTTCGACTCGCTCAGCCCGGAGGCCCTGAGGGCAGTTGCCGCTCAGGCCAGCGTCACCCATTTCCGCAAGGGTGACCTGATCCTGGACGCCTTCCAGCAGAGCACCGATGAGGTGTTCCTGGTCATCGCCGGCCGGGTCGACCTGTGGAACCATGCTGATCTGCTCACCGAGCCGCCGGACGAACGGCTGGGCCCGGGCGAGGTCTTCGGATTCTCCGCCATGCTCACCGAACGCTCGGTCGGACCGCGAGCAGTGGCGGCGACCGATGTGACGGCGGCGTGCATCCCCGGCGCGGCGGTGGCACCGGCGTTCACATCCCGGCGTGGAGCGCGGTTCCTGGCCGAGAAGGTCTCGTCGGCGAACCGGCGGGCCCCGGGCGCGCCGTCCTACAGCATCGTCGACGAGCTGATCGTCCGGCCTCCGCTGCTGGTCGAGCCGAGCGCAACCGTCGGCGAGGTCGCCCGGCTGATGACCGAGCAGGACTCCCCGTACGCCGCGGTCCGGCGCTCGGACGGACACTTCGGCCTGGTCACCGACGCCGTGCTGCGCAAGCAGATCCTGGTCGAGGGCCGGCCGCCGACCACGCCGGTCGAACAGGTGGTCGACCGGGACGCCCCGACCACCGTGCTCGGCGACTCCGCCGCCGAGGCGCTGATCTTGATGCTCGACCGAGAGGCCGAGTTCCTGCTGGTCACTGACCGGGCCGGCGCCCTGCGCGGGGTCATCGCCCCGCGGGACTTCGCGGTCTCCTCGACCACGACGGGCGTCTCGCTGCACGAGCAGCTGCGCCGAGCCACCACCATCGAGGAGCTGGACGAGCGGGCCCGCCGGGTGCCGGCCGCGCTGGGCGACTTCTCGTCCCGGGGTTTGGCGTCGGGGAAGGTGATCGCGGTCTACTCCTCGATCCTCGACACCATCGTGCGCCGAGCGATCGGCCTGATCTTCGAGCGGCACCCCGAGCTGTCGGTCGATGCCTTCACCTGGCTCTCGCTGGGCAGCAACGGCCGGCGGGAGGCGGTGCTCGAGCTCCGACGTCGACTCGGCGGTGGCGTTCGACGACTCGGTGTCGGCGGCCGAGATCCTGGCCTACCGAGCCGCCTTCGTCGAGGTGAGCGACGTGCTGGCCCGGGCCGGCCTGAGCAGCGACGGCCACGGCGCGACCGCGCAGCACAAGCTGTTCGCCCGGACCAACGCCGAATGGCGGATCGCCGCCGAGCGGTGGCTCGCCGCACCGGCTGAGGACAACGGGGCGATCATGATGTCGCTGCTGGTCGACGGCCGCCCCATCCACGGCGACCCCGGCCTGCCGGCGGTCAGCAAGGTCTTCGGCGACCTGCGCCGGCACCCGGGCACCATGCGGGCCCTGCTGCAGGAGTCGCTGTCGCGGCGGGCGCGGATGCCGTCGATGCGCGGGCTGCTGACCCGGCGGGCCGGCACCTTCGACATCAAGGCGTACGCGGTGCTGCCGATCGTCAACCTGGCTCGGTGGGCGGCGTTGAGCGTGGGCTCGGCCGCGCTGCCGACCACGGAGCGGCTGCGGGCCGCCGCCGGCTCGGCGATGCTGCCCGCAGGACCAGGCGACCACGCTGATCGAGGTCTTCGAGGTGCTGCAGCGGCTGCGGCTGCGCTATCAGATCACCCAGCACGAGCATGGCCAGCTGCCCACCGACCTGGTCGAGATGGACCACGTCTCACCGATCGACCGCAGCGTGATCGCCCAGGCCGTACGCGAGGTGTCTTCGGTCCAGCGGCGGATGGACAACGTGTCGCTGTACGTCCCGCCCGAGGCCTGGGCCGCCCCCGAGTCGTCTTGACCGTGGTCACGGGTCAGGGTGGTGCGGGTGAGGTCCGGCGTGGCCGGGTCGCGGTCATCGGCGACCTGGCCGGGCACCTGGACGACCTGCAGACCGAGCTCGTACGACTCGGCGCGGACCCGGCCAGCGGTCGGCTGCCCGACGACCTGACCATCGTGCAGGTCGGCGACATCGTGCACCGGGGTCCGGCCTCGGAGGCGGTGGTGGCCCTGATCGACGGCTACCTGACCCGGCAGCCCGGCCGGTGGATCCAGCTGGTCGGCAACCACGAGGCGCAGTACCTGCGCCAGCCGGCCTTCGCCTGGCCCGAACGGATCGGGCTGGAGGCGATCGACACGCTGCGGCGTTGGTGGGCGACGGGCCAGATGCGGGCCGCGGCCGCCGTGCTGACCGACTCCGAGAACTTCCTGGTCACCCACGCCGGCATGACCGCCGAGTTCTGGCGGGGGAGCCTCGGGGCGCTCAACAAGGCGCCGCTGGTCGTGGCCGCCCTGAACGCCCTGATCGAGACCGACGAGGAGACGCTGTTCCGGCCGGGACGGATGTTGCAGGGTCGACGCCCGGACCGCCGGGTCGGGCCGATCTGGGCCGCCGCGGCGACCGAGCTGGTCCCCAGCTGGATGAACACCCGGCTGCCGTTCAGCCAGATCCACGGCCACACGACCACGTACGACTGGAGCCGGAACCTCTTTTTGAGCTCGGACGAGATCGCCGTGCTGACCGAGGTCGATCCCGAGGCCAAGCACGAGTCGGTCATCTTGCCGGGCGGCCGGATCATCGGAATCGACCCGGGCCACGGTCAGCAGCCGGAGCGGCCGTGGCGGGCCTGGGAGATCGCCGACGCGACCGCAGTCTGAGAGCGGTCAGGACTGTGCGGTCAGCCGGAACATCGGAAAGACCCGATTCGTCTTGGTCTCGTAGTCGGCGAAGCCCGGACGCAGCTCGACGAGCCGGCGCCAGAGGTCGTCCCGCTCCGCGCCCGTGACTTCAGACGCCTTGACCGTGAACGTCTGCGTCCCCACCTCGACGGTGACCTCCGGGTTGGCCGTGAGGTTGTGGTACCAGTCGGGGTTGGTCGGTGACCCACCCTTGGTCGCGGCGATGATCAGGTCCTCGCCGTCGGGCAGGTAGACCAGCGGATTGACCCGCTCGGTGCCCGAGCGTGCTCCGAGGTGATGCACGAGGACCATCGGCGCGCCCTCGAAGTACCCACCGACCTTGCCCTCGTTGGCCCGGAACTCGTCGATGACCTGCTGGTTGAAGTCGCTCATGGGAACCTTCCGATGGTGGTGCCTAGCAGAAACGGGGCAGGTGGTGAGCGATCTGGCGCTGCCACCACGGCCAGTCGTGCGCTGAGTCGTGGCCCCAGACGTCGAGCTCGTGCGGGATGCCGCGCTCGGCGAGCAAGCCGGCCATCCGGTGCGCCTCGGGCAGGGAGGACGTCGGATGGACCTCCCACGCACCCTGGCCGACGGTGAGCAGCAGGAACACCCGCTCCCGAAGCCACTGCAGGTGGTCACCGTGCAGCTGGGGGACGTAGTCCGTCGGATTGGTGAAATAGGCCGCCTCGCCACGCTCGCCCCAGGCGTGCCAGAGCGCGGGGTCGTAGTTGCCGGACTGGCAGATGGCCACCGGGAACAGGTCGGCCCGGGTCAGGGCGAAGTGCAGGGCGTGGAAGGCACCCATCGAGCAGCCGGTCACCACTGCGTCGCTGGCGCCGGGGGAGTCCGAGCCGATCCAGCCGGCGACCGGACCGGTGATCCAGGCGCTGTACGCCCCGTTGCGGCGGGCCCGCTCCTCCAGCGGGATCCAGTTGTCCGACCAGCTCAGGTCGTCGAAGGAGTCGACGCAGTAGAGCTTGATCCGCCCGGCGTCGATGAGGAAGCGAACCGCCTCGACCATGCCGTTGTTCTCGTAGTCCCAGGCCCGGCCCCGTTCGCTGGGGAAGACCAGCACCGGACGGCCGAAGTGGCCGTAGCGGATCACCGTCCCGGCACGATCGAGGCCGGGAGCGTCGAGCTCCACCTGCGTACGGTCCATCAGATGCTCCCCTTGGTCGGGTGGTCGAGCTGGTTCACCAGGTCGGTGAGATGTGGGTCGAGCAGGTCCCGCCAGCAGGTGAAGGTGTGCCCGTCGCGGACCTCACCGACCGCGACCGGCAGCCCGAGGGTGGTGAGGGTGGCCGCGAGCCGGCGGTTGTTCGCGGCGTTCTCCTCGGCCGACCCGAAGCAGATGCCGACCGGCACGTTGCTCGGCGCGCGGCGGGCGGCATGCACCTCGCGGACGAAGTCGGTCACCGGGGCCCAGGTGCTGGAGCCCGACTCCTGAGGGTCCAGCTCGATCGTGAAGAACGACCCCGACTGCAGGAGCAGGCCGGCGAAGGTGCCCGGGTGGGTCCACTCAGCGTGCAGCGCGGCCAAGGCGCCGAGGCTCTGGCCGATCAGGATCGGGCGCTGGGCGGAGGGGGCCAGCGCGCGCACCGCCGGCACCACGAGCCGGCAGAGGGCGTCGGCATACGCGGGGTTGGCGGCATAGCGCTCGTTCCGGGGCCCGGGGGCGATCAGCCCGACCCGGATCGGGGGAATGCGCTCGGCGCCGATCATCGCCCCGACGTAGCGGGTCAGCTCGCCGAGCGAGTCCATCTCGGGACCGTCGTGGGAGAGCAGCAGTGGCAGCTCCTCGGCCGGATCGGCGTCGGTCGGCGACCAGAGCTCCACGTCCACGGTGCCGACCGGGGTGTCGGCGACCACCAGAGGCTGCCGGTGGCCCGGTATCGGTTCGAGGTCGAGCCAGGCCGGCGGACGGTAGTCCAGGGAGAGCCACGAGTGGTCACCGAACGCGCCGGACACCCGCAGCGGGTTGTCGGGATCCAGCACGGACGCGGTCCGCTGGTCCTGCGTCACCTCGAACAGATATTCCATCCGGTCCACCGGCGGCAACGTGCGGCGCGGTCGGCGCAGCTCCCAACCCGCGGACCGGCGTTCGAAGGAGGTGTCGTCCAGGTCGAAGTCGGACCACAGCCGTACGCCGTCGAGCTCGCCGCCGGGATCAGCCAGCCGCCACACGACGGCGTCGTCCTCGACGACGGTCCGGTACTGCGTGGGCATCCCGGAAGCCTACTGGCGTGGCGAGCCTGGATGCACGTCCAGGCCGCTCACCAGAGCTCGGGCAGCTTCGCGGGCAGCCGTCAGCGCCGGGGCCGGCGCTTCAACCGGCGGGCGGTCCAGCCGAGATAGGCACCGAGCACGCCGGACATGCTCAGGCCGATGCCCATCAGCGGTCCCTCCCACCGACCGAAGCGCTCCTTGTCGGCGGACGCCAGCTCACTGATCCCGCGGATGAAGGCCGCCGCGACGATGCCGGCGACCAGCCGGTCACCGACCCGCTCCACCCGACCGACCAGGGGCTCGAACTCGCGGGCCTGGATCTGGACGGCCACGCCGGAGGAGTCGACCAGGTCGAGCAGGCGGCGGATCTTCTCGGGCAGGTCGGCGGCCAGGGCCGCCGCGTCGCGACCGGACGACATCAGCTGCCGGGCCAGCGCCTCGGGGGAGAAGCGGTCCAGCGCGAGCTGTTGGACGTACGGGCCGAGGAACGCGCCGAGGTTGAACTCGGGGTCCAGGCGTACGCCCATGCCCTCGATCATCAGGAAGAACTTGAGCAGCGCGGCCATCCCCTGGGGCAGCTGCAGCCGGTGCTTGCGCAGCAGCACCAGCAGCTTGGTGACCAGGGCGGCGACGTTGACCTCACCGAGCCGGCGGCCGCGGTAGAGGCTGATGAAGCCGGCGAGGTCGACCCGGAACTGGTCGCGGTCGATCGGCCGGGTGACCAGCGAGATCTCCAGCAGCGCGTTGGCCAGCCGTTCGACTTCGTGACCGGTGAGCGCCGCGAGCAGGGTGCCGAGCTGCTGGCGGAGCACGTCGTCGACCTCGCCGACCATGCCGAAGTCGATCAGCCCGATCCGGCCGCCGGGCTCGATGAACAGGTTGCCCGGGTGCGGGTCGGCGTGGAAGAAGCCGTGCTCGAAGACCATGCTGAGCGCGACGCCGGCGGCCTTGGCCGCCAGAGCCGGCCGGTCCACCCGGGCGCGGTCCAGCGCATCGAGATCGTTCACCTTGATGCCGGTCACCCGCTCCAAGGTGAGCACCCGCGACGTCGTCGTCGTCCAGAACACCTGGGGGATGTGCACCTCCGAACGCCCCTCGAAGTTCGCGGCGAAGCGCTCGGCGTTGCGGCCCTCGGCGACATAGTCGAGCTCGCGCCGCAGCGAGAGGGCGAACTCCGAGACCAGGCCGGGGAGGTTGTAGCTGGCCGCGGTCTCCCAGTGCCGGCTGGCCCGGTTGGCCAGGTTCTGCAGGATGGCCAGGTCGGTCTCGATCACCGCGTTGATGTCCGGTCGCCGGACCTTGACCACCACCTCGGTGCCGTCCAGCAGGGTGGCCGCATGGGCCTGGCCGATCGAGGCGCTGGCCAGGGGGGTCGGGTCGAACGTCGCGAACGCCTCCTCCGGGCTGACCCCCAGCTCCTGCTCGATCAGGGTGCGGACGGTCGCCGGTGGGATCGGCGGCGCGGCGTCCTGCAGCTTCGACAGCTCACGCAGGTAGTCCGCGGGCACGATGTCGGAGCGCGTGGAGAACAGCTGGCCCAGCTTGATGAAGGTCGGCCCGAGCTCCTCGATGGCCAGCCGCAGGTGCTCGGGCGTGGTGTACGGCGCCCTCTGCTCGTGCCGGGGGACGCCGTGGCGGAACGGGATCCAGCGGTCCACGCCGGTGAGCCCGACCACGAACCCCAGACCGTGCCGGGTGAGGATCTCGGCGATCTGTCGATATCGCTCGATCTGACTACGCACCACTGCTGAGGTCCACCGTTCGACTGGCTGATCTGCACCCGCCGGGCGCGCTGGGTCTATGCCGGTGCGTTCGGGCTCGGCCGGTGCCGAGGTCCACGAACGACCAGACACAGTGTGACACCGGCCGACGGGCCCTCCCTCAGGTGGCGGCGGGAGCCGGCCGAGGTCGCAGTCGCAGGTCCTGCATCCCGCCGTCGACCGCCAAGGCGGTGCCGGTGGTCGAGCGGGACCGCGGGCTGGCCAGGTAGAGCACCGCGCCGGCCACCTCGTCGGCGGCGACCAGGCGACCGTGGGGCTGCCGGGCCTCAAGGGCCGCTCGCTCGGCCGCCGGGTCCGGGCTCGCGGCCAGCAGCCGCTGCACCCACGGGGTGTCGGCGGTGCCCGGGTTGACGCAGTTGACCCGGATGCCGTCGGCCAGGTGGTCGGCCGCCATCGCCTTGGTGAGCGCCACGACCGCGCCCTTGGACGCGCTGTAGATGGCGCGTTGCGGCAGGCCGGCGGTGGCGGCGATGGACGCGGTGTTGACCACCGATGCCGCGCTGGACTCGACCAGCCAGGGCAGCGCCGCCCGGGTGACCCGGACCAGGCCCAAGACGTTGATCTCGAAGACCCGGCGCCACTCGTCGTCGGTGTGGTCGGCGATGGTGCCGGCGGCGCCGATCCCCGCGTTGTTGATCACGATGTCGATGCCGCCCAGACGGTCGGCGACCTCGGCCACCGCAGCGCGTACGGACTCGTCGTCGGCCACGTCGGTGCGCACCGCCACGACGTCGCTCGCGCACCCCGTCGGTGTTCAGGTCGAGCACGGCCACCCGGGCGCCGCCCTCGACCAGCGCCGCCGCGATGGCCGCACCGATCCCGGAGGCGCCGCCGGTGACCACCGCGACCAGCCCGTCGAACTCTCCGCTCATGCCGGGGACTCCTCCTTGCTCCAGTCGACGAACGCGTGCCGCTGCCGGCCGAGGCCGTCGATCTCGATCTCGACGACGTCGCCGACGCCCAGGTAGGGGAAGCGACCGGACAGGGCGACCCCTTCGGGGGTCCCGGTCAGCACCAGGTCACCAGGCTCGAGGACCAGGTACTGGCTGAGGTGGTGGATGATCTCGTCGACCCCGAAGATGAGGTCGGCGGTCACCGAGTCCTGGCGCGGGTCGCCGTTCACCCAGCTGCGCAGCCGTACGTCGGCGTAGTCGACCTCGTCGGGAGTGACCAGCCACGGCCCGGTCGGGGTGAAGCCGGCGCAGGACTTGCCCTTGCTCCACTGGCCGCCCGAGACCTCGAGCTGGAACGCCCGTTCGGACAGGTCGTCGCAGATGGTGAACCCGGCGATGTGGTCGATGCTGTCGGCGGGGGAGTCCAGATAGGCGGCCCGGCGACCGATGACCACCGCGAGCTCGACCTCCCAGTCGGTCTTGAGGCTGCCGCGGGGGATCTGGACCGGGTCGTCGGGACCGCTGACCGTGTTGGCGGTCTTGAGGAACATCACCGGCACGGTGGGCGGGGCCGAGCCGGACTCGGCGGCGTGTGCGGCGTAGTTCATCCCGATGCAGATCACCGAGCTGGGCCGCGGGATCGGTGACCCGACCCGGAGCCCGGTCGGGTCGAGCTCGGGCAGGTCGCCGGCGTCGGCGGCGGCGCGGACCTGGTCCAGCCCGCCGGCGGCGAAGAACTCCCCGGTCAGGTCGGCGGTCAGCGCGGACAGGTCGTACGTCGCGTCCTCGGTGATCAGCACCGGTCGTTCCGCCCCGCGGGGTCCCAGTCGGCCCAGTTTCATCGCGATACCTCCAGCTCGGTCGAACGCCAATAGGTTCCGTCGGGGAAGGCGTACGCCGCCAACGACGACTCGTACATCTTTGCGCTATAGCCCGGCTGGCGGGGCAGCACGTAGGCCGCGTCCTGAACGATGCAGGGGTCGACGAAGTGCTCGTGCAGGTGGTCGACGTATTCGGCGACCCGACCCTCGGTGCTGCCGGAGATGATCAGGAAGTCGATGATCGACAGGTGCTGGACCAGCTCGCACAGCCCGACCCCGCCGGCGTGGGGGCAGACCGGGATGCCGAACTTGGCGGCCATCAGCATCACCGGCAGGATCTCGTTCAGGCTGCCCAGCCGGCAGGAGTCGATCTGGCAGAAGTCGATGGCCTCGGCCTGGAACAGCTGCTTGAACAGCACCCGGTTCATGCCGTGCTCGCCGGTGGCCACCCCGACCGGGGCCACCGCCCGGCGGATGGTGGCGTGACCGAGCACGTCGTCGGGGCTGGTCGGCTCCTCGATCCACAGCGGGTCGAAGCCGGCCAGCTCGTGCACCCAGTCGATCGCGGTACCCACGTCCCAGACCTGGTTGGCGTCGATCATCAGGTTGCGGTCCGGCCCGATCACCTCGCGGGCGATGGCGCAGCGCCGCCGGTCGTCGTCGAGGTTGGCTCCGACCTTGAGCTTGAGATAGGTGTAGCCCTCGTCCACCGCCTGCTGGCTGAGCCGCCGCAGCTTCTCGTCGGAGTAGCCGAGCCAGCCGGCCGAGGTGGTGTAGCAGGGATAGCCGGTCTCGGCCAGCTCCGCCACCCGCTGCTCCTTGGTGGCCGCCAGGTCGGTGATCATGGCCACGGCGTCGTCGGCGGTCAGCACGTCGCTCAGATAGCTCAGGTCCATCGTCTCGACCAGCGCGGTCACGTCCATCTCGGTGACGAAGCGCCACAACGGCAGCCCGGCCCGGCGCGCGGCCAGGTCCCAGGCCGCATTCATCACCGCGGCCAGCGCCAGGTGCACGACCCCCTTCTCGGGACCGAGCCAGCGCAGCTGGGAGTCGGACTGCAGCCGGCGGTAGGTGCCGCCGAGGTCGGCGGCCAGTGCGTCGACGTCGCAGCCGATCAGCAGCTGGGCCCGCTGCCGGGCCGCCGCGACGCAGAGGTCGTTGCCGCGGCCGATGGTGAAGGTCAGCCCGTAGCCGGCCAGGTCCGCCTCATCGGTGCGCAGGATCACGTACGCCGCGGAGTAGTCGCCGTCCTTGTTCATGGCGTCGGATCCGTCCGCGGTGAGCGAGGTGGGAAAACGCACGTCGACGACGTCGACGGCACAGATGATGGGCACCCGGACCTCCTGTGACTTCCTTGGCAGTGTCGCCACCCTACGACGTGAACAAACGATTGCGCAACGGCGGTTTATGTCGTTATCCTGAGCCGGCGGTGATCAACGTCACCGTTGTGATCGACAGGAGCAAGCTACGTGAACGAACACGTACGGCCACTGGATGGCGTCTTGGTGCTGGACTTCAGCCAGTTCCTGGCCGGGCCCGTGGCGGCGATGCGGCTGGCCGACCTGGGCGCCCGGGTGATCAAGATCGAGCGGCCCGGGGGCGGCGACATCGGCCGCCAGCTGGCCTTCGCCGGTCGCGTGGCTGACGGGGACACGGTCTCCTTCCACGCGATGAACCGCAACAAGGAGGGCGTCACCGCCGACCTGAAGGACCCGGACGACCTGCGCCGGGTGCGCGAGCTGGTGGCGCAGGCCGACGTGCTCATCCAGAACTTCCGCCCGGGGGTGATGGAGCGGATCGGCCTGGACTACGAGTCGGTGAAGGAGCTCAACCCCGGCATCATCTACGGCAGCGCCAGCGGCTACGGCGACTCCGGGCCGTGGCGGGACCGGCCCGGTCAGGACCTGCTGGCCCAGTCGGTCTCCGGCCTGCCCTGGCTGAGCGGGGGCCGCGAGGCCGGCCCGGTGCCGGTCGGGCTGTCGATCGCCGACCACCTGACCAGCTGCCACCTGGCCCAGGGCATCACCGCGCTGCTGGTCCGCAAGGCCCGCACCGGCGTCGGCGGCCTGGTCCAGACCAGCCTGCTCGAGGCCATGCTCGACCTGCAGTTCGAGCTGCTGTCGACCCACCTGAACGACGCGACGGTGACCGTCGAGCGCGGCGGCCCGCACTCGGCGCACGCCTTCCTGCCCGCGCCGTACGGGACCTATCCGACCAGCGACGGCTATCTCGCGCTGGCCATGAACCCGATCGACAAGATCGGCGCGCTGCTCGAGGACCCCTACCTGAGCGGGCTCAGCGACCCGCAGGCCTGGTGGGACGCCCAGGCCGAGATCGAGGAGCTGCTGGCCGCGCGCTTCGCCACCCGGACGACGAGTGAGTGGCTCGACCTGCTCGACCGGGCCGACGTGTGGTGCGCTCCGGTGCTGACCCTGGAGGAGCTGGTCGTCCACGACGGGTTCGCGGCGATCGCCATGACCCAGCAGGTGGGTCGTGACGCCGAGGTGACCGACGACGGCACCGAGCTGAGTCTGCAGACCACCCGCAGCCCGATCCGGATCGACGGGGAGCGGATGACCAGCGGCCGGGCCGCACCCAAGCTCGGCCAGCACAACGACACGGTCTGGCCCGAGTTTCTCGGCGTCCAGCCGGCGAGCCCGGTCGCATGACCGTCCTGCGCGGCCTCACCTGGGAGCACCCCCGGGGTCACGGCTGTGTCGTCGGGGCGGCGGCGGCGTACGCCGAGCTCGTCCCCGACGTCGAGGTGCACTGGGACTACCGCTCGTTGCAGGCCTTCGCCGACGCCCCGCTCGACCGGATGTCGGCGGACTACGACCTGATGATCATCGACCATCCGCACGTCCCGCTGGGGGCTGAGCAGGGGCTGCTGGCCCCGCTGGACGGCGCCGGATTCGACGACCAGCTGGCCGTGCTCGCCGCCCAGAGCGTCGGCGCCTCGCACGCCAGCTACGCCTACCGCGGCCACCAGTACGGGCTGGCCAGCGACGCCGCCGCCCAGGTCGCGGCTTACCGTCCCGACCTGCTGCCCGAGCCGCCGCGGACCTGGGACGCCGTGCTCGAGCTGGCCGCCGAGGGGCGCGTGCTCTGGCCGGCCAAGCCGATCGACGCCTTCTCCACCTTGCTCACCTTGACCGCGAACGCCGGCGCCCCGGCCAACGCCACCTCGGGCACGTTCCTGGCGGCGGAGGACGCGCTGTCCGCCCTGGACCTGATGCATCGGCTGACCGCGTACGTGCCCGAACGCAACCTGGCCGACAACCCGATCCTGGTCGCCGAGCAGCTCAGCACCAGCGACGAGTGGTCGTACGCGCCGCTGCTGTTCGGCTACACCAACTACTCCCGGGTGGGCTTTCGGCCTGGACGGTTGAAGTACACCGACATGCCGAGCCGCGGTGACGGGGTGACCGGTTCGCTGCTCGGCGGGGCCGGGATCGCCGTCTCGGCCACCGCGACGGACCTCGACGCGGCCCGGGCGTTCGCCGTCTGGTTGGCCTCGGCCGACGCCCAGCGCGGGGTCTACTTCGACAGCGGCGGCCAGCCCGGCAACGCCGAAGCCTGGGAGGACGAGCGGCTGAACGCCGAGACCTGGGACTTCTTCACCGGCACCCGGGCGACGCTCGAGGGCGCGTACGTGCGACCCCGGACTCCCGGCTACATCGCCTTCCAGGACGCCGCCTCGCCCTGGGTGAACGCCGCCCTGCGGCGCGAGCTGAGCGACGACGAGCTGGTCCGCCGGCTCGACGCGCTCGCCGCCGACCTGCTGATCCACGACCAGGGATAGGACACCCATGCAGACCATCGACCGCTGGCTCGAGGACTACGCGATCGGCGAGCGCCGGGTCAGCTCGGGCCGGACCATCACCGAGGCCGACATCGTGCTGCACGCCGGCCAGACCGGGGACTTCTTCCCGCACCACATGGACGCCCAGTGGTGTGCGACCCAGCCGTTCGGCCAGCGGATCGCGCACGGCACCTTGATCGTGTCTGTCGCGGTCGGGATGACGGCCGTCGACATCAACCCGCAGGCGATGAGCTACGGCTACGACAAGATCCGGTTCATCAAACCGGTGTTCATCAACGACACCATCACGGTGACCGCAGAGATCACCGAGATCAGCGAGCACCGCAAGCGACCCGGCCAGCTCGGCTACGTGCACGAGCTGGTCAGCGTGACCAACCAGCACGGCGACGTGGTGATGGTGCTGACCCACCTCTACTTGACGAACAAGCGCCCGGCCGGCGGCCCCCTAGGATCGGAGGGTGGCGACCTTGAGTGACGTGGCCCGCCTCGCCGGCGTGTCGATCTCGGCCGTCTCGCGGGTGCTCAGCGACGCCCCGGAGGCCCGGGTCAGCCAGCAGACCCGCGACCGGATCCGCGAGGCGGCCCGGACGCTCAACTACCGGCCCAACTTCGCCGGCCGGGCGCTCAAGTTCTCCCGCACCAACGTGATCGCCCTGGTCGTGCCCGACCTGACCAACGCGTTCGTCACCGAGCTGATGCTCGGGGTCGAGGACGAGGCCCGGGAGCGTGACTACATGGTGCTGCTCGGGCGTACGGAGGATCTGCGGCCGGGCGGGGAGATGATCAGCCGGCTGATCGGCGAGGGCCGGGTGGACGGGATGCTCGTCCAGGCCAGCGACCAGAGCAGCGCCACCGAGATCCAGGAGCTGGTCGAGGCCGACTATCCGATCGTGTTCATCAACTCGATCCAGGCCGGCAGCCGCAGCGGCGTGGTCCTGCAGGACGAGGAGGGGGCCCGGCTGGCCACCCGGCACCTGATCGAGCTCGGCCACCGCCGGATCGGGATGGTCGGCGGGCTGCCCCAGTCCTACACCGCCCAGCGCCGGGTCTCGGGCTTTCGAGGCGGCGATGGCCGAGGCCGGGCTGGCCGTGCCCGAGGGCGCTGTCACCCGGCTGGGGTACTACCCCAAGCAGGGCCGGGCCGGGCTGCGGCAGCTGATGACCGCGGCCGATCCACCGACCGGGGTGGTGGTGGCCAACATCAACGCGGCCATCGGTGCGGTCAGCGAGGCCCGCGAGCTCGGGCTCCGGGTGCCCGAGGACCTGTCGCTGATCTCGGTGCACGACGCCTGGACCGCGGAGAACACCTGGCCGCCGCTGACCACGGTCAAGATGCCGATGTACCAGCTGGGTCGAGCGGCCGTGGGCAACCTGCACGCCCGGCTGCAGGGCGGACCCGTACGCGAGCACGTGGTCACCCGGCCGGCCCCCGAGCTGATTCGGCGACAGTCGACCTCACCACCCCCGGCGTAGTCCTTCCAGTCACGAAACTCCAGCGAGAGCAGGCGCCATGATCATCGACTCCCACCAGCACGTCTGGGACCTGACCAGGGCCCGCTACGACTGGCTCGGCCCGGCGCTCGGGCCGATCAACCGCACGATCACCCAGGAGGAGGCGCTGCCCCGGCTGCGCCGCAGCGGCGTGGACGGGGTGGTGCTGGTCCAGTCGGCCGACAACCGCGAGGACACCGACTACATGCTGGCCACCGCGGCCGAACACCCCGAGGTGCTGGCGGTGGTCGCGTACGTGCCGCTCGACGACCCGGCGGCCACCGCCGCGCAGCTGGCCGAGCTGGCCGAGCTGGAGCTGGTGGTGGGGATCCGCAACCTGATCCACGAGCGGGCCGACCCGGACTTCCTGCTCCGCGCTGAGGTGGCCGAGAGCCTGACCCTGATCGCCGAGGCCGGGCTCACCTTCGACGTGGTGTCGGTGCTGCCCCGGCACCTCGAGCACGTCCCGGTGCTGGTCGAGCGGGTCCCCGGGCTGCGGATGGTCATCGACCACCTGTCCAAGCCGCCGATCGGCAGCCCGGAGCGCGAGCCCTGGTGGAGCCTGATCGAGCGGGCGGCGCAGAGTCCGGACGTGTACGCCAAGGTGTCCGGCCTCTACGGGCAGGCGATGACCGACTGGTCGACCGAGACCATCCGACCGTTCGTCGAGCGGGCACTGGAGTGCTTCGGAGCCGACCGGCTGATGTACGGCGGAGACTGGCCCATCTCGGTGCTGGCCGGCGACTACGACCGGGTCTGGGCGGGTCTCAGCCCGCTGTTCGACGAGCTGCCGGTGAGCGAACGGGCGGCCGTGCTGGGCGGCACGGCGATCGAGTTCTACGACCTCCCGGCCTCGCGGATCGCCGCGCTGACCGGCACTTCCTGACCGCCTGGAACCAGTTTGAGGTAAATGTGCGCAAACGATTGATCTAACCGGTCGACTTAGGTTAACGTTTGCGCAAGAGCCGGGTCTGGCGGCCCGTACTCGCCTGAGAACCAACGAGGAGTGTCAATGAGGACTTACAAATTCCTGCGTCCGCGGGCGCTGGCCGTTGCCGGCGCGGCGCTCACCTTGACGGTGCTGGCCGCCTGTGGTGGCGGCGCGGCCACGGCGCCGGGCGGGGCTGCGTCAGAGCAGACCGACTCCGGCGGCGCGATCACCATCTGGGTCGACCCGCCCCGCGTCCCGGCCGCCGAGGCCTGGAAGAAGGCCAACCCGGACATCCCGACCACGATCAACCAGATCGACGGGACGGTCGGCAGCAAGGCTCTGTCCCAGCAGTTCGCCCAGTTCAACCAGGCCAAGAAGGGCTGGCCGGACGCGCTGTTCTTCCCGTCCAACGACGACATCGCCTGGGCGGCCGGAGCGCAGATCAACTACGCGGCCGACCTGACCACCCAGCTGCCCGACGTGATCAAGGGCTACGACCCGGCGGTGCTCGCGCCGTGCAACATCGACGGCAAGATCCGCTGCCTGCGCAACGACGCCGCCCCGGACGTGTTCTGGTACGACGCCAAGTTCTTCAAAGCCAACAACTACACCCCGCCCAAGACCTGGGAGGACTACGGCACGCTCGCGGTCAAGATCGCGGCCGACCACCCGGACAAGATCAGCGGCTTCCTCGGCGACGCGTACGCCCCGGACCGCTACCTGTGGGCCAGCGGCTGCCCGACCAACCAGCGGCTCAGTGAGGCCTCGGTGTTGATCAACCTCGACGACCCGAAGTGCCAGCGGGCCAAGACCCTGATCAGCCAGCTGGTCACCGGCAAGGCTGTCTCCAACCTCGGCATCTTCGACGCCGACGCAGCCAAGGCCGGCAAGGACCTGGTGATGAGCCCGGGTGCCCTGTGGTGGGGTGACTACCTGTTCCGTCAGACCTGGAAGATCGACGCCGGCACGATGACGGCGGCGACCCCGCTGACCTGGCAGGGCGAGTCGCAGCCCTCCACCGGCAACGAGGGTGGCGGCCTGTGGGGCGTCTCCAGCCACATCACCGGCAAGCAGCTCGAGAACACCTTGAAGTTCGCCACCTTCGTGGCCACCGACCCGAAGTGGCAGGTCGACCTGACCACCGGTCTGCCGGCGTACGGTCCGGTCCAGGACCAGTGGATCGCCAAGCAGAAGTCGGCCAAGTACTTCGCCGATGACGATGCGACGTTCGCCGCATTCAAGGAGGCGGCGAAGTACGTGCCGGGTGACCACGCGTACACGCTCTACAACACCGGTGGCATCTGGACCGAGACGATCACCAAGGACCTGGTGGCCGGGGACAGCTTCGACAGCGCCTGGACCAAGTTCAGCAGCGAGCTGACCAACCAGGCCAAGTCGCAGGGCTACGAGGTCAAGACCAGCCAGTGAGTGCCACCACGATCGACACGTCCCCGGGGGAGGTGACCGGCCCGGCCCCTGCGGGGCGCCGTGGCCGGTCCCACCGGCTGCAACGGGCCGAGTCCCGCGGCGCCTGGGTGCTGATGACGCCCGTACGTCATCTTGCTGCTGGTGGCCGGGATCATCCCGATCGGGTACGCCGTGGTCACCGCCCTGCAGACCCCGCCGACCCCGCTCAACCCCGCGGTCGGTTTCGGCGGGGCCAAGAGCTTCGTCACCGTGGTCACCGACTTCCGGTTCCTGCGCACGTTCGGCAACATCTTCTCGGTCTTGATCATCTGGCTGCCGGTGATGATGATCGGCATCGTCGGGCTGGCCCTGCTGATCCACGCCAGTCCGGGCCGGTTCGGCTCGGCGATGCGCTTCGTCTACTACCTGCCGGGTGCGCTGGCCGGGGTGGCCAACTTCGTGCTCTGGGTCTATCTGCTCAACCCGGCCCAGTCCCCGATCGGGGCCCTGCTCAACGCGATGGACCTGGACACCATCAAGGCGGTGGTCGCCTCCGACTCGAACCTGCCGGTGATCTTGGCCGGGATGCTGTTCTTCCAGGGCATCGGCACCTGGATCGTGATCGTCAACGGCGGCCTGAACGGCATCCCTGACGAGGTGATCGAGGCCGCCGAGATCGACGGCGCGAACGCCTGGCACGTGGCCTGGCACGTCAAGCTGCCGATCATCCGGCCGTGGATCGGCTACGCCGCGCTGATGAACCTGGCGTACGGCTTCCAGCTGTTCCTGGAGCCGCAGCTGCTCGACCAGGTGGCCTCGAACGCGCTGCCCGACCAGTACTCCCCGAGCCAGCTGGGCTACGCCTTCGCCTTCTCCAACTACAACTTCCCGGCCGCGGCGGCCATGTCGCTGATCTTGCTGGCCATCACCTTGGGCATCGGCCTGCTGATCGTCTTCCGCAGCGGCCTGTTCGGCGAGGAGGACTGATGAGCGTCGCCAGTGCAGAACCGACCTCGATCCGGGTCGCGGGCCGCAAGCCGCTGACCGCGGGCCGGTTGGCCCGGATCGCCACCATGCTGTTCGTGGCCGCGATCTTCATCTTCCCGATCATCGGCTTCATCGCCATGTCGTTCCGCAACGCCGATCAAGTCGCTGCCGGCGAGGGCGGCTTCCTCGGCCTGGGCGGGGTGTCGCTGACCAACGTGGCCTTCTCCTGGTCGCAGGTCAACGGCTTCGGTCCCGGGGACGGCGGCCTGTTCACCCGGTGGATGATCAACTCGATGATCTTGGCCGTGGGCGGCGGACTGCTCGCCGTGATCGCGGCGCTGCCGGCCGGCTATGCGATGGCCCGGCTGCGCTTCCGGTTCCGGCGGACGGTGCTGTTCATCACCTTGCTGGCCATGGTGATGCCCAACACGGTGCTGGTCATCCCGCTGTTCCTCGAGGTGTCGGCGATCGGGGCGGTCGGTCAGCTGTGGCCGGTGGTCGTGATCATGGGGTTCTTCCCGTTCGGCACCTATCTGGCCTACATTCACTTCATGACCACGCTGCCCAAAGAGCTGGTCGAGGCGGCCCGGATCGACGGGCTGAGCGAGGTGGCGATCTTCTTCCGGGTGGCCACTCCGATCTCCAAGCAGGCGGTGGCCCTGGTCGCGTTCTTCTCCTTCGTGGCCAACTGGACCAACTTCTTCCTGCCGCTGGCGCTGCTGAGCTCCAACCAGGCGGCCAAGACGGTGTCGATCGGGCTGCAGGAGCTGATCGGGGCCAGCCCGCTGTTCAACCCGACGGTCGCCGCCGGGCTGAACGTCAAGCTCTACATGCCGCAGCTGGCGCTGGCCACCTTCATCTCGATGCTGCCGCTGCTGATCGTCTTCCTGGGGGCGCAGCGGTTCCTGATGCGCGGTCAGACGGTGGGTGCGGTCAAGGGATGAGACCGCCCGGAGTTTCGGCCCCTGGAGGGCTATCGGGACGAGCTGCCGCGGAACCCGCGGCCGATCGTCATCCTCGGCGCCGGCGGCATCGTCCGGGACGCGCACCTGCCCGCGTACGCCAAGGCCGGCTTCGAGGTCGCCTCGCTCTACACCTGGGCACCGCACCGGGCCCGGGCCGAGGAGCTGGCGGCGGCGTACGGGATCGGGCAGGTGCACACCGACCTGGAGGCGGCGGTGGCCGCGGCGCCGGCGGGGGCGGTCTTCGACATCGCGCTGATGCCCGACCAGTTCGCCACGACGCTGGAGGCGCTGCCCGACGGGGCCGGGGTGCTGATCCAGAAGCCGTTCGGCCAGGACCTGGCCGAGGCCCGGGCGCTGCTGGGGATTTGTCGGCGCAAGGGCCTGGTCGCGGCGGTCAACACCCAGCTGCGATTTGCGCCCTACGTCAGTGCTGCTCGTTCGCTCATCGCGTCGGGGGCGATCGGCGAGCTCTATGACGTCGAGGTGCACGTCAACGTGCAGACGCCGTGGGAGCTGTTCCCGCAGGTGCTGACCCTGGACCGGCTCGAGATCAACATGCACAGCGTGCACTACCTCGACCTGATCCGGTCGTTCCTCGGCGACCCCGACTCGGTGTCCGCGGTGACCGAGCGGCACCCGACCAAGACCCACGCCAACTCGCGCTCGGTGATCCTGCTCCGCTATCGCGACCGGCCGCTGCGGGTGGTCATCTCGACCAACCACGACCACCACTTCGGCCCGCAGTTTCAGGACAGCTATCTCAAGTTCGAGGGCACGAAGGGGGCGGTGCGGGTCCAGATGGGCCTGAACATGAACTATCCCACCGGCGCCCCCGACCGCTGCGACTACCAGCTCGACGCCGAGGGCAGGGTCGACGCGAGCGGGCTGGCAGCCCCTGCCCTTCACCGGCTCCTGGTTCCCCGACGCCTTCATCGGCTCGATGGGGGTGGTGCACCGCTATCTTGAGGGCAGCATCGAGGTCTTGCCCACGTCCGTCGAGGACGTCTACAAGACGATGGCGTTGGTCGACGCGGCGTACGAGTCGGCCGAGCGTGAAGGCATCGTCCCCGACTATCAGGCCTGACCTGCCCTGAGCCGCCGGCCCCCGCCCCTGAGCTTGTCGAAGGGCCCGGGGCTCAGTCGAGGTGGAAGACCTCCTCGGTCGACGCCCACCACTCGCCCGGGCCGCGCGACTCCAGCGGCCGCTGCAGTGGCATGCAGACATCCCACCAGCTCTGGGTGACCGGGTCGGCCGCCATCGCGGCCATGTCGGCGTCGAAGTCCTCGCCGACGTACTCGAAGTAGGCGAACAGCAGGTTCTCCGGCTCGCGCAGGAAGATCGAGTAGTTGGTCAGATGGCAGGCGCTGATCGTGGCCAGCACCTCAGGCCAGACCGACGCGTGCAACTCCTTGTAGCGGGCCACGCTGTCGGGGTCGAGCTGGATGACCTGGCCGTAACGCTGCACCGAGCTCCCCTCCTAAGTTCGACTGCTAAACGCTCTGATCATTATGTCTGCAGTAATCATCCAGACCCTCGTGTATCGCTGTTGAGCGTCGGCCCCAGGCTGGTGAGGCCGGATGCGCCTATAACGCCGCGGATGCCACCTTCTTGCTCGTCGAATGTGTCAGCTTGGTTCGGGATCGGGTCGCCGAGCCGGCAGAGCTGAAATCGCCAGGACTGACCTGCTCGCACGTTCGCCGATCGGCGCAGGACCTGCGATACCGGGGGCTAGCAGTCACAATTGCTCGCTATGGATCGAGGCCCGGGATGACAGTGTCCGCGAGGTAGGCGCGCAGCTTGGGGACGTCAATGGTGACGGTCCGCCACACCCTCCGCGGGTCAAGGTCGTCGTATTGATGGGCGGCGAAGTTGCGCATGGCTACGATCTGCCGCCAGGGCTGACTGGGAAACAGTTCGAGCACCTCGGTGGGGATCCGGTTGACCGCCTCGCCGATGCGGATGAGGCCCATCCCGACGGCCCACTGCGCACGAACGTCGATGGCGAACGCATCGACATTGGGTGAGACCAGACTCGCGAGTACGTCACAGATGGAGATGACGCGTTCAGCGGCGTCGCGTGCCCTCGCATGCGACTCGGTCACACGGCCACGGCTTCTGCGAGTATCCGCTCGCGGATCGTGCCGCGCAGAGCGTCAGCGCCGACCACATCGACCTCGACCTGGAGCAGGTCGACGAGCGCGAGTCGAAGCCCGATCTCGTCAAGCAGCGACGCCTGGTCGGTGAAGTCAACCAGCAGGTCGACGTCGGATCCCGGTTCGTCCTCACCTCGGGCGATCGACCCGAAGACCCGCGGCGCCGCCGCGTGGTACTCAGCGACGATTGCTCGGATCGCATCGCGGTGCTGGTTCAGTCGTGTCGAAGGTAGGACTTGGAGTGCGCGGGCGATCCGGCTGAGCACGTCGGGAGACGGCACGCGACGCCCGTTCTCGTACGCCGACAGGTTCGGCTGGGCAACCCCGGCCGCCTGAGCCAACTGCGACTGGCTAAGCCCTGCCGCCCGACGCTGCGCCCGGATGTCCATGACTGCAACCCTATCGCGGCGTTATCGACCGCGATATGTGCTCGGCCAGAGCAACCCACGATGCTTCGAAGTCACACCCAGGCTCAGGGCCGACGGATCACCGAGCGGGCGATTGCCGCGACGGCCAGGTCGGTGCCGGTCGCTCTCCAGCCGGTGCGGGCTGCCCAGCCAGCTCTTCCAGAACGACGAGCGTCGGACTCTGGGCGGGGGGAGGTGAGTATCGGTCTCGATCGGTTCTCCAGCCGAGGGCCAGCAGCAGCTCGCCAACCTGCTCACGCCACTGTTCGGCCGGCGCGCCGCTGCCGGCGACGGCGAGTGCCATCCAGCCGGCGTGTCGATCGAAGTCCTTGCTGCCCAACGGAAGTCGCCGGACGATGTGCTTCAGCAGAGCGTGGGGATCCTGCCGGGCGCGGACGCCGGCAGCGGTCCGCGTGAGCCGGCCCTTCCGAACCGCAACCAGCCCGACGGCTCGCGCGGTCTCGCGGACGGCGGCGACGGGGGTGTCAGGTCTTCCCGGTTGGCCTTGCCGATCCACCACCGGGTGATGCCTGTGCGCTCGGCGAACTGCTCGACCAGCTTGGGGGGCAGGTAGCCGGCGGAGGTCAGCGCCACACCATCGCCGACCAGGTCGAGGAGAATCCGATAGGTCTCGGTCAGCCGGGCCGCCTCATCGCCGGTGACCTCGGTCGGTCCGTGGGACAGAGGTCGGCCGAGCACCTCGCGCAGGCTCCGGATGCCGCGTCGTTCCAGCTGCTCGAGCAGATCGGCGAGCTCGCCGGTGACGACGACCGGCTCGGCCAGTGCGACGGACAGGGCGGCGTTCGCCTCGTCGACGGCGAAATGGTCCGGGTGCCAATCGAGTGGCAGCCAGTCGCGGGCCTGGGCGGCGTCGTCGAAGACTTCCGGGAGGTGCGCGTCGTCGTACCCGCTGCGCACCCACGTCGCCAGCTCCTCGTAGCCTCCGACCCCGCCACAATCCTCCGGAGGGCAGGCCATCCGGCCGCCGAGGCAGCGCACCGTCGCAGGCCGCTCGTCGAGCACTTTCTCGACCTGGAGCACGTGGTCCCAGCCGTCACCGAAGTCGTACTCGTAACAGATGGCGTCGCCCTCGCCGCTGACCAGTTGGTCGAGGCGAACGTCATCCTCCAGCAGGCCTTCGTCTCCCTCGTTGACATCAAAGGCGGTGACGAAGTAGGGCGATCGGTGGTCGCGGCCGGTGCGGAAGCGGTGCAAGTGGCTGTCGGTCCAGCCCATCGCGGCCTGGATCGCGTCGTGCACCCGGGGCAGCGTCAGGTCGCCGGGCAGGTCGAGGCGCCGCCACACCGGTGGCTTCGCGCCGTGCAAGTCCAGCCGCACACGGAACCCGGACACCTTGGGCGGCGGGGGACGCAGGGCAGGCTCCGCGGAGGTGTCGAGCTTCTCGAGAATGCTGGAGCCGTGCCCGCTGAGCAGGGCCTTGAGGAGTGCTTGCTTTTCGTCCGGTGTGCCGCCGGCGATCAGCTTTTCGACGAGGTCCTCGGCGTCGGTCGGCTTCCTCACGGCGTTCAGTCAATCATCCTCGGGCGGTTTCCTGCTGGCGCCGAAAAGCGCGGGCCAGGTCACGAGTCCGATAGGAGCCTGACTGGGTGGAGCCAAGGGGACTCGAGATCCCTAACCCCCTGCTTGCAAACTGCCTTGACATGAGGCGTAAAATGGCTCTGACTAGGGGAAACACTGGGACATACAGGACAGAATCGCCCAGAAAAGGCCCTTCTTTCCCCCTCTGGTCCCCCAGACCCTGCTGCTTAAGCAGGGGGTTACTGGCCACCGGCAGGGGGTTAGCAGGGGGTTAGGGGGTGGCTTCCCCCAAGCGGCTCTGAAGGGGACGAAAGGACTCAGAAAATGACTCGAAGAAGGGGATTCGGCGAGGTCGAGCGGCGGGTCGCGCGCCAGCAAGAAGGTGACCTACCGGGCCCGGTACGCGATGCCGGACGGGACTCGTTTCTCCCGCACCTTCGGGACCAAGATGGACGCCGAGGCCTGGCTGTCCACAGAGAGGTCGCTGGTCGACCGGGACACGTGGACGCCACCGCCGGCACGCAAGATCGCGGAGGCGAGAACGGGCCCGCGAAGCGTCGTACAACACGGTCAAGACGTTCGCCGAGCGCTACCTGAGGGAGCGCGGACTACGCCCCACCACGGTGCACAACTACCAAGGGCTCCTGGCCACCAGGATCAACCCGTACTTCGCCGAGATGCCGCTCAAGAACGTGACGCTCTCGGAGATCAAGGCGTGGCGGGCATCGCTCAACCCCAAGACCGAGGCGACGAACGCCGCCGCCTACCGGCTGCTGCGCTCCCTGCTCCAGGCCGCCGAGGAAGAGGAGCTGATCGACCGTGCGCCGCCGAAGATCCGCGGCGCGGGTTCCGCGCCGGTCAGGCGCGTCGCCGTGCCGGCCACCCTCGACGAGATCGCGGTCATCACCGACACCATGCCCGAACGCCTGCGGCTCCTCATCGTCCTCGCCGCGTTCGTCGGGCTACGGCAGGGTGAGCTGCTCGAGCTGCGACGCTCCGACGTCGACGGTGTCACCGGACGGATCAAGGTCAGCCGCAAGGTCGACAAGGACGTGGTCGCGGGTGCCGGCGGCGCCTGCCCGCACTGCGGTCGCGTCATCAGTGCGCCGAAGACGGCGAGCGGTGTGCGGACCGTTCACGTCCCGCCGCCATTCCTGCCGATGCTCCAGAAGCACCTGCTCGAGCACGCGGCGGCCGGCCCGTCAGGACTGCTCTTTCCCGGTGATCGCACCGACCACATGAGCGTGCGCTACCTGATGGACCGCTACAGGCCAGCCCGCAAGGCAGCCGGCCGTCCCGACCTGACGATCCACCACCTCCGGCACACCGCGCTGACGCATCGCCGGTCAGCACGGCGCGACCGCGGCCGAGCTGCAGGCCCGTGCCGGCCACGCCTCGCAGGCGGCGATGGCGATCTACCAGCACGCCACCCTGGACCGCGATAAGCGCCTGGCCGACGCCATCGGCGACAGCTACA
>CAVUGB010000006.1:0-500067 GCA_963740705.1 uncultured Actinomycetota bacterium
TCGATCAGGACTTCGGGTTGTCCGCCGTTCGCCCGGATGGCGGTCTCATCTCGGCGGGTGCGACGTGGGGGATCGGCTGCCCACCGCCGTCGTCGGCCGGCCGGAGGTGGACCGGCGCAGGAGCTGGGCGTTGGCCGCCACGATGATCGTCGACAGGCTCATCGCCACCGCGCCCACCGCCATCGGCAGGTCGAGCCCCCACGGCACCAGGACGCCAGCGGCGATCGGGATCGCGAGGACGTTGTAGCCCGTCGCCCAGACCAGGTTCTGGACCATCTTGCGATATGTCGCGGCGGACAGCGTGATGGCACCGAGCACGTCTCGCGGATCGCTCCGGACGAGGATGATCCCCGCGGACTCGACCGCGACGTCCGTGCCGGCGCCGATCGCGATCCCGACGTCGGCCGTCGCCAGCGCCGGCGCGTCGTTGACCCCGTCGCCGACCATCGCGACCCGTCGGCCGCCTTCCTGGAACGATCGGACCGCGGCCGCCTTGTCGGCCGGGAGCACCTCGGCTGCAACCTCGTCGATCCCGAGCCGCTCGGCGACCGAGGCGGCGACGGCCCGGCTGTCGCCGGTGATCATCGCGACGCGGATCCCGCGGGCGTGGAGCTGGCGGAGGCCTCGGCCGATTCCGGCCGGATCTCGTCCTCGACCGCGAGGGTGCCGACGACGCGCCCGCCGACCACGACATGGAGCACGGTTCGGCCGCCGGCCTCGGCATCGGCAGCCTCCGTGGCTGCCTGAAGACCGAGTTCGGCGAGGAGCGCGGGGCCACCGACGGCCACGGACTGCCCGTCGATCGTCGCCCGGACACCGCGCCCGGCGAGCGCCTCGAACCCGTCGGCCCGCGCGAGCTTCAAGCCTCGTTCCTCGGCTGCGCGGACCACGGCCCCGGCGATCGGATGCTCCGAGCCGGCCTCGACGGAGGCGGCCAGGCGGAGCATCTCGGGGTCGAGCGCGTCGGCGCCGACCAGGGCGGGGCGTCCCACGGTCAGGGTCCCGGTCTTGTCGAAGATCACCGTGTCGAGGGTCCGGGCCCGCTCGAGCGCGAGCCGGTCCCGCACAAGCAGGCCGTTGCGCGCCCCGAGCGAGGTCGAGATGGCGATCACGAGGGGGATCGCGAGGCCGAGGGCGTGCGGGCAGGCGATGACGAGCACGGTCGCCGTCCGAACGCGGCGATCTGGTCAATCTGCACTATGTTTTCGGTGAACAGCTCGGCCAGTACTCCGGGCGGATCAAGCGCATCCCGGAGCTGGAGGAGATGGCGCACGAGTTCGGCGAGTTCAAGGTCGTCGTCGTCGAGGTGTGCCTGTCCTGCAACTGGAACCACATGATTCTGTCCTATCTCTTGGGCGACGGGGTGAAGCGCAAGCCTCCTCGCCGCCAGCAGACTGTCGAGGATATTTATGGCTGACCCCCACTGGGGACCGGTCGCGAAGAAGCCCGCCAGCTCGCACGGGCAGCCGCGGCCGGCCGGGCGGTCGAACGGACCTTCCAGGTCCTGGCATCGTGATCGCGCTCGGCCTGGTCGCCGACTGCGGCCGTCGTCTTCATCGGCTACACCACGACCAAGCTGCCGAAGCCCAACAAGGACTTCACCACCGCGACGACCAACGTCTACTACAACGACGGCAAGGCCGAGCTGGGCAACTTCGCGGTGCAGAACCGCGAGCCGCTGGACGTTCAAGGACATGCCGGACAACATCAAGCAGGCCATGGTCGCCGCCGAGAACCGCACGTTCTGGACCGACAAGGGCATCTCGCTGCGCGGCATGGCCCGGGCCGCCTGGGTGATCGCCCGCGGCGGCAACCTGCAGGGCGGCTCGACCATCACCCAGCAGTACATCAAGATCCTCTACCTGAACTCCGACCAGACCGCGACGCCGGAAGTTCAAGGAGCTGTTCCTGGCCTACAAGATCAACAAGCAGCTGACCAAGGAGACAGATCCTCGAGGGCTACCTCAACACGATCTACTACGGCCACGGCGCGTACGGGATCCAGGCCGCCAGCCAGGCGTTCTTCGGGGTCGACGCCAAGAAGCTGACCGTCCCGCAGGCCGCGGTGCTGGCCAGCGTGGTGAACAACCCGTACCGCCTTCGACCCGTCCGACGAGGACAACCGCGACCGCCTGCTGGGCCGCTACCAGTACGTGCTGCAGTCGATGGCCGAGACCGGGGCGACATCACCGCCGAGGAGAACGCCAAGTGGTCGCCCAAGCTGCCCAAGTTCCCCAAGATCAAGGCCAACCAGCGCTACGGCGGACCCAAGGGCTTCCTGCTGAAGATGGTCGAGCAGCGAGCTCGGCGCGGCCGGCTTCGACTCCACCCAGATCAGCGGCGGCGGCCTGTCGGTCACCACCACCTTCGACAAGGACGCGCAGGACGCCGCCGTCGACGCCGCGCAGAAGTACACCAAGCAGGCGGCCGACGCCTCGGGCCAGAAGGCCAAGAACCTGCATGCCGCCATCGCCTCGGTCGACGTCAACAGCGGCGAGGTGCTCGCCCTCTACGGCGGCCCGGACTACGTCGAAGAACTCCCGCAACTGGGCGACCACGGCCCGGCCGACCGCGTCGACCTTCAAGGCGTACGCGTTGGCCGCCGGCCTCAAGGACGGCTACAGCCTGCACTCGACCTTCCACGGCAACAGCTTCTACCTGCCCGGCGAGCACGATCGTCGTCCGCAACGAGTACTCGCAGCAGCTACGGCTACGCGGTCAACCTGATCAAGGCGACCACCGACTCGATCAACACCGCCTTCGTCGACCTGGTCACCTCGATGGACGACGGCAAGGACAAGGTGCTCAAGCTGGCCGAGGCCGCCGGCGCGCCGAAGACCCGCGGCTGGGACGCCGCCCCGCGCAACATCCCGATCGGCACGCCCCGAGGTCAGCCCGCTCAACCAGGCCAGCGCGCTACGCCACCTTCGCCAACGACGGCGTGCACGTGGCCAACCACGTGGTCAAAGAGGTCAGGGACGCCAACGGCAAGGTCATCTACAAGGCCAAGCCGGACGAGAAGCGGGCGATGAGCGAGGACGTCGCCCACGACGTCACGTACGCGCTGTCCAACGTGGTCGAGAACGGCACCGGCCGCTCGGTCCAGACCCTGCAGCCGCCCGGTCGCCGGCAAGACCGGCACCAACGGCGTCGAGGTCGACGGGCAAGAACATCGTCAACTCGTCGTGGTTCGTCGGCTACACCAAGCAGATCTCGACCGCGGTGATGTACGTGGCCGGCGACACGGGCAGCGCCAGCCTGGACAAGTACCGTCGACCCGGCGACAGCACCTTCTTCGGCGGCACCTATCCGGCGCTGACCTGGGCGGACTACATGGCGACCGCGACCAAGGGCCAGGCCGTCAAGCAGTTCGACCCGCCGGCGTACGTCAACCGCGACAAGGCCGCGCCGCCAGACCGCAGCGCCCCGGTCCAGCCGAGTCGTACGACGCAGCCGTCCTCGCAGCCGAGCGCCAGCCAGCGAGCCCAGCAGCAGCTCCAAGCCGAGCAGCAGCAGTCGAGCCGAGCCGCCCGGCCGACCCGCAAGCCGTCCGCCTCGGCGAGCAAGAGGCAGGCCGGGCCCCGCAGGGCGAACAGTCGGCACCGGCGGGGGCTGACCCGCGTGGCTCGGTCCAGGGGTCGCCGCTGACACACCCTCCACCTCCGACGGCTTCGTCGCGGTCGTCAGCCAGCGCCTCGGCGGTCCGATCGGTCGGCACGCCGGCGGCCACCCCTGGTGGAACCCGGCCCGGGTCGCGCTGTTCGTCGGCACCGTGGTCTATCTGGTCGGGGTGGTCTTCCGGCTGCCCTGCCGGGGCGGGCGCCGACCACTTCAAGTACCTCTGCTACTCCGACATCGGGCTGCTCTACTCCGGCCGCGGGCTGCTGCAGGGCAACACCCCGTTCCTGGACTCCGGCGACTACCCGGTGCTCGAATACCCGGTGCTCACCGGCTGGTTCCTGGAGCTCGAACGGCGGATCACCGCGCTGCTCGGCGGCGTCCAGGGCACCGGCCTGACCGACGGCACAGGAGGCGTCGTCGACGCTGCTCTTCGTCGACGTGAACACCGTGCTGCTCGGTGCCCTGTTCCTGGTCGCCCTCTGGGCCCAGGTGCGTACCGTGCCCGACCGGCCCTGGGACGCCATGATGCTGGCCGCCTCGCCCTGCGTGGCCGCCGCCGCGCTGATCAACTGGGACCTGCTGCCCGATCGCCCTGACCGCCCTGGGCATGATGTTCTGGGCCCGTCGCAAACCGGGCTGGGCCGGGGTGATGCTCGGGCTGGGGATGGCGGCCAAGCTCTATCCGGCGTTCCTGCTCGGTCCGCTGCTGCTGCTCTGCCTGCGCTCGCGCCGGATGCCCGACTTCGTCACCCTGGCCGCGACCTTCGTGCTCAGCTGGGGCCTGGTCAACCTGCCGGCCCTGATCCTGGCCCCGGACGCCTGGCTGAGCTTCTGGTCGTTCAACTCCGACCGCGGCGGTGACCTCGGCTCGATCTGGTACGTCCTCTCCCTGGCCGGGCACGACGTGCCCCAGCTCAACCTGGTCAGCGCCGGCCTGTTCGCCCTCGGCTGCCTGCTGATCGGGGTGCTGATCCTCGCCGCGCCGCGCCGCCCCCGGTTCGGCCAGGTCGCGTTCCTGGTCGTCGCCGCGTTCTTGATGACCAACAAGGTCTACTCGCCGCAGTACGTGCTCTGGCTGCTGCCGCTGTTGATCTTGGCCCGGCCCCGCTGGCGGGACTGGCTGATCTTCACCGTCGGTGAGCTGGTCTACTTCGTGGCCATCTGGTGGCACCTGGGCGGTTTCCTGGCCCCCGGCGACGGTGCGGCCGACCGGATCTACTGGCTGGCCGTGCTCACCCGGCTGGCCACCCAGGCCTGGGTGGTGATCGTGGTCGTCCGCGACGTCGTGCTGCCGGCCCACGACCCGGTGCGCCGCCCGGGGGTCGACGACCCGACCGGGGGCGTGCTCGACCACGCGCCCGACGCCGACTGGCTGCGGCGCCTGCGGAGGATCCCCGCGCCGTCGTCGAACCGTCTCTCGACTCGACGCCGACTCGGGCCGGATCGTCGTCCAGGCCTGGCTCGCCAGCCGGGGACTGATCGCCGCGGTGGCCCTGGTGCTGGCCGTGGTCGAGCACCGCAGCCTGACCACGATGATCAACAACTGGGACGTCCAGCACTTCACCCGGCTGGCCGCCGGTGGCTACCTGGCCGACGCCGACGGCACCCTGATGGCCTTCTTCCCCGGCCTGCCGGTGCTGCTGTCGCTGTTCGCCGAGGTCGGCATCCCGATGACCCTGGCCGGGGTCGTGCTGTCCCTGGTCGGCTCGGCGGTCGCCGCAGCGGCGCTGCTCCGGCTCGGCGGGCCGTGGGCGGCGGTGGCCTGGCTGTTCGCGCCGACGGCGGTGTTCACCACGGTGCCCTACACCGAGTCGCTGTTCTGCGCCGCCGCCTTCTGGGCCTGGGAACGCGCCCGCTCCGGCCGCTGGCTGGCCGCCGCTCTGACCTGCGCGGCGGCCTGCACCGTACGGGTCTCCGGGCTCTTCCTGATCGGCGCGCTGCTGGTGATGATCATCACCGACCGGCGCTCGAGCTGGCGGACCAAGGCGCCGACGGGCCGCGCTGATGATCATCCCGACGACGGTGATCGTGGTCTTCGTCGGCTACCTCTATCTGCTCACCGGCAGCTGGACCGCCTGGTACCACGCCCAGTCCACCGGCTGGGTCCGCGGTCTGACCTGGCCCTGGGAGTCGTTCCGCAACACCATTCCCGGCCATCGTGCCCGGGGCGTTCGCCGACCATCCGTGGTGGGCCGCGGTCTTCCGCGGCGAGATGATCTCGATGGTCGTCGGGATCGGGGTGGTGGTCTGGTGCCTGGTGCTGACCAAGGCCGAGCGGGCGGCCGGGGCCCGGCGCTGGTGGGGTGAGGCCAGCTGGGTCGGCGTCCAGGTGCTGGCCTTCTCGCTGTCCTACTGGTTCTTCTCGGTCAACCGGGCCACGTTGCTGTGGTTTCCGCTGTGGATCATGCTCGCCCGCTGGATCGGCTGGGTGCCGGCGGACCCGCGCGGTCGTACGGTGCACCGGGTCGGCGTCGGGCTCGCCTTCGCGCTGGAGATGGTGCTGATGCTCTGGTGGAGCTGGCTGTTCTTCACCGGCCACTGGGCCAGCTGAGCCGCCCTTCCACCGCTCCGGCCCGGTCGGTGCGGCCGCCTAAGATGGCCGGGTGCAGCGGATCTGGATCGACCTCGACGGACTGGCCAACCTCCGAGACGTCGGGGGCATCCCGGCCGTCGACGGCGGTGCGATCGCTCCCGGTCGGCTGCTGCGGTCGGACAACCTGCAGACCCTGACCGCCGCCGACGTCGCCGCGCTGATCGACCTGGGCCTGACCGACGTGGTCGACCTGCGCAGCGACTACGAGGTCGAGCTGGAGGCCCGGCCCGCTCAGCCGGGCCGACGTGGCCATCCACCAGTTCTCCCTGTTCCGCGAGTGGCGGGAGGGGATCGGTGAGGACAAGCCCGACGTGCGCCCCGAGGTGCTGCCCGAGGAGGCCCTGCCCTGGGTCGACCTCGAACCGGCGGTGCAGCTGGAGAACGAGCTCGCCTCGCACTACTTCTCCTACGTGATGGACCGGCCCGACTCGATCGTCGCCGCCCTGCGGACGATCGCCCAGGCCGACGGGGCGGCCCTGGTCCACTGCGCCGCCGGCAAGGACCGGACCGGCACCGTCGTGGCGCTGGCCCTGAGCCTGGCCGGCGCCGACCGGCAGGCGGTGATCGACGACTACGCCGCCAGCGGCGAGCGGATGCAGGCGATCGTCGACCGGCTGATGGCCTCCGACACCTACGCCGACAACCTGCGCGGCCGGCCGCTGTCCTCGCACATGACCTATCCCGAGACCATGGCCGCGTTCCTGGACCACCTCGAGCAGGCCTACGGCGGGGTCGAGCCGCTGTTGACCTCGTTCGGCTGGACCGAGACCGACAGCAAGCAGATCCGGGCCAAGCTCCGCGACTGAACCGGGCGCGTACGACCTCTTCCGGCTCGGGTCGAGCCGACTTATGATGCCGGAAGATGACTCGGTCGGGGGGCGGAGGCACCGGGGGACTGGAGCGATCCGCTGCGAATCGTCGTTTCGTTCCCGACTCGAGGAGTGTCTCCGATGGCTCGATTCCGCGTCCTGACCCTGCTAGCCGCCACCGCCACCACGGGTCTGCTGGTCACCCCGATGGCCTACGCCGCCGACGGGCCCGGTCACGGCCGGCACCACCGACGAGACGTCACCGCGAGCGCCGGCCCGCTGCGTGATCTGCAGACCGCCGACGACGGCGCGTTCGACCACGCGTACGCCGCGGTCACCATGACCACCTCTAAGCGGTCCGGCTCGTCGATCTTCACCCTGCAGATCCGGGGCATCGACCGGTCGGTGGCCGGCCAGCGGTTCGGGGCCCACCTGCACACCGGTCCGTGCGTCGCCGGCAACGGCGCCGCCGCCGGCCCGCACTACAACACCGATGTCCTGGCCGGGGTGGTGCCGCCCGTGGTCAGCCCGGACACCGAGGTCTGGCTGGACTTCGGCGTACGGGGTCGGGGGACCGCGCGGTCGAAGGCGCGGGTGCCGTTCATCCCGGCCGACGGGCAGCGGGCCATCGTCGTGCACGCCATGTCGACCAACCCCGACGACGGGATGGCTGGCGCTCGGCTGGCCTGCCTGCCGTTCCGGATCCGCTGAGCCGAGCTCGGCCAGGTCAGTCGACGATGCGGTCGACGGTGGCCGTGGTCAGCCGCAGCTCGACCGGGACCTCGTCGCCGATGGCCGGCGGCGTCTCCTTGGCCGGGCAGGAAGATCAGGCTGGACTGCATGTGCGGCGGCTCGAGGAACCAGCGCTTCTTGCCGTTGATCGTGTACGGGCTGAGCGCCAGGCCGGCCGCCTCCAGCGAGCCGGTGGCCAGGGCGATCGCCCGCTGCCGCGACGGTGCTGGCCGAGGTCGGGGCCTCCAGCCCGATGCCGTGCGAGGTGCCGCCGGCGACCACCACGATCCAGCCGTCGGCCGGGCACGACCCGCTGCCGGTAGCCGGCCCGCTGCGCCGCGCGCGAATCCGGTGCACGTCGAGCACGGTCGCCGTGGTGCGTCCGGGTCGACTCGTCGCCGAGCCAGAGCCGGGTGCCCACCCGCAGCCGTACGGGCACCGGGTCGGCCGCCCGCGCCGCCGAGCTGGCGGGCCAGGGCGACGGCCTCCTCGGCCGGCAGGTGGGAGAACCACAGCGGGCCGGCGGCGGCGGCGAGCGCGGCCCGGCCCAGCCGCTCGGCCTCGGCGTAGCGGCCGTCGGCGAGCAGCGGCAGGTGGATGGTCCAGCCCTGGAAGTCGACCCGGTCCAGCAGCCCGGCCACGGCCGGGCAGGTCCTCGACCGCGATGCCGTGCCGCCGCATCGAGGTGAGCACCTCGACCAGCACCCGGGGCCGGTCCTGCCCGGTCGGCCAGCAGCTGCAGATCGGCGAGCCGCGAGACGGTGGTGATCACCCGCGGATCGTCGCGAGCAGCTCGACGGCCACGGTCGCTGCGCGGGTCCCACGGGTTCAAGATCACGATGTCGCCGGCGAACGACGCGCCGACCAGGTCGACCTCGGGCGGCATGCCCGACGGCGACCGTGTCGGCGCCCAGCAGGGCCGACTCCTCGGCCAGCCGGCGCAGCCCGTAGCCGTAGCCGTTGCCCTTGATCACCGGCACCAGGCCGGGGGTCGCCCCGGCGACCGTGCGCAGGTGCTCGCGCCAGCGGTCGGCCGGTCGAGCCGCAGGGTCACTCCGACCATCGACTCACCGGCGCTTCATGTAGAGGTCGAAAGCCTTGTAGAGCAGGGGGTTCAGCGGCAGGTCCCACTCGCCGAGGTACTCCACCGCCTCGCCGCCGGTGCCGACCTTGAACTGGATCAGACCCAGATGCGGGTCGTCGGCCTCGAGCCCCTCGGTGATGCCGCGCAGGTCGTAGACGCTCGCCCCGGCGGCCAGCGCGTCGGTGATCATCCGCCACTGGATGGCGTTGGAGCCGCGGACGTCACGCTTGGCCGTCGAGCTGGCGCCGTAGGAGTACCAGGCGTGCTCGCCGACCCGGACCCAGGTGGTGGCGGCGACCAGGTCGCCCTCGTGGTGGGCGAGGTAGAGCCGGATCCGGTCGGGGTCCTCGGCCAGCAGGGCGGCGAACATGGTCTGGAAGTAGGCCAGCGGCCGCGGGGTGAAGTGGTCGCGCTCGGCGGTCTCGACGTAGAGCGGGTGGAACTGCGGCCAGGTCCTCGATCGTGCCCTGGGTGACCTCGACGCCGAGCTTGGCCGCCTTCTTGATGTTGCGCCGCCACAGCTGGTTCATCCCGGCGAGCAGCTGCTCGGGGGTCTTGCCGGCGATCGGCAGCTGGAAGACGAAGCGCGGCTGGCCGGCGGCGAAGCCCGTCGTCCTCGTCCGGCGGGTGCCAGCCGAGCTCGCGCAGCTGGTTGCGGATCCGGGTGGCGTCGTGGTTGACCTCGTCGGGCATCGCCTCGCTCAGCCGGGTGATCCGCTCGTCGGCGATCGCGGCCTTGATCGTCTCGGCGCCCCAGCGGCGGGCGACCACGGGCGGCCCGATCCGGACGCCGAACGCTCCCGCCGCCTTGACGTGCTCGGCCAGCGGGCGTCAGCCAGCCGCCGATGTCGGCTCGGCTCCCAGTCGATCACCGGACCCTCGGGCAGGTAGGCCAGGTACTTCTTGATCTTGGGCAGCTGGCGGTAGAGCACCAGCCCGGCGCCGACCTGCTGGCCGGCTCGTCGAACCAGCCCAGCGACTCGCTCCGCCACTCGCTCTTGACCTGGCCCCAGGCCGGGGTCTGCAGGAAGCTCACCGCCGGCTGCGTCGCGTTGAACGCGACGTGCTCGTCGGCGGTGATGGTCCGGACCGTGAATGCCACAGGAACGAATCTAGTGGCTCGGCTGCCGACTGCGAGCCGCACGCGCCGACCGTCCGCAAATAGAATCACCCCGACACCGAACGGAAGAGTGGCGATGACTGCGTCGCGCCTGGATCTGACCGAGACCGAGCTGCGGGAGGGGCTGACCGCCTGCCTGGCCGTGCCGCGCTGGGTGGACGACGTGGTGGCGGCCGGCTCCGTACGACTCGCTCGCCGCAGCTGCTCGAGGTCGCCCGGGCCGCCGCCACCCCGCTCAGCCCGGCCGAGGTCGACCAGGCGCTGGCCGACCACCCGCGGATCGGGGAGAAGGCCACCGGGCGAGGGGCGGCGCAGGCGTTCTCCCGGGCCGAGCAGGCGTCCAGCGCCTCCGACGACGAGACGCTGGCCGCGGCCCTGGCTGGCCGGGCAACCGGGCGTACGAGGAGAAGTTCGGCCGGGTCTTCCTGATCCGGGCCGCCGGCCGCAGCCGGGCCGAGATCCTGGCCGAGCTGAACCGCCGGCTCGGCCCTGGACGCCGGACGCCGAGATCGGCAATCGTCGGCTCCGAGCTGCGCGACATCGCCCTGCTGCGGATCCCGCAGCTCTTCAGCCACCTCGACCACCACAGCGGCTACGACGAGAGCGAGGCCGCCCGATGAGCGGCCAGCGGAGCCGCGTCACCACCCACGTGCTGGATGCCGTCTCCGGCCGGCCGGCCGCCGGGGTGGCCGTCACCCTGGAGCACCAGACCGCGACCGGCTGGACGTCGGTGACCGCCGGGCACGACCGACGACGACGGCCGGATCCCCGACTTCGGCCCGGTCGACCTGGCGGCCGGGCGTCTACCGGGTGAGCTTCGCCACCGGGGACTACTTCGCCGCGGCCGGGCAGCCGGCGTTCTATCCCGAGGTGGTCATCGCGTTCACCCTGGATGACCCCGACGCCCACTACCACGTGCCGCTGCTGCTCAGCCCGTACGCGTACTCCACCTATCGCGGCAGCTGAGGTCCCGGCCGCCATGCTCTTGAAGGACGTCCTCGGCGCGCACCGCAGCTGCGGATCCGTCCGCTCTTCGTGGACGAGGACACCCTCGGCCGGACGGTGAACTGGACCTTCACCACCGACCTGGTCGACCCCAGCCGCTATCTGATCAGGGGCCAGCTGGTGATGACCGGGATGGTGTGGCGGCGTACGGCCGAGGACACCGAGACCTTCGTCTCCGCGGTGGCCCGGTCCGGGGCGGTCGCCCTGATGGCCGGCGAGGGCCTCTACGGCTCGGTGCCCGGAGGACATGGTCGACGCCTGTCGACGGCACCGGCTGCCGCTGTTCGCCGTGCCGCCGGACGTGTCGTTCGCCTCGATCACCGCCTACATCTCCAACACGATGGCCAACGACCGGGTGACCCGGGTGATGGCCAGCCTGTCGCGGCAGCGTGAGCTGTTGACCGACGTCTACAAGGGCTATCTGCTCGACGACCTGATCACCCGGACCTCGCGGGAGCTCGGCCGGCCGATCTGGGTGGTCACCGCGACCGGCCGGCACGTGGTCGACCCGATCGAGCCGCTGCCCGAGGTCGACCTCGACCTGATCATCTCCACCGCGCTGGCCGCGCCGCGGCTGCCGGTGACCATCAACGACTCGCGCGGTGAACGCCTGATCGTCTTCTCGATCGCGGGCATCGACGAGCACCGGACGACAGCCTGGTTCCTGGTCGTGGCCGGCGACTGGAACGAGTGGCACCCGTTGATCTTGGACACGGCCAACGAGCTGACCGCGGTGGCCGGGCTCTACCGGGTGCAGCGGCACGGCGAGTCCGGGGTCAGCAACGCGGTGGTCGACCGGCTGATCGAGCTGGTCGACGCCGACGCCGAGCAGCCCGAGTCGGCCATCTACCTTCGTCAGGTCGGCGTCGCTCCGGGCCAGAAGTCGGTCGATCATCGAGGCCGAGTTCCTCGATCATCCCGAGCTCCAGCCGCTCGCCCTCTGGTTGCTGAGCGACGCGATCAGCCACGTCGCCTCGCCGGTGGTCGGTCGGGACGGCCCGAGCCGGGTGGCTGCGATCGTCTCGGTCGACGGCACCCCGCCCGGTCAGACCCCGCCGGTGCTGGACACGTTGTCGCGGGCCCTGCGCCGGCTGGCTCCCGGGCTGGGTGACTCGGTGCTCAACATCGGGGTCAGCCAGGTCGCCGGGATCGGCGAGCTGGGCGGTGCGCTCCGCTCGGCGCGGTTCGCCCTGTCGCTGCCCTCACCGGAGCCGCACGGCATCGAGCACGTCCGCCTCAGCGACTCCGACAACCTGACGTCCTCGGTCCAGCTGCTGTCGGTGGTGCCGGACCACCTGCGTCGGGTGTTCGTCGAGCTGGTGGTCGGGCGGGTCATCGAGCACGACACCCGCTACAACAGCCAGCTGCTCTCGACCCTGTCGGCCTTCTTGGACTGCGGCGGCTCCTGGGTCCGGACCGCCGAGCTCACCCACCTGCACCTGAACACCGTCCGCTACCGGATCGGCCGCGTCGAAGAGCTCACCGGCCGCGACCTGAGCAACACCGCCGACCGCGCCGACCTCTACCTCGCCCTCAAACTGACCTGACCCCGTGGGGACGGTCTGAAGAAATGAACCCCCACCGGATCGCGCGCCGCCAATCTGGAGCTGGCCCTGGTGAAACACGCTCTTCGTTTCACCAGGACCAGCGAAGATGGCGGATCAGAGCGCGATCCGCCGCCGGAGCGAAGCGGAGGCCATCAACACAGAGAGACCCGGGATAGGCACCCGCACAGGGGATGGGCCTGACCACGCGGGGAACGCGATCAGGCCGGATGCGTTCGGCCTATCCCGGGCGTCGAGGGGATACCAGCACGCGCGATGTGCTGACTCGTCAAAGGTACTGTGCTGATGGCCTCACGGTACTGGACTGACCGCAACTTTGCGTCCCTGGACGTAGACGCCGCCGATTGCCGGTTCCCGCAGGCCCATCAAGAGACAAAATAGTGTTTGCTCGGCCGCGACCTGCTCGTCGTCGGCGCGGATGCCCAGCTCGAGGGTGCGGGCCAGGGGCTCCCAGCGGTCGGGGTCGATGAGCAGGAAGTCGGCGTCCTTGCCCAGGTCGAAGTTGCCGAAGCGGGCGTCCATGTCGAGGGCCTGGGCGCCGGCCAGGGTGCCGGTGTAGAGCAGCTCGGCCGGATGGATGGCGACGCCGTCGTGGCCGGGCTCGGAGATGTGCACCTTGTACGCGTCGTTCAGCACCCGGGAGATCAGCCACTCGTCGCCGCCGCCGACGTCGCTGCCGACCGAGATGGTCACCCCGGCGGCCGCCGTACGCCGCCACGGCATCGTCCCGGAGCCGAGGAACTGCTGCGAGGTCGGGCAGTGGGCGATCGAGGTGCCGGTCTCGGCCATCCGGGCCAGCTCGACGTCGAGGCAGTGCACCGCGTGCGCGAGGATGCTGCGGCGGCCGAGCAGGCTGGAGCCGCCGACCTTCGAGCCGGGCAGGAATTTCCCGTCGTAGGTGTCCAGATAGGTGTCGGTCGCGAAGACGGCCCGGACCGCGGCGATCTCGCCGTCGCCGGGGCGGTTGTTCTCGTTCAGGTGGGAGTGGAAGTAGACCCCGTCGCCGCGTACGGCGTCATAGAGCTCGCCCATCGCGGCCAGCGTGGTCGGCGTGACCGACAGGCTGAACCGGGGCACCACCGCGACCTGGAGCAGGGCGCTGGACGGGTCGCCGGGCTGGTCGGCACAGTGCCACCGCTCGATCTCGCCGCGGACCAGCTCGATCGCCTCGGCTTCACCGGTGATCAGCGGCTGCGCTGACGCCGACCCGGTGGTCTGCACCCCGCGGCCGCTGACCAGGCGCAGCCCGGCGGCCTGGGTCTCGGAGAACAGGGCGTCCTGCGCGTGCGGGAAGGCCGACCCGAAGACCATCGCCGCCGTGGTGCCGGCGTCGACCCGGCGCTGGACGAAGTCGCGGGCCGCGCCGACGGCGAACTTCTCCTCGCTCAGCCGGGCCTCGGAGGGGAAGATGCAGTTCTCCAGCCACTCCAGCAGCTGGCCGCCGCCGTACGCGTCGGTGGTGTAGGTCTGCGGGAAGTGGAGGTGGGTGTCCACGAAGCCGGGGATGAGGTAGCCGGCCTCGACCGTCTCGGCCGCGGCGTACGCGGTTGGCAGGTCCGAGCGGGACCCGACCCACTCGATGGTGCCCCGGTCGCCGACGACCAGGGCCCCGTCGGGCAGCGAGACGAGCGACGCGGTCGCGGTGGCCAGGGTGGCCGGACCGCCGATGTGGAAGATGTGGCCGAAGTAGACCGTGCTCATACCAGACCGGAGTAGGCCCGCCAGGCCGGACCCGCGTCCGGGGCGTCGTCCCGGGTCACCGTGGCCTGGATCAGGCCGTACGGGCGGTCGTCGGCGTTGAAGACCTCGTTGTTGTTCTCCAGCCCGAACGGGGCCAGGTCGTAGAGGAAGTGGTGCTTGTTCGGTGCCGACAGCTGCACCTCGGCGATGACGTCGTATGCCTCGAGCACCCCCTTGCCCATCTCGTAGAGGGTTTGCTGCAGGGCCAGCGACTGCACCTGCGCGAACCGGGCGATCATGATCTTCTTGATCCCCTCGTACGTGGCGTCCCAGTCGATGCCCTCGCTCTGGGTGAAGCGCCACTTGGCGACCAGCGAGGTGGCCATCACCCGGTCGTGGGTCGGAACCAGGATCGTGTACTTGTCCTCCAGGAAGCCGGCGAACTCCGAGCCGGTCGACTTCAAGATCACGAAGTCCTTCAGGCCACCGGTGACCCAGATCTGCTGGTCCGCGCCCTTGCCCTCGATGGTGACGGCGGCGAGCCGCACCTCCTGACCCTTGCGGATGAAGGTGTGATCATGCTCCTGACCGTCGACCACCGCCCGCTCCCAGGCGAACTCCTCGACCTCGACCCGCGCCCCCTGGACCGGCTCGACGTCGTCGACGAAGTGCCGAGCCAGCGCCAGGGCGTAGTCCTCGATGTGCTCGAGGCCCTTCTCCTTGGCGTAGGCGTACGCGGTCTGCTTCTGGGTGTCGGTGGGCAGCACGTCCGCCTGGTCCCCGCTGATGTGTGCGGCCGTGAAGTCGCCGCGCAACGCACTGGACACGTTGATGTCGTGGATCTCGTGCCGGGGGCTGTCGCGATAGATGCGGACGACGCGGTTCTCAGCCTTTCCGTACTGGTTCGTGCCCAAGATGATCGCCATGGGAAGGAATCGTCTCCTATGTCAGGTGCTGTGGGGGACAGGGGTCACTATGCCGATCGCGCCCGGGACGGGAGGTCCCGGGCGCGATCGCAGGCTCGGACTAGGCGTTCAGATCGGCGAACCGGCCGAACCGTGCCGCGGCGATCGGGTTGGCGTTGGCCACCAGGTCGCGGAAGCGGAAGTTGACGATCTTGGAGATCTCGATCATCGCGGCCTGCCGCTCGGCGGTGGGGGAGTTGTCCATCCGGTCCCAGCCGGCGGCCAGCAGCCGTTCGAAGCGGTCGTGCTCCTTGGCCGAGATGATCAACGGGCAGCTGGAAGTGCTCACGGTAGGCGTTGGCCAGCTCGACGACGTCGTTGTAGTCGTCCTCCTGCAGGTTGGCCAGGGCGCCCTTGGCGTGCTCGCTGGTCAGCGAGTTGCCGGCGGCGTCCTCGGCGCCGAGATCGGCGAAGGAGTCGATCATCTGGCTCTGCTCCTCGGTCGAGGCGGTGACCAGAACATCCTGGAAGGCCGCGCTCAGATCGGCGGTGGTCTCGAACGGCCGCTGCTCCCAGGCGCGGTCGAGCACCCACTTCTGACCCTGGACCACGCTGGCGAAGGTGCGCTCGAACTCCGCCTCGCTCATGGCGTTGATGTCGTCGAGCCGGATCAGACCGTCCTTGCCCTGCTTGATCGCCGGTCCGCGGTGCCCGAAGGGCAGGTGGAAGAACAGCAGGTTGAGCAGGATGGCGGTGAAGGCTCCGGCGGAGATGCCGCCGGAGAAATACCACTGCAGCCAGCTCGGCGCGGCATCCTGCACGGCCGGGAACGAGGCGACGTAGATGCCCATGGCGATCGAGGTGCCGGCGACGGCGAGGTTGCGGTGGTCGTTGAAGTCGACCCCGGACAGGGTCTGGATGCCGACGATGGCCACCGCGGCGAACAGGGACAGGGCAGCGCCGCCGAGCACCGGGTGCGGGATCAGGGCGACGATCGCCGCGGCCTTGGGGAACAGTCCGAGGATGATCATGAAGACGCCGGCGGTGGCGACCACCCAGCGGCTCTTGACGCCGGTGATCCGGACCAGGCCGATGTTCTCGGCGAAGCAGGTGTAGGGGAACGACCCCATCGAGCCGCCCAGGAAGGTGGCCACCCCGTCGGCGCGGATGGCCCGGGTGATGTCGTCGGCCTTGATCCGCCGGTGCACGATCTCGCCGGTGGCGTAGAGGCTGCCGACGGTCTCCACCGCGGTGATCACCATCACGATCAAGATGGCCATGATCGCGCTCAGCTTGAAGTCGGGCATGCCGTAGTGGAACGGCACGGTGAACTTGAACCAGCGACGCCTGGGTGACGGTGGAGAAGTCGGTGCTCCGGGTGGGAGACGAAGTAGACGATGGAGCCGATGATCAGCCCGAGCAGCACCGCGATGGTCTGCAGGAAGCCGCGGAAGAACCGGGTCAGGAGCAAGATCAAGATCAACGTGCCGAGCGCGTACGCCAGGTTCTCGCTGCTCGCCGGGTCGCCGAAGCCGCCCTGGGAGGCGCCGGCCACCCGGTAGGAGAAGTCGAAGCCGGGCAGGGCGAGCTGACCGCCGATGGCGTCGTTGGCGGCGACCGGGATCAGCACGGTGCCGATGATGGTCAGCACCGAGCCGGTGACCACCGGCGGGAAGAAGCGCACCAGCCGACCGATGAACGGCGCGAGCACGAACCAGAGCAGCCCGCCGACGATGACGGCACCGAAGATGGTGGGCAGCGAGCCCTCGCCGCCTCCGGCCCCGAGACCGATCGAGATGATGGGGGCCACGCCGGCGAAGGCGACGCCCTGCAGCAGCGGCAGCTTGACGCCGATCTTCCAGATGCCGACGGCCTGCAGCAGCGAGGCGATGCCGCAGGTGATCAGGTCGGCCTGGATGAGGGTGATCATGGCTTCGGGGCCGAGGCCCGAGCACCCCGCCGATGATGATCGGGACGATGACGGCGCCGGCGTAGAACGCCGCGACGTGCTGGAAGCCGTAGGTGAGGAGCTTGGGTACCGTGGGTACCTCGTCCACCGGATGAACGTTCTTGGTGGCCTTGCCTGGCGCAGTGCTAACGGACATGCAGTCTCCCTGAGATACCGGGCCGCGGTGCGGCCCCGCCGCGGTCGCGACAGGGCGTACGGCCGAACAGCTAGGCGGTTGGTGTCATGGTTTCCGATTGCGGTCCAGATCACACCCACCAAATCCCCAAAATGAGAAGGTCCTACGGGGCCTGGTGTTGTGCGATGCGTCGGATTCAGGCGGCGAATCCGCGTCAGGTGACGTGACGGTAATCACGTCGAAACATCCGAGTCACGCCAGCTCGGCTCGATGTCACCGGCCGAAACATGACAGGACAACCTCACACCCGGGTCAGTCCCGGTGCTCGGTTCTGAGTCGACTCGACGGCTGAGGTCGGCCCACCCGGACGGCGCCACCGGCGTCGGAGACGCCCGACCCGCACCCGCAGCGATCCGGCCGGGAGTCGGCCCGGCAGCTCCAGCTTGGTCAGCCGCCGGCGCCGGAAGTAGCGGCTCGAGGTGCCCAGGTGGCGGGTCAGGAAGTCGACGGTCTCTGCGCGACGGTCGGCGTAGCGGACGGGCTGCATGGCGTAGCTGACGGCGACGACCAGACCCGGCAGGTCGAGGCAGCGGTCAGCGGTGGGCCCGGTGAGGCTCGGCACCAGCGCATCGACGATGGTCACCGGGATCCGGTTGCTGTTCTGGAACGGGGCCAGCCGCTCCAGCATCAGCTCCGTGCCGAGCCGGGCCACCGGGATGCCGTACGCCGTGGCCGCGGTCAGCAGGGCGGTGGAGAAGCAGCCGACGACCAGGCCGACCGACCCGCCGGCCAGCCAGGTCTCGGCCAGCTCCAGCTCGGTCGAGATGTGCAGGTCGATGCCGGCGGCCGTGGCCGCCTCGCGCAGCGCGCCGTGTTGGCTCGGCGGGGCGCTCGGATGGGGCTTGAAGACGACGCGGGCGAAGCCGCGGCGGTGCGCGCCGCGGATCATCTGAGCGTAGAGGTCGGTCTCCTCGGGGCCGCTGAGCAGCTCTGCGGCGGCCAGATACTGCCCGAGGATCAGGGCGACCGGCGCCGTACGAGGTCGCGTCGGTGCCAGCTCGGCGATCACCGAGCGGAAGGCCGCGGTGGCGATGATGGTCGCCGGCACCTCCCACTCGCTGAGCAGCACCGGCCGCAGCCCGGGAACCAGGTCCAGGTGCAGCAGCCGTTCGATCCGGGCCCCGACGTCGTCGGGCAACGCCACCCGGGTCGGGCCGTAGCTCATCAGACCGTCGGCGTAGACGTCGATCCGGGCCTCGGCGAAGATCCGGGCCAGCGCCAGGGCCGGGGCCGCCTGGATGCTCTCGACCACCAGGTGCAGGTCGGCGTCGCCGAGCTCCCAGCGCTGGCGGAAGTAGCGCTCCCAGATGGTCAGGTCGACCGCCCGCGGCTGCCAGGCCGAGGGGTGCTGCGGCTCGATCGCCGCGTTGTGGTCGACGACCACGTCGAACCTCCGGCGGAGGGCGTCCCAGCCGTCCACCTGGGCGACCCCGGGGACGATCTCGGGCAGGGCGGCGTTGTTGCTGAGCACCAGGACCCGGCGGTCCGCGACGGGGAACAGCCCGTCGTCCACGGCGGCGGCCAGCGTGGCCACGCCGAAGGCGGTGGAGGCGACGAAGACCTGGATGCTCACGCGGCGGCTCGTCGCAGGGAGGTGATCGTGCCGGCCCGCTCCGGATCCAGCCGGCCGACGACCGGCGTCGAGGTCGTCGCCGGGCATCTGGGCCAGGGATCGGCTGACCAGCTGCCGGAGGCGGCGTTGCAGCAGCGGTGAGTAGCGGTCGAGCTGGGCGAGGTGGTGGCAGATCATCGCGCAGTAGGACCGGATCGCCTTGGGCAGGAAGCGCTCGGCATCGCGGTCGGCACGTACGGCGGCCACGATCCCTTCGAAGGCGGGGATGAAGTCGAACTGGCGCTCGTCGGCGATCTGGGTCAGCGATGCGGTGACCGCGCGGCGGTAGCGGACCCCACGCAGTCCGACCACGGCGAAGGTCTGGGCGTTCAGGTGCAACCGCCAGATCCACGGGCGGTCCTCACAGGTGCGCAGCGACTCGTCGAACCGCAGCAGTCCCGAGTCGAGCAGCCGGCGGTCGTTGACGCCGGCCCAGGCGTTCGGCGCATCCACCGCGGACTGGCGGACGGCGGTGCCGATGCCCTCCCGGGCCGGCGCGACGATCCCGCGGGGGCCGTACGGAACGCGGTGCACGGACCGTTCGCGGCCGCGGACCTGGACGTGATCGACCCGGACGAAGTCACAGCCCAGCCGCGCGATGGCCTGGTGCAGCTGGCTGAGGTAACCCGGGGCGATCACGTCGTCGCCGTCGAGGAAGGTGAGGTAGCGGCCCCGGGACCGGTCGAGCCCGGCGTTGCGGGCGGCGGCCAGGCCGCGGTTTGCGGGCAGCGTGATGATCTCCGCCCCCGGGATCCGTTCCGCCGCCTCGGCCAGGATGGCCGGGGTCTGGTCGGTGGAGGCGTCGTCGACCAGCAGGAACTCGATCCCCGGCGCCGCGTTCAACGCGAGGCTGCGCAGGGTCTGGGCCGCGTACGCCTCGACGTTGTAGAAGGGAACGATCACCGAGAGCTGTGTCACCGGCGTGAGGTTAGACCGTCTCCCCGTCCTGCGGATGACCTCGACGTCAACAGCAGATGAACTCCTCGTTCCCTGAGCTCGGTGTTCCCTGAGCTTGTCGAAGGGCCTCGTCATGATCATTGCGTTGTTGTTTGCCTGCTGTTCAGGTGTCACCAGGCATCTGGCTACCTGGCCCGCCTACCTTCTCGATCATGAACACGACATCGTCATGGACTTACGCAAGTCCCACTCGCCAGCTGGGCGAGGTCACGGTCGGCCAGGGCCATCCGGTCTACGTCACCGGCGAGATCGGCATCAACCACAACGGTGAGGTGGCCAACGCGCTGGCCCTCATCGACCACGCGGCCGACGCCGGCTGCAACGCGGTGAAGTTCCAGAAGCGCACGCCGGAGGTCTGCACCCCGCGCGATCAGTGGGACCGGGAACGCGACACCCCGTGGGGTCGGATGACCTACATCGACTACCGGCACCGGGTCGAGTTCGGCCTGGAGGAGTACGCCGCGATCGACGCCCACGCCAAGAAGCGGGGCATCGCCTGGTTCGCCTCTCCCTGGGACGTCGAGTCGGTCGACTTCCTCGAGCAGTTCGACCTGCCGGCCCACAAGGTGGCCTCGGCCTCGCTGACCGACGACGAGTTGCTGGTCCGGCTGCGCCAGACCGGCCGCACCATCGTGTTGTCCACCGGCATGTCGACGATGCGCCAGATCCGCCACGCGGTCGAGGTGCTGGGCAGCGACAACATCGTGCTGTGCCACGCGACCAGCACCTATCCCGCGCAGGCCGGCGAGCTCAACCTCAAGATGATCCACACGCTGCAGGCGGAGTTCCCGAACGTGCCGGTGGGCTACTCGGGCCACGAGACCGGCCTGCAGACCACCGTGGCCGCGGTGGCCCTGGGTGCGGTCTTCATCGAGCGCCACATCACCCTCGACCGGGCCATGTGGGGGTCGGACCAGTCCGCCTCGATCGAGCCGCAGGGTCTGCAGCGACTGGTCCGCGACATCCGGGTGGTCTCCGAGGCCCTCGGTGACGGCGTCAAGCGGATCTACGACGGCGAGCGCGCCGCGATGCAGAAGCTGCGCCGGGTGCCCGGCACCATCGAGGCCGCGCCGTCGCACCTGGTCGCCGTCTCGTGACCACCCCGTCCGCTCTGGCGCTGGTCGAGAGCCCCGCGCAGCTGCTGAACGTGATCGAGCTGGCTCACGCCGACGCGGAGTGGGCCGGGGTCAAGATCGCCGTGCTGGCGCCGGCCGAGGGGCAGACCCGCACCCAGCTCCGCGCCATGGCCGCGATCGCCCGCGACGCCGGTCACCCGGTGGCCTGGCACGAACCGCGGCTCGGCGGCGCGTCGGTCGCCCGCAGCGTGCGCGCACTGGCCGGTGAGCTGACCGGAGTGGACAAGTTGATCATCGGCGACCCCTTCTCCGGGGTGATGCAGGTGATCATCTCCATCGCCCGGCCCCGCCGGGTGATCATGGTCGACGACGGCACGGCCACCATGGAGTTCGCGCGCCAGTGGGTCAGCGGCGAGCACCTGTCGCGCTGGCACCAGGTGGCGACACCGAACCAGCGGCGGCAGATCTCCGCCCTGGCCCGCGAGCAGATCGCCGGTGAGGTGCGTCGGCGGCTGTCGCCGGCCGCCGGGTGCCAGCTGGGTCTGTTCACCTGCCTGCCGGTCGAGCTGGCCAAGGTCGACGTCCGCCGCAACGACTACGCCTGGGTCCGGAACGACGTACGGCAGGCCGGTTGTGAAGCCCGGAGCCGACCTGATCGGGACCTCGCTGGTCGAGTCCGGGGTGGTCAGCCTCGAGTCCTACGTCTCCGGCGTGGCCAGCCTGGCCGCGCAGCACGGGGTCGACCGCTATCTGGCCCACCGCAAGGAGAAGGACGACAAGCTGGTCAAGATCCAACAGCTCGGCCTCGAGGTCGTACGCCCGACCCTGCCGCTGGAGATCGGCGCCCGGACCGGACCGGTCGGACGGCTGATGATCAGCTTCCCGTCGACCGTGGTGCACACCCTGCCGCTGGTGCTGGCCGACTGCGGCGTGCAGATCGTGGTCTGCGAGATCGAGGACGGCTGGTTCACCCAGCGGACGACCATCCACGCCGACGGCTTCCTCGGTCAGGTCTCCCGGACCGCCCGCAACCGGCACGGACTCGCGGCGGTGGCCTGCTGATGGCCACGGTCGCGATCATCCCGGCCCGCGGTGGCTCCAAGGGAGTGCCGGGCAAGAACCTGCGCCGGGTGGGCGGCGTGACGCTGGTCGAACGTGCGGTCCGCGCCTGCCTGGCGGCCCGGCACATCGACCGGGTCTTCGTCAGCACCGACGACGCCGACATCGCCTACACCGCCGAGATGGCCGGTGCCGAGGCGATCATCCGCCCCGTCGCGCTGGCCGGCGACACCGCTTCCTCCGAGTCGGCGCTGCTGCACGGGTTGGACCAGCTCGACCTGATCGGCCTGGACCCGGACGTGCTGGTCTTCGTCCAGTGCACCAGCCCGTTCATCGATCCAGTCGCCCTCGACCACGGTGTCGGCCTGGTCAGCAACGGCCAGGCCGACTCCTGCTTCGCCGCATTGCCCACCCATGAGTTCTTGTGGCGCAGTGTCACCGACGACCAGCTGCCCCTGGTCGACGGTCAGAACCACGAGGCCTCCTTCCGTCCGCGCCGCCAGGACCGGCGGCCCGACTACCGCGAGACCGGTGCCTTCTATGTGATGGGCGGTGGCGGGTTTCCGCCAGCACCAGCACCGCTTCTTCGGTCGGATCGCCCCGGTGGCGGTCGACTCCTCCACCGCGGTGGACATCGACACCGAAGAGGACCTGATGGTGGCCAAGGCGCTGGCCACCGTGATCGAGCCGCCGGCCGCCGAGATCGACGTCGACGTGGTGATCACCGACTTCGACGGCGTGCACACCGACGACCTCGCCGGTGTCGACCAGGACGGTCGCGAGTCGGTCCGGGTCAGTCGCGCCGACGGGCTGGGCATCCAGCGGCTGCGCGAGTCCGGCGTGCCGATGGTGATCATCTCCAAGGAGACCAACCCGGTGGTCAGCGCTCGAGCGGCCAAGCTGCGGATCGAAGCCCGGCAAGGGATCGACGACAAGATCACCGCCGTACGCGAGTGGCTGGAGCTGCACCACATCCCCGCCGCTCGCGCCGCCTATCTGGGCAACGATCTCAATGATGCCGGGCCGATGAGCCTGGTGGGCTGGCCGGTCGCCGTGGCTGATGCGCGGCCGGAGATCCTCCGGTTGGCTCGGCTGCGACTGGCGAACCCGGGTGGGCACGGCGCGGTCCGGGAGTTGTGCGACCTGGTGGTTGACCAGCGTCAGCGAGCCGCCGCTCGGGCCGCCCAGCGCGAGCGCGCAGATCGAATCGAGCGCGCAGCCCGGACCGAGCGCGAAGCAGGGGCCGTGCCACCGCAGCTGGCACCAGCAGGCGCAGCCGGCGGCGGATCCGCTTACGCACCGAGCTGGTCCTGACCGGTCGGGGCAGCCCCCCGGCGGCCCGGATCTCGAGCAGCCGCTCGAGCCGGATCAGCCAGTCGTTCTCCGGCTCGGGGTGGAAGTAGTTCGCCTCGAGCCACTCGGGTCGGGGCCGGGGCAGCCGTCCGCTGCTGAGATCGGTCAGGGTCCCCAGGCAGCCGGAGTCGGCGAACACGATGTTGATCATCTCCGCCGAGATCCCGAAGTCACTGATGATCAGCACCGGCACGTCGGCGGCCATGGCTTCCAGGGCGGCCGTGGACGAGACGGTCACCAACCCGCGGGCCGTGGCCAGGGCTTCGGCCATCGAGCCGCCCACGCAGCGTACGGCGTCGGGCGCGATCCGGCCGGAGTCGATGAGGTCGGCCAGCAGCTCCGGGTAGGGCCAGGCCTCGTGGTGGGTCTGCTGCTCGTCGGCCTGGGCCCGGACCTTGACCACCGCGCCGCCGGCCTCGGCCAGCGCCAGCAGGATCGACTCCCGCTCGGCCCGGGCCACCGGCACCTTGGCCTGGGCCGCGAAGAGCAGGTCGGACCGCTCCGTGGACGAGACTGGCTCGGCTCCGAGGAAGGGCAGCCGGGCCAGACCGAACTCCAGCCGAGGTGCGGTGTGCTGGGCCAGCTCGGCGAACTCGCTCACCTCGCGGTGGCTGTGCAGCACGAACAGGTCGCAGCCCGTCCGGAACCGGATGGCCGATCGGGTCGCCGGCACGCTGATGCCGGGCAGCCCGGTGAGCAGGACCGGCCGGTCCGGCGTACGCAGGGTTCGGTCGCCGCTCAGGTCGGCGACCACTGGTCCGGTGCCGGCGAGCAGCAGCACGTCGGGCCGGAGCTCGCGGATCCGCCGGCAGACTGCGGCGCGGCTGAGCACCTCGACCGGCAGGGCGGTCGCGGCCGTGATCTGCGCCGCCGACGGCATCACCGGGTTCTCGATCACCAGCTGGGTCCGCCGCCAAGCGGTCGGCATCGCCGCCAGCGTGGCCGCGCTCCACTTGAGGTAGGAGTCGGTGTCGGCGATGGCCAGGACCCGGGTCACACCCCTATCTTGGCCGACTCGGCTGCATGGTAAGTCTGAGCGTGCCGGCAGGTGTCGGCGACAAGTGGCAAAGGAGCACGAAGTGAGCGAGATGTCGCAAGCCCAGCAGCCCGCCGGTGGCTCGGAGTCGATGGATCCCACCGAGGACATCGTCCCGGGTGCGGCTCAGGAGACCAAGGACGATCCCACACCGTCGGCCTCCGATGCCGCGGACGCTGGGGACGACGGCTCCGGGGGCGATGATGCGGGAAGCTCGGCCGCCGGGACCGGCGCCGGCTACCTCGAGCCGAGCGAGGCCGACGCCCCCGGTGGCGGCGTGGGTTCGGACGGCGCCGAGTCGGCCTCCGACCCGATGCCCGACATCGCCGGCACCGGCAGCTGAGGCCCGCCGGCTCGGCGGGGTGGGCGGGAGGCGAAGAGCACCCCGCCGACCACCGCCAGGCCGGCGACCAGCTCGAGCCGGTCGATCACCTCGCCGAAGGCCAGCCACGAGGTCAGCACGCCGACGACCGGGCACCAGCATCGAGAACGGGGCGACCACGCTGGACGGGTGGCGCGACAGCAGCCAGTTCCACAGCCCGTAGCCGAGCAGGGTGGCGATCACCACGATGTAGAGCAGGCCGAGCACCGCGGGCAGGGCATCGAGGGTGAACATCGTGCGCAGCGACCGGTGCCGATCCGCGCCGGGCCCTCGAACAGCAGCGACAGGACCAGCATCGGGATGGGCGGCACGACCGACATCCACAGCGTGAGGTGCAGCGGCTTCGGCGCTCGGGCCTGGCGGCTGCAGACGTTGCCGATGGCCCAGCCGAGCGCGCCGCACAGGGTCAGGACGACCGGCAGCAGGGCGGCGACCTGGGCCCGGTGGATCGGCGATCGCGGCCAGCCCGACGACGGCGATGCCGATCCCGATCAGCTGCCGGCGGCTGATCTTCTCGTGCAGCCAGATCGCCGGCGATGAGCACGGTGAACGGCGCCGAGGCCTGCAGCACCAGCGAGGCCAGACCGCTGGGCATGCCGGCCGCCATCCCCAGGTAGAGGAACGCGAACTGCAACAGGCCGATGCCGAGCCCGACGCCGACCAGCCAGCGCAGCGGCACCTGCGGCCGCGGCACCAGCAGCAGGGTCGGGGATGGCGACCAGGGTGAACCGCAACGAGACCATCAGCAGCGGCGGGAAGTGCTCGAGGGCGATCGCCGTGGCCGGGAAGTTGGCGCCCCAGCAGACGGCGACGAGCAGGGCGAGCAGGCGATCACGGAGGGGCACGACGACTATGCTCACCGTCGATGACAGTTAAGCACAAGCGCAATCTTCTGAAGAGTACTTGTCATGGAGACTTAAGTGTTGAGCGACGTCGACGTCGGACAGCTGGCCCTGCTGCGCGAGCTGGCCGACCGGGGATCGGTCACCGCCGTGGCCGCGGCGACCGGCAAGACCGCGTCCGCGGTGTCCCAGCAGCTCAAGCTCCTGCAGCGTCAGGTCGGGGTGCCGCTGGTCGAGCGGGTCGGCCGTGGCGTCCAGCTGACCGACGCCGGCATGGCCCTGGCCCGCAGTGCGGTGCACGATCGCCACCGCGCTGGCCGAGGCGGAGGCGGCCTGGCAGCGCTATCAGGGCGACGTGGCCGGCACCGTACGGCTGGCCCTGTTCTTCTCCGCCGCCGAGCTGTTGCTGCCCGGGTTGCTGGACCGGCTGCGGGCGCACCCGGCGATCGCCCTGGAGACCTTCGACGAGGACGTCTCCCAGGACGACTTCGCCGGGCTGACCGCCGACTACGACATCGTCGTCGCCCACCGCTCCGACGACGTGCAGCCGGCTCGGTCGGCCGGGCTGACCGTCGTGACCTTGATGCGCGAGCCGCTCGACGTGGCCCTGCCCCTGGACCACCCGCTGGCCGAGCAAGGCTGGGTGCGGCCGAGCGACGTGATCGGGGAGGACTGGATCGCCCCGCCGCCGGACTTCCCGATCGACCGGGTGCTGAGCGCGATCGGCGCCCGGGCCGGGGCGCCCGTACGGGTCGTCCGCCGGACCACCCACCTGCCGCTGACCGAGCGCCTGGTCGCCCGCGGCCACGGCATCGCCCTGCTGCCCCGGCACACCAGTGCCGAACGCGCCGCCGGCCGCTTCGCCCTGGTGCCGCTGCGCGACCTGCGGGCCGGCCGGTTCGTCGAGGCCCTGATGCGCCCCGACCGCGCCGCCCGCCGCGCCGTCCAGGTGGTGGTCGAGGCGCTGCAGGCCGAGGCGGCGGCGTACGCCTCCTGACCTCACCCCGGTGTCAGCTTTCGAGGTATACCTTGTGGTTGCGCAGCCGGACCCCGTTAATTGCGAGGTGAAGCGGGAAGTTCCTGGGTGAAGTGAGGCCTACTTGACGACGATCTTGCCCGGGTTGAAGTTCTGGCCCGGGTCGACGGCGGCGAACAGGCCGTCGAGCAGGTGGACGCCGGGGGCCGAGATGTCCTGCTCCAGCCATGGCGCGTGCTCGGTACCGACGGCGTGGTGGTGGGACAGGGTGCCGGCCTGGTCGACGAAGGTCTGCTGGATCGCCTACTTGACCACGTCGTACTGGCCGATCGGGTCCGACCCCGTCGTGCCCGAAGGCGAAGGTGAAGTAGAGGCAGGCGCCCGAGTGGGCCGAGTGCGACAGGTGGCACATCACGTAGCCGGTCACGCCGAGCTGCGCGTACGCCGCCTTGGCCGCCGCGATGGCCGCGTCGTAGAGCGGCTTGAGCTGCGACCAGGGCGCCGCGGTGTCGGAGACGTCGGCGGCGGCGCCGCGGTCGAGCAGGAAGTCGCGGATGTAGGGGGTGTCGAACTTCTTCTGGTCGTAGAGGACGCCCGGACCCTTGCCGAGCACGATGCCGCCGTGCTTGCCGACGATCTTCTTGACGATCGCCTTCTCGCGGGCCATGTGAGACCTTGGCAGTTGCCCTCGTAGCCGATGAAGGACAGGCAGGCCGTCGTCCAGGTCCCAGCCGCGCTTCTCGAGCACCGCGAACAGGCCCTTGCTGACCAGCGAGGAGATCGAGACGCCCGAGCTCTTCTTGCGGGTGGCGAAGGAGAAGCGCGGTCTCGGCGGCGTCGGAGACCCGGGTGACCGACGGGCCGGGCGTCGCTGGTCGAGATCTCCTGCATGGCGGCCAGGCCGGCCTCCCAGCTCGGGAACAGGTAGCCGAGGATCACCCGGTTCGGCGGGCTTGCGGTGCACCTGCGCGGTGACCTCGGTGATCACGCCGAGCCGACCCTCGGAGCCCAGGATCATCTCGCGGACGCTCGGGCCGGTGGAGGTGCCGGGCAGCGGCGCGGACGACCAGCACCTTGCCGGGCAGCACGACCCGCAGGCCGCGGGTGATCTGGGCGATGTCGCCGTACTTGTCGGACTGCATGCCCGAGGAGCGGGTGGCGACCCAGCCGCCGAGGGTGCTGTGGGTGAAGCTGTCCGGGAAGTGTCCGAGGGTCCAGCCCCGCTGTCTCGAGCTGCTCCTCGATGTCCGGGCCGAGCGCGCCGGCCTGGATCCGGGCCAGGCCGGACTCCTCGTCGATGTCGATGACCTTGTTCATCCGGCCGAGGTCGAGGGAGATGACCGTACGGGTCTCGTCGGCGGGGGCCTGCAGGCTGCCGGAGATGTTGCTGCCGCCGCCGAAGGGGATCAGCACGGCGTTGGCGGCGACCGCGCGGTCGACGACCAGCTGCACCTCGGCCTCGTCGGCCGGGTAGACGATCGCGTCGGGCACCCGGGGGATGTCGTTGGCCCGCAGCCGCATCAGGTCGCGGACGCTCTTGCCGTAGGTGTGCACGATCCGGTCGGGGTCGTCGCGTACGACGTTGTCGTCGCCGACGGCCTCGACCAGCTCGGCCAGCAGCTCGTCGCTGATGATCGGCGCCGGGACGGTCAGGTCGTCGAGGCTCATCTGCTTGCCGGCCGGGCTGTCGGGGTCGACGCCGATGGCCTTGATCACGAAGTCGCGGAAGCTCGGCTTGTCCTCGTGGTGGAAGCCGACGCCCTCGACGCCCCAGCCCCACCACTTCATGTGCTTGACCGAGCTTGCTGGGGGTCACGACGGACATGGTGTTCTCCTGGTTGAGCCGTACGTCGCGCTCAGGAATGGCTCGGCGCGGTAGTCATGGTGTAGTCGATCAGGCCCGAGACCTCTTTGGCGATCCGCTCCGGAGAACTGGGCGACCTTCTCGCCGTCCTCGGCCCGCATCGGCTCGCCGAAGGTCACCCAGATCGGCGGCCGACCGCGGTCCGGCCAGTTCTTGCCGTACGGCATGGCTTCGGCCGCACCGACGATGGCCACCGGCAGGCAGGGCACGTCGCGGCTGATGCACAGCGCCGCGGCCCCGGGCTTGAAGTTGCCCATCTCGCCGGTCCGCGAGCGGGTGCCCTCGGGGAACAGCAGCAGCGGTACGCCGTCGTCGAGCAGGCTGGTGGCCAGGCCCTTGCGGCCGCGCAGGCCGGTCCGGTCGACCGGGAAGGCGTTGAAGAACAGCGAGGTCAGACCCTTGCGCCACCACACGTCGAAGAAGTAGTCCGCCGCCGCGCCCGCCGCGACATAGCGCGACAGCCGGCGGGGCAGGGCGCCCATGATCAGCGGGCGCGTCGAGGTGGCTGGTGTGGTTGGACACCACGACGAACGGGCCCTCGAGCCCTGTCGAGGTGCTCCCGACCGAGCACGGTGATGGTGGCCAGCCGCCAGATGACCGGCCGCAGGATGCCTCGCTGTGCGACGAACCGCGCCCCCGCGTGCAGCGGGCGAGGTGTAGCGGCTTCGGCTCGACACGTGCTCACCCTAGCCGATCTGTCGGGTGGGGCCAGGCTGTGCTTCGGGCGGGTGCGGCGCGGTTGGTGACGTCAGGCTGCAGTGTTCGGAGCCGAGCCGTCCTCGAGTCGACCGACTCCGCACCAGGCCGGCTCAGTGGCGCCGGAGGAGAGCTTGCCCGAGATCGCGCGGACGGCCGCCGCGGGGCAGCCGGCGGACGAGGCCCATCATGCACCTGGTAGCGCTTGGACGGGATCGAGATGACCTTGCCCTTGGCGACGTCGGCCAGGCGCTCGGCGACCAGGCGGTCGGCGTCCAGCCAGAGGAAGTCGGGGATCTTGCTGGTGCGGATCGTCGGCCCGCTCGTGGAACTCGGTCCGCACCCAGCCGGGGCACAGACGCGGTCACCGTGACCCCGGTGCCGGCGAGCTCGTTGGCCAGGCCCTCGTGAGTAGGAGGTCACCCAGGCCTTGATCGCGGAATAGCTGCCCATGGTCAAGAACCCGGCGGTGCTGGAGACGTTGATGATCGCGCCCGAGCCCCGGGCCTGCATGGTCCGGCCGGCGGCGGCGCCGAGGATCAGCACGGCGCGGATCATCACGTCGAAGGCGTGCTCGTGCGGCGTGGTGTCCTCGCCGGTAGATGCGCACCCGGACGCCGAAGCCGGCGTTGTTGACCAGCAGGTCGATCGGCTGCTCGGTGCTGGTCAGCCGGTCGGCGATCCGTCGCGTGTCGTCCCGCGAGGCCGAGGTCGGCGCTGATCGTCTCGACGTGCGACGGCGTAGCGGTCGGTGATCTCGGTGGCCATCTCGGCCAGCCGGTCGGTGTTGCGGGCCACCAGCACCAGGTTGTCGCCGCGGGCCGCCAGCGCCCGGGCGAACGCCGCCCCGATGCCTGAGGTGCCGCCCGTGATCAACGCAGTTGCCATGCCGACACCCTAAGGGCGCTGAACTCTTCGTGCATCCACGACAGCTCCGGTGGAAAATCCACGAAAACTTTCAGCGGTCGGAGTGCGCGTGGAGCAGGTCGGCGGTCTGGCGGGCGATGGCCAGCTCCTCGTTGGTCGGCACGACAGCGACGACGGTCGGCGAGCCGTCGGGGGAGATCACCCGGGCCCCGCTCGACCGGACCGCGTTGCGGTCGGGGTCGACCACGATGCCCAGACCGTCCAGCCCGTCGAGGACGGCGGCGCGCAGGGCCGGGTTGTTCTCCCCGACCCCGGCGGTGAAGGTGATGCACGTCCACGCCGCCGAGCAGGGCCAGGTAGGCGCCGACGTAGTGCTTGAGCCGGTGCACGTAGACCTCGAAGGCCAGCTGCGCGTCCGCGTCGCCCGCGGCCCGCAGCTCCTCGAGCGCCCGGAAGTCGTTGACTCCGGCCAGGCCCTTGAGCCCGGACTGCTTGTTGAGCAGGGTGTCGATCTCGGCGATCGACAGCCCGAGCTCGTTGTGCAGGAAGGTGTGCAGCCCGGGATCGACATCGCCGGAGCGGGTGCCCATCACCAGGCCCTGCAGCGGGGTCAGGCCCATCGAGGTCTCCACCGCCACGCCGCCGCGGACGGCCGAGGCCGAGCAGCCGTTGCCCAGGTGCAGCACGATCTGGTTGAGCTCGCTCAGCGGCCGGCCCACCAGCTCGGCCACGGCCCGGGAGACGAACTGGTGCGAGGTGCCGTGGAAGCCGTAGCGCCGGATCCGGTACGTCTGGGCCAGCTCGCGGGGGATCGCGTACGTTGCGGCCGCCGGCGGCAGCGTGGCGAAGAAGGCGGTGTCGAAGACGGCGACGTGCGGCACGTCGAACTGGGCCCGGGCCGCCTCGATGCCGGCCACCGCGCCCGGGTTGTGCAGCGGGGCCAGCGGGCACCAGGTCACGGATGGCCGCGACGACGTCGTCGTCGATGATCACCGGGTCGGAGAAGTCCGGGCCCGCCGTGCACGACCCGGTGCCCGACCGCGCGCAGACCGACCGTGGCAAGATCAACTCCTGCGTCGGCCAGCTCGGCGGTCATCGCCTGCATGGCCTGGCCGTGGTCGGCGAGCGGGCTGCCGGCCTCGCCGATCCGCTCCATGGTTCCCTTGGCCCGCACGGCGCCGGTCTCGGGCACCACCAGCTGGTACTTCAGCGAGGACGAGCCGGCGTTGAGGACGAGCACCGGCCCTTCGACAAGCTCAGGCCCTTCGACGAGCTCAGGAGGCGGGGACGTCATGGGTTCAGGCCTTGGGCCTGGACCGCGGTGATCGCCACGGTGTTCACGATGTCCTCCACCAGCGCTCCTCGGGACAGGTCGTTGACCGGCTTGCGCAGACCCTGCAGCACCGGGCCGATGGCGACCGCGTGGGCGCTGCGCTGCACGGCCTTGTAGGTGTTGTTGCCGGTGTTCAGGTCCGGGAAGATGAACACGGTGGCCCGACCGGCGACCGCGGAGTCGGGCAGCTTGGTCCGGGCCACGTCGGGGTCGACCGCCGCGTCGTACTGGATCGGGCCCTCCAACGCACAGCTCCGGAGCCCGCTCGGCGACCAGGGCGGTGGCGGCGCGGACCTTCTCCACCTCGGCGCCCGAGCCCGAGGTGCCGGTCGAGTAGGACAGCATCGCCACCCGCGGCTCGATGCCGAACTGCCGCGCGGTCTCGGCCGAGGACAAGGCGATGTCGGCCAGCTGCTCGGTGGTCGGCTCGGGGATGACCGCGCAGTCGCCGTAGACCAGCACCCGGTCGGCCAGGCACATCAAGAACACGCTGGACACGGTGTTCACCCCGGGCTGGGTCTTGACGAACTCCAGGGCCGGCCGGATGGTGTGCGCGGTCGTGTTGACCGCGCCGGAGACCATGCCGTCGGCCAGGCCGAGGTGCACCATCATCGTGCCGAAGTAGGAGATGTCGGTGACGATCCCGCGGGCCCGCTCCACGGTCATCCCCTTGTGGGCCCGGGCTTCGGCGTACGCGGCGGCGAACCGCTCGACGTGGTCCGGGTCGAGCGGCGAGATGATCTTGGCCTCGTCGAGGTCGAGCCCGAGCGCCGAGGCGCGCGCCCGCACCTTGTTCTCCTCGCCGAGCAGGGTCAGGTCGGCCACGCCGCGGCGCAGCAGGATCGCCGCCGCCTCGAGGATCCGGTCGTCCTGGCTCTCCGGCAGCACGATGTGCTTGCGGTCGGCTCGGGCCCGCTCCATCAGCTGGTACTCGAACATCAACGGCGTGCGTACGTCGGAGGCCGACACGTTGATCGCGGCCAGCAGCGCCGCCTGGTCGACCTGCTCGGCGAACAGCCGGCGCGCGGTCTCGATCTTGTTGGTCGACTCCTTCGACATCGGACCTCGTACCCGCATCAGCCGCTCGGCGGTGGTGAACGTGCCGAGGTCGGTCAAGGCGATCGGCAGGTCCTGCTCGACGCCCTCGGACAGCCGCCGGATGGTGTCGGGCAGCTGGTAGCCGCCGGTCAGCAAGATGCCGGCCAGCGCCGGGAACGTGCCGGACTGGTGCGCGAGCATCAGGCCGGGGATCAGGTCGGTGCGGTCGCTGGGGGCGATCACGGCCACGTCGGGCCGCAGCCGGGCCAAGACGTTGGGCAGGCTCATCGCCGCCACGATGATGCCGATCGCCTCGCGGTCCATCCAGCTGTCGATGCCCAGCACCAGCTCGCCGTCGGCGGCCTCGACCAGAGCGCGGAAGGTCGGGGCGGACAGCAGCGGGCTCTCCGGGATCGCCGCGGTCACCACCTCGGGCAGGTCGGCGAGCGCCGCCCGCACCTCGGTCGCCGCGTCGGCGTCCACCCGGTTGGCGATCACCGCGACGGTGTGCGCGTGGTTGGCCCGGAGCTCGACCATCGCCCCTTCCGCGGCGGACCTGATCTGCTCGGGGGTGCGGTCCCGGCCGTGCACGACCAGGACGACCGGCGAGCCGAGGTTGGCCGCGATCTTGGCGTTGAACGACAGCTCGGTCCCGGTCGACACGTCGGTGTAGTCCGAGCCCAGGACCAAGATCACCTCGAACCGGTCCACCAGCTGACCGAAGCGCTCGACGATGATGTGCAGGGCCTCGTCGGCGTCCTCCCGGGCCGCCTCGTAGGTGACGCCGATCGCCTCCTCGTAGGTCTGCTTGATGCCGGGCTGGCTGACCAGCAGGTCGACGATCAGGTCGATGTCGCCGCCGGCACTGGTGTCGCCGACCGTGGTCAGCGGCCGGAAGATGCCGACCGACCCGACCTCGCGGGTCAAGGCGTCGAGCAGCCCGAGGGCGACGGCCGACTTTCCGGTCAGGCCTTCTGGTGATGCGACGTAGACGCTGCGGCTCACGCCAGTGAGGCTATCTTCTCGGCCGGGCGGTGGGAACGGGTCGCTGACCGACCGCATGGTCGATGCAGAACTCCAGCACAGCAAAGCCACAGGGACTCCGACCACAGTGGACGCCATGACCACCACGAGCTCCCGCACCGACCGGATCGCTGCCCGGCAACGGGGGATGACGACCGTACGCCGCGCCACGATCGCCGTCGCGCTGACCGCCGCCGCAGCGGTGTCCGGGATCACCGGGGTGCTGGCCGCCGGCTGGACCGAAGCCGCCGCCCCCGCGACCAGCGACTCGACCACGAGCACGCAGTCCAGCGACAGCGACGACTGGGGCACGACCACCGTGCCGGAACAGTCCAGTGGCGGGTCGAGCCACACCACGACGGGCGGCTCGTGATGACCGGCGTCCGGAGCTTCGCCGCCATCGGCACCATCTGCCACGTGCTCAGCACCGACGACCAGCAGAGCGAAGCCGCGACCGCGATCACCAAGCGGCTGCTCGGCGACCTGGACCAGGCGTGTTCACGCTTCCGCGCCGACTCCGAGCTCAGTGCGCTTGCTCGTGGGCGGACGGTGCCGATCAGCCCGCTGCTGACCGAGCTGCTCGCGGTGGCCATCGACACCGCCCGCCGGACGCACGGGCTGGTCGATCCCACGGTCGGGGCAGCGATGCGGCGGCTCGGTTACGACGACGACCTCGCCGTGGTCCGCAGCCGACGGCAGTCCCGGCCGCGTTCCGACGACCAGGCGGCCCCGGGCTACTGGCGGATCGCCCTGGACCGGCAGGACCACCGCGTCCTCATCCCGTACGGCGTCGAGGTCGATCTCGGGGCCAGCGCCAAGGCCTGGGCGGCCGACCGGGCCGCCCGGCGGTGCGCCGAGCAGCTGCCGGTGGGTTCTTGATCAACTTGGGGGGCGACCTCGCGGTCACCGGCGCCCCGCCGGCCGGGGGCTGGACGGTCGCGATCGACGACGCCACCGAGATCGACGACACGAGCTGGCCGCTGGTCACGATCCGCACCGGTGGCCTGGCCACCTCCTCGACCGCGGTGCGCACCTGGCGTCACGGTGACCGCGAGCTCCACCACATCCTCGATCCGCGGACCGGTGACATCGCCGACCCGTGGTGGCGCGCCGTCACGGTCGCGGCCGAGACCGCTGAGCTGGCCAACGCGGCCGCTACGGCAGCGGTGGTCCTGGGAGCCGAGGCGCCGTACTGGTTGGCCCGTCGCGGGCTGCCGGCCCGCCTGGTCAGCCGGGAGGGCCTGCCCGTCTTCGTCGGCGAATGGCCCGAGGAAACCTCAGCACTGCGGGCATCGGCGTGAACGAGCTGCTCTGGTTCCTCAGCCGGGCCGCCGGCCTGGTGGCGGCGGTGCTGCTCAGCGCGACGATGATCCTCGGCCTGCTGACGGCGGGTCGGGCGGCGCCGATCGCCGCACCAGCCTTCGTCCGAGCGGCGCTGCACCGAAGCCTCTCGCTGATCATGGTCGTCGCCGTGGCGGTGCACGTGATCACCGCGATCACCGAGACCTACGTCGACATCGGCTGGCTCTCGTTGCTGTTGCCGTTCACCTCGGGCTACGAACGACTGTGGGTCGGTCTGGGCACCATCGCCGTCGACCTGATGGTGATCATCGTCGCCACCTCGCTGCTGCGCGAGCGGATCAGCGCCCGGTCCTGGCGGCTGGTGCACTGGAGCGCGTACGCCATGTGGCCGATCGCCATCCTGCATGGGATCACCACCTCGACCAACGACAACCTCGCGGTCTGGACGGTGAGCCTGGTCTGCTTCGTCGCGGTGGCCGCAGCAGCGGTCTGGCGCGCCGGTCGCCAGACCTTCGACGCGCGGCGCCGGGCCCTGGCCGACGCCACGGACTGGAGATGATCATGGGCTTGCTGTTCGACCGACCACCACGGCGATCCACCGCGGCACTTCCGCTCGATGAGCTGCTCCGGCTGCTCCAGCGAGCCGACCTGCGCGGTCGCGGCGGCGCGGCCTTCCCGACGGCGACCAAGATCAGCTCGGCCCGCGGTCGCCGGCCGGTGATCATCGTCAACGCCTGCGACGGAGAGCCGCTGGTGGCCAAGGACGAGGTGTTGTTGCGGCTCAGCCCGGGCCTGGTCGCCGACGGGGCAGCGCTGGTCGCCCACGCGCTGGGTGCCCGTCGTGTCGTCTTCGCCGCCCACACCGGATCTTCGGCCGAGCGGATGGCGTACGCGCTGCTGGACCGGGAGGCGTCCCGGCTGCCCAACCCCGGCGTGCTCTCGGTGCCGCGGCGCTATGTCTCCAGCGAGTCCACCGCGCTCGCATCCCTGCTGGCCGGCGGCGAGGCCCGGCCCCGGTTCACCGAGCAACCGTTGACCCTGGGCCGCGAGTCGGTGCTGGTCCTCAACGCCGAGACGGTGGCCCAGATCGCCCTGCTCGCGGCCGGCCACCCCGGCCCGCTCACCCGGCTGGTCACCGTCACCGGGGCGGTGGCCGCCCCCGGCGTCCTGGAGATTCTCGACTCGGCGCCGCTCGCGTCTCTGGTCGAGCGAGCCGGTGGCTTCACCGAACCGCCGCGAGCGGTCCTGATCGGGGGCTACAGCGGCACCTGGCTGCCGTGGTCGACCGCGGCCCCGATGAGCGTTGAATCGCTGTCCCAGCAGGGAATCCAGCCCGGTGCCGGGCTGGTGCACCTGCTCGGATCGGCCTGCCCGGTCAACGCGGTCGCCGAGATCCTGGGCTATCTCGCGGCCGAGTCCGCCGGGCAGTGCGGGCCGTGCATGTTCGGCCTGCCGGCGCTGGCTCAGGACTGGTCCGAGCTGGGTGACCCGCGGACGGCGGCTGCGGCTCTGGCCCGGCTGACCCGCAGGCTGCCGGTCGTCGAGGGTCGTGGGGCCTGCCACCACCCCGACGGCGTCGTCCGTCAGGCGGCCAGCGCTCTGCACACCTTCGCCGACCACCTGGGTGCTCATCGCATCGGTGCGTGCGACCAGCACCAGCCGCTCCTGGCCGGCGCCCGATGACCGCCCGGCTGCGGGTCGACCCGGTCGTCTGCACCGCGTACGGGCTCTGCGCGGAGTGGCTGCCGGAGCGGATCGAGCTGGACGAGTGGGGCTATCCCATCCTCGACCCGGCACCGCTGACCGCCGACCTGGTGCGTCATGCCCGGCGGGCGGCCCAGGAGTGCCCGGTGCGGGCGTTGCGGCTCAAGAACGGCTGAGTGGCACCTTGGCCGGACGTCAATAACCAGGACGGTTTGCTTGTAGTAGGGGTCTCTGGTACGTCCCCGCGTCTATGTTGGAGCCCGTGGCCACCACCGTCCCCCCGCAGATTCCTGGGCTCACGGACTGGCGTCCGTTGGCCCGGGGCGGCTTCGCGACGGTCTGGCAAGCCCGGCAGGAGTCCCTGAACCGGTTGGTGGCGGTCAAGGTCGACCAGCGCAGGCTCGACGCCGAGGTGGAACAACGCCGGTTCCTGCGTGAGGCGGGTGCCGCCGGGCGGATGTCGGGTCATCCCGGCATCGTCACCGTGCACGACGCCGGCATCTTGGCTGACGACCGGCCGTTCCTGGTGATGGAGCTGTGCCCGGGTGGCTCCTTGACGCGCTGGCTGAAGCCGGAGGCACGACCGACCCAGCGCCGCGTACGCGACGTCGGGGTGCGGATCGCCGACGCGTTGGCCGCCGCCCACAGCCGCGGGGTGCTGCACCGCGACGTGAAGCCGGCGAACATCTTGATCGATGGGTTCGACAACCCGGGGCTGGCCGACTTCGGTCTCGCCGCCATGCCCGAACCGGGGGAGGAGCTGGCCGAGACGCTGGAGGCGTTGACCCCGGCGTACGCGCCGCCCGAGGTCTTCCAGCAGAAGGCGCCGACCGAGTACGGCGACGTCTTCTCCCTGGCCGCCACGCTCTACGCCCTGCTCTGCGGGCGTGCCCCGCGCGGGACCGGCGAGGACAAGCCCACGGTGGCCGCGACCCTGGAACAGCAGAAAGTCCCGATCAAGCCCATCCCCGGCGTGGATGCGGGGCTGATGGAGGTGCTGCTGACGGCGATGGCCGACGAGCCGACCGACCGACCGACCGCGGCCCAGTTCCGCGACCAGCTGGCGGCGCTCACCGTTCCCGGTACCGACGTCGACGATGACGAGCTCGACGGCGAGCCCGCGCGATCCGCGCCGGTGGCCACCGCCACTCCGGCCTCGGCCCCCTCAACCGGCTCCGACGCTGCGCCGCCCGTCAAGCGCCGGCGGTCGCTGGTCGTCCTGTCCGCCGTGGCCGCGCTCCTGGTGCTGACCGTCGCGGTGACCGTGGCCGTGATGTCGAGCAACGCGCGGACGACCGAACCTCCGCCGGGCCCGACCGTCTCGAGCCCGACGGGTGCCACCTCCGGTGGTTCGTCGCCGACGCCGTCGCCGAGCCCCTCCCCGAGCGTCGAGGTGCCACGCGGTTTCCTCGACTGCTCTGACGAGTTCGGCGACCAGACCTACTGCGCGTCGAGCAACGAGTGCTGGGGCGGGGTGTTCAGCTACGCCGACCAGCCGGCCCTGGGCACTCCCCAGGACTGCGCGAAGAACCACGTCTACCAGACGTTCGCCGCGGGGGAGCTCGACTTCGAGGTCCGTTCGCAGTCGCAGCTGGAGAAGGTCAAGCAGGTGAAGAAGGTCTGCACCGAGGACGTGGCCAACTCCAGGTTGCGGGCCGAGGATCGACGCGACGACTGGGAGATCTACGTCCTGCCACCGCAGCGCACCAGCAGTGACGACCTCTATCGCTGCATCTTCGGGCGAGGCGAGCGGTCCGAGCCCTTCGTGCTGCGGTGAGCGACCTGACCCGGCCGGCCGGGCCTCGGATCACCGGGCTAGCCGCTCGATCCCGTCCAACAGGCGGGCGAGCATCACCTCGAAGCTCCAGCCGGTCGGGTCGTCGAAACCGCCCGCCTCGTGGATCGCCGCCATGTGCGGGAACCGCTCGGCATCGAAGTAGGTGACCCAGAAGCTGGCCCGGGAGTCCCAGTAGGCCTCGGCCGAGACGCCCGTGTGACGCTCCTCGGCCAGGTCCCCGATGGAGGAACGAGCCGCGCCCAGCAGCTGCCAACGGATCAGGTTGGCCAGGGCCACGACCTCGGCGCCGCCGAAACCGCCGGACATCAGCGCGGCATAGAGCGATTCCTCCACGTCGAGCACGTGCGGGCCGATCGGCAGCCGGGCGGAGTTGTAGTCCAGCAGCCACGGGTGCGCCCCGAACGTCCGCCAGGTCGCCCGCGACCACTCGTCCAGCCGGGACCGCCACGGAGCTGACGGATCGGGCAGGCCGTGGTCGGCGTACACCTGGTCGATCATCAGCTCGATCAGCTCGGCCCGGCCGGGCACGTAGGTGTAGAGCGACATCACCCCGACCCCGAGCCGGCTGGCGACCTTGCGCATCGACAACGCGTCCAGCCCCTCGGCGTCGGCGATGTCGACCCCGGCGCCGACCACCTCGGTGAGGTTGGTCTTGGGCTTGGGTCCCCGGGACGGCGCGGCGGAGCCGGTCGGATCCCAGAGCAGCTGGACCACCCGACGACCCTCGGCGGTGCCCTGGGCCCAGGCCGGCAGGCCGTTAGCGCTCAGGTCAGTCATGGCGCTCCTCCCGGCGGCTGCACACCATTGTCAGTGAATCTCCGTACAGTGTATGGTAATCCAATACAGTACACCGTACGACATTGCGGAGGGCGTAGCACCTTGATCCACACCGAGCGACTGACCAAACACTTCTCGACCAAGAAGGAGACGGTGGAAGCCGTACGAGGGGTCGACATCGACATCGCCCCCGGCGAGCTGGTCGCCTTCCTCGGGCCGAACGGCGCGGGCAAGTCGACGACGCTGCGGATGCTGACCACGTTGTTGCCCCCGACCTCGGGGAAGGGCACGGTGGCCGGCGCCAGCATCACCGAGCAGCCGGCGCTCGTCCGCTCACGGATCGGCTACATCGGCCAGGGCGACGGCGCCGGGCACAGCTTCCGGGTGCTCGACGAGCTGGTCAGCCAGGGCCGGTTCTACGGCATGAACTCGACCGACGCGCTGGCCCGGGCCCGGGAGCTGCTGGGCACGCTGGACCTGGCGACGATGGAGTCCCGCCGGGTCAGCACGTTGTCCGGCGGCCAGCGACGCCGACTGGACATCGCTCTCGGGCTGATGAACAGCCCGCCCCTGTTGTTCCTGGACGAGCCCTCGACCGGGATGGACCCGCACAACCGGGCCAACCTGTGGGAGCACATCGCCCGGATCCGCAGCCAGCGCGAGACCACGATCGTGTTGACCACGCACTACCTGGAGGAGGCCGACACCCAGGCGGAGCGGGTGCTGGTCATCGACCACGGGGTGATCATCGCCGACGACACGGCCGACCACCTCAAGGCCACCCTGGCTGGGGACCGCATCTTCGTGACCGTGGACCCGGCCGATATCGACGCGGCGTCCCCGCTGCTGGCCATCCGGGGATCGGACCTCGCCCGAAGTGACTCAGCCCTGGGAACGGTGCTCAGCGGGCGCTTCGAGCTGGGCACCCGTACGCTTCCGGGCCTGCTGCGCGAGCTGGATGCGGCCGGGATCGACGTCCGAGCGGCCGAGGTCAAGGTGCCCACCCTGGACGACGTGTTCTTGAGCCTCACCGGTCGGAGCCTGCGCGAGGAGAGCGGGGTGGCGGCGTGAGCACCCTGGTGTCGGACAGCCGGGCCGTGTTCATCCGCGAGATCTCGCTGGTGCTCCGTGACCCGTTCTCGATCATCTTCTCCCTGGTCCAGCCCCTGGTGTTCCTCGGACTCTTCGGACCACTGCTGGCTGGGTCGGTCGATCCCGCGGTGCTGAACGGCCAGTCGGCGCTGCAGTGGTTCCTGCCCGGGGTGATCGTGATGATCTGCCTCTTCGGCACCTCGGCGACGGGCTCCAACCTGCTGTTCGAGATCACCCTGGGCTCCTACGAGCGGGTGCTGGCCTCGCCGCTGCGTCGTTCGTCGATCCTGATCGGACGGTCACTGAAGGAGCTCGCGCCGCTGGTCGTGCAGGCGTTGATCATCACCGTGGTGTCCATCCCGTTCGGCTTCCACTTCTATCCGCTGCACGTGCTGGCCGGGTTGCTGCTGCTCGGGGTGTTCGGGGTGGGCATGGGTGCGTTCTCCAACGCGTTGGCCATCGCTTCGCGCAAGCGCGAGTGGATGTTCTGGATCGTGCAGCAGTCGCTGATCTTCCCGCTGCTGATCCTGTCGGGGATGATGCTGCCGCTCGAGGCTGGACCGGGCTGGATGCAGGTGCTCGGCCGGTTCAACCCACTGACCTACATCGTCGACGCCGAGCGCGCGCTCTTCTCGGGCTCGTTCTCCGATCCGGCGATCCTGTGGGCGGTGGTCGCGGCGATCCTCACCTGCGCCGCCGGACTCTGGGTGGGGATCAAGCAGGTGGCCCGCAGCACCAGCTGAGCTGCCCGAAGTTCAGACGTTCTCGCGGAGCCAGGCGATGTCGGAGCCCTGGCCCTCGCGTCCGCCCGGGGTCTCGACCACGACCGGGACGCCGGCTGAGCGGACGACCTCAACCAGGGCCTGCTCGTCGACCTGGCCGGCGCCGAAGTTCGCGTGCCGGTCAGCGCCGGAGTCGAAGCCGTCGCGGGAGTCGTTGGCGTGCACCAGGTCGATCCGGCCGGTGATGGCCTTGACCCGGTCGACCAGCCCGACCAGCTCCTCGCCGCCGGCGTGCGCGTGGCAGGTGTCGAGGCAGAAGCCGACGGTGTCACCGCCCTTGGCCCGACCGACCGCGTCCCAGAGCCGCTCGATCCGTTCCAGTCGCCGGGCCATCGCATTGTCGCCGCCGGCGGTGTTCTCGATCAGCAGCGGCACCGGCATCTCCAGCCCGTCGATGCACTTGCGCCAGTTGTCGAAGCCCAGCTCGGGGTCGTCGTTCTTGAGCACGTGGCCGCCGTGCACGATCACCCCGGCCGCGCCGACCTCGGCCGCGGCGTGCAGGTACTGCTGCAGGAACTTGCGGCTGGGAATCCGGATCCGGTTGTTGGTGGTCGCCACGTTCAACACGTACGGCGCGTGCACGTAGAGGGTGATCCCGGCCTCCTCGGCGGCCGCCTTCAACGCCGGCGGCACCACCGGCGTACGCGAACTCCGGGCCCTTCCAGCCCTGCGGATCGCCGAGGAAGAACTGCGCCAAGGTGGCCTCGCGGGCCACCGCCTCCGCGATCGGGTCGATCTGTTCGCCGTGCCCACCGATGGCCAAAGTCGTCATGGGCCCGAGGCTAGCGCTCACCGCGGACACCCTTCGACAAGCTCAGGGAGCGGGTGGGGGCTCAGGGGGCGGGAGGTTCGTCCGGACCCCGCCACCAGTCCCGCATCCGGTTGGCCGCGGCACCGCCGACCGTGCCGGCCACCGAACCGACCCGGCCGACGACCTTGAACAAGCGGATCGCCTGAGGTGGTGAAGTTGTCCCGGTAGGAGCCGGCCGCAGCCCGGACGTCCTCGCTCATCGGGGCGTTCTTGTCCTCCGAGCGCCGCGGGTAGTTGCCGGCCAGGATGTCGGCGTAGCCCGGGCCGGCCGCCCACTTCTGCAGCTCGGCGGCCCGGAGCGCGGCCAGCGGGTGGCTCTGGCCACTGATCTGCAGGATCTTGATCAGGCTGTCGCGGACGTCACCCGAGGACTCGTACTCCTCGGCCTGGTCCAGGAAGGCGCTGACGTCCATCTCGTCCGGGTTCTGGGCGCCGGCCATCGAGGCGTGCACCCGCAGCGCGGCCTTGGGGTCTTGCGAGCAGAGCAGACCAGCCCGGTCGCAGGACAGCTCCGACTTGCGGAACCACTCGTTGAGACCCAGGATCATCGCCCGTACGCCCCAGGCGCCGATCGGCAGCCACTGGATCGAGGTGGCGATGCTGATCAGCTGCAGCAGCATCGTGCGGTAGACGGCGTGGCCGGACAGCACGTGTCCGACCTCGTGCCCGATCACGAACCGCAGGCCCTCGTCGTCGACCAGGTCGAGCATCCCGGTGCTGATCACGATGATCGGCGCGATCGAGCCCGATGGTCATGGCCGACGGCACCGGGTCCTGCTGGATGTAGAGCTCGGGGATCGGCTGCAGGTCCAAGGTGGTGGCGCACTCGTTGAGCATCTGGTGGAACTGCGGGTACTGCCGGGGCGAGACCCGGATGGCGGTGGCCAGGTAGAGCAGCCGGACGCTCCGCTCGCCGATCGCGGCCGAGATGGCCTTGAGCACCGCGTCGAAGCCGGGGATGGCTCGCAGCGCCACCAGCGCGCCCCGGTCGGCGGGATGCTCGTACGCCCGCGGGCTGAGGTCGGGGAAGCGGATCCGACCGCCGCGGATGGCCCGCTGGGTTTCCTTGGTCATGGCCCGAGATTACGCGTGGGCGGGCCGACGAGCACGCCGAGCGGCGGAAAAGCATCGGGGCAGCGACCGCCGAGCGGTCGCTGCCCCGAGAGTCTCGTCAGATGACGTCAGCGGTTGTACAGGCCTGCGGCTGCGCCCGTGATCTGGGCGATGATCGACAAGACGATCCAGATGGCGCCGACGATGATGCCGATGAACGCCTTCTGGTTCTTGATGCCGACCTTGTTGGACTGGACGTAGGCGACGATGCTGAGGATCAGGCCGATCGTCGCGGTGCAGGGGATGATCGCGAGGATCATCCCGACCAAGCCCAGCGTCTTGCCGGGGTAGTCTGCGGCGGGCGGTGGTGCGGCCTGGTATGCGGCCATGAGTGGGACTCCTTGCTGGTGAGAACGAAGCGAAATTTGCGACGCGAGCGTATCGCGAGAGGGGTTCTCCTGGTGCGAACTCGAAGACAATTCGCGGCCTTCGGGCCAGATAGCAACCCAGCCGTGACACTCGACGTAGGAAACTGCCCCCAGGAGAGGACTCCCCATGACCTTTGAGGTCCCCCAGGTCGACATCACCGCGTACGTCGAGGACGGCTCAGCCACGGAGCGAGCCCTCGTCGCCCGGGCGGTGGACGAGGCGTGCCAGGAGGTCGGGTTCATCCAGGTCGTCGGTCACGGGATCGCCGACGAGGTGACCACCGGGCTGGCCACCGCGATGGATGCGTTCTTCGCGCTCGACCCGGCCGACAAGCAGCGCTTCACCGCGCCGGGCAACCGCGGCTACAGCGCACCGAAGAGCGAGTCGTTGAGCCTCAGCCTCGGCGTCGAGTCGGCCGCCCGGATGAATGACTTCTTCGAGGCCTTCAACGTGGGAGCGGCGGCGTCGGACTATGCCACCGCCGGTCTCTCCGGCGAGGACTACGCCGAGAACGTCTGGCCGGAGGTGGCCGGGTTCCGCGAGCGGGTCCAGGCCTACTTCGCCGAGGCCGGCCGGGTCGCTCGTACGCTCACCACGATCTTCGCCGACGCGCTGGGCCTGGAGGAGGGGTACTTCGATCGCTTCACCGACCACTCGATCGACGTGCTGCGGATGAACAACTACGCCCTGCCGCCGGGATCGGTCGACCTGGACGGCGAGCTGACCGGGATGGGTGAGCACACCGACTTCGGCATCGTCACCGTGCTCTGGGCCGACCAGGTCAAGGGGCTGCAGGTGCTGGGCAGCGAAGGGTCGTGGCACGACGTCTCGCCGGCTGAGGGGGCTCTGCTGGTCAACCTCGGCGACCTGACGTCACGGTGGACCAACGAACGCTGGCTGTCGACCCTGCACCGGGTCAAGCCACCCATCGTCGACGGCACCATCCAGCGGCGGCGGTCGGCGGCCTACTTCCACGACGGCAACGCCGACGCCGTCATCAGCCACGCTGGAGTCCTGCATCGCGGCCGGCGAGGAGAACCTGTACGCCCCGATCACGGTCAGCGAGCACATCGCCGCCAAGCTCGCGGGCTCGCGGGCCGGAAAGCTCAACTCCGCCGCCCCGCGCGAGGCCGCCCGGGTGCTGGCCGCTCAGGGCTGAGACCAGGCGGCGGGCTATTCGCCGACGCCGCCGTCCAGCAGCTCACGGACCACGTCGAGCTGACCGACGTGGCGGGCGTACTCCTGGAGCACGTGCAGCAGGATCCAGCCCAGCGTGGGCCTCGGGTCGTCGTCGGTGAAGTGCCCGCCCGGACGTGATCGGGCCTGCAGGTCCTGGTCGGCGCAGATCTGAGCGGTCTGCCGGCCGAGGTCGACCAGGGTCACCCGCCACTGCGTGAGCTCGACCTCGCGAGCGGCATCGGCGATCCGGAAACGACCGTCGGCGTCCCGGTCCCCGCGCGGGTCGGACAGGCTGCGGGCCGCGAACCCCCAGTGCACCCAGCGGCGTTCCATGTGCACCAGGTGGTTGAGCATCTCCAGCGGTGACCACCCCGACGGGAGGATGGGGGACCTGAGCTGGTCGGCGGACAACCCGTCGAGCTTGTCCACGGCCGCTGCTCGGTAGTGCTCCAGCTGGCCGAGCAGCAGGGCCTTGGGGTCCTCGAGGTCCATCGACGGTTCGCGATTCACTCCGGCCGCTCCTCTCGATTGGCCTCGACCCCGGTTCGGAGGGTAAGTTACTCCGTTGGTGCACCCGGCTCACCTGGCCGATCGCCACGCAGGCACATTGCCCTCCTGCTATGGGGACGTCCCATAGCCGCTCGAGACCAGAGGAGGTGGAGTTCGCGCATGCGTCAATACGAAGTCATGGTCATTCTTGACCCCGACACCGAAGAGCGTTCGGTGCAACCCACGCTGGAGCAGTACCTGACCGTCATCACCAAGGGTGGCGGCACCGTGGACAACCTGGACATCTGGGGTCGTCGCCGGCTGGCGTACGAGATCCAGAAGAAGTCCGAGGGCATCTACGCCGTGATCAACCTGACCGCCGAGCCGGCCGATGTGAAGGAGCTGGATCGCCAGTTCTCGATCAACGAGTCGATCATGCGGACCAAGGTCATCCGTCCCGACGCTCACTGAGCGAGTTATCCACAGATCAGCTGGACACCGATGCGCACTGTCGGTGCCGGCTGGCACGCTGAACCCTGACAACCACGGCTCGACCCAGCACGGGATACACACGTACGGAGACCTTCATGGCAGGCGAAACAACCATCACCCTGGTCGGCAACCTCACCGCCGACCCGGAACTGCGCTTCACCCCTTCGGGTGCGGCGGTCGCGAACTTCACCGTCGCGTCCACCCCCCGCACCTTCGACCGTCAGACCAACGAGTGGCGCGACGGCGATGCGATGTTCCTCAACTGCGCCGTCTGGCGACAGGCGGCCGAGAACGTGGCCGAGTCCTGCAGAAGGGCATGCGGGTGATCGTCCAGGGTCGGTTGAAGTCGCGCAGCTACGAGACCCGTGAGGGTGAGAAGCGCACGGTCTTCGAGATCGACGTCGACGAGATCGGTCCGGCGCTGAAGTACGCGACGGCCAAGGTCTCGCGGACGTCGTCCGGCGGCGGTCAGGGAGGTGGCGGCGGTCGTCCGTCCAGCTCGGCGGCGGCGGCGGCGGCGGCAACGTCCGGCGGCGGCGGCTTACGGGGACGACCCGTGGGCCACCGGCGGCACCAGGCGGCAACCAGGCGGCGGCGGCAACCGTCCGCAGCAGCAAAGCTCCGACCCCTGGGGATCCGCTCCCCAGACCGAAGAGCCCCCGTTCTGATCCGTCAGGACGACGATCCATCATCATCATCGGCACATTCCGGCAATCAGGCACCAGACCTGCGCCGGGCTCGAAAGGAGAGCACCACAATGGCCAACACCACCACCTGACAAGCGCAAGCCGCAGAAGAAGAAGTCCAACCCGCTTCGCGCCGGCCAGCACATCGACTACAAGGACACCGCTACCCTGCGGAAGTTCATCTCCGAGCGCGGCAAGATCCGCGCCCGCCGGGTGACCGGGCTCTCCGTCCAGGAGCAGCGCAAGGTCGCCATCGCCATCAAGAACGCCCGCGAGGTTGCGCTGTTGCCGTACGCCTCGACGGCTCGCTGATCCGAGGAGGACGAGCATGAAGCTCATTCTGACTGCTGCCGTCGACAACCTCGGCGTTGCGGGTGACGTGGTCGAGGTCAAGGACGGCTACGGCCGTAACTTCCTCGTGCCCCGTGGCTTCGCGATCCGGTGGACCCGCGGTGGCGAGAAGCAGATCGACGGGATCAAGCGCAGCCGCGACGCTCGCGAGATCCGTGGCGTCGACCACGCCCAGGAGGTCCGGGCCTCACTCGAGGGTCTGACCATCGAGCTGCCCGAGCGGGCCAGCGACACCGGCAAGCTGTTCGGTGCCGTGACCGCGGCTGACATCGCTGCGGCCATCACGAAGGCCGGCGGTCCGTCGGTCGACAAGCGGGCGGTCACGATCAGCAAGCCGATCAAGACCGTCGGCACCCACACGGTCGGGGTCAAGCTGCACGACGCGGTCACCGCGCACGTCCAGCTGGCCGTCGTCCAGGCCTGAGGCACGACATCGTCTGAGCCGGTCGTCCCCGCGGGGCGGCCGGCTCGGCGCGTCCCCGGCCTTGGTCGAGCACCGTAAGGTCGGGAACGCCCACTGACCACCTCCGAGGAGATCGCATGGTCCTGCCCACCCGCGAGGCGCTCGAACGCCGGCGCAAGGGCTATCAGCGTCGCGGTGTGGTGTGTGGCGTGTTCTTCCTGCTGCTGCTCGGCGCCTCGTTGGCCCCGCACGTCGGCGTCCAGGCGGCGGACGGGCTCTACGGCCGATCTCTGATCAACGCCACCCGCTTCTTCCTCGCCGCCCAGGTCGACGCGCCGTTCTTCGCAGCGAGCCCTGACCCGGCCTCCGTGGCCGCCGGGCTGAACATCACCTACCTCGGCTTCGCGCTGCAGCAGGTCGGCTCGCTGATCGGCTTGTTCGTCTTCTTCGCGCTGGCCGCGGAGACCGTCGGCCGCTGGACCCGCCGAGCCATGCTGGTGTCGGGTTGGCTGCTCACCCTGAGCGCGCCGTTCGCGGTGACCGGATACCGGCTGCTGGAGGGCGGTGGCATTGCCAGCCACCTCGGCGTCGCCTGGGCCTGCGCCCTGGCTGCCGGGCTGATCATGATCATCGGCGGCCGCGAGGCCAAGAAGCGGCTCGACAGCACCTGGTACTGGAGCCGGCCGGACTGGAACGGCTGAGCTCGTCTCGACCGGAGACGGTGTCAGACGGTCGACCCGAGCCGGATCCACCGGCTGCTCCGGGCCCGTAGCGTCAAGGTGAGCATCCGGGCGAGCATGAACCCGCCGTACGCGAGCCACAGCCAGATCAGGCCGGCGCTGCGCTCGTAGACGACCAGGGCGAGCGGGACGTAGGCGACCAGGGAGATCAGCCCGGCGAGCGCGAGGTAGCGACCGTCGCCGGCGCCGATCAGCACACCGTCGAGGACGTAGACGACGCCGGCCAGCGGCGTCAGCACGGCGACGACGAGCAGCACCCGGCTGACCAGCTGCTGCACACTCGGGTCAGGGCTGAACAGGCCGACGTAGAGCGGCCGGCCGAGCAGCAGCACTCCGCCGAAGACGACGCCGCAGAGCAGCCCCCAGCCGATCATCCGGCGCATCATGGCCCGACCGAGCTCGACGTCGCCGGCTCCGAACGCGCGGCCGATGATCGCCTGGCCGGCGATCGCGATGGCGTCGAGCGCAAAGGCCAGCAGGGTCCACAGGCTGTTCACCACCTGGTGGGCGGCGAGGGCGACTGCGGTGCCCGAGGCGGCGACCAGGGTGGTGATGGTGATCGCGGTCTGCAGGGTCGCGGTCCGGATGACCAGCCAGATCCCAGCCCGGGCGGCGGAGAGCACACCCCGGGGGCGGAAGCCCAGCGGAGCCTGCGACTGCCGCGCCCGACGCAGGACCACGACAGCCACGATCACGGCCGCTCCGGTCTGCGCGATGAGGGTGCCCATCGCCGACCCGGCGATCCCGAGCCCGAGGCCGTAGACCAAGGTCACGTTGAGCGCGATGTTGATCAGGTTGGTCGCGATCACGACATAGAGCGGGGTCTTGGTGTCCTGCAGGCCGCGCAGCACCCCGGTGCCGGCCAGCAGGAGCAGGATCGAGGGAAGTCCCCAGGCCGCGATCCGCAGATAGGCGGTGGCGGCAGCCGTGACCGGCGGTGAGGCACCGTACGCGCCGACCACCACCGGGCAGCAGCAGCTCCAGGGCGATGCTGAGCAGCACGCCGAGGATGACGGCGAGCACCAGCCCGTCGAACCCGCCGCGCAGGGCGCCTCGGGCGTCACCGGCTCCGAGCCGACGAGCCACCGCGCCCGTCGTGCCGTAGGCCAAGAAGATGCAGAGCCCGGTCAGGATGCCCAAGACGTTGGCCGCGATCCCCAGGCCGGCGAGCTGGTCGGTGCCGAGGTGGCCGACGATCGCCGAGTCCGCGAGCAGCAGCAGCGGCTCCGACACCAAGGTGGCGAAGGTGGGGAGGGCGAGCCGGAAGATCTCCCGGTCGAGGTGCCGGGAGCGGCTGTTCGCGGTGCTCACCCGCGGGTCGATGACGGATGCACAGCGAACTTATCCACAGGAGTTATCCCCAATGTGGAGAATCACACCGATGTCATTCCGGTTGCGCGCGGACGCGCTACTTCCAGAGGGTGGCGATGCCGAAGGCTGCCGCCATGCCGCCCATGCCGATCAGGATGTTCCAGTTGCCGAGGTCGCTCATCAACGGGATCTGGGTCCCGGCCACGTAGTAGGTGACCAGCCAGGCCACCCCGAGCAGGCCGACGGTGATGAAGGTCGGCGGGACCCAGCGACGGCTCGACGGGGCCTTGACCTTGGTCCCCTTGACCTTCTTGGGCCGGGCATCGCGCTGGGCTTTCAGCTTCTGCTTGGCCTCGGCGGATTTCCGCGTTCTCGACTCGGGCACGATCTCTCCTTGCTGCTCAAATGGGTAGCCTAGTCAAAGACCAAGCCCGGAGCCATTTCCGAGCCGTCGAGTCGGGAAGGGGCCGATGCCCGGACGTGCGCTGGAGGACGCCTCCCGTCGGGTGCTGGCTGTCCTGCGCCGGGCCCGCGATGCCCAACGACGCCGCGACCGTACGCGTCGCACCCGGGGCCGCATCCTCACCGGGGCCGTCTGTGTGCTGGCCGGGCTGATGGTCATGGTGAGCGCCCTCAACGCCCGGGGGACCGACCTGCGGCCGGGCCGCAACACCGACCTGGTCAGCCTGGTCCAGGCCCAGTCGCGCCGCAACGCCGACCTCACCCGTCAGCTGACCGCGGTGCGGGCGGAGGTCGACGCGTTGACGGCCACGCAGAACGACGAGTCTGATGTCGGGTCGCGGCTGGCTGAGCAGGCCCGGCTCGCCGGGCTCGACCGCGGTCACCGGCCCGGCGGTCACCGTGACCCTGGACGACGCGCCCGCCAGCGTCGCCGCCAACGGCATCGACGCCGATCTGCTGGTGGTCCACCAGCAGGACATCCAGGCGGTGGTCAACGTGCTCTGGCACGGCGGCGCGGAGGCCATGACCATCCAGGGGCAGCGGGTGATCTCCACGACCGGGATCAAGTGCGTCGGCAACACGGTGGTCCTGCACGGCATCCCGTACGCCCCGCCGTACGTGATCAGCGCCATCGGCGACCCCGGCCGGCTGCGCTCGGCCCTGACCGACGCCGAGCCGATCCAGATCTACAAGCAGTACGTCGAGGCGTACGGGCTGGTCTATGCCGAGAAGACCCAGGACCGGGTGAGCTTCCCGGCCCACGAGGGCACCCTCGACCTCCAGCACGCCCAGCCGATCCGCTGAACCCCAGACTCCCCGGGTGCCAAACCACAAGGTAAACCTTGTGGTTGCGCACTTCACCCAGGTTGTTTCCTAGGTGAAGTGACAATTTCCTGGGTGAAGTGAGCGGCTTTTACGCCCGTACGAGGGCGTCGGGTCCGCCGTCTCCGTAAAACCGGGTGGCTCGGATGGGCGAGAATGGAGCGGTGACCGCGAAGATCCTGGTGATCGACAACTACGACTCGTTCGTCTACAACCTGGTGCAGTACCTGGCCCAGATCGGCGCGCAGGTCGAGGTCTGGCGCAACGACGACCCGCGGTTCGCCGATCCGGGATTCGCGGACGGCTTCGACGGGATCCTGCTCTCACCCGGCCCCGGCACGCCCGAGGAGGCCGGCGTCTGCGTCGATGTCGTCCGGTCCCAGGGCGGTCGGGTCCCGATCTTCGGCGTCTGCCTCGGTCTGCAGTCCATCGGCGTCGCGTACGGCGGGGTGGTCGACCGCGCTCCCGAGCTGCTGCACGGCAAGACCTCGTTGGTCAGCCATCAGGGTCAGGGTGTCTTCGCCGGCCTGCCGTCACCGTTCACCGCGACCCGCTACCACTCGCTGGCGATCGAGCCGGACACGTTGCCGTCGGTGCTCGAGGTGACGGCGTCCACGGGCAGCGGGGTGATCATGGCCGTACGCCACCGCGAGCTGGCCGTCGAAGCGGTGCAGTTCCATCCGGAGTCGGTGCTGACCGAGTGGGGCTATCAGATGCTGGCCAACTGGCTCGTCACCTGCGGCGATCCGGCTGCCCCGGAGCGTGCCGTCGGCATGGCTCCACTGATGTCGGCACATTAGTGCTGCCGGCACCGCGTGACGGCTGCGCGGTGGCCCGCAACCCATTTAGCATGGGAACCGTAGTTTCGGGGGGCAGATTCACGCGTACGACGCCGGATCGGTCAGAAACTCACCTCAGCACCCTGACCGAAAGGCACATCCATGTCGCTTTCTCCTGTCGCGCGCACGATCCGGCGGATCGGGCTGGTCGCGCTGCCTGCCGCCTTGTTGGCCGCCGGGTTGGCCGGTTCAGCCGAGGCCGCCGGGCCGACCGTCGCCTGCGGGGTCACCCTCAAGTCGAACGCCGTCATGACCAAGGACCTCTACTGCCCGAACGGTGGCGTCACCCTGGCTGCGGGCGTGACCTTGGACATGGCGGGTTTCAAGCTGCAGGGCAACCTGACGGGCACGGCCGTCTCGATCCCGACCGGTGGCAACAACGCGGTGGTCAACGGGCGGATCCGCGACTGGGCCAAGAGCATCGACTTCGTCGGCAACGTCCCCGAGGACCAGGCCACGGCCAAGCTGACGCTGAAGAAGCTCGCCATCTCGGCCGCTCCGCTGCACGCTCAGCAGGCCGCCATCACCCTCGACGACAGCAACCTGTCCAACGCGCCGCTGCAGCTCTGGGTGACCTCGACCGTGGCCAACCGGACCGCGTTCACCGCTGCCGGGTCGCAGGCGGTGCTCAACGGCGAGATGAACACCTTGAACCTGCGCGACTCCACCGTCTTCGGCCAGGTCAACCGGGACGAGAACCAGTCCGTCATCGTCTACAACTCCACCTTGGACGGCTCGAACACGACCAGTGCCGCGTTCAACTGCCTCCGTGACCTGGAGATCGGCTTCAGCACGGTCAAGCGCTACGCCAAGCCGATCGAGGCCGGCAGCTGCGATCTGAAGGTCTACAACAGCACCTTCCGCGACAACCCGAACGGCGCCCTCAACGCCAGCGGCACCGAGGTCCTGGCCCGGATCACCTCCAGCACGTTCCGCACCAACGGCGGGGTGGCCCTCAAGGGTGCCGGCCTGCTGGTCGAGGGCAACACCTTCGACAAGAACAAGGTCGGCGTGAGCGTCGACGGCAGCTACTACGACTCACGCATCCTGCAGAACAGGTTCACCGCGAACACCGGCAACGGGTTCGAGCTGACCGCCGGCTACGTTCGCATCGGCAACAACACCGCCACCGGCAACGGGGGCTACGGCCTCTACGCACCGGGGGGTTACGACCTCGGTGGCAACATCGCCAGCGGCAACGCCAAGGGCAACTGCGTGGGCGTGGTCTGCAAGGCCAACTAGACCGAGCCGCCCGCAACTACCTCACCGTACGCCGCTCGGTCGGAACTGGACGCTGATCCGGGGTCCGACCGACCGCGCGGTCTTGGGAATGGCGTGCTCCCAGGTCCGCTGGCAGCTGCCACCCATCACGATCAGGTCGCCGTGGCCGAGCTGGTGCTTGATCGTCGCGCCGCCGCCGCGAGGCCGCAGCAGCAGGTGCCGAGGGGAACCGAGGGACACGATGGCCACCATCGTGTCCTCGGACTTCCCGCGGCCGATCGTGTCACCGTGGAACGCGACCGAGTCGCGACCGTCGCGATAGAGGCAGAGCCCGGCGGTGACGAAGGGCTCGCCGAGCTCAGCCCGGTAGTGCGCGTTCAGGGACTCGCGAGCGGTCACGAGATCCGGGTGGGGCAGCGGGTCGTCCTCGCCGTAGAAGCTCAGCAGCCGCGGCACGTCCAGCACCCGGTCGTACATCTGGCGTCTTTCGGCGTGCCACGGCACCTGGGACTGCAGCGCGTCGAACAGGTCCGGTGAGCCGCTGAGCCAGCCGGGCAGCAGGTCGACCCACGCGCCGCGACCCAACGCCTGCCGGGTCATCATCGCGCCGAGCGGGCCCAGGTCGATGTCGCTGGGCTCTGCCTCGTCGGTGAGGCCGAAGAGTGAGGTCTGGACCACGGTGGACATGCACCGAGTCTAGCACCGTATTCGTAAAGGTGTTCGAATAGCCTAGCGCGGAGACTCGGAGGACGAGGCGCTCGACGACGGTGACGATGAACTCGGCGGTGGGGTGGAGGGCGGCGTGCTCGGCTTCGGCTTGGCGATCGTGAGCTTGATCAGGGTGCTGCGATCGGCCCGGGTGCCGGCCTTGGGACTCTGCGCGATCACCGTCCCGGCCAGCTCGGTGCTCTCCTCGAGGGTGATGGTCGGCGCCGGGAAGCCTGCTTCGGAGGCGAGCTCCTTGGCCCGGTCCTCGTCCACCCCGTCGAAGTTCGGGACCTCGGACTTCGCCGGTCGCGTACGTCACGGTGATCTTGGTGTCCAGGGCGGCCGTGGAGCCGGGCTTGGGCGAGACGCTCAGCACCTCGTTCTCCTTGTCATCCGGGTCCTCAGTACTTGGCTGCGGTCTTGGTGACGTTGTTCGAAGTCGGCCTCGCGCAGGGCGTCGATCACGTCGTCCACGTCGTCGCCGACCAGCCCGGCGGGGATGACGCCGGTCTTCGGGCCGTCGTTGACGGTGATGACCACGGTGGTGTTGACCGCGACCTGAGCACCACCGACCGGGTTCTGGCGCGATGACGGTGTTCTTGGTCTCCTCATCGGCGTTCTCGTGCTTGACCTCCGGCCGCAGCCCACGGGCGGTGAGCTGGTCGTTGGCCTGCTGCTCGGTGTAGGTCAAGACGTTGGGCACCTCGACCTGAGCCACCGCGGGGTCGGCCGGCACGAGCACCCGATAGATCGCGTAGCCCCCACCGATCAGGACGACCAGGACCAGGGCGGTGATCAAGACGGCCAGCCCGACGCGGCGGCGCCCCGGCTCCTCGACGTCCTCGGGGTCGGGCAGCTGCTGCGACGGCGTCATGACCACGGGCGGGGCGACCACCCGGGTCGGGGTGTCGTAGCCCCGGGCCGCCGGCACGTCGGCCACCCGCGGGACCACCGCGGTCGCCTGCTGGCCGGCCAGCACCCGGGAGATGTCGGCCTTCATCTCGCGAGCCGACTGATAGCGGTCGGCCGCGTCCTTGGCCAGGGCCTTGAGGGTCACGGCGTCGATGTCGGCGCTGATCACCGGATCGAGCTGGCTGGGCGGGATCGGAGCTTCGCGTACGTGCTGGTAGGCCACGCTGACCGGGGACTCGCCGATGAACGGGGGTCGGCCGACGAGCAGCTCGTAGAGCAGGCAACCGGCGGAGTAGATGTCGCTGCGGGCGTCCACGGTCTCGCCACGCGCCTGCTCCGGTGAGAGGTACTGGGCGGTGCCGATGACCGCGGCGGTCTGGGTCATGGTGGCGCTGGTGTCGGCCACCGCGCGGGCGATGCCGAAGTCCATCACCTTGACCCCGCCCGGTCGGGGTCAGCATCACGTTGGCCGGTTTGATGTCGCGGTGGATGATGCCGGCCTTGTGGCTGTAGCTCAGCGCATCGAGGACCCCCTGGGTCAGCTCCAGCGCGCGCTCGGGCAGGATCTTGCGGCCGTCGCGGAGCACGTCGCGCAGGGTCGGCCCTTCGACCAGCTCCATCACGATGTAGGGGATGGAGATTCCCGTACGAGCGTCGGTCTCCTCGCCGGTGTCGTAGACCGCGACGATGGTCGGGTGGTTCAGGCCGGCGGCCGACTGGGCCTCGCGACGGAAACGGGCCTGGAACGTGGGGTCGGTGGCCAGGTCGGCCCGGAGCTGCTTGACCGCGACCCCGCGGCCCAGCCGACGGTCGACGGCACGACGGACCTCCGCCATCCCGCCGCGTCCGAGCAGGTCACCGAGCTCGTAACGGCCTCCGACCACATCCGGGTCGTCAGTCATCTCCCTCGTCCTTTCTCAACCCCGTGCCATTTGTCGATCATCAGCCCCTCGGCTCATAGCGCTGCCTGCATCACCGCACGAGCGATCGGCGCAGCCAGACGGCCACCCGCGATGTCGTTGCGAGGGATGTCCGCGTCTTCCACAATGACAGCCACGGCGATCTGGGGATCACCCAGAGGGGCGAAGGAGGTGAACCAGGCGAACGGCTTGCGCTTGGGATCCGACTGAGCCGTGCCGGTCTTGCCGCCCACCTCGACGCCGGGGATCTGGGCGTTGCTGCCGGTACCCAGGCTGACCACGGTGCCCATCATCTGCTGCAGGGCCTTGGCGTTGGTCGGGGTCATGGCGGTCGACAGGGCGACCGGCTTGTGGGTCTGCAACGGCTTGAGGTCGGGAGCCTGCACCATGCTCACCACGTACGGATCCATCAGCACTCCGTCGTTGGCGATCGCCGAGGTGACCATGGCCATCTGCAACGGACTGGCCGCCACGTCGAACTGGCCGATCGAGCTGAGCCCGAGCTGCGCGGCGTTCATCTTGTCCGGGAACTGGCTGGCCACCCCGCCCAGGTCGGACAGGTGCCGTTGGTCGAAGCCGAACTTCTGGGCCTGCTCACGGAGCTTGTCCTGGCCCATCTCGATCCCCAGGTTGGCGAAGGCGGTGTTGCAGGAGACCTTGAGCGCTTGGGTGATGGTGACCTTGGTGCCGCCGCAGTTGCTGGAGTTGGGCAAGAAGGTGTTGGTGCCCGGCAGCTTGAGCCGGGCCGGCGAGTCCACCTTGGTCTCGGGTGACTTGCCGTCGGCCAGGGCGGCAGCGGCGGTGACCAGCTTGAACGTCGACCCGGGCGGGTAGATCTCCCGGGCGGCGCGGTTGGACAGTGGCTTGGTGCTCTGGCCGGCCAGCCGGTCGTACGCCTTGTCCGCCGCCTCGATGTCGTGGCTGGCGATCGCGTTGGGGTCGTAGCTCGGGCTGGTCACCATGGCCAGCACCGCGCCGGTCTTGGGATCGAGCGCGACCACCGCCCCCTTCTGAGACCCCAACGCCTTGGCTGCGGCCTCCTGGATCTTGGGCACGATGGTGGTCTGCACGCTGGCACCCTGCGGTGTCTGGTTGGTGCCCAGGTCGATCAGCCGGCGTACGAAGAGCGCGTCGTCGGTGCCGGCCAGCTGGGAGTTGTAGGTGCTCTCCAGCGCCGAGCGGGCGTGGTCGTAGGAGTAGAACCCGGTGACCGGGGCGTAGAGCGCGCCATCGGGGTAGACCCGCTGGTACTTGAAGCGGTCCTTGGCGGGCTCGGTCTTGGCGATCTGGGTCTTGCCGGCGGCCAGGATGGCCCCCCGGTTCTGGGCGAACTCGGCATCGCGTACGCGGCGGTTCTGGGGCTCGGCGGCCAGCGAGGACTGGCGGAAGATGCTCATGTAGGTGCCGTTGGCCAGCAGCAGCGCGAACATGACCATGGCCACGAAGGCCACTCTCCGAATGGGGCGGTTCATGGGGCGACCTTCACGAGCTGGGTCGTGTCGAGATCGGGGTTGTACTGGGTGACGGTGACGGCGGGCTTGCGGACGTGGTGGGAGATGACCAGGAGCAGGCCGACGACGATCCAGTTGCAGATCAGCGACGAGCCGCCCTGGGACATGAACGGGGTGGTCAGGCCGGTCAGGGGCAGCAGCCGGGTGACCCCGCCGATGATGGTGAACACCTGCAGCGCGAAAGCGAACGACAGTCCGGCGGCGAGCAGCTTGCCGAAGGGCTCGCGGCACTGCAGGGCGACCCGCAGGCCGCGGGCGACGATCAAGCCGTAGATCATGATCACGGCCATCAGGCCGGTCATGCCCAGCTCCTCGCCGATCGCCGCAGCGATGAAGTCACTGCGGGCCAACGGGGTCAGGCCCGGCCGGCCGAGGCCGAGCCCGGTGCCGAACAGGCCGCCCCAGGCCATCCCGAACTGAGCATTGATCACCTGGTAGTAGGCGTCGTAGTCGGAGAAGGGATGCAGCCAAGCACCGACCCGGACGCGGACGTGGCCGAAGTTCAGGTAGCCGAAGTAGGCGCCGGCGGCGAAGAGCAAGGTGCCCAGCACGGCCCATCCAGCGCGTTCGGTGGAGACGTAGAGCAGCATCACGAACAACCCGAAGAACAGCAGCGAGGTGCCGAGATCGCGCTGGAACACCAAGATGGCCAGGCTGATCAGCCACATCACCAGGATCGGCCCGAGGTCACGGGCGCGGGGCAGGTCGATGCCCAGGACCCGCAGCCCGGCCAAGGCCAAGACCTCACGCTTCTCGACCAGGTACGCGGCGAAGGCGACGGCGAGCAGCACCTTGGCGGCTTCGGCCGGCTGGAAGCTGTACGGACCGACCTGGATCCAGATCTGCGCCCCGAACTTCTCCGTCCCGATACCCGGCACCAGGGGCAGCAGCAGCAGCACGATGCCGGCCAGCCCGAGGGTGTAGGTGAAGCGCTGCAGCGGTCGGTGGTCCCGTAGCACCACCGCGACCAGGATGAACATGATCACGCCCAGTCCGGTCCAGATCAGCTGCTGCCGCGCCCCGAAGACTGGTGTCTCGTTGATCAGGTCGATCCGGTGGATCATCGCCAGGCCGAGCCCGTTGAGCAGTACCACGCAGGGCAGAATCACCGGGTCGGCGTAGGGCAACCGCCAGCGGACGGCCAGGTGAGCGAGCAGGGCCAGCAGCGTCCCGATCCCGGCCAGATAGGGAAACGTCGAGGAGATGCCGCCGGACACGTTGAGGTCGACCAGCGCGTAACCGCCCAAGGTGATCACCAGGGCGAAGATGATCAACACGAGCTCGACCCCACGCCTCTTGCGCGGGATCACGGTGACGGGGGCCGCAGCACTCATGATCAGCAGTCCGGCTCCGCCGGGGCAGCGGTCGTGGTCGGTGTCGCGCTCGTCGACGTGGTCGGCTTCGCCGAGCCGGTGGAGGTGGGCGTGGCCGAGGGACCGGGCTTGCCCGGTGGGTTCTGGATCGCACAGCGCTTGGCCGCCTCGGTCAGCTCGGCCACGGTCTGCCGGGCCGAGTCGAGGCTGGACACATCGATGTTGCCGTGCACCTTGTCCTGGTAGTAGGGCGGCAGCTCAGCGACCGTGAGCCCCTGGACCTCGTAGACCGTGGACAGACTGAGCCCGGGAATGCTCTCCGACAGACCCTGGAAGATCGCCACCTGCTCGCCGGAGGCGCCGACGAAGTACTGGGTCCGGGTCCACGCGTACGCCGTGCCCAACCCGGCGCCGATGACCAGCACGAAGATCAGCAACAGCACGACCGGGCGTACGAACCGGCGCTTGCGGGGCGGCTGCGGGTTGTAGCGCGCTTCGTCCTCGCTGTGGTCCGGCTCAGGCGTGGCCGCACTGGGAAGCACCGTCACCACGGTGTCCTCCTCGTCGTCGACCTGGTCGACGCGCGGCTTGGTCCCCACCGGGGGGATGTCGCGTTCGGCGGCGGCGCCGAGCACGACCGGGCCAGCGGTCCCCTCGGCCTCGAGCACGTCGGCGACGATCACGGTGATGTTGTCGATGCCGCCCTCGGCCAGCGCCTCCGACACCAGCCGCTCGATCGCGTCCTCGAGATCGGGGATGGCCAGCGCCTCGGTGATCACCGGGTCGTCGACCAGGCCACAGACCCCGTCGCTGCAGAACATCAGCCGGTCCCCGGCCTGGACCGAGACCATGGTCAGGTCGGGATCGTTGGCAGCCTGGCCGTTCAACACCTTGAGCAGCAGGGATCGGTGCGGGTGCAGGGCGGCCTCGTCGGCGCTGATCTTGCCCTCGTCGACCAGCGACTGCACCCAGCTGTGGTCGTGGGTGAGCCGTTCGAGCTGGCCGTCGCGCAACAGGTAGGCCCGGCTGTCGCCGATGTGGGCCAGTCCGAGCTCGGCGCCGTCGAACATGGCCCCGGTGACGGTCGTCCCCATCCCGTCCAGGGAGGGATCAGCCTCGACCAGGTCGGCGATCCGGTCGTTGGCGCGGTGGATGGCGCCGGCGAGGACCTCGAGCATCTGGTCACCGGACGTCGGGGCTGTCGATCCGCTTGATGGTGTCGATCGCGACGGCCGAGGCCAGGTCCCCGGCGGCGGCGCCGCCCATCCCGTCAGCAACGACCAGCAGGTGCGGACTGGCGAACCCGGAGTCCTGGTTGTTCTTGCGGACCAGGCCGATCTCGGAGTGGGTCACGTAGGTCAGCTGGAGAGTCATCGGCTCACGTCTCCAGCTTCAAGATCGTCTTGCCGATCCGTACGGTGTCGGACAGCGTGATCGTCGTCGGTGCGGTGATCCGCTGGCCGTTCACGTAGGTGCCGTTGGTCGAGCCGAGGTCCTCGACGTAGATGCCGTTCTCGCCGGTCACCACCCGGGCGTGCCGGGTCGAGACGTAGTCGTCGTCCAAGATCAGCTGGCAGTCGGCACCGCGGCCGATCATGATCACGCCACCGGACAGCTCGGCTGACTCACCGGCCTGGCTGCCCTGGGTGATCAGGAAAACCCGGGGGGCGCCGCGCTGTCGCTTGGACTTCTTCGGTGGGGGCGGCGGCGACTCGAGCTCCTGCGGCCCGGGCTGGTCCGAGGTCGGAACGGTGCGACCGAACAGATCACTGCGGATCACCGACACCGCCGAAAGGATGAACAGCCACAACAAGGCGAGGAACAGCACCTTGATGACCGTGACCGCGATCTCCGACATCGGCGCTCAGCGTCCGGCCGGCAGGTGGACCAGCATCCGGGTGGATCCGATCTCGATCCGGGTGCCCTCGTGCAGGACCGCGTGCCGCACCTTCTGCCCGTTCACCACGATGCCGTTGGTCGAACCAAGATCGACGATGTCGATCTGGTCGCCGACCCCGCTGACCCGGATCTCGGCGTGCAGCCGGGAGATGCCCGGGTCGTTGATCCGCAGGTCCGCCTCGGTGCCGCGGCCGATGGTCAAACCGGGTGGCTCCAGCGGGTGGCGGGTGCCGTTGACCTCGAGGACCAGGCTCGAGCGGGAAGCCGCCGCGGCACCCGGCGCTCGTGGCGGTCGCGGCGTGCCCTCCCGCGGCAGGCCGGTCCGAGGGCGCTCCTTCTCCACAACCCCGGCCACCGCCTCGGAGGCCACGGTGAACCGGCCGGTGGGCAGGTTGGTGTTGAGGTCGAAAACGATCTTGATCGGGTCCGTTGAAGACGTAGCCCATCTCGCGGGAGTGGTTGCGCAGCTCGGTGGCCAGCTCCTTGGTCAACGTCGAGGCGTAGGGCGCCAGCTTGTCGTGATCGTGCTGTGACAGGCCCACGACGAACTCGTTGGGAACGAGCCGTTTGTCGCGCGACATGAGCTTGGCCTCGGCATCGAGCTCACGCTGCAGGCGGGCCGCGATCTCCACCGGCTGGACGTCGCCCTTGAACGCGCGCGCGAAGGCGCCACTGACCGCACCTTCGACTTTCTTCTCGAAGCGTTCGAAAATTCCCATGTCACCTCCTTCGCCAGATCAACCTAGATCGTATCTGTCCCGGCCGCTGCAACCCGTCTACTGCGTGCCGCGCGCCGAGCCGTCGGCCCGGACCAGGCGAAAAGTGGCAGAGGTCGCCGCTCAGCCGTGCTAGCCTTTCTCGGCTGGTTCGCACAGATTGCCGCGCGAACCGAGCGCGAGTGGCGGAACGGCAGACGCGCTGGCTTCAGGTGCCAGTGTCCGAAAGGACGTGGGGGTTCAAGTCCCCCCTCGCGCACCAGTAACAACCCCGGGCTGACCTGGGGTTATATGAGAATCCTGGCAGGTCCGGCAGCCCATGGGGGCCCAGGGTGGCACCGACCCAGTTCGGAGGCCCCGGCATGGCACGGAGTGATCGACCTGCTCGGCGTCAACGGGCTGAAGCGGGGCCCGAACGGCTTGCAGATGATCATGATGTGCGAGCTGCCGTCCAACGCGGTGATCCAGGCCAGCAAGGCGCGCGGCAAGTACGTCGGCATCTGCGGCCGGGGCCCCAGCGACCACCCGGACCTGGCCTAGTGCTGCTGGACCAGGGCATCGAATCCACGTCGCTCAACCCGACACTGTCGTCGAGACCTGGCTCAGCTGTCCAAATCGTCGGCGTGACGGGACGAGCGAGCTGGGCGCGCGCGAGCGCACAAGGTCCCGATCTCGTCGGGCAGCCGCGGAGTCCGCGCCAGGCACTCTAGGTCGATCAGGCAGGGTCCGAACGCAGGCTAAAGCAGCGGGGCTACGGGCGAAACCATGACCGGCCGTTGAAGGTCGAAGTACTCAGGCTCACCGGTGTTGAGCTTGGTCAGTTCTTCCATGTCCGGCTGCAACTCGGGCGGTATGGCCTTCTGCTCGCCCTGGCGCGCGTCAGCTTCCGAGGTGAAGTACGACACCATCGTGTAAGCAGCGTCGGCATGTTCCACGATGATGCTGCCCAACACGTCAGGACGCGCGGCTGCCCATTCGTCGGAGTGACGCGCCATCAACTCTCTGGCCCGCTCCGGGCTGGAAACCCGGCCCTGGCTGAACTGGACGAATCCCGCGTTGCCGGGATCGCCCTGCAGGTCGAGCGTGATCTGACTGCGAACTGCTAAAGAAGTTCGACGCTCCGTTCCAGCTGGCGGCCTTGCGGACCGTCCGGGGCCTGGGCTGGTGCCTCGACGCCGACATCCAAGTGTCGGATTAGCTGGTCACTCATCGACCGCGAGCTGACATGGGCCAATTGTGCGACCCACTACCGGGCCCTGTTAATGGCCACGGACATCGACGGTGTCAGGTGGCGCCTTGCTGCCTGGTGGGGGACAGGCGCAAGGCGCCACGAGGGTCTTTGGAAAAAGCGCCCTCGGGGTCGATGGTGCCTGTCGAACGCCGGGCGTACGGCCCTCCTAGCGACGCCATGCGCAATCCGGCTACGAGATGGCGCTGCGCGGCTCTGGAGAGGCGGTCGAAGGCCTGGCGAAACCTATTAACATGACGTCCGGAAGCGAAGCGGACCCACCGCCCCAGGCGCGGGCGAGTGCCATGACGAGCTGCAGGGTCGACGCGATTCACCCCTGAGCCGGGGCTCAGGAGACCGCAGAAAGTAGGATCATGAATGCTGCTGCTAGCGCGAGCCGCGGGCCAGCCGGAACGAGAGCCAAGCGCGGGTGACGTCCTACACACGACGCACGACCAACGACCGCGACGAGGCTGAGCAAGTCATCACCGAGCTGTACCTCCCGAACCGGCTCGACCTCTCGAGCGGGTGTGCACCCCTGGGCATGGCGGTGACCGGCCTGCGCCTGGGAGCACTCATTGCTGGTCGGCTGACCTACGGCCGCCCCGTGGACCTGCGCACCGCTGAGGCCGAGAACTTCCACGTGAACGTCACGCTGCGCGGGCGGGCGGCCTCGAGGAGCGGGACAGGCGAGCTGGTGACCACGGGCCCGGGTGAGGGTCTTGTCTTCTCACCCGGAGCGCCCGCCGAGATCTCCTGGTCTCTCGACTGTGAGCAGTTGTGCCTCATGATCTCGCGGGCAGGCTTGGAGGCCGAGCTCGAACAGCTGCTCGGTCGGCCGCTCAGGGGTCGACTCGTCTTCGACTTTGCCGCCGACTTGCAGATTCCCCTGGGTCGGCGCTGGCGGTCGGTTCTCAACCTGCTCGCGGACGAGCTCGACCACCCAACGGACGTGAGCCACGTCCCCCACGTGGCCAGACATGTCGAAGGGCTCGTGCTCGACGGCCTCTTGCTCGGTCAATCACATAGCCATAGCGACGCCGCGACCCGGCACGGCCCGGTCGGGCCGAGTGCGGCCATCAGGCGGGCGGTCGAGCTGATCGAGGGGGACCCGTCCGAGCCGTGGACGACGGTCCGTCTTGCCACCGAGGTGCACCTCAGCGTGCGAGCGCTGCAGGCGGGGTTCCGTCGAGACCTCGCCATGCCGCCGATGGAGTATCTCCGTCAGGTCCGGCTTCGGCGGGCTCGTGTTGCGCTGAAGGCGGCGGATAACCACGCCACCACGGTCCGGGCGGTCGCCCACGGCCTTGGCCTCCTACACCTCGGTCGCTTCGCTGCTGGCTACCGCGAAGCTTTTGGTGAGACGCCGTCGGACACGCTCAACGCCGTCGCTGACGTCGGCCCTCGTCCTCGGGCCCATCGAGCGAATGCTCTCGCGCCAAGCGCGTGGCGATAGCGTCCGAACACCCTCCGAACCCCGCCAATTCGGCGTCCCGGTAGGCATCCGAAAACGTCAGAAAGCCCACCACCTCAGGGGCAAACCGTCTGGTTGCCCGCCTTCGCTGAGAACCGCGCCCTAGCCATGGAGAGTCGCGCATCGATCCCGTGCCTTCCTGTCCAACACTTCGCGCACTTTGAGCGCGAGCGCCGGTGGAGCAAATGGCTTCTGCAGGAAATTGACCTGGTCGTGCAAGATGCCGTGGCGCACAATCGCTTCATCCGCGTACCCGGAGATGAACAGAACGTCGATCTCGGGATGCGAGGCGCGCAGGTGCTCGGTCAACAGCCGCCCACCTCCACCCGGCATCACCACGTCGACGATGAGCAGGTGAATGGGTGCCTGCTCATCCGCGACGACCCCCATGGCCTTGTCCACGCCGCCGGCTTCGAGAACCCGGTAGCCGCATTGTTCGAGCACGAGCGTGGCGAGTGCTCGCACGCCCGGTTCGTCATCGACGATGAGGACGGTCTCGCTGCCCCGAGGCAGAACTGTGGACCAGTCGTACGACACCTCGACGGCGCTCGGGCGATCGTCGAGACGTGGGAGATAGATGTGGAACGTCGTACCGAGCCCCTCCTCACTGAGGACGACGACGTGTCCGTCGCTCTGCTGGATCACGCCGTGGACCACCGACAGACCCAGACCGGTCCCTTCACCCGGGCCTTTCGTGGTGAAGAAGGGCTCGAAGAGGTGTCGCTTGACGGTCTCCGTCATGCCGCTTCCAGAATCGGTCACCGCCAGCCGCACATACAGTCCCGATGGGACGCCGGGATGGGTCGCCGCGTCGTCGCCGTCGACCGTGACGTTGGTCGTCTCGATGGTGAGCGTGCCACCTTGGGGCATCGCGTCGTCGGCATTGACGATGAGGTTCAAGAGCACCTGCTCCAGCTGCCCGGGATCGGCCCGGACAGTACCCAAAGGCTCCGCCAGGACCGCCTCTAGCTCGACGTCTGCCCCGAGAGCTCGCTGCAGCATCAACTCGGTGTCACGGATGATGGTGTTGAGGTTCACGATCTTGGGCGCCAACACCTGTTGCCGGCTGAACGAGAGGAGCTGACGAGTCAGCGTGCCCGAGCGCTCTACGGCGTGCATGATCTGATGGACCAGTTCACGGGCGCCCTCGTCCCCGGGGAGGGAGTCCAGCAGCAGGTAGGTGCAGGACGCAATGACGGTAAGAAAATTGTTGAAGTCGTGCGCCACGCCGCCGGCGAGTTGACCAACCGCCTCCATCTTCTGCGCGTGCCCGAGCTGAACTTCCAGGTGCCGGCGTTCGGTGATGTCCTCAGCGACCCCCGCGACCCGCACCACTTGGGCATGAACATCCTCTACCGGGAAGGCGCGATCACGAATCCACCGAGTCGTCCCGTCTGGACGCACGATGCGGTACTGCTCGTCGTAGTCACCTCCGAGCTGCTTCGTGGCGACGTCCTGGAGGACGAAGGCGCGGTCTTCGGGGTGAATTGCTTCCCACCATTGCTCGGGGGAGGCATACAGGCTCGCACTCGTACGCCCCCAGATTGTCTCGTACGCTGGGCTGACGTAGACCATTTCATGCTTATGCGGATCCGTCAGCCAGAAGACCTCGTGGATACTCTCGGCAATCTGACGAAACCGCTCTTCGCTGGCGCGGAGTTCTTCCTCGGCACGCTGCCGATCGCTGATGTCCTGGGCGAGTGAGAGATACCCGACGATCGTGCCATCGGCGTCGAAGAGGGGCGTGTTGTGCCACTCGCACGTGATCGTGCGGCCATCCTTGGTCAGATTCTCATTGATCGCATGTGCAGCCATGTCGCCGCACTCCAGGCGGTGCAGTACGGCCTCGCCCTGAGGAACAGCGGCAGCCGGAAGTAGGCGTTCGACGGGAAGGATCGACCCGACCATCTCTTCCTTGGAATAACCAAGGAGCCGTTCCAGCGCCGGATTCCAGTCGACAATGCGAAAATCGGCATCGAGCGACAGATATCCGAGGGGCATCCGATCGATCTGGACGCGGAGCTGGGCGAGCACGCGGTCGCGCTCCGCTTCAGCCTTCTTGCGACGGCTGATATCGCGAGCCACACCGATGACGCCTGTGACTTGGCCGGCCGCATCGGTCATGCGCGTCACGCGCGCGTCGATCCAGACGCGGGAACCGTCCTTGCGGTAATCCTGGAACTCGCCCGTCCACTCCTGCCCGTCGACGATGGTGACCATGAGCGCGGCGATCTGCGGCCGCATGTGCTCTGGAAAGCGTCCGAGCAATGGTCGACCGACCATTTCCGTGCCCGTCCAGCCGAAGAGCTGTGTTGCTCCCTCATTCCAGTACGTCACGAGGCCTTCGAGGTCGGTCACGATCAGCGAGTCCAAGACATTGGCCAAGAGCGTCGCGTCCTTGACGAGCCGTTCTTCGGTCCATTTCCGTTCCGTGATGTCGGTCCAGGTGCCAACCCACTCGGCGACGTCGCCTTCGGGGTGACGCAGTGCTATGGCTTGCGCGAGATACCAGCGGTACGTCCCATCCGCCTGGCGGAGCCGATACTCGTTCAGGTAATCGCCGGTCTCCCGAACAGCCATCTCCCACCGGTCGCGGGCACGGTTCACGTCGTCGGGGTGCAGCCAGTCGAGCCATCGCCACCCGTTGATCGCCTCCGCCGCCACGCCAAGGCGTTCCGCCCCGGACCGATTCAAATAGTGCGTCAAGCCGTCGGCACCGGCCATCCACACGATCTGCGGAATCACGTCAAGGACAAGCCGTTGCCGGGTCCCGTCATCGGTCGCGTATTCCTTCCGCCCGGTTGCCGCGCGGTACACGTGCTCGTGAGGTCCGATGTCCTGGCCGGAGGGGAACCCCCGACTGAGGACTGGCGGGGCCGGGTCCGCGGCCGCACCCCGGCGGCTGGTGGCGGCGTCGCCGAGCGCGCGCTCGACCCCTCGAGCGAGCCGTTCCCAGTCGTACCTGACGAGATAATCGGCAGCGCCGGCCCGCATCATGTCGACGATCAGATCCTCGTTTGCCACATCCGACACCACGATGCAGGGGATGCCCAGCTCGCTTCGCTCGAGCACTCCTAGTGCGTAGGTCGCGGGAAGGCCTTGTAGATCGGCCTCCGCGAACACGAGGTCGAAGTGGTCGCACGCGAGAGCCGCCGTGAACCCCTCGAGAGTCGACGTATGTCTCCACGACGGATCGAAATTCGCAAGCCGGAGTGCCCCCAGCAACTCGGTGTGATCGGGCGCATCGCTGATGATCAGAGCGCGAATGGGTCTCAGCACAACGTTGACCAATATAAGGCCAGACCGCCTTCCGTGCCATCGTGGCTGTCCTGCGTCGCTGCGTGATTCAATCGTCCTTGGCGGAAGCGCTTGCGGAAACGGGTCGAGCAGACAGCAGCAGCCAGATGCCAGAGTCAACCTGGAATAGCCGACGCAAGGATGGGCATCTGTGCCGCGTATTTTGCTCGTTGATGACGATGAGTTGCTCCGTGCGGCGCTGCATCAGATTTTGGTGCGCGCCGGGTACGACGTAGAAGATGCGTCGAATGGCAAGGTCGCCAGGTGGGAGTACCGCCGCCAGCCGTGCGAGGTCGTGATCCTGGACCTCGTCATGCCCGACGAAGAAGGCCTCGGAACGATCAGGGAACTCCGGCGTATCGACCCGAATGTCAAAATCATTGCCATTTCGGGTGGAGGGGTGGGTAAGGCCGGCGACTACCTGGGTATCGCAAAGATGCTGGGGGCGATGCGGACGCTAGCGAAACCATTCTTGCCGGACGCACTGCTGGCGATGATCGCCGAGGTGCTGGCTGACCCCATACCCAAGCGTGGTTGAGCGCTCCATCTTGGAGGCCCTGACCTGAGCGTCTCTGCCTGCGCGTGTGGCGAAGGCATCTGGGGACGCCGAGCCCGAGCGTCACAAGGACAACAGCCGAGCGACCGATTCGCGCACCGCTGAATGCGGAGCAGCCTGCCGCGAAATCGGGCTGAAGCTGTCCGGGACTGAGTCCGACATCGCTGTGGCTCTGCATGTGCTTCGGGTCCATCCCTAGCCGGAATGCTGTCGAGTCGCTAATTTGGGTATACACCGTAAAGCACCGGCCTGGATCGGATGAGGGGCAGTTTCGGCGGTGGTCCGGGCCACGAGGGAAGGACAGCCGGCATGAGCACAACCGCGGCAATCACCATCCGCAGGTCGCAGGAAGACATCGTCAATGCCTGGGGCAGTGGCGACTCCGCACCTTTCGGCGATGCCGAGGTGGCCTATACCCCTGCACCGGGGGATCGGGGCACCGAGGTGCGAATCACCATCAACCAGGCTGCGCCGGGCGGGAAGCTGGGGGGCGTGATCGCCGCGGCGGTCGGCTCCGATCCGAAGCGCAAGCTCGAGGACTCGCTGCGCCGTTTCAAGCAGCTGTTGGAGACCGGTCAGGTGGTGCGTTCCGACGGCACCCCCGAGGGCACCGACGCGAAGCAGCTGCGCAACCAAGACGCCGCCCAACCTGGCGGCAACTGACCGATCGGCACCGCCTTCTGCCCGCTTGGGCGGATGTGCGCCCGCCCGACGTGAGGAGATGAATTATGCGAGCAAACTGCTGGATGGGCCGCAACAAGGTCTCGGTGAACGATGTTGCCGACCCGACGATCCTGAATGAGCGCGACGCCATCGTGAAGGTCACCTCCACGGCGATTTGCGGCTCAGATCTGCACCTCTACGACGGCTATATCCCGACCATGGAGAAGGGCGACATCCTCGGCCACGAGTTCATGGGCGAGGTCGTCGAGATCGGCAAGGGGGTTGGGAACCTCGCCGTGGGCGACCGAGTGGTCGTTCCCTTTCCGATCGCCTGCGGCAACTGCAATGCGTGCGCCGCGGGCTTCTACTCGGTCTGTGAGAACTCGAACCCTAACGCTGGCATGGCGGAGAACCTGTGGGGCCACGCGAGCGCCGGAATGTTCGGCTACTCCCACCTGACCGGAGGTTTCGCCGGCGGGCAAGCGGAGTACGTCCGGGTTCCCTTCGCCGACATCGGGCCGATCAAGATCGAGAACGACCTGCCCGACGAGAAGGTGCTCTTCCTGTCCGACATCTTCCCGACGGCGTACATGGGCGCGGAGATGTGCGACATTCGACCCGGCGACGTCGTCGCGGTCTGGGGGGCCGGTCCGGTCGGGCTGCTGGCCATGTCGAGCGCCTATCTGCTGGGCGCCGAGAAGGTGATCGCGATCGACCGATTCGACTACCGCCTGCAGATGGCACGCGACAAAGCCGGCGCGGTGACGCTCAACTACGAGGAGGTGGACGTCCAGGACGCGCTCAAGGAGATCACCGCCGGCCGCGGTCCAGACTCCTGTATCGATGCGGTCGGCATGGAGGCGCATTCCGACAGCGCACCGTTGCAGGCGTACGACCGGATCAAGCAGGCGGTTCGGGCCGAGACCGACCGCGGACCCGCCCTGCGTCAAGCCATCATGGCCTGCCGCAATGCCGGCACTGTCTCGGTGATCGGCGTGTACGGCGGTCTGATGGACAAGTTCCCGGTCGGATCCTGGATGAACCGCTCGATCACGCTGCGGACCGGACAGTGCCACGTGCAGCGCTACACCAAGCCGTTGTTGGAGCGCATCGAGCGGGGCGAGATTGATCCCAGCTACGTCATCACGCACCGGCTGCCGCTGAACGAGGCACCGAGCGGGTACGAGACGTTCAAGCACAAGCAGGACAACTGCGTGAAGGTCGTGCTCTCAGCCTGAAAGACGCCGCCCAGCTCAGTCGCTTCCGCTCCGGCGGGTCAACACGGTGCTGCGCCGTCCGCAAATCTGGCGGCAGCGGACTCCCGGACAGAGGCCCGCGGCGACGGCGGCGTGTGTGGGGCAGTTCCCCACAGTCCACGTCATCGGCCAGGGAGCGACGTAGGAAGAATTGGGGCTGGGCCGCAGGCCCATTGCAGGAAGGTGATGATGCGTTGGAGGGTGTCGCCTGCGGGTTCTCGCCAGGCCAGTTCTAGGGGCAGGGTGAGTGGGGGGTTGAGTGGGCGGAGGACTACCCCATCGTGCCGGGTGGGTTCCGCGTGGCGGGCTACGGTGGGTGCGACCCCTTTGCCGGCGGCTACTCCCCGCAGCACGGCTGCTAGGCCGGTGGTGGCGTTCGGCTCGGTGATGATCTGACCTTCTCGGCTGATGCCGTTGGGCAGGAGGTGGTGATGCATAGCGTCCCAGTCGTTGGGTGAGAGTGCCCGGGGGAACAGCACGATCGACTCATCGGCCAGGTCCGCGACATCGACGCTGGTGGAGTCAGCAAGCCGGTGGGTCCCGGGCAGGGCCAGATGAATGGCGACATTGCGAAGCACGATGGTCGTCAGACCTTGCCGCTCTCCGCCCCCGTCCCAGACGATGGCTGCGTCTCCGCTCTCCTCCCGCACCGCCACCAGCGCATCGCTCGTCGAGCTGGTCATGGTGATGACCCCGAGTGCGTCGTCATCGGTCAGTCGCCGCAGTTGGGAGGCGAGCACCAGCTCGGCGCCGGGAGCTACCCGCAACATGATCTGCTCCGTCTGATCAGTTGCGGCGCGCACCTCGTCTCGGGCGCGGTCGGCACGGGTCAGTATGACCCGGGCGTGCCTCAGCAGCAGGTACCCGCCTGGGGTGAGAGTCACCGCCCGTTGGTGGGTTCGGTCCAGCAGCATCACCCCCAGAGTTCGCTCCAGGGCTCGCACCTGTTGGGACAAAGTGGGAGTGGCGATCTGGAGTCGGGCGGCCGCTCGCCCGAAATGACGTTCCTCCGCGACTGCGACGAAGTAGCGGAGCTGACGCAGCTCCATGATCAGCCACGTTAGCCCTGTTCTAACACTCTGTGTGAGTTGGTAGTTGTCAGCCCGAAAGAGCCCGGTGAAGGATTGACACATCGGAGCCAAGACTGAGCGTTTGCCTACTCGACACCCCTCAGTTCGGCCGGCGCAGGTGCCACAGGGTGCGCCGAGGTCCAACGAAAGGAGTCCGTGATGAGAGCGGCCGTGTTCGAGGTACCCCGAAGAGTCAGCGCCACGGCCGCCCTGGCGGCCGGCGGAGCCGCAGTCGTGCTGATCCTCCAGCGGCAACGCCGGATGACGTCAAACGGAGCAGGGTCAGCCGAACCGCGGTCGCGGTGGCGGGCGGTCTCCATCAACCGAGCTCCCGAGGAGGTGATGCCCGACCACCAGGTTCCGGGTCCGCTGGCCGAGCTCGGCGACCTGGTCGAGGTGGAGGTGCGCGCCGCGCCGGGTGGCAAGGGCAGCGAGCTTCGGGCCCGGCTCCGCCGCCCCGAACCGACGGGGGCCGCCTCTGTGGCCGCCCGGTTGTCAGGCAAGGACCCACGTCAGCAGCTGCGCAGCGCGCTCCGCGAGGCCAAGCAGCTGATCGAGGTCGGAGAGGTGCTGCAGGGTCGACCCGACGCCGCACGGCCGACGGGCAGCGACCCCGCTGGGGCGGCCTGGTGGAGCTGGCGACCGACCGTGCCGCCGGGGAGGGATCGCTGTGAAGGCGCTGTGCTGGACGGGGGTCAACGAGACCGCGGTCGAGACGGTCGACGATCCGAAGATCCTGAACGACCGTGACGTCATCCTCAAGGTGCGGCTGAGCACGACCTGCGGGTCTGACCTGCACCTGCTGGGTGGCTATATCCCGACCATGCGCGCCGGCGACGTGCTGGGCCACGAGTTCATGGGTGAGGTGGTCGAGGTCGGGTCGGCGGTGCAGAAGCACCGGGTGGGCGACCGGGTGGTGGTGTGCTCGTTCATCGCTTGCGGGCAGTGCTGGTACTGCTCACACGAGCTGTACTCGCTGTGCGACAACGGCAACCCCAACCCGGCCCTGACCGAGGCCATGTGGGGGTCGGCGATCGGCGGCTGCTTCGCCTACAGCCATGCCCTCGGCGGGTTCGCCGGTAGCCACGCTGAGTACATCCGCGTCCCGTACGCCGATCAGGGGGCTTTCGCAGTCCCCGACGGGGTGTCCGACCTATCGGCGCTGTTCGCCTCCGACGCCGCACCGACCGGGTGGACGGGGGCAGACCTCGCCGGGATTTCGCCCGGTGACATCGTCGCAGTGTGGGGAGCCGGCGGGGTCGGGCAGATGGCCGCCCGGGCGGCGATGCTGCTCGGCGCCGAGCAGGTTATCGTCATCGACCGCCTGCTCGAACGGCTTCAACAGGTACGCCAGCACATCGGCGCCGAGACCCTGGACTACACCCAGGACAGTGTCATCGCCGAGCTGAAAGAACGCACCGGCGGCCGCGGACCCGATGTGTGTATCGAGGCGGTCGGGATGGAAGCGCACAGCACCGGAGCCCAGTACCTGTACGACCAGGTGAAGCAGCAGCTGCGCCTGCAGTCCGACCGGCCGACCGCTCTGCGGGAGGCGATCTACGCCTGCCGGAAGGGTGGCAGCCTCTTCGCGCTCGGTGTCTTCGGCGGGCTCGTCGACAAGTTCCCCTTCGGCGCCATCATGAACAAGGGCATGACCGTCCGCGGCGCACAACAGCACGGGCACCGCTACATCCCCATGATCCTCGACCGCATCGCCGCCGGTGACATCAGCACCGAACACCTGGCCACCCACATCCTTCCCCTCGACCAGGGGCCCCACGGCTACACCATGTTCAAGAACAAGGACGACGGGTGCGTCCGCGCCGTCTTCCAACCCGGCCGGTGACCAGCGGGAACCGGCAGCATCCGTCCAAGACGATCGTTCAGGAGGTAGGGCATGAAGGCAGTGGTCTACGAAGGGCCGCGCAAGGTCAGCGTCAAAGACGTACCGGACGCCCGCATCGAGCGCCCGACCGACGTCCTGGTGCGGATCACCACGACGAACATCTGCGGATCGGACCTGCACATGTACGAGGGCAGGACCGACTTCGAGACCGGCCGCTGGTTCGGGCACGAGAACATGGGCCAGGTCATCGAGGTCGGCGACGGCGTGGACAAGGTGAAGGTGGGTGACTATGTGGTCCTGCCGTTCAACGTGGCCTGCGGGCACTGCAAGAACTGCGAGCTGGGCCACACCAACTACTGCCTGACCGCGCAGCCGAAGCCCGAGTGGGCCGGGGCCGCGTACGGCTTCGCCGACATGGGGCCCTGGGCCGGTGGCCAGGCGGAGCTGCTCCGGGTGCCCTGGGGCGACTTCAACTGCCTGCGGCTGGGTGAGGATGCGGAGGAGAGGCAGACCGACTACGTGATGCTGGCCGACATCTTCCCGACCGGCTACCACGCCACTGAGCTGGCAGGTGTCAAGCCGGGTGACCAAACCGTCATCTACGGCGCCGGACCCGTGGGCTGCATGGCCGCATACTCCGCAGTTCTCAAGGGTGCGAGCAAGGTCATGGTCGTCGACCGGCACCCCGACCGGCTGAAGAAGGCCGAGGAGATCGGGGCCATCCCGATCGACGACTCCGCGGTCGACCCGGTCGAGGCGGTCAACGAGATGACCATGGGCCTGGGCGCCGACAACGGCTGCGAGTGCGTGGGCTACCAGGCCCACGACCCCGAAGGCCATGAGCACCCGAACATGACGTTGAATCGGCTGGTCAAGTCGGTCCGGTTCACCGGCGGCATCGGTGTGGTTGGCGTGTTCATCCCGCAGGATCCGGGCGGTCCGGATGAGCTGGCTCAACGCGGCGCAGTCGCTTTCGACTACGGCGAGTTCTGGTTCCGCGGCCAGAAGATGGGCAGCGGACAGTGCCCGGTGAAGAAGTACAACCGGCGGCTACGTGACCTCATCGCCGGCGGCAAAGCGACACCGTCCTGGATCGTCAGCCACGAGCTGCCGCTGGACCAGGCGCCGGAGGGCTACGAGCACTTCGACAACCGTGACCAGGGATGGACCAAGGTCGTCCTGCATCCAACCAGCGTACCGGTGCGAGCCTGACGTGGCCGGCGAGCTGAGCGGACGGCGGGTCGCGATCCTGGCGACCGACGGGGTCGAACGGGTGGAGCTCGAGCAGCCCCGACAGGCCCTGAAGAAGGCCGGCGCGGAGACCAGCCTGCTCTCGATCAAGACCGGGCAGATCGCAGCACGCGACCACGACCTGGAGGACGCCGGCACGTTTCCCGTGGACCGGCAGGTGCAGGACGCGACGATCGAGGAGTTCGACGCGCTGCTGCTCCCGGGCGGCACAGTCAACCCCGACAAGCTGAGGATGGACCCCTCGGCCGTCACCTTCGTCCGCGCCTTCGTCGACTCAGGCAAGCCCGTCGCCGCGATCTGCCACGGGCCTTGGACCCTGGTCGAGGCCGATTGCGTACGTGGGCGGCGATTGACGTCCTGGCCGAGCCTGCGCACCGACCTGCGCAACGCCGGAGCCGAGGTGGTCGACGAGCAGGTCGTTACCGACGGGAACCTAACCACCAGTCGGTCACCAGACGACCTACCGGCCTTCTGCGAACGCATCATTGAGGAGTTCGCGAAGGCATCGCAGCCGAACTGAAGTCGGCACAGGCCGTGCAGGCAAACGAAGGGGGTGGTGACCGGATTGCCCCAGGCTATGGTTGACCTCTGATCTGTGAGGACCCGTCTTCGCTGGAGGGATGTTCGCCAGCCCGGTAGACGGAGGCATGTGTGCGTCCCGGTAGCAGAACGACGCTGTCGGTATGTGTCCCCTGCTACCGGTGAGGAGCGGCAATGACCCCCAACGCAGAGCACCACCCGGAGATCGTGATCGGACTGGTGGCCACCCCGCCGGACTACCCAGCCCGGGTCGCCGCCCGGCTCGGCGCCGAACTGGCTGATCGGCTGGCTGATCGGGTGGACGCCGATGTGCGATGGACCGTACGGGAAGGGTGGGGTGACGTTGCGCCGCGCCGGGACGGCGGCGCTGAGGCGCTGCTCGACGATCTTGCCCGACGGCGCGGCGACGATGGCTGGGACGTGGCAATCTGTCTGACCGATCTGCCGCTGCACACCGAGCGGATGCCGCTGGTCGCACAGACCTCCGCACAGCGCCTCGTCGCGATGGTGTCTCTGCCTGCGCTTGGACTGCGCCAGCTACATGCCATTCGCGCAGTCGTTCCGGATCTTGTCAGCCGACTACTCACTGATGCTTCGGACCAGCGGGTGTCGCCGGCAGATTGGGAACCGGCCGAGCTGGCAAGCCGGGTCGCCACTGTCCACCGGTTGGTCGGCGAAGGCGACGCCGGGGAACTGCGCTACGTAGCCTCGCGGCTGACCGGCCGGATGCGGCTTCTGACCGGAATGGTACGCGCCAACAACCCCGGGCGAGCGCTGCTGGGCCTGTCCAAACTGCTGGTCGGCGCGTTCGGCACAGCGGCGTTCGCGCTCACTACCAACACGATCTGGCAGATGGGCGACGCACTCGGCGCGCTCCGTCTGACGGTGATCATGCTGCTCGGACTGACCGCGCTGGTGGCCTGGCTGATCATCGCGCATGACCTATGGGAGAAACCAGATTCGAACACACCGGCCGAATTGGCCCGGATGTTCAATCTGGGCACCACCATCACCCTCACGCTGGCCACGGCAGTGTCCTATATCGTGCTCTTCGTCGGAACGGCGCTCGCAGCGGCGCTGCTGATAGACACCTCCGTGCTGGAACAAACTCTGGGGCGAGCAGTTCATGCCAGTGACTACCTGACGCTGGCATGGATCATCAGTTCTCTGGCGACTATCGGTGGAGCGATCGGCTCCGGGCTGGAGGACGAGGAAACGGTGCGGGCCGCCGCCTACGGATATCATCCCGAACCCGAAGGCTGGCAGGACGAAAAGGACCGGTAACCCGACCCCAGAGTAGGCGGACGACTCCAATTCCCGGCTGAGCCGGGCCCAGCCTTCTGCGGCGCCGCGAAGCCCCATCCCCGGCAAGAATCATGCCGGGAGCCGAGCCGGGACTCGACAACCCTGCCGAGGACCTCCTCGTCGTCCTCCATCCACGGCAACCGGCAGCCACGTACCGCATGTTCCGAAACGGGACCGGGTCGGCAAGACCCCACCTCGTAGGTCGAGCCTCGTGCTGTACACAACCCCTGCACAGACCCAGCTGCGATGTCGGTATGGCTGCCCACGCGTTCAACAAGCACCGGGCCGCACCGTACGGGGCTGGACTCGATCTCTGCGTCGGGGTGCTGAGCTTCGGTCCCGGTCGGTCACCTGACCCGGGTTGAGATGGACGCCGTGGCGATCATGGGCGACTACGCCGACTGGATCGCCGCTGCACCTGACGGAGGTACGCCGGGACCAGGCTGCCGCCGCCCGAGCCGACGGCGCGGCGTGCCACCGGGCCCCTCGGGAGGCCTTCCCCATCTGGACCGAACCGGGCCGGGGGACATCGACCTGATCTCGTTCCAAAAGGGTCAGCGCGCACCTCGGGGACGCGGCGTTCACGGCGAACCACTGGACGGCGAGCGCCGTCCAGGTCAGGTGGGTCGAGGCGTACGCGATTGGTTCTGCAGGATGACCGTAGACATCTCCTCGACCGACTTGGCCGAGGAGTTGATCACCGGGATGTTGTGCGTGCGGAACATGGCTTCGGCCTGCCGCAGCTCGAACGTGCACTGCTCCAGCGACGCGTAGCGGGAGTTGGGCCGGCGCTCCTGACGGACCTGGGCCAGTCGAGCCGGGGTGGAGACGATCCCGAAGCAGCGATCGCGAAGCTGCCGGATCGGCCGGGGCAGCTCGAAGGTGTCGAAGTCCTCCTCGACCAGTGGATAGTTCGCCACGAAGACCCCGTGCTGCAACGCGAGGTACATGGTGGTCGGGGTCTTGCCGCACCGCGACGGGGCGACCAGGATCACATCGGCCTTGTCCAGCGCCCGCATGCTCTGACCATCGTCGTGCTCGATGGCGTACTCGACCGCGGCCATCCGGTTGTTGTAGCGCTTGATGTCGCCGACCCCGTGCAGCCGGGCCGCGACCCGCATGCCCTTGGAGTTCAAGATCGACTCGACCCGTGCCATGTGCAGGTCGAAGAAGTCGATCAGCGGGCAGGTCGTCTTGTGCAGCTCCTGCCGCACCTCGTCGACTGCCGTGGTCGTGAAGGCCAGTGGAGTCACCGGACCGGCCATCGCGGCATCGAGGATCGCGACCACTTTCCGGGCCTCCTCGACCGTGGAAATGAACGGGATCAGTCGACGCTCGAAGATCAGGTCGGGGAACTGGATCAGCAGTGCGTTACCCATGGTCTCGGCGCTGATGCCGGTGCTGTCGGACAAGAAGAAGACCGGCACCGCGGTCGCTGGGACATCCGGGTCCGGTCTCATCTGTGCATTGTCACACCGAACTGCTGGCCTTGCGCTCCAGCCAGAGCTGCTTGCGGCGTTCGTGGTCGGTCTTCATCGCCACCCGTGGGTCGCGCTGGCCGTCGAGCCGGGCCGGTCCGAAGACGTGCATCAGCGTGTACTCGATCTCCCAGCCGATGCGGTAGAAGATCGAGTAGCCGTCGCCGCGAGCGACCTTGGGCATGAGAACCAACTTTCGGCAGAGGTGAGTGCGTGACTCTTAGTGTACTAACAGTTTGTGGTCTAGTAAACTCGGCGGCATGACCACCACGACCGAACCCGTCAACGCGTTGGAGCTCGAGCGGCAGGTCTGCTTCGCCCTCGCGCTGGCTTCCCGGGGGGTCATCGCGGTCTACCGCCCGGTCCTGGAGCCGCTCCAGCTCACCCACCCGCAGTATCTGGTGATGCTGACCCTGTGGCAGTACGCGCCGCTGAGCGTGACCGAGCTGGGTGAGCACCTGCAGCTGGAGCCGGCCACCCTGTCGCCCCTGCTCAAACGACTGGAACAGGTCGGCTACCTGCGCCGCGAGCGCAACCCGGACAACGAACGGGCCCTGCGCCTGACCCTCACCCCCGAGGGGGTGGCCCTCCGCGAGCAGGCGCTCGCCATCCCGGAGACGATCATGGCCAAGCTGGACATCGATCTCGACGACGTCCGCGAGCTGCACACCTTCTTGAGCAAGCTGATCGAGCGGTCCCAGCGGGCCCGCTGAGCCGGTCGATCAGCGGGCCCGCTGAGCCGGTCGGATCTACGGCTCGCTGAGCAGCTGCACCAGGCTGAGGGGTCGTCGACCGGTCAGCATCTCGACGTCGTTGGTCACCTCGGCCAGGTCCCCGGCGGCGATCGCGGTGTAGGTGGAGACCCAGGCGTCGTTCTGCCAGTCGGGCGCACCCCAGCGCGCCCGGGACGCGTACGCCTCGGCGAGCGTCTCGTCGTGGAAGGTGATCGATCGACCAAGATGGCTGGACAGCAGGTCGGCCACCTCGGTCATGGTCAGCGCCTGCGGTCCGGTGAGGTGATAGGTCGCACCCCGATGGGCGGAGGCGTCTAGCAGCACGGCGGCCGCGACCCGCGCGATGTCGGCCCGGGCGACGGCGGCCGCCCGACCATGGCCCGCCGGTCCGCGGATGACGTCGTCCTCCCCGACCAGGGCGGTCATGAAGTCGAGATAGAGGTTGTCGCGGAGGAAGGTGTGGTCGATCCCGCTCGCCTTGATGTACTCCTCGGTGACGAAGTGGTCCCGGGCGAGGGTGAAGGTGGCGTCGGGTGCGGCGCCGTAGAAGGAGGTGTAGACGACATGGCGTACGCCGGCGGCCTGCACCGCGTCGACGAACGCCCGGTGCTGGTCGAGTCGGTCCGCGCTCTCCGAGCCGGACACCATCAGCAGCGTCTCGACCCCGTCGAGCGCGACCGCGCAGGCGGCGCGATCGCTGAACGAGAAGGGCACGGCGGCCGCCCCCGGCAGGGCCGGAGCCTTGGCCACGGTCCGCACCAGCAGCCGCTGGGGGACCCCGGCGGCGGCGAGCTCAGCGGCGACCAGACCGCCGAGCACCCCCGTCGATCCGGTGATCGCCAGGGTGGGCAGCTCCAGGAAGCTCACCGAGCCTCAGTGCTTCGCCTTGACGGCCACCACCGGGCAATCGGCACCGAGGAGGACGGCCTGTGCGGTGCTTCCGGTGATCAGCTTGCCCACGGGTGAGCGGCGCCGGATCCCGATGACCACGAGGTCGGCGCCGATCTCCGCGGACACGGCCAGGAGGGCGTCGGCCGCGCCCAGACCGTCGGTCGGGCGGCGCACCTCGTGGTCGATGCCGGCAGCGGAGAGCTCGGCCTCCAAGGCGTCGATGTCCTGCGGCGAGGCGAAGACCGGGTCGGCGTAGTTGCCGTCCTTGCCGGTGTTGAGCACGGTCAACCGGGCCCCCGCCGTCTTGGCCTGCGCGATCGCGTAGTCGACGGCGGCGAGGCCTTCGGGCGTGGGAATGTATCCGACCAGGATGTTCATGGCTGTCAGTTTAGTGACGGCTGGCCCTGTGGACCCAATATCGCGGTGAGGGCGGCGAAGACCGGAGCGGGTCCGGCGACCAGGGGGTTGCCGCGGAGCAGGGCGTCGCCGCTCAGATAGTCACTCACCTGGACCCCGGCGGCCTGCAGCACGCCGATGGCGCCGAGGCAGTCCCAGGAGTTGATGTGCGGCTCGACGAAGCCGAGCAGCCGACCGCAGGCGACGTCGCACAGACCCAGGGCACCGGAGCCGTTGCGCACGTACATGCCGCCGGCGCGGAGCAGCCGGTCCAGCACGGGGACGACCTGGTCGGCGGTCACCCGGGGGGAACAGCCGAGGTAGGTCAGGCCCTCGGTCACGCGATCGACCTGGATGGGCGTGGATCGGGACGCCGTTCAGGGTCGCCGGCACGCCCACGCCCCCGGCGAAGAGCTCCGCGGCGGCGGGGTTGTTGACCAGCCCGAAGATCACCTGACCGTCGCGCACGTAGGCGACCGAGATGCACCAGGTCCGCAGCCCGCTGAGGAACGGCTGGGTGCCGTCGATCGGATCGACCACCCAGATCCCTGTGCTGCCAGGGAAGTCGGCGTGTCCGGTCTCCTCGCCCAGGAAGGCGTCGGTCGGGTACGCCGCACCCAGGCGGTCCTTGATCAAGTTCTCGACCGCGACATCGGCCTCGCTGACCATGTCCTGCAGGCCCTTGCTGTTGACCGTCAAGGTGGTGACCCGGTGAAAGAACTCCAGCGCAACCGCCCCGGCGTCGGTGATCAGCTGGGTGGCGAACGCATAGCGCTCCTGGTCGGTCGGTTCCATGATCATGATTCCTTCCAGAGCCACGCCGCACCGCGGACGCCGCTCGAGTCGCCGTGCGCGGCACGGACGATCGGTGTGTAGAAGCAGGGGGAGAAGGTGTAGTGAGCCAGCCGGTCCGGCAGGTCGTCGTAGAGCTCGTCGATGTTGGACATGCCGCCGCCCATCACCAGCACGTCGGGATCGAGCGCATTGACCACCAGGGACAGGCCCCGGGCCACCCGGTCGACGTAGCGTTCCCAGACGAGCTTGGCCAACCGGTCGCCGGCGCGGAGCTTGGCCATGATCTCGCGTGGCGTGGCCTGGACAGGCTGGGCCAGGTCGACCGAGGCGTGCTGCGCGTAGTCCCGGGCGAACGACCAGCCTGAGACCCACCGCTCCAGGCAGCCGTGCTTGCCGCAGTAGCAGACCGGGCCGGGGATCTCGGTCACGTTCGGGATGGGCAGGGGGTTGTGACCCCACTCGCCGCCACTGTTGTTGGGTCCGTGATGAGCTCGGCCGTCGACAGCGATACCGGCGCCGGCGCCCGAGCCGAGGATGACGGCGAAGACGACCTGGTGCCCGGCTCCGGCACCGTCGACCGCCTCCGAGACGGCGAAGCAGTCGGCGTCGTTGGAGAGCCGGATGGCTCGGCCCAGAGCCTCGACCAAGTCGGTCTCCACGGGCCGGCCGTTCATCCAGGTGGAGCTCGCACCCTTGGCGATGCCGGTCCGCGGATCAACCGAGCCGGGGATGCCGACACCGATGCTGCCGGTCGTGCCGGCCGCAGTCTCCACGCGTTCGACCAGTGAAGCGATCAGGGCGAGGCAGGCGCCGTAGTCCGATCGTGGCGTGTCCTCACGGAAGCGGGCGAGCTGGTCGCCGTTCTCGGAGAGGGCGATCGCCTCGATCTTGGTCCCGCCCCAGTCCACTCCGACGTACACGCCGCTCCCTCTCGTTGGCTCGGCCCGGTCAGCACCTCGTGCTTTGACCAGACAATTTCGGCCATCCTAGAGGGTCGTTACCGGCCTCAGGCCGAGACCGTCAGGGAGTCACCGTCCACCGTGACCGTCTTCGCCGGCAGTGGCGCGGTCGCCGGCCCGGTGACCACAGCACCGTCGGCCAGGGCGAACGTGCTGCCGTGGCAGTTGCAGTTGATGGTCGCGGTGACCGCGGCCACCGGACACCCGGCGTGGGTGCAGATGTTCGAGAAGGCCTTGAACTCTCCGGCGGTCGGCTGGGTCACCACAGCCTTGGCGTCGGCGAAGATCTTTCCACCGCCCACCGGGATGTCCGCCGTCTTGGCGGTCGCACCGGCCGAGCCGCCGGCCGGCGCTGAGCTCGCCGCTGCCGACGGGGTGCCCTGCTGGCTGCCGTAGCTGCTGCACGCGCTGAGGCCGGTGAGTGCGACAGCGGCGACCCCGGCGTTCATGATCAGCGTGCGGCGAGACATCGGCGGTTGGGCGGCGGGTCGGACGTACGGGTTCATGGCAGCCTCCTGAGGCGGGGGTTGGGGAACTCGATCATGCCGCATTGACGAAATACCACAGGGCGGCCGTCATCCACAGGGCGGTCAACCCGGTGAAGACGAGCCCCCCGAGCAGCGGCACGGACCACGACGGTGTGTCGTCCCGGGTCAAGATCAACATCTTGGTGATGAAGGCGCCGAAGAAGAAGCAGCCGAACAGCGAGTGCGCGAGCACGCGGGCATCGAAGGTCTGCAGACCCAGTGCGTACAGGCAGTGCACGGCCACCGGGACGGTCAGCGCAACGGCGATCCGCCCGGACCACCGGTGCAGCGGACCGACCCACGCCCCGCTGAGCCGAATCCGGCCCAGGATCGCCATTGCCGTAACGATCTGCACCAGGGCGAGGGCGAAGGCGGCGGTCGTCAGAGCGGACTTGACGGCCAGGCCACTGGAGAAGCCGGCCAGGTTCACCGCCTGGCCGGTCGGGGTGTGCAGCCGGCCGTAGACGCCGAGTCCGACCGCGACGGCGGTGCCGATGGCGAACGCCAGGAAGACGAACCCCGTACGCGGGGGTGCTGCACTGGGGACTGCGGGTCCGGTCGAGGTGCTCATGATCATCCTGCCTAGAAGGTGTTGTCGCCGCTGACCGGCGAAGCGGTGAGTTCTTCTCCACCGACGCTCAGCTGGGGCTGGTCGGGGTCGAGCGGGGGAGCCGACTGGGAGTCCTGACCGGCGGTCTGGATCCCCACCTGGGAGCCGTCCGGCAGCACGATCCAGCCGATCGTCGTCTTGGAGCCCCGGGCCCGGTAGAGGCCGGCCGGCTTCTTGGCCTCACCGATCGTGAAGTCCAGCTCGTCGCCGTTGATCTTGACCTCACCGGACAGCTTGCCGTCGTCGTCCAGCTCCGCCTCCAGGCTCGTACCGCCTTTGCCGGTGAGCTTCAGCTCGTCCTCGTCGACCCGGCCGGACAGCCAGGACTCGACGTTGCGGCCGTCGCACAGGTAGGCCGCGGCCTTGTTCCCGAGCACCGCGACGGCGATCGCGGCAGACCGGTCCTTGGTCCGTCCGGCGTAGACGATCTTCTCGGGATAGGGGTTGTCCGCGGCCGACGGACTGGTGCTCGGGCTGGGTGGCGGGCTCGCCGAGACCGATGGTGCCGCCGTGCTGGCGGCCGGGCTTGGTGGCGCCGGAGCGGAGGTGGCGGCGCTCGCCGAGGCGGGGGCGAGGGGTGGATAGCTGTTCGCCGGCGCCGAGCTGGTGAGGTTCACCCCGAACATGATCACGAAGAACGCGACCAGCCCGGCCAGGGTGACCAAGGGACTTCGGTGGGTCACGGGACCTCCTGCGCGAGATGACGGTATCGATGTGCCCACAGGAGTGGTGCTCCCTGGGCCTGATACCCGTCTCGGTCATTCTCGCGCCGCCGACCGAGGACCACAATGCCTCGCCGGGCCACGGGCCCGGTCGGGCTAGGCTGCCCGAGGCAGCTAGCGAACGCGAGGAGATGGCGCGAAATGTCCGATCAGCCGTACGTCAGAGGGCCAGTGCGCATCGGGGTCCAGCTGCAGCCACAGCACGCCGACTACGCCGACCTGCGTCGGGCGGTCGATGCGGCCGAGCAGGCCGGGGTGGACGTGATCTTCACCTGGGACCACTTCTTCCCGCTCACCGGCGATCCCGACGGCAAGCACTTCGAGTGCTGGTCGATGCTGGCCGCGTGGGCTGAGCAGACCGAGCGGGCTGAGCTCAGCGCGCTGGTCACCTGCAACTCCTACCGCAACCCCGAGCTGCTCGCCGACATGACCCGAACCATCGACCACATCAGCGCGGGCCGCATCATCCTCGGTATCGGCGCCGGCTGGTTCGCCAAGGACTATTCCGAGTACGGCTACGACTTCGGCACGCCCGGGGCCCGGCTTGCCGCGCTGGCCGATGCGCTGCCCCGGATCGAGCAACGCTGGGCGAAGCTCAACCCGGCTCCGACTCGGAAGATCCCGATCTTGATCGGGGGCGGCGGCGAGCGCAAGACCCTGCGGCTGGTCGCCGAGCACGCCGCCGTCTGGCACGGCTTCGGTGACGTCGAGACCCTGACCCACAAGAACGCGGTGCTGGACGAGTGGTGCGGCAAGGTCGGTCGGAACCCGGCTGAGATCGAGCGATCGACCTCGGTCAGGGGAGGACCCGACGAGCTGGCCGAACCCCTGCTGGCGATCGGTGAGCGGCTCTTCACCCTTGACACCGACGGCCGGGCTGGCTTCGACCTGAGTCTGACTCGGGACTGGGTCCAGTTCCGGGACGAATACAACGCCTGAGCCGAAGCCCGCCATCTGGGCAGACGCCGACGCCGCGATCCCCATGAGACTGCCAGAACCGGTGCCTCCGCCGTCGCTGCGCTCCGCGTTGGCCGCCGGTCCGGTGGTGATCGACGGCGGCCTGGCCACTCAGCTGGAGGCCATGGGTCATGATCTCAGCTCGCCCCGCTGGTCGGCGCGATTGATCGCCGACGACCCGGAGGCGATCGTGGCGGCTCACCGCGCCTTCTTCCATGCCGGCGCCCAGATCGCGACCACGGCGTCCTACCAGGCGGCCGGCCTGCCCGAGGCGCTGCGGCGGAGCGTCCAGCTCGCTCAGCGGGCGCGCGAGCTGTCCGAGGGGAGGCACTGCTGGGTCGCCGCCTCGGTCGGTCCTTACGGTGCCGCGCTGGCCGACGGCTCGGAGTATCGCGGGGACTACGGATTGAGCGTGACCGAGCTGCGCGCTCGGCACCGGCCGACCATCGCCAGTCTGGTCGAGGCCGGTCCGGACCTGCTCGCGCTCGAAACCATTCCCTGCCTCGCCGAGGCGGAGGCACTGGCCATCGAGGTCAGCGGCAGCGGGGTGGACTGCTGGTTGTCCCTGACTTGCGCGGACGGTCGTACGCGAGCCGGTGAATCGGTCGAGGAGGCGTTCGCCCTGGCCCGCGACGTGGAGGAGATCATCGCCGTCGGGATCAACTGCACGGCTCCAGCTGAAGTGCCGGCCCTGGTCCGGCGGGCCGGCGCCGCCAGCGGTAAGCCGGTGGTGGTCTATCCCAACTCCGGAGAGCAGTGGGACGCCGACGGCAGGCGGTGGGTGGGCCCAGCTGGGTTCGATCCGCTCGAGGTCCGAGACTGGGTGTCTGCCGGAGCAGGTCTGGTCGGCGGCTGCTGCCGGGTGGGTCCGGATGAGATCGCGGCCATCTCGAGAGTGGTGAAAGACGTGTCGTCGGTTCCTCCGCGTCGAGCCGCAGGGCCGGGGTGGTGACCGAGCCGATCCTGACGGCGCGGCTCGTCCTGACACCAGTCAGCCTCGACGACGTCGAAGACCTGGAACTCCTCTACGGCGATCCGGAAGTCGCATCCTGGACCGGGCCCTGGACCAGCGCTGGAATCAGGGCGTGGGCGGCAGAGATGGAGGCCCGCTGGTCGGCGGAGGGGGTCGGCAAGTGGATGGCGCGACACCGCTTCGACCACTCGCTCGTCGGGCGCGGGGGCTGCACCAGATTCGACCTGGAGGGTGAGGCTGTCCTCGAGCTCGGCTGGGTCGTGCGTGACGCCCGTACGGGTCGCGGCTATGCAACAGAGCTCGGCCGGGCGGCCCTCACCTGGGCCGCCGAGCACGAACCGGACGTGCCGGTCGTGGCGTTCACGGAGGTGCACAACCTGGCCTCGCGGGCGGTGATGGAGCGGCTCGGCATGCGACCCTCGGGCATCATCCGGCGTCCGGGTCTCGTCCAGGGCCAGACCGGCGTCCAACCGGACGCACCGTTCGCCCTCTACCGGATCTGAGCCTCACTTTGACCTAGCAAGCGGTCGGGGGGGCGAGCGCGCCTCGTGCTCAGCCGGGAAACGAAGGCGATGCCCAGCGCTCACTCAGTCCGTGGTCTGAGTCATCAGACCGCAGGCTCAGCCAGGATCACAGGAACTGGTGACCCGACTCCGATGTCTCCCACAACCGGCCGGCAGATCCTGGACGCATGGATCTCCTTCAACTGCTCATCACCAGCGGCGCCATCTTCGGCATCATCGTGGTTGGACTGCTCGCCATCGTCCCGCCGATGCTCGAATCCGGCTGGCCGGACTAGCCGTCAGTAGTTCGGCAACCGCAGTCGCTCGTCCTGCACCAGCTCGATCAGCTGGCTCCACTCGAGGTGCAGCTCCTCACCGCGCATGGTGTTGCGGGCCACGACCGTGATCACCTGGTCGATCGGGGCGTACTGCACCTCGAGACCGTCCTTCATCTGGGTGTTCTCGCTGACCGTGAAGCGGTTGCCGTCCATGAACCGCATCACCATGCACTTCGAGTTGGTGGTCTGTCCGCAGCGGATCGCCTCGGAGCGGCTCGTGGCCAACTGGACGTAGACCTCGGTCGCCCCGTGGGACTCCCGAAACATGGTGAACGCCAACGCCCCACCCTGTCCGGACCAGAAGCCCCGGGTCTCGTACCGCTCGTCGTAGTAAAAGCTGTGCCCCGAGAAGTAGCTGCCGGCGGGGTCCAGGTGCGACATGACGACCTGGGCCATCTCGCCCCGCCACTGAGCCAAGATCGTGGTCCGACAAGCCGCGTCGCTGGTGTCGCAGGCCGCCCGGGCCGACACCGAGGTGGTGGGCACCGGTGGGCTGACGGCCTGCGGGACGCTCGGCTGCCGCGGCCACAGCTGCGACACCACGATCACCGCAACGGCTACCGCAGCGACCGCGATCGAGCCCCGGCTGAGCCGCCGACGACGAATCAGGCGGCGGCCATCGGCCAGGTCGTCGGCCGCGGCGCGGGGCCCCGCCCGCTCGACCGGCACCGCCGCCCGCAGCTCACGGGCCAACGTGATGTCGTCGTAGCGGTCGGCGTGACCGGAGGCCAGGGTCACCCGGGCTTGGCGAGCCAGCACCAACACCTCGTCCACCGGCCGGTCCAGCAGGTCGGCGATCTGCACGCTGGGCAGCTGCGTGAACCGCTCGAGCACGATCACCGCACGCTGGTCCCGGTCCAACCGGGCCAGGTCGGCGACGATCGGATCGCGGGTCGCCGTCACCGGCCCGTCCACCAGCTCGAACTTGGGGGAGCCGGTCCACGGCAGAGGAGCGGGCCGGGCATCCTCGCGTACGAGGCCGCGGAGCGCCTCCAGGCGGAGCTCGCTCGCCGGTGTGCCGCGCTGGTAGAGATGGGCGAGCACCGAGTCGAGCACGGTGTCCGCGGTCCGGGGGTCGTCCAGCAGCAGATAGGCGGTTCCCCGCAGCAGCGGCCGGTCGCGGTCGAGCGTGGCGACGAAGTCGTCGTCGTGCCGGTCAACGCTCATGGTCCACCCCCCTCCTGGATCTTAGTTCGGAGCCGCCGCGGCCGTGGATGCGTGCACCCGAGGAGTTTGATCTTGTCCGGCGGGGTAAGAATCGATGGGTGACGACGTTCCGGCGGTATGTGGCCATCGGCGACTCCACCACCGAGGGCTTGGAGGATCCGGACGGCCACGGTGGCTACCGGGGCTGGGCCGACCGGCTGGCTCAGCACATCGCCGATGCCCAGGCTGAACCGCTGGAGTATGCGAACCTGGCGATCCGCGGTCTCCGGATGAGTGAGATCCGCAACACCCAGTTCGATGACGCCTTGGCCTTGCGGCCCGACCTGATGAGTGTGTTCGGTGGAGTGAACGACGTCATCGCCCCCGGACCCGACTTCGAGTCCATCCGGTCCGACTATGCGGCGATGTTCAGCGAGGCCCGTGGCGACGACGTGACCGTGCTGACCTTCACCATGCCTGATCCCGCGGCGATCAACCCGTTGGGACGCCGGCTCCGGGAACGGATGTTCGCCCTGAACGACATCATCCGGGCCGAGGCCGATCGCTATGGCGTGATGGTGATGGACTTCCAACGGTATCCGGTCGCCGAGGACCCGCGGCTGTGGTTCGAGGACCGGCTGCATGGCAATGCTCTGGGCCACGAGCTGGTCGCCGCCGCCCTGGCCTGGCGGCTCGGAGTCAAGGGCTTCGACGAAGGATGGGCCGATCCGCTCTCCGGGGAGGCGGCCAAGCCCCGGCCGCGCGACAAGATCGCCGGGGACGTCGACTGGACAGTGCACTATCTCGCCCCGTGGCTCGGCAAAGGCATCCGTGGGATCCCGCCCGGCCGGGGCATCGACCCCAAGCGGCCGGTCCCCATCGTGGTGCCGAAGAGCAGCGAGGTGAGCTCATCGCCACGGTCGTGACCTTCGAGGGCCAGATCGCCGGCCTGGGCAGCAGCAGTGGCGTACGGCTGGTCGTGGGCACTTGGCCCCACTCGCCCTACGGCAGTTTCACCGACGTGATGGTCGAGCAGGCCGACGGCTGGCGGACGCTGCTGGCCCCCAGCCAGGAGATTGCGGACTTCGTCTCGAGCACGTACGTCTTCGACGCGATCGTTGTCGGCCCGGTCGCCTTGACCCGGGACGGATCACAGGTGCACGTCGCCGCCCCGGAGCTGGAGCTCGGCTTCCGAGTCGGCTCGCGTACGGGCCTCGGCCGGCTGCTCGGGCTGGTTCCGCGGCGGATCGCCACCGCACCACGCCTGGCTGACCTTGATCGACCCGGTGGCCCAGCTGATCATGAAAGGAGTCAGCACCCGTGGTTCGGCCGGAAACGGACGGACCGAGTTCTACGGTGCGTACGACGTGCAGCGGATCGAGTCGCTCTCCGGGTCCTGGCGGGGGCAGGAGCTGGGACAGCTGACCGACGTGGAACCGCCGGTACGGTTCGGCTTCGGGTCCACGCCGGCGCGGCCCGCGCTGACCAGCCTGGTCACCACCATCCGCCAAGCCTGAGGCTCGTGATCACCGGAACCGGCGGAGCCGAAGACTGTTGGTGACCACGAACAACGAGCTGAAAGCCATCGCTGCGCCGGCGAACATCGGGTTGAGGAAGCCCGCGGCGGCCAGCGGCAGAGCGGCCACGTTGTAGGCGAAAGCCCAGAACAGGTTGACCTTGATCGTGGCCAAGGTGGCCCGAGCCAGCCGTACGCCGTCGGCCGCGACCCTGAGGTCGCCGTGGACCAGAGTCAGGTCGCTGGCCTCGATCGCCGCGTCGGTGCCGGTCCCCATGGCGATCCCGAGGTCGGCCTGGGCCAGCGCCGCGGCGTCGTTGACCCCGTCGCCGACCATCGCGACCCGAGCCCCGGCCTCCTGCAGTCGGCGGATCTCGGCAACCTTCTCGCTGGGCAGCACCCCGGCGATGACCTCCTCGATGCCGACCTCGGCGGCCACCGTCTGCGCCGTCGCCTCGTGGTCACCGGTGAGCAGGATCGGACGCAGACCGAGGCTGCGCAGCCGGCGGACCGCCTCGGCCGAGGTGGGCTTCACCGTGTCGGCCACGGCGATCGTCCCCCGCGCCCGGCCGTCCCACCCGACCAGCACCGCCGTACGCCCGAGCGCCTGCTGCGCGGCGTGGTCGCGCCGCACCTCGGCCCCGATGCTGTATCCGAGCTCCTCCAGCAGGGCCAGCCGGCCGACCACCGAGGCCACCGGCGTGGCGGCCGAGGGCGACCTCGAGCCGGCGGTCGCGACGGACACGTCGGCCACGAGTCCGAGTCCGGCATGGTTGACGAAGCCGTCGGCGTCGGACAACGGACCGAGGCTGCGGGCGCGGTCGACGATGGCCCGGGCGATCGGGTGCTCCGAGCCGGCCTCGGCGGATCCGGCGACCATGATCAGATCGCGCTCGGTGACGCCGGGCGCGGGAAGCAGCGCCGCCACCGTCATCCGGCCTCGGTGACGGTGCCGGTCTTGTCCAGCACGACCGTGTCGAGCCGCCGGGTGGCCTCGAGCACCTCCGGGCCCTTGATCACGATGCCGAGCTGGGCACCACGGCCGGTGCCGACCATCAGCGCCGTCGGGGTGGCCAGGCCCAGGGCGCACGGGCAGGCGATGATCAGCACGGCGACTGCGGCGGTGAAGGCGAAGGACGACCCCGACCCCTGTCCGAGCCAGAAGCCCAAGGTGGCCACGGAGATGGCGATCACGATGGGGACGAAGACGCCGGAGATCCGGTCGGCCAGCCGTTGCACCTGCGCTTTCCCCGCCTGGGCCTGCTCGACCATCCGAGCGATCTGGGCCAGCTGGGTGTCGGCGCCGACCCGCGTCGCCTCGACCAGCAACCGGCCGTAGGTGTTCACACAGCCCCCCACGACTGCATCACCGGCGGCCACCTCGACCGGGACCGACTCACCGCTGATCATGGAGGTGTCCATGGCGGTCCGGCCGGAGATGATCTTGCCGTCGGTCGCCATCCGTTCACCCGGCCGCACGACGAACTGGTCGCCGACCCTCAGATCGGCGATGTCGATCATGGTCTCGGTCCCGTGGCGCAGCACGGCGACCTGGGGCGGCGTGAGCTCGAGCAGGGCCCGCAGGGCGGCTCCGGAGCGCCGCTTGGCCCGGGCCTCGAGATAGCGGCCGATGAGCAGGAAGGTGGTGATCGCCACCGCCGCCTCGAGATAGAGGTTGGCGGTGCCGCCGTGGCGTACGAGCCGGAGCTCGAAGGGGTGGGTGAAGCCGATCTCGCCGGCCGAGCCGAACAGCAGCGCGTACGCCGACCAGCCGGTGGCGGCCGCGGTGCCGACCGAGATCAGGGTGTCCATGGTCGCGTTGCCGTGCAGCAGATTGACCAGGGTCGCCCGGTGGAACGGCCAGCCGGCCCACAGACCACCGGCAGGGTCAGCCCGAAGGCGATCCACTGCCACCAAGGGAACTGCCAGCCGGGCACCATCGACACCACGATCACCGGCAGGCTCAGACCGGCGGCGATGATCACCCGCCGCCGCAGTGACCGGAGCTCATGATCAGGATCGCGGACGCTGTCCACGGGCAGGGTTGCGCCGTAGCCCGCCTGCTCGATCGTGTGGATCAACATCTCGGGGCTGGTGGCATCGACTCGGACGGTGGCCTTCTCGGTGGCGTAGTTGACCGAGGCCTCGACGCCGTCCAACCGATTGAGCTTCTTCTCGATCCGGGCGGCGCACGAGGCGCAGGTCATGCCGTGAATGTCGAGCTCGACGACAGCACGCTCGGAGATCATCGCGACACCGTCACGGTGAACGGGGTCACGACCAGGCGGTCGGAGCGAAAGAACTCTACGAACAAGCGATACGTCCCCGGGTCGGGAGGGCCGCCGTCGAACTCCAGGATCGGCCCGGTCCCGGTGGTCGGCACGGCATGCAGGTGCAGGTAGCCCAGGTCGCCGGGCCGGATGATCACCGCGTGGGCGAGCCCACCGTGGGCGGGCTGGATGTCGGTCACCGGCCGACCGCCGTCGGTGACGGTGATCTTGGTCCGGCTGGTGACCCGGGTGGTCAGCCGACCCTGCCGGGTGATCGCCAGTCCCTCGACGTCGATGCGGTCGACCGGGGCGGGAAGGGCCTGGGCTTGGTACCTACCCCGGACGCTGAAGTCCGTGCTGAGGATGACCGGACGGCCCAGCGCCTTCGGGGTGAACTCGACGATGACATGCCAGGGACCGGAGGTGAGGTTGAGAATCGCCCACCACGAGGCCGCTTCGCCCTGCTCGGGGTAGATGTGCTGATAGCCGGTCAGGTCGCGGCGGAAGGCGACCAGGTGCAGATGCGTGTCGTCGACATCTTGGTATTCGGGGACGGCCCGCCCATCCGGTCCGGTGATCAGGAACTCGACGAAGGTGTCCTCGGCCGGGTCGAGCACCGGCTGCTCGGCGGTGATCGTGTAGCCGTCGACCGACGCCGACAACCCGGCGAACTGCTCGCCGTGGGTCTGCACCGGCGCCAACAGCGCCTCGGACTGGTTGCCGGCCAGGTAGGCGACGCCGAAGACCGCGCCCAGGGCGACCAGGAAGCCGGTCAGCTTCGCGACAACGTTCATGATCGACTGATCCGCCGCTCAGGCCGGCGGTGACGGCGTAACCCGCTTCGTCCACGGCGGCCTCGATGCGCTGGAAGGCGATCTCGGTCTCACTGAGCACGGCCAGCTCCCCGCTGGCCAGATCAACCTCGACGCCGGTGACGCCGGGGACCAGCGCTGACCTCTTCGGTGACGGAGCGGACGCAGTGCTCGCAGGTCATCCCCGTGACGGTGTAGGTGTGGGTGACGGGCATGGAAATTCCTTTCTCGCTCGTCGTGGTCGTCAGGAACGCACGAGCCGGGCGATGGCCTCGGAGGCCTCTTTGATCTTGAGGTCGGCCTCGGGCCCACCGTCGACGGCGGCCCGTACGACACAGTGGTTGAGGTGCTCGTCGAGCAGGCCGAGGGCCACCGACTGCAACGCCTTGGTCATGGCCGAGACCTGGGTGAGGATGTCGATGCAGTACTTCTCCTCGTCGACCATCTTCTGCAGGCCACGGGCTTGGCCCTCGATCCGGCGGAGACGTTTGAGGTAGTCGTCCTTGTGGGCGATGTAGCCGTGGTGGCTGGTGGCGTGCTCGGTCATGGAACCTCCTGGACCCATAGGATACCCCCCTAGGGTAACCCTGGATCTGCTCGCGAGCCCGCTGTTCTTGGCCGGGCCCGACGTGTTGTCGGAGATCGAGCCGGCGAGGAGTTTTCAACAGGGCCTGTGGGGAATAGACGGTGCAGCGGGGTCTGTCAACCGCGGCGGTGTGTCGCCCGAGGCGGTTGTCGGGAGTCCCAGAAATTCTGCGTCCACCGCTGGTTGGGAGCGTTTCCCCTAGTCAACGCCTTGTTGATGGCGAAGGATCAGCGCTGTCCCCAGCTTTGTCCGCAGGCTCTGCACAACTCTGCCGCGTGTCTCCCACAGGGGATCCGTGGTTGTCCACAGGGCCTGTGGACGACGTGCTCGCCAGGGCCCTCCGGGGGGCGTACGTTGTCGCAGGGGTCAGGGCAAGGTGAGTGAAGCGGGGATGCGGGAAAGTGTCGGTGTCTTCCTTTAGCCTTCCGAACATGTATTCGATTCCGTCAGGGGTCGGGGCCGGATCTGCGAAGGAGTGTTCGTGAGCGTTGCCGAGGTGATGCCCTACGCCGACGAGGCTCCCCGGAGCTTCGACCGTACGCCGCCGCAGGACATGGGCGCCGAGCAGTGCGTGCTCGGAGCGATGCTGATGTCGAAGGACGCGATCGCCGACGTGGTCGAGGTGCTGCGCGGGACCGACTTCTACCGACCGGCCCACGAGCAGGTCTACGAGGCGATCATCGACCTCTACGGGCGTGGGGAGCCGGCCGACGCGGTCACCGTGGCCGACCTGCTGAGCAAGCGGGGCGAGCTGATGCGGCTCGGCGGCGCGCCGTATCTGCACACTCTGCTGGCCAGCGTTCCGATCGCCGCCAACGCCGGCTGGTACGCCGAGATCGTCCGGGAGAAGGCGATCCTGCGCCGGCTGGTCGATGCGTCGATCCGGATCGGCCAGATGTCGTACGCGGGGGAGGGCAACGTCGACGAGATCGTCGACCGGGCCCAGGCCGAGGTCTACTCGGTGACCGAGCGCCGGGCGGCGGAGGACTACAAGCCGCTGTCGGAGCTGATGCAGCCGACGTTGGACGAGATGGAGGCGATCTCCTCCCGCGGCGGCGGCCTGTCCGGTGTGCCCACCGGATTCGCCGATCTGGACGAGCTGACCAACGGTCTGCACCCCGGCCAGATGATCATCGTGGCGGCGCGACCGGGGATGGGGAAGGCCCTGGCCCTCGACACGGCGCTGCCGACCCCGACCGGCTGGACGACCATGGGCGAGGTCCAGGTCGGTGACACTCTGATCGGCGCAGACGGGCGCCCGACCACGGTGCTGGCGGCCACCGAGGTGATGGCCGACCGCCCGTGCTTCCGAGTGACCTTCTCCGATGGCACCACAGTCGTCGCCGATGCCGAGCACGAGTGGCGAGCGACCACCCGAGCGGCCCGCCGCGCAGCAGCGGAGCGGCGCCCGGGTGGGTCCTTCTACTTCGGGCCGGCGTCGATCGCCCGGCTCGCGTCGCTGGCCCTCGAGGCCGGCCAGGAGCCGGAGACCTTCTGCTACGATGGAGGAGCTGGTGGCTGAGGCGGGCTCGGAGTTCCGTCATGTGCTGCACTCGGTCGGTCGCGAGGTCGGGGCCGCGGGTTCGGCTTCTCGCCTTGGCTGGCGGCGATGATGCGGTCAGACGCGAGATCGTCTATCCGCGCTCGGAGATGCTCGGGTGTCCTTGCCCACCGAGTCGGACGCCCGATCAACTCGTGGTTGGCCGCTGAGCACCAGGAGGTCGTCACCACGGCGGAGATCGCCCGAACCGTGCGATTGGCGGACGGTCGGGCCAACTGGGCGATGGCTGTTGCCGAACCGATCGACGTGGCCGAGGCGGATCTGCCGTTGGATCCCTATGCCTTGGGGGTCTGGCTGGGCGACGGCCACTCGGCCGGGGCACGGTTCACCTCGGCTGATCCCGAGATCGCTGACTACCTTCGCGCAGCCGGACTGGACGTGCAGCAGAAGTCGGAGATGAGTTACTCCCTGCTGGGCGCGGAACGTGGAGCCGTTCAGAAGGTGCTCCGACGACTCGCCGTGCTCAACAACAAACACATCCCGGTGAGCTATCTGCGTGCATCGAGCGGCAACGTCGGGAACTGCTGGCCGGCCTGTTGGACACCGACGGAACCGTCACCAACGGTGGTCAGGTCCAGTACACCTCGACCAGCGCCCGGCTGGCCGCTGACGTCCGTGAGCTCGTGGCGAGCCTGGGCTACCGAGTGAGCGTGAGCATCAAGGCAGGTCGCCGGTCAGGACTCCGGAATCGTCCACCGCGTACAACCTGAACTTCAGCAGCAGCATCGACGTCTTCCGCCTCGCCCGCAAGGTGGCGCGTCACCGCGCCAGCCGGCACCATGACCGCACCCACTCGGGCCAGCGCTATGTCGTCGCGGTCGAACCACTGTCATCGGTGCCGGTCCGGTGCGTGCAGGTGGACAACGTCGATCAGACCTATCTGGCGACCCGGTCGATGGTCCCGACCCACAACAGCACCCTGGCTCTGGACCTGGCCCGGTCGGCCTCGATCAAGAACGGTTTGACCTCGTGCATCTTCTCGCTGGAGATGAGCCAGATCGAGATCACCATGCGGTTGTTGTCGGCCGAGGCGAGCATCCCGCTCAATCACATCCGCAACGGCCGGATGAGCGACGACGACTGGCAGCGGGTGGCGCAGAAGATGGGCCAGGTCTCCGAGGCCCCGCTCTACATCGACGACTCACCGAACCTGACCATGATGGAGATCCGGGCCAAGGCTCGGCGGCTGCGGCAGCGCCACGACCTGCGGCTGGTGGTGATCGACTACATCCAGCTGATGACCTCGGGCAAGAAGGTCGAGTCCCGCCAGCTCGAGGTGTCGGAGTTCTCCCGCCAGCTCAAGCTGCTGGCCAAAGAGCTCGAAGTGCCGGTGGTCGCGCTGTCCCAGCTCAACCGTGGACCGGAGCAGCGAACCGACAAGAAGCCGATGCTGTCCGACCTCCGAGAGTCGGGCAGCCTGGAGCAGGACGCCGACATGGTCATCCTGCTCAACCGGCCCGACATCCACGACAAGGAGTCCGACCGAGCCGGCGAGGCCGACATCGACGTCGCCAAGCACCGCAACGGTCCGACCAAGACGCTGACCGTCGCCTTCCAGGGTCACTACTCCCGCTTCACCGACATGCAGCACTGACCTTCGGCCGAGCGTGGGATCAAGACGCGGGAGCTCTGACGAGCGCTTCGGCAAGCTCAGCCCGCGTCGATGGGCTCAGCCCGTGCGGAGGGCGAGCATCCGGGGATGGGCGTCGTCGAGGCCGTAGCGGTGGCGGTAGACCGCCCGGGCCACGTCGGCTGCCCAGGTCGGGTCGTGGACCGGGACCGGAGAGCCGTCCGGGTGGGCGGCCAACAACTCGGTCGGAGTCCAGGGCGCCTGCGGCTGGTGCTCGTCCGGATTGGCGTAGTCGGGAACCGGCAGCACCCTGCCCCCGAGCCGTTCGTAGAACCTGACCCGGCGCTCCCGGACCGCTCGTTCCTCGTCACTGAGGCCCGGCGCCGAGCGGTGCTCGACATCCCAGATCAGCAGCTGCGACCCCTGGTGTCGGACCCAGTCCAACAGCAGTGGCCAGCTCGCGCTTCCGTAGCCCCGGCCTCGGTGCGTCGAGTCCACGGCGAAGTAGCGCAGGTAGACCTGTCGGGCGGGGAACCGGCGTACGAGGAGGAAGGCGACCACCCGCCGACCGTCGAGCGCGACGAGGGCATCCTCGTTCGGAGCCCGGTCGGTCGACACCGCTGACCAGCGTGCGAACCGACCGAAAGCATCGGCGTACACGATCTGGGCCTGCGACAGCTGATCGGCGTCCAGCGTGGACAGCTCGACGAGGGTGAGCATCAGGCGTGCCGCTCGAAGGCGCATTGTCCGGCGATATAGGTGGCGAGCACCTCGATGTCGGCGATCGCGTCCGGTGCCACCTCGGCCGGGGAGTCGGAGAGCACAGCGAAGTCAGCGAGCTTGCCAGGGGTGATGGACCCCAGCCGGTGTTCGGCATGGCTCGCGTACGCCGAACCGGCCGTGTAGGCGTAGAGGGCCTCGGCGCCGCTGATCGCCTCGGCCGGGCTGAACGGCTCGCCGCTGGCCGTCCGCTGGTTGACCAGGTCATGCATGCCCAGCAGTGGGGCGCCGACCACCACCGGCCGGTCGGAGCTGCCCGGCAGACAGAGGCCGGCGTCGAGCAGAGAGCGCTGACGGTAGGCCCACGCGGTCCGGTCGCCCAGCGCGGCGCGGATACCGTCGCCCAGCTCGGAGATGAAACGGGCCTGCGGCACCGGCACCACCCCCAGCCGCGCCGCCCGCGCCACCTGGTCCGGCCGGGCCACCCCGAAGTGCTCGATCCGGTGCCGAGCGTCGGCTTCGGGCCGTTCGCGCTGCGCCTCCTCGTACGCGTCCAGCACCAGGTCGATCGCTGCGTCGCCGATGGCGTGCGCGGCGACGCGCCAGCCGGACACGTGAGCGTCGACGATGGTGCGGACCAGGTAGTCACGGTCGGCCTGCAGATAGCCGCGGTTGCCCGCCGCGTCGGCGAAGTCGGCGGTCATCGCGGCCGTCCGCCCGATCAGTGAGCCGTCGGCGAAGATCTTGATCGGACCGATCCGCAGCCAGTCGTCGCCGAACCCCGTCCGCAGACCCAGATCCAGGCCCAGCAGCATCCGGTCGTCCACCGCGGCGGTCAGCGGGTGCAGCACGTCGTGCGCGATCATCAGCTCGACTCGGACCGGCAGCCGTCGAGCACGATGGAGATTCTGGTAGGCCGCCAGCTCGACGGGGCTCTGGCCGATCCACCCGCCGCCGATGCCGGCCTCGACAACGCTGGTGATGCCTTCGCTCAGATAGTGCCGACCGGCTCGTTCGATCGCAGCTTCGAGAGTGCTGAGCGGGTGGGGCAGCACCAAGGCGGCCACCAACGTCTGGGCGGTCTCCTCGAGCAGACCGGTCGGCCGCCCGGTCGGGTCCACGGCGACACGACCGCCGTCGACCGGCACTGAAGCCTCCGACAGCCCGAGGACGGCGAGGACCGCGGAGCTGACGAAGCACAGGTGTCCGCTGGTGTGCTTGAGCCAGACCTTCCGACCACCGGCCGCCCGGTCGAGCCGCTCCCGGTCCGGATGCCCGCCGATCTTGTTCTGGTCGTAGCCGCTGCCGAGCACCCAGGCATCGGGGTCGAGGGTGGCGGCTCGGGCGGCGACCGCGGCGTACAGGTCGTCCAGTGACTTGACCGGCGGGGTGCTCAGGTCCAGGTCGAGCAGGTTGAGGCCGAACCAGGCCATGTGGTTGTGCGCGTCGTGGAACCCGGGGGTGAGGACGGCGCCGCCCAGGTCGACGGTGTGACGCCCCGAAGCCGCGGCAGCCTGGTCGTCCCGACCGAAGACGGCCGCCACGCGATCACCGCGCACCAGCACGGCAGCCGCGTGGGGCCGAGCCGGGTCCTGGGTGACCACCCGGGCGTTGGTCAGGAGCACCTCGGTCATGAGTCACCGGCGAGGTCGACCACAGTGGCGTGCAGGCTGGCGAGGGCCGCTTTGGCGACGCGCTCGGACGGCGTACGGGGCAGGTCGTCGTGCACCGACCAGTAGCGGGGCACCTTGAACCGGGCCAGCCGGGCCGAGCAGAACGCGTGCAGCTCGACCAGGTCGAGGGTGGGCCCCCCGACCACGTAGGCCCGGACCTCCTCGCCCCGCAGCGCATCCGGGACGCCGACGACCGCAGCCATCCGGACGGCGGGGTGGCTGAGCAGCACATCCTCGACCTCGCGGGCGGCGATGTTCTCCCCGCTGCGCCGGATCATGTCCTTCAGGCGGCCGATCAGGTAGACCCGCCCGTGATCGTCGAGCCGGGCCAGGTCGCCGGTGTGGAACCAGCCGCCGTCGAAGGCGGTCGCGGTCGCCTCCGGCTCGTCGAGGTAACCGGCCATCATCCCCGGCCCCCGCAGCAGCAGCTCGCCGACCGGACTGAGCTGCACCTCGCGGTGGCTGGCTGGTCGGCCGAGGCAACCGCTGCCCACCAGCTCGTCGTGCTCGCTGGGTCCGACCCGCAGATCAGCACCGGTCTCGGTCATTCCGAACGCCTCGTACCAGGGCACACCCCAGCGCGTCTCGAGCTCGGCGTGCAGCGTCGGCGGGATGGCCGAGCACTGCACGGCCCGAAGGCGATGCTCGCCGTCCTGCGGGTCGGGTGGGGTGCGGAGCAGCATCGTCGGCATCGAGGCGAGGAGGTAGGCGTAGGTCGCCCGGTGCTCGCGCACCTTGGCCCAGTAGGTCGTCGGGTGGAAACCGTCGAGGACGACCACCTCGGCCCCGGCCAGCAACCCGGCGGCCACGTTCCACTGCGGATCGAGGTAGGAGAAGCGCTGGGCGGTGAGCATCACGTCGGAATCACCGAGCTGGGGAAACTCGGCGACCAGGCTGCGGGCGAGAGTCAGCCAGTAGTCGTGGGTGAGCACGCAGCCCTTCGGAGGTCCCGTCGTCCCCGAGGTGAACTGCACATTGACCGGGGTTCGCGCGGTGAGCGGCCGGAACGGAGGGTCGGCGTCCCCCCGATCGAGGTCGGCCACATCGACGATCGCGACCCCGACCGAGGCCAGCAGGGGCGCGTACGCCGCACTGGTCACCGCCAGTCGGGCGTGGGTGAGCGTCACGACGTGGGTCGTGTCGACGCGACGGTAGCCGACGTTGAGTGGCACCATCGCGGCTCCCAGCCGCATCAGGGCCAGCCAGACCACCGGGAACTCGACCTGGTTGTCCAACATGACCAGCACCCGGTCGCCGGCCGCCACCTCGGGCGCCAGCGCGGCGGCGTAGCGCCGGCTCAGTTCAGCGGCCTCGGCGAACGTGAGGGCCAGACCCGGATCGAACCGCCAGGCGGTGCGGTCCGGCCAGCGCTCGGCGGCCCGGTCCAAGGCGTCCACCAGGGTCTGCATCAGGACCCGAACACGGCGGTTTCGTTTGCGGCCCGGGTGAGCAGCGCATGGTCCACCTCGCCGGCCAGCGCCTGCTCGAGGGTCGCGCCGTGCCCACGGTCGATCGCCTGTTTGGCCAACGCCGTGGCCAGCGCGGGCCGGCCGGCGATGATCCGAGCCCAGGTCAGGGCCGAGGCGACATGGGTCCCAGCCGGCACCACCCGGTTGACCAACCCGTACGCCGCAGCCGTCGCCGCGTCGATCCGCTCGCCGAGCAGCAACAGCTCCTTGGCGCGCAACGGCCCGACCAGTGCGGGCAGCAGGGTGGAGATCCCGCCGGTGACGCTGAGGCCGACCGACACCTCGGGAAAGCCGAACTCAGCGGTCTCGTCCGCGACCACGAGGTCGCAGCCGAGGGCGAACTCCGCCCCGGCGCCCAGGGCATACCCGTGGACGGCGGCGATGACGACGGCCGGCAGGGCGCGGATCGTGCGGGTGATGTCCTGGATCTGCTGCACCCGGGCCGCGGTCTGCAGCGGAGTCTCATCGCGATCCGGCTCCTTCAGGTCGTAACCGGAGCAGAAGGAGCGGCCCTCTCCGGCTAGCACCACCGCTCGGACCTGGTCGCTGTGAGCGCGGTGCAGCGCGGCCAGCAGGCCGGCGACCAGCTCGCCGTTCACCGCGTTGAGCCGCTCCGGTCGGTTCAGCCGGATCTGCGCCACCCCGTCGGCACACGTGTACGCAATCACCTCGGCGACGCTATCCGACCGGCGGGCATGACAGCATTCTCCGCTGAGATGCTGGCGCCAGACTGGCCCGGTCCCCCTCCGCTGAGCCGGGGCTCCGGCGCGGACGGGGACCGAGCGCTGGATTTTCAGCGGATGGCGTCGCTCAAGGCGGCGAACTCGGCGTCGGTCAGCTCGATGTCGGCGGCCGCGATGTTGTCCTCGACGTGGGCCACGGTCGAGGTGCCCGGGATCGGCAGCATCACCGGGGAACGACGCAGCAGCCAGGCGAGTGCCAGCTGGGACGGGCTGACGCCGTGCTGCTCGGACGCTCGGGCCAGGGGTCCACCGGCTGCCGAGAGCTTGCCGGTGGCAAGGGGGAACCAGGGGATGAAGGCGATGCCGGCCTGCTCGACGTGGTCCAGCAACGGCTCGGCGCTGCGATCACTCAGGTTGAACAGGTTCTGCACCGAGGCGATCTCGACGACGGCGCGGGCCTGCTCGAGCTGGTCGATGCTGACCTCGGAGAGGCCGACGTGGGCGATCTTCCCCTCGTCCTGGAGCAGCTTGAGCTCGCCGACCTGGTCCTCGAGCGGGACGGCGGGATCGATGCGGTGCAGCTGGAAGAGCGGGATCTGCTCGAGCCCGAGGTGCCGCAGGCTCATCTCGGCCTGCTGACGCAGGTATTCGGGTCGGCCGACGGGGCGCCAGACGCCGGGACCGGACCGGGTCAGGCCGGCCTTGGTAGCGATCACCAGGTTGTCGGCGTACGGGTGCAGGGCCTTCTTGATCAGCGTCTCGGCCACGACCGGGCCGTACGAGTCAGCTGTGTCGATGAAGGTGACGCCGAGCTCGACGGCGCGACGCAGCACCCGGATCGCCTCGTCGGGATCTTTCGGCTCGCCCCAGACGCCGTCGCCGGTCAGCTGCATGGTGCCGTAGCCGAGCCGGGTGACCGGCAGGACGCCGCCGATCGCGAAGGTGCCGGAGGCTTGGGCGGTGGAAGTGACTGTGGTCATGTCTGCTGCAACCCCAGCGCGTCCGCGATTAATCCGGCTGGTTGCCCACCGGATTCAGTTGAACTGCCAGGATCGCTTGGACATCCCGAACCAGAACCCGTCGATCACGCTCTGGCTGTCCAACGAGCCCGACTCGTACGCGGCACCGAGGCTGACGAACAACGGCGCCCAGTGCTCGGTCCGCGGATGGGCCTCGTGAGCGGCCGGTGCCTTGGCCGCGAAGTCGAGAACCGCGTCGACGTCATTGCGGCCCAGCGTCTCCGCCGCCCAGTGGTCGAACTCGGTGGAGGCAGAGGGCGGCGGCGCATCCGCACCGGCCCGCGGGTTGAACCAGCGGAGGTTGTGCGTGGTGAACCCCGAACCGACGATCAGCGTGCCCTGGTCGCGCAGCGGCGCGAGCCGGCGGCCGAGCTCGAACAGCTGCTGCGGGTCGAGGGTGGGCATCGACATCTGCAGCACCGGCACGTCGGCGTCGGGAAACATCTCGACCAACGGCACGTACGCCCCGTGGTCCAGCCCCCTGGTCTCGTCGCGCTGCACGTGCACACCGGAGGTCGAGACCAGGCCCGCCACCTCATCGGCCAGCTCCGGCGCACCCGGCGCGTCGTAGGTGACTTGGTAGTAGCGCTGCGGGAAGCCCCAGAAGTCGTAGACCAGGGGAGTGTGGCCGTTCGTCGCGCTCAGTGCGAGTGGAGCCTCCTCCCAGTGCGCCGACACCATCAAGATGTTGCGGGGCTTCTCGATGGTCGAGGACCATCCGGCCAGCTCGTCGGTCCAGCGGTGGTCGTCGGCCAGCGGAGGTGCGCCGTGGCTGAGGTAGAGGACGGGCTGGCGGGTCGCGGTCATGGATCGAGCATAGACCAGAATAGTTGTTGCTTCAACTAAATGGATCCAACGAGGCCCTCTGCTCCGAACACTTCCTGTGAATCGGCGTACGCTCCTGGCCATGCTCACGGCGGCAGGGCTGGCCGGCTGCTCGACGACGCCGCCCCGCTCGGGCGAGCCCCAGCCGTCGCGCTACACCTACGGCGACCACCCCAGCCAGTACGCCGAGCTGAGCCTGCCGTCCGGCCTAGAGCGGGTCCCCGTGGTCGTGGTGATCCACGGCGGGTTCTGGCGGACGTCGTACGGCGCTGAGCTCGGCCGGCCGCTGGCTGCCGACCTCGTACGCCGTGGCTGGGCCGTGGTCAACGTCGAGTACCGCCGGGTCGGCCGCAGCGCACAGAACGGAGGCGGCGGCTGGCCCGAGACCGCCCTGGACGTCGCCGCCGCCGTGGATGCGTTGGCCACTCGAGGACAGCAGCTAGCCGGCGACCAGCTCGATCTGAGCCGGGTGGTGGGGCTCGGCCACTCGGCCGGCGGTCACCTTGCCGGGTGGCTGGCTGCCCGCTCGACCCTGCCCTCCGGCGCATTCGGCGCCGAGCCCGTCGTCCCGCTCAGCGGCTTCGTCTCCCAGGCCGGGGTGCTCGACCTGGTGGCCGCGGCTGAGGAGGGCATCGGCGGATCGGCCGTGCCGGACCTGATGGGCGGCTCGCCCGGGCGGCTGGCCGAGGCCTATCGCTGGGCGTCACCACGGGCCCGGGTGCCGCTCGGGGTGCCTTCCGTGTGTGTGCACGGAACCGCCGACGTGGACGTGCCGTTGCGACAGTCGGAGTCGTTCGTCGCCGCAGCCCAGGAGGCGGGTGACTCGAGCGAGCTGAGACGGTTCGAGGGCACCCACTTCGACCCGATCACCGTCGGCACACCCGCCTGGACCCTCTGCGTCGAGGCCCTCGAGAGAATTCTCGTTGATTGACGACACGTCAGATGGTTTAGTCACGAGAATTTCGCAGCACGTTCGCCTGGAACCACTCGACCACGGCGGCGTTGTCGGTAGTGGCCGTTGAGTCGTTGATCGCCTGGTAGCACAGCCCGTCGGCGAACAGCATGGTCAGCCGGGCGACGACCGGATCACCGATGTCGGTCACCAGCACGGCCAGCTCGGCTTGGCGCGAGCGGGTCAGGGCGGCCGCGGCGATGGGCTCGCGGCTGCTCAGCTGGCTCAGGGCCAGGGTCGTCCGGTGCAGGGGGCTCGCCAGGTAGTCGCTGACCCGCAGATAGCTGGCCGCCGCCCCCTCTGGCGCCGCGGTCATCTCGGCCAGGTCGTCGGAGGTCCGTCGCTCGAACCGGTCGACAAGGGCCGCAACCAGGGCGGCTCGGGACCGGAAATGGTAGAGCAGCCCACCCTTGGTCAGCCGGACGTGGATCGCGACGCCCTCCAGGGTGACCTGGGAGTCGCCGTTGGCGATCAGCACGTCCTCGAACCCGTCCAGGATCCGCTCGCGGGCGTTGTCGTGGTGCCGCGCCATGCCGCCTCCGAATCTCGGTTGCCTCGCCGGGAATATTTACTATACTCGCCGGTGTAGTACCTACTGTACCTTCCGGTACAGCAAAAGAACCGTTCAGAAACTGAGTGTGCCCACCATGACCACGGCCTCTGTGTCGAGTCAGCTGACCCCTTCCACGACCACCGGCCGCCGGGCCACCGCCCGCGACTGGATCGGGCTGGCCATCTTGATGGTCCCGGTCCTGCTGGTCTCAATCGACAACACCGTGCTCAGCTTCGCGCTGCCGGCCATCTCGATCGACCTGACGCCGACCGCGACCACCCTGCTCTGGATCACCGACATCTATCCGCTGGTCCTGGCCGGTCTGCTGGTCGCGATGGGCAGTCTCGGCGACCGGATCGGCCGCCGCCGGATCTTGCTGGTCGGGGCCGTCGGGTTCGCCGCCGTCTCGGCGGCAGCATCGTTCGCTCCCTCCGCCGAGTGGCTGGTCGCCGCTCGGGCCGGGCTCGGCTTCTTCGGATCCATGCTGATGCCGGCCACCCTCTCGTTGATCCGCACCATGTTCACCCAGGCGCAGCAGCGCACCCTCGCCGTGGCCATCTGGGCGGCCGGCTTCTCGGTCGGTATGACGCTCGGCCCCGTGGTGGGTGGCCTGCTGCTGCAGAACTTCAGCTGGCGCGCGGTCTTCTTCATGGCCGTGCCGCTGCTGCTGCCACTGATCGCCGCGCCGTGGCTGCTGCCCGAGTCGAAGACCCCCACGCCGGGGCGGGTCGACCTGGTCAGTGTCGGGCTGTCGTTGGCCACCTTGCTGCCGTTCGTCTTCGGCATCAAGGAGGTCGCCCACGACGGCCCGAACGCCCTCGCCGTCGGCTCGCTGCTGCTCGGCCTGGTCGCCGGCTTCGCTTTCGTACGCCGTCAGCTGCGCTCGGTCAGTCCGCTGCTCGACATGCGGCTGTTCACCGTCAAGCCCTTCACCGTGGCCATCGTGGCCAACTTGCTCAGCTTCTTCAGCGTCGTCGGCTTCACCTTCTTCGAGGCGCAGCAGCTCCAGCTGGTGCTCGGCTACGAGCCGTTCACGGCCGGTCTGCTGCTGATCCCGGCCGCGGTGGCGGCGATCGTCGCCGGCCTCGGCGCCGTCGCCCTGGTCAAGCGGGTGCCCAAGCGGCACGCCATGACCGCCGGGCTACTGATCGCGGCCCTCGCGTACGCCGTGCTCATCGTCGCGCCGGAACCGATCGGGGTCATCGCGCTGGTCGTCGGCTCGGTGGTGCTCTCGCTCGGCCTCGGCCTGGCCGAGACGGTGGCCAACGACGTGATCGTCGCCTCGGTCCCGGCCGACCGGGCCGGCGCGGCGGCCGGGGTCTCGGAGACCGCGTACGAGCTCGGCACGGTGCTGGGCTTCGCGGTGCTCGGCACGATCATCACCAGCGTCTACCGCAACCACGTCGAGCTGCCGGCGGGCCTGACTCCCGAGCAGCACGAGCACGCCGGCGAGACGCTCGGCGGGGCCGTACGGGTGGCGGAGTCGCTGTCGGACGGCGACGCCACGGCGCTGCTGCGCTCAGCGGCCACCGCCTTCGACCACGGCGTGGGCATCGCGGCGATCATCGCGATGAGCGTGATGGTGCTCGCCGCTGCCGTCGTGCACCGGTCGATGCGGCCCGCGTCTCAGGTGACTGGCCGGTTGCGGTAGCGGTGCACCAGCTCGAGTGACGCAACCTGCATCCGGACCGGCGGCAGCTCGCGGCTGATCTGGGTCAGGTCGTCGTTCACCATCTCGCCGATGCTGAAGAACGCCTCGGGGATGCCGCCGGCCCGGTGTGCCGACAGGACCAGCCCGTCGAGGCCACGGACCTCGTGGTCGGCCGGCATCGGTTCGACTGGCCAGACGTCCACCGCGGCCAGGAACCGACCGTCCCGCACCTGGTCGAGCAGCGCTTCGTAGTCGACCACGGCGGCGCGGCTGACCAGGACCAGGCGCGCGCCCTGGCGTACGGTGCTCAGCTCGGCCGCACCCAGCAGGTGCTCGCTCTCCGGGGTCACCGTGGCCAGCACGAAGTGAACTGCGACTCGGCCAGCAGCTCCGCCAGGCTCGCCGGAGTGGCGCCCTGGGCCACGATCTCGCTCTCGGGCAGCCACGGGTCGAAGACCCGCACGCGGCAACGGAACGACGCCAGCAAGCGGTGGATGGCCCGCCCGAGGTTGCCGAAGCCGATCAGCCCGACCTCGGCGCCCGGACAGCAGGATCGAGTCGGCGGTGGAGGCCGAGACGTAGCGTTCGCGGCCCTCCCGGAACGCCCGGTCCTCGCGGGAGATCCCGCGGGCCAGATCCAGGGCCAGCCCGATCGCGTACTCCGCCACGGCCGTCGCGTACGCCGGTCCGCACCCCAGCACGTAGATGCCCCGCTCGTGGCAGGCGCGGTAGTCGACGTTGGGAAAGAAGTTGCCCTCCACGTTGAGCACCGCCCGCAGCTCGGGCGCCCGAGCGATCCGCTCGGCCGGCAGGTCGGGCTGACCGACCACGGCGAACGCCTGCGGCAGCAGCTCGTCGAACTGGGTCTCCTCGTCGGCCACGTCCTCCAGCAGCCGTACGTCGAAGCGCTCCTGCAGCCGCTCCAGCGTCGCCGCGCTGAAGATGCGGTCCACCCGCTGCGGCGCCGGCCGCACGATGACCAGGGGTTTGTGCTCGCTCGTCGTGGTGGTCTCACCGGTCTCAGTCACGGGACCAGCCAACCAGGTCCGGGCCCGGAATGACCCCGGGTCTTCCCGTGAGTTGGCGGAGCGGGCTAAATTCGGTATCTCACCACGATCGGAGCACCCCCATGAATCTCGTCCGAGGCATCATCAAGGCAGTCATCGTCACCAAGGTCGTCGAGGTCATCGGCCGCGAGATGTCCAAGCCGGAGAACCAGCGCAAGGTCAAGGACGGCCTGGGCAAGCTGGCTAACGCGGCCCGCGGGAAGCGCTGACCAGCTCGCGCTGACCAGCCCGGACCGGCGGCTGCACGGCCCGGCGTTCGACGGCGAAGCTGACTGCGACCAGGACCAGGCCCACGCTGCCCAGTCCGACGCCCACCCAGGTGGGGGCGCGGTAGCCGAAGCCGGCGGCGATGACCGCGCCGCCGGCCGCCGCGCCGAGGCTGTTGCCGATGTTGAGTCCCGAGTGGACCAGAGCGGCGCCCAGCATCTTCGCGTCCTGGGACACCGCGATCAGCCGGGACTGCACGCCGGGGATCAGCACCATGTTGGTCGCGCCGACCGCGAAGGCAGAGAGGAACAGCGCCACTGGCCACTGCGCGGTCAGACCCAGTGCGGCCATGGCGGCGATGTAGAACGGGAAGCCGACCAGCATGGTGCGGCGCAGGTTGCGGTCGGCGGCCCAGCCGCCGAGCAGGTTGCCGACGGTCATCCCGATCCCGATGGCGGTCAGCACCCACGGCACGAAGGACTCGCGGCAGCCCGGCCTCACGGCGTACGACCTCGGCGATGTAGGAGTAGACGGCGAAGAACCCACCGAAGCCGATCGCCGCGACCGCCCATCATCAGCCACAGCTGCGGCAGCCGGAAGCACCCGCAGCTCCGCGCGGACGGAAGACCCGGGCTCGGCTCGCTGCGCGCGGCACGGCCAGCAGGATCGCGACCAGGGTGAGCACGAAGACGGCGGCCACGGCCAGGTAGGCCATCCGCCAGCCGGCCACCTGACCGAGCCGGGTGATCAGCGGCACGCCGAGCACGTTGGCCACGGTCAGCCCGGACAGCACGAAGGCGATGCCCTTGGCCTGGTTGCCCGGGCCCATGATCCTGACCCGCGACCAGGGCCGCGGTGCCGAAGAACGCGCCATGCGGCAGGGCGGCAGCGAACCGGGCGACCAGCACGAGGCCGAAGCTGGCGGCAGCAGGGCCGAGGCGGTGGTGCCGACGATGAAGATCGCGACCAGGGCCGAGCAGCAGCCTGGTCCGCGACATCCGCACCGACAGCACGGCGAAGGTCGGCGCACCGACGACGACGCCCAGCGCGTACGCGGTGATCAGCCAGCCGGACCTGGCGATCGCGGCGTCCGGGTCGGTGGCCGACAGGCCGGGCAACAGGTCGGCGGCCATGTCGGGCAGCAGCCCCATGGCGACGAACTCGGTCGAGCCGATACCGAAACCGCCCAGAGCGAGCGCGAGGAGCGCGCACCAGCGGCGCGCCGGTGAGAGATGAGCCACAGAGGCGACCTTCGAAAGCAGAGATCGGAAGGTCGACACTGACGTGGTCAGCATATCGTCGCGCTGCCGGCCGGGCGGCCGGAACGTCGGGTGGAGTTCCTGGCCGTCAGCGTCGACCACGTCGAGAATGGTGCTCGGGTTCGTGCTCCGCAGCCCCCGCTAGCTCACCGGGTCAGCCCAACAGCCGACCCGGCACCCGGCTGGTCGCTCAGTCGTCCTCGGTGGCGGTGACCATCACGGCCACCGGTGCGAGATAGCCGTTGGGATCGAGCAGCCAGCCGGCGTCGAAGGCCTGCTCGACCACATCGGGAGCCCATTCGAGCCGGATCCGACCGTCACCGGCGTTCACGACCAGGAGCTCGCCGGTGTCGGAGCCCTCGCCCGCCTCGACCAGCTCGAACCGACGCCAGCTCCCCGGCAGCACCGAGAGCATGTCCTGCGGTCCGAGGACCACCGACTCCTCCTCGGCTCCCCCGTTCAACGTGACGCGCCACTGGCCGGACTTGACCAGCAGCGTCTGGGTGGCGTGGTGTCGATGCCGGAGCACGCCCTCTCCGACGGTGGCCCGCAGCCAGCCCATGTTGAAGCTGTGCGGTTCGTGCACCCGCGGCACCGCCCGGCGGTCCTCGGCCATCCCGTAGCCGATAGCCAGACTCAGCTCGGCATTGCCGCCCGGCAGACCGGTGCACAGGAACGACCGCCGGCTGTAGCGGCGGTCACCCGGCTGGATGACCCGCTCCCGCATCTCCTCGACGCTGTAGTCGGTGAGCTCGTCGATGTACTCCTGCTTCATCGGCTTGATCAAGGCGACGTCGCGCGGTAGTTCATCCCCGGCCACCGTGTCGATCAACCGGTTGTCGGCGGTCAGGTGCAGCCCGTACGACTCGGCCTCCTTCAGCACCGACGGTCCCCAGATGATGCCGCCGGTGACGTCATGACCGAGGACGGTGAGCAGCAGGCCCTCGTCGGGACCCTCGTTGGTGAACCCCCGGAAGATCCAGGTCGGCACCGAGATGATGTCGCCGTCGTGGCTGACGTACTCGCCCTGCTTGCCGTCGACCCCCCAGCGGATCCGGAAGGTTCCACTGAAGTTGATGAACACCTCGGCGGTGAAGTGCAGGTGGAGGTTGTTGTTCACCCCGTTCGGCATTCCGGCGGCGCCGACGTTGTAACCGTGCGGCTCGCTCAGGTTGATGAACTGCTTCGCGTTCTGCGAGACGCCCGGGCCGATGAACGCGTAGTTGGACTTGCGGTCCGACCCGGGGGTCCGGCAGTCGATGAAGGCGGCGTTCTCGGCCACCCAGTCCGAACGGCGGATGGTCCGACGTTCCAGCTCCGACGCCTGGACGAGCACCTCTGTCATGATCTTTCCTATCTGGGAGAACAACATACGTATGTAATAAGTAGACCCTAAGTGCTGGCTCGGGTCAAGTGGCCTGGGGTGGCGGTCCTATACGTATGCACGCACGGGTACGCGTCACTCCGCGTCGGACAGATGATCAGTAGATGTTGCCGCCGGTGAACGGGGTGTCTCCGCGACGCGCGGCGATCTGGGTGCGCAGGCCGATCTCGTCGTAGATCCGGACCTCCCGGACGATCCGACCGCCCTGCACCAGGAACTGCGAGATGCCGAGCAGGTCGATCGGCGAGTCGGTCCGGGGTCCGAAGTCGGCGACGCCGTTGTACCGTCCGGAGAACTTCCACATCACCGCGACCCGTAGCCCGGCGTAGCGGTTGTCGAAGTTGGTCTGGACGTCCCGCACCTCGAACTGGCCACCGGGGAAGGGCTGCAGCATCTTCAGCAGGTTGCGCCGGTAACCCTCGGGCCGCGTCACGGTCCGGTAGCCGACGGTGTGCAGGGTCAGGTCTCTGATCATGAAGTCGTCGACCTTCTCCAGGTCCCGGTCGTTCCAGACCTGCTGGATGAAGTCCAGGACCATCTCGACCTCCGGACGGTAGTCGTCCGGGCGCGGCCCGCTGTCGCCGACGGCGATCACGTCGGCCGGCGGCGGCTCGACGAAGCTGCCGGTGTAGCCGGGGAAGGCCCGGGTCCGGGCGATCTCGTCGGGATCCTGTCCGGTCTGCAGCGCGATGGCCAGCGAGTCCCGGACCACCCACTCCTCGACCATGCGGCCCCGGCGGTAGAGGCAGTTGGCGATCGTCCGGCTGATGAAGTCGTTGTTCGGGTCGCAGGACAGCACCAGGTGGGAGCTGAGGAAAGCGTCGTCGCCACGCGCCTCCCAGATCACGTCCTCGGCCTGCCCGACCCGGTCGGGAGTCGCGGCGATCCGCATCAAGGTGCCCTCGATCACCTCGTCCCGACCCACAGCGGTGCCGAACGGACCGTGCACGATGGAGTCCGGCTCGTAGTTGTCCCGGATGTAGCCAATGGCCCGGTTGACCCAGATCAGGTCGGTGACCTCGCGGATGAAGTCATCCGGGTCGGCATAGGGCTTGTAGGCAATGGGGTCCAACGGCATGGTGCGGGCTCCTGGCTCCGAGGATGTGACGGGTGAACACTTCGGAGTGTATGCGTATGCATAGCCAGCCGCAAGGTCGACCTCGCGCCGTGCCGACGACGACGGCCCAGGTCAGGGCGCGGCGGCCAAGGTGGCCCGGCGGATCAGCCGGGTCGGGAAGACGGCGTGCTCGAACGGTCCGTCTCGACCGTTCTCGATCCGGTCGACCAGCAGGCTCGCCGAACGGCGGGCCATGCCCTCCAGGTCGAAGGCCACGGTGCTCAGCTGGATCAGCGGCCACCGGGCCGACGGCAGGTCGTCGAACCCGACCATGGAGACCTCACCGGGGACCGAGACCCCGAGCTCGCGGGCCGCGTTGAGGGCGCCGAGGGCGACCACGTCGTTGCCGCAGACGATGACGGTGGGCCGTGGGTCGCGCGACAGCAGGAACTGGGCTCCGGCGAAGCCGGTCGCAAAGTCGAAGGGACCGCGGTAGGCGTGATCCGGGCCGATCGAGATGCCGTCGCCGCCGAGCGCCTCGCGCAGCGCGGTCTCGCGCTCGGTCGCGGTGCTGGTGTTGCGAGGGCCGAAGATCGCCCCGACCCGGCGGTGACCGAGTTCGACGATCGCTGCGGCGACCTCCTTCATCCCCGGTCCGGGATCGACGGTGGCGGAGTCGGCTTCCATGGCGTCGGAGGTGCGGTTGAAGTAGACGAAGGGGACGTTGCGGTCGCGCAGCCGGACCGGCACCACGGAGTCCAGGGTGGTGGTGGCCAGCAGGACCCCGTCGAGGGCGTTGGCGATCAGCCGCTCGGCCACGCTGGCCGTGTCGCCGGTCTCGGTCTGCAGCATCAGCTGGTAGCCCAGCGACTCGAGCTCGCGGTGCATCGGCGCGATGACGTGCGGATAGAACTGGTTCTCCAGGTCGGTGAGCAGCAGGCCGATGCGGCGGGTGCGACCACTGGACAGCGCCCGGCCCGTCTCGCTGGGCACGTAGCCCAGGGCCCGGGCGGCGTTGCGCACTCGCTGCTTGGTCTCCTCGGAGACCTGCGGACTGTCGCGCAGGGCTCGCGACACCGTCGGTTGGGACACCCCGGCGAGCCGGGCCACGTCATGGCTGGTCACCACGATGGTCACGTCCTTTCCGGGTGAAGCGCTCGGCCTTGCCGGACGGGCAACGTCAGGCCGAAGCCTATCGGCCGTCTTGACGGCATCGTACGGCATCGGGTTTACTCTGAACATACGTATGTAGTCCGTCTCCCGGATCGGTCCGAGATCCGGTGGCAGACGGGCTCGAAGAGGAGACACATCCATGCCCACCCAGCTCAAGACGGCGCAGACCAAGTCGTTTGCCGACACCGCCCAGGAGGAGGTCAGCCAGCGCGTACGCGGCATCATCGGCGACATCCGCACCCGCGGCGAGGCAGCCGTCCGGGAGTACGCCGAGACGTTCGACCGGTGGGCGCCCGAGAGCTTCCGACTGAGCGAGGAGCAGGTGGCCGCCATCATGGACACCCTGCCGCAGCAGGTGATCGACGACATCGTCTTCGTCCAGGCGCAGGTGCGCCGCTTCGCCCAGGCTCAGCGTGACTCGATGACCGACATCGAGATCGAGACGCTGCCCGGTGTGCACCTCGGCCACCGGCACCTCCCGGTCCAGGCCGCCGGCTCCTACATCCCGGGCGGCAAGTACCCGCTGACCGCGTCCGCGCACATGACCATCGTGACCGCCAAGGTCGCCGGGGTGCCGCGGGTCGTCGCCTGCACGCCGCCGATCAAGGGCGAGATCCCGGCGGCCACCGTGGCGGCGATGAGCCTGGCCGGCGCGGACGAGATCTACATCCTCGGTGGCGTCCAGGCGGTCGCGTCGATGGCTCTGGGGACCGAGTTCATGGAGAAGGTCGACATGATCGCCGGCCCCGGCAACGCCTTCGTGGCCGAGGCCAAGCGCCAGCTCTACGGTGAGGTCGGGATCGACCTGTTCGCCGGACCGACCGAGATCTTGGTCATCGCCGACGACGACGCCGACCCCTTCACCGTGGCGGTCGACCTGCTCTCCCAGGCTGAGCACGGGCCGGAGTCGCCGGCCATCTTGATCACCACCAGCGAGACGGTGGGGCGGACCGCGATGGAGCACATCGAGCGGATCCTGCCCGAGATGCCGACCCGGGACTACGCCGAGCCGGCCTGGCGTGACTTCGGCCAGGTCATCGTGGTCGACGACCTCGACGAGGCCTTCCGGGTCGCCGACTCCTTCGCCGCCGAGCACGTCCAGGTGCTGACCAACGATCCGCGCCAGGCGCTGGACAAGATGCACGAGTACGGTGCCCTGTTCCTGGGGGAGAACACCTGTGTCTCCTACGGTGACAAGGTGATCGGCACCAACCACGTGCTGCCCACCCTCGGGGCCGCCCGCTACACCGGTGGTCTCTGGGTCGGCAAGTACCTGAAGACCGTGACCTATCAGGAGGTCACCGACGTCCAGGCGAGCGCTGAGCTGGGCCGGGTCTGCGGTCGGGCGGCGCGGGTCGAGCTCTTCGAGGGTCACGCCCGCTCCGGCGACGTGCGGGCGTGGAAGCACCTCGGCGACCAGCACGACTGGATCGACGCGGCCCTCAGCGACGACCTCGAAGGGGCAGGTCGGCACCGATGAGCCTGGCCGGGCGGACGGCTCTGGTCACCGGCGGCGGCACCGGGCTGGGCGCAGCGATCGCCCGAGCCCTGCACGCCGTCGGCGCCGCCGTCGTCGTCGCCGGCCGCCGCCGCGAGCCACTGGAGGCACTCGTCGCCGATCTCGGCGAGCGGGCCGAGCTGCGGGTCTGCGATGTCGGCGACCCGACCTCGGTGACCGCGCTGCGAGACTCGCTGGCCGAGACCGAGGTGTCGATCCTGGTCAACAACGCCGGCATCGCCGGCCCGGTCGCCGCCCTCACCGACATCGCGGTCGAGGACTGGGACGAGGTCTTCGACATCAACGTCCGCGGGGTGTTCTTGATGTGCCGGGCCTTCCTGCCGGCCATGGTCGAGCGGGGCGGCGGTGACGTGGTCAACCTGGCCTCGGTGTCCGGCAAGCGACCGCTGATCCGTCGGACGCCCTACTGTGCGTCCAAGATGGCCGTGATCGGGTTGACCTCGACCCTGGCCTTCGAGGTCGGCCCGGCCGGGGTGAACGTCAACTCGCTGTCTCCGGGCCCGGTCGACGGTCCGCGGATGGACCGGAACTTCCGCCTCGAGGCCGAACGGTCGGGCGGCACCTACGCCGAAGCGATGCAGACGTTCGTCTCCCGGGCGGCGCTGGGCCGGATGGTCACCGAAGCCGAGGTGGGCGCCGCGGTCGTGGCCATGCTGGCCATGCCCGGACTCTGCGGGGCCGACATCGACCTGTCCGCCGGGATGGTCGCCTGATGCCCGGTCTGAAGGCCCGCGTACGCGGTGGCGAACGCCTGCTCGGCGTGCTGCTGCGGATGCCGGCTGAGGAGCTGGTCGAGATGGTTGCCCTCAGCGGCTTCGACTTCGTGCTCATCGACTGCGAGCACGGTCCGGCCGACGTGATGGCGCTGCGGCAGCACATCGCGGTGGCGGCCGCCCACGGCGTCGAGACCTGGGTGCGGATCGGGTCGCACGAGCCGGCGCTGGCCCTGCGGGTGCTGGACCAGGGGGCCAGCGGCATCGTCGCGCCACACATCGACACCGCGGCCGAGGCGCAGCAGCTCGTCGACTCGGTGCACTACCCGCCGCTCGGCCAGCGCGGCTTCGCCACCTACTCCCGCGTCGGCCGGTTCGGTCAGGCGGACCCCGAGGAGCACCGACGGCGGATGCTGGAGGAGACCATCGTGTTCGCCATGATCGAGTCACCGGCCGGTGTCGCCAACGCCGCCGAGATCTTGGCCGTGCCCGGCGTCGACGGGACGATGATCGGTGCCGCCGACCTCCGGGCCTCGCGGACCGACCGCGACCCCGAGCTGGTCGACCTGATGGGCGCGGTCAACCAGGTGCTGGCCACCACCCCGGCGCTCCGGATGGACATCGTGCTCGGGATCGAGCACGCGCAGCGCTCCTTCAACGCCGGCGCCGACATCGTCGTCTACAACCTCGCCCACACCCTGATGGGACACCTGGCCGATCTCCGCACCGCCCGCTGAGCTCAGGGGGCGGATAGACGCGGGTGAGCTCAGGGGGCAAAAAGACGCCCGTCAACCGGCGAGCCAGCGCTGGAGGTGAGCTGACACGACCGCCGGCTGCTCCACGGTGGACAGGTGCGCGGCGTTCTCGATGACCACGAGCTCGGAACCAGCCACCAGGTCGGCGATCTCCTGGTGCCGCTCGACGCTGCAGAGCTGGTCGCCGCGGGCGCTGATGATCATGGTCGGACAGCCGATCCAGCGCAGCCCCGGGCGCTCGTCGACCCGAGTGGCCTGCAGCCGCAGCTGCGCGTCGTAGCCCGCCTCCCCGAGGTCGTCGGCCATGGCCAGGGTCAGCTCGACCAGGTCCGGTGCCGTCTCCAGCGTGGCCGGCGACAGCAGGACCGGGAGCAGCGATCGCTGCACCTCGCGCGCCGACCGGCCACCGGCCAACGCCTGTCGCAGATTCAGCCAGCCGGTGCGCTGGGTCTCGGTGGGGCCGTACGGGTTGGTCGACAGCAGGGCCAGACGGCTGACCCGCTCGGGAGCCGTGCGGACGAGCGCCATGGCCACGATGCCACCCAGGGACAGCCCGGCCAGCGCGAACCGACGTGGCAGCTCGTCCAGCAGCCGGCTGACCTGGGCGCCGACGCTGGGTTGGTCCAGCCGGGGATCAACGGCGCCGTGCCGGCCAGGTCGAGCCGCGACCACAGAGCCGCGGTGCAGCCCATCCCCGGCAGCAGGACCACCGGCCCTTCGACAGGCTCAGGGCGCGGGGTGGCCGTCTCGGGCGCGCTCACCCCTTGACGGCGCCGGAGGCCAGTCCGGCGACCAGGTACTTCTGCGCGATGAAGGCGATCCCGATCACCGGCAGGGTGAGCAGCACGGTCGCCGCCGACGCCTGCTGCAGCAACGGCAGGTTCTGGCCCAGCTGGGTGGCGATGAAGACCGGCACCGTCTTGGACGAGGTGTCGGTGAGCACGGCCGCCGTCAGATACTCCTGGAAGGCGAAGAGGAACACGAAGATGCCGGCGGTCAGGATGCCGGGCCCCATCAGCGGGATCATGATCCGGGTCAGCACGCCGACCCGGGTGCAGCCGTCGACCATGGCCGACTCGTCCAGCTCCGGCGGGATCTCGGCGAAGAAGTTGCGCAGCAGCCAGATGGTGAACGGTTGGTTGATCACGATCAAGGCACCCGCCATGGCGTACGTGGTGTCGTAGATCCCCAGGCTCCGCGAGATGTCGTACATCGGCAGCACCACGGCAAACCGCGGCAGCGCCCGGAAGACCAGGGCCAAGATCAACAAGACGACCGAGGCGATCCCGCCGTAGCGCGACAACGCGTACGCGCAGGGCACGCCGATCACCAGCGCGACCAGGGTGCTGATCACGGCGACCACCATGGTGTTGGTCAGATAGATGTAGAAGTCAGTGGTCTGCCACAGGTCGACGTAGGCGGTGAAGGTCGGGGAGTAGGCGAAAACCGGGGGGTTGGCGAAGGCCACGTCGGTCGGCTTGGTGCTCGACAGCGCCGCCCAGAGGAACGGGAACACCATCAGCACGCAGGTGATGGTCAGCAACAGCCCCGAGACCAGTGCCAGTCGCGATCGGCGAACCCGGGGTCGGGGTGGCTTGGCGCCCCCGGCGGCGTCCAGGGGTGCTTGCGAGGAGCGGGCGTCGGCAGGCAGTTCGATGGTCATGCCCGGGCCTCTTTCACGATGCTGCGGATGGAGGGGAACAGCAGGATCAAGATCAAGATGATGGTCAGCACACTGATCGCACTGCCCAGACCCAGGTTCCGCGAGGCCTCGCTGAAGGCGATGCGATAGATGTAGACCATCAACGACTCGTTGCCGTTGGTCAGCGACTGCGGTGCCAACGGGATGAGCGAGTCGAAGACGCGTACGACGTCCATGGTCAAGATCAAGACCACGAAGCCGATCACCCCGCGGATGCTGGGGATGATGATGAACCAGTGCCGCTGCAAGGGCGACGCGCCGTCGATCTCGGCTGCCTCGAGGGTCTCCTCGGAAACACCTTGCAGCCCGGCCAGGATCATCAACATGGCGAAGGGCAGCATGAACCAGATGACGTTCAGCACGATGATCAGCCGGTTGGGCCAGGTGGCGGTGAACCACAGTGGCTCACCGAAGGCCCCACCGGTCACCGAGTTGAGCAGGTAGTTGACGATCCCGCCGAAGTTGGAGTCGAAGAGCCACGAGAACGCCACCGCCCCCACCACCTGCGGCGAGACGTAGGAGATGAGCAGGATGCCCAGCACGAGGGGCCGGGCGCGACCCAGCCGGTTCACCAACGTGGCCAGGATGTAGCCGAAGACGATGCAGACCGCGGCCACCACCACGGTCAAGGCGACGGTGAACGCCACCGCCCGCCCCAGCCGCGGGTCGCTCAGCGCCGTGGTGTAGTTCTCCAGCCCGATGAACGTGCCGGCCTCGCCGTAGTTGACCGACTCGAAGCTCCACCGCACGGTCCGATAGAGCGGCAACAGCATGAGCCCGAACATGACCACCACGCTGGGCGCGACCAGCGCCCAGAACTGCCTTCGTTTCACGGCATTACTCCCTCGTCGTTTGTGGTGATCACGCCAGCCGGTGTGGTCCGGGTATCAGGATCAGCTGGTGGGAGCCCGGAGACCGGACTCCCACCCTGGCCACGATGCGCGGTCACTGCTGACGCAGTGACCGCCGCCATCACTTGAACTCAGCCATGACCTTCTCGGCCGCGGCCTGCATCTGCTTCTGCGCCTCGGGCACGTCGACCTTGCCCGCCATGTAGTTGGCCAGCACCGGACGGATGGCCTCGCTCACCTGCGGCACGTAGGGCTGGATCTCTTTGGTCGGGCCCTTGGCCAACGAATCCTTGGCTGCAGCGGCGTACGGCGACGAGCTCTGATCAACCGTCGTCCGAGCCGGGAAGGCGGCTGGCACCGAGGCCTGGGAAGCTTCCTTGCTCACCGACGCCCCGATGACCTGGAAGAGCAGGTCCTTGTCCGCCTTGGTGTTGAACGGAATGGACCAGCCGTCGGTCGAAACGGTGCTGTAGGCCTTGCCGCCCTCGAACACCGCCGGCGGGGCCGCGAAGGCGAACTTGTCGTACAGCTTGGTGTTCTTCTGATTGACCATGTCGCTCATCCGGCCGGAGAACATCACCGCGACGGCCGCCTTGCCGTTGTAGAGCTGCTGCTGGACCTTGGGCTGGTCGAAGGTGGTCACCTGCGGATCCATGTAGGGCTGCAGAGACTTCAGCTGCTCCAGCGCCTTGGCCGTCGGCTCCTGGTCGAAATTCGGCTTCTTGGTCTCGGGGTTGACGAAGAAGGCACTGTCCTGAGAACCCAGGGTCGCGGCGAAGGCGGTGTCCAGGTCGGCGGTGCTGAGCAGTGGCAACGCGATCGGGTACTTCATGCCCTCGGCGTCCTGCAGCTTCTTGGCACCGGTTCGCAGCTCCTCGAAGGTGGTCGGCGGAGTCAGGCCGTTCTTCTCGAACAAGTCCTTCCGGTAGACCATGGTGAGCAGCTGGGACTGCATCGGCAGGCCGTAGAGCTTGCCTTCGTAGGTCATCGACTTCAGCGTGTTCGGGTCCAGCTCGTTCAGCGTGTACTTGTCCTGGTACTTGGCCAGCAGGTCGTCCAGGGGCTGCAGCTTGCCGCGCGACGCCAGGTCCGGGATCGCGTACGTGTAGGTCTCGATGACGTCGTAGGTGCCGGAGTCGCCGGCCAGGGTCGCCGTCGTCTTCTCCAGCTGGCCCGCGAAGTCGATCGGGTCGTGCTTGACGGTCACGTTGTCGTGGGTGCAGCTGGCGACCATGGTGTTGCTGAACGGGTCGACGGCCGAGGAGTTGTAGGCCAGCACGTTGATCGTGGTGGGCTGAGCCGGGTTGGCGAAGTCGCACGCCACCTTGGTGGCGGTCTCGGCGCCGGTGCGCGACCCGGCACCGCAGGCGGACAGGCCGACCAACGACACGGACAGCAGGCCGACGGCCAGTAGTCGGAACGAACGGGGAACGCGCATGGAACCTCTTCCAGAGAGACGGAGCAGACGGCGGAACAGCAATGCGGAATACGTATTCAGTTGTCTCGTCGGCCGAGCGGGGCGGGAGCCGCCCCGGAGTCAGCCGATGAGGTCGAGGCGCAGCTGGGCGCTGTCGCGGTGACCGGGCATCTCCTCGAAGTCGGAGATGGTGACGACCGGCTCAGCCTGGATCCGGGTGGCGTCCTTGGTGGCCCGTTGGTAGGTGAGTTGCTTAAGGTAGCCGGTCACCGACAGGCCGCCGGTGTAGCGGGCCCCCCGAGCCGTCGGCAGCACGTGGTTGGTGCCGGACATGCCCTTGTCGGCGTACGCGACGGTGGACCACTCGCCGAGGAACAGCGATCCGTAGTTGTGCAGGTTGTCGAGATAGAAGTCCGGGTCGGCGGTGAGGATCTCCAGGTGCTCGGGGGCCAGCAGGTCCATGATCTCGATCGCCGTCTTGGGCGAGTCGGCCACGTAGATGGAGCCCCAGTCGCGCCAGGCGGCTCCGGCGATCTCGCGAGTCGCCAGCCCCTCGAGCTGTCGGGCGATCTCGACCTCGACGGCGGCGGCGAGGTCGGCCGAGGTGGTGACCAGGCAGGCCGGTGAGCTGGGGCCGTGCTCGGCCTGGGCCAACAGGTCGGCGGCGACCATGGTCGCGGTGGCGGTCTCATCGGCGATCACGGCCACTTCCGACGGCCCGGCCAGGACATCGATGCCCACCTTGCCGTAGAGCTGACGCTTGGCCTCGGCCACGAAAGCGTTCCCCGCGCCCACGATCATGTCGGCGGCGATGCCGTCCAGCAGCCCGAAGGCCATGGCGGCCAAGGCCTGGACGCCACCGAGGGCGAAGATCCGCTCGGCGCCCGAGGCCCGGGCCGAGTAGAGCACGGCCGGGTGCGCGGCACCGTTCTTGGACGGGGGAGTGCAGGACACGATGTTGGGCACACCGGCCGCCCGGGCCACCCCCACGGTCATGAACGCGCTGGCCAGCAAGGGGAAACGCCCGGCTGGCAGGTAGGCGCCGACGTTGCTCACCGGCACGTACTTCTGGCCGCAGATCACCCCGGGCACGACCTCCTCGGCGAAGTCGTGCAGGTGGGCCCGCTGCATGCTGGCGAAGCGGCGGGTCCGCTCGGCGCCGGCATCCAGGGCCTGTTTGAGATCGGCCGGCAGCGGAGCGGTCAGGGCCTCGATCTGGTCGGCGTGGATCTCGAAGTCGTCTCCGCCGGCCCACCCGTCCAGCCGCTCGGCGTAGCGTCGTACGGCCGGGAGCCCGTTCTGCTCGATGTCGGAGAGCATCGCCGACACGGTCTCGATCACCTTCGGGTCCGACTGGGCGGCGACATCGGGTCGGTCGGGTTCGCGCACCACGGTGAACGAGCCGCTGATCCGGTTCCTGTCGTGGGGAGTCAAGTGCATACGTATAACATAAGTGGACGAAGGCAGGATTGGCAACCGTACGCAGCCTTGCGCATGAACACGTCGGACCGCGGCTGCGCGCAAGCCGTGACCTGGCGGCGGACCCGGGTTATGGTGTGACCGCTGAGGCACCTGGGACGAGACCGCACTGGCTTGGTCCGAGGGCGCACGAGACCTCGAGGAGGCCGGCTGTGGCGGCTCGACCGAAGGCAATGAGATCGGCCGCGACCAGGGGGTTGGCGCTGCTCGCGGTGGCCACGTTGCTGGGCGCATCGGCTTGCGATGTCGATCAACAGGCCGATCCACTGGCGGTTGCCTCGACCTCGGCGCCAGCCAGCCCGACCGCCGCGGCCGCGACTCCCACCGCCACTGCCGCACCGACGTCGAGCCCACCGGTGAAGCCGACGCCCAAGCCGGAGAGCAAGCCCGTGGCCCTGCTGGCCAAGGGTGCAAAGGGCGACAAGGTGCGCGAGCTGCAGCACCGGCTCGGCCAGCTCGACTGGTATTCCGGCAAGATCAGCGGGAGCTACGGCACCGCCACAGTCAAGGGCGTCAAGGGATTCCAGGGCAAGCGCAAGCTGGCCAGGACCGGCAGCGTGGACCAGCGGACCTGGGACGCCCTGGTCAAGCGCACCCGGAAGCCGAGCAAGGCCGAGATGCACAACACGCTGGTGCCTGGCCCAGCGATCCTGAAACGAGGGGCCAGCGGCGACCGGGTCCGCGAGCTGCAGGCGCGGCTCAAGCAGATCGGTTGGTACTCGCCGTTGGTCACCGGCACGTACGGCTCCGCCACGACCGCCAGCGTCCGCGGCTTCCAGGCCAAGCGGGAGATCCCGGTCACCGGGGCCGTGGACCAGCGCACCTGGAACCGGCTGACCGCGATGACCCGTGAGCCGACCCGCAATGAGAAGCACAACGTGGTGCCCAAGCCGTCCGCGGCCGGGCTGGACTCGCGTTGCCTGACCGGGCGGGCCATCTGCGTCAGCAAGCGGACCAACTCACTGGTCTGGGTGATCAACGGCAAGGCGCAGCTGCGGATGGACGTGCGATTCGGCTCGGCCGAGCTGCCGACCCGCGAGGGGTCCTTCTCGGTGGGCTGGAAGTCCCGTCACCACGTCTCGACGATCTATCACACGAAGATGCCCTACGCGATGTTCTTCAGCGGCGGCCAGGCGGTGCACTACTCGCCGGACTTCGCCGCCCGGGGCTACAACGGCGCCTCGCACGGCTGCGTCAACGTCCGCAACCTGGCCGGGATCCAGTCCCTGTTCAACCAGGTCCGGGTCGGCGACAAGGTGATCGTCTACCGCTGAGGATTTGGCGCGCCAGCCACACTTCATGTGGTTACTGCGCCAAAACCTCCACGATCTGTCGGATGAAGTCCTCGGGATCGGCAACCAGGTCCGCATAGGTGAAGCGCCGGATGACCCACCCGTCGGCCATCAGGTCGTTGGCCCGGTGGAGATCGGACCGGTGCGACTCCGGCGAGGAGTGATAGGCATATCCGTCCAGTTCGATTGCCAGCCGCCGTTGCCGGAACGCGATGTCGAGCTCCACGGGTCGACCCGAGCTCAGCGTCGTCCGCCAGTTGACGACGAAGCCGGTGATGCCGGCGTCTCGGAGCAGCCGCACCGCCAGGCGCTCCAGCTCGGAGTGCGCTCGATCGCCGGTCCGGTCCAGCAGACGACGCATCGCCCGCGTACCCCACGTGCCGGCGTTGCGCCGGAACGCCCGCTCGAGATCACGCTGGTCGACCAGGCGACGCTGCTTGACCCGGTCGATGAGGGTGATCCCGCGGCCGGGCTGCAGCCGCTCGAGCTGGATGGCCGACCGCAGCGTGGCGAGCGGTCGGCTGATCGTCGGCAGTGACCGGTGCCGGGTGAGATCAGACGGGTCAACGAAGGTTCGGGTGGTGCGGACCCCGAGTCGCCGATCGGGATGCGACCGGCGGCTGGTGAATTCCCAGGTGGCGGGGGGTTCGTCCAGCAGTTCCCACCACCAGCCAGCCGCCATGCCGGTCAGGGCCGCAGTCGGCCCGAGCCAGAGTGAGGCCGCCCGCACCGACGACTCGGCCGACGGCACGACGACGGCGAGACGGTAGACCGATGGGTGGACTCTGAGCCACTCTCCGGTGTGAATCCGGTGGTCGACCTGCCGGTCGGTCAGCCCCGCTCTCAGCGCCTGGTCGCGTGAGATGACGCCTGCTTGGCCGAGCAACATCGTGCGAAGTGGTGAAGTCACACCGAGAGGATGCTTACGCCGGCCGCCTGCCGAGCGGTCCCGCCGAGATCTGTGGAAAGTCTGGCGCGTCAGCCACATCAGCTGTGGACAACGCGCCAAAAGTCAGCGCGCGGTGAGGATGAGCGGACCGTCGGCGGTGATGGCGATGGTGTGCTCGGAGTGGGCGCCGCGGGAGCCGTCCCGACTGCGCAGGGTCCAGCCGTCCGGATCGGTGTAGATCTTGTCGGTGCTCTCCAGGAACCACGGCTCGATGGCGATCACCAGACCGGGTTTCAGGGCCAGACCGCGGCCGCGGCGGCCGTCGTTGGGCACATGCGGGTCGCCGTGCATGGTGCGGCCCACGCCGTGCCCGCCGAACTCGGTGTTGATCTTGTAGCCGGCTTTGGTGGCCACCCGGGCAATGGCGAAGGAGATGTCACCGATCTTGTTGCCGGCCTGGGCAGCCTCGATCCCAGCGGCCAGCGCGAGCTCGGTGGTCGTGATGAGCTGCTGGTCCTGCTCCCGGGGGGTGCCGACGACGACCGACAACGCCGAGTCCGACACCCAGCCGTTCAGGGAGGCGGCGAAGTCGACGCTGAGCAGGTCACCGTCGGCGAGCACGTAGTCGTGGGGCAGACCGTGCAGGACGGCGTCGTTGACCGAGGTGCACAGCACCTTGCCGAAGGGGCTGGCCCCGAACGAGGGGTGGTAGTCGATGTAGCACGACTCGGCCCCGGCGTCTCGGATCATCTGATGGGCCAGCTCGTCGAGCTCCAGCAGGTTCACCCCGACATCGGCCTTCTCGGCCAGGGCGGTCAGCACGCTGCCCACGAACCGGCCCGCCGGACGCATCTGCTCGATCTCGGCCTTGGAACGCAACTCGATCATTTCCCCGATTCTGCCTTAAGCCACCCAAGCCGTCGCGCCCGTCCGGAATAGCGGTGCCCCCGGGACCGGTTGTGCAGGGCGTGACCATCTCGCGCTTGTCCGTACTCGACCTCATCCCGGTCCGCCGCGGCCAGAGCACCGCGGACGCCTTGGCGGCGAGCATCCGGCTGGCCCAGGTCGCCGAGGCCAGCGGCATCCACCGCTACTGGGTGGCCGAGCACCACAACATGCCGGCCGTCGCCTCCACCAACCCGCCCGTCCTGATCGCCATGCTGGCTGCTGCCACCCACTCGATGCGGATCGGCTCGGGCGGCGTGATGCTGCCGAACCACGCTCCGTTGGTGGTGGCCGAGCAGTTCGCGCTGCTCGAGGCGGCCCATCCGCACCGGATCGACCTGGGCATCGGGCGGGCACCGGGCAGCGACCCGGTCACCAACTGGGCGCTGCGGCACGGCGGCCCCGAGACCGCCGACGCGAACCATTTCGGCGAGCACGTGGACAACCTGATCGCGATGATGGAGCCGGCCGGCGTCGGGCTGCAGCTCCAGGGCCGCTCGTATCCGCTCAAGGCCACCCCGTACGCCGAGGGTCGCCCCGACGTCTGGCTGCTCGGCTCCTCGGACTACTCCGCGCGGCTCGCCGCGGCCAAGGGTCTGCCCTACGTCTTCGCCCACCACTTCATGGGCGAGGGCACCGCGGCCGCCCTCGACCTCTATCGCAGCAGCTTCCAGCCGTCCGACATCTCCGCCGAGCCGCAGACCTTTCTCACCGTCAACGTCGCGGTCGCGGCGACCGATGAGGAGGCGGAGCGGCTGATCCGGCCGTACGTGCTGGCCATGATCGCGCTGCGGACCGGCGGTGACCTGCAACCCCAGCTCAGCGTCGAGGAGGCTGAACGGGTCGAGCTGTCCGACGCTCATCGCCAGCTCGGCGAGCAGCTGCGGTCGCGCTGGGTCGTCGGCTCTCCCGAGACCGCCGCGGCGCAGCTGGCTGAGCTGGCCGAGACGTTCGGGGTCGACGAGATCATGCTGCACCCGGTGGCCGGGGCGTACGCCGCCGAGCCCGCGGGCCGCTCCACCGCGCGCGAGCTGACGATCCAGCTCCTGGCCGACCAGCTCGTCGCTCGCGTCTGAGCTTCGAGCGCGGTCCGGGCTCAGCCCGTGATGGTGTCCTCGTACTCGATGATCTCGGACACGTTGGCCTGGGAGTGGCTGGTCGGGTCGAAGACGTAGCCCACCCACTCCTTGGCCAGCCGGCGGGCCAGCTGCAGGCCGATGACACGCTGACCCAGGGTCAGGACCTGGCAGTCGTTGCTCAGGATCGAGCGCTCGACGCTGAACGAGTCGTGGGCCACGGTGGCACGGATGCCCGGCACCTTGTTGGCGGCGATGGCCACCCCGATCCCGGTGCCGCAGAACAGGATGGCCCGGTCGGCCTCCCCGGCCACGATCTTGCTGCCGGCGGCGATGGCCACCGAGGGATAGGTGCCGCCCTTGAGGTCCTCGGCGAACACGCCGAGGTCCTCGACGACCTCCACCCGGTCATCAGCCCGCATGTCGGCGAGGATGGCGTCCTTGTAGTCGAAGCCTGCGCTGTCGCTGCCCAGGACCAGTCGGATCTTGTCGGTCATGTCTTCAGTCTTCCTTCTCGAACGGTTGGGGGACCACGTGGCTCAGCTGGTGGCCGGCTCGGCGAGCACCTCGCCGATCGCGGTCACGATCAGGCCGAGGGAGATGGCTCCCGGGTCCGGTGTGCCGATGCTGCGTTCGGCGAGCGGTCGGGCCCGGCCGATCTTCGGGGTGAGTGAGGCGGTCGCCTCGGCGGCGGCGACGCAGGCTTCGGCTGCCGTACGCCAGGCGTCGGCCAGCTCGGCACCCGTGCCCACCTGGTCGACCAGCGTGTCGACGAACGGGAAGAGGGAGTCGAGCATGGTCTTGTCACCGAGCTCGGCCTTGCTGAACGACTTCAGGTTGACCGCGGAGGTCTGCACGGCTTCGGCCAGCTTGGCCGCGTCCACCGCCTCGGTGTTGCCCAGCACCTTGCCGACCCCATCGAGCAGCAGCCCCCACAAGATGCCGCTGGTGCCGCCGGCCTTGTCGCCGAACGCCGCCCCGGCGGCGGTGAGCACGGTCTCCGCGCCGCCCTCGGTCTTCTCGGCTGCCTCGGCCGCCGCGGTCGAGCCGCGCGACATCCCGATCCCGTGGTCGCCGTCGCCGGCCACCGCGTCGATCTGGCCGAGATAGTCCTTGTTGTCCTCGACCGCACGGTTGAGCGCGCGAACGGCCTTGCGGGCGATCGCCGCGGCGGCGACCGATACCTCGCTGGCTTCCGCGGTGACCGTCTCCTCGACGTCGGCGACGACCGTACGCCGTTCGGTGAACCGTTCGCTGGCCACGGCGTTGCCGCGGCGGAAGGCGGGTGTGTCGGCCGGAGCCACCCAGTAGCCCTCGAGCTCGTCGTCGAGCCAGGTGACCGACAGCGAGCAGCCGGCCATGTCCAGGCTGGTCACCAGCTCGCCGATCTCGGGCGCGACCAGCTCCACGCCGGCCTGCTCGAGCAGCTCAGCCACATCACCGAAGAGGACGAACAGCTCCTCGTACTTGGTGGCGCCCAGACCATTGACCACGACCGCGGCCCGGCCGCTCACCCCGTCCGGCCGTTCGGCCAGAACGGTCTCGACGAGCTTGGCGGCCAGCTCGCGGGCGGGCATCCAGGGGGCGGAGCTGATCCCGGGCTCACCGTGGATGCCCAGGCCGAAGTCCATGGTGCCGGGGGCCACGGCGAACAACGGCTGGTCGGCGCCGGGCATGGTGCAGCCCTCGAAGGCGACCCCGAAGGAGTAGGTGGCCGCGTTGGCGGCCGCCATCACCCGCTCGACCTCGGCCAGGTCGGCGCCGTTCTCCGCCGCGGCTCCGGCCATCTTGTAGACGGTGAACGTGCCGGCGATGCCGCGGCGTTTGCCCTGCTCCTCCAGGCTGCCCGAGGCGATGTCGTCGGTGACGTAGACGATGCGGGTGTCGATCCCCTCGGCGATGAGCCGGTCGGCGGCGACCCGGAAGTTGAGGCGGTCGCCGGCGTAGTTGCCGAAGCCCAGCACCACACCGGCTCCGCCGTTGGCGGCCTTGGCGATGCGGTAGACCTGCTCGGCCGACGGCGAGGCGAACAGATCACCGAGCACGGCCCCGTCGGCGAAACCGGTACCGACCACGCCGTTGTAGGACGGGTAGTGACCAGAACCCCCGCCGATCACCAGGCTGACCTTGCCGTCCAGGGGCCCACCGGCCCGGACGAAGCCGGACGCGTTCTCGACCCGGCTCACGTACTGCGGGTAGGCGGCGGCGAAGCCGCGCAAGATGTCGTCCTTGAACTTGGCCGGGTCGTTGTACACGTGGGTCATGGGCGGGCCTTTCGGTGAAGATCGAGCTCAGTGATTACCTGAATTGCCGGACTGCTGCATTGGTTGTGCGGCCCGGGCCCACACGGATGGACCGGGCCCGAGCCGCACGTTCGGAACGGTCAGCTGCTGAGAACGAAGTTGTCCAGCTGGTCAGCATTGTCCTTGGTGATCAGCACGCAGTCGAGGGCCTGCTTCTCGTCCGCGACCCCGGTCGAACCGGAGGTGATCACGCTGTTCAGCTGCGCCGCGGCCTTGGTGGTGCCCTCGACGATGGGCTGCAGGACCGTGGCGACCATCTCGCCCTTCTTCACGGCGTTGGCCGCGTCCTGGTTGCCGTCGAACCCGAGGACCTTCACCTTGTCGAGCTTGTCCTTCTCCTTCAGCGCGTTGATCGCGCCGAGGGCCATCTCGTCGTTGCCGGCGATAACCCCGGTGATGTTCGGGTTCTTCGACAGCAGCGACTCCATCTTCTCCTGGCCCTGCTGACGGTCCCAGTTGGCGATCTCCTTGCCGACCAGCTTCAGGTCCGGGTACTGGTCGATCACGCCGTGGTAGCCGTCGGAGCGGACCTGCGCGTTGTTGTCACTGGGCTTGCCCAGCAGCTCGACGTAGGTGCCCTTGTAGTCCATCGCCTTGGCCCACTCCTCGGCGCCGACCGTGGCACCCTGAGCGTTGTTCGACACGATCTGGGACTTGGCCAGGCCGGTCTTGCTGATCTCGGCGTTGACCAGGACGACCGGGATGTTGGCGTCGACCAGCTTCTGCACCGCGGCCACGCTCTCGTCCGCACCTGCCGGGTCGAGGATGACTCCCTTGACCTTGTCGTTGATCGCGGTCTCGATGATGGTGTTCTGCTGAGCCGGGTCGTTCTTGTGCGCGGCCGTGGTCGAGGTGTAACCGAGCTTCTTGACCTCCGCCTCCGCGGTGTCGATCTCGGCCTTCCAGTACGGGTTGGACGGGTCGACGGTGATGATCGAGATGGTGCCGCCGGCGGTGCCCCCGGAGGCGCTGGCTGAGGCCTGACCGGCGGTGGGGGTCTCGGTGCCGCCACCGCAGGCGGCGAGTCCGGTCAGACCGAGCACCAGTGCGCTGGCCAAGACCGACTTGGCGAACAATCGATTTTGCATGGAACTTCCTCTCACAGGGGTGCGGGACGGTTCTCGCACCCGTTTACTCGTACGGTGGGACCCCCGTACAGGGCGGTGGTGCTCGGGCTGATGGTGCCGCCGGGGCTCAGCTCGGCGGCGACTTGGCGAGAGCCTTGTCGCGCTCGTTGGCCTGCCGGGCGTTGGCCGCCGCTCGACGGGCGTTGCGTTGCCGCTGGACGATCTGCTGGATCTGGTCGACCGCGACAGCCAGGATGATCACGGCGCCGGTGATGACCTGCTGCCAGAACGGCGAAACCCCGACGATGACCAACCCGTTGGCCAAGAAGCCGATCACGAAGGCGCCGATGATGGTGCCGCGGATCGAGCCGCGACCGCCGGACAGCGCCGCGCCGCCGATGACCACAGCGGCGATCGCGTTCAGCTCGTAGAACTGACCGAGGTCAGCGGTCGAGGAGCTGATGTTGGCGATCTGGAGCACGCCGACGACGCCGGCGCACAGACCGGACAACACGTAGATGCGGATCTGGACCCGCTTGACCGGCACGCCCGACAGCTGGGCGGCCCGCTCGTTGCTGCCGGTGGCGTAGAGCCAGCGGCCGAACGGGGTCCGGTTCAACACGATGGAGAAGATGATCGCGAACACGATCATCACCCAGGCGGAGATCGGCAGCCCGAGTGGTCGGCTGGCGAACACGTCGAAGAAGCCGGTGTTGCCGAGCGCCGGATCACCGCTGAGCTCGTTGGTGATGTTCTGGCCGTTCAGGAACACCTGGGTGAGGCCTCGGGCCACGTACAGCATGCCCAGGGTGACGATGAACGGGGCCAGGTTGAGCTTGGCTATCAGTAAGCCGTTGATCAACCCCACGAGCATGCCGACCGCCACCGACAAGATGACGATCACCCACACCTTGGGGAACATGATGTTGTCGGTGAACGGCAGGTCCACACCTCGGAACAGGTTGCCGGCGACCGCGCCGCTCAAGCCCACCGTCGATCCGACCGAGAGGTCGATGCCGCCGTTCAAGATCACCAGCAGCATGCCGATCGCCACGATGGCGTTGAAGGCCACCTGCTTGGTGATGGTGGTCAGGTTGCCGGTGGTCAGGTAGTTGTCACTGAGGATGGCGAAGATCGCGATGATGATCACCAGCGCGATCAGGGCACGACCTTCGACCAGAACCGCGTTCAGGTTGAGGGAGCGCCCGGCCGGCTTGGCGCCGGCGGATGGTCCGGCGCCGGCGGGCGCCGGCGAGGTGGTGGTCGTGCTCACTGGGGGTCTCCGTTCGAGTGGGATCCGGCCGAGGGACCGGCGTGGGCGGCGGCATCTTCGTGCTCGCCGGACGCGGCCATGATGTCGTCGCGGGTGCAGGTCCGGGGGTCGAACTCCTTGACCATGCGGCCCTTGCTCATCACGATGATGCGGTGCGAGGCGGTCAGCGCCTCGCCGACTTCGGAGGTGACGTAGAGGACGGCCAGACCCTTCTTGGCCTCCCGGAACAGCAGTGCGAAGATCTCGCCCTTGGCGCCGACGTCGATGCCGCGGGTCGGCTCGTCGAGCAGCAGCACCTTCGGGTCGGTCAGCAACATCTTGCCGATCACCACCTTCTGCTGGTTGCCACCCGACAGCGAGGTGATCAGGGCCCCCGGTCCGGCCGTCTTGACCCGGACGTCGGCGACCCCCTTGGTGATGGCGTCGCGTTCGGTCTTGTTGTGGATGAACTGGTTCTTCACCGCGGACAGCAGGCTGGCCAGCGACAGGTTCTTGCCCACGCTCATCATCTGGATCAGCCCGTCACGCTGCCGGTCCTCGGGCACCAGTCCGACGCCCATGGCGATGCGCTCGGCGATGGAGTGACCGGCCAGGTCCTTGGTCCCGAGCAGCACGCGGCCGCCGGCGATCTCGTCGCGACCGGCCAGAGCCTCCATCAGCTCCGTGCGGCCGGCCCCCATCAAGCCGTAGAGGCAGACGATCTCGCCCTGGCGTACGTCCAGCGACACGTTGTTGACCACGACCCGACCGGTGTCGGGCTCGGCCACCGTGACGCCCTGGATGGACAAGGCGACGTCGCCGTAGTCCCGGGGCTCGTCACGGAAGTCGTAGTCGGCGTCGCGACCGACCATCTGTCGGACGACCCAGCTGAGGTCGATCTTGTCTGCGTCCTCGGTGGCCACCAGCTCGCCGTCGCGGAAGACCACCGCGTAGTCGGCGATCTCGATCGCTTCCTCAAGATGGTGGGAGATGTAGACGATGGCCACCCCGTTGGCCGTCAGGTCGCGGATGACCTTGAAGAGCACGTCGACCTCACTGGCGCTGAGCGCCGAGGTGGGTTCGTCCATGATCAGGATGCGGGCATCGGCCGCCAGGGCTCGGGCGATCTCGATGATCTGCTGCTGGCCGACTCGCAGGTCCTGGACGAGCGTGCTCGGCCGGATCGGTTCCTCGAGCCGGTCCATCAGCTCCTTGGTGATGTCGCGCTCGCGGGCGTAGTCGATGCCACCCGTACGGGTCCGCAGCTCCCGACCGATGAAGATGTTGTCGCGCACGCTGAGGTTGGCGCACAGGTTGAGCTCTTGGTGGATGATCGAGATGCCGCGTTCGACCGCGTCGTTGGTCGAAGCCAGGTTGACCGGCTCGCCGTCGAGGATCAGCTGACCGCCGGTGGGCTTCTCGACCCCCGACAAGACCTTCATCAAGGTGGACTTGCCCGCCCCGTTCTCCCCGAACAGGACCGTCACCTTGCCCCGCCGCACCTTGAAGTTCACGCCCTTGAGGGCCCGGGTGACGCCATAGGTCTTGGCGATGTTGACGGCCTCGAGCACGACGTCGTCATCCGATGTCGCCACTGCGCCCGTCGATGTCTCGACCCCGGTGCTCACGAACCGACCTTGATCGAGAGCGGCTGGATGTTGACCGGCTTGGCCTTCGGCTGCGGCCCGCCGGTGGCGAGCACGTTGATCACGCCGACCACCGTGATCTTCTTGCCCTTCAGGGATCCGGGGTCGCTGACTTCGGAGGAGACCTCGGCCTGCATGAGCTTCTTGAGCTCGTCGCCGACGTACTGGTAGTCGGTCTGGCCCGGTGCGTCAGCGAACTTGAAGCCCATCGCGTCGCGCAGCACGGCGCCGTTGATCGCCGTGGTCAGCGGCACGATGACGGGGGTCTCGGTGTCCAGACCGCTGACGGCCAGGCGCAGGCTGGCCGGCGTGCCGTCGGACACGGTGCCGGTCGCCGTCACCGGGAAGACGTAGGAGTTCTCACCGGGGGAGACCGCCTTGTACGTCTCGGCTGCTGCCTTGGGGTCGGACTGGACCGCGGGCAGCACCTGCGCGAAGGGCTTGGCTTGACCGGGCAGGTCGGTCTTCGCCCGGTCGAACAGACCGGCAGCGGTCTCGGCGGCGTCGAACGGCTTAGGCCGGGCGGCGGCGATCTCGGCCGGGGTCAAGAACCGGGTGTTAAGATCATCAGCACCAGCAGGACGACAAGCAGGGCCAACCCGATGATGCGGTTGCGGCCGAGCGAACGAGGCGTTGTGGGCACCAGGGGCTCCTCAAGGAAATTGGGCAGGCAGGGTCGCGGTCGTGGGTCCGGCCGGGCGGGACCGGACACGCTGTGATGGCCACGGCGGCCAGTCAGCGGCAGCCGCCGGCTCACCGACGCCACGCCGAGTGCGGAAGGGGGCGCCGGCCCGCCGACCCGACCGGGTCGGCGAAACCGGGGGGCCGATCAGGGAATCAGGGAGACCTTGATCGACTCTTTGCCACTGGCGACCAGGTCCAGACCCTTCTGGAAGTCGGCCAGCGGCAGTTGGTGGGTGCAGATCTTGTCCATCGGCAACCGTCCCGACTCGATCATCCGGATGGCGGCCGGCCAGCAGTGCGGACCGAGGTGGGCGCCGCGTACGTCCAGCTCCTTGTCGTCGCTGATGATCGACCAGTCGACGGTCACGTCGCTGCCGAAGACGCTGTACTCCACGTAGGTTCCGAGCTTGCGCAGCAGGTTGAGCCCCTGGCCGACGGCGGACGGGTGGCCGGTGCCCTCGATGTAGACGTCGGCGCCGTAGCCGTCGGTGAGCTCCTTCACCTTCGTGACCGCGTCCTCGTTGGCGATGTTGATCACCAGGTCGGCGCCGCACTCCAGGGCCAGGTCGAGCTTGTCCTGGGCCATGTCCAAGCCGATGACCAGCTTCGGGTTCTTGGACTTGGCTCCTGCGATCATGCCCAGCCCGATCGGGCCGCAGCCGGCGACGACGACCACGTCGTCGAACTTCACGTCCGCCCGCTCGACCGCGTGCAGGGCACACGAGAGGGGTTCGGCGAAGGCGGCGTGGGCCGGCGGCAGGTCAGCCGACACCTTGTGCACCAGGGCGTCCTTGGAGTAGACCATGTATTCGGCCATGGCTCCGGGCGTCCGCCGCTTGAAGCCGAACATGTCGTGCGGTCCGCACATCCAGTACTTGCCGTCGAGGCAGTAGCGGCACTTCCAACACGGCACGATCTGCTCGCTGACCACCCGGTCGCCGACGGCGATGCCCCAGTGGTCCGCGGCCGTCTGATCGAGCTGGACGACGGTGCCGACGAACTCGTGGCCGGGGATCACCTCGGTCTCGGCCCAGGCCGGACGGTTCGCGTCACCCCAGAACTTGGCTGCCCCGTGGTAGCACTTCAGGTCGCTCGCGCAGATGCCGACCGCCTCGACCTTGACCAAGGCCTCGCCCGGCCCGGGGGTCGGCACAGCGACCTCCTCGAGCTGGTAGTTCTCGGGGCCGTGACAGACCACGGCTTGCATCTTCTCGGGAATTCGGTCGGCCTGACCGGCCGGTGTTTCGGACATCCTCGGAGCCTCCATGCTGCGTGGGTGGGTGCGCTCTGCTTCGCTTGGGCCGCCCGTTTCCGGGGCCACTGGTCAGTACCCTAGCCAATCCCGTAACATCTGTCCAGAACAACTGTTCACCCTTTCGGGCTCGTGCACAAACGTTCATTGGAATACTCTTCGCCATGACCAGTCGGCAACCAGAAGCCACGGGCGGCATCCGTCTGCCGGTCGCCGAGGGGGGCCATTTCGCACCGTCGCTGCTCTATGCCGCGGCCAAGATGTACTACGACGACGACGCCACCCAGGCCGAGGTGGCCGCCCGCCTGCACACCAGCCGGGCCACCGTCTCACGGCTCCTCTCGGAGGCCCGGCGGCGGGGGATCGTCCGGATCGAGGTCATCCCGCCCGACCACGAGTCGAACGATGACCTCGCCGTCCGCCTGGCCGCGGCCCTGGGCCTGGCGAAGGTGCACCTGTCGGGCGTCATACCGGCGGCCAACGGTGCGAAGAGCGTCGAGGACCTCACCGGCAGCGTGCTCGCCCCCGCCGTGGGACGAGCGCTGCGTGAGGTGGGGCTGACGCCGGGCGACGTGTTGCTGGTGTCCTCGGGTCGCACCATCTACGAGGTGGCCAGCTTCGACCTGCCCGCGCTGCCGGGCGTCGTGGTGGCGCCCACGGTGGGGGGCACCGACCAGCCCGAGGGGTGGTACCAGACCAACGAGATCACCCGGCGGATCGCCGAGCGGGTGGGCGGCCGGGCCACCTACCTGTTCGCCCCGGCGCTACCTGGTCCGGAGCTGTTCGACACCCTGCAGAACGACCCGGCCATCCAGCGGGTGCTGCACCTGTGGCCCCACGCCCGCTGCGTGCTGACCGGCGTCGGGGCGCCACCCCTGCTGCGATCCCAGGCCCCGCAGTTCGTCGACGTGTCCTCCAGCGCCCTGATCGAGGCGGTCGGCGACGTCTGCTCCCGGTTCTTCGGTCGAGACGGTCAGCCGGTGAACTTCCCGGGGATCGAGCGCCTGATCGCGCTCGAGCTGGAGACGTTGAAGCAGATTCCCGTGGTGATCGCCGTGGCGGCCGGCCAGGAGAAACTCGCCCCGCTGATCGCCGGTGCCCGGGCGGGCTACTTCAACCAGCTGGTCACCGATCCACGCACCGCCGAGCAGCTGTTGTCCCGGGCCTGAAACCCCTGTGACCAAGGAAAGGAACGCCGTGAGCAGCACCGATTCCCAACCCTTCGTCCTGCACGGGAAGCGGGTGTTGATCACTGGAGCCTCCAAGGGGATCGGGGCCGACCTCGCCGACGCCTTCGCGACCGCAGGGGCGACGTTGGTGATCACCGGGCGCAACCTCGCCGAGCTCACTGCCCAGGCTGCTCGGCTGTCGGCCGACCACGGCATCGAGGTCACGCCGCTGGCGGTCGACCTGGCGGACCCCGCGGCTCCCGAGCAGCTGGCTCGGGACGCGCTGGCCGCATACGGCGGTCTGGACGTCTTGATCAACAACGCCGGCATCTCCTATCCCGAGCTGGTCGTCGACCTGTCGGCGGAGCATCTCGACGCCGTGCTGAACGTCAATCTGCGCGCTCCGATGCTGTTGGCCGCTCGAATCGGCACGGCGATGGCCGCGGCCGGTTCGGGCTCGATCATCAGCATCTCCTCGACGGCTGGCATCCGGCCGCTGTCCGAGCACTACGTCTACTGCGCGACCAAGGCGGGGCTGCTGATGGCGACCAAGGCGCTGGCCCTGGAGCTCGGACCTTCGGGCGTACGAGCCAACTCGATCTGCCCGACCGTGACCTTGACCGAGATGGGTCAGCGGGTGTGGCTCGACCATCCGGACAAGGCGGCTCCGATGCTGGCCCGGATCCCCCTGGGCCGTTTCGTCTATCCCCGTGAGGTTTCCCAGACCGCGGTCTGGCTGGCCTCCGACGCCGCGGCGATGATCAACGGGATCGAGCTCCCGGTGGACGGCGGTCTGCTGGTCACCTGAGTCGCCGGGTGCCCGCCGGCGCCGGCTGCGTACGATCCCCTTAGCTGACTCGACGAGGAGATCACGTGGCGGACGTTCTGATCGGTATCGACATGGGCACGGGCAGCAGCAAGGGGGTGTTGACCACCGCGGACGGCGAGATCCTGGCCACCGCCACCCGCCCCCGGCCGCGGTCGATGATGATGCCCCGCCCCAACTGGGCCGAGGTCGACGCCGAGGGTGTCTGGTGGGCCGACGTGGTGGCCATCAGCCAGGAGCTGGTGGCCAAGGTCGGTGCCGCCCGCCTGGCGGCAGTCTGCGTGAGCGGAGCCGGCCCCTGCCTGGTGCTCTGCGACGAGCACGACCGACCGGTCCGGCCCGCCATCCTCTACGGCATCGACATGCGGGCCGGGGAGGAGATCGCCGAGCTGACCGAGCGCTTCGGCGCCGAGGAGATCCTGCGCCGGTGCGGGAAGGCCCTGTCCACCCAGGCGGTCGGGCCCAAGATCGCCTGGGTCCAGCGCCACGAGCCGGAGGAGTTCGCCCGCGCGACCCACTGGTACAGCTCGCACAGCTACGTGGCCCGCAAGCTGACCGGTGCTTACACGATCGACCACCACACCGCCAGCCAGAGTGACCCGCTCTACGACATCAACACCCGCAGCTGGAACGAACCGTGGGCCGAGCAGATCGTGTCCCACCTGGAGATGCCCGAGCTGGCCTGGGCGAGCGAGGTGATCGGCGAGGTGACCGAGCTGGCCGCGGCCGAGACGGGTCTGCCGGCCGGCACCCCGGTCTGCGCCGGCACGGTCGACGCCTGGGCCGAGGCGTTCAGCGCCGGCGTACGCGCTCCCGGCGACCTGATGCTGATGTACGGCTCGACCATGTTCTTCGTCCAGGTGCTCGACCGGTTGGCCGTCCACCCGCAGCTGTGGACGACCTCGGGGATCGAACCGGACTCGTACACGCTCGCCGCTGGCATGTCGACGTCGGGCAGCCTCACCTCCTGGGTGCAGGACCTCGTCGGCGGGGTCCCGTTCGGGGATCTGGTCGCCGAGGCGTCCGCCACCCCCGCGGGCTCGGACGGGCTGCTGGTGCTGCCCTACTTCGCCGGTGAACGAACCCCGATCTTCGACCCGCGGGCTCGGGGCCTGGTCGCCGGGCTGAGCCTGCGGCACACCCGGGGCCACCTGTTCCGGGCGGTCTACGAAGGCATCGCGTACGGCATCCGCCAGATCCTGGAGCTGCTCGACTCCGACATCGCCCCGGTGCGCCGGCTGGTCGCGGTGGGCGGCGGCACCCAGGGCGGGCTCTGGACCCAGATCGTCAGCGACGTCACCGGCCGGCCTCAGGTCATCCCCGAGCAGACCATCGGCGCCAGCTTCGGCGATGCGCTGATGGCCGCGATCGGGGCCGGCCTGGTGCCGCCGGACACCGACTGGACCCGGGCGGGGCGCGAGGTGCAACCGAATCCGGCGACAGCGTCAACGTACGAGCGGCTCTACCGCAGCTATGTCGACCTCTATCCGGCGACCCGGACCATCACCCACGAGCTGTCCGCATTGCAGGAGGAGTCCTCCGCGAGCCGGTGAGGAACCGCCGCGCTTGCCGACCGCGGTCCCCGGCTGCTTGGATTCTGCACAGGTCGGTCCGAACGGTCGGTCCGGTACGCCCGTCGGGGGACGGTCGTCGTTCGAAAGGACCATGTCCGTGACGAGCTCACGTGTCCCCCCGGTGCGAGATCGAGCGTCTGCTCCGCTCCGGGCCGGTGGCATCGGCGTGCTGGTCACCTTGATCTTGATGCTCGGTGGCTTGACCGTTCCGGCGGCCGCCTCGCCGAGCCCCACCGTCCAGACTCCTCGTCGACCGGCCAGCCGGCCGCATCCAGCGGGCGCACGTCGACCAGGCCCGGGCCCAGCCCCACCCCCATGCCCACCCCGACGCCCACGCCCACGCCCAGGGTCTCGGCGACGGCTGACGCCACGCCCGCCGCGGCCGGCTCCGGGCGGCGGTTGACCTACGGGGCTGCGCTGGCCCGGCTTCCGAAGCGGTTCCAACGGCTGCTGGCCGGCGGGGTGACCCAGCGGTCGGCGGGCGCCGAGCGGGGGCTGGCGGAGGACGAGCGCTACCTCAGCCTGGCCATCTCGACCTGCGCCGCCGAGCCCGGCAGCGCAACGGTGGAGATCGGCATCGTGTCCATGATCGACGAGCCGTTCACCGTGGACTACGTGGTCAGCGGAGGCGACGAATTCAGGGTCGCCGGCACCGTGACCGTCGACCCGGATGATGAGTTCGCCGACTTCGTGGTGCCGGGCCTGAGCCGGGGAGACTATCGGCTGGACCTGTACGAGCCAGGGGGCACGGTGGCGTTGACCTCGGATCCGATCAGCGTCGTGGACTGTGTCGCCGTGACGGTCAGCTGCCAGGCGATCACTTTCGCCAACCCGGCGACCAACCCGGCCGTGGACGTGGTCTACGGGACTCCGGAGGAAATGGGGTCCGAGGACGATCCGGGGGCCCTGGAGGAGCTGACCGTGCCGCCGGGACGCAGCACCCGGGTCCGCACCTCGGCCACCGAGATCGAGTGGTTCGCCCTCAGCCTGGGTGGCTCCACCTCGGAGCCGACGGTCAGCCTGGCCGGTGAGGGCACGGAGCAGATCCCGGTGGATTGCGGGGTGCCGATCTCGATCACCGCGGCCGTCAGCTGCTCGGCCGCCGGCAGGTCGCCGGCCCGGATCACCACCGACGTCGAGCATCCGGCCGGCCAGGCGTTCCGTTACGTCATCGTGGACGATCGCGGCGAGCGGGTGGCGGCTGACGAGGCGGAGGCCGACGACTCGCGCGCCCACCGGTTCAGTGACGTCTTGCCGGAGGCCGGGCGCTACCGCGCCGAGCTGTCTCTGAGCGGGTCTGCTGATCTCTACGACGTGGTCGAGTTTCGAGTCCTGAGCTGCCTGACCATCACGGTGACCTGCCGGGCCGTGACCTTCACCAACCCGGCCGGCAACCCTGTGGTCGACCTCCGGCTCGGGCGCCCCGGCTCGGACCTCACCGTTGCCCAAGCCGATCTCGACTCCGGCGCCACGCACCGGGCGCCCTGGACCCGGTCGACACTGGCCTGGACCGCGTCGGACTACGGCGTCCCCGGCGGTTTCATCCAAGAAGCCGGTCGGCAGGAGTCGGTGCCAGTGCCCCAGACCTGCGCCTCAGCGGTCAGCAGCCCGAGCGGCGCCGCCACCCCGCCCCGACCTCGTGAACCTCTGGCCGCCACCGGGTCGTCGTCGGCCGCCCCGTACGGGTTGGTGCTGGGCGTCGGGTTGAGCCTCGGCGGCGCGCTGGTGCTGCGGCGTCGTCGCCCGCGGCCCTGATTCTCTTACCCGCGTGAGGTCCGACGCGCTCGCCGGCCGCGCGTCGAACCAACCAGCGCAAGAAAATCAGGGCAGTTCGAGGTCGACGACCACCGGTGCGTGGTCCGACGGCAGCTTCCCCTTCCGCGCCTCCCGGTCGACGTAGGCATCGGTGATCGTGACCGAGGTGCTGGTCAGCACGTAGTCGATCCGCATCCCGAGGTCCTGGTGGAACCGACCGGCCCGGTAGTCCCAGTAGGTGAACGGTCGGTCGTTCTTACCCGGCCGAGCGCTGACGTCGGTCAGACCGAAGTCGATCAGCCGCTCCAGGGCGTCTCGTTCGGGCTGGGTGACATGAGTCGAGCCGGCGAACGCCTTGATGTCCCAGACGTCCTCGTCGCGGCGGGCGACGTTGAAGTCGCCCATGATCGCCTGTGGGGTCCCGGCCGGGACCAGCTCCAGGCTGGAGCGCAGCGCGGCCAGCCACTCCAGCTTGTACGGGTACTGAGCGTCCTCGATCGAGCGACCGTTGGGCACGTAGACGCTGGTGACCCGCAGCCCGCCGCAGTCGGCACTGGCGTAGCGCGCTTCGCTCATCCCCGGAAGCTGGTCGGCCACCGGGGTCAGACCGATCCTCGACACCACCGCGACGCCGTTCCAGCGGCCATCGCCCACGTGCATGGCCTGGTAGCCGAGCTCGGCCAGCTCCGCGTGGGGAAAGCCGGCATCCGCGCACTTGGTCTCCTGCAGGGCGGCCACGTCCGGGTTCCGGGTCTGCAGCCAGTCCAGCAACCGGGGCAGGCGAGCACCGACCGAGTTGACGTTCCAGGTGGCGATCCGCATGCCGCCAGCCTACGGAGCCGCGCCGCCCAGTCGCCCGAGGCGGTGCATCTGGTCCCGGGTCGCCGGGTAGAGCTCGCGCCAGATCGGGTAGAGCTGGTCATAGGCGGCGCGGCGGTCGGGGTCGGGCACGACCTCCCGGGCGAGAACGGTCCAGTCGGTCTCCGGGGGGACCTGCCGGGTTCCGATGGCCGCGAGCAGCGCTCCGCCGTAGCAGGCGCCGATGGTCTGCTCGGGCACGAGCTGGGTCCGTCCGGTGATGTCGCTGACGATGGTGGTCCACAGCGGCGCCTGGAGCCCACCGCCGACGGCCACGGTGCGCTTCGGCGGGGTCTCCGACTCGTCGAACAGGTCGAGGATCTGCCGGATGCCGAAGGCGATCCCCTCGTAGCAGGCGCGGAACAGGTGGCCGCGACCGTGCCGCAGGGTCAGCCCGGCGATGAGCCCGCGGGCCTCCGGGTCGAAGACCGGCGTACGCTCCCCGGCCAGGTAAGGCACCACCAGCAGACCCTCGGCGCCCAGCGGCACCTGCGCCGCCTCGGCCAGCAGCGGCGCGAACTCGACGTCGCCGAGCAAGGACTTGAGCCAGGTGGTCATGCTGCCGGCCGTGGCGGTGCCGCCGGCCAGCGCGTGCCGACCCGGCTCGACCCCGACAGTCGTCCACAGGCCCGGGTGCACGTAGTAGTCGGCCAGCACCTGGAGGAGGTACATCGTCGAGCCGTACATGATCATCTGGTCACCGGGGTCGCGGACTCCGACACTGAAGGCCTCGGCGTTGACGTCCATGGTGCCGGCCACCACCGGGGTGCCGGCGGGGATGCCGGTCGCCGCCGCCGCCTGCTTCGTGACCTGGCCGATGACCTCGCTCGGCCAGGCCAGCCGCGGGAGGCCGATCGGCTCGCAGATCTGCATGGCCCAGTCGTGGTGCCAGCCGAAGCTGGGCACCCGGTAGAGCGGGTCGCACTGGCTCGCGGTGTGGTGGTCCATCACGTACTCACCGGTCAGCTTGGCGGCGATGAACGAGTGGGCGCCGTACCAGCCGTGGGCCCGCCGCCAGACGTCCGGCTCGTGCTGGCGGACCCACTCGAGCTTGGGACCCAGGGCCTGGGAGGTCAAGAACTTGCCGCCGTTGGCCAAGATCTCAGCGGCTCCGTACCGTTGGTTGAGGGTCTCGATCTGCTCGGTCGCCCGCGAGTCGATGCCGTAGAGGATGGCGGCTCGCAGTGGCCGCAGCTGGTCGTCGCACAGCACCAGGCTGGGTCCCACACCGCTGACGCCGACCCCGACCACCGGGCCGCCGGCGCGGTCGGTGAGCTCGCGGCAGATGGCTTGCACCTCGCGCCACCAGACCTGGTCGGCGTCGACCTCGGCCCAACCCGGCCGCGGCAACGAGATCTGATGGGCTCGCTGGGCGACGGCGACGACCTCACCGGCCGGGGTGACCAGCACGCCCTTGGTGCTCGAGGTGCCCATGTCGACCCCGAGCAGCAGTTCCACGTCGTCAGGTTAGTGTGGCGGCGCCTCCGCCGCGGCCACCAGCGACGGCTCGCCCGAGACGGGCGGTCGTGATCATGGTCGTGCCGCTGACCTGGAACGTGTCGGTGTGGTCGCTCGTGACATCTGTCATGGCTGGGTGGTGAAGGCGTCACCGCAACTGGTGATGCCACGCACTGGGCCGGTGCCGCCCGGTCGACCAGGCTGGAGACATGAGCCAATCCTCCCTGGAAACCCCATCCTCCTTGGAAACCTCTTCCGTGGAAACAGAGTCCGCCGTGAGCCTCGCCGGCTCCGCTGAGCCGGCCGTGGTCGTGGAGCGCGAGTACCACCACGCGTTGCGCCGCGACGGTGTGGCCAAGTGGCGGGGCGCGGTGGCCATCGTCGTGATGATCGTCGGCTACCTCGGCGTCAGCATCGTCTTCGGCCTGATCGCCGGCATGATCGACATGGCCACCGGCACCACAGATCCGCAGGATCTGCAGAACGGCAAGGTGATCCTCACTCCGCTCACCCTGCTGGCCGTCAACCTCGGGGCGGCGTCCCTCATCCCGCTGTCCATGCTGCTGCAGTGGTGGCTGTACGGCGTCCGGCCTCGGTTCCTGAGCTCGGTCCGTGGTCGGTTCCGCTGGAACCTGCTGCTGCGGGCAGCCGCGATCGTGGTGCCGGCCTGGCTGGTCTATGTGCTGGTGGGCAGTCTGGTCGGGATTCCTGGCCAGCCCACGTCCTGGGCCTGGAACGTCTCGCTGCCCCTGCTCGCCGTGGTCGTGCTGACCACCTGGGCGCAGGCCGCTGGTGAGGAGTACGGCTTCCGCGGTCTGGTGGCCCGCTCGGTCGGTTCCTGGTTCGTCAGCCCCAAGACGGCGTTCGTGGTCTCGACCCTGGTGGTCAACCTGATCTTCATGGTCGCCCACCTGGCCACCGACCCGTGGCTGATCGCCTACTACTTCGTGTTCGGCGTGGCCCTGTCCGTGGTCATCTGGCGCACCGGGGGCCTGGAGGTGGCGGTGCTGATCCACGCGACGAACAACATCTTGCTCTTCGTGCTGACCGGGCTGTTCAGCGGCGGTGAGGTCGACATGGACCGCAGCGCCGGAGTCGGTGGGCCGTTCATGCTGGTGCCGATGGGCATGATGATCCTGGCCGCCGTCGTCGTCTCCATCTGGGCGGGCCGTCGCCAGATCGCGCGTCGCACCGAGCCGGTCTGACAGGATCGGATGATGGAGCCAGGCCGCCGACGGACGCGACTGTTCGAGTGGTGCGTCCGCAGCAGCCTCTACTTCTTGATGCTGGTCGAGTTCGCCGTCGTGATCAACGTCTGGCAGAACACGGCCGCGACCTCCAGGGACATCGCGGTGACGCTGACGGTGACCGCTCTGCACGTCGCGGCGGACATCGCCTTGATCACGTGGAGCCTGACCAGCCTGCGGACCGGTCATCCGGCCCGTACGCTGCCCCGGGTCCGGCTCAGCCTCACCGTCGCCGCGACGATAGCCTCCGGGATCGTCTTCGCCACGCTGTGGGGGCCGGGATCCTTGGCCGTGATGGCGTACGTGGTGGCCTTGACCTGGTCCGCTCTGGCCCCCGCCCAGACCTACCGGGTCGCGATGACCGGGGTGGGCGTCATCGTCGTCCTGCTCGGGATCGGCACGGCGATCTTCGCCGACGAGTCGCTGTCGACCATGGCCGGGCTGATGGTGGGCTTGCTGGTGATGGTCGTGGTGATCACCAGCAGCGTCTGGGTCTCGGGCTGGATGCTGCGGGTGCACCTCGAGCTGGACGCCGCCCGGCTCGACTCGGCCCGATTGGCCATCGCCGAGGAGCGGCTGCGGATCTCCCGCGACCTGCACGACGTGTTCGGGCGTACGTTGGCCACGGTCGCGCTGAAGAGCGAGCTGGCCGCCGAGCTCGCCCGGCGGGGACGCAACGACGAGGCGGCCGATGAGATCGGTGAGGTCCGGGCGATCGCCGACGAGGCCGGTCGCCAGGTCCGTCGGGTGCTGCGCGGCTACCGGGAGGCCAACCTCGATGTCGAGCTGCAGGGCGCTCGGTCCCTGCTCGACGCGGCGGGGATCAGCTGCACCGTGACCGGTGTGCCGCGGGAGGTCGGAGCAGTGACCACCAGCACGTTGGCCTGGGTCGCCCGTGAGGCGGTCACCAACCTGATCAAGCACAGCAAGGCCACTGAGGTCAGGATCACCATGACCGACGGTGACCCGCTGGTCATGATCATCCGCAACGACGGGGTGGACGCCCGACGACCGCTCGGCCAGGGTTCGGGGCTGCTGGGGATGACCGAGCGGGTGGCTGAGGCCGGTGGCGTGCTGACCTACGAACGAGAGGGCGGCCGCTTCACCCTGCGGGCCGAGCTGCCCCGAGAGGCGGGTGACCATGAGTGAACCGATCACGGTGTTGATCAGTGACGACGAGATCTTGATCCGCGACGCCATCGCGTCGCTGCTGTCGCTGGAGGACGACATCGAGGTGGTCGCTCGCGCTGCTTCCGGGCCGGAGGCCGTGGCGCTGGCCGCCCAGGTGCGACCTCAGGTCGCCCTGCTCGACCTGCAGATGCCCGGGCTGGACGGCGTCGAGGTCACCGAGCAGCTGCAGCGTCTGGTGCCGGAGTGCCGGTGCGTCATCGTCACCTCCCACGCTCGCCCCGGCTACCTGAAGGCCGCGCTGGCTGCCGGGGCCCGGGCCTTCTTGTCCAAGACGACCTCCGCGTCGGTGCTGGCCACGGCGGTGCGTACGGTCGCGGCCGGTGGGCGCTACGTCGACCCCGAGCTGGCCGCCGAGGCGATGTCGGCGGGGGACTCGCCCCTGACACCGCGAGAGGCTGACGTGCTCACGCTGGCCGCCGACGGCCGACCGGTCGAGGAGATCGCCGACCGGGTGGCGCTGTCGCCCGGCACCGTACGCAACTATCTGTCCGCGGCGGTGACGAAGCTCGAGGTGGCCAACCGGCACGAGGCCGCCCGCAAGGCCCGGGAACGAGGCTGGATCTGAGTCCGCCTCAGAGGGCTTTGACCTCGGCCAGCAGCTTGCTCATGGTGTCCTTGGCGTCACCGAACAACAAGGTGGTGGTCGGTTCGTAGAGCAGCTCGTTCTCGATGCCGGCGAAGCCCGGTCGCATCGACCGCTTCAAGAACACGACCTGCCGGGCCTGGTTGGCGTGCAGGATGGGCATCCCGTAGATCGGAGCGCCCGGGGTGGTCTCGGCCGCCGGGTTGACCACGTCGTTCGCACCGACCACCAAGACCACGTCGGTCTGCTTGAACTCGGAGTTGATCTCGCCCATCTCCTTGAGCTGGCTGTAGGGCACTTGGGCCTCGGCCAGCAGCACGTTCATGTGACCGGGCATCCGGCCGGCGACGGGATGGATCGCGTAGTCGACCCGTACGCCGCGCTCCAGCAGCACGTCGACCAGCTGGCGCAGCGTGTGCTGCGCCTGGGCGACCGCCAGCCCGTAGCCGGGAACGATGATCACGCGCTGGGCGTAGCTGAGCAGGATGGCGACGTCGGCGGCACTGGTCGACTTCACCGGCCGGTCGCTGGCGGTCACCGAACCCTGCGACGAGCCGCCCTTCAGCGCGCCGAACAAGGTGGCGAACAGCGACCGCCCCATCGCGGCGGCCATCATCCGGGTCAGCAGGGTGCCGGCCGACCCGACCAGGGTGCCCGCGACCAGCAGCAGCGTGTTCTCCAACAGGTAGCCGCTGGCCGCCACCGTGAGGCCGGTCAGCGCGTTGAGCAGCGAGATGACGATGGGCACGTCCGCGCCCCCGACCGGCAGCACCAGCAGCACACCGAGACCGGCGCCGATCACGGCCAGCAGCACGCCGGTGATCATGCTGGGCGCGAGCACCAGGGCCACACTGAAACCGACGGCCGCGACCAGCCCGAAGCCGTACAGGATCGGGAAGCCGGCGAAGACCACCGGCCGGGTGGTCATCAGCTCCTGCAGCTTGAGGAAGGTGACGATCGAGCCCGCGCAGCTGACCGACCCGATCACGATGGTGAAGGCGGTGGCCACGAGGTGGAAGACGGGCGGCTCGGTCGCCGCGATGGTGTGCAGCTCGATCAACGCGACGATCGCCGCCGCTCCACCACCGACACCGTTGAACAGCGCGACCAGCTGGGGCATCTGGGTCATCTTGACCCGGTAGGCCCCGACCACCCCGACCGCGGTGCCGATGGCGATCGCGACGAGGATCGGCACCAGGTGCCGCAAGTCGGCGACCAGGAAGACCAGCACGCAGGCCAGCACCGCACCGGCCGCCCCGATCAGGTTGCCACGCCGCGCCGTCTTGGGCGAGGACAACCCCTTGAGCGCGACGATGAAGCAGACGGCGGCGACGAGATAGCCCAGCTGTCCCCAGACCGGCGTCACCGGTCGAGCTCCTTGCGCTTGCGGCCGCGGTTGCTGAACATCAGCAGCATCCGGTCGGTGACCACGAAGCCGCCGACCATGTTGATCGTCGCCAGTGCCACCGCGACCAGGCCGAGCACCAAGATCGGCGTGGACGTCGCCGAGCCGGCGACCAGGATCGCCCCGATCAAGATCACCCCGTGGATGGCGTTCGCCCCCGACATCAGTGGGGTGTGCAGGGTGGCGGAGACCTTCGAGATCACCTCGATGCCGACGAAGATCGCCAGCACGAAGATCGTCAGCCACACCATGGACTCGCTCATGTTGGTTGGGCTCCGCTTCGCTGCGCCAGCAGCTGCTCAGTGGGGGCGTGCCGGATCTCGCCGGCGTGGGTGAGGCACATCCCGGCCACGATCTCGTCGGCGAAGTCCGGGGCGAAGGCGCCGTCACGGGTCATCAAGGTGATCACGTTCACCACGTTCTGGCTGTAGAGCCGGCTGGCCGGCGCGGGCATCTGGCTCGGCACGTTGGATCCGCCCCACAGCTGGACGCCGTTCACCGGGACCACCTTGCCGGGCACCGCACCCTCGACGTTGCCACCGGAGTCGGCGGCCAGATCGACCACCACCGACCCTGGTCGCATGGCCGAGATCATCTCGGTCGGTGACCAGCAGCGGTGCCTGACGGCCGGGGACGGCAGCGGTGGTGATCAAGGCATCAGCGGCGGCGATGTAGGGCGCGAGCAGCTCGCGCTGGCGCTGGGCCCGGTCCTCCGACATCTCCCGGGCGTAGCCACCGGCGCCCTCCAGGGTCGGCAGCTCCAGCTCGATGGCCACCGCGCCCATCGAGCGGATCTCCTCGGCCGCGGCCGCCCGTACGTCGTAGCCCTTCACCACCGCCCCCAGCCGCCGACAGGTGGCGATGGCCTGCAGGCCGGCCACACCCGCGCCGAGGACGACCACCTGGGCGGGTGGCACGGTGCCGGCCGAGGTCATGTTCAGCGGGAAGAACTCGCGCAGCCGGCCGGCGGCCACGATCGCCGCCCGGTACCCCGCCACCAGGGACTGGGAGCTGAGCGCGTCCATCGGCTGCGCGCGGGAGATGCGCGGCACCAGCTCCATCCCGAAGGTGGTCAGCCGGCGATCCCGGCGGTCGGCGACCTCGGGCAGGCGGGTCGCGGGGGAGAAGAACGAGATCGTGGCGGTGTTCTCGAGCAGCTCAGCGAGCAACGGCGGGGCCAGCGGCTGCACACCGATGACCACGACAGCCTGGTCGACGGCCGCCTCCGTGATCATGGCCCCGGCGGCCGCGTACGCCTCGTCCGACAGCAACGCTCCGGCCCCGGCCCCCGGCTGGACCGCCACCTGGTAGCCCAGCGCGGTCAGCCTGGCCACGTGCTCGGGGACCAGTGCGACCCGCGCCTCGCCCGGCACGGACTCCCGGACCACAGCGATGCGCACGCGTCGAACCTAGTACACCGCTCCTCGCGCGGAGCAGAAGCCGCACGGCTCACCAGCCATGTCGAGCCGGGCCGCCTCAGCGGATCTTGATCTGCACCGTGTGATAGCCGGTGGCCCCGTCCGGGGCGGGCGGTGCGCTGGTCTCGATCTGCACGTTGCCCTTGGTGTCGGTGGCGCGCACGGCGACGCTGTGGCTGCCGGGCGTGGCCGGCCAGACGTAGCGCCACTGCCGCCAGGTGTCGGGCCCGGCGGTCTCGGCGAGCTCGGCCGCCACCCACTCACCGGCGTCGACCTGGACCTCCACGGTGGCGATACCGGTGTGCTGGGCCCAGGCGATGCCGGCGACCACGACCGAGCCGGCGTCGGCACTGGTCTTGCGCGGCACGTCGATCCGCGACCCGATCTTGATCGGGCCCATCGCCGACCAGCCGAGCGGGGTCCAGTAGCCCTGGTCCTTGGCGAACGTCGTGACCCGCAGCTCGGTCACCCACTTGGTGGCGGAGACGTAGCCGTACAGACCCGGCACCACCATCCGTACGGGGAACCCGTGCTCCAGGGGAAGCGGCTCGCCGTTCATGCCGATGGCCAGCATCGCCTCCCGCGACGGATCGGTCAGTGCCGACAGCGGGGTGCCCGCGGTCCAACCGTCCTCGCTGGTCGACAACACCATGTCCGCACCGGCCAGCGGCTTGGCTTGCGCGAGCAGCTCGCGGATCGGATAGCCCAGCCACAAGGCGTTGCCGATCAGGTCGCCGCCGACCTCGTTGGACACGCAGGTCAAGGTGGTCAGGTGCTCGACCAGGGGCTTGCCGGACAGCTCGGCGAAGTTGATCGTGACCTCCTGCTCGACCATGCCGGTCACCTTCAAGGACCAGGCGTCCTGATCGATCCGGGGCACCTGCAAGGCCGTGTCGATGCGGTAGAAGTCGTCGTTGCCGGTCACGTACGGGCTCAAGTCCGCGATCGCGAAGTCCGCCCCGGCGGGCACCGTGGCCGCGGGCTTCACCGGGGCCGGCAACGTGATCTTGGAACGCGCGTCGTTCACCGCGCCGGCGGCGCTGACCAGGGCGCGGCCCGCGACCGCGGCAACCGTACCCAGGGCGCCGACCAAGATCGTCGTGCCCAGAAAGCTCCGCCGAGCCTGGGAGCTCGGACCGTCGGCATGTCGGGCGTGCCAGCGGCGCAGCCGGGTGATCAGGCTGCTCAAGATCACGTAACCGAGCACCAGACCGACCAGCGTCGGGACGTAGGCGCCGAGTGACCAGCCGGCCCGGGCACCGACGCCGATCCAGCCGATGATCGCCACCAGGGCGAAGATCGCGGTGCCGAGGTAGGGCCGTTGCAGCTCGAGGCGCCCGGCCAGGCCACACAGGACCAGGACGCCCAGCGTGACCAGCACCAGCAGGATCGGTTTGTCGGCCTTGCCCAAGGTGTCCTTGCCGAAGTTGACCAGGGCGGCCGGCAACAGCTTGATGATCAGCTCGCCGACGGCTGACACCGGGGAGCCCAGCGCAGAGACGAGCCAGGCGGCGAGGTCGGCGATGCCCAGCCCGGCCACCCCGGCGATCACGCCCGCAAGGCTGGCCCAGCGCCTGGTGTCGGCACCCACGCCGTCGCTCGACCGGGTCTCCGCGCGCTGATGCATAGTCCTATCCTGCGTCGCGGCCGAGCGGTTCACAATCGAGCGGGTAACTTGGCCCCCATGCGGCTGGAATGCACCTCTCTGCTCGCCTGTCCGGTCGAGGCGATCCGGGCGGAGCTGGACAAGCCGGCACTTCTGCAGCACATCGCGGCGCCGATGCTGATCTTCCAGCCGGTCGAACCCTCCACCTTCCCGGCCCGGTGGTCGCCCGGGAAGTACCGGGCCACTTTGCTCGTCGGCGGCCGGGTCCCGATCGGCGAGCACACCCTCAACCCGCAGCCGCTGCCGCCGGACTCCGAGGCAGTGGTGTGGCACGACGCCGGCTACAGCGACCTGATCACGGTGTGGGACCACACGATCATCGTCGAGGACTTCTACGGCATGACCCGCTACCGCGACCAGGTGGAGATCCATGCCGGTCTGCTCACCGTCCCGGCCTGGCTGTTCGCGCAGCTGTTCTACCGTCACCGCCAACGCCGGCTCAACCGCCTGGTCGCGGCCCGGTTCGACTACGCCGGCGGGCCAATGCGCTGAGAATCCAGCGCGTGCGGTGCCCGTCCAGGCACCGCCGACTCGAATTTGCCGGGTGAAGGCCAGCAGGCGCTGGATTTTCAGCGACCTCGTTAACATCGGGCCGTCGCCGGAGGCCTTCATGGGTATGAAGGCAAACCAGTCAGAGGTTCAACTCATCCTGTCCGAACGTGGCGTCATCGCGCGCCGCGACCATCCACAGCTGCTCGGCACCCTCGATCGCCTGATCCGGCGGGGTGACCTGTGTGCCGTCTTGCCCGGGGTCTATGCGAGTCCGAAGGTGGCGACGACGTTCGACGTCCGGGTGCGGGCCGTGATGGCCGCGGCTCCCGACGCGATCCTGGTCGACGGTGCGGCGGCGAAGGCGTCGTTCTGGCCCGAGCTGCGGGTGAGCCGGGTGACCTGCGCGCTGCCGGTGGACAAGGCGGCGCAGCCCGGCTTCCACTTCTCACGCCGAGAGATCCCGCCGGAGCTCGTGGTGCAGCGCGGTCGGCTGCGGATGACGGCTCCGGGCCTGACCGCTCTCGACCTATGCGCAACCCTGGGAGGCGAGCCCATCGACGAGGTCCTGCGGACCCGGGCCGCAACCTTGGCCCAGCTGCACCGGGCCATCGAGCTGACCGGTTCTCGCAAGGGCAACACCTCCCGACGCGAGCTGCTGCTCGACTCGCGCGACCAACCCTGGTCAGAGGCGGAGCGGCTGTTCCACCGCCTGCTCCGAGCGGCCGGGCTCACCGGGTGGCGCGCCAACATCGAGGTGAACGTCGACGGCTGGACCTTCTACCTTGACGTCGGGTTTCGCCGGTGCCGGTTGGCGGTCGAGATCGACGGCCGTCGTCACGTCACTGATCGGAAGCTCTTCGAGAAGGACCGCTGGCGACAGAACGCGCTGGTGATCGACGGCTGGCGGGTCTTGCGGTTCACCTGGCGGATGCTCGTCGACCGTCCAGAGCACGTGATCGAGACCGTACGCCGAGCTCTGGCCGACTGATCCGCTGAAAATCCAGCGCCAGCCGCGGCCGACGGGGTCCGGGCCGCCCGTGAGCCAGGGTCCGAGCGGGATCTGGCGCTGGATTCTCAGCGGTTCTACCGGACCGCGGCTGCCGAACCCGGCTCGAGCTCCTCCGCCGGGGCAGCGAACTGGGAGTTGTAGAGCTCGTAGTAGTGACCGCGAGCCTCCAGCAGCTCGGTGTGACTGCCCTGCTCGACGATCTGGCCACTCTCCATCACCAAGATCACGTCAGCGTCGCGGATGGTCGAGAGCCGGTGGGCGATGACGAAGCTCGTCCGGTCCGAGCGGAGCGCCGCCATGGCGTGCTGGACCAGCACCTCCGTCCGGGTGTCCACCGAGCTGGTCGCCTCGTCCAGGATGAGCAGCGCCGGGTCGGCCAAGAAGGCCCGGGCGATGGTGATCAGCTGCTTCTCCCCGGCGCTGATGTTGCTGCCCTCCTCGTCGATGACCGTGTCGTAGCCGTCGGGCAGGGAGTGCACGAACCGGTCGACGAAGGTGGCCTCGGCCGCGGCCAGCAGCTCCGCCTCGCTCGCCCCCGGGCGGCCGTACGCGATGTTGTCGCGGATGGTGCCGTGGAACAGCCAGGTGTCCTGCAGCACCATGCCGATCGAGGAACGCAGCGCCGACCGGGGGACCGAGGCGATGTCGATCCCGTCCAGGGTGATCCGGCCGGCGTCGAGCTCGTAGAACCGCATGATCAGGTTGACCAGGGTGGTCTTGCCCGCCCCGGTCGGACCGACGATGGCCACCGTGCTGCCAGGTTCGGCGACCAGCGACAGGTCGGTGATCAAGGGTTGCTTCGGGTCGTAGGAGAACGAGATGTGCTCGAACTCGACCCGGCCGGAGGTCGGGTTCAGCACCCCGGCGGTCTCGGTTTCCTGCTCCTCGGCGTCCAGCACCTCGAAGACCCGCTCGGCCGAGGCCACGCCGGACTGCAGCAGGTTGGCCATCGAGGCCACCTGGGTCAGGGGCTGGGTGAACATCCGGGTGTACTGGATGAACGCTTGCACGTCGCCCAGACTCATCGTGCCGCTGGCCACCCGGAGGCCACCCACCACCGCGATCGCCACGTAGTTGAGGTTGCCGATGAAGAACATGGTCGGCATGATCAGCCCGGAGACGAACTGGGCGCCGAAGCTCGCCGTGAACAGGGTCTTGTTCTTCTCGGCGAAGACGGCCTCGACCTCCCGCTGCCGACCGAACACCTTGACCAGCGACTGGCCGGTGAACGCCTCCTCGATGTGGCCGTTCAGCTCGCCGGTCGACTTCCACTGCGAGACGAACATCTTCTGCGACCGCTTGCCGATCACCGCGGTGACGGCGATCGAGATCGGGATGGTGACGAGCGCGATCAGCGCCAGCACCGGGGAGACGATGAACATCATCACGGTCACCCCGACCACGGTGAGCAGCGAGGTGAGCAGCTGGCTGAGTGTCTGCTGCAGCGACTGGGCGATGTTGTCGATGTCGTTGGTCACCCGGCTGAGCAGCTCACCGCGGGTCTGCCGGTCGAAGTAGGACAGCGGCAGCCGGTTGATCTTGCTCTCCACCTCGCTGCGCAGCGCGTAGACCGAGCGCTGCACCGCACCGTTGAGCAGATAGCCCTGCAGCCACATGAACAGCGAGGACACCAGGTAGAGCCCGAGTGCGAGCAGCAAGATGTTGCGGAGCCCGACGAAGTCGATGCCCTGGCCCGGCACCACGTCGAGCCGGGAGACCAGGTCGGCGAAGGTGTCGTTGCCCTGGGCCCGCAGGCCCGCGACGACCTGCTCCTTGCTCGAACCGGCCGGCAGGTTCTTGCCGATGATGCCGGTGAAGATCACGTCGGTGGCCAGCCCGAGGATCTTCGGGCCGATCACGCTCATCACGATTCCGACGACGGCCAGCACCAAGGTGGCGATCAAGATCATCCGCTCCGGCGCGAGATGGCCGAGCAGCCGCTTCATCGACGGCCAGAAGGTCATCGACTTCTCGACCGCCCGTGGTCCGCCCCAGCCGCCGCCACCGCGGGGGCCGCCGGTCGGGGCGTACTTCGGCCGTTCCGGGGCCTTGGCCACGGGTGCCTCGGACGTCGTGGTGTCCGTACGCTCGCTCATGCGGCCGCCTCCTCTGCGCTCAGCTGGGAATCGACGATCTCGAGATAGGTCGGGCACTCGACGAGGAGCTGCTCATGGGTTCCGGAGCCGACGATCTCACCGTCCTCCAGCACCAAGATCTTGTCGGCGTCGGCGATCGTGGCCACCCGTTGGCCGACGATGATCACCGCGGCCTCGCGGGTCTCCCGCCGCAGTGCGGCGCGCAGCCGGGCGTCGGTGGCCACGTCGAGGGCGGAGAAGGAGTCGTCGAAGATGTAGATCTCCGGCTTCTTGATCAACGCCCGGGCGATCGAGAGCCGTTGCCGCTGACCGCCGGAGACGTTGCTGCCGCCCTGGGAGATGGGGGCGTCGAGCTGGCCGGGCATGTCGCGTACGAAGGACTCGGCCTGGGCGACCCGGAGGGCGTGCCACAGCTCGTCCTCGGTTGCGTCGGGCCGGCCGTAGCGCAGGTTGCTGGCCACGGTGCCGGTGAACAGGAACGCCTTCTGCGGCACCAGGCCGATCCGGCTCCACAACAGGTCGGGGTCGATGTCGCGCACCTCGGCGTCGTCGACGGTGACCGAACCGCCGGTGGCGTCGAACAGCCGCGGGATGAGCGAGATCAGTGTGGACTTGCCGGCGCCGGTGGAGCCGATGATGGCCGTGGTCTGGCCGGGCTCCGCGGTGAAGGTGATGTTCCGCAGCACCGGCGACTCGGCCCCGGGGTAGGTGAACTCGGCCCGGTCGAAGCCGACGACCGAGGTGGCGTGCAGCGTGGTGACCGGGCGGGCCGGCAGCGGGACGGTCGACTCGGTGTTGATCACGTCGGCGATCCGCTCGGCGCAGACCGCGGCCCGGGGCGCGATCATCAGCAGGAACGTCGCCATCATCACCGACATCAAGATCTGGATCAGGTAGGTCAAGAAGGCGGTCAGCGACCCGATCTGCATGGCCCCGGAGTCGATCCGCCGAGCGCCGAACCAGAGCACGGCAACGCTCGAGATGTTCATCACGAACATCACGATCGGGAACAGGGACGCCATGTAGCGGCCGACCGAGGTGGCCGTCTCGGTCAGCTCGGCATTGGCCTTGGCGAACCGGTCGGTCTCGTACGGCTCACGCACGAAGGCGCGGACCACCCGGATGCCGGTGATCTGCTCCCGCAGCACCCGGTTGACCGCATCGATCCGGGTCTGCATGACCCGGAACAGCGGACGCATCCGGATGATCACCGCGCCGATGGCCAGAGCCAGCACCGGCACCGCGACGACGACCAGCCAGGACAGCCCGACGTCTTCACGGAGGGCGAAAACCACCCCACCGACCATCGTGATGGGTGCGGCCACGAACATCGTCGACGACAACAGCACCAGCATCTGCACCTGTTGCACGTCGTTGGTGTTACGGGTGATCAGCGACGGTGCGCCGAACTGGTTGAGCTCGCGGGCGGAGAAGGACAGCACCCGCTCGAAGATCGAGGCCCGGACGTCGCGGCCGAAGCTCATCGCGGTCTTGGCCCCGAGGTAGGTGGCCGCGACCGCGCAGGCGATCTGGACCAGGCTGACCAGCAGCATCACCTTGCCGGTGTTCCAGATGAAGCCGGTGTCGCCCTTGGCCACCCCCTGGTCGATGATCGACGCGTTCAGGCTGGGCAGGTAGAGCGAGGCCATGGTGCCGATCAGCTGCAGCACGAGCACGCCGATCAGCAGGCCGCGGTAGGGCGCCAAGAAGGTGCGGAGGAGGGGGATCAGCATGGTCGTCCTGTCGGTTCTGCGATGTGGTGGGACTTGGTGGAGATGCCGTGCAGGACCAGCTCGACGATCTCGTGGGGCTCGCTCGGCTTCGGGTCGCTCAGCAAGGGGTGGGTCATGGCCAGGGTCAGCATCCGCAGCACGTTGGCGGCTTCGACCGTCGGCATCCGGAGCCGATCGGCATCGGGCTCGATCAGCTCGGCGATCACTTTGTTGAGCCGGTCGTTGTCGGCCCGCTGACGGGCCCGGTGTACTTCGACATCGTGCGGCCGCCGGTCGAGACCGAGGGCGTGGAACAAGGCGAAGATCCGACGCAGCCGGCGCTGCATGATGATCACCACCTGAGCCAGCCGATCTTCCAGGTCGGTGGCCGGCTCCACCTGGCGGAGCTCCGCCAGGGCCTGGTCGAGGTCGAAGACCCGCTCGCAGACGGCGTCGATCAAGGCATCCTTGGTGGGGAAGACCCGGAAGATCGTCCCTTCGGCCACCCCGGCCGCCTCGGCGATCCGGCGGGTGCTGACGTCGCGACCGAAGCGGTCGAGCAACGGCTCGGTGGCCGCGATCAGGGCGGCCCGTCGTTCGTCGGCGGGCATCGGGGAGGCGCGGACCATGCTCGCCACCTTAGTGAGTGAGTACTCACTCAGCAAGAGGTTTTTCGCCCTCACCGGGCCGATGCAGGCATTCCGTCGCTGACCACCTCAACCTACGCCCGGGTTGCGCGGGATTAGAGTGTCGGGGTGCCTAACGACGATGCAGCAGTCAACCTCGATGGTTCACCGGTGTCCCTGGGTCGGCTGACCAACGAGGTCTTCGACGCGGTCATCTTCGACATGGACGGCACCTTGGTCGACTCGACCCCGGCGGTCATGCGGGCCTGGGCGACCTGGGCCAGTGAGCACGACCTGACGATGGACGACCTGCACGGTCACCACGGGGTTCCGGCGGCCAGCGTCGTACGCGCGGTCCTCCCGCAGGACCGTCATGACGCGGCGATCCGGCGGATCAACGAGCTGGAGATCGCCGACGTGCACGACATCGTCGTGCTGCCGGGCGCTACCGAGGCGCTGGCTTCGCTGAAGGAGGCGAAGAACGCGATCGCCACCTCCTGCACGCTGCCGCTGGCCACCGCCCGCATCGCCGCGGCGGAGATGGTGGCGCCGTCGATCATCGTCACGGTCGACGACGTCCAGCGCGGCAAACCGCACCCGGACCCGTTCCTCGAGGCGGCGAAACGGCTGGGAGTCGATCCGACCCGCTGCCTGGTGGTCGAGGACGCGCCCAACGGGCTCAAGGCCGCGCACGCGGCCGGGTGCTTCACCCTGGCCGTGGTCACGACCACGCCCCGCGAGGCCTTGGTCGCCGATGCCGTGGTGGACAACCTCGCTGCGGTGACCTTCGACGTCACCGCAGCCGGCATCACCCTGCGTCTGGTCTAGCCGCCGGTCTTGCGGCGGAAGGTCCGCTTGGCGTCCACCGGCCCGTGAGCGTGGACGGTCGGGCGCGGATCGCTGTCGACGTGGTCCTCACCCTTGCGGCCGTGCTTGGCCTCGAGCGCCTCCCGGAACTTCCGCTTGGTCTCGTCCTCGACCGGCACCTGCTTCTTGTTGCCACTCATGACTCGTTCCTCCTCGCTTGCTGACGGCCAAGAGCTGGGTGGCCACTGCTGGGCCGAGCTCTCGGATTCACTGGTGGACTGGGCCGTGCCGGACTGGCCCGAGCCTGAGTCCGGGTCTTGAGCAGCCGGCTGGCTCGGAGCCGAGGTGGCGTCGTCGTCGGCTGACTCGTCGTCCTCGGAGCCGGAGTCACCCACGCCGACCAGGGTGACGGCGGTGCCGTACGCCGCGACTTCGCTCAGGGACTGGGTGATCTCGCTGCAGTCGAACCGCAGACCGACCACGGCGTCGGCGCCGGCCGCCTCGGCCATCTCGACCAGCCGGGAGACCGCGTCCTGGCGGGACTCGGTCAGCATCGTCACGTAGCCGTCGACGGGGTTGCCGCCGCGCAGGTCGGGGCGCAGCTCGCGCGTCCGGGCGACGACGCCGACGACGTCACCGACGACCTCGGCGATCTCGTGGCCGGGCACGGAGTCCATGGTGACGACCGGCATGGAGCGGCTGACCACCGCCGGCTTCTTGGGCGGCCGGCGGCTGCGGGGACCCACTGGCTGGGCTGTTGACCGTACGGCGGCTGCCGCCGGCTGGGCACCGGGCGGCTGCTGGCCGGGCTGACCGTACGGGTTCTGCTGCGGCGGATAGGGCGGCTGCTGGCCGTAGGGAGCCTGGGCCGGGGCCCCGTACGGCGGCTGACCGGGGCGCCCGGGCTGCTGCCCGTACGGCTGCTGCGGCTGGCCGTAGGGGTTCGGCTGCTGCGGCTGCTGTGGCGGCTGCCCGTAAGGATTCTGGCCGTACGGCGGCTGCTGACCGTAGTTGCTCATGGCCACAACATAGTGGGCGGCACCGAGCCCACCGCTGGGACCCTCAGCCCAGTTCGGTCAGCTCCACGGTGACGAACATGTCCGAGGCGCCGCCGGAATAGGTGCCCCGCAACGGGGCCACGTCACCGTAGTCGCGGCCGTGCCCGACGCGTACGTAGCGGTCGGTGAGCCGGCGCCGCAGGGTCGGGTCGTAGGAGACCCAGCTGCCGCACCACCACTCGACCCAGGAATGGCTCTCCCCGGTGACCTTGGTGTTGGCCTCCGCGCCGCCCGGGTGCAGGTAGCCCGAGACGTAGCGGGCCGGCAGGCCGATCGAGCGCAGCGCACCGAGGGCGACATGGGTGTAGTCCTGGCAGACCCCACGACCCAGCTCCCACACCTCGCGGGCGGTGCTGGAGACGGCGGTCGAGCCACGCTCGTAGGTCAGGTGGTCGTGCACCAGCCCGCAGACGTCGAGCCCGGCCAGCCGGGGGGCCTGGTGGGTGGCGCTCCGGGCGAGCTCGAGCAGCTCGTCGGGTGACTGGGTGCGGTCGGTGATGGTCAAGAACTCGGTCATCTTGTCGATCACGCCGCGATCTTGGAGGGCGGCCCAGCCGAGGTCGTTCTGGGCGACGCGCCGTTCCAGGTCCCAGGGCAGGTCGTCGCCCTTGGTGTCCACCACGCCCTGGGCCCGCACGGTCAGCCGCTCGTGCGGCTCGTGCAGCTCGAAGGTGTTGACGATGGTGCCCCAGTAGTCGGTGTAGCTGAAGCTCCAGGCCGCCGGCTCGATGCTCATCCGGCTGCTCCACACGGTCTGGTGATCGGTGGTCGCCGGGGTCATCCGGGCCTCGTTGTAGGAGGACTTGACCGGCGAGGAGTAACGGAAGCCGGTGCGATGATCGATGTTCAGCCGCATCTCAGCGCGTCCCTTCGGTGATCCACGCCTTGGCGTCGGCCGCGGCGAAGTAGGTGCGGGCGATGCCGGCGGTGACCTCGGCCGAGACGTCTTGCACGACGCCCATCTCGTGGTCGAGGTTGGCCAGCAGCTCGTCGAGGTCGGCGAACTCGAGCCGGGCCCGCAGCTGACCGAGCGCTCGCTCGACCGGTGCCGAGGGACCCGCCGCCGAGCTGTTGTGCTGCACGATCTTGCGCAGGCAGTCCGACGCGGCGTTCAGCCCGTGCATGATCGAACGCGGGAAGCGCGGGTCCAAGATCAAGAACTCGGCGGCCTCCCGGTCGGTGTGCAGTCCGCGGTAGGTGCGCAGAAAGGCGTCGTGACCACCGGCCCCCCGTAGCACCGAGGGCCACTGGGTGCTGCCGGCCGACAGCGACGCCGACGCGGCCAGCCGCGAGGTCATGTCCACCTGCTCCAGGGCCCGACCGAGCGACATGAACTGCCAGCCGTCGTCGCGGACCATCGTGCCGCGGGCGATCCCGTTGAACAGCGAGCTGCGCAGCCGCGCCCAGTCCAGCCAGGCGTGGGCGCCGGCGGCTTGGACCTTGCCCACCGGCAGCTGGTGCCAGGTGGAGTTGATGCACTCCCACAGGTCGAGCGGGATGACCTCCCGGGCCCGTCGGGCGTTGTCCCGGGCGGCGGCCCAGCAGAAGTAGATCGACGTCGGGGTCCGGGCCTCGTACGCCAGCACCCGGAGCAGGTCCTCGTGGGTGGGCTCAGCGATCTCGTCGACGCTCATCAAGGCGAGCAGGTTGCGGCAGGCGTCGGCCTCGGATCCTCGGTCCTCGATGATCAACCGGAGGTGGGTCTGCAGCAGGCGGGCGGTGTCCTCGGCCCGCTCGACGTAGCGGCCGATCCAGAACATCGACTCCGCGATCCGGCTCAGCATGGCTGCACCGCATCGGTCGGCGCGGCCTGTTGTTGCTGTTCTTCCTGCTGGCGCTGGGTCTCGCCCCGCTTGGGCATCAGGGCCGCCGGCAGCCGGCCCACGGTCAGGGGCACGGCCGGTCGGGTCGGCACCTGCTCCTCGCGGTCGGCCATCGCCTCGTCGGTGTCCTCGCCGGGCTCCACGACCGGCGGTCGGTGGGTCGGCGCGCTGAGCACCCAGGTGTCCTTGCTGCCGCCGCCCTGGCTGCTGTTCACCACCAGCTCGCCCTCGGGCAGCGCCACCCGGGTCAGTCCACCGGGCAGCACCCAGACGTCGTCGCCGTCGTTGACCGCGAACGGACGCAGGTCGACGTGGCGTGGGCGCAGTGCGTCGTCGATCAAGGTCGGCACGGTGGAGAGCTGGACGACGGGCTGGGCGATCCAGCCGCGGGGGTCGTCGATCACCCGCCGCCGCAGGGCGTCCAGCTCCTCGTGGGTGGCTCGCGGGCCGATCACGATGCCCTTGCCGCCGGAGCCGTCGACGGGCTTGACGACGAGCTCCTCCAGCCGGTCGAGGACCTCCTCGCGGGCCGCCGGCTCCTCCAGCCGCCAGGTGTCCACGTTGGCGAGGATCGGGTCCTCGCCGAGGTAGTAGCGGATCAGGTCCGGCACGTAGGTGTAGATCAGCTTGTCGTCGGCCACGCCGTTGCCGATGGCATTGGCCAGCACCACGCCACCGGTGCGTACGGCGTTGACCAGCCCGGGCACGCCGAGCATCGAGTCGCTGCGGAAGTGCACCGGGTCGATGAAGTCGTCGTCGATCCGGCGGTAGATGACGTCGACCCGTTGCAGGCCCGAGGTGGTCCGCATGAACACGCGACCGCGCCGACACTCCAGGTCGCGCCCCTCGACCAGCTCGACGCCCATCGTGCGGGCCAACAAGGTGTGCTCGAAGTACGCGGAGTTGTAGATGCCCGGGGTCAGCACCACCACGTTCGGGTCGTCGACGCCGGCGGCGGCCTTGCGCAGGGCCCGGAGCAGCCGGGCCGGATAGTTGGCCACCGAGCGGATGCGCTGGTTGGAGAACGCCTCGGGCAGCGCGGTGATCATGGCGCTGCGGTTGGTGATCACGTACGAGACCCCGCTGGGCACGCGGAAGTTGTCCTCGAGCACTCGGACGTCACCTTGGGGCGTACGGATCAGGTCGACCCCGGACACGTGGATGCGGACCCCGTTGCCGGGCTGCACCCCCCAGACGGCCCGGTGGTAGTGGTTGGAGGAGGTGACCAGGTTGCTGGGGATCACGCCGTCGGCGATCACCCGGGCGTCGGAGTAGACGTCGGCCAGGAACTTCTCCATGGTGCGCACCCGCTGAGCGACGCCGGCCTCGATGGTCTCCCACTCCGGTGAGGCGATCACCCGGGGCACCAGGTCCAGCGGGAAGGGGCGCTCGACGCCGCCGACGTCGAAGGTGACACCGGCCTGGGTGTAGTTGCTGGCCAGCGACTCCGCGATCACCTTGAGCTCTGCCGCCGTCGATCGCGAGAGCGTGGAGTGCACGGCCCGGTAGGACGGTCGGACGCTTCCTTCGGCGTCCATCATCTCATCGAACGCCTCGCCGGCACGGTAGTTCGAAAGCACGTCCGCCATAGCCGGGAGCCTACTCACCATCGCGTTACCCCGCGGTTAACACCCGTCGGGTCACGAACCGACGGCGATGCCGATGATCACGGCGATCACCGCGAGCACCGGCACGGCGATGATGGCCCAGAACACGGCCATTCCCGGCCGGGGCTGCTCGGTGAATCCGATCTTGCCCCGCATGAAGGTGATCAGTGGCGGGCTGTAGTGCACCTCGACCGACTGACCGGGATAGATGTCCACCGGCTGCTCGGCGGCGCCGAACTCCCACAGGTAGTTGGCGCTCACCCGGACCGCATGGCGACCGGGCACGACCGGGAAGGCGTTCTGCTCCCAGCGGGCCGGGGCGCGGTAACCGTCGATGGTGACCATCGGCGTGATCATCGAGCTGGAGAGCAGCCCGAAGGGTTTGCGGAGGTTGAGCACCAGCTGCCCGGTCGGCGGGTGCGACACGGGCTGGCTCGGGTAGGGCTGCGACATGGCCGGAATTATCGCAGTCCGCCGTGCTGGCCGCGGGTGAATCGTCGAGTCGAAATGCGGTGGTCCGGTGTCGATAGGCTGGCCCGATGCCCGTTGAGTCGACCGCGCCGGCCACTGACCTCCCCGAGCAGCTCCGGGTGCGTCAGGACAAGCGCGCCCGGTTGCTGGCCGAGGGTCGCGAGCCCTATCCGGTGGCGGTGCCGCGTACGCACTCCCTGCGCGAGGTGCGGGCCGGCTGGGGACAGCTCGAGCTCGGCGAGGAGACCCAGGACGTCGTCGGGGTGACCGGCCGGGTCGTGTTCATCCGCAACACCGGCAAGCTGTGCTTCGCGACCCTGCAGGAGGGGCTCTCCCAGACCGACTCGGGGGTGCGGCTGCAGGTGATGCTGTCGTTGGCCGAGGTCGGCGAGGACGCGCTGGCGGCGATGGAAGGCCGATGTCGATCTCGGCGACTTCGTCTTCGTCCGCGGGCGGGTGATCTCGTCGCGCCGCGGTGAGCTGTCGGTGTTCGCGGCGGAATGGGAGATGGCGTCCAAGGCACTGCGGCCGATGCCCACCCTGCACAACGAGCTCTCCGACGAGACCCGCGTACGCCAACGCTATGCCGACCTGACCGTACGCGAGGCGGCCCGCGACATGGTCCGGACCCGCGCCGTCATCACCCGCAGCATCCGCGAGACCCTGCACCGTGAGGGCTATCTGGAGATCGAGACCCCGGTGCTCCAGCTGGTGCACGGCGGCGCCAACGCGCGTCCGTTCGGCACCCACCTGAACGCCTTCGACATCGACATGACACTGCGGATCGCCCTCGAGCTGTTCCTCAAGCGAGCGGTGGTCGGCGGGGTCGAACGGGTCTACGAGATGGGCCGGATCTTCCGCAACGAGGGGATCGACTCGACCCACAGCGCCGAGTTCACCATGCTCGAGGTCTACGAGTCCTGGGGCGACCAGCGCAGCATCGCCGCGTTGATCCAGCAGATCATCGTCGACGTGGCCGACCAGCTCGGCTCCCGGGTGATCGACACCCCCGCCGGGGCGATCGACCTCGGCGGCGAGTGGCCCTGGCTCGGGGTCTATCCCGGCCTGTCCGCCGTGCTCGGCGAGGACGTCACGCCGCGCACCGAGGCCGACCGGCTGCGCCAGATCGCCGAGCAGCACGATGTCGCCGTGGAGCCCGGCTGGAGCGCCGAGAAGCTGATCCTGCACCTGTTCGGTGAGCTGGTCGAGCCGACGCTGGTGCAGCCCACCTTCGTCTGCGACTACCCGCCATCGGCGCAGCCGTTGGCCCGGCCGCACCGCAGCGACCCTGACCTGATCGAGGCCTGGGATCTGATCATCGGGGGGATGGAGCGGGGCACCGGGTTCTCCGAGCTGATCGATCCGGTGATCCAGCGCGAGCGGCTGACGGCCCAGTCACTGGCCGCAGCGGCCGGTGACCTGGAGGCGATGCAGCTGGACGAGGACTTTCTGGCTGCGCTGGAGTTCGGGGCCCCGCCGATGGGTGGTCTTGGGCTGGGCATCGACCGGCTGGTCATGCTGTTCACCAACGCCGGCATCCGCGAGACCATCTTGTTCCCGCTGTTGAAGCCGGACAGCTGAGCGACGGACGGACCAGACGACGTCGCCGAGCTGAGACCTGAGACCGGGGCCGGCCGGCGATCCTGGCATCCGAGATCCCTATTCAATCTGTAATCCCTAGCGTTAATGTCGGAATATGACGACCACGCTGGCCGGCCGGCGACCTGGGATCTGGGACACCGGAGCACGTCGCACTACGCCAATCGCGATGACATCGCGCAGCCGGTGATGAGGCGGATCACCCTCGCCGGTGACCGCCCCGTGGGCCCGCCCCGCTGACCAGCACACCATCTCGATCTCACCCTTCGACTCACCAGGAGCACCACCATGACCGTTCTGCACGAAGTACTCGCGGCCAACGACGCGTACGCGGCGAGCTTCGGCGACAAGGGTGCGCTACCGCTGCCCCCGGCCCGCCAGTTCGCCATCTTGACCTGCATGGATGCCCGACTCGACCCGGCCAAGTACGCCGGACTGTCCGAGGGTGACGCCCACGTCATCCGCAATGCCGGCGGCCGGGCCAGCGACGACGCGATCCGCTCCCTGGTCATCTCCTACAAGCTGCTCGGCACCAAGGAGTGGTTCGTCATCCACCACACCAACTGTGGGATGGAGTTCTTCACCGACGAAGCCATCCGCGCACTGTTGGCGGCGAGCCTGGAGACCGCCGCCCTTGGCGATGACGGGTTCTACGACGTGGGCACCGGTCCGGGCTCGGCCGAGGGGGCCTACATCGACTGGTTGACCATTGCCGATCAGGAGCAGAGCGTGCTCGCCGATGTCGAACGGATCCGGTCCCACCCGCTCGTCCCCGACACCATCGCGATCTATGGCTACGTCTATGACGTCACCACCGGTCGCCTGGTCGAGATCCCCGCCGCGTCGAAAGCCGGTCAGGCGCGCAGCTGACTCAACGGGGCGAAGGCGGGTCAGGGGCGCCCCTGACCCGCCCGGCACTCCTTGGTCGAGTGGACTAGGCGGTGTGCAGGGGCTGCCGCGACCAGATGTCGGCGCACGCCTCGCAGGTGGCGGCGGGGATCAGGCCGATCTTCATGAGCTGGGCGAAGAGCCAGCAGCCGGCGCAGAAGCCGACCACCGACTCCAGCACGGCGAAGACCAGCAGGATCGCGACCAGGGAGACCGCCAGGGTCGTTGCGCCAAAGACCAGAGCGAAGACGGCGGCGACCGTGGTCAGGGTCAGACCGATGAGCTGGGCGAAGCGCTTCGGCGGCCCCGGCACGAACCTGGGCAGGCCCAGGCGTGGCGCGACCACCCGGGTCGCCAGCTGGCCGAGCACGCTGAGCTTCGGCCCGGTCAGCACCCGGGCCAAGAAGCCCACAGCGATCAGGACGATCAGCCAGGGCCAACCGGTCACCAGGGTCAGCGCGGCCAGGATCGCGACGCCGCCGGCGACCGTGCGAGCGGCCTTCTCGTTGACGGGGTTCGGGAAACCGATCAGACCGGACATGCGCCGATCGTAGGCACGATGGGCGCCGCCCATGACCTAGTTCACCTGGTGGACAGATAGGGAATGTCGGGGTCCGTCGTGAGGGTCACCGCAGCAGCAGTGCCGAGTCGCCGAACTCGTGCCACAGGTAGCCCTCGGACACGGCCGCGTCGTAGGCCCGCTGGGCCAGGTCCACGCCGGCCACGGACTCGACGAGCAGCAGGTGCGAGGCCTCGGGATCGTGCCAGCCGGTGATCAACCCGTCGACGACCCGCACCGGGCGTTCGGAGGAGATGACCAGCTCGGTCCAGCCCGCCGCGGCGACGACGACACCGTCGGGACCGGTCGCCGACTCGAGAGCCCGGGTCGCCGTGGTGCCCACCGCGATCACCCGGCCGCCGTGGCTTCGGGCGCTGTTCACCAGCCGGGCGGTGGTGCCGTCGACCTCGAACCACTCAGCTTGAGGCGCCTCACCGGCTTCTTGCGAGGACACGCCGGTGTGCAGGAGGAGGGGGGCGAACAGCACCCCCCGGCTGACCAGCCGGGTGGTGAGCTCAGGGGTGAATGGCCGTCCGGCGCTGGGCATCTCGGCGCTTCCCGGCGTTCGCGCGAAGATCGTCTGGTAGCTGGTCAGCGGAAACCGTCCCCGGAGGTAGCCATAGCTGATCGGTCGGGCTTGCTCCTGCAGATAGCCGGACAGCCGACCGGCTGAGGTCACCTCACCGCGCCACAGCCGGTTGCCTTGTCCGGTCGGCGAGGAGTTGCTGTTGGGGTAGGCCTCCACCAGCCGGACCGACGCACCAGCCGGCAGGTCGACCACCTCTCCCGCTCGGCCGTCGAGCACCGGTGCGGCCGCGTCCGGTGCGGTGCGCAGCTCGACCACGACCCGGCCGTCGTCGAGCCGGTTGGCCAGGTGCACGACCACCGGGGCTCCCGCCCGCGTGCCGTCGAGCTGGCCGGGCAGGGTGGCTGAGGTGTTGACCACCAACACGTCGCCCGCCCGCAGCTGGGAGTCGAGCTGGTCGAAGGTGGTGTGCTGAAGCGTGCCGGGCCCACCCACCAGCAGGCGTACGCCATCGCGGCGCAGTCCGCGCAGCTCCGGTGGTTCGGTCGCGGTGTTGTCCCGAATCGGTGCGAACCGGGTGTGGGGCCGGTTGCTCAACAGGGTGGTCATGCCGCACCAGCCGATGCGTCGATCAGGTCCGCGGCGCGATAGCGGCCGCTCGCCCGACCGGAGCCGACCAGGTCGACGATGCGGGGGGCGACGGTCTCCGGCTCCGGTCGGTCGGTGATGTCCTCCCCCGGGAACGCGGCCTGGTGCATCGCCGTCCGCAGGTCGCCCGGATCCACGGCGTACCAGGTGAAGGTTGGCTGCTCGACCGCCCAGGTGAGGGTCTGGTGGTCGAGGGCGGCCTTGGTCGAGCCGTAGCCGCCCCAGGCCGGGTAGTGCTCGGCCCCGGCGTCGGAGGAGATGTTGATGATCACCGCCTGCGGTGAGAAGTGGGGCAGGGCCGCGCGGACGAGCTGCTGCGGCGCCAGCACGTTGGTCCGCCAGAGCCGCTCGTACGCCTCCTCGGCGAGGTCCGCCAACTCCGGCAGCGGGCTGCCGCCGAGGTCGCTGGCGTTGTTGATCAGCAGGTCGATCGGTCCGTCGGCCGCCGCCACCAATGCCTGCCGGTGGTCGGGATCGGTGACGTCTCCGACCACGGCGTGCACGGTGCTCAGCCGGGCGAGCTGCCGGGTCGTGTCGGACAGGGGTTGGCGATGGCGGGCGTCGATGATCACGGCCCAGCCCCGCCCGGCCAGCTCGTGGGCCAGGGCTCGGCCCAGCCCGATCGAGCCGCCGGTGATGATGGCGTTCTTGGTCATGGACCGAGTATTCAACCTGAAGTGAACTTGAGGTCAACCCCCGGGGATCGAACAGCTCGGTCGCGCCGACCCGAGCCTGGGCATACTGGCTGCATGGTCAGACTGTGCGCGCAGCGAGGTGGCTCGTGACCGGCGAGGAGCCCGGGTTCCTGCGCTGGCGCTCCTGGGGGACCGGCGGACGCCGAGCCTTGCTGCTGCACGGAACCGGCTCCTCGTCGGCCACCTGGTCGACGGTGGGTCCGGCCCTGGCCGCCGCCGGCTGGCGGGTGAAGGCGCCCGACCTGCCGGCTCACGGTGCCAGCCCCCGGGTCAACGACGCCCTGACGCCCGATGTCGCGGCCTCCTGGGTCAAGGCCGAGCTGGCCGAGCGCGCGTTCGACCTGGTCGTCGGCCACGGCTTCGGCGCCGCCGTCGCGCTGGCCCTGCTGAGTCGGCACGGGGCCGAGCTGGTGGTGCTCGAGGAGCCGCTGGGGCCCGACAGCGTGGACTGGTCCGGTGAGGCGATGGCGGTGAGCCACCAGGTCGCGGCCGCCCGCCGGGACCCGGCTGGGGCGTACGCCGACCTCCGCGCCCAGCAGCCCCAGTGGACCGACGACGACTGCCGCAACGCCGTCCGCGATCTCGCCGCCTGCGCGGTGGAGGACGTGGCCGACGGCTTGCGGCTCGGCTCGACCTGGCCGACCCTGCGTCCCGAGGTGCCGGACGTGCCCACCCTGGTGCTGGCCGCTGCGGCGGCGGAGAGCCGGCTGTCGGGAACCGACCGGCAGACCGCTCGCGAGCTGGCCGACTCGTTCGTCGAGGTGGCGGGCGGCCACGCCCTGCACCGCGATCGGCCCGACCAGTGGCTCCGGGCGGTGCTCGGCTTCACCGGCTGACGATCAGGTGACCTGACCGCCGCGGTGGAGGTCGATGACGGTGATGCCGGCGCTGGCGGCGACGAGCTCGTCCATGCCCATCAGGGCGGCGGGTGCCTCGGGCAGTGAGATGACGGCGCCGACCAGGCGGTCCAGGGGCACGGACCGGCGCGCGACCAGGTCGAGCATGGCCGGGTACTCGTGCGCCGCCATCCCGTGCGAGCCGTGAAGCTCCAGCTCGTGGGCCACGACGCGGTCCATCGGCAGCTTCAGCCCCGCTGCTGGGCCGAGCAACAACCCGACCTGGATGTGCCGGCCCCGACGGCGCAGGCTGAGCACCGATGCGGTAGCGGTCGCCGGCGATCCCAGTGCGTCGAGACCGATGTCGGCGCCGCCGCCGGTCAGCTCACGCACGGCCGCGACCGGCTCGGCCCCGTGCACTGTCGCCTCGGCGCCGCACTCGACGGCTCGGGTCAGCGCCGCTTCGGAGACGTCGACCGCGACCACCCGGGCACCCAGGGCGACCGGCGATCAGCACCGCGGACAGCCCGACGCCGCCGCAGCCGAAGACCGCCACCCAGTCGCCGGGTCGCACCCGGCCGTGCGCGGTGAGCGCGCGGTAGGCGGTGGCGAAGCGGCAGCCCAAGGCGGCTGCCGTGACGTCGCCGATCGAGTCAGGCAGGGCCACCAGGTTGGTGTCGGCGGCACGCAACGCCACCTGCTCGGCGAACGAGCCCGGTCCGGTGAATCCGGGTTGGGTCTGTGCCGGGCAGACCTGCGGGTCGCCCGCCCGGCAGTAGCGGCAGGTCCCGCAGCCGTTGACGAACGGCGTGGTGACCCGGTCGCCGATCCGGAACCGGGTCACCGCCGGCCCCACGGCCCGGATCGTCCCGGCCAGCTCATGGCCACCGATGTGCGGCAGCGGGACCGGGTCGTGACCGCGCCAGGCGTGCCAGTCGGAGCGGCAGATGCCACTGGCCGCCACCTCGACCACGGCGCCGTCGGCCGGGCAGGTCGGCTCCGGAACGTCCCGCAGCTGGGGTGCAGCGCCGACCGCGTCGTACTGGATGGCCCGCATCAGATCCCGCGTCGCCCCTTCGGCGGGTCGGTCGGGTCGCGCAGGTCGGAGAAGTCGCCGAAGTCGTCGTCGTCGCGGCGCCGACGGCGGCGCTTGACCGTGGGCAGCACCGTGGTCTGCTCCGCTTCGGACTCCCGCTCGCCGGCCGAGGTCGGCGAGCTGGGCACCTGGTCCTTGGCGCTGCTGGCCACGGCGTCCTTCGCGCTGCCGGCCACGGCGTCCTTCGGCGCGGTCACCGGTCGAGCCGAGCTCGAGGCCCCGACCGACCGAGCCCGTACGCCGCTGGCCCGGACCACTGCCGTGCCCACGGCGGTGGTCAGCGGCACCGCCAGCACCAGCCCGATGGACCCGACCAGGGTCCGGATGATCTCCTCGGAGAACTGTTCGGTCTGCAGCACCTGGAGCAGCGGCCGGTCGTAGATGGCGATCAGCAGCAGCACCGACAGCGACGCACCGGCGGTGGCGAAGGCGATCGTGTAGACCGTGGACGCGATGTGGTCACGTCCGATCCGCATGGCCCGGGTGAACAGCTTGCGAGAGCTCTGACCGGAGTCGGCCAGCTCCCAGACCGCCGACGCCTGGGTGATGGTGACGTCGTTCAGCACGCCGAGGCCGGCGACGATGATCCCGCAGAGCACCACCGAGGTGAGAGTCAGGTTGGGTGCCGCCGCGGAGAGCACGTAGTCCTCCTCGGTGGCGACGCCGGTGAGGTGGGCCCACTTGGTCGCACCGAAGCCGAGCACCGCGATCAGGATCAGGCCGAACAGGGTGCCGACCAGCGCGGTCGTGGTGCGGGCACTGAAACCGTGGGCGGCGTAGAGGACGACGAACATGATGGCCGACGATCCGATCAGACCGACCAGGATGGGGTTGGAGCCGGCGACGAGCGCCGGGAACATGAACTTCACGAGGATGAAGCCGGCGAACAGCAGACCGACCAGCGAGGCGAAGCCGCGCCAGCGGGCCACCGCCACCACCACGACGGCGAACAGCAGCGTCATCACCAACAGCGGCGTGCTGCGCTCGAAGTCGGAGAACTGGTACTGGGCGGGTTGCCCGTCGGCCGGGGGGACCCGGATGAGCTTGATCTTCTGCCCGACCTCGGTGCCGGAGGCGTAGACCGCACTGGTCAGGGGAACCGTGACCGCCTGACCCTTGTCGTCACCCTCGCTCAGCTGGGCCGTGACGTTCGCGCACCGGACGTCGTCGACCCCGGGGGTCGAGCCGGCCAGCCCGTCGCACGAGCTCTCCTCGATCTTGGTGATCTCGGCCGTCGGATAGGTGACGCCGGCGATGCTGTAGCCGGCGACGTCCTTGTTGACGTTGGCCGAGATGTCGCCGGGCCAGAAGGCGATCAGACCGACCACCGTCCAGATCGCCAGCGGGATCAGCACCACGACCAGAATGCGCAGCGCCCGCCGGTGACGGCGCAGCTCGTCGGGGTCGAGCATCCCGCCGGGTCCGTGCGCGCCGGGGCGCGCGTTCGTGGAATGTGAGTGAGACACGTTCTCCGCCTAGTCTTTGTCCTCGTGAGCCACACTCCTCGGGACGGAAACGAATGCGTCCCGTCGCATTCCGTGGCCGCCCGTCGGGCCGCCGGCCCGAGCGAACTCAGCGGCTCACAATCTAACTCACCGGTGGGCAGGTCAGCGGCCAAGCGGCTCGCCGTCGCCGTGGTCACCATGGCCCTGCTCATCGTGGCTGCCCGGGCCTCGGTGCCGCTGACCGGCGGCGATGCCCTGCTGGCTGCCGCCCCGCCGCCGGGTACGGACCCTTCCCTGGTCGTCCCGCCGGCCGCAGCGCCCAGCGGCCCGGCTTCGGCCACGGTCAGCGCCAGTCCGTCCCCGCGGCCGGTCCAGTCGCAGCCGCCGCAGAAGAAGAAAAAGAAGAAGGCCAAGCCGATCACGGTGCCGGCGACCGGGCCCGGCACCTACGTCAAAGCCCGAACCGGCATCGAACCGGCGTCGAGCCGCGGCACCCTCAAGCGCTACGACGTACGGGTCGAGAAGGGTCTGGACATCGATCCGCAGCAGGCGGCCCGGCTGATCGAGTCGGTGCTGAACGACAAGCGGAGCTGGCGCGGCACGGGCCGGTGGCGCTTCGAGCTCGTGCCGGCGGGGGAGCGGGCCGACCTGCACGCCTACATCGTCACTCCCGGCACCACCGACAAGCTGTGCGCACCGCTGCTCACCCGGGGCCAGGTGTCCTGCCAGAACGGCAACCGGGTGGTGCTGAACGCGAAGCGTTGGGTGCGGGGCGCCCCGGCGTACGGCAAGGACGTGACCAACTACCGGCGCTATCTGATCAACCACGAGTTCGGGCACGCGCTGGGGCACAACCACGTCCGGTGCCCGGGCAAGGGAAGGTCGGCCCCCGTCATGATGCAGCAGACCAAGGGTCTGGCCGGGTGCCGCAAGAACCCGTGGCCGCAGTCGCGCGGTGACTGAGATGGCCGCGGCGGGTGAGATGAGACTGCGCCCGGTGCCGATCGCCGAGGCGCGGGGGCTGCTGGCCGGGCGCTGGTCGTCTGCGGTGCCGCGGCACCCCGAGTACCCGCTGGCCGACACCCTTGACGCCCTGGCCCTGCTGTTCCGCGCGTACGAGACGGTCACCGGCTCGGCGCCGGCCGAGATCCCGGCCTGGTGGATCCACCAGATCGTCTGCGACGGCTGGGTCGTCGGGGACATCGGCTACCACGGGCCGCCCAGCGAGGAGCGGCCGTACGCGGTGGAGATCGGCTATGCCGTCGTACCTGCCTGTCGCGGTCGAGGGATCGCCACCCGGGCCTGCGCGCTGCTGCTCGAGCAAGCCTGGCGCGACGGAGCCGACCTCGTCCAGGCGGAGACGGATCCGGCCAACCGCGCCTCCCAGACCGTGCTGCGGCGCAACGGGTTCAGGGTTGCCGGCGACGGCGCCTTGGCGATCGCCAGACCGTCGTGAACGGCCTGACCCGGCACCTCGATCTCGGTCGCCCGGTGACCCTTGGTCACATGTTCGCGCTGTTGCGGAGGGGGGCCGGCGATCCGACCCACCGTCGGCTGGGGGACATCCACCTGCGCGCGACCCGTACGCCGGTCGGCCCGGCCCTGCTCAAGGTCGTCGCCCACGGCTCGGAGCTCTCCGCGCGGGCGTGGGGCGACGGGGCGGAGTGGGTGCTCGACCAGCTGCCCCGGCTGGCCGGCGAGGCCGACGATCCGTCCGGCTTCGCCCCGCGGCCCGAGCACGAGCCGTTGGTGCAGGCTCACCGGCGCTATCCGCACTATCGGGTCGGCCGTACCGAGGCGGTGTTCGAGGCGCTGGCCCCGGCCTGCATCGAGCAGGTCGTCACCGGCAAGGAGGCGTTCCGGGCCTGGCGGTTGCTGGTTCGTGAGTTCGGCGAGCCGGCCCCCGGTCCGACCGGCGACCCGGACTCGGCCGCGTACCAGATGTTCCTGCCACCAACCCCGCAGGCCTGGTCCCGGGTGCCCAGCTGGCGGTTCCTGGCTGCCGGGGTCGAGCAGCGTCGCAGCCAACCGCTGGTCCGCACCGCGGTCCGGGCACCCGCGTTGGAGCGGACCCTGATGGTGGGTCACGATGCGGCGGACCGGGCGCTGCGGAGCTTTCCCGGCGTCGGGGCCTGGACCTCGGCCGAGGTCCGCCAACGGGCTCACGGCGATGCCGACGCCTGGAGCGTCGGTGACTACCACGTCGCCAAGGACATCACCTACACCTTGACCGGTGAGGTCCTCGACGACGATGCCTGCCTGGAGATCCTGGAGCCCTACCGGGGTCACCGGTTCCGGGTCCAGGCGCTGCTGGCGATGGTCGGCAGCCGCCGGCCGCGGCACGGGCCGCGGATGACGCTGCCGACCCACACCCCGTACGCGACCGGTGGCAAGTCCTGACCGGTGGAGCTCGGCGCTAGCCGTTCGCGCCGCTGGTGTTGATCGCTCCGTTGACCCCCTTCGGGAAGAAGCCGCCCTTGGTGGTGGCCTTCGGGGTGAGGTAGACGATGTTCAACACGTTGGCGGCGGTCCGGCTGAACGCGATGCCGTTGTTGTCGGTCGGCACGATGTTGGCACTGCTCTTCTTGCCGATGCCCTGGTCGTCGTCACCCTTGCCGTCCAGGCTGTCGCGAGCGTTCGACAGCTTCTGCACCTCGGCCCGCAGACCCTTGTTGTAGAGCGAGGACCGGACGATGCCGGCGTGGTACGCCTCCACCGCCAAGATCCCGGCCGCGGCCTCCAGGTAGCCCTTGTTGTTGATCAACGGCGCTGCGCCCTTGTAGGCGGTGACGCCGACGTCTTCGAACAAGAAGGCCGCCAGCAAGAAGTTGTTCTCGTTGGCGAACGGGTCGAAGGTCTGCTTGGAGTTGATCAACCCCGCGGCCCGGGCTGCGGCCGTGAAGCTGGTCTGCAGGTCGATCGAGGGACGCGACACCGCGGCCGTGCCCAGCGCGTTGCGCAGGAACGCCACGTGGTTGAGCTCGTCCTGGGCGATCTCCTTGGCGTAGAGACCGATCGTCTTGCTCTTGAACTTGACCTTCCGGCCGCCCTTGACGCCACCCGGGGTGCCGGTCCCCTCGATCAACGAGGTGGGGATTCCCCAGCCGTAGTAGGCGTTCAGGTAGAACTCGGCCTCGAGGTACTCGAGGTTGAGGGCGAAGTTGAGCACCGCGCTGTCACTGGGTGCGGCCGCGGTCGGGGCGGCCGACGCCGTGAGCGAGGTGCCGCTGAGCAGCGCGGTGCTGCCGACCGCGCCGAGGCCGGCGATGCCGGCCGCTCGCAGAAACGACCGGCGGTCGGATTCGTTCTCTGCGCTGCGGTTGATCATGTCAACCACTGTCTTCTTGCCGAACATGGCGCTCCTTCGATGGAGGTGATGCTCCGAGGGCAGCGCAGCAGGAAGGCATGGCGCACGGAGCGCGCAGCTATGCCGATCTCGTTGACCCGGAGATCGGCGCCTGACACCGTCGAGTCGCGTCTTGTCCTGCATGCGCAGAACGGCTGCACACGGTCGAGGACGTTGAAGCTGACCCCGGGTGATCGGTCGTTCTAATCCCTCTTCGTGACCCTGGTCACCGTGGATGGGTCGACCTGAGGAATTGGTCGAAAACTCTCAGGGGCTCCGTGAGGTCTGGCCGACGGATCGGCCTCGGGAAGCTGCAGGCTGTCCGGGCTGGTCGCGCCGGGCAGCTGGACGGTGAACTCCGCCCCGCCCTGGGCGGAGCGGCCGGCTCTGACCCAGCCACCGTGCTGGGTGATGGTCTGGGCCACGATGGACAGCCCGAGGCCGGTGCCGGGTGTGTTCCGGGCGGTGTCGGCCCGGTAGAAGCGGTCGAACACGTGCGGGCAGGTCGGCTGTCGCGATGCCGGGACCCTGATCGGCAACCCGGAGCCGGTCGCCCTCCAGCTGGACCCGGACCGTGCCGCCCGGGGGACTCCACTTGACGGCGTTGTCCAGCAGGTTGGTGACCGCTCGTTCCAGGGGATCGGACTGCCCGACGACGTAGAACGGGTCGAGCTCGACGTCGAAGACCAGGCCGTGCCCCCGGCGGCGGGCCCGGTCCAGCGCCGAGTTGACCACGTCGCGGAAGTCGAGCACCTCCAGCCGCCCGGTCTCGTCGTCGCGGGCGAGCTGGACCAGGTCGCCGATCAGGGAGGTGAACTCGACCAGCTGGGCGGTCACGTCGGCCAGGATCGCCTCCCGGTCGCCGGGCTTCAGCATCGCGGGTCTTGGCGTCCACGGCCAGCAGCTCGATGTTGGTGCGCAGGCTGGTCAGCGGCGTACGCAGCTCGTGCCCGGCGTCGGCGATCAGCTGCCGCTGCCGCTCCCGCGACGAGGCCAGCGAGCGCAGCATCGGGTTGAACGACTCGGCCAGCTTGGCGATGTCGCCGTTGGCGCTGATCTCGATCGGCACCAGCTCCTTGGTGGCGGTGACCCGTTCGACGGCGGCCGACAGCTGGCGTACGGGTCGCAGGCTGGAGCGGGCCACCGTGGCCCCGGCGGCGGCCGAGATGATCACGCCGGCCCCGCCGAAGATGATCAGCACCAGCCACAGCGAGCTCAAGATGTTGTTGGTCGCCTGCAGCGGACGTCCGAGCACCAGGGCGTAGTTGTCCAGATCCGGTGATCGGCACCGCGACGATCCGGTACTCCTCACCGTCCGAGGCGACCCCGGACCGGGCGGTGGCCGAACGGTGCAGCCGGGCCACGGCGTACTCGTCGTGGCCGATGACCAGGTGCTCGCGCTCGTCGGGGACGTAGAAGACCGTCTTGTCGGCCCGGACGGCGGCCACGCTGATGTTGCCGGCCCGCAGCGCCCGCTCGGTCAGCCCGCCCAGGTTGCGGATGTCCTGGGCGACCGGGACGGCCAGCGAGCTGGCGATGTCGATCAGCTCGTCGTCCAGCGCGCTGTAGAGCGAGTAGCGCAGCGTGACGTAGCCGGCGACGCTGGTGGCGGCCACGGCCAGCGCGACCGCGACCGTGGTCAGCCAGGCGACCCGCCGCTGCAGCGGCCATGACTTCAGCCAGGCCCGCGCCCGGCTCAGCATCGCGGCATCACCGATCAGCGGTCAGCACGGAGCGGTCGGTCACGGCGGTGTCTCGCGCAGCACGTAGCCGACGCCGCGTACGGTGTGGATCAGCCGGGGCTCGTCGTCGGCCTCGGTCTTGCGACGCAGGTAGCCGATGTAGACCTCGAGCGAGTTGGCCGTGGTCGGGAAGTCGAAGCCCCACACCTCGTTCAGCAGCCAACCGCGCTCCAGCACCCGTCGCGGATGGTGCATGAACGCCTCGAGCAGGGCAAACTCCGTCCGGGTCAGGTTGATCGAGCGCGATCCGCGCAGCACCTCACGGGTCTGGGTGTTGAGGACCAGGTCGCTGAAGGACAGGTTGTGGGCCGACGGGTCGGTGGAGTCGGCCACCGTGCCGGCCCGGCGGACCAGGGCCCGCAGCCGGGCCAGCAGCTCGTCCAGCGCGAACGGCTTGGCCATGTAGTCGTCGCCACCGGCGTCCAGCCCGTCGACCCGGTCTCCGACCGCGTCGCGCGCGGTGAGGACCAGGATCGGCACGTCGTTGCCGTTGGCCCGCAGCATCCGGGTGGTCTCCAGGCCGTCGAGCCGGGGCATCATCACGTCCATGATCACCGCGTCCGGCCGCACGGCGGCCAGCCGGGCCAGCGCCTGGAGCCCGTCCTCGGCGATGCTCACCTCGTAGCCGCTGTACTCCAGGGAGCGTTTCAAGGAGTCGCGTACGGCCTGATCATCGTCGACGACAAGGATGTGCATGCGCACCAGCGTAGGGGCTGCTCTGTGCCGGGCTCGCGATTGTCATGGGGCGGGCGACCGATTCGATCTGGCCGGCCGCTAGGCCTTGGCCAGCTCGCGTACGCGGTCGAGCACGCCCGGGATGGCCGCCTCCACCGCAGCCAGGGTGCCGTAGAAGCCGGCTGGCGTGCCGTACCAGGGGTCGGGGACGCCCGAGCCCGGCTCGGCCTCAGGGTCGTAGTCGGTGAGCAGGCTGATATTCGTGGCCCCGGGCGCGATGGCCGCCATCTTGGTGACGTGAATGCCCTCCATGGCGATCACCAGGTCGGCGGCTTCGATCTCGGCCGCGGTGATCTGGTGCGCGTGGTGGTCTCCGGCCCGGTAGCCGTGCTCCCTCAAGACTGCGGCGGCGCGGCGGTCGATCGGTGCGCCGAGCTCCTCGGTGCTGGTGGCCGCGCTGGTGAACTCGATCCCGGTCAGGCCCGCCTCGGCCGCGGCCCGTTCCGCGACCCGCTCGGCCATCGGGGAGCGACAGATGTTGCCCCAGCAGACGAAGACGACGCGGACCGGGTCAGCGCCGGCCACGACGCTGCTCGTTGGCGTCCGGGAGGAAGGCGTTCAGCAAGAAGCTGACGATGGACACGATGATCGCCCCGACCACCGCGACCCAGAAGCCGTCCACGTGCCAACCAAGATCGACTTTGCCGGAGATCCAGGAGGTCAACAACAACATGCACGCGTTGATCACGATCAAGAACAACCCGAGGGTCAGCAGCACGATCGGCGCCGTGACCAGCTTGAAGACCGGCTTGACCAGCGAGTTCAAGATGCCGAAGATCAACGCGACGATCAACAGGGCGAACACCTTGCGGCCCATGGTCGGTGCGGTCAGCGTGATGCCGCTCAGCAAGAAGGTGGCCACCGCCAGCGCCGCCGCGTTGGCGAACAGTCTCAGGATCAGTCTCATACGGCCCATTGTCCCCGCTCCGACCGGTCTTCGCCGTCGGTCCACGCCCCCTGAGCTCAGCCCGCGTCGGTGATCAGGACGTGGGGGCGCTCGTCGGCGATGGTCGTGTCGTCGCCGTGGCCGGTCTTGACGATGGTCTGGCCGGGCAGCGAGAGCAGCTTCTCGGTGATGCTCTGCACGAGCAGGCCCTTGTCGCTGAAGCTGCGGCCGGTCGCCCCGGGCCCGCCGTTGAACAAGGTGTCGCCGGTGAACACGGTGGCCAGGTCGTGGGCGTAGAAGCAGACGCCGCCCGGGGCGTGGCCCGGGGTGTGCAGCACCGTCAGCACCGTGCCGCCGACCTCGATCTTCTGGCCGTCGGCCAGCACGCCGTCCGGCGGGGTCCGGTGGGTGAGGGCCCACACCGGCAGGTCATCGGGGTGCAGCAGCACCGGCGCACCGACCGCCGCGGCCAGGGCCGGAGCGACGCGTACGTGATCGTCATGGGCATGGGTGCACAAGATCGCCAGCACCTTCCGGCCGGCCACCAGGGCCACGATCGGTTCGACCTGGTGCGGCGCGTCGATGATCACGCACTCCTGGTCGTCACCGACGACCCAGACGTTGTTGTCGACGTCGAAGGTCTCGCCATCGAGGCTGAACGTGCCCGAGATCTCGGTGTGGTCGATCCGGGCGGTCATGCGCGCGTCCCTGCGCGATCGCGCGTTCTCCATGATCACCACAGACCGCAGCACGTCACCGCCGTGCATCTTGTCGAACGCCGCCTCGATCTGACCGATCCCGATCTCCTCGGTGACGAAGGCATCCAGCGGCAGCCGGCCCTGCAGATAGAGGTCGATCAGCATCGGGAAGTCACGGTCGGGCAGGCAGTCGCCGTACCAGCTGGACTTCAACGAGCCGCCGCGACCGAAGACGTCGAGCAGCGGCAGCTCCAGCTGCATGGTCGGCGTCGGCACACCGACCAGCACCACGGTGCCGGCCAGGTCACGGCCGTAGAACGCCTGGAGGTAGGTCTCCGGACGACCGACCGCCTCGATGACCACGTCGGGGCCGAAGCCGCCGGTCATCGCCTGCATGGTCTCGACCGCATCGACCTCACGCGAGTTGATCACCTCGGTCGCCCCGAGCGCGCGGGCGGTGGCGAGCTTGCGGTCGTCGACGTCGATGGCGATGATCTTGGCCGCACCGGCCAGCTTGGCCCCGGCGATGGCCGCCGCGCCCACGCCACCACAGCCGATCACCGCGACCGAGTCGCCCCGGCCGACGTTGCCGGTGTTCATGGCCGCTCCGAGCCCGGCCATCACCCCGCAGCCGAGCAGACCGGCCGCCGCGGGCCGGGCCGCCGGGTCGACCTTGGTGCACTGGCCGGCGGCGACGAGCGTCTTGTCGATGAACGCGCCGATGCCCAGGGCCGGCGAGAGCTCGGTGCCGTCCTCCAGGGTCATCTTCTGGGTCGCGTTGAAGGTGGCGAAGCAGTACCAGGGTCGGCCGCGCTTGCAGGCCCGGCAGGTGCCGCAGACCGCCCGCCAGTTGAGGATCACGTAGTCGCCCTCGGCCAGGTCACGGACGCCCGCGCCGACCGACTCGACGATGCCCGCCGCCTCGTGCCCGAGCAGGTAGGGATAGTCGTCGCCGATGCCGCCCTCGCGGTAGTGCAGGTCGGTGTGGCACACCCCGCAGGCCAGCACCTTGACCACCGCCTCGCCGGGTCCGGGGTCGGGCACGTTGATCGTGACCAGCTCGACCGGCGCACCCTTGCTGCGGGCGATGACTCCTTGGACCTGTTGCGGCATCCGCTACTCCTCTTTGTTCGGTTGCGCACCGTGGTCGAGGCTCGCTCGACGTTCTGCTGGGTGCACCGTGTTCCCCTACGCGCTTGTTCTCAGCGCGTCCTCCAGCATCGTAGAGCAGTCGACGGCGACGCCGACAAGCCGAACTCAGCCCGGGTCAGACACCGTAGGCGCGACACCAGGCGACCGCCTCGGCAACCGTACGTACGGTGTCGCCGCCCATCGGTCGTACGGGACGTTCGATCACCACCACGGGCACGGCCAGATCGTGGGCCACGGCCAGCTTGGCGTCGGTGTGCCGGCCGCCGGAGTCCTTGGTGACCAGCGCATCGACCCGGTGCTCCACCATGATCAACCGTTCGCTCGGGTAGTCGTAGGGTCCACGGGACCGGAGCACCGTCCACCGCTTCGGCACGACGATGTCGGGCGGCTCGACGACCCGGACCAGCACGTCGCGATCGGCCCAGGGCAGAAAAGTACCCAGACCCTGGCGCCCGGTGGTCACGAACGGACGCCGTGCCTCGAGGTCCAGCACCGCCGCGGCGTCCGGCACCCAGGTCCATCCTCCGGCGTGGGGATGCTCGCGCCAGCTGGGACGCTCGAGCCGCAGCAGCGCGATGCCCAGGCCAGCCGTGGCCGCTGCCGCGTTGGCGGAGATCGTGGCGGCGAACGGATGGGTGGCGTCGACCACCGCACGGACCCGTTCGGTGCGCAGATAGGTCTGCAGCCCGGTCACCCCACCGAAGCCGCCCACCCGGCAGCGTCCCACCGGCAGAGCCGGGCGCGACACCCGACCGGCCAGAGACGAGACCACGTCGGTTCCGGACTGCACCAGGTCGGCGGCCAGCGCGCGAGCCTCGGCCGTGCCGCCCAGGATCAAGATGGTCATCGCCGCACGCCGCCGACCGCCACCGCGATGGCCAGAGCCACCGCCGAGGTCGACGCGGCGAGTGCGTTCGCCCGGGCGATGTCCGGGACCGCCACCGGCCGACCGTCTCCGAGCACCCCTCGGTCCTCGACTGCGCCGGCATAGACATTGCACCCGCCCAGTCGTACGCCCAGCGCCCCGGCGAACGCGGCCTCGACCACCCCGGCGTTGGGGCTGGGGTGCTGGCCGGCGTCGCGGCGTACGGCTCGCCGGGCCGCCCGGGGTGACCCACCGACCAACGGAGCCGAGACTGCCGCGGCCCACCCGGCGACCCGGGCGGGCAGCCAGTTGGCGACGTCGTCGAGCCGGGCGGCGGCCCAGCCGAAGTGCCGGTACCGCGCTGACCGGTGCCCGATCATCGCGTCCAGGGTGTTCACCGCCCGGTAGCCGAGCAGGCCGGGCACCCCCGCCGCCGCGCCCCACAGCAGCGGGGCCACCACGGCGTCCGAGGTGTTCTCGGCGACCGACTCGATGCAGGCCCGGGCGATCTCCTCGGCGGGTAGCGCCGCGGTCTCCCGCCCGACCAGGTTGCGAAGCTGGAGCCGGGCCGCGGGCAGGTCGTCGGCGCTCAGCTGGGCCGAGATGGTCGCCGCTTCGCGCCGCAGGGACCGGCCGCCGAGCACGGCCCAGGTCGCTGCCGCCGTGACCGCCACCTGCCGGACGGGCCGGCCGGCGGCCCACCGCTCCAGAGCCCATCCGAACCCGGCCGTCGTGCCGACCAGCACGGCCACATGGACCACGCCGGCGCTCCGCCGGTCCGCGTACGTCCGCTGCTCGAGCCAACCGGCCAGCCGCCCGAAACCGGCGACCGGGTGCCACCGGCGAGGGTCGCCGAGCCAGGCGTCCAGCAGGGACCCGAGAGCGATGCCGGTCGATCTCGCTAGAGTCACCATCGATGACTGCTCGCAAAGTCCTGGTCACCGGCGGCATGAGGTCGGGCAAGTCCCGCCATGCCGAGCGGTTGCTCGCGGGCGAGCCGCACGTCACCTACGTGGCTCCGGGCCCGGTGCCCGACCCTGTGGCCGACCCCGAGTGGGCGGCGCGGATCGCGACGCACCAGAGCCGGCGGCCCGACCACTGGGTCACCGTGGAGACCCGCAAGATCGCCGCGGTCCTGCGCGATTCGGCCCCGCCGATCATGATCGACTGCCTGGGCACCTGGCTGACCGCCACCATCGATCACCTCGGCACCTGGGACCAGCCGCTACGCCGAGTGGTCGGCAGACCTTCGACGACCAGCTCGCCGAGCTTCTGGACGCCTGGCGGAGCAGCGACGGCCTGGTGGTCGCGGTGACCAACGAGGTGGGCTGGGGCTTGGTCTCCGAGCACCGCTCGGGCCGGGTCTTCACCGACCTGCTCGGGCGGGTCAACGCCGAGATCGCCGACGTCAGCGACGAGGTCATCCTGGTCGTCGCCGGCCGCACCCTGCACCTCTAGGACCGCTCATCCGGCCACCACGCCGACGACCAGGACCGTGAACGCGACCTCGACCGCGGCGCCCATCACGTCTCCGGTGACGCCACCGAACCGTCGCACACAATGCCGCACCAGTCCGAGGACGGCCAGCCCGGCCAGCAGACCCACCAACCCGCCACTCCACCACGGCCGCACCGTCACCGCCAGACCGACCAGCACCGCCAGCCAGGTGACGGCGGCGACCGGCCACCGCACGGTGCCGGCGACCACCACACCCAGACCCGTGTTCCGCGCGGCCGGCACGCCGCGGCGGCAGACCAGCGACAGCGCGGCCCGAGAGGCGCAGACCAGCCCGCCGGCGGCCAGCGCCCCGCCCGGGCTGTCGACGAGCACGCCGAGCGCCACCGCCTGCAGGCCGAGCGACGATGACCAGCGTGACCACGCCCATCGGCCCGACGTCGCCGCGCTTCATGATCGTCAACGACCGTTCGGGGCTCCAGCCGGAGCCCAGACCGTCGGCGGTGTCGGCCAGCCCGTCCAGGTGCATCGCCCGCGTGCCCAGGGCCAGTCGCGCCGACCATCAGCAGCCCGACGGCCAGTCTCCGGCAGTCCGACCCGCCAGGCCAGCCAGCCGACCAGCCGACACCGCAAGGGCCAGCGGGAAGCACCGCGACCGGGGCCAGGACCATCGCCCGGCCAGCCGAGCGCGAGTCGATCTCCGGCAGCGTCCCGACCGGCAGCACGGTCAAGGTGCCGACGGCGAGCCGCAGCGAGGTGAGGGCCACCGAGCTAGTCGGTCGGCGCGAGGTCGGCCAGCATCGCCATCTCGCGCATCAGCAGGACGGCTGACCGCAGCACGGGCAGGGCGGTCAGGGCGCCGGTGCCTTCGCCCAAGCCGCAGACCGAGATCGAGCATCGGGACGAGGCCCAGCTTGTCCAGCGCCAGCTGCTGAGCCGGTTCGGTGGATCGGTGCCCGGCTGCGCACCAGGCCACCACGCCGGGCTCCAGGTCCTCCGCGACGGCGACCTCGGCGAGCGACACGATGCCGTCGAGCAGCACCGGCACGCCGTGACGCGCTGCCGCGATCAGGAACCCAGCGCCGGCGGCGAGATCGGCCGAACCCAGGGCGGTCAGTCGCTCCACCGGGTCGGCGACGCGGTCGGCCGGCCCGGTCCAGGGCAGCGCTGATCACGGCTGTCTTGTGGCGCAGCTGCTCGTCGTCCACCCCGGTGCCACGGCCGACGACCTCGACCGCCGAAACCCCGAACGTCGCCGCGATCAGGGCCGTGGCCGGCGTGGTGTTGCCGATGCCCATGTCGCCGAGGATCAGCAGGTCGGCGCCGGCGGCGATCTCCTCCTCGGCGATGGCCGCCCCGGCGTCGAGAGCACGACGTGTCTCCTCGGCCGACAGAGCGTCGGCTGTGTCGATCCGGCCGGACGACCGCCGGATCTTGTGCTCGGCGACCGCGGCCGGCAGGTCGACGAGGTCGTCGTCGACGCCCAGGTCGCAGGACCCGCAGCGCCACCCGGTGCTGCCGGGCGAGCACGTTGGCCCCGGCCCGGCCGCCGACGAAGGCGCGCACCATGGCCGCCGTCACCTCGCGGGGATAGGCGGAGACGCCGTGCATGGGAGACGCCGTGGTCACCGGCGAGGATGACCGCGCGTACGCGGTCCAGCGGCCGGGGTGGGCAGACGCCTTGGACCGAAGCCATCCAGGCGGCCAGCGGCTCCAGCCGACCCAGGGCACCGGTCGGCTTGGCCAGTGCTGCGAGGTGGGCCTCAGCCTCGGCCCGGTGGTGCGCCGAGGGAGCGGTGATCACGAGCGACGTGTCGGCGTACGCGGTCTTGGCCTCGGCCAGCCCGGCGCTCTTGCGGCTCAGCCGGTGCGACCAGCTCGGCCAGGGTCGACGCCCAGCACGGTCCACAAGCTCAGCTGGGTGACGAAGCTGGCCGTGCGGAACTGGTAGAGCACCGTCGGCCGGGAAGTCGGCCGGGACCTCGTTGTAGTTGGGCAGCAGCGCCACCGCGACCAGGGTGACCACCAGATAGCCGGCGGCGGCGGCCAGCCCGGCGTACCAACCGCCCCATCCGACGGCGAGCTTGCGACCGACGATCACCGCCGCGACGGCCGCCACGACCGAGATGGCCACCATGGTGAAGTACAGACCGGTGCGTACGCCGATGGTGTCGCCGCTGCCCACAGCCGGCGGGTTCGGGCGGATAGGCGACGAAGGGCAGCACGTAGAGGGTGGTGAAGCCGATGGCGGCGACCAGCAGGGTCGAGGACCGGCCCCGCAGGCCGCCGAACCGGCCCGAGGGCCAGAGCGCTCAGCACCCCGACCAGGCCGCCGAGGGTGACCCCGGCGACGACGGTGCCGGTGAGCAGCCCGGCCGTCGACTGCAGGGAGCGCGGGACCTCGGTCTCCGCGGCTTCGGTCCCGGTGGCGGAATGGTCGTCCGCCTCGCCATGGGTGTGGCCGGTCGAAGCCGGACTCCTCGAGGGCGATGGCAGCGTTGACCGACGGCTCGCCGACCACGTAGGCGACACCGAAGGCGACGATGCCCGCCACGAGTCCGGCGAGCAGGCCTCGGATCAGAAAATCACGGGCGGAAACCATGTCAGTGCTGGTTTCCGGGACTCAGTGACAGGGGAAACCGAGGAGGTGCCGGCTGTCGTGCACCCATTCGTGCACCGCGGTGCCCGACAGCAGCGACGTGGCGCCCTGCTCGGCCGAGACGAAGTACATCGCCACCAGCAGGAGCATCCCGGCGAAGATCAGCCAGGGCAGGACCTGCTTGAGGGAGAACGGCGGCAGCGCGACGGCGACCGGTGGGGTCTGGGTGAGAGTGGACATGTGGTTCCTCCTAGGGTTTCTGCGACCCGGGTTAGCGGAGCCCGGCGGAGGAAGGGTCTGACTCGAGCTCGCAGCTCTTACAGTGGCGCGACCGTGCCGGGATCTCACCGGCTTCCGAACCCTCCGCGAACGTCTGCACTGTATCGTCCGCGTCGCCGAACAATCAACGATGCCAGCAAGCCCCACCTGGATCTGCGACACGGTTGACCCGTTGAGCCCATCCACACGGCGTGTCGGTCGAATGAGTGACCCAGAATCAGGCGTGGCCGGCGGGTAGGGTCCGGGGCATGAAGCAGGGTGTCGTGCGCCAGGCGATCAACCACCCCTCGGCGGTCCTGCTGGTCGTTCAGCTGCTCGGGGTCCTGCTCTATCCGTTCATGGAGGAGACCCTGCTCGGTCGCGGCCTGTTCGAGGTCTTCGGGGCGTTGGTGCTGACCCTGGCCATCTGGTCGGTGCGCGACTCGCCGACCCCCACCGGCATCGCTGTCGCCCTGGCCGTGATCGCGTCCGCCTTGTCCATCGTCGACGCGGTGAACCACAGCCCGGCCCTCCAGGTCGCCTCAGCCGTCTTCCACGCGATCTTCTACTTCGCTGCGGCCGCCAGCCTGATGGTCTACATGCTCGCCGACCGCAAGGTGACGACCGACGAGCTGTACGCCGTGGGCGCGACCTTCACCCTGGTGGCCTGGGCCTTCGCCTACCTCTTCGTCATCCTGCAGGTCGCCCAGCCCGGCTGCTTCATCGCCGCGGTCGACTCCGACCAACCACGGACCTGGATGGAGCTGTTGTTCCTCAGCTTCACCAACCTGTCCAGCACCGGCTTGTCCGACATCGTGCCGGTCACCGCCCACGCCCGGTCGGTCGTGATGATCGAGCAGCTCGCCGGCCTGGCCTACGTCGCGCTGATCGTGTCCCGGCTGGTGGGGCTCACCTCTGTCCCGCCACCCCAGCTCCGCCGGTGCGCCCGCGGAGTCGGCTCAGGCCGAGCCCGAAGCCTGATCAACGGGCCCCGCGTCGAACCCGGCCACCGCCCCGATCACCGTGATCGCCGGGGCCTGGATCCCGGCGCGACCACTGCGGTCAGCGATGTCGGCCACGGTGCCGCGTACGGTCTGCTTGGCTGGCCAGGCCGGCGTCGGCCACGACCGCAGCCGGCGTGCCCGGCGGCAACCCGTCGCCTGACAGCTCGGCGGTGATCGCGCCCAGGGTGGCCACGCCCATCATGATCACCAGCGTGGTGTTGGCCCGGGCGAGCGCGGACCAGTCGAGGCTCGAGCCCGGGGTCGCCCGGCGGCAGGTGGCCAGACACCACCGTGAAGCCCTGGGTGAGCTGACGGTGGGTCAGCGGGATGCCGGCCAGAGCCGGCCCGGCGATGGCGGAGGAGACGCCGGGGATGACGCGGACGGGGATCCCGGCGGCGGCGCAGGCCTGCCACTCCTCGCCACCGCGTCCGAAGACGAAGTTGTCACCACCCTTGAACCGGACGACCGTCTTGCCGGCCCGCCCGTGCTCGACCAGCAGCTCGTTGATCCGCTCCTGGGAGGTGTAGGCACCCCGAGGGATCTTGGCGACGTCGATGATCTCGGCGTCGGACCGGGCGTGCTCGAGCGCGGCCAGCGGAGCCAGCCGGTCGCAGATGATCACGTCGGCGGAGCGGATGGCCTCCAGACCGGCGACGGTCAGCAGGCCGGGATCGCCGGGCCCGCCGCCGACCAGGATGACCGTGCCCCGGGTCGTGGGAGTGGCGGCCGACCGTGGGCCGAGGTCGGCGGCGACGGCCGGCACGCGGTGTTCGCGGGCCAGGCTCAGCACCGACTGGTCGAGCTCGCTCCGGCCGGTCGCCGGGACCACGAGCACCGCCGCTTCGAGGTCGGCGGGCACCACCTGGCGTGGCCGGAGGGCGATCAAGTCCCGGTCGGCCAGGTCGGTCACGGTCGTCCCCGGGTCCGGGTCGACGACGGTGATCACGGCGCCGGACTCGAGCAGCGAGCTGATCACCCCGTACGCCGCCGGCCCGCCCCCGCAGACGAGCACCGCTCGACCACGCACGTCGAGGTTGGCGGAGAAGCCCACGGGTCGGCCTTTCGGATCGGTGCGGTGACGGGTTGGAAGGACTTCCACTGTCTCAGCCGGGAAGCAGACTGCCGAGTGCGTCCGCCAGTCGTCGGCTGGTGACCTGGTCGCGGACGGCGATCCGGATCCAGTCGGGGCCGAGCCCGGGGAAGGTCTCGCCCCGGCGGACGGCGAAGCCCCGGTCGCGCAGCGCCAGCCGCACCCAACCGGCCGGCCGGGTGGCGCGGAGTGGAGCCGTGTCGACCAGGACGAACGGCGCCTGGGGTGCGGCCACCGCAGGCAGCTCGAGCCGGCTGAGCTCCTCGACCAGCACCTGGCGCCGTACGCCGATGTCGGTCGCGGCCGACCGCGGCCTCGCGTCTCGCCTCCGGGGTCAGGCAGGCGACGATCGCGGCGAGGGCCGGGGTGGACACCGACCAGGGTGGCTGCTGCCTGCGCATCGCCTCGATCACGACGGGGTCGCCCACGGCGTACCCGGCCCGAAGCCCGGCCAGGCCCCACGTCTTGGTCAGCGACCGGAGCACGACGAGGCCGCTCATCTCCTCACCGATCATCGACTCGAGCTCACCCGGCACGGCGTCCATGAAGGCCTCGTCGACCACGACGGTCCGGCCGGGTCGGAGCAGGATCCGCAGGACGTCGGCCGGGTGCAGCACGCTGGTCGGGTTGGTGGGGTTCCCGACCATGATCAGATCGGCACCGGCCGGCACCCGTCGTGGGTCCAGCTGGAACCCTTCCGCCGCCGTGAGGAGCAAGCGTTCGGGGTGGTGCCCGGCGGCGAGCAGGGCCGCCTCGGGTTCGGTGAACTGGGGGTGCACGACCAGGGGCCGCCGGGGGGTGAGCGCGCGAGCGAGCAGCGTGAAGGTCTCCGCCCCGCCCGAGGTCGGCAGCACCTGGTCGAGGCCCAAGCCGTGGGCCGCGGCGATGGCCTTGGCCGCCTCGTCCGAGCGGGGATAGGCCGCCAGACGGCTGGTCGTCGCGCCGATCACCGACTGCAGCCAGCCGGGCGGCTCCGTGATCCGGACGTTCACGGCGAGGTCGATCAGCCCCTCAGCGATGTCGCGGTCGCCGTGGTGGTGCAGATCAGGTTCGTGAGCCATCACTGGGGAAGCCTGGCCACCGACCTCGGGGCGCCGCTTCCCCATTGCTGGAGGCGCCGGCCGGAGGGCGTGTTCGTGCACGGCGGTCGGCGAACCGCTGGGCCAGCTGGGGGTGACCGGCCCAGTGCAGATGGAGGTAGCTGGCGTGCACGGTCGGCTGGCCGAGGCCCGCCGGGTCGAGCGAGAACCCGACCGGCTGTCCGTCGACCAGCCAGGCCGCCGCCTCACCGTGGACCGGCTCGACCGTCGTGCGGTGGAACTCGTGGCCGGTGACGCGGGTGCCGGCCACGGGCCAGCAGCTGGTCCTGGTCGGCGACCGGGGTCCGATAGCGCAGGGTCAGCCGGCTGGTCATCGGTCGCTTCCGCGTCGATCGCGCCGACCATCGGGGCACCGTCGACGGCCCGGCAGAGGTAGAGCAGCCCCGCGCACTCGGCTACCGTCGGCATCCCGGCGGCGATCCTGGCCGCCAGATCTGTCGCGGAGCGGCGGTGTTGGCGCTGAGCTCAGCGGCGTGCACCTCGGGGAAGCCGCCGCCCAGGTAGAGGCCGGCGGTCCCCAGGGCAGGGTCTGGTCGGTGAGCGGGTCGAAGATCACCGGCTCGCAGCCGGCGGCGCGGAGCAGCTCCTCGGTCTCGGCGTAGCGGAAGGTGAAGGCCCGCCCGGCCGCGATGGCCACCCGGGGCCGCGCCGGTGACCGGGGGCTCGACCACGGCTCGGCGGGGTCCCACGGCTCGGCGTCGATCGGCGGCGCGCCGTGGGCGATCGCCATGATCTTGGTCAGCGACACGTGGGCGCTGCACCTGGTCGGCCAACCGGGCGATGCTGGCGGCGGCGTTGGCCCGCTCGGCGGCCGGGACCAGACCCAGGTGGCGCGAGGGTGCTTCGATGCCGGCGTCGCGGGGCAGCACCCCGAGCACCTCCAGCCCGGTGGCCTCCATGGCCCGGACGATCTCGTCGGCGTGGCGAGGCGGAGCCGGCCTTGTTCAAGATCACGCCGCTGAGTCGTACGCCGGGCTCGAAGGTGTTCAGCCCGTGCACGATCGCCGCCGCCGTACGCGAGACCTGCGAGATGTCCAGGACCAAGATCACCGGAGCGCCGACCAGAGTGGCGACGTGGGCGGTCGAGGCGTAGCCGTTCCCGCCGATCTGGCCGTCGAACAGACCCATCACGCCCTCGATCACCGCCACGTCGGCGGGGGTCGGGCGTCTGGGCACCGTGCAGCAGCAGCGGAGCCAGCTGGGTCTGGCCGAGCACAGGTGGGGATCGAGGTTGCGGCCCGGTCGGCCGGTGGCCAGTGAGTGATAGCCCGGGATCGATGTAGTCCGGGCCGATCTTGAAGCCGGCGACCTCCAGACCCTTCCGGCGCGCAGGGCACCCATCAGCCGGTGGCGACGGTGGTCTTGCCGTGTCCGGACGCCGGCGCGGCGATCACGAACCGGGGCAGGACCGTGTCCTGAGCTTGTCGACCGACCGTGTCCTGAGCTTGTCGAAGGGTCACCACTCGATCCCCCGCTGGCCCTTCTGGCCCTCGTCGAAGGGATGTTTGATCTTGGTCATCTCGGTGACCAGCTGGGCGATCTCGAGCAGCTTGGGGTCGGCTCGCCGGCCGGTGATGATCACGTGCTGCTGGCCCGGGCGCGTCGGTCAGGGTCTGCACCACGTCGTCGATGTCGACCCAGCCCCAGTTGATCGGATAGGTGAACTCGTCCAGCACGTAGACCCGGTGGGTCTCGGCGGCCAGCCGGCGCTTGATCTCCTGCCAGCCCTCGGCCGCCGCCGCGGCATGATCATCATCGCTGCCCGGCTTGCGCGACCAGGACCAACCCGCGCCCATCTTGTGCCACTCGATCGGACCGCCCGCCCCGGTGCTGCTCGTGCAGCTCGGCCAGCGTTCTCCAGCGCGGTCTGCTCACCGATCCGCCACTTGGCGGACTTGACGAACTGGAAGACCCCGACCGACCAGCCCTGGTTCCAGCCGCGCAGGGCCAGCCCGAAGGCGGCGGTCGACTTTCCCTTGCCGTCGCCGGTGTGGATGATCAGCAGCGGTCGGTTGCGGCGCTGCCGGGTGGTCAGTCCGTCGGCCGGCACCTGGTCCGGCTGGCCCTCGGGCATCAGGCGGCCCGTCGATGACGCCGCCGGACGGGCCGGCAGTCGGTGCTACTGGACGACCGACGAGCACTGGTCAGCGGCCACCTCGTCGACCTTGACGTGCTGGGCCCCGAGGTGCTGGCTGAGGGTGGCGGCCAGACCGAGGGTGAACCGGCCGGTCTCGCAGTCGATCACCACCGAGGCGATGCCGGCTGGCCCGCAGTCCGGTCGGCGACCAGGCGGGACCGGGCGCACGGCGTCGGGTCCGAAGGTGGCCCGGCCGTCGGTGACCAGGACCAGCAGAGGTCGGCGGCGCGGGTCGCGGATGCGCTCCAGCCGGAGGGTCTCGGCTGCGCAGACCAGCCCCTCGGCCAGCGGCGTACGACCTCCGCTCGGCAGCTCCTCGAGCCGCCGGGCGGCGACCTCGACCGAGGACGTCGGGCGGCAGCGCGAGCGTGGCCTCGCAGCCCCGGAAGGTGATCAGCCCGACCTTGTCGCGCCGTTGGTAGGCGTCGAGCAGCAGCGACATGCGCGGCGGTCTTGACCGCCTCCATCCGCCGCCGGGCGGCCATCGATCCGGAGGCGTCGACGACCAGCAGGACCAGGTTGGACTCGCGGCCCTCGGTGACCGCCAGCCGCAGGTCGGACCGGGCCAGCCGCAGCCGGCCGTCGGCGTCCGGCCGCCGCTGTCGCTGCTCCGGTGCGGCGGCCCGGATGGTCGCCGGCAGGTGCAGCCGTCCGCCCGCGCCGGCGGCCTGGGCCGCGCCGACCGTGCGCCCGGTCGGCGTGAGGGCCCGGCTGCGCCGTCCCGCTTCGCCGACTCCGATGCCCGCTGCGGTGAACAGCCGGGTCCGGTACGCCGCCCCGGCCGCGACGGCGGGCTGGCCGCTGCCCGGACGACCGCTCGGACCCGGCGGCTCGGCCGCCTCCCCGGCGGTGTCTCGATCCGGCTGGCTCGGGCTCGGAGCGTCCGGGGTCTCGGCGTGATCGCCGCCGGGTTCCGGATCGGATCCAGCTGGCGGTGCCGGCGAGCTCGAAGGATCCGTCCCGTCGCCGTCGGGCCGGTCGCCGTCGTCGCCCGTCGTCGTCGGGGCCGGTCGGCGGCTCGGGCGGCGGGCCGTCCGGTTCGGGTTCGTCGTCCCCCAGCAGCTGGTCGAGCAGGTCCTCGTCGAGCCCGGGTGCGTCGAACGGGTTGCGCCGGCGGCGGTGGGGCAGGGCCAGGCGGGCGGCGGCACGGATGTCGTCGGTGGTGACGGCGGTCCGGCCGTGCCAGGCAGCGTGGGCCACGGCGGCGCGGGCGGTCACGATGTCGGCGCGCATCCCGTCCACGTCGAAGGCGGCGCACACCTCGGCGATCGTGGTCAGCTGGCGCTCGGACAGCGCGACCGAGCCGAGCAGAGCCCGGGCGGTCACGATCTGGTCCCGAAGAGCGCTCCTCGGACGCGCGGTACTCGGCGACGAAGGTCACCGGGTCGGCGTCGAAGGCCATCCGGCGGCGGACGACCTCGGCTCGGAGGCCGGGATCGCGCGGAGCGGCGATCTCGACGGTCAGTCCGAAGCGGTCGAGCAGCTGCGGACGGAGCTCACCCTCCTCGGGGTTCATCGTGCCGATCAGGACCATCCGGGAGGCGTGGGCGATGGAGACGCCCTCTCGCTCCACGGTCGAGCGGCCCATCGCGGCGGCGTCGAGCAGCAGGTCGACGAGGTGGTCGTGGAGCAGGTTGACCTCGTCGACGTAGAGGATGCCGCGGTGCGCGGCGGCCAGCAGGCCCGGCTCGTAGACGACCTGGCCGGCGCCGAGGGCCTGCTGCAGGTCGAGCGAGCCGATCACGCGGTCCTCGGTGGCGCCGACCGGCAGCTCGACCAGCCGGGCGGCGCGAGCAGCCGGTTGCGGGTCGCGGTGCGGGCCGTCGGGGCAGTCCGGGTCCGGGTCGACCGGGTCGCAGCTGAACCGGCAGCCGGCCACCACGCTCGATCGGCGGCAGCACATGGGCCAGAGCGCGCACCATCGTGGTCTTCGCGGTGCCCTTCTCGCCCCGGACCAGCACGCCGCCGACCTCGGGCGAGACGGTGGTCAGGATCAGGGCCAGGGCCATGTCGTCGGAGCCGACGACCGCGGAGAACGGAAAGGTCCTCGGCCGGGCGGAAACGATCGTGGATGGCCCGTCAGACACCTTGGCACCGGAACCCTTCTGCGGGTGTCCACGCCCGCGTCTGCTGATGGGGGTCGGCGTACGCAGCAACGCCGGCCGGCGGGGCAGATGGCCTGACTTCCCAGACGTACGCCTAGGTCACAGTGGCGGGACCGTTCCGGATTCGCACCGAGATTCCTCTACCGTCGCCGCCTCGATGATGTCACACGGACGGTGGTCAGCGGCGCGGGTTCTGGCTGGGGTACCAGCGCTCGGCCGACCGGGCGAAGGTCGCCGCGTACGCCAGCTGGCCCCGGGAGGTCGGGTGGAAGCTCGCCGGCGAGATCGCCGGCACCGGTGTCGGCGTGATGACCACCGCGTTGAGCCAGCGTCGGCTGTGATCGCACACGTTGTGCCCGTCGAAGGTGTCGGCGATGTCGACGAAGCGCACCGGGATGCCGGTGGCGCGGGCTCGGGCGACACTGCCGGCCGCGACCGCATTCAGGGCGTCGGCCTTGCTGCGGATCCACCGGGCGTCATCGGCGGTGACCGCCAGCGGGATGGGTCCCAAGGTGCCGACCGCGCACCGGTCCTCGGTGAAGCGGGTGCCGAAGAGCTGGGGATATCCGCTGACGTAGATCTGGGCCTTGGGCGCGCGGGCGTGGATCTCCTTGATCACCAGAGGCAGCGGGACCGACGGGGAGGCCGGGTTCGGCGTGGTGGCCCCCAGGTTGGCGATGGCCGCGCTGACCTGGGTGTCCAGTCGGCCGCGGCAGCCGGGTTTGCCGGGCACCTGGTTGAGGTAGGCCGGATCAGCGGAGTGGATGCAGTTGCCCAGCACCTGGGCGAAGCCGGCGTCGTTCCCGCCGATGCTCAGGGTCACCGTCCGGGTCTGGCTGGACAGCGCGTCGAGCTGCGGTGCCTCGTCGGCGTTGCCGGCAACCGTGGCGAAGAGCGCGGTGGTCACGGCACCGGAGCAGGCGACCGAGGTCAGGTGGTTGAACGCGCGGAGATAGCTGCGCTCCAGCAGCTCGGGATAGCTCTTCCGGACCGATCGGTGGCAGCGCTCGTCCGTCGTGGCCGAGCTCGGCTCGTACGGCGCCAAACCCTCGCCCGAGGCGTACGAGTCACCCAGGGCGACGTAGCCGCGGGTCTGGTCCGCAGAGTTCTGCGGGCTCGCCTGGGCCGGTGAGGTCGCTGTGGCCGCGGTGCTGCCCAGCAGCAGCGCCAGGACAACGGTGGCGACGCGCCGGCTGACGGAGTTGCGATTCATGGGGTTCCCTCCGCGCCTGCCCGTCCGGGCAGGGATGGTCGACGTGCGTCCCGAGCGAGTCTCTTTCTAGCCCAGATCACGCGTCGTGGCTAGGGTTCGGTGCGTGATTGATGTGGTGGGCCTCGGCGCCGCGGGCTGGTCGTCCCTCGGCCCACCGGAGCGCGCCCTCGTGCTCGGGGCGAGCACCCTGGTCGGCAGCCCTCGCCAGCTCGATCTCGTCCCACCGGTCCCGGGCCAGCACCGGACGCCGTGGCCCCGTGACTTTCGGGCCGCGCTGCCCGAGCTGCTGGCCGGTCACGAGTCGGGCGGGCTGGTGGTCCTGGCCAGCGGCGACCCGCTGGTGGCCGGCGTCGGCAGCACGATCATCGAGGTGATGGGGCCGGACGTGGTGCGGGTCCACCCAGCTGTCTCGTCCGTCGCGCTGGCCCGCGCTCGGATGAGCTGGCCCGCCGAGACTGTGGAGACGATCCGGCTCCGCGGTGACGACGTCGACCTGGTCCGGCGGGCCCTCTTCCCGGGCCGTCGGCTGGTGATCTTGTCCCGCGACGCCGACAGCCCGACCGAGGTGGCCGCCTTGCTGGTGGCGGCCGGGTTCGGTGTCAGCGAGCTGACGGTGCTCGGTGACCTCGGCGCCGCCGACGAGTCGCGGCGGAGCGCGCGGGCCGTCGACTGGACCGGGGCCGGACCGCCGCTTCACCTCATCTGTGTCGAGTGCCGAGCCGGCGGGGCCGGTCCGCAGTCACTGGCCCCCGGTCTGCCCGATGCTGCGTACGACAACGACGGCCAGCTGAGCAAGCGCGACGTCCGCGCGTCCGCGCTGGCCCACCTGATGCCGGCTCCGGGGGACCTGCTGTGGGATGTCGGGGCGGGAGCGGGCTCGGTGGCCATCGAGTGGATGCGGGCCCACCCCGCCTGCCGGGCCGTCGCCATCGAGCGTGATCATGATCGGCTCAAGCGGATCCAGGCCAACGCCCGCGCGCTCGGCGTCCCCGGGCTCGAGATGGTGCACGGTTCCGCCCCAACGGCGCTGGCCGGCCTGCCGGCGCCGGACGCGGTCTTCGTCGGCGGGGGGGCCACCGCCGAGACGCTCGATCTCGCGCTCGCCACCCTGGTCCCGGGCGGGCGGCTGGTGGTGCACGCCGTCACCCACGAGACCGAGATGATCATGGCGGAGCGATGGCGGCAGCACGGTGGTGAGCTGACCCGGATCTCGGTGGAGCACCTGGAGCGGATCGGCAGCTATCACGGCTGGAAGCCGGCCCGGGCGGTCGTGCAGTGGAGCCTGACGAAGCCCCGATGACCGTCCACTTCATCGGTGCCGGACCGGGGGCCGCCGACCTGCTGACCCTGCGGGCGGTGTCGTTGATCAACCGCTCCGAGGTCTGCGTCTACGCCGGGACCTACGTGGGCGCCGAGATCTTGGCCCACTGCGGGGCGGGTGCCGAGCTGATCGACAGCCAGCACCTCGACCTGGACCAGATCACCGCCCGGCTGGTCGCGGCGCACGCGGCCGGTCAGGACGTCGCCCGGCTCTGCTCGGGAGATCCCTCGCTCTACTCGGCACTGGCCGAGCAGACCCGGCGGCTGGACCGGGCGGGGGTGCCGTGGGACGTCACGCCTGGGGTCCCGGCCTACGCCGCGGCCGCCGCCCTGGTCGGTCGCGAGCTCACGGTGCCCGAGGTGGCCCAGACGGTGATCTTGACCCGCGCGTACGCCGAGTCGACCGCGATGCCCGAGTCCGAGTCGCTGGTCGCACTGGCCGAGAGCCGGGCCACGATGATCTTGCACCTGGCCATCCGCCACACCCGCCGACTGTGCGCGGAGCTGACCGCGGCGTACGGGCCGGACTGTCCGGCGGTGGTGGTCAGCCGCGCCACCCAGCCCGATCAGTTGATCTTGACCGGCACCTTGACCGACCTGCCCGACCAGGTCGAGGCGGCCGGTCTTCGGCAGGCGGCGGTGATCATGGTCGGTGAGGCGTTGCGGAGCGAGGACTTCGTCGAGTCGCACCTCTACGGACCCCGGGCCCGACCGCCGGCGATCAGCTGATGATCGCGTCGGGCTCGGCAGCCTCGACACTGCGCTGAGTCCACACCGAGGTGGAGCCGTGCCACCGCGTCCGCCGGGACCCGATGATCAACAGGCAGCTCATGTCGATCTGCTCGGGATCGAGGTCGCCGAGGGTGGTGATCACCACTGACTCGTCCGGGCGCCCGACGCTGCGGCCGATCACCACCGGGGTGTCGGACGGGTGGGACTCCAACAAGATCAACCGGGCGTCGGCGACCTGGTGCCGACGGCTGCGGGAGGCCGGGTTGTAGATCGCGACCACCAGGCCGGACTCCCCGAGCGCCCGCAACCGGGCCTCGACGACGGCCCAGGGCTTGAGCCGGTCGGACAGGGAGATCACGGCGTAGTCCCCACCCAGTGGCGCGCCCGCCCGGGCGGCGACGGCCTGGGCCGCGGTCAACCCGGGCAGCACCTCGATGGCGACCCCGGCATAGCGCTCGTCCTGGGCCGCCTCGAAGACGGCCGAGGCCATGCCGAAGACGCCGGCGTCACCACCGGACACCACGGCGACGCGGTGCCCCTGTCGAGTCAGGTCGAGGGCCAGCCGGGCACGTTCCAGCTCCACGGTGTTGCCCGAGGCGTGACGAGTCAGGCCGAGGCGTTGCGGGACCCGTTCCACATAGGGTCCGTAGCCGACCACATGATCGACTTCCGCCAGCGCCGCGGCTGCTTCGGGAGTCAGCCATCGGCTGGGTCCGGGACCCAGACCGACGACCAGCAAGGGATGCGCCGGGTCAGACACGGCCGGTGGCTCCGTGCTCAGGTCCGCCCGTCCAGCGGCGTCGGAACGCCGGTCGCGGCCGGGCACGATGATCATGGAGAAGTAGGGCACTGCAGTCGGGTCCACCTCGAGGACCGGTCGGACCGTCTCAGCGCCGGTGCTGGCTCGCTCCACGTAGAAGGCCTCGTCGAGTCGGCCCGACTGGCGGAGCGCTTCGACCACAGCCGGGAACGTCCGCCCCAGCTTCATGATCGCGGCGGCCTCGGTGTCGGCGAGCCGACGGGCCAGCTCAGCCACCGGGAGCGTGCCCGGCAGCACGGTCAGCACGTCCTCGTGACGGACCAGGGGCATGGACAACGCGGCTGACGCGGCGGACACCGACGTCACGCCAGGCACGACCTCGCAGGCGAACCGGTCGGCCAGCCGATCGTGCAGATACATGTAGGAGCTGTAGAAGAGGGGATCGCCCTCAGACAGGACGACGACATCCCGACCGGCCTCGAGGTGCGCGGCGAGCCGCTCGGCCGACTCGTCGTAGAAGTCCTTCATCGCCCCGTAGTAGCCGTTGCGGTGATCAGCGGCACCGACGGTCACCGGATAGGTCAACAGCTCCTCGACGGGGGAGCCGGTGATCAGCTCGGCCACGATCGACCGGGCGATCGAGCTGCCCCGGGTCCCGGAGTAGTAGGCAAGGACCGGGGCCGCGCCGATCAGCCGGGCGGCCTTCAGGGTGAGCAGCTCCGGGTCGCCGGGGCCGACGCCCACCGCGTACAGGTGTCCGGCCATCAGATCTCCGCCTCCTGGGCGAGGGCGTTCACCGCGGCCACACACAGGGCCGAGCCGCCCCGCCGGCCGTGCACGACCAGGTAGGGCAGGTCCCACGGGTTCGCGGCCAGCGCGGCCTTGGACTCGGCCGACCCGACGAAGCCGACCGGGATGCCGATGATCGCCGCGGGCCGGGGACCACCGTCGGCGACCGACTCCAGCAGGTGGAAGAGCGCGGTCGGGGCATTGCCGATGGCGACCACGGCGCCGGCCAGGTCGTCGCCCCACAGGGAGACCGCGGCGGCGGACCGGGTGGTCCGCCAGGCCCGGGCCAGGCCGGGCAGCCGGGGATCGCCGAGCAGGCAATGGATCTGGTTGTTCGCGGGCAGCCGGCGTCGGGTGATGCCCGAGGCGATCATCTGCGCGTCGGTGAAGACGGGTGCACCGGCCCGCAGCGCCGTCCGGGCTGTCGAGACCAGCCGGGGGTGGAAGTCCAGGTCGGCGACCAGCCCGACGTCGCCGGCCGCATGGATCATCCGTACGGCCACCACGCCGGCCTCGGTGGACAGGCCGGTGAGGTCGGCTTCGTCGCGGATCATCGCGAACGAGCGGCGGTAGATCTCGTTCGGATCGGTGACGTAGGCGTAGCGCCGGGTTGGCGGTTCAGCCATGGTTGCGGGATCCGATCGCCGCGACCGCCTCGGCTCGCGTCGGTGCGACCAGGTCGAGATGGTCGCCTGCCGGGGCGCCGCAGCGTCGTTCGCAGCCGCTGAGGTGGACCCGGGTCTCGCCCAGGGGGAGGCCGGACAGGATCTGGGCCAGCTGGTGCGTGTCCACCCGGCCGTTGCCGCACCAGGGAGCGCCGACGCAGGCGCTGAGCAGGGTCCAGCTGGAGCTGTCGTCGACGACGAGACCCGCCTGGGCCAGCACCTCGAGGTGAGCGGCCGCGCCCGGGACGACCAGACCGCGCCAGGGCGTGATCACCACCGGCCCACCGCCGACCACCCGGTCGATCACCTGGACCTGGTTCGGAGACAGATGGCCGAAGGGCACCGCCACGCCGGCGTGCGTACCGATGCGGCCCAGTGGCGTGATCATGGAATCGGAGGAACTGGTTCGGCGGGCGGCGGAATCGAGCTCGCGGAGATGCCAGGCACCCGTCGCCGACCGGTCGCTGAGGAACCGCCGGGCTCGGTTGATCATGGTGGGCACGGCCTCGATGGAGGGGACGGTGATGGCCTGGTCGGCCGAGCCAACCAGCACCAGACCATGATCAGCACCGGTCGCCCGGTAGGCCAGGTCGAACGTCAGACCGGTGACGTCGCCCCGACCGTCGTCCAGCGCGAACAGGAACCGGCCGGGCAGCTCGACCAGGTCGGGGTCCTCGACGATCGCCCGGTCCAGAGCCTTGATCATCGGTCGAAGGTCGCTCAGTCCGTCGTGCAGCCCGGTGAGCGGGGAGGCGACGATGTTGCGTACGCGTTCGTGGTCGACCGAGGGCAGGAAGCCGGCGGCGGTGATCTCGGCCACGAGCTCGTCGGGCAGCACCTCCGGCAGACCTCGCAGCTGGAGGCTGGCCCGGGAGGTCAGCTGCAGCAGGCCACTGCCGTAGCGGGCGGCGACTGCACTGAGCCGCGTCAGCTCGGCCCCTGTGGTCTGACCGCCGGGAACCCGTACCCGGATCATCGCCCCGTCGGCCGCCTGGTGCGGACGCAGCACGCCGGGACAGCGGTCGAGCTGTCCGGCTTCGCGTCGAGGGCCCGGGCGGTTCACGCCCGCCATCGTAGGTGGCTGGGGGCCGTACGTCGGCTCACGTCCGATCCGGGATCGGCCGGTCAAGTCGCCTGGAGCTGGGATCAGTCGCGCTGGGAGTGGGTAGCAAGCGGACCGATGGCGTGGGCCTGGGCCTTCGCACAGGTCGGATCGTTCTCGGTGGCGTCGACGATGCGCCGACCGATGGCCCCCAGCTGGCCGACCTGGGTCTTGGTCAACGGCTCGATGACCAGGCTCCGGACGGCGTTGACGTGGCCGGGGGCCGTCTGCACGACCTTGTCCCAGCCGTCGTCGGTCAAGGTGGCCAGGGTGGAGCGCCCGTCGGCGGGGTCGGGGCTGCGCCGGACCCAGCCGCGCTTCTCGAGCCGGGTGACCACCTGCGACAGCCGGGGCAGCGATCCCCGGGCGAGCAGGGCCAGCACGCTCATCCGCAACGTTCTGTCCTCGGCCTCGGACAGCGCCGCCAGCACCTGGTACTCGAAGTGCGAGATGCCGGCGTCGCGTTGCAGCTGAGCGTCGAGCGCAGCCGGGAGCTTGAACAGCAGGGTCACCACGGCCAGCCAGGCCCGACGCTCGTCCTCAGTCAGCCAACGCGGCTCGGGGAGCGGGTCCATGCTGTGATCTTACTTCAACGATGAAGTGTCGGCCAGGGTCAAATGGTTGCATCTTGAACTAACCGGATCTAGGATCAATTAACGCCTTAACTAATGTTCTCCACCACTGCCAAACCTGACTATCTACTCGGGAGTTTTCATGACCACCATCGCCGTCACCGCCGCGACCGGCCAGTTCGGTCGGCTCGTCCTCGCCGCCCTCGATGCGCGCCAGGCCAAGACCGTCGCGATCGTCCGCGACCCGAACAAGGCCGAAGCGTTGCTCGACCCTGGCCTCGATCGGCGGGTCGCCGGCTACGACGACTCCGAAGCGCTCGAGGCGGCCCTGGCTGGGGTCGACCACCTGATCTTCATCTCGGGCACCGAGATGGGCCAGCGCGTACGCCAGCACGGCAACGTCGTCGAGGCTGCACGTCGGGCCGGCGTCGGGCACCTGAGCTACACCAGCTCGCCGCACGCCGACGTCTCCGTGCTGCCCGTGGCCGCCGATCACCGGGCCACGGAGGAGCTGATCCTGGCGTCCGGTCTGACCTACACGATCCTGCGCAACAACTGGTATCACGAGAACTACACCGGTCAGGTCGAGTCGTCGGCTGCCGCCGGGGCGCTGATCGGTAGTGCGGGTGCGGGTCTGGTCGCCAGTGCCGCACGTCAGGACTACGCCGAAGCGGCTGCTGCCGTGGCGACGGGCACGGGGCACGAGAACCGGATCTACGAGCTGGCCGGTGACCACGCCTGGCCGATGGCCGAGCTGGCCCAGGTCATCACCGAGCTGACGCAGAAGCCGGTCGCCTATCGCAACCTGAGCCCAGCCGAGCACGTCGAGACCTTGCGGTCGTTCGGGCTCGACGCGGGCACCGCTCAGTTCGTGGCGGCGATCGACGCCGGTGTGGCGGCGGGCGATCTGGCCGACAACAGCACCGGCGACCTCCGGCGGCTCCTCGGGCGACCCACGACCCCGCTGCTGGACGGCCTGCGGGGTGCGCTCGGAAGTAGGTAGAAAAGGTTGTATTCGAACATCTGTTCGAATACACTAGCAACATGGTGCTCGGAGTTTATGGCGGTCAGGCCGCGGTCACGACCCCGGTCGACCATGCCCTGGACCAGCTGGTCACCGCACTCGATCATCTGGTGAAGGTGGTCGAGGACGGTGGACTCGACCATTACGACGACGGTCAGCTGGTCGCCTTCATGCAGTCGTTCGAGCGGTTCCGGAACCAGCTGCCGCTGATCGACCACCGGGTCATCGCGGACGGTGAACGACGACAGCTGGCCACGGCGCTCACTCAGCCCACCATGGCGCGCGTCCTGACCTGGGCATTACGCCTCTCCTCGGCAGAAGCCAACCGCCGGGTGAGGGCCGCTGCTGCCGTCGGTTCCCGAATCAGCGTCCTGGGTGAACCCCTCGAGGCGATCCGACCGGAGCTGGCAGCGGCCCAGCGGGCCGGTGACGTGTCGACGGAGCAGGTCCACATCGTGCAGCGCGCGCTCGACAGCGTCGATCGGCGCGGTTTCGACCCGGCGGACATCGAGCTGGGCGAGCGGCTGCTGACCGAGTACGCGCAGGCATTCGAGCCGAAGGCGTTGGCCCAGCTTGCTGACCGGATCGTCGACGCGATCGACCCAGACGGCACGGTGCCACGTGAGCAGCTCAACCACGACCGTCGTTACTTCACGATGCGTCCGACCAAGGACGGGGCGTACGTCGGTGAGTTTCGGCTGACCGGTGCGCTGGGCAGCAAGTTGACCGCACTGCTGAGCCCCCTGTCGAAACCCAGGGTGGAAAACATCCCCGGTGCCGATGCCGATGCCGATGGTGCGGTCGTCCCGCGATCTGGGTTCACCACCGATGAGCGGACGTTCGGGCAGCGGATGCATGACGGTTTGGAAGACCTCTGTGATCGCGTTCTGCGGGCGGGCAGCGTGCCCGACAGCGGTGGCACCCCGGCGACGGTGATTGTCACCATCGCACTGGAGGACCTGCTCGATCGCCTCGGCTACGGCCGCACTTCCGACGGGACCTTGATCTCGGCCGTCGACGTGCTGAAGCTGGCGAACGAGGCGGAGGTCATCCCGACCGTGATGAGCCAGTCCGGCGCCGTGCTGGACCAAGGTCGCGCCCGACGGGTCGCGACCCGGCAGCAGACCTGGGCGCTGGTGGCCCGAGATCACGGCTGCTCGTTCCCTGGCTGTGACCGTCCGCCCGAGCTGTGCGAGCGACATCACGTCGTCGAATGGGCGCGCGGTGGGTTGACCAACCTGGACAACCTGACCCTGCTGTGTCGCTACCACCACCACAACTTCGCTGGTCGGGGCTGGAGCGTGTCGATCAATCCCGATGGACTGCCCGAATGGGTCCCGCCACGGTGGGTCGATCCGGCGCAGCGACCGATCGTCCACCCTCGGATCAGGCTGGCCCGCCGACCGAGGCCGGTGCGACGAGAGTGATCGAGATCGCTCCCACCGGAGCTAGGCAACTAGGCTGCCCAGGTTCCGTATGCAGTCGATCAGGAGAGACGATGACCTCAGCCACCCCCCGGATCGCGCTGCTGTCCACCTCCGACAGCGACCTGCTCTCAGCGCGAGCGTCGGGGGCCGACTACGTCTACGTCAACCCGACCAAGGCGGTGCACACCGAGATGGCCGCCGTCTTCGAGTCCGCCGACCTGGTCGTGGCCCGGATCCTCGGCTCGCCGCAGTCGTTGTGCAGCGGCTTCGCCCGCATCCGGGCCACGGGGCGGCCGCTGGTGGTGCTGGGCGGCGAACAGGCCCCGGACGCGTCCTTGATGGAGCTGTCGACCGTGCCGATGGGCGTCGCGGCTGACGCCCACGTCTACCTCGCGCAGGGCGGACCCGACAACCTGGCCCAGCTCCACGCGTTCCTGTCCGACACCGTGCTGCTGACCGGAGTCGGCTTCGAACCGCCCGCCGAGCAGCCCGGGTGGGGTGTGCTGCCGCGCCCGACCCCAGTCCCGGAACCGGTGGGCCGGGTCCGGCCGCGGGTCGGCATCTTGTTCTACCGCGCCCAGCAGACCGCAGGAAACACGGCGTACGTCGAAGCACTCGCCGATGCGGTGGACGCGGCTGGCGGGATCGGCGAGCCGATCTTCGCGACCTCGCTGCGCGACGCCCCGGCCGACCTGCTCGAGCACCTGGGCACCCTCGACGCGTTGATCACCACGGTGCTGGCCGCGGGCGGGACGAAGCCGGCCACCGTCTCGGCCGGCGGGAACGACGAAGCCTGGGACGTGCGGGCGCTTGCTGCCCTCGACATTCCCATCCTGCAAGGGCTCTGCCTCACCTGGGACCGCGAGTCCTGGTCCGGGTCCGACGAAGGAATGACGCCGTTGGACGTGGCCACCCAGGTGGCCGTGCCCGAGTTCGACGGGCGGATCATCACCGTGCCGTTCTCGTTCAAGGAGACCGATCCCGACGGTCTGCCGCACTACGTTCCTGATCATGAGCGTTGCCGGCGGGTAGCGGAGATCGCCATCAACCATGCCCGGCTGCGGCACATCCCGCCGGCCGAGCGGAAGATCGCGATCGTGTTGTCGGCCTATCCGACCAAGCATGCGCGGATCGGCAACGCCGTTGGGCTGGACACCCCGGTCTCGGTCATCCGGCTCCTGCGAGCGCTGCGGGCGGCGGGGTACGACCTCGGAGCCGAGGGTGACATCCCGGGGACCGGTCCGCTGGATCCGGTCGAAGGTGAGCTTGCCGACACCACCGCCGGCAACGCCTTGATCCATGGGCTGATCGCCGCCGGTGGTCAGGACCCGGAGTGGCTCACCTCAGACCAGCTGTCCGGCCAACCCGTACGCATCCCGGCGGCCACCTATCGCCGTTGGCTGGCCGACCTGCCGATGGACCTGAGCGACGCGGTCACCGCGGCGTGGGGGCCGGCCCCCGGTGACCTGTTCGTGGACCGCAGCCGAGACGCCGATGGAGAGATCGTCGCGGCGACCCTGCAGGCCGGCAACGTGGTGATCTTGGTGCAGCCGCCACGGGGATTCGGCGAGAACCCGATCGCGATCTACCACGATCCTGATCTTGCTCCCTCACACCACTACCTCGCGGTCTACCGCTGGCTGGAGCGGGAGTTCGGGGCGCATGCGGTGGTCCACGTGGGCAAGCACGGCAACCTCGAATGGCTGCCCGGCAAGAACCTCGGCATGTCGGCCAGCTGCGGCACCGATGCCGCCATCGGCTCGATGCCCCTGATCTATCCCTTCCTGGTCAACGATCCCGGCGAGGGCACCCAGGCCAAGCGGCGAGCCCACGCGACGATCATCGACCACCTGGTGCCGCCGATGGCGCGAGCCGAGTCGTACGGTGACATCTCTCGGTTGGAGCAGCTGCTGGACGAGTACGGCAACGTCTTGGCCATGGATCCGGTGAAGCTGCCGGCGCTGCGCGGCGAGATCTGGACCTTGATCCAGGCGGCGCAGCTGCATCATGATCTTGGTCTTGACGAGCAGCCCGACGAGGCGGCGTTCGACGAGTTCGTGATGCACGTCGACGGGTGGCTGTGCGAGATCAAGGACGTGCAGATCCGCGACGGGCTGCACGTGCTGGGGCAGGCGCCGGCCGGTGACGAGCTGGTCAACCTGGTGCTGGCCATCCTGCGGGCCAACCAGGTCTTCTCGGGACAGGTCAACGCCACGCCCGGACTCCGGGTCGCGCTCGGGCTGAGCGAAGGCGATGCTCCGCTCGCTGAAGTCGACGCGGTCGAGGCGCAGGCCAAGGGTCTGGTCGCTGCGGTCGCGGCCTCAGGATGGGATGCCGATCTGGTGCCGGGGATCGTGGCCGAGTGGCTGGGTGAGGCGGAAGCTCCGACGAGCCCTTCGACAAGCTCAGGCCGGGTGGACCGGGACGGGGTGGTGGCCGCGCTGCGGTTCGCCTGCCTCGAGGTGGTGCCTCGGCTGGCGGCCACGACCAACGAGCTCACGGCGACGCTGCACGCGCTGGAAGGCGGCTACGTTCCGGCCGGTCCTTCGGGTTCGCCGCTGCGGGGGTTGGTCAACGTGCTGCCGACCGGCCGCAACTTCTACTCCGTGGACCCCAAGGCGATCCCGTCCCGGTTGGCCTTCCAGACCGGCCAGGCCATGGCCGAGTCGCTGGTCCAGCGCCATCTGGACGAGACCGGGGACTACCCGCAGTCGGTCGGCCTGTCGGTCTGGGGGACCTCGGCGATGCGCACCTCGGGTGACGACATCGCCGAGGTGCTCGCCCTGCTCGGCGTGGTTCCGGTCTGGGACGAGGCGTCGCGACGGGTGGTGGGGCTCGAGGTGGTCCCGCTGGCTGAGCTGGGCCGACCGCGGATCGACGTGACCGTACGGATCTCGGGCTTCTTCCGCGACGCCTTCCCGCACGTGCTGGCCATGCTCGACGACGCCGTACGGATGGTCGTGGAGCTCGACGAGCCGTTGGATCGCAACTTCGTCAAACGGCACGCGCTGGCCGATCTGGCGACGCACGGTGACCAGCGGCGATCGACCACTCGCATCTTCGGCTCCAAGCCCGGCTCGTACGGGGCGGGCATCCTGCCGCTGATCGAGGCCGGCAACTGGCGCAACGACCAGGACCTGGCCGAGGTCTACACAGCGTGGGGCGGCTTCGCCTACGGGCGTGATCTCGACGGTGTTCCGGCCCGGCAGGACATGGAGGCCAACTACCGGCGGATCACCGTCGCGGCCAAGAACATCGACACCCGCGAGCACGACATCGCCGACTCCGACGACTACTTCCAGTACCACGGCGGCATGGTGGCCACCGTCCGCGCGCTGACCGGCACCGCACCCAAGGCGTACGTCGGGGACTCGACCACCCCCGAGGCGGTCAAGACCCGGTCGTTGACCGAGGAGACGGCGCGGATCTTCCGGGCCCGGGTGGTCAACCCGCGCTGGATCGCGGCCATGCAGCGGCATGGCTACAAGGGCGCCTTCGAGCTGGCCGCCACCGTCGACTACCTGTTCGGTTTCGATGCCACCGCCGGCGTGGTCGCCGACTGGATGTACGCCCAGCTGGCCGAGAGCTACGTGCTCGACAAGGAGAACCAGGACTTCATGAAGCACGCGAATCCCTGGGCACTCCGCGGCATCATCGAGAAGCTCAGCGAGGCCGTGGATCGGGGTCTGTGGGCCGAACCCGACCCCGAGCTGATCGCGGAGATGCACCAGATCTATCTCGACGTCGAGGGCGATCTGGAGGACTCCTGATCATGAGTCTCGATCTTGCTGATCTTGGTCCCGAGGTCCTCTCGTTCCTGTCCGAGCGGCACTTGGCCACGTTGACCACGCTACGGTTCGATGGGTCTCCGCACGTCGTGCCGGTGGGCTTCACCTATGATCCGCAGACCCGGTTGGCCCGGGTGATCACCAGCGGCGAGTCGGCCAAAGCGCGCAACGCGACACGGGCGGGAGCCGTCGGCGCTCTCTGCCAGGTCGATCGCGCTCGATGGCTGACGCTCAGCGGTCCGATGCGGCTCGACCGTGAACCCGAGGTGGTCGCCGACGCCGAACGGCGCTACGCCGAGCGCTATCGGACCCCCCGGGTGAACCCGCTCCGGGTGGTGTTGATCATGGACGTCACCCGGGTGATGGGCCACGCCGCCGTCCGGTCGGCCGGCTAGGCCAGCATGCTGATCCGGAGCAGGGTCGATGCGGACCGACCCGCCTGCGCGGCGCTGCTGGAGCTGACCTACACCCGTGACGGCTATCCGCGCTACCGCCACGACTGGGACGAGTTTCTGTCCCCGCCGAGTGAGACCGCGGCCTGGGTCGCCGAGCTGGACGGGGAGGTCGTCGGCCACGTCAGCGTCCACGAGTCGGGCCACGAGGTGATCTCGGCGGTCGCGGCGGAGGCCACCGGACGGCCGCCGACCGAGTTCGCCGTGCTGGCCCGGTTGATGATCTCGCCTCAGGCCCGCGGACACGGCCTGGCCGCTCGGCTGATCGAGCTGGTCGCTGATCACGCCGCCGAACGCGGCCGGCACCTCATCCTCGACGTGCTGCGTGACGCGACGGGGGCGATCGCGGTCTACGAACGGCTGGGCTGGCGGCGGCTGGGCCCGGCCATCCGGCCCACCCCGGGTCGGCCCGACATCGACCTGTGGGTGTACCTCGCCCCCGAGCCGGCCGTCACCACCGGTACGCCCCCGATCTCGATCAGCGGCGCCGTGTTGATCACCGGGACGGTGGGGGCCGGCAAGACCGCCACCGCCGGTCGGGTCGGGGAGCTGCTGGGGCGGGCGGACACGTCGTACGCGGTGATCGACCTGGACGAGATCCGCCGGTTCGGACCGATGCCACCGGGCGACCCGTTCGGTGTCGAGGTCGAGCTGGCGAACCTGACCGCGCTGGCCTCGGTGTACCGCCGGAACGGGATCGAGCGGTTGGTGGTGGCCGGAGTCTGCGAGACCTGGGCCCGGCGGCAGCTGATCCACGCGGCGGTCGGGATCCCGCTCACCGTGTGCCGGCTCCGCTCGGCGCAGCAGGTCGTGATCAGCCGGTTGGCCCGCCGGCATGCCGCAGACCCCGACGTGCAGGCGTGGCACGTGGCCCGCGCCGCGGTGCTCGAGGAGATCCTGGACGCCACCCAGGTGGCCGACGTCGAGGTCGCCGTCGATGGCCACACCGTCGACGAGGTGGCCGGCCAGGTCCTGGAGGCGACGGCGTGGCTGAGCCTGGGCGACTCGACGGATCGACGCCCCAAGTCGGCATCAAGCCGACCCCAAGCGGCCGCCGTCACGGTTGACCCATGACCAACACCCAGACCGGCCAGTGGCCGACCGCCCAGACCTATCCCACGTCCATGCCCGTCGATCCCGGCCGCACGCTCGGCATCGTCGGACTCGTCCTCTCCATCGTCGCGAACGTCGTCGGCCTTGTCGTCAGCGTCGTCGCGTTCCGAAAGTCCAAGCGCGCCGGCTTCAAGAACGGTGCGGCACTCGCCGGCATCATCATCGGCGTGATCACCACCCTCGGCCTGCTCACCGCCGGCGTCGTCGGTGGCATCGCCGCCAAGGGCCTGGTCGACGCCTGCTCCGAGCTCGGCCCCGGCGTGCATGTCGTCAACGGCGTGACCTACACCTGCGGCTAACGCTGCAGGACCCGCCGGAGGTCACCGACGTCGCGGGACAGGAATGACGGGACCTCGTCCGTTCGACCGGGCGGCCGGCCCTGCCGGATCGCCTCGGCCAGCGCCCGCAGCCCCTCGGTCGGCGGCGGGTCCGGCTCATCCCCGCGGCGAACGCCGCCGCCGTGCAGCTCGTCGGCCAGCCGCTCCAGCCGCCAGCCCTCGGCCAGCACCCGGTAGGCCAGCCGTTCGGTGGCCACCACGACGGGCCAGACCCGTTCGGATTCGGCCCGCTGGCGCGGGAAGCCGTTGACCGCGTTCTCGTACGCCTCGCTCAGCCTGATCACCCGCCGCTGCAGGTCACGGCGGGCGGTCAGGCCCGCCCAGCTGGTCACCCGCGTCGGAGTGAACTGGTCGGCGGCGTGAGCCGCGGCGTACAAGGTGTCGGCCAGCGCGACCGGCAGCCAGCCCGACGGTGACTTCTTGGACAGCAGCCCGAAGACGACCACGGCGACCCCGCAGCCGATCGCGGTGTCCAGCGCCCGGGCCTGGATCAGCTCGGCGGTCTCGGCGGCCGACTGGTGGACTCCCGACATCAGCAGCGCGGAGCAGGTGATGAAGATCGCCGCCGCCGCGTAGTTCCGGGGAATCAACAGCTGGGTGCAGAAGACCACCGTCGCGATCATCGCGAGCAGCAGCCAGCCGTCCGGGGCCGTGGCCAGCAGCACGGCGGCCAGGCCCACGCCGACGAACGTGCCGGCCGTACGCTCCATGCCCCGCTGCAGGGTCCGGCGCTGGTCGAAGCCCTGGCTGAGGATCAGCACGGTGGCCGCGATCGCCCAGTAGGTGTGGCTGAGCCCGAGCGCCGCCCCCACCGCGCCGGCGGTGATCGCCGCCACCGCCACCCTGGATCACCACCAGCAGCGATCGCGATCCCGGGGCGAGGGTGTTGCGGATCATGCTGACCGCACTCGGCCGACCCAGCGGGAGCGCGAAGGTGACGCCGCCGCCCAGCGCCTCGGAGCGCCGGCCGGCTTGTCGGCCGAGCCGGCGGGCCCGGGCCGCGGCCGCCGGATCGAGACGTCGACCTCGGATCGCGTCGGACAAGATCAGCTGCAGGCTGCGGCTGGTCTCGCGCAGCCGCAGCAGGCCGGGCGGCGTCCGCGTCCGGGTGCTGTGAGGTTGCTGGTTGACCAGGACGACCCAGGAGTGGTGCATGGCGACCGCGGCCCGGTGCTGCAGCTCATCGGCCTCCTCGGTCTGGAGATGGTCGACGAAGTCCGCCACCGCCTCGGCCGCCGCCTTGACGGCGAAGCGTTCCGGACCGTTCCGGTCGAGCAGTGCGCCGGCGAGGTGCACGGCGCAGGCGAACAGCCCGCCGGCCAGCACGAGCAGGCCGGTCTCGAGCGGCTGCGCACCCCGGACGTGCATGGCCGTGCCGGTCGCGCAGCTGAGGGCGATCTGGTAGGCACCGGGTTGGATCGAGAACGCGTTGCAGGCCACCGTGGCCCCCACCGCGATCACCGCGACCGCCAGGACGCCCGCCCACGGCCAGGCCTCTGCCCAGATGCCCAGCGCCACCGCGGCCGCCTGGGCGACGGCGATGACGCCCAGCAGCCGGGCGCGGTTGAGGAAGGGCCGGCCGCTGCCGTAAAGGCTGGCGAAGCCACCAAGGCTGGCCAGCAACCCGGCGGACAGGTCGCCGGCCAGGAAGCCGACCAGGGCGGGCACGGTGACGCAGATCGCCGTCCGGAGGGCCACCGGCCACTGTGGCGAGGCGGACCGGAACCGCAACATCGCCCGCAATCCGCGGGGGACCGGCGCCGGTGCGACCGGTGTCGGCGCCGGCCCCTGGGGCTGGCTCACCCTCCCTCGCCGGGTCGCAGCAGATAGGTGTCCATCACCCACCCCCGGGCCGCGCGGAGCTCGCGGCGACGGGTCGTGATCGTCTCGATCACCGACGCGAGGGGGCCGCTGACCAGCGTCTCGTCGCTCAGTCCGAGCTGCGCTCCCCAGAAGATGTGCAGGTCGGGGTGGGCGGCCACGAGGTCGGCGCAGGCCAGGTCGCCGTCCAGCATCACCACCACATCCCCGAGGTCCGGCGAGTACTCCGCGACCAGCCGGCGTCCGGTGGTGAGGTGGACGGGCTGACCGACGCGGTTGAGGATGATCTTGTGCCGGGCCGCCAGCAGCTGCACGCTGCTGATCCCCGGGATGACCGTCAGGTCGAGTGCCGACGCCGCGCGCGGCGACCGCTTCGACGATCCGGATCGTGCTGTCGTAGAACGCCGGATCGCCCCAGACCAGGAAACCAACGGTGCCGTCGTCGCCGACTTCCTGGCGGATGGTGTCGGCGTAGCGCGCAGCCCGAGCCCGGTGCCAGGCGTCCACGCCGCGGCGGTAGTCCGCGCCCGTGGTCCGGTCCCGGTCGGAGCCACGCTCCGGGTCGGGCACCTCGACCACCCGGTAATGATCATGGTCGATGAAGGCCCGGCAGATCTCGGCGCGGAGCTCGACCAGATCGTGCTTGGCCTCGCCCTTGTCCGCGACCAGGAAGACGTCGACCTGGTTGAGTGCCACGATCGCCTCGCGGGTGAGGTGGTCGGGGTTGCCGCTGCCGATGCCGATGACCAGCACCCGGACGCTCATCGGCGGACTCCGGGCCCAGGATCAGCTCGACGTCCAGGTGCTGCTCGATCGCGTCGGCCAAGGTGTCGATCATGGTCTCGCGCCGGGCGCCGTAGGCGGGTGCCCGGGGGTCGGCTCGCCAGTCCGATCCGGTGCGCTCGGCGATCTCGGCCAGCCAGGCCCGGCGGAAGTCGTCGTTCTCGTACGCCCCGTGCCACATGGTCCCCCAGACCGGGCCGCGCCGACAGCCGTCGAGGAACGGCTCCACCTCCCCGGTCGAGCTCAGCGACCCCGTGGTGGATCTCGTACGCCGCGACCTCGTGCCCGCGCCAGCTCCCCGATGGCCGGCCGAGCGACTTCTCCGCGCGAAACGTGATCGTGGTCGGCAGCAGCCCGAGACCGGCCACCGCGCCCCGCCCGGACTCGACCCCGTCGTCGATCGTGGCGGCCAGCATCTGGTAGCCACCGCAGATGCCCGAGCAGGGGGGCGTCCCGCCCGGCCCGTTCGACCACCGCCGCCGCCAGCCCGGTGCGGCGCAGCCATTCCAGGTCCGGCACGGTCGAGCGCGATCCGGGCAACACCGCGAGGTCGGCCCCGGCGACCACGTCGGGATCGGTGGTGACGAGCACCTCGACCCCGGGTTCGGCGGCCAGCGCGTCGACGTCGGTGACGTTGGAGATCCGCGGCAGCCGGATGACCGCCACCCGCAGCCGCCCGGGGCTGGTCTGCTGCCGGCGCCAGGCCCCGACCTCGAGGGTGTCCTCGGCGTCGAGCCAGACGTCAGGCAGCCAGGGCAGGACGCCGGCGAACGGCACCCCCGTCCGGGCCGGTCAGCTCGGTCAGACCTGGCGCCAGCACGGCGGCGTCACCGCGGAACTTGTTGATCACGAAGCTCCGGATCAGCGCCCGGTCGGCCTCGCCGAGGAGGGCGACCGTCCCGTACAGGGAGGCGAAGACCCCGCCGCGGTCGATGTCGCCGACCACCACCACGGGCAGCCCGAACCGCGTGGCCAGGCCGAGGTTGACGTAGTCCCCGGCCCGCAGGTTGATCTCGGCGGGGGAGCCGGCACCCTCGCAGACCACCAGGTCGAAGCGCGACTCCAGCTCCGCGTACGCCGCGAACGCCGCCTCGGCGAGATGGCGTCGGCCGGTGGCGTACTCGCCGGCCTCGAGCGTGCCGGCCGGGCGGCCGCGGACGACCACGTGGGCTCGCCGGTCAGAGCCGGGTTTCAGCAGGACCGGGTTCATCGCCGACTCCGCCTCGGCCCCCGCCGCCTGGGCCTGCAGGAACTGGGCCCGCCCGATCTCGGCCCCGTCCGCGCAGACCATCGAGTTGTTGGACATGTTCTGGGCCTTGAACGGTGCGACCGTGATTCCGCGCCGGGCCAGGACCCGGCACAGTCCGGTGACCACCAGTGACTTCCCCGCGTCCGACGACGTTCCGGCGATGAGCACGCCGGAGGCGCCGGAGGTGGGGAGCACCAGCTGAGTTTAAGTGTCAGCGACCGCCGCGCTGGACGACGGCGATGCCCCCGAGCACCAACAAGCCACCGAACAGCTGGCTGAGCGAGGGGTGCTGACCGAGCAGCACGATGGCGAAGACCACGGCGAAGATCACCTCGGACAGCGACACGAACGAGGCGATCGAGCTGCCCAGTCGGCGCACCGCCACGATGCCGCTCAGGTAGGCGAAGACCGCGGTGACCACGATCAGCAGCAGCAAGGGCAGCCACCAGGGCACTGCGGCTCCGGCCAGCGTCGTCGGAACGAAGTGAGCACTCAGCGGCAGGAAGCCGACGGCGGCCACGCCCAGCACCACCAGCGCGCCGATGCCGGTCCCGGCCGTGGTCAGCAGCAGCGGGTGTACCGGCTCGGAGCTGTCGTCCTCGCCCAGGATGAAGTAGACGCTGAGCCCCACGGCCGCTCCGAGTCCCCACAAGACGCCGATGGGGTTCAGCTGCACCCCGCTGCGGAGGTCGAGCACCAGCACCAGGCCGGCCAGGGACAGCGCCGCACCGACGAACACGCCGGTGGCCGGCCGGCGGCGACTGCGGACCCAGTGGTAGCCGATCAGCAGCACCGGTGCGAGGTATTCGAGCAGCAGCGCCACGCCGATCGACAGGTACTGGACGGCACTGAAGTAGCAGAGCTGGGCGCAGGCGACCGCGATCACGCCGTAGGCCGCCATCCGGCCCGACTGGCGACCGGTCGGCAGCCCGATCCGCCGGAGGAGCAGAACGCTCGGGATGACCAGCACGGCGAAGGCGCCACCGATCCGCAGGCTGACGATGGCGGCCGGGGACCAGCCGATGTCGAGCAGCGAGCGGGCCAACGACCCGGACAGCCCGAACATCGCCGCCGACGCGAGGGCGATCAGCAGCCCGGCCCCGTACGTCCGGGACCGTCGTCCGGTCATGCTCTCGGTGCTGAGGATGGCGGCCATGGTGGGCTCCCGTCGATCTGGATGAGGCGGTCGAGCTTGTCAGGAGTGAAACTCGCTTACACTAGTGACACTAAGGGGAACTGTGGTCAGGAGTCAACATGCTTTTTGCTCATGACAGCGAGGTGGCTCTCGCTGAGGCGGCGGCTCTGGTCAACACGCTGAGCGAGGGCGTCGACCAGCTCGACGACCACGCGGGCCTGGACGAGTTCCTGCGCCGGTTCCCGTTCTCCGGGGTGCACCGGCGGACGCCGGCCGAGCTCGAGCAGGTCCGTCAGCTCCGCGAGAAGCTACGGGCACTCTGGTCCGCTCCCGACCGCGACACCGCGGCCGAGATGGTGAACGAGATCCTGCGCGCGGCCGACGCCCGCCCCTATCTGAGCAAGCACGACGAGTACGACTGGCACCTGCACGTCACCGAGCCGGCGGCCCCGCTGGCCCAGCGGATCGGGGCTGAGGCGGCGATGGGGTTCTTGGACCTGATCCGCCACGACGACCTCGACCGGTTGCGGATCTGTGCCGCCGACGACTGCGTCGACGTGCTGGTCGACTTGTCCAAGAACAAGTCCAAGCGCTACTGCGCCACCGGCAACTGCGGCAACCGCGCCAACGTGGCGGCCTACCGCGCTCGCAAGCGCGGGGCGGCGTCGTGACCTCTCGACCGACTCCGGTGACGGCCGGCCACGGAGCATCGGCACGGTCGGCGGTGCCGCCGTTCGCGGTGATGAGCATCCTCAACCGGGTGGCCGAGCTGCGGGCTGAGGGTCGCGACGTGATCTCGCTGTGCGCGGGCGAGCCGTCCCAGGGCGCTCCGTCGGACGTCCGCCGCCGGGCGGCCGAGCTGATGAGCGACCGTACGCCGCTGGGCTACTCGGAGACCTTCGGGATCCGGGCGCTGCGAGAGAAGCTGGCCGAGCACTACCGGCGTTGGTACTCCCTCGACGTGCCGACCGAGCAGATCGCGCTGACCACCGGGTCGTCCGGGGCGTTCCTGCTCACCTTCTTGGCCGCCTTCGACCACGGTGACCGGGTGGCGATGACCCGCCCCGGCTATCCGGCCTACCGCAACATCTTGACCTCGCTGGGTTGCGAGGTCGTCGAGCTCGACTGCGGGCCGGCGCAGGACTACCGGCTGGACGTGTCGATGGTCGAGGCCGCCCACCGTCGCCGACCCCTGGCCGGTTTGGTGGTCGCCTCGCCGGCCAACCCCACCGGCACCATGATCGACTCGGACCAGCTGGCCGAGCTGGCCCGGTGGTGTGACCGCCATGGCGTACGGCTGGTCAGCGACGAGATCTATCACGGCATCACCGGCGCCGGTTCGCCCGGCAGCTGCGCCTGGGAACACGACCGCACCAGCATCGTGATCTCCTCGTTCTCGAAGTACTGGGGCATGACCGGCTGGCGCCTGGGCTGGGCCCTGGTCCCCGAGGATCTCGTCACACCGGTGGACGCCCTGGCCGGGAACTTCGCGCTGTGTCCGCCGGTGCCGGCCCAGCACGCTGCGGTGGCCGCCTTCACCGAGCAGTCCTACGCCGAGGCCGAAGCGGCGGTCCGCGCGTTCGCCGACGCTCGCCGGCTGCTGCTGGACTCGGTGGACGAGCTCGGGTGGTCCGGCGTCGCCCCGGCCGAGGGCGCCTTCTACGTCTACGCCGAGATCGCCGAGGTGCTGGGCAACCATGCTGACTCGCGAGCCTGGTGCGCCGCCCTGCTCGAGGACCAAGGCGTGGCGCTGACCCCGGGAACCGATTTCGACCCAGTGCGCGGCAGCACGGCCGTCCGGGTCTCGCTGGCCGCGGGCCCCGAAGCGGTGGCAGCGGCTCTGGTGCGCATCCACCGGTTCCAGGGTGGGGGTTGACCACGGCAGCATCCGACCTGTCAGAATAGGTAAGCCTTACCTATTCTTGGAGAGATGATGACTGACGTCTACCCGCCCGCCTCGTCCGCCGTACAAGCGCGAACCCTGCTGGCGGTCTGCCACGAGGTGTGGTGTGAGCCGGCCGAGGCCGAGCCGGGCATCCCGGTGTCGGCCGGCATGCTCGACGTCGACGGCGTGCCCTATCTGGTGCCGCAGAGCCGCCGGACCTGGATGGCCGACAGCCTTCGGATCTCCTGCGTGGCCGCGATCGAGGATCTGGGGCTCCTGGAGATCGTCGGCACGCTCGGCCGGCCGGTCGAGGCGGCCGACTCACCCGCACTCGCTCGGGTGCTGCTCGACCACCGGGGCTGCCTGTCGGCCGAGGTGGAGCTGACCGAGGTCATCCTGGCCCCGTTGAAGGTCACCGAGCTGGTGCTGACCCGGCCCGGTCGAGCTGCCGAGCGCCTCGACCCGACGGACGTGCGGGCGACCCGGCCCGACTGGCTGCTCGCGCAGGCCGCTCCGCTCATCGACCACCTGCAGACGCGAGCACGGCGACGACCTGCTGCACCTGGCCCGGGTGCACGGCAACCACGACGCGACCGCCGCCTCGATGCAGCAGCTGAGCCGGACCGGTGCGACCCTGGTCTGCCTGACCCCGACCGGGGTGACCACGGTGGCCATCCCGTTCGACCCACCGCTGGAGCGGCCCGACCAGCTGTGGCCACGGCTGTCGGCGCACGGCGCCGCCGGGCCGGCCGGCTACCAGACGTAGGCCACCAGCTCGGCGAGCAGCGCGTCCCCGTCGACGTCGAGGCCGCGGGCGGCGAACCAGGTGGCCACGTTGCGGCAGTCGCGGGCCAGGAAGTCCATGCCCTGGGGGTTGGCGATGATGTCCACCGCCTGCGGCAGGTCGATGATCACCAGCCGGTCCTCGGTCGCCAAGATGTTGAACGGGGACAGGTCGCCGTGGGCCAGGCCGAGCCCGGCCATCACCCGCATCGCCTCGGTCAGCTGCTCCCAGTAGCGGGCCAGCAGTCCGCGGTCGGGTCGGGCCTGGGCCAGCCGGGGCGCGCCGGATCCGTCCGCGAGCGTGATCAGCTCCATCAAGATCTCGGTCTGGTCGAGCTGGACCGGGTAGGGGACCGGCAGGCCGGCCGACCAGAAATCGGCGAGGAAGCCGAACTCGGCCCGGGCCCACTGGCCGGCCTCGACCGTACGGCCCCAGCGGCTTCCCTTGGCCGCCGCCCGCTGGTCCCGGGTGTTGCGCATCCGCCGACCCTCGGTGTAGCCCGAGTCGCGGTGGAACTGGCGGTGATCGTGGGAGCGGTAGCGCTTCGCCGCCAGCACCACGGATCGGTCGACCGTGGAGCGTTCGAGCAGGAAGACGTCGGCTTCCTTGCCGGTCTTGAGGATGCCGAGCTCGGTGTCCACCGCGGCCGACTCGGTGATCAGCCAGTCGGGCCAGGGTTCGGGTCCGGCGAGGATGCCGATGTCGTCCCAGGTGGACCAGCGCTGGCCGGGGCCGGGCTCGTCGATCTCGACGAAGGGGATGGGGATAAGAGCAGGATCAGAGGTGGTGCTGTGCTGCGAAGACATGATGGGAGTGAGCTCCTGGGAGTGAAGGGTGGCTGGGCAACCCAAAGACCGTGATGGACACGTTGCGCCTCCTTCGCTCGAGCTCGACCGGCCAACTGGACCGGCTAGGGCGATCTTCAACCAAACCAATAGGACATGCAAGTTGTTTTCTCCCCGGCCAGGCTCAGGCGGTACGTTGTGAAAACCGGGCTGGTACCTGCCTCCCACAAGGAGAAACCGTGGCTGCTCGGACTGCTCGCCGCACCAGGCGAGCTGCTTCTTGTAGACAGCAGGAGACCCTGCAGCACGGCGAGAGGATGCACGAGTGAGCGACGCCAGTGGCGCGAGCGCAGACATTGAGCTCATCCAGCTGTTGACCCCGGAGGGAGAGCGGGTCGATCACCCGGACTACGCCTTCACCGGTGACGACGAACAGATCCGCGGGTTCTATCGGGACATGGTGTTGAGCCGCCGGGTGGACGCCGAGGCCACGGCCTTGCAACGCCAGGGCGAGCTGGGCATCTGGGCTTCGTGCCTCGGCCAGGAGGCGGCTCAGATCGGCGCCGGCCGGGCCATGGCCAAGCAGGACTACGCCTTCCCGACCTACCGCGAGCACGGCGTGGCCTGGTGTCGCGGTGTGGACCCGCTGCGGTTGCTGGCCATGTTCCGCGGGGTCGACCCGGGATCGTGGGACATCCACGAGCACGGCTTCCACCTGTACGCGATCATCATCGGCACCCAGGCCCTGCACGCCGCTGGCTACGCGATGGGCGTGGAGCGCGACGGACTGGTCGGCACGGGTGATCCGGACCGCGACACCGCGGTGATCGGCTTCTTCGGCGACGGAGCGACCAGCCAGGGCGACGTCAACGAGGCGTTCATCTTCGCCAGCTCGTACAACGCGCCGGTGGTGTTCTTCTGCCAGAACAACCAGTGGGCGATCTCGGAACCGATCGAGCGTCAGTCGCGCATCCCGCTCTACCAGCGGTCGCTGGGCTTCGGGTTTCCCGGCGTACGGGTCGACGGCAACGACGTGCTCGCCGTGCATGCCGTCACCACCGCCGCCCTGGAGCGGGCTCGGTCCGGCAACGGCCCGACGTTCATCGAGGCCTACACCTATCGGATGGGCGCGCACACCACCTCCGACGACCCCACCAAGTACCGGTTGGCCGACGAGCTCGAGCACTGGCGCTTGAAGGACCCGATCGCCCGCGTACGCGCTCATCTGGCCCGCCACGGCGCGGCCGACGACGACTTCTTCGCCGGCGTCGACGCTGAGGCCGACGAGCTGGCCGCGGAGCTGCGGGCGGCCTGCCTGGCGCTACCCGAGCCGACCGCCAACGACGCCTTCGACTGGGTCTACGCCGAGCAGACCCCCTACCTGGTCGAGCAACAAGCCCGGCACGCGGACTACCTCGCTTCGTTCGACGAAGCCGAGCCGGCGCTGGGAGGTCGGGCATGACCAAGCTCACGATGGCCAAGGCGTTGAACGCCGGACTGCGACGCGCCCTGGAGGCCGATCCGAAAGTGGTCCTGGCCGGCGAGGACATCGGCAAGCTCGGTGGCGTCTTCCGAGTGACCGAAGGACTGCAGAAGGACTTCGGCGAGGCGCGGGTGATCGACTCGCCGCTGGCCGAGTCGGGCATCGTCGGCACCGCGGTGGGCATGGCCATCCGGGGCTACCGACCGGTGTGTGAGATCCAGTTCGACGGGTTCGTCTATCCGGCGTTCGACCAGATCGTCACCCAGGTGGCCAAGATGCACTTCCGGTCCATGGGTCTGGTCAAGATGCCGATGGTGATCCGGATTCCCTTCGGCGGCGGCATCGGCGCCGTGGAGCACCACAGCGAGTCGCCCGAGACCTACTTCGCGCACACCGCCGGGCTCAAGGTGGTCGCCTGCTCCAACCCTGTCGACGCCTACTGGATGATCCAGCAGGCCGTGGCCTCCGACGACCCGGTGATCTTCTTCGAACCCAAGCGGCGCTACCACGAGAAGGCCGAGGTGGACGAGTCGGCGACCCCGCCGCCGCTGCACTCGGCCCGGGTGGTGCGGCCGGGCCGCGACCTGACCCTGCTGGCCTACGGCCCGATGGTCAAGACCTGCTTGGACGCCGCCGTCGCGGCCGAGGAGGAGGGTCGCGAGCTGGAGGTCATCGATCTGCGTTCGTTGTCCCCGCTGGACATGGCGGTGGTCACCGAGTCGGCGCAGCGCACCGGTCGGGTGATCACCGTGCACGAGGCGTCGGTCAACCTCGGCCTCGGTGCGGAGCTGTCGGCCCGGATCACCGAGCAGTGCTTCTATTCCCTCGAAGCCCCGGTGCTGCGGGTCGGTGGGTTCGACATGCCCTACCCGCCGAGCCGGATGGAGGACGAGTATCTTCCAGACCTCGACCGGGTGCTGGACGCGGTCGACCGTTCGCTGGCCTACTGAGAGGGACACCTGATGGTCTCGCGTGAGTTCCGTCTGCCCGATCCCGGCGAGGGTCTCGTCGAAGCCGACATCGTCACCTGGCGGGTCGCGGTCGGCGAGGTGGTCAAGATCAACGACATCATCGTCGAGATCGAGACCAGCAAGTCGATCGTCGAGCTGCCCAGCCCGTACGCCGGAACGGTCACCGCGTTGCTGGTCAACGAGGGCGACACCGTGGACGTGGGCTCACCGATCATCAGCATCGACGACGGTGTCGCGGCGCCGGCACCGGCACCCGCTGCCCCCGCGCCTGCCGTCGCGCACGAGGACCTGGTCCCCGCCCTGCCCGACGCCGAGGAGGCGATCGAGGCGGGCAAGATCGGCGGAGCCGCTCCCGGTGGTCGAGTGGCGGTGCTGGTCGGCTACGGCCCGAAGACCACCGAGGCCAAGCGGCGTCCCCGCAAGTCCGGCCACGCTCCCGAGCCGGTCCCGGCCGAGGCTCACGACCAGTTCGCGGGCACCTTCTCCACCGCCGCCCCGGTGTCACGTCGGGCCGACGACCGCGAGCCGCTGACCCCCCAGCCCAGCCAGCCGGCCGGCCAGCCGCTGCCCGATCCCGGACCGGCCGCTCCGGAGCCCTACCTCTCCGGCGGCGCCGTGCTGGCCAAGCCGCCGGTCCGCAAGCTGGCCAAGGACCTGGGGGTCGATCTCACCCGGGTGCCCGGCAGCGGCCCCGGCGGTGTGATCACTCGCGAGGACGTCCAGCAGGCCGCATCCCCCGAGCCCACCACCCCGTCCCCTGTGCCCACCACCCCGGGGCCGACCGAGTCCCCGTGCAGCTTGTCGAAGGGGGGCTCGCCGATACCGGTGACACCAGGATCCCGATCAAGGGTGTCCGCAAGGCCACCGCCGCGGCCATGGTCAGCTCGGCGTTCACCGCGCCGCACGTGACCGAGTGGGTGACCTGTGACGTGTCCGCGACCGTCGAGCTGGTGGCCCGGCTCAAGGAGCGGCGCGAGTTCCGTGGCGTACGGATCTCACCGCTGTTGATCGTGGCCAAGGCCGTGTGCCTCGCCCTCAGCCGTACGCCGCAGCTCAACTCCTTCTGGGACGAACCGGCGCAGGAGATCGTGCTCAAGAGCTCGGTGAACCTCGGCATCGCCGCGGCCACCCCGCGCGGTCTGGTCGTGCCCAACATCAAGGGCGCTCAGGCGATGAGCCTGCTCGAGCTGGCCAGCGCGATCAACGGCATCGTGGCCACGGCCCGCGAGGGCAAGACCCAGCCGGCCGCGATGTCCAACGGGACGTTCACCATCACCAACGTCGGCACCTTCGGGGTCGACGCCGGCACACCGATCCTCAATCCGGGGGAAGCTGGCATCCTCTGCGTCGGTCAGATCGCCCGGCGGCCGTGGGTGGTCGGCACCGGCGACGAGGAGCGGATCGAGCCGCGTTGGGTCACCACCTTGGCGGTGTCCTTCGACCACCGGCTGGCCGACGGCGAGCAGGGGTCGATCTTCCTGGCCACCGTGGCGCAGACCCTCTCCGACCCCGGCCTGGCCCTGCTCTTCTAGCCCGAAAGTCTCGTGGATCATCGACACGAGATGTAGAGAATCCACGAGAGCTTCTCCGCTAGAAGGCGGCCTCGGCGAGATCCATCACGGCCAGGTCGGTGGCCTCGGCGATGACGCGCTCGGCGGCCAGCTTGGGCAGCATCGTCCGGGCGAACCAGCGCGCTGAGGCGACCTTGCCCTCGTAGAAGGCCTTCTCCGCCGGGGACTGGTCCTCGTTCAGCCGCTGCAGCGCGACCTCGGCCCCCCGCAGCAGCAGCCAGGAGCAGGTCACGTCGCCCATGGCCATCAGCAGCCGGGTCGTGTTCAGCCCCACCTTGTAGACGTTGCGGGGATCGCCCTCCGGTGCGCCCGGCACTGAAGCCTGCAGCGACTCGATCATGGACTCGACGATCGCGCCGACGTCCATCAGCCCCTGCTGCAGCAGCTCCCGCTCGACCTTGAGCTGGCCGTTCCCCGATTCCGCGGTGATGAACTGCAGGATCTGCCCGGAGAGGTCACCGAGCGCCCGACCCTGGTCACGGACGATCTTGCGGAAGAACAGGTCCTGACCCTGGATGGCCGTGGTGCCCTCGTAGAGGGTGTCGATCTTCGCGTCGCGCACGTACTGCTCGATCGGGTAGTCGGCCAGGAAGCCCGACCCGCCGAAGGTCTGCAGCGACTCAGTGCCCAGCAACACCCAGGACCGCTCGGAGCCGTAGCCCTTGACCAACGGCAGCAGCAGGTCGTTGAGGTGCTCGGCGTCGACGTCGGTGGTGCCGGTGGCCGCGGCCCAGGCGTTGCGGTCCTGCACGCTCGCGGTGTAGAGCACCAGGGCCCGCAGACCTTCGGCGCAGGCCTTCTGGGTCATCAGCGAGCGGCGTACGTCGGGGTGGTGGGTGATCGTGACGCGGGGCGCGGCCTTGTCGGCCGCCTGGGTCAGGTCGGCGCCCTGGACCCGGGTCTTGGCGTACTCCAACGCGTTCAGGTAGCCGGTGGACAAGGTGGCGATCGCCTTGGTGCCGACCATCATCCGTGCGTGCTCGATGACCTGGAACATCTGCACGATGCCCTGGTGCACCTCGCCGAGCAGCCAGCCGACCGCCGGCTCGCCGTCGCCGAAGGTCAGCTCGCAGGTGGTCGAGGCCTTGATCCCCATCTTCTTCTCGACCCCGGTGACGTACGCGCCGTTGTGCTCCCCGGTCAGCTCGCCGGTCTCCAGGTCGAAGTTCAGCTTGGGCACGATGAACAACGACAGCCCCTTGGTGCCGGGCCCACCCACGCCCTCGATGCCCTGCGGGCGGGCCAGCACCAGGTGCACGATGTTCTCGGTCAGGTCGTGCTCGGCCGCGGTGATGAACCGCTTGACCCCCTCGATGTGCCAGCTGCCGTCCGGTTGCCGGATGGCCTTGGTTCGGCCCGCGCCCACATCGGAGCCGGCGTCCGGCTCGGTCAGCACCATGGTCGCGCCCCAGCCGCGCTCGATCATGATCTTGGCGATCCGCTTGTCCCGTTCGGTCCCGTTGGCCCAGAGCACGTAGGCGAACTTCGGACCGGCGGCATAGAGGTAGGCCGCCGGGTTGGCCCCCATGGCCAGCTCGTTGACCGCCCACTGCACCGAGGGGGGAGTTGGCTGCCCGCCGAGGTCGGCCGGCAGCTCGAGCTGCCAGGCTCCCGAGTCCATCAGGGCGTGGAACGACTTCTTGAAGGCCTCGGGCAACGTGACCGTGTGGTTCTGCGGGTCGAAGACCGGCGGCACGTGGTCGCCCTCGACGAACGAGTCGGCCAGCTTGGTCCGAGCCAGGTGGTCGATCTCGCTCAAGATGGCTACTGCGGTGTCGTGGTCCATGTCCTCCCACGGGCCCGAGCCGAGCACCTCGTCGCGGCCGAGCACCTCGAACAGGTTGAAGGAGATGTCACGAAGGTTGGACTTGTAATGGCTCATGAGCGCACCTCTGCGAGACGGAACGAACGGCTAAGTTACTCACCGGTAACTTACAGTATGCCACCGGCTGCGCCGGGCCGAAGCATTCCTGTGGTTGCAGTTCGGAGTCGCTCGTCGAGGCGGGAAACCGGGTGGGTTCAGCCGATCCTGATCCGCAGGTGATCGGCCAGCAACGGGGCGAGCATGCCCAGCTGGTCCTCGCTGACCCACGCCCCGGCCAACCCGGCGAGGTCCTTGACCGTCCGCAGGTCGGCGCCCCGCAGGTCGGCGTCGGACCAGGTCGTCTCGGTGAGCTGGAGGGTGCCGATCCGGCATCCGTCGAAGGAGATCCGGCGGATCTTCGCGTTCGAGACGTCCAGCTCGTCGATCACGCAGTTGGCGAAGACCACGTCCTGCCAGGTGGCCCCGCGAGCGTTCAGGTAGCCGAGCTTGCAGTCCTCGATCACCACCGAACGCCAGTTGCTCTCGTACAGCTCGATCGCGCCGAGCCGGGAGCGGCTCAGCGCGACGGTTCGCCAGCTCGAGCGCGGCGCGGCGAACACCGCGGCCTCCACCTCGGCGAGCGTCGACTCGACGAGATGAACTGACCGCAGGTCGGCGTCGTGGAAGGAGCCGCTGGTGACCGAGCACTCGGTGAAGGTGGTGAAGGCCAGGTCGGCGCCGGTGAAGTCGGCCCGGCTGAAGCGCTCACGCTCACGGGCGTCGCCGCGTTGCACGTCAGACGAGCGGCAGTCGACGAGCTCGGGCAGTCGGATCGGTCCGGTCAGGGGCGGTTTGGGTCCAACGGGTTTGGGCACGGGGTCGATTCGGTCGGTCGGGTCAGCGGACCCGTCGACCTTAGGACGGAAGCGGTCGAGCGATAGCGTCAGGTGTCGTGAGCACATCCGAAGCAGCGAAGGCGGTCCTGGTCGAGTCGTTCGGGCGGGTGCACGACATGGTCGGCGAGCTGACCGACGGCCTGGACATCGACGTGGCCACCTATCGACCCGATGCAGAAGCCAACTCGGTGGCCTGGCTGCTGTGGCACCTGACCCGGGTCCAAGACGATCACCTGGCCGAGCTGGCCGGGACGGATCAGGTCTGGCCGACGTGGCGGGGGCGCTTCGACCTGCCGCTGGACGACGAGGACACCGGCTACGGCCACACGAGCGATCAGGTCGGCGCGGTCCGCGCGACCGGTGAGCTGCTGGCCGGCTACCACGGTGACGTTCACCAGCTCACCCTGCGCTATCTCGAGCAGCTCGACGACGACGAGCTCAGCCGGGTCGTCGACGAACGGTGGGACCCCCCGGTCACCGCCTTGGTCCGACTGGTCAGCGTGGTCTCCGACACGTTGCAGCACCTGGGCCAGGCCGGCTACGTACGGGGCTTGGCCGAGCGGCGAGACGCGCCCCGCTGAGCCGGGTCCACAGTGCACTCTGGTGCGAGCCGAGCGAATGGAGAACGCCCTGTGCCTGACCAGCCGTCGCCCGAGGTCTCGACCTCGGCCGAGCCGACCCAGCAGCACCGGTTCTACGGTGACCTGGCGCCGTGGTGGCCGCTGATCTCGGCCCCCGAGGAGTACGCCGAGGAGGCGGCTTTTGCGGGCTCGTTGCTCCAGCAGGCGGTGCCGCCGACCCGCACGGTCCTGGAGCTGGGCAGCGGCGGCGGCAGCAACGCGTTCCACCTCAAGTCCCGTTTCGCCATGACGTTGGTGGACCTGTCCGAGGACATGCTGGCGGTCTCCCGCGAGCTGAACCCCGACTGCGAGCACCTGGCCGGTGACATGCGTACGGTGCGCCTCGACCGCACCTTCGATGCCGTCTTCGTGCACGACGCGATCGAGTACATGACCAGCGAGGCCGACCTGCGGCTGGCGGTCGAGACGGCGTACGTGCACTGCCGGCCCGGTGGCGTGGCGGTGCTGGTGCCGGACAACATCGCCGAGAACTTCGAGCCGTCCACCGAGCACGGGGGTCGGGATGCCGCCGATGGCCGCAGCGTCCGCTACCTGTCCTGGTCAACCGATCCCGACCCCGGCGACACCACCACGGTCACCGACTACGCGTTCCTGCTCCGGGCGGCCGACGGGTCCGTCCAGGTCGCTCACGACCAGCACGAGCTGGGGCTGTTCCCGCGCGAGCTGTGGCTGCGGGTGCTCACCGAGACCGGGTTCGTGGCCCGGTCGGTGGCCGAGATGACCGACGAAGACCGGCTGCCCCGGGAGTACTTCGTCGGCACCCGGACTGACTGACCGCAAGGGCTGATCGCGCCCCCCGGAAGCCGCCTCCGGCGGGCTCGCCCGGGGCCGCGTGAAAGAGTACGGACGTGAGCTCACCCCACCTCAGCGCCACCGAACCGACCCCAGTCCGGATGGGTCTGGTCGGCTACGGCTTCGGCGGTCGGGTCTTCCACGCGCCGTTGCTGGCCGGCTCGACGGCGATCGAGTTCCTGGGCGTCGTCACCACCTCGGCGGATCGGCGCCGTCAGGTCGAGGCCGAGCACGGCGTACGCAGCTTCGACGACCTGGCCGACCTGGCCGCGGCCGGCGCTGAGGCGGTGGCCATCTCCACGCCGGCGCCGACCCACGTCGAGCTCAGCCTGGCCGCCCTCGACCTCGGGTTGCACGTCATGTGTGACAAACCCTTCGCCCTCAGCGCCGAGGATGCCCGCCGGGTCGCGGCTCGGGCCACCGAGGTCGACCGGCTCGTCGTGCCCTACCAGAACCGGCGCTGGGACTCTGATCTGCGCACCCTCCGATCGGTGCTGGACCAGGGAACCCTCGGCGCGGTCACCCGGTTCGAGTCCCGGTTCGAGCGTTTCGACTCCATTGATGGGCTGCCTGGCGCCGGCGGGGGCATCCTCTACGACTTCGGCAGCCACCTGGTCGACCAGGCGTTGTTCCTGTTCGGCCCCGTGACCTCCCTCTACGCCGAGCTCGGGCCGCCCGGTGCCGACATCGGCCGTGAGGTCCGCTTCTTCGCCTCGCTGCAGCACGCGGGTGGCGTGGTCTCCCACCTGGTCGGGGACTGGGTGCAGGGAGCGCCCGGCCCGCGGTTCCGGGTGACCGGCGCCGGCGGTGCCTTCGTGGTCGGGCCGGGCATGGACGGCCAGGAGGACGCCCTGATCGCGGGTCGGTCGCCGGCGGCCGACGGTGACCAGTGGGGCGTGGAGGTGGAGAGTGCCTGGGGGTGGATCCAGCGCGGCGACGAGCGCACACCGGTGCCGTCCGAGCGCGGTCGCTGGGACCTGCTCTACGACGAGTTCGCCCGGTCCGTACGCGGTGCAGGCACTCCGCCGGTCCTGGTCAGCGACGCCATCGCCAGCCTCACCGTCCTGGACGCCTGCGCGGAGAGCGCGCGTACCGGCCGGGTCGTCGACGTGGCCGCACAGCAGACCTAGCGGCCGGTGCATTAACGTTCTGGATACGACACCGTCAGGCCGGCCTCCGGGCCGAACAGGAGACCGATGAGCGACAAGACAGCGTCCGAAACCCCGGGCGCCGACAACGATGCAGACTTCACCGAGTCCCACGAGCCGAGTGAAATCTCCTACGACGAACAGCGCTATCCGGCGCGGCCCAAGCGGCTGCGCCCCCGGGCTCGGCTCCGCTTGTTCCCCAAGCGCAACGTCGAACGGACCGGCAAGGCCAGCGGCGACAACCCCGCGTACGTCAGCTGGCTGACCGACCAGTCGATGCTGGCCGACGCCGTGGAGTTCGCCAAGCAGTTCTCCGGCCAGGGCAGCATGTGGCAGAACCCGTTCGCCAACCCCGACCCGCGGGCGGCGATCGAGAAGGCGTCGGTCTGGTTCACCGCCTACCCGATCTCGATGATCACCAAGAAGGGCCACGTCGTTCCTGGGAACCCTCGGCGACGAGGACCTGTGGGCGGCGTTCGAGCAGATCGGCATCGACGGCGTGCACACCGGACCGGTGAAGAAGGCCGGCGGAATCGTCGGCTGGGAGCCCTCGCCCAGCGTCGACGGGCACTTCGACCGGATCAGCACGCACCTCGACGACGCCTTCGGCACCGAGGAGGAGTTCCGGTCAATGTGCGAGGTGGCCGCTGGTCACCTCGGCGTGGTCATCGACGACATCGTGCCGGGCCACACCGGCAAGGGTGCGGACTTCCGGCTGGCCGAGATGAAGGTCGGGGACTATCCGGGTATCTACCACATGGTCGAGATCGACCCCAAGGACTGGCACCTGCTGCCCAAGGTTCCCAAGGGCCGCGACTCGGTCAACCTCGACGCCGAGGCCGAGGACCAGCTGGCCAAGTTCGGCTACATCGTCGGCCGGATGCAGCGGGTGATCTTCTACGAGCCCGGGGTCAAGGACACCAACTGGAGCGTGACCGCCCCGGTGATCGGCCCGGACGGGGTCGAGCGGCGCTGGGTCTATCTGCACTACTTCAAGGAGGGTCAGCCCTCGGTCAACTGGCTCGACCCCTCATTCGCCGGGATGCGGCTGGTCATCGGTGACGCCCTGCACTCCCTCGGTGACCTGGGCAGCGGGGCGCTCCGGCTCGACGCCAACGGCTTCCTCGGGGTGGAGAAGAGCTCGGAGGACTCCCCGGCCTGGTCCGAGGGCCACCCCCTCTCCGAGGCGGCCAACCAGCTGATCGCCAGCATGGTCCGCAAGGTCGGCGGCTTCACCTTCCAAGAGCTCAACCTGACCATCGACGACATCAAGAGCTCCTCGGAGCGCGGGGCTGACCTGTCGTACGACTTCGTCAACCGGCCCGCCTACCATCACGCCCTGGCCACGGCTGACACCGCGTTCGTCCGGCTCACCCTGCGGCTGGCGGTCCAGCACGGGGTGGAGCCCGCCTCGCTGGTGCACGCGCTGCAGAACCACGACGAGATGACCTACGAGCTCGTGCACTTCGCCACCCTGCACAAGGACGAGGTCTTCGACTACCACCACAAGCCGATCCGGGGCGAAGAGCTGGCCGTCACCATCCGCAACGACCTGCTGGAGCACCTGACCGGGGACGCCGGCCCCTACAACGCCACCTTCACCCAGAACGGCATCGCCTCCACGACGGCGACGATCATCGCCGCGTCGCTGGGGTTCACCAGCATCGCCGACCTGACCGAGGAGCAGGTCGAGCAGATCAAGCAGGCGCACCTGCTGCTGGCGATGTTCAACGCCTGGCAGCCCGGCGTGTTCGCCCTGTCCGGCTGGGACCTGGTCGGAGCCTTGACCCTGGACCGCAAGCAGGTGGCCTGGGCGATGGCTGAGGGCGACACCCGGTGGATCCACCGGTCGGCGTACGACCTGATGGACTACCGGCCCGACGCGACCGAGTCGCTGTCGAAGATGCCGCGGGGGATCAGCCTCTACGGCTCGCTGCCCGGCCAGCTGCGCGATGACCAGTCCTTCGCCTGCCGGCTGCGCGACATCCTCGCGGTCCGCAAGCGCTACGGGATCGCCACCAGCGTCCAGCTCGATGTGCCCGACGTGGCCAACAAGGCCATGTTGGTGATGGTCCACCAGCTCAGCGACGCCGAGCAGGTGACCGTGCTGAACTTCTCGGCCAACGCCATCACCGCCACCGTGCACTCGGAGTTCCTGGTTCCGGGCAGCCTGGTCGTGGACATGGTCACCGACGAGGAGGTCGGCGAGATCGACGACCTGCACAACTTCTACCTGACGCTGGGCGCCCACGAGGGTCGTTCGCTGCTGGTCCTGTGCCCCGGCGACCATCCGCTCGACTCCCACCGGCACGACTCGGACCGACCGAGCGTTCGCGACTAGTCGCCGACCGGTCCAGACCCGGGTCCCCCAGCGCTCCGCCCGCCGCCGCCGTTCGGCCACGGCGGGGGTTCATCCGAGATACGATGCGCCCATGTTGCGCCGGGGGGCCGTACGTGCCGTTTTGCTGTCATTCGTCCTGCTGGTGCTCGGCACTCACGTGTCCGCAGCACCCCAGCCGGGGCGGGTGCACTTCAGTGCGGTCGGGGACTTCGCCCAGACCGCCAACACCACCGGGGTGCTGAACGCCATCAAGGCCTCAGGCAGCGACTTCACCATGACGTTGGGCGACATGTCCTACGGCGTGACCGGTGAGGAGCAGGTCTGGTGCGACTACGTCACCGACAAGGTCGGCGCCGGATACCCGTTCGAGCTGCTGGCCGGCAACCACGAGTCCAACGGCATCAACGGCAACATCAACGACTTCTCCTCCTGCCTGCCCAACCAGCTCCCCGGTGCGGTGGGCACCTACGGCCGGCAGTACTACATCGACGTCCCGGCGGAGAACCCGATCGTCCGGTTCATCATGATCTCCCCGTCGCTGGGCTTCCCGGGCGGCAACTACGCGTATCCGGCCGGGTCGGACCGCTACAAGTGGACGGCGCAGACCATCGACGGGGCCCGGGCCGCGTCCATCCCCTGGGTCGTCGTGGGCATGCACAAGCCGTGCATCACGGTCGGCAAATACGTCTGCGACCCCGGCTCCGACCTGTTCAAGCTGCTGATGAGCAAGAAGGTCGACCTGATCCTCAGTGGCCACGAGCACACCTACCAGCGCAGCCACCAGCTGGCGCCTGACCGCCGGTTGCACCACGCTGACGCCCGGGACCTACAACGCCGGCTGCGTCGTGGACTCCGACTCGAGCTTCACCGCCGGCGCCGGCATCGGTGGCCATGGTGGTGGGCACCGGTGGCAACAGCCTGTACGACGTGAACGACCGCTGACACCGAGGCGGGCTACTTCGCCAAGATGTCGGGCGCCAACCTCGACCCGACCTATGGCTTCTTGGACGTCACGGCCACCGACGACTCGCTGCAAGCCTCCTTCGCCCGCGGTGCGGGCGGCGCGCTCAGCGACTCGTTCACCATCTCCAAGGCGGTGACCGGTCCGAACGTGCCGCCGGTCGCCGCGTTCACGTCGAGCTGCGTGGATCTGGTCTGCAGCTTCAACGGCTCGACCTCGAGTGACCCCGACGGCACCATCACCAGCTACGCCTGGGACTTCGGCGACGGCACCACCGGCACCGGGGCCACCGTGTCCCACCCCTACACCTCGGCCAACAGCTACACCGTCGGCCTGACGGTGACCGACAACGCCGGCGGCACCGCGTCGGCGACCAGGAACGCCGCCCCGACCGCGCCGCCGACGACGACCACGTACGTGGCTGACGCGTTCTCACGCACGCTCGCCTCCGGCCTGGGCTCGGCTCCGACCGGCGGGGCCTACAGCTACAACACCGCGGCGTCGACCTTCAAGGTCGCCGATGGGAAGGCCAGCGTCTCGGTCGTCAAGGGCAACGGGCCCGCGGCCTACCTGGCCGGGGTGTCGGCCCCCAGCACCGACCTGCGACTGGCGTTCGGCGTGGACAGCCCGGTGACCGGCAGCGGCCTCTACCTGAGCGCGTACGGACGGCGGGTCGCCGGCCAGGGCGCGTACGCGAGCCAAGCTCCGGGTCAGCAACCTCGGCGCGGTCAATGTCGAGCTCGACCGGATCCCCGCCAGCGGCGCGGACGTCGTGCTGCAGCAGGCCGTCACCATCCCCGGCTTGACCTACGCGGTCGGTGACACCCTCAACCTGCGGATGCAGACGGTCGGCACCGCACCGACCACCCTCCGGGCCAAGGTCTGGAAGGCAGGCACCGCCGAGCCGACGACGTGGGCGACCACCGTGACCGACTCGTTCGCCGGACTGCAGGCGGCTGGATCGGTCGGCGTCTCGCCCTACCTGTCCAGCTCGGCCACCACCTCACCGATCACGGTGAAGCTGGACGAGCTCACCGTCACCTCGCCCTGAGCTCAGGGCACCGGGGTGGCGGCGATCTCCAGGATGGACAGGCCCACCGGTGCGTTGGTGGCACTGCCCGACAGGTAGCAGATCAGGCCGATGCCGCCGAGACCCTGCAGGCCGGGCTCGGCGTCGGTGGCAGTGGTCGTCCAGCCGGCCGGTTCGGTGGCCGAGCCGGTCCACACCTTGGCTCGGATGGTCGTCGTCGACCCGGCGCCGAAGGTCTGCAGCCGGACATGGATCTGGGTGCCAGCGGTCACGTTCTCGGGCAGGGTCACCGAGGGAGCCAAGGTGGTGGCCGTCGGCGAGTTCTTCTGTGCCTCCAGGGTCACCACTACCTTGTTGGCGTTGGAGAGCCGGACCGTCGCCCGGTACGCGTTCTTCGCCGCCACCCGGCGGCCCTCCAGCGACAGGAACGTGCCGCCGCCGGTGGCCGGCTTGTCGGCGGTGAAGTCCAGGCGTACGTCGCTGCTGTCCTGCTGGACCGTGCCCAGGTAGGCGCTCGTGGTGGCACCGGGTGAGGGCAGCCGGAGCAGACCGGCGCCAGCACCCACCGAGGTGTTGCCGGTCGAGCTCACCGACCAGGCCCCGCCGGTCTCAGCCGATCCCCACCCGGCGGCCGACGTCCGGTTGAACCCGTCGGCGGCGAAGGGGCCGCCGGGAGGTGCCGTGACGGTCACGTTGGTGGTCTTGGAGTCGGTGTCCCCGTCGTCGTCGGTGACCGTCAGCGTCACCGGGTAGGTGCCGGCTGAGGTGTAGGTGTGGCTCGAGGTCGCGCCGGTCGCGGTCTGGCTGTCGCCGAAGTTCCAGGCGTACTGGCTGATCGTCCCGTCCGGGTCGGTCGACGTCGAGCCGTCGAAGGCGGCGGTGAGGTCGGCGCTGGTCGAGGTGAAGCGGGCGGTCGGCGGCAGGTTGGTCACCACGCCGGTGCCGGCGGCGTACTGCGCCTGGACCTGCTGCGCCGTCAGCGCCACCGGATAGACCGCCGGGTCGTCGATGTCACCGGCAAGGTAGGCGCTCGAACCGGCTCCGGCCCAGTTGGTCAAGCTGTCGCCCCCGACCCGCCAGAAGCCCTTGTAGATCTGGGCGCTGATCGTGTCGGTGCGCGATCCGACCAGCTGGCCGTCGACGTAGAGGTAGAGACCGGCCGGGCTCAAGGTCCCGACGACGTGGTGCCACTGGCCGTTGTTGTAGCTACCGGGCGAGGTCAAGATGCGGTTCCCGGGATTGACACCGAAGTAGATGCGACCCGAGTTGCCCAGGTAGAGATGCCGGTCGGTCGTGCCGGAGTTTCCCGTGGCGCTCGAGCCGAAGCCGATGATCTTGCCCCCGCTGGTCGAGGAGGTCTTGACCCAGGCGGCGACGCTGAAGTCCTGTGGCCCGGTCTTCGACGTGCCGGTGGTGGCCAGGTAGCCGGTGGAGTTCCCCGGGAACCGGTAGGCCCGGCCCGGGTCGCCCGTGATCGCCCCCGGAACGTTCATCGTCACTCCGCCGCTGCGCGTCGCGTTGCTGGTCCCGGCGACGTCGGTCGCGACGGTGCCGGAGGTCTCGTTCAGCGGCCAGTACGAGGTGGGCCCGTCCTTCAGCGCCGCCTTGTCGTAGGTGCTCAGGGCCGGCCCGCCCGTGGGGATGGCGGTGACCGAGTCGCCGAGCACGCTGTTCCCGTCCGGGTCGGTGGCGCGGAGCCGGTAGTTGTAGCTCTGACCGGGGCTGACGTCGGTGTCCAGGAAGGAGACCAGCGGCTGCCGCCAGAACGTGGACCTGGCGTCGGTGCTGAAGATCGGGTTGCTGAGATCGCCGCCCTTGATCAGCTGGTAGGTGAGCCGTTCGTTGTCGCGGTCATAGTTGGCCGGCCAGACGATCCGCAGCCCGGCGTCGAAGCTCTGCACGGTGGGCACGAAACCGGCCCCGGAGAGCCGGGGGCCGTCCTTCTTCGGCTGGTTGCGAGCGAAGCGGACGAGCCCCTGCTGCGCCTTGCCGTTCACCTGGGTGAACTCCCCGCCGTAGACGATGTAGCTGGCGTTGCCAGCCACGGTCCACGGGCCCTGGTTCTGGCCGGTGAACGTCCCCGAGTTCAGGTCGGGGAACCAGTGCAGCAGCGTCGGCCGGGGCTTGCCCTCGTAGTTGAAGTAGCCGTACGGGTCACGGCCGACGACCCCGGTCGCGTTCTGGGTGAACGCCAGACCGCGGTTGTAGGTCCAGGGGTCGGTCTGGGGGAAGCCTCCGACGTTGCCGCAGTAGTGCGGGTGGCCGGCGACGTAGACCTCATCCCCGGACGGAAAGATCGAGTAGGTGTCGCCGTGGCAGTCCTCGACCCAGGTGAGGTTGCCGTCCCAGTCCGCCTTGAACGTGCCCTCGAGGTTGCCGTCGGCCTTGTCGAACGCGTAGCCGCTGCCGTAGAAGCCGTCGGCCGTGGACGCCAGGCTGTAGATCGCGCCGTTGGTCCGGGCGTCGCGGATCAAAGAGTTGACTGGCAACGGGAGCGGCGCGCCGGAGGTGGCATCCAGCATGGCCAGCCCGTAGCCGTATCCGGGGGTCGTGGTTCCGTTGACCGCACTGAAGTTGCCGCCGATGACCACCTTCGTCTGGTCCGGGGAGAGGGCGACCTGGCGGACCAGGTTGTCGACCACGTCGGTGACCAGCGGTCGGGTGGCGCCGGTGAACCGGTCCACCGCGGCGACCCGCTTGCGCGCGGTCCCGTTGACCGTGGTGAACCCGCCGCCGATGTAGACCGTCGAGTTGGTGGCCGCCACCCCGTACGCGATGTAGTTCAGACTGGGCGCGAATCCGGTGACCAGCGCGCCGGTGGCGATGGTGAACGCCGCCATCCGGTTGCGGGTGGCCCCGTTCACCGTGGTGAAGGCGCCGGCCACGAACAAGGTGGCGCCGTCCGGGGAGGCCGCGAGGGCCTTGACCTCGGCATTCAGGGTGGGGGCGAAGCCGGTGAGAGCGCCGGTCGTCAGGTCGTAGGACATCAGATAGGTCCGGTCGACCGTCTGGGTCCCGGGAGCCGCGCCGGCCGGCCGCGCCTTGGTGAAGCGGCCGCCGACGAAGACGGTGTTGCCGACCACCAGCTGGGTCCAGGCGACCCCATCGATCTGCGCCGTGGCCAGCGGGTCGGAGGACACGGTGCTGGGCAGCCCAGCGGGCGGCTGGGTGTCAGCGGCAGCCGTCGACGGGTCGGCCAACGTGGCGGGCAGCGCCACTCCCAGGATCAGCAACACGGCGGTGACACCGCGCACCACGGATGACCGCACGAGCGACGGTCTGCGCCCGCCGGCTCGATGTGAAGTGTGATTCCCGAGACCCCGAGTCATGACTGACCACCCGCATTCGTTCGCTATCGCTGAAGAGGTGCGTCCGGACCTGGGCCCGAGCGCGCCGGAAAGTGGACTGCGGCGCTGCCCGTCCACGACTGATGAACACCGTGGCCGACCCGTGATACCGGCGAGGCCACGACGGACGAGGTTTCGCCTGAGTTCACCAGCCGAACGCGGGCTAGGACCTGCAGTGACAACGCGTCGGTGCGCTGAGGAGCCGACCGCCCCCTGATCGACATCTCGATCCTAGGCAGGACTTCCGGAAAGGCCAGCAACTGTTATCCAAAATTGTCGGATACGTGATCGACCGGAGATCGACGCGACGAGGTGAGGTTAGTTGCTCACCGGCCGCGCCACCAGGTCGAGCACGTTGATGTTGACGGGCACATTGGTCGAGGAACCCGACAGGTAGCTGATCAGGCCGACCGATCCGACCGTCTGCAGGCCGGCGTACGGGTCGGTGATGGTCTGGGTCCAGGCGGCCGGTTCGCTGTCCGAGCCCAGCCACACCTTGATCCGGATGGTGGTCGGGCTGGTGCCGAAGGTCTGCAGCCGGACGTGGATCTGGTCACCGGCGGCCAATGTCGCCGGCAGCGTCAAGGTCGGCGTGAGGTTGACCACCGTCGCCGAGCCCTGCAACGCGCCAAGGGAGACGGTCACCTTGTTGGCACTCGTGGTCCGGATGGTGGCCCGGTAGTCCGCGGTGCTGCTGACCCGGCGGCTGAGCAGGCTGAGGTAGGCCCCGCCGCCGTTGGCGACCACGTCGGGACTCAAGGTGGTGGTCAGGTCGGTGCTGTCCTTGAGCGTCGAGCCGAGGTAGGCCGTCCGCGTGGTGCCTGCAGCTGACAGCTTCCAGACCCCGGCGCCGCTACCCACCGCGAACCCGGAGGCGCTGGAGACGTTCCAGGCCCCACCGATCGGCGCCGTGCCCAGACCGCTGGCCGCTGTGCGGTCGAAGGTGTCGCTGACGAACGGGTGGTCGGTCGGGGCGACGGCGGTCACGTCCTGGGTCGAGCTGTGCGTGCCGCCGCGGTTGTCGGTCACGGTCAGCTTGACGCTGTAGGTGCCGGCGTTCAGATAGCTGTGACTGGCCGTCACGCCGGTGCCAGTGGTCCCGTCGCCGAAGGTCCAGGCGTACGACGCGATCGTCCCGTCGGAGTCGGTCGAACCCGACCCGTCGAAGCTGAAGTCGAGCTGGCTGCCGGTGGCGGTGAAGCTGGCCGTCGGCGCCGCGTTGACCGCATCAACCGTGACCGACTTCGTCGCGCTGGCGGTGCCGCCGTTCTCGTCGGTCACCGTGAGCGTCACCGGATAGGTGCCGGGCGCGGCGTAGCTGTGCGAGGCGGTGGCGCCGGTGCCGGTGCTGCCGTCCCCGTAGGCCCAGGCGTACGAGGCGATGAAGCCGTCGGGATCGGTGGAGGACGTGCCGTCCACGTTCACGGTCAGGTCACTGGCGGCGCCGCGATCGCCGCGGTGGGGCGCACATTGGCCGGCTTCGCGAAGTGCGCCGCCACCTGGGCCGGCGTGAGCACGTAGTTGTAGACGGCGGCGTTGTCCACGTCGGCGGTGAAGTACCCGTTCGAGCTCGGGTTGTCCGGCCAGCCGAACATGAAGTCGCCACCGACCCGCCAGTAGCCGCTGTTGATTTGCGCGGTGGTGGTGTCGGTCCGCGACCCGACCAGCGCGCCGTCGGCGTACAGCTTCATCCCGTCCGGGCTGAGCGTGGCCACGACGTGGTGCCAGGCGCCGTCGTTGTACGCCGTGGCCGTGCCGACCGTCTTGTAGGTCGCTGGGTAGACCCCGAAGTAGAGCTTGCCGGTCTTGCTCAGGTAGACCTGCCGGTCGGAGTTGCCCGAGTCGCCGGTCGGCTTGGTGCCCCAGCCGATGACCTTGCCGCCCTTGGTCGACGTCGTCTTGAACCAGGCCTCGACCGAGAGGGTCTTGATGCCCTCGCGCAGCGTCTGGGTGGATACGGTGCTGGTCCGGTCCAGGCCGGCGTAGCGGTAGGCGGTGCTCCCGTCGCCGATGGCTCCGGCGACGCCCGCGGTGACGCCGGCTTCGACAGTGCCGTTCTCGGCGCTGGCCACATCGGTGGCACTGGTGGTGCCGGCGGACTCGTTCAGCGGCCAGTAGTAGAGCGGGTTGTCGGCCAGGACCGCCTTCTCGTACGCGGTCAACGTGCTGCCGCCGGTCGGAGTGACCGTCACCGCCGTCCCGAGCTTGGTGTTGCCGGAGGGGTCGCTCACCTGCAGCTTGTAGGACACGGGTGTCCCCGAGGTCACCTGACGGTCCAGGAAACCGAGCATCGGACGCTGCCAGAAGGTCGACCGCGCCGTCGTGGTGTAGACCGGGTTGGCGGTGTTGTTGTTCTTGATCACGCTGTAGGTCAGGAGCTCGTTGTCCCGGTCCCAGTTGGCCGGCCAGCTCAGCCGGACACCCTCGGCGAACGACCGCGGGGTGACCACCAGGTCGGTGCCGACCACCCGCGGGCCGTCGGCGTTCGGGGCCAGCGCCTTGCGGGCGAACCGGACCAGACCCTGCTGAGCCTTGCCGTTGACGGTCGGGAACTCACCGCCGACCACGACGTAGTCGGCGTTCCCGGCCACCGTCCAGGCGGCCTGCGACTGACCGGTGAAGGTGCCCACGGCCAGGTCGGGGAACCAGTTCAACAGGGTCGGGTGCGGCTGACCCTCGTAGTTGTAGTAGCCGTACTGGTCGGGGGCGATCGGGTTGGCGGCGACCGTGTCGTTGAACGCCATCGCCCGCTGCGAGGTGAACGGGGTGGTTTGACCGAAGCCGCCGATGTTGCCGCAGTAGTGCGGGTGACCGACGGTGTAGATCGTCTGGTCCACCGGGAAGATCGAGTAGGTGTCGCCGTGGCAGTCCTCGAGCCAGGTCAGGTTGCCGTTCCAGTCGGACTTGAAGGCGCCCTCGAGGTTGCCGGTGGTCTTCTGGAAGGAGTAGCCGGTGCCGTAGAAGCCGTTCGCGCCGACCGCCAGCGACATGATCGCGGCGTTGGCTCCGGCGTCGCGCAGCAGGTTGTTGACCGGCATCGCCAGGTTGGTGCCGGTGGTCGCGTCGACCATGGCCAGGCCGTAACCGGGGTTCCCGGAGCCGTTCATCGTGGTGAAGTTGCCGCCCAGCACGACCTTGGTGCGGTCCGGGGAGACGACGAGCTGGCGTACGGCTGAGCCGGTCTGGGCCACCGGCGCGAACGCCGTGGTCGCTCCGGTGCTGGTGGCCACCGCGGCTGCTCCGATGCGGGTCGAGCTGTTCATCAGGGTGAAGGAGCCGCCCAGGTAGACCGTGTTCTCGGTCACGGTGACGCCGTAGACGGTCGCGTTGGCCGATGGGGCGAACGAGGTCACCAGGTTGCCGGTGGCGGTGTCGAAGGCGGCGATCCGGTTGCGGGTGATGCCGTTCACCGTGGTGAACTGGCCGACGACATAGAGCCGCGAGCCGTCCGGGGAGGCCGCCACCCCACGGACCTGGCCGTTCAGGTTCGGAGCGAAGCTGGTCTTCAGGTCGCCGGTGGTGATGTCGTACGCCAGCAGGTTGGTCCGGTTGACGGTGCTGGTTCCGGCGGCGGCGTTGGCCGGCCGGGCGGTGCCGAAGCTGCCGCCGACGTAGACCGTGTTGCCGATCACCACTTGGGACCAGGCCACACCGTTGATCTGCACGGTGGGCAGCGGGTCGGACGAGACCGTGGCTGGCAGGGAGGCATCCGGCGGCGCCGTGTCGGCGACCGCCTGGGGTGAGGTGGGTGCCCAGCCGACGAAGGTCAGCAGCAGCGCCCCGAGGACCAGGGCCGCAAGCCCACGACGAGATCTCGGTGCGGCGACGGTCGATCGCGTGCTGGTGTGCATCTGTTGGTTCCCCTGAGTCATCTGTCCTGCGTCCCCGTTCCCGGGGGGTGCAGGGCGCAGCCGATCCGAGACGGAATCCGGCGCCATTTCCCCCCAGGGCTGACGACCACAGAATAAGGGAGGCGCGACATTTGCGACGACTTGAGAGATCAATTGATGCCGATATCACACGCAACACCCCATTTTTGGGGGGCCAACCGTTACGTCACCAATTCGTCAGCATTTCAGTTTAGGTCGTAAATTTTGGTTCGAGAATTGCGAAATTGCGTCGCCTGACCCCCGATCCATCGGGGCGCGGCGGTGCAGCGCCGGTCGGGCACCCGAGCGCCCAGATGACGCGGACGACTGAACGAAATGGTCGGCCGCCACGTCATCATGGGCGAGGATGAGGATGGGGTAGGAGGCGTGGGTTGGCTAGCGGGCAGCGAGAAGCTGCGTTGCAGGACTTGCATGACCGGCATGCGGCCGAGTTGTGGCGCTTCGCCATGCGGCTCACCCACGACCGGCAGCTCGCCGAGGACGTGGTCCAAGAGGTCTTGCTGCGGGCCTGGAAGGACCCCGGCCTGGTCGATCGGCAGTCCGGTGCGGCTCGAGCCTGGTTGTTCACCGCCTGCCGGAACCTGATCATCGACCGCTGGCGCAGCGCCAGCTCGCGACACGAGCTGCGCACCGAGGAGCCGCCGGAGGAGTCGGTCGCCGACTCGACCAGCATCGTGCTGGACCGGTGGTTGATCGCCGAGGCGCTCAGCAACCTGTCGGCCGAGCACCGCACGGTGATCAGCGCGGCGTACTACGAGGGCCGCTCCGTCGCCGACATCTCGACGCGGCTCCGAATCCCCGAGGGGACCGTGAAGTCGCGGTTGCACTATGGACTGAAGACGTTGAAGTTGATCTTGCAGGAGAAAGGAGTGACTCGGCCGTGAACACCGTCCCCGACAAGTATGCGCAATGGGATGCCGCCTACGTGCTGGGCGCCTTGTCTCCTGAGGACCGGCGCGAGTTCGAGGAGCACCTGGCGGGATGCGCCACGTGCCAGCAGGCGGTGTCCGAGGTGGCCGGCATCCCCGGGTTGCTCGCCCAGGTCGCTCCGGAGGACGCGGCGGTCTGGTCGGCCGCGCCCGATCCGGACACCGAGGACGCCGTGCCCGAGACCCTGCTGCCGAACATGATCACCCACATCCGTACGCGGCAGCGCCGGGTGCTGACCGTGCTGGCCGGTGTGGCGGCGGCGATCGTGCTGCTGGCCGGCGGCGTCGCCATCGGTGCCCGAGTGCTGCCGCTGGGCAACCAGCCACAGCGGCTGGCCTTCTCCTCGGTGGCCCCGTCGTCCATCACCGCCGTCGTCGAGATGGTGCCGGTGGAGAAGGGCACGCAGGTCCAGGTCGAGTGCCAGTACGGCGAGGTCAACGAAGCCCGTCACGGCGACGCCTACGCCGAGTACTCGATCGTCATCGTCGACCGGTCGGACCAGTCGAGTGAGATCAAGGAGTGGTACGCCAAGCCCAACAAGCAGATGCGGCCCCAGGCGATCACCCCGCTGAAGATCTCCGAGATCAAACGGGTGGAGATCCGCAAGACCGACACCGGCGAGACCTTGCTGCAGGCGTCGCTGCGCTGACCGGGTCAGCGGGGGTCGTCCGCGCTCAGTCGGTGCCGAACAGCCGCTCCAACCAACCGCGCCACGCCGGCTCCTCGAGCACCTCGTCGACATGGCCGCCGAACATGTGGTGCCCCAGGGCGACCGGCTCGCCGAAGGCGTCACGGCCGAAGAACCGGTACAGCCCGTCGCCGCTGCGCAGCCCGAGGAACTCCGGGCGCAGGTAGTCGATGACCCCGTTGACCGGGGCCGCACCCTGAATGCCGACGACCACCTCGTCGCCCTCGACCGCCTCGTCGGGGATGCCGAGCGCTGCCCGGAGTCGTTCGAAGGATCCCGGCTGCGCCCCCGCCGCCGAGGCTTCGGCGCCGTAGTAGACGGTGCGCCGGCCCGAGAAGTGCTCCAGGTACTGGCCGAGCGTGTGCAGATAGAAGTCGGTGTGCTTCTCGGCGCTGTCGTAGGCGACCTCCCAGTCCGACACGATGACGCCCGAGTGCAGGTAGCGCAAGGTGGCCCCGCCGCTGCGGCCCTCGACCTGGAACTCCACGACGTCGGCCAGCCCGTCCTCGCGCTCGGCCTGCAGCCTCAGGTGGTGCGGCGGGTCGAGGACCTGCACCCGGTGCTCGAAGAACAGGTCCCCGACGGCCTCGGGGGTCTCGTCGTCGGTCGGGAACAGCCAGGCCTCGTGCCCCGCACCGGTGGCCACGGCGTGCCAGACCTCTTCCACCGTCGCCGACAGGTCGACCTCGCGCCGAAGCTCGAACTGACGGGTCATGAGCGGCTGGGCGCCGGCTCGCCGAGCAGCGGCTTGACCTCCCGGCCCAGGAACTCGATGAAGCCGAGCAGGTCGGGCTCGTCCTCGGTGGGTTGGATGACGACCGAGCTGGCCCCGAGCCCGGCCAGGTGACGGATGGACCTGGCGATCGTGGCGGCGTCGCCACCCACCCCGATGCCGGCTCCGGCCGGCTTGCCCCAGCGCGGAACCTCCGCGTCGACTCGCTGCTGGGCGTCGGCGCCGGTCGCCGCGATCTGGGTCACGACGAGCGGGTGGCTCTGCGGCGGCCGTCGGCTCGTGTGCTGGGTGGTGATCGACCAGGCTTCCCGGATCTCGTCATCGGTCAGGGCCGCCGCCAAGATCGTGCCGTCGCCCAGCTCGGCGGCCAGCGCGAGGGACTTAGGTCCGGCACCGCCGAGCATCAGCGGCGGCGGGGGAGTGGGCGGCCAGTCCAGGGCCACCTCGCTCAGCCGGACATAGCGGCCGTCGACCGTGACGGTGCTCCCGGCCAGCAGCGAGCGGAGTGCGGTCGTGTACTCCCGCAGCAACGTCATCGGCGACGCCACCCGCCCCCCGACCTGAGCCATCCACGGCTGCACACCGTGCCCGACGCCGGCGACCAGCCGGCCGGGGAACATCCGTTCGAGCATGGCCACCTCCATGGCCGTCAGGGCGACGTTGCGCAACGGAGCGGGCAGCAAGCCGATGCCGACCGTGACCCGGCTCGTCCAGGCCAGGGCCGCGGTGGCCGAGGCGACGCCGCTCTCCTTGAAACAGTCCTCCCAGACCCACAGCTCGTCCAAACCACTGGCCTCGAGGGTGGTGGCGACGTCCCGCAGCCGTTCCGGCGGCAGGGTCGGGACGAAGGCCAAACCAAGGGCGGGAGCGACATAGGTCATGGAGCCATCCTGCTCGACCCCACTGACACAGTGATGAGATGGGGGGACCGAGGAACTGGAGGAGCGATGCAGCGCAGCGAGGTGATGGCCTACCGGGTGCACGCCCAGCAGCTGGACCGAGCACCCGGGGATCGGGCGGTCACCGAGGCCGACATCTTCGACTTCGGGATCCAAGACACCGGGCGCGACGGCGCGAGCTGGGCGCTGGTCAACCGAGGGGTGCCGGTGGCGTCCGCTGCCACTTTGGAGGCGTGCGCCGACGTCGCGCTGGCCTGGACCTTGCGGTCCGCTCCGCACTACTACCGTCGTGCCGACCTGGTCGACGTGCTGACCGCCACCTCCCCGTTCTCCGACGCCGACGCGGCGAAGCGGATCATCGGGGCGGGGAAGGCGATGAAGGAGGCCGGGATCGCCCCCCGCGACGGCCTGGCCCAGGTGGCCACCCAGCTGCGGTCGGTGGTGACCAAGCCGACGGTCAAGGGGGAGGCGTCCACTCAGCTGACCGCTCGGCTCGACGAGGTCCACCTGCGGCACTGCGTACCGTGTGGCGCGATCCATCCCTGGGAGGTGCCCTTCCGGTTGAGCGCTCTCTATGCCGGTCTGGAGCTCGAACCGGGCACCTCACCTCCGGTGCTGCGTCGCATCCCCGGATGGCCGCGACGGGCTCCTGGTCCCGCCGCCGACCCGGCGACGGCGCCGTTGGCGCTGCAGCCGATCCGCAACTACCTCCGGTTCCTCGGCCCGGCCACTCCCCAGGATGTCGCCACCTTCCTCGACGCGCCGGTCTCGGTGGTGAAGGCCCACTGGCCCGAGGATGCGGTGGAGGTGGCGGTGAACGGCCGCCCGGCCTGGCGACTGGCGGGGGCCGTCGATCCCCTCGACCCGGATCTCGTCCGGTTGCTCGGGGGCTTCGACGTGTTCCTGCAGGGACGGGACCGGGGTCTGATCGTTCCCGACCCGTCGAAGCACAAGGTGCTGTGGCCGACCCTGGGCCGTCCGGGCGCGGTGCTGGCCGGGCACGAGATCTGCGGCAGCTGGCGGCCCAAGGCGGCAGCCAAGACCTTCACCCTGCGGCTGGACCTGTGGACCAAGGTCAGTGCAGCCGTACGCGACCGGATCGAGCTCGAAGCCGAGCGGCTGGCCGCCCACCGCGGCCTGATCCTCGCCGGGATCGAGGAGACGTGACCACCCGTACGCGGTCCGCCGGCCCCGGCTAGCGAGCGGTGGTCGACTCCCAGGTGACCTCCTGAGCGTCCTTGTCGGTCCGTAGCCCCCGCCAGACCGGGTGCCGCAGCCGACCCGGTCCGGTCAGCTCGCCGTAGGACACCTCGCCGACCAGCGACGGCGTGACCCAGAACGCGTCCCGGGCGTCCTCCCGGGGCACGTCGAGGAAGGGACTGGTCTTGCGCGCGAGCCTGGTCAGCAGGGCCTGGATCTCGTCGAGCTGCCGGTCGTTGAAGCCTGACCCCACCCGACCGACGTAGTGCAATCCGTCCTCGGTGGGGATGCCCATCAGCAGCGAACCCACACCGCCGTCACGGCGGCCCTGGCCGGGACGCCAACCGCCGATCACCACCTCCTGCATCTGGTGCAGCTTGAGCTTGAGCCAGGTCTGGGAGCGGCGCCCAGCCTGGTAGGTCGAGCTGCGGCGCTTGGCGACCACGCCCTCGAGGCGCAGCTCGCCACTGGTGGCCATCGCGGCGTGCAGGTCGCCGTCGAAGGTCGGCGGGACCTGCAGGCGGGCATTGCCGCCGAGGTCGAGGCCCTCCAGGATCCGCCGTCGCTCGTCGTAGGTCTCCTTGAGCAGGGACCGGCCGTCGAGCTGCAGGATGTCGAAGAGCATCAGCCGGGCCGGATAGGTCGCCGCCATCCGCTGGATGTCTTGGGGCTTGGTCAGGTTGATCCGGTTCTGGAGCAGCCCGAAGCTCGGCCGGCCCTGGGGATCGAGCACCACGATCTCGCCGTCCAGCACCGCGCTGCGCACGTTGACCCCGGCGAGCGCCTCGGCCACGTCGACGTAGGCCGCGGTGTCGTTCCGGCCCTTCCGGCTGAGCAGGGTGACGTCGCCACCGGCGAGATAGGCCACCGTGCGTACGCCGTCCCACTTCATCTCGAAGGCCCAGCCCTCCTCGCTGCCGAAGCGTTCCACCTCGGTCAGGGTGGCCAGCATCGGACTGATCGGTTCGGGCAGCCCTTCGACAAGCTCAGGGGACGTGGGGGTGGGCTCAGGGGACGTGGGGGTGGGCTCAGGGGACGGGGGCCCTTCGACCGGCTCAGGGGGCGGGGGCGGCGTGGCGTCCTCGGGGTCGGTGTCCATCAGGTGCATGAGCCAGTTCCGGTCCGAGTCGGAGCCGAAGCCGGTGTGGATCAGGGCGAACTTGCGGACCCCGCCCAGTCCGCCGCCCGGGCGTCCGAACAAGGTGACGATGACCTCCTTGCCGTCGCGCCACTTGTGCAGACGGTAGGTGCCGGCGTCCCAGATGCTCACCTCGCCGCCGCCGTACTCGCCCTTGGGGATGGTGCCCTCGAACGAGCCGTACTCCAGGGGGTGGTCCTCGGTCTGCACCGCCAGGTGGTTCGCCTTCGGGTCGGTCGGTGGGGCTTTGGGCACGGCCCAGCTGACCAGGACGCCGTCGCGCTCCAGCCGGAAGTCGTAGTGCAAGCGGCGGGCGTGGTGTTCTTGGATGACGAAGGTCTGGCCGGCGCGCGAGGCGTCCGGAGCCCGGGTCGGGACGGGCTCAGGCGTCTTGCCCGCGTCTCGCATGCTGCGGTACGTGGTCAGCCGGTCGGGTCCGGTCGAGCCGGCCATCGCGGCCAGCCGATCCGGCTGCCCGGTCAGCCGGGCCAGCACCTCCTCGTACTCGAGCTGGGCGAGGTCGTCGGACTCCAGCTCCGCCCAGGTCCGCGGGGCGGCGACCATCGGCCGGCTCCGTCCGCGCAACGAGTAGGGCGAGACGGTGGTCTTGGCGCCGTTGTTCTGGCTCCAGTCGAGAAACACCTTGCCGTCGCGCTCGGAGCGCTTCATGTTGCTGATCACCCGGTCGGGATGATCGGCCTCCAGGGCGCGGGCCAGCTCGCGGGCCACCGCGGTCGCCTCCTCCGCAGACTGCGAGCCGTCCAGCGGGGCGTACAGGTGGATGCCCTTGCTGCCGCTGGTCACCGGCACCGGGTCGTGGCCGATGTCGCGCAGGATGGCCCGGGCCAAGATCGCGATCTCGGCACAGTCGGCCAGGCTCACCCCGACTCCGGGATCGAGGTCGAGGACGAGCCGGTCCGGGTTCTTCGGCTGCCCGGAACGGTCGAACCGCCACTGCGGAACGTGGATCTCCAGAGCCGCGAGCTGGCCGAGCCAGGTCAACGTCGCCAGGTCGTTGATCACCGGGTAGAAGTTGTCGTGGTCCTTGTGGGCGATCTTGCGGCGCTGCACCCAGTCGGGCGTGCCGGAGCCGAGATCCTTGTTGAAGAAGACGGTCGGCCGGTGATCATCGGTGCCGACGCCGTCCGGCCACCGCTTGCGGGTGGCCGGACGATCCCTCAGGTGGGGCAGCATGACCGGCCCCACCTGGGCGTAGTAGGAGATGACGTCGGCTTTGGTCGTGTGGGTCTGTGGGTAGAGCACCTTGTCGAGGTTGGTGAGCTTGATGGTCTGCCCATCGACGGTGACCGACTGCGTCTGCGAAGCCTTCGCCATGGCCTCAGTATCCAACCCGTCAGCGGGCGGTCCAGAAGGCCCGGTTGCCGAGGGCGTTGCGATAGCTCACCCGGTCGATCGGCAACGAGGAGTCGACTCCTTCGAAGGTGAGCCAACCCCGGGCGCACTGGCCCTTCTTGTACCGGCCGCTCTTGGGGAACTGGTTGGTCCAGTGCGACGAGGCGCTGACCTGCGGCGTGAAGCCGAAGTGCTGGCCGGCATTGGCCACCCAGGGGTCCCAGCTGATCCGGGTCTTGCCGCCGGTCGAACCCGGCGGCAGCTTGACCACGCACACCTTCGCGTACGCCCGGAAGGCTCGCCTGTCCTGGGTGACCCGGGTGACCTGGACCGAGAAGTTCCGGAAGGTTGCGGTTGAGCCGAGCGCTCGCTGCGGGGAGGTCCCGGTGGTGACCTTCCAGGAGACCCGGTTGCCCAGCGAGTTCGCGTAGTTGACCCGAGTCACCCTCGTGGTGCCGGCGATGCCGAACGGCAGCCAGCCCTTGAGGCAACCACCGACCCGGTAGCTGCCCGCCAGCGGGGCGTTGGCGCCGGCCCAGGGGTCGGTGCCCTCCTCGAGCCCGCCGGGCCGGATGCCGCCGTTGATGCTCCAGGCGTCCCAGCTGAGCCGGATGGAGGAGCGGCCGGCGGGCAGGCTGGTGACGCACACCTTGACCTTCGCGCCGAAGAAGTAGGAGTCGGACGTACGGTCCACCCTGGTCACGGTGACCTTGAGATGGGCGAACGACTTGGTCTGGCCGACGGTGAGCGGCGGCGCGGCGGCCGAGGCCGCCGGGGCCGCGAGGCCGAGGGACGCGACCAGGGCCGCGAGCGCGACCACGGCCACTCGGAGTGGATGGGAAGGAATGGGCATCAGGCTGCTCCTCGAGTGATGGGCGCCGGTTGGCGCCTGCTTCCAAGGAGTTCGCTGGCCGCGGTTTCGTTCGTTTTCCAGCCGGCGGGTCAGGCGGCGGGCTTGGGTGTAGGTATGGATCATGCGAGCCATCTGGACGGGTGCCATCACCTTCGGCCTGGTCAACGTGCCGATCAAGGTCTACAGCGCGACCGAGGACCACGACGTCAGCCTGCATCAGGTCCACGACGCCGACGGCGGCCGGATCCGCTATCAGCGACGCTGCGAGGTGTGCAACAAGGTCGTCGACTACGAGCACATCGACAAGGCGTACGCCGAGGGCGGCACCACCGTGGTGCTGACCGAGGACGACCTGAAGGCGCTGCCCGAAGAGCGCAGCAAGGAGATCGAGGTGGTGGAGTTCGTTCCCTCCGAGCAGATCGACCCGATCATGTTCGACCGGAGCTACTTCCTCGAGCCGGACAAGGCGGCGGTCAAGGCGTACGCGTTGCTGCGCCGAACGCTGGAGGAGACCGATCAGACGGCGATCGTGCAGTTCTCCTTGCGGCAGAAGACCCGGCTGGGAGCGCTTCGATCGCGGGGCAAGGTCTTGATGTTGCAGTCACTGCTGTGGGACGACGAGGTGCGCGAGGCCGACTTCGAGTCCCTGAAGTCCGATGTGCGCGTCTCGGCGCAGGAGCTCAAGATGGCGTCGTCGCTGGTCGACAACATGTCCGGCGACTTCTCCCCGGACAAGTTCTCCGACGACTACCAAGCCCAGCTCAGGGAACTCATCGCGGCCAAGCTCGAGCAGGGTGACGCCCTCGACACCGCGGCGACCTTCGGTGAGGAGGGCGAGGACACGTCCGGGGACGCCGACGTCATCGACTTGATGGAGGCCCTGCGGCAGAGCGTGGAGAAGAACCGGGCCAGCCGCGGGTCCGGCTCGTCGTCGGGATCCTCGAGCGGCCCGGCCAAGAAGGCGACGGCCAAGAAGAGTGCGTCGTCGTCCACGACCAAGAAGTCAACGAGCAAAAGCTCCGCCAAGAAACGAGCTCCGGCGAAGAAGACCACCAAGAAGTCGGCCAAGAAGGCCAGCTGAGCCGTCCGCCCCGTCTACGCTGAGGCGTTCGGATCAACGGGTCCGACACGAGAGAGGTGGTTCATCCATGGGCATCGGCACGGGCATCGTCCTGATCGTCATCGGCCTGATCCTGCTGTTCGCCTTCAACGGCGACATCCCGTTCTTCACCGACGGCACGCTGGGCGCGATCCTGATCGGTGCCGGCGTCGTGGTGATCATCTTGGTGCTGGTCGTGAACGCCCAGCGTGGGCGCCGCACCACCACCCGTCGCCCGCAGGACCCGCCGGTTCTGTGATCTTCGCCGCTCGCGCGAGGGATCGCCGGTCTTCGGCTCGTTCGTCGGCTCTGGTGGAACGAAAGGCGTGTTCCACCAGATCCTCCTGCACTCCCCGGAGGCGATCCCTCCAGCGACGCTCGCGGCGGGGCACCGGTCGGACTATGCCGCGCCGGCGAACAACGGCGGCAGCACGAACAGCATCGTCGTCGACCAGGTGATGTGGGTCAGGGCGGGGGCGAGGATGCCGCCGCCGGCCCGGCGTTGCAGGCCGACGACCGCCCCGAGCAGGGCCGCGGCGAGCACCAGCATCGGGTTGCCGCCGGCGACGGTGGCCAGGGTGTAGATGATCGTGGAGATCAGCACCGGGTGGCGGACGCCGATGGCGGCGAACAGGGCGCCGCGGAAGAACACCTCCTCGGCCAAGCCGTTGACCAAGGTGATCACGAAGACCAGCGGCAGGCTGCCGAGCCGGGCATAGCCCAGGACGCTCTCGGTGTAGCCGGCCAGCGGTGGGATCTCCCGGGTGATCAACGCACCCACGACGAACATCGCTGACAACACCAGGCCGACGATGATCGGGGTGATGATCGGCCGCCGCAGCGTGTCCCGGAACATGATGTGGCCCAGATGCAACGGACCCGAGATCACGCTGCCGAGCGCCCAGGTGGCGGCGAGCCCGAAGGTCAGCACGTAGAACAGCGAGTCGCCCTGCTCGGTGGAGAAGGACAAGCCCAGCAGGGTCGCGCCCACCACCAAGGTGATGGCCACGACGATCCGACGGCGCAGAAACGCCGAGTCGGACTGCTGGTGGTCGCGTTCGACCTTGTCGATCAGCACCGGCCGGACCACGCCGACGGCGCGCCCGGCCCAACGGGCCTTACGTCCGGTCATCGCGGGGCGTGCTCTTCGGACCGCCCGGACTTCTCGTCCTGCGACTGCTCGCGCTGCCGCAGGGCTTCGCGCACGGCGTCGTCATAGCTCATGGGCGTGCCGGGAACGATCGCGGTGATGGCGTTGTCGGTGACCACCACCTCGTTGTTCATCGAGTCGATCAGGTTGCGCGCAGTCTGGGTGTCGACATCGGTGACGAAGGAGAGCCAGTGCGAGGACAGCCGTGGGGTCAGCAGCGGCACGGCGAGCATCGGCAGCGAACGGTGCTTCACGATCCGTGAGACCCGCTGCATCATCTCGGCGTAGGTGAGGACGTCCGGGCCGCCCACCTCGTAGATCTGGCCCTTGGCCTCCTCGGGCTCGAGCACCCCGACCAGGTAGCGGACGATGTCAGCCAGGGCGATCGGCTGGGTCCGGGTGGTCGCCCAGTGCGGCACGACCATCGCCGGCAGGTGGTCCACGAGCTGGCGGGTCATCTCCCAGGAGATGCCGCCGTGCCCGATGACGATGGCGGCTCGCAGCACGGTGACCGGCACGTCCTGGCCGGCCAGCAGCCGCTCCACCTCGCGGCGCGACTTGAGGTGGTCGGACAGGTCCTGGCCGTCTCGGCCCAGCCCGCCGAGGTAGATGATGCGCTCCAGGCCGGCATGGCTGGCCGCGGACGCGAAGTTGCGAGCGGCCTGGGCGTCCTTGGCCACGAAGTCCTCGCGGTCCAGTGAGTGGACGAGGTAGTAGGCCGCGTCCACCCCGGTCATCGCCTTGACCAGGCTGGCGTGGTCGGCGACGTCGGCCTCGACCGGGCGGCCCGCGCCGTCGTAGTCCTGCGGATGCCGGGTCATGGCCCGGACCTGGTGGCCCGCCTTGACCAACGCCTCGGCCAGGTGGGAGCCGACGAAGCCGGAGGCTCCGGTGACGAGAACGGTTCGCGACACGGTGCGACCTCCTGGGGATCGAGTCGGGACGACTCTACGTGCGGTTGCAGACGCTCTTGTCTTCGGTCAACTGGCGTCCGGTGGATTCAACCGGCTGCCGGCACTCGTACGGTCAGCGCACCGGGGACGGCTTCGGCCACCAGCCGTCGGCACTCGCCGGCCACGTCACCGTCCAGCTGGTAGTTCTCCTGGCGCTTGAGCCGGATCTCGACCCGCTGCCCTCGCCACTGGTCGACCTGGTCGTCGGTGTGGCGGCGCCCGGTGATCAACCGCACGAACACCCGGATCCAGTGCGTGAAGCGGTGCGGCGAGGCGACGTAGACGTCGATCAGCCCGTCGTCCGGCTTGGCCTCGGGGATCAAGGTCACGTTGCCGGTCAGCTCACCGACGTTGCCGATCACGCAGAGCATCGCGCGCCGACCATGGGTGCGGCCATCGTCGATCTTGATCTGGACGTCCATCGGCAACCGCCCGAGGGCCTTGCCGGCGGCGATGAAGTAGGCCGCGGAGCCGATCTTGGCCTTCAGGTTGGGGTTGGTCTCGTCCATGATCATCGCGTCGACGCCCATGCCGGCCATCACCGCGAAGTGCTCACCCGGCTGGTCGTCGACCGTCAGCTTGACCAGGTCGATGGTCTGAGCGTTCTGCTGCAGGGCGACGTCGATGGCCTCCGCCTCACGCAGCGGCACCCCGAGGTTGCGGGCCAGCAGGTTGCCGGTGCCCGCGGGGATGAGACCCATCGGGATGCCGGTGTTGGCCAGCCCGTTGGCCACGATCCGGATCGTGCCGTCGCCGCCGGCGCCGATAACCAGGTCGACCTGCTCCTCGACGGCCTGCGCCGTCATCGCATGACCCGGGTCGGACTCGGTGGTCTCCAGCCACAGGGTGTCGCGCCAGCCGTCGTTGTCGAGGCGCGACGTCAGGTTGTCCCGGAACGTGTCGGAAACTTTTGTCGGGTTGTAGACCACAGCACAGCGCGGCAAAGCGACGACCTCCTCGGAATGTGACACCAGATTTCGGATGAACGAGCCAGCCCATCATCCTGGGTCGGTCCTAGACCACCCGGCTCGGGGTCAGGTGACGCTGCGAGCCGCGGCGGCGAGGACGACCTCACGCAGGCTGCCCGTACGAGCGAACACCTCGCGCTGGAACTGCGCGCCGGTGCCGCGGGCCAGGATGGCCTGCACACCGTCGCGGACGACGTCGGCGTCACCGCCGTCGACCAGCGCCCGGTCCACCTGGCTCAACAGCCGGTCGACGACGTCCTCCGCCGGCCGAGGTCGGCCGGTCACCGGGTCGAGCAGGTCGCCGGTCAGCCCGGAACGCCCAGCCCGCCAGGTCGCCAGCCGGAGCAGGTCGGCCGGCATCGTGGGCGGCGGGGACCCGGCCGACCAGTCCCGTACGGCGGTGTCGACCAGCCCCCGGACCAGGCCGGCCACCACCACGGTGTCGTCGGGGTCCAGGCAGATGTCGGCGACGCGGATCTCGACGGTCGGATAGCTGTCGGAGAGCCGGGCGTCGAAGTAGACCATATGTCGGTCGAGCAGCACGCCCGACGCCACCATCGCCGCCACCCGCTCCTCGTACGCCGCGGCCGACCCGAAGACCTCGCTCGGCCCGGCGCTGGGGAACCGGGTCCAAGCCTGGGAGCGGAAGCTGGCGTAGCCGGTGTCGGTGCCCTGCCAGTAGGGCGAGTTGGCCGACAGGGCCAGCAGCACCGGCAGCCACGGGCGGATCCGGTCGAGGACGGCGACGCCTTCCTCGGGTGAGGTCACCTCGACGTGCACGTGGCAGCCGCAGGTCAGCTGCTCGACCGTGGTCAGACCGAAGTGCTCGACCATGCGCTGATACCGGGGTTGACGCGTGGTCAGGGGTTCGACGACCAGCGGGGATGTGGCCAGCGCGGCCAGCCGGGCCCCCGCCGCCCGGGCCAGGGCGTCGGTGCGCGACCGCCACTGGCGGAGCTGCTGGGCGAGCTCGGTCAAGGTCAGGCACGGCCGGGTGCCGATCTCGATCTGCTGCTGCTGCAGCTCGGCTTCGAGCATCCCGTCGCGGGACTCCGACGTCTCCGACGTCTCGGCTGCACCCAGCAACGCGCCCGCGACGGCGGTGGCGCGGCCGGTCTCGGCCGACACCAGCAGCAGCTCTTCCTCGACCCCGACCGTGCGTCCGGTCACGCGGGCACGGCCTCGGCGGCGGCCGTGGCCGCATGCTCAGCCGACGCGCAGGCGCGTCGCAGCTCCGTGGCCCGTTTGCGGGTGGAACGAGCGTGCTCCCGGGCCTCGCGCTCCTCCGCCTCAGCCGCCCGCAGCTGGGATCGCAGGCTCTCGACCTGGTCGGCCAGGTCGTCGGCGTGCTCGGTGGCTCGCTCGGCTTCGTCCTCGGCTTCGCGCAGGTCGTCCCGGGCCTGCGTCCACGCGGCCTTGGCCTGCGCTGCGGCCTGCTCCGCCTCAGCTCGGCGTTGCCGATCCTCCTCGCTCTCGACCTCGGTCTCGGCTCCGGCCTCGGCGTCGTGGTCCGTCGACGACCCCGAGCTCGATGCCGGTGCGGACGCCGGCGAGGAGCCGGCCGCGGATTGACCGGGCATCGACGCGGCCAGGGCGGCGGAGAGGTCGCCCGGCCCGAACCCCCCGTACGTGGTGGCCTGGGTCAGGCGCCCACGCCGCACCACGTCGGCCACCGTCGGGTCGCCGAGCGCGGCCTGCAAGGTCTGGGCCACCTCCTGCAGGGCGGCGTCGGGAGCCTGGTAGCCGTGTTCGCGACCCAGCTCCAACGATCGCCGGGCCAAGGCGTCGACGGCGCGACGACGTTCCTGGGAGAGGCGGCGCAGGTCGTCGCCGGCACCGCGCTGCTGCGCGTCGGCCAGGGCGGGGCCCAGCTCGAGCAGGGAGGACAGGTCCTCAGGTGCCTGCCGGGCCACGACATTGACCAGCCACCCGGTGCGGGTCGGTCGGCGCAGCTGTCCGATCTGCTTGGCCAGCGGTCGGTCCCCGGCGGCCCGGGCCTGGGCGACCAGCTCGGTCCGACGGGCGATGAAGTCGTCGGGCGAGACGCCGTAGAGCTCGTCGGCGGCCGCGTCGAGGTCCACGGCGGGCTCAGACGGTCTCGACCGCGGCCACCGGGGCGAACGACATCACGGCGTTGTCGATCAACCGGGTGCTGCCCACCTTGGCCGCCACCACGAACAGGGCCGGGCCGGTGTAGTCGTCAGCGACCTCGTGGAAGTTGGCCGGGTTGACCACGGTGGCGTAGTCCAGCTGGAAGGTCGGCTCGTCCGCCAGGCCGTCCAGCACCGCGTACGCCGCCGACCGGGCCGCCGCCACCGACTCCTCGGCCGACGCCTGCCGGAGCGCGGACGACAGGGCCAGGGCCAGGGGCCGCTCGGTCGGTGTGAGGAAGATGTTGCGGCTGGACAGGGCGAGGCCGTCGTGCTCGCGTACGGTCGGGCCGCCGATCACCTCGACGCCGAGGTTGAGGTCGGTCACCATCCGCTGCACCAGGGCCAGCTGCTGCGCGTCCTTCTGGCCGAAGATCGACACGTCCGGCCGGATGATGTTGAACAGCTTGAGCACCACGGTCAGCACCCCGTCGAAATGACCCGGCCGGGAGACGCCTTCCAGCACCGAGCCCATCGTGCCGGCGCTCACCGTGACCTGGCGACCAGCGGGATAGAGGTCGGTCACCGTGGGCACCAGCACCAGGTCGACCCCCTCGAGCCGGCAGGTCTCCAGGTCGTCCTCGACCGGCCGTGGGTAGCGGGCGTAGTCCTCGCCCGGGCCGAACTGCAGAGGGTTCACGAAGATGCTGAGGACGACCTGGTCGCCCAGCGACTTGGCCAGCTTGATCAGTGACCGGTGGCCGGCGTGCAGGGCCCCCATGGTCGCCACGTAGACGATCCGTTGACCTTCGACGGAGTCCCTCAGGACGGCGAACTCCTCGATGCTGCGAGCGATCCTCATCACTGGCTCTCGGACGGCGGGGACACGAAGGTGTGAGCCTGCGTGGGAAAGGCGCCGGTCTGCACCTCGTCCACGTAGGACGACGCCGCCTGGCGCAGCACCTCGGCGAGGTTGGCGTACTGCTTGACGAAGCGGGCCATCTTGCCCTGGCGCAGCCCGACCATGTCCTGCCAGACCAGCACCTGGGCGTCGCACTCGGGTCCGGCCCCGATGCCGACGGTCGGGATGTCGAGCTCGGCGGTGACCTGCTTGGCCAGGTCGCCGGGCACCATCTCCAGCACCACCGCGAACGCGCCGGCGTCGGCGACGGCGTGGGCGTCGGCCAGCAGCCGCTCGGCGTCACTGCCGCGGCCCTGGACGCGGTAGCCGCCGAGCTGGTGCTCGCTCTGTGGGGTGAAGCCGATGTGGCCCATCACCGGGATGCCGGCGCCGGTCACCTTGCGGATCTGGTCGGCCACCCGTTCGCCGCCCTCGAACTTGACCGAGTGGCAGCCACCCTCCTTCATGAACCGGATCGCGGTCTCCAAAGCCTGGGACGGACCGTCCTCGTACGAGCCGAACGGCAGGTCCCCGACCACGAAGGCGCGTCGGGTGGATTTGACCACCGCTCGCACCAGAGGCAGCAGCTCGTCCACCGTGACCGGCAGGGTGGTCTCGTAGCCGTACACGTTGTTAGCGGCCGAGTCGCCGACCAGCAGGGCCCAGACCCCAGCGTCGTCGAAGATCGACGCGGTGTACTGGTCGTAGCTGGTCAGCATGGCCCACCGCTCGCCGCTGCGCTTGGCGCGGGCGAAGTCGGTGATGCGGATCCGTCGCGCCGGTGCGGCGACCGGCTCAGCCACGGTCTCCTCCGGTGCGGTGGTCGGATGTGCACGTTCTGCGCAACACGAGTGACTGCTCCTTCGCCTGACCGAGGGGTCGCGCGCCCTGACGTCTGCGTCAGGCACCCTGCGCGATCTTGCCTCGTTGAAATCTAACGTACGAGCGACCGGCACCTCTCAGCATCGTCGGTATTCACAGATGGGACAAGACGATCGCCGACCGCGTACGCGTGACCCCGGGATAGTTGCGGATGGTCCCGAGCACCTTCTCCAGGTGGCTGGCGTCGGAGGTGCGGACCACCAAGATGCCGTCCGCCTCACCGGTCACGGTGTACGCCGCCACCACCTCGGGAATGCTGTTGACCATCTCCCGCATCCGGTCCGGAGGCACCCGGCCCTCGCAGTAGAGCTCGACGAAACCCTCGATGTTCCAGCCGAGGGCGGTCGGCTCGACGTCGACGGTGAAGCGGCGGATGACCCCGTCGTGACGGAGCCGGTCGACCCGTCGTTTGGTCGCCGCCGTCGAAAGGCCGATCCGCTGGCCGAGGGCGGCGAAGCTCTCCCGACTGTTTTCGATCAGCCGCGCAATGATCTTGTGGTCGATGTCGTCCAGACGCAATGTAGTCTCCCTCAGTTCGTACGTCAGCGTATCGTCTTTGCGTCGTGAGGCTCGTAGGCTGGTTTCGTGACCAGCACTGTGTTGTCGCGACCCGAGATCCTGGGCCGCCGGCCGAGCCCTCGGCACTATCTGATGTGCCCGCCCACCTACTTCGACGTCACCTACTCGATCAACCCGTGGATGGATCTGCGGGTGCCGGTGGACCACGAGCTGGCGCTCGGCCAGTGGTCGACCCTGGTCGAGGCCTACCGGTCGTACGGTCATCGGGTCGACCTGCTCGAACCCGTCGCCGGGCTGCCCGACCTGGTGTTCGCCGCGAACGGGGCCACCGTGGTCGACGGGCGCACGCTGGCCGCCCATTTCGCCAACCCGCAACGCTCGGCCGAGGCCGCAGTGCACACCGACTGGCACCGGCGCCACGGCCTGCTCTACGGCGGCGGCGACGTCCGGCAGCCGGTCGCGGTCAACGAGGCCGAGGGCGACTTCGCCGTCACGGCCCGTCGGATCCTGGCCGGCTACGGCTTCCGCACCACGCGGGCCGGGCACACAGAGCTGGCCGAGCTGACCGGACGGGTGGTGACCAGCCTGGAGCTGGTCGACCCGCGGTTCTACCACCTCGACGTGGCGCTCACCGTCCTCGACGAGCGGACAGAGCTGGTCGCCTACTATCCCGCCGCCTTCAGCCCAGCCAGCCGGCGGGTGCTCGCCGAGCTGTTCCCGGACGCCGTCATCGCCGGCGCTGCCGACGCGTACGCCTTCGGCCTCAACAGCGTCAGCGACGGCCGCCACGTCTTCTCGCCGGCCGGGGCCCGCGGGCTGCATGATCAGCTTCGGGCGCGCGGCTTCGAGCCGGTCGCGATCGACCTCGGCGAGCTGATCAAGGGCGGCGGCAGCGTCAAGTGCTGCACCCAGGAAATCCGACCACGTACGGCGTACCCCACGACAGGAGAGCTTCGATGACGATCATGGACACCACGACCCGGGCTGACCGGCTGCTGCAGGCCGAGGATGCCCACGTGGCGCACAACTACCACCCGTTGGACGTCGTCGTGGCCGGTGGCGCCGGTGCGGTGCTGACCGACACCGCCGGTGAGCAGTACCTCGACTTCTTGTCGGCCTACTCGGCCACCAACTTCGGCCACGGTCATCCGCTGCTGCTGGCCGCCGCCCGCGAGCAGCTCGGACGGGTCACCTTGACCTCACGGGCCTTCCACCATGATCAGCTCGGCCCGTTCGCCGAGGCGCTGGCCGCCTTGATCGGCAAGGAGATGGTGCTGCCGATGAACACCGGGGCCGAGGCGGTCGAGTCGGCGATCAAGGTGGCCCGCAAGTGGGGCTACGAGGTCAAGGGGGTGCCCGCCGGCCAGGCCAAGATCATCGTCGCCGACGGCAACTTCCACGGCCGGACGACCACGATCATCAGCTTCTCCGACGATCCGGTGGCCCACGACAACTTCGGTCCCTACACCCCAGGCTTCCTGCGGGTGCCCTACGGTGACCTGGACGCACTGGAGGCCATGATCACTGACGACGTAGTCGCGGTCCTGCTCGAGCCGATCCAGGGTGAGGCCGGGGTGAAGATCCCGCCGCCGGGCTATCTGGCCGGTGTGCGCGAGCTGACGAGGCGTCACCGCGTGCTGTTCATCGCCGACGAGATCCAGTCGGGTCTGGGTCGTACGGGGGCGACGCTGGCCTGCGAGCACGAGGGCGTGGTGGCCGACGTCTATCTGCTCGGCAAGGCGCTCGGCGGGGGCATCGTCCCGGTGTCGGCGGTGGTCGCCGACCACGACGTGCTCGGGGTGCTGCAGCCGGGTCAGCACGGCAGCACCTTCGGGGGCAATCCGCTGGCCTGCGCGGTGGGCCTCGCGGTCGTCCGGCTGCTGCAGACCGGTGAGCCTCAGGCCCGCGCCGCCGAGCTCGGCCGGCAGCTGCGCGGCCGATTGGACGCCATGGTCGGCCGGGGCGTGGTCCGGGTCCGGACCCGGGGGCTGTGGGCCGGGGTCGACGTCGACCCGACGCTCGGCACCGGTCGCGACATCTGCGAGGCACTGGCCCGGCACGGCGTGCTGGCCAAGGACACCCACGGCTCGACCATCCGGCTGGCCCCGCCGATCGTGATCACCCCCGACCAGCTCGACCACGGTCTGGACCAGCTCGAGCTGGTGCTGGCCGAGCGGTCCGCTGTCCGGCGCTGATCTTCAGACACCAGACCCCGGCCGAGGGTGGAGGTCGCCGGGGTCAGGGGACGGGGTGCTGGGCGTCGTAGGTCAGGAAGCGGCGTTGCACCGTGACCACGACCACGAGCAGGGTGATGCAGACGATGCCGCCGAGGACCGCGGCCCAGGCTTCGCCCAACCAGCTGGACCCGCCGCCCAGGACCAGGTCGCCCAGGCGTGGTCCACCGGCGACGACGACGATGAAAACGCCCTGCAACCGGCCGCGCATCTGGTCCGGGGTCGCGGACTGGAGGATCGTCTGCCGGAAGACGGCGCTGACCGCGTCGGAACCACCGGCGACGGCCAGGAAGACCATGGCCGCCACCAGCCCGCCGACCATGACCCGCGCCGGTGAGGCACCACCGGTCCACAGCAGCACCACGCCGAACGCCGTCACCGAGGCGCCGAACACGATGATGGCGCCGACGATGACCCGGCCCTGGTGCCGCACCCGCACCAGTCCGCCGGAGAAGACCCCGGACAGCACGGCACCGGCGGCGAAGGCGCCGCTGAGCAGGCCGGTGGTCGTGGCCCCGCCGCCCAGGAAGATCACCCCGACGGCGGGGAACAGCACCCGGGGCATGGCGAAGACCATCGCGATCAGGTCGACCACGAACGTCATCCGCACATTGGAGCGGGTGGCCAGGTAGCGCAGACCCTCGACCACCGAGGCGAAACCGCGTCGACCCGCCGGCTGGTCGTCCGCCCGCAGCGGCGGCAGCCGGGGGAGCCGCCACAGCGCCCACAAGGCGGCGACGAACAAGACCGCATCCACCGCGTACGCGGCACTGAAGCCCCAGGCGGCGACCAGGGCGGCGCCGCACAGCGGCCCCGCGGTCAGCGCGATGTTCCACACGATCGTCTGCAGCACGTTGGCGGCCGGCAGCAGGGCCGGCTCGACCAACCGAGGGATGATGGCCGTCCGAGCCGGGTTGTTGATCGCGAACCCTGCGGACTGCACGGCGACCAACCCGTAGAGCAGCGGCACCGAGTCCACGTGCACCCAGCCCTGGATGGCCAGGGCCACCGTCACCACCATCAGCCCGAGCGAGGAGGCCAGGGCCACCGTGCGCCGGTCGTAGGCGTCGACCAGGGCGCCACCATAGAGGCCGAGCACGACCAGGGGGACCAGGGCGCAGATGCCCAGCACCCCGACGGACAGGGTTGAGCGGGTCAGGTCGTAGACCTGCAGGCCGACGGCCACCACGGTGAGCTGGGTGCCGAGGGTGGACACACCGAGCCCGACCAGCAGCCGACGGTAGGCCGGGTTCGCGCGCAGGGGGGTGGTGTCGAGAAGGAGAGCCATGGCGGATCACACCGTAGCCGGGACGGCCCAGACCGACGAAGATGTCGTCATGGACCCGATCGACCGCGAAGCCGACGCCGATCGCCTGTCCGCCGAGTCGCTCGGTGCGGGGGACCCGACCGGCTGGTTCGAGCGGCTCTACGCCGAGGCCGACCAGGGTGCGGCCATCGTGCCCTGGGACCGCGGCGGACCCAACCCGATGCTGGTCGAGTGGGCCCGCGGCTACGCGCCGGCCGGGACCGGACACCGCGGGCTGGTCGTGGGCTGCGGGCTCGGTGAGGACGCGGCCTTTTTGGCCGGCCTGGGCCTGGGGGTGACCGCCTTCGACATCGCGCCGTCGGCGATCGCCGGGGCCCGGCAGCGGTTCCCGCGGGCCCCGGTCGACTTCCGGGTGGCCAACCTGCTCGAGCCTCCGTCGGAATGGCACCGCCACTTCGACTTCGTGCTCGAGAGCTTCACCATCCAGGCGCTGCCCGTCCGACTGCGGTCGGTGGTGATCGGGCGGGTCGCCGGCTTCGTCGCCCCGGGCGGCACTGCGCTGGTGCTGGCCGCCGCCCGCGAGCCGGGAGCCGAGGTGGCCGGCCCGCCCTGGCCGCTCACCCGCGACGAGGTCGAGTCGTTCGCCGGCTCCGAGCTGCGCGCGGTGCGGATCGACCAGCTGAGCGGTCCGGGCGGCGAACCGCGTTGGCGGGCGGAGTTCCGCCGCGCCGCCCCTTAGGGTGGGGGATCAGCTTTCCCCGGGTGCGATGAGCACGCAAGGAGCAGCACTGTGGCTGGCAGGACCGTGATCACCTTCGGCACGTTCGACGTGTTCCACGTCGGACACGTGCGGGTGCTGAACCGCGCCGCGGCGCTCGGCGACCGGCTGGTCGTCGGCGTCTCCTCCGACGCGCTCAACTTCGCCAAGAAGGAGCGCTATCCCGTCTTCTCCCAAGACGAGCGGCTGGAGATCGTGGCCAACGTCAAGGTCGTCGACGCGGTCTTCGTGGAGGAGAGCCTGGAGCGCAAACGCGACTACGTGGTGCAGCACCAGGCTGACGTCTTGGTGATGGGTGACGACTGGGCGGGGAAGTTCGACTTCCTGAGCGACGTCTGCGAGGTCGTCTACCTGACCCGTACGCCGTCGGTGTCGACCACCGCGATCATCGAGCACATCACCACGTCCGCCGGCTGAGCCGTGATGCGAGCGCTCACCGGCAGCTGACCACAGGGTCGACCGGCCGAGCCGCGAGCACGGCCTCGGCCCGGGCGCGGCCCAGGTTCCAGCTCAGGCCGTCGGTCGGTCCGATCTCGGTGGCCCGGAGGGCGCAGGACCTGAGCGGTTCGGGCAGCCGGTCCAAAGCCGGCACGGCATCGGCCGACAGCGACTGCAGGTAGTCGAGGTCGATCCGGCCGGTGGTGGTGTAGCGCTGCACGTTGTGCTCGGCGATCACGGCGTCCGGGTTGGCGATCGTCATGCCCATGATCATCAACACGCCGACGACCACTGCCACCCGCGGCACCCACCGGGCCCGCAGCCACACGCCGGCGGTGGTCGCCAGCAGCAGCACCAGTCCGAGCCAGACCTCGAACACGCTGACCAGCAGCCGGAGCCGGGTGAAGCCGTACGCCTGTTCGTAGACCTGCATCCGGAACAGTGCGGAGGCGACCACGACCAGGGCCAGCGCGCCCAGCACACCGAGCAGCGCCCGCACCAACCGCCGGTCCGACGGACGGCGACGCGGCGCGTAGCGCAGGGTCACCCCGACCAGCCCGAGCACGATCGCCGTGGCCGCGGTCAGCTGGCCGAAGCCCTGATGCACGTACGCGGCGTAGGTCAGCCCGGCCGTGCGCTGCAGGTAGGCGTGCCCGCCGAACAGCGCGCTGAGCTGGGCGACCAGGAAGACGACGAAGACCATGATCACCGCGACGATCGGGGTGACCCACTCGAAGCGCCGGACCGACCGGGCCGGGCCGAGCGCGGCCCGCTCCACCTTCGGCGGGTTGAGGCCGACGTAGCCGCCCCCCAGGATGAGCGCCGCGGCCAGGCCGAAGACCGTCAGCTGCAGCTCGGTCGGGGTGGTGGGCAGGTGGGTCGACAGGGTCTCCACCCAATCGGCGAAGATCGCGTCGGCCGACGCGAACAGACCACCGAAGACCAGCAGCAACGACCCCGAGATGATCACCGTGCGCAGCACCCGCCAGCTCGGCAGCCGACGTCGGTGCACGGGCAGCGACCGGCGGAGCCAGGGCAGCCCCCGTAGCCAGGCCATCGGTGCGGTGACCGCGGCGACGACCATGCCGACCACCGAGCGGGCCCGGCACAGGGCGGCGGTGGCGACCACGTACGCCGCCAGCAGGCACCACTGGACGGCCCACTGGGCGTCGCGGAGGACGATCATGGTGCTCAGCAGCAAGAAGACGCCGGCGAACGCACGTACGTCGGGTCGGGCCCGGCGCCAGACGGTCGAACCGACGGTGATGGCACCGGCGAGCACGACCAGCCACAACCCCAGGCCGTCGCCCCGGCCGGGCAGCACGCTGGCCGCGACCAGCGCGATGACCAGCGCCGCGCAGACCAGGCCGACGTGGCGCCGCCCCGCCGTGTGCCGGCCCTCCGGCCAGAAGCCGGCGAAGAGGTCGTCCAGGCCCGTGCGCGGAGGTGGCACCGGACCGTACGCGACGGGCGGGGACACGGTCGGCTCGGGATCGGCCGGGTTTCGGGGCGTGGCCGAGCTCCCGGCCGGGGCCGGGTTGGTGGTGGACATGGCGAAGGCTCCTACGAGGTGAGCGGTGGAGGGGGAACGGGCTGGCTGGCCACGCGGTGGCGGGGCAGGGTGACGCGGATGTCGCAGCCGCCGTCGGAGTCGGCCACGACGATGCGGCCGCCGTGCAGGTCGGTGACCCATCGGGCGATGGCCAACCCGAGGCCGGTGCCGCCGTCATCGGAGCGGGCGCCGGTGTTGAAGCGCTCGAAGACCGACTCGCGCTCGGCGACCGGGATCCCGGGGCCGGTGTCGATGACGTCGATGACCACCTCGTCGGCCGCCGGCCGGGCCCGCAGGGTGATGAGCCCGTCCGGGCCGGAGTGCCGGCGGGCGTTGTCGACGAGGTTGGCCAGCAGCTGGTGCAGCCGGGCCCGGTCGCCGTCGATCTCCAACCGCTCGCGGTCGGCCTCGTCGCCCTCGACGTCGACCAGCAGCCGGCCGCCGCCGGGGTCGGGACCACCGCCCAGCGTCGACTCGGCAGCGACCGTGCGGAGCAGGGGTGCGAGTCGCACCGGCTCGCGCTGGAGGGGGGCGATGCCGGCGTCGACCCGGGACAGGTCGAGCAGGTCGGCGACCAGCCGGCTGAGCCGGTCGGTCTGGGCGAGCGCGACCTGCAGGGTGGCCGGGTCGGGCGCGGTGACGCCGTCGATGATGTTCTCCAGCACCGCCTGCAGAGCCGAGATGGGCGTCCGGAGCTCGTGCGAGACGTTGGCCACCAGGTCCCGACGCTGCTGCTCGACCCGCTCCAGCTGGGCCGACATGGTGTTGAACGCCCGGGCCAGCTCACCCACCTCGTCCTGAGAGGTCGCGGGCACCCGCTGGCTGTAGTCGCCCGCGGCCATGGCCCGCGCCGCCGCGGTCATGTCCCGGATCGGTGAGGTCATCCCCCGGGCCAGCACCTGGGTCACCAGCAGGGCCGTGATCACCGCGAGCGGGATGGTGTAGCCGGGCAGCAGCCCGAGCCAGACCCCGGACGCCGCGAGCACGGTGGCCACGGTCACGGTGATCACGATCAAGATGCCGAGCTTGATCTTGAGCGAGCCGAAGCGGTCCAGCGGCCGCAGGTCCCGGACCGCGGGGGTCATCGGCCCAGCTCCAGCGCATAGCCGACGCCGTGCACCGTACGCAGCGCGTCGGACCCGAGCTTGCGGCGCAGCGACTTCACGTGGCTGTCGACCGTGCGCGTGCCGGAGGCGTCCCGCCAGCCCCAAACCTCGGCCAGCAGGTACTCCCGGGTCAGCACGACCCGCGGTTGGCCGGCCAGGCAGGCGAGCAGGTCGAACTCGGTCGGCGTGAGGTGGATGTCGCGCGAGCCGCGACGGACGACGCGGCGGTCGCGGTCCACCTCGAGATCGGCCACGACGAGGGTGGCGGCGGGGGCCGGTTGGGCGGACGCGGCGAGCTCAGCCGCGCGCTCGACCCGGCGCAGCAGAACCCGGATCCGCGCGACCAGCTCGCGGACGCTGAACGGCTTGGTCAGGTAGTCGTCGGCACCGACAGCCAGACCGACCAAGACGTCGGTCTCGTCGTCCCGGGCGGTGAGCATCAGCACCGGCACCGGTCGCTGAGCCTGCACCCGCCGGCAGACCTCCAAGCCGTCGAAGCCGGGCAGCATCACGTCGAGCACGATCAGGTCCGGCTCGAGCCGGAGCGCCTGTTCGACCGCGCTCGGCCCGTCGTGGGCGAGCGCGACCTCGAAGCCCTCAGCGCGCAACCGCGAGGCCACCGCGTCGGCGATGGCCATCTCGTCCTCGACCACGAGCACGGTCGGGCGGGAGCGGTCGGGCTGCATGACCTGAGCGTACGAGCGGCAGCCGGTCAGACGTGGTGAAGACCGGTGAAGATCTTGTGCGGGTTCGGCTGGTCTTGATAACGGCGCGGCCCACCGGCCCGGGGCGGGCCGGTGGGCCGGGTCGGACGAGAGACCGGGTCAGCGGTCCTTGGTGACGTCACCCAGGGCGTCCTTGGCGTCGGAGATCGCCTGCTTGGCGTTTCCCGACGCCTGGTCCCCGGCGCCCTCGGCCTGCAGGTCGGGGTTGTCGGTGGCGTCGCCCACCTTCTCCTTCACGTCACCCTTCAGTTCTTCGGCCTTGCCGGCGATCTTGTCCGATGCGCTCATCGCGTTCGTCCTTTCGGTGTGGCGCGCGAAGGGTTCGCGCGGCAGACGCGGCGACCTCGATGATCATGGATCCCGGCCAGGTCCGGAAGGGAGTGCCTACCGGGCAGTCCGTCAACTATGATCGAAATCAAGAAAAGTCATCCGTGTGCGTCGTCACCCAATCTAGATCGCCGCGTTTACGTTGTAAACCTTTTCTTGCCGGCTCGTCTTCCGACGACCTCGCCGGTGCGCGACGCGAGTGGGGATGGCGTACCCAGTCCTTTCTAAGGTGGTCCGATGGCAGGTGACGACAGCGCACGCGCTGCCCGGCCGTCGACGTCGGCAGGCCCCAGCTTGGCGCCGCGGGGTCCTGGCAACCGGCGGACGCTCGACCGGCTGGTGATCTTGCGCGAAGCGGTCCGCTTCATCGACGAGCACGGTCGCGACCAGCTCACGATGCGCCGGCTCGGTGCGGAGCTCGGGGTCGAGGCCATGGCCCTCTACCGCTACGTCCCGGGCCGCGAGCAGCTCCTCGACGGCGTGGTGGAGCTGGTGATGGACGAGCTCTACGAGATGACCATGGCGCGGGAGTACGTGGCGACCTGGCAGGAGTTCCTGCAGCGGATGGCCCACGGCGTACGGGCCATCGCCATCGAGCACCCCAAGATCTTCCCGTTGGTGGCCACCCGACCACCCGCCGCGCCCTGGCTCCGACCGCCGCTGCGCAGTCTGCGCTGGGTCGAAGGATTCCTGGACGGTCTGGCCCACTACGGCTTCGCGGCCCCCATGAGCGTGCTGATCTACCGGTCCTTCTCCACCTTCCTGCTCGGTCATCTGCTGCTCGAGGTCGGCACCAGCGGGGCCGAGCCCCGGGTCACCGCCGATGACGAGATGGAGGTGCTGGAGTCCAATGACCTCAGCGACTACCCCCGGTTGCTCGCGCTGTCCGCCCAACTGTCCGACGACAACTTCGACGACGAGTTCGAGGACTCGCTGGAGGATCTGATCAACCGGATCCAGCGCTCGCCACACTGACCTGCGCCTTCGGCTCGCAACCCGCCCCCGGGGTTTACTCTGTAAACGAACTGGCGCACGTCGCCGTGACGGCTGAGGGCATGGATGAGCGTGGCGGGCTGGGGGTGGAGATGACGGACCGATCGGCCGACGACGCCGGTGCTGACGCCGATCCCGGGGACGGCCGCGACGAGTCCGAGAACGAGCGGATGGATCGCAACTGGAACGAGATCCTGCAGGAGCTCAGGGTCACCCAGACCGGCACCCAGATCCTGACCGGCTTCTTGCTGGCCATCGCCTTCCAGCCCAAGTTCGCCGACCTCTCCGACTTCCAGCAGACGGTCTACTTGATCTTGGTCATCACCGCAGCCGTCACCACCGCGCTGGGCCTGGCTCCGGTCAACCTGCACCGCGGCCTCTTCCGCCGGCACAAGAAGGCGCTGGTCGTGCGGACCGCCCACGTGATCTTGCGGATGGCGCTGGTCGGGGTGGCTCTCGTGCTCACCGGGAACGTCTTGTTGATCTTCGACGTGGTCGTCGGTCGGGAGGAAGCCTGGCTGGCCGCGGGTGCCACGTTGTTGATCGTGGTGATCATCGCCAGCCTGCCCTGGATCCTGCGGGCCGCCTCGCCCAAACCCAACCCCAGCACGAAGAAGCCCGCGGCCCGGGCGACGTCGCGCTGACCACCATCGAGCTCGAAGGAGAGTCCATGCCCACGAAGAAGTCACCCGGTCCGAGTGTCAAGGACGACAGGGTCTACGAGGCCGTACGCGACGACGGCGGCTCGAAGGAGAAGGCGGCCCGGATCGCCAACGCCAGCGCCGCCCAGGGCCGAAAGTCCGTTGGTCAGCGAGGCGGCAAGGCCGGGTCCTATGACGACCAGACCGTCGACCAGCTGCGCAAGCGCGCCAAGGAGCTGGGGCTGTCCGGCTACTCGGGGAAGAAGAAGTCCGAGCTGATCACCATGCTCCGCAACCACTAGACGCCGATCGCCCGACCGTGATCGAGATCGGCACCTCGGGGTGGAGCTACGACCACTGGGACGGGGTGCTCTATCCCGTCGGTCTGCCGGCCCGGGACCGGTTGGCACACTACGTCGCCGCCTTTAACACCGTCGAGCTGAACGCCAGCTTCTACCGGTGGCCGAAGCTGGCGACCTTCGCGTCGTGGCGGCGCCGGCTGCCCGACGGATTCCAGCTTACGGTGAAGGCGCCGCGGGGACTCACCCACGCCAAGCGCCTCTACGCACCCGAGGTCTGGGTGGAGCGCATCTGCGCCAGCTGGCACGAGCTGCGTGACCGTCGTGGGGTGCTGCTGGTGCAGCTCCATCCCCAGCACCAGCGCGACGACGCGCGGCTCAGCTACTTCTTGGCGCGGTTTCCCTGGTGGGTCCGGATCGCGGTCGAGTTCCGCCATCCGAGCTGGGTGGACGACCGGGTCTTCTCGATCCTGGCCGAGCACGACGCGGCGTACTGCGTGATGAGCGGTGCGGGGCTGCCCTGCGTGCTGCGGGCGACCACATCGTGGGTCTACCTGCGGCTGCACGGCCCGGATCATGATCATCTTTACGGCGGTTCCTACAGCGACACCGACCTGCGCTGGTGGGCGGACCGGATCCAGGAGTGGCGCGACCAGGGCCGTGACGTCTATGCCTACTTCAACAACGACGGCGGCGGCCACGCCGTCCGCAACGCGTGGACGCTGCGAGCCATGGTCGGCTCATGACCGAGCCGGGCCCGCGCCGAGCGCGGCTCACGGTCGCCGTCGCGGTGGCCTCCGCCTGCACGGTGCTGGTGATGTCGGGCTGCGACCAGCGGGCGGCCACCCGGGACGACCTGAGCCAGGTGCTCACCGGGGTGCACAGCGCGGTCGGAGCCAGCCTGGTCGCCCTCGACCTCTACGCGGACGGCCGGACCACGCGGGCCGCCGCGGAGACGACCCTGTCGGACATGAGCGAGGAGGTGGGGCGGGCCCCGGGCGAGCTCGAGAAGATCGCCATCCACACTGACCAGGACGAGACCGAACGCGACGCCTCGGCGGTGGCGGTCACCGCGGCCTCGGCCGCCCTGCTCGGCGCCCGGGACGACATGCAGCGTACGGGGGGCACGGGTCCGGGCCGGAGCGCGCTGGTCGCCGCGGACCGGTTGGTCGTGGACACCCAGAAGCGGCTGCAGGCCCCGCCGTGAAGCGCATCCTGGGCGTCGCCCTCGGCATCCTCACCGCCATCGGCGGGTTCTTGGACATCGGGGACCTGGTCACCAACGCCGTCGTCGGATCCCGCTTCGGGCTCTCGCTGGGCTGGGTGGTGGTCGTCGGCGTCGTCGGCATCTGCGTGTTCGCCCACATGTCCGGCAAGGTGGCTGCCGTCAGTGGCCGGGCCACCTTCGAGATCATCCGCGAGCGGCTCGGACCCCGGCTGGCCCTGGGCAACCTCGGCGCCTCGTTCGCCATCAACCTGATGACCCTCACCGCCGAGATCGGCGGCGTCGCGCTGGCCCTGCAGCTGGCCAGCAGCGTCTCCTACCTGCTGTGGGTGCCGATGGCCGCCCTTGCAATGTGGCTGGTCGTCTGGCGGGTCAAGTTCTCGGTGATGGAGAACGTCGCCGGTCTTGTCGGGTTGACCTTGATCGGGTTCGCCGTGGCCTTCTTCCTGCTCGGACCGGACTGGGCCGAGCTGGGTCGGCAGGTGCTGCAGCAGCGGCCGCTCGGGTCGGAGAAGGTGGCCACCTACTGGTTCTACGCAGTGGCCCTGTTCGGGGCCGCGCTCACCCCGTACGAGGTGTTCTTCTTCTCCTCCGGTGCGGTGGAGGAGGGGTGGACGGCCAAGGACCTGGCCCAGTCCCGGCTGAACGTGCTGGTCGGATTCCCTCTGGGCGGGCTGCTGTCCCTGGCCATCGCCGGGTGCGGGGCGATCGTGCTGCTGCCCCAGCTCATCTCGGTCACCTCCTTGTCGCAGGTGATGCTGCCGGTGGCCGAGGCCGGTGGCAAGCTCCTGCTCGCGGTGATCATCCTGGGGGTCGTGGCGGCCACCTTCGGGGCGGCGCTGGAGACCACGCTGTCGGCCGGCTACACCATCGCCCAGTTCTTCGGCTGGACCTGGGGCAAGTTCCGCCGCCCGGCGGAGGCGGCCCGCTTCCACCTGGTCATGATCATCTGCGTGCTGGTGGGCATCGGGGTGCTGATGACCGGCGTCGACCCGATCCAGGTGACGGAGGTGTCGGTGGTGTTCTCGGCCGTCGCGCTGCCGCTGACCTACCTGCCCGTGCTGATCGTCGCCAACGACCCGGAGTACATGGGGGAGCACGTGAACGGCCGGGCCCTGAACGCGGCCGGCACGCTCTATCTGGTCGTCATCGCCGCCGCGTCGCTGGCCGCGATCCCGCTGATGATCATCACGGGGGTGGGGCGGTGACCGACGAGGTCGAGGACCGGTGGGCCGGCCGGTTGCTGGATGCCCGGCTGCACCTGCTGGACCGGCAGGTGCTCGACGTGCACGGTGCTCCGGTCACGGTGGTGGACGACCTCGAGCTGGCCGGCGCCGAGCTGGGCCGGCCGATCCCTGTCGGCACTCCGGCGCCGGTGATCAGCGCACTGCTCAGCGGGCCGGTGCTGGCCACCCGGATGTTCGGCGGCCGACCACCGCGCTCACGGCTGCACGAGGTGCCGTGGTTCGCGGTCTTCGAGATCGGGACGGCCATCCGGCTGGCCGTGGCCGGGGAGACGCTCGACCTGACCTGGGCCGAGCGCTGGGTGCGGGAGCACATCATCGGCCGGATCCCGGGAGGACGTCATGATCCTCAGTGACCTGCTGGGATCCGCCGTGCACGCCGACGGCTTCCTCGGCTACGTCACCGACGTGCGGTTCGCCCTCGACCCGACGTCGACCGACCAGCCGACCCCGGCCGCGCGGCTGTTCGGGCTGGTCGTCAGCCCGCACGCCCGCAGCTCCAGCCTGGGGTTCGAGCGCCGCGATGTGCGATCTCCTTGGCTCATCGCCGCGTTGGTCCGGCGGCGGCACCGCGGGTCCTTCCTCGTCGCCTGGGACGACATCGCCCTGATCGGGGACCGCCGGGTCGAGCTGCGCCCGGGCTATCGGCGGCACTCGTCGGCGTTGTCGCAACCGGCGGTGATCCGGCCGGAGCTCGGCTAGCCGGTCTGCCGCGGAGCCGGTTCGGCGTCGGCCCGGGCCAGGGCGGCCAGCAGGGCGCCCAGCCCGGAACTGGCCCGGCCGGGCATCCGGGCCGAGGTCTGCACCCGGGGCGACCCGGTGCTGGTCACAGTCAGCCCGGCCGCGCGGCACGCCGCGGCCAGGCCGTGCTCCTCGCCGTGCGGGAGGGCGGGGAACCCGCCGGTCCGCCGGAACGCGGTCATCGCGATGGCCAGGTTGGCGGCGTACGCGTGGTCGTGCCCGCTCGGGGTCAGGCCAGCGGCGATGATCCGCTCGTACGCCTGCCGGGTCGCCTCGTCCACCTCCCAGTCGGCCAGGTCGACCAGACCGAGGACCAGATCGGCACGGTGGTCGAGCGCCTGGGCCAGCGTGGCGGTGACCCAGTCGGGCGGCACCACCGAGTCCGCGTCGGTGCTGAAGATCCACGCGGGATCCGCGAACGGGGTGGCCACGCCCAGTGCCGTCTCGACCAGCCGCGTACGCACGGCTCCGACCGGCAGCACGGCGTTGTCGACCACGATCACCGACTCGAGGTCGGCGTGGTCGGCGCAGAAGGCGCGCACCCGGGCGCCGGTGTCGTCACTGCAACGGTGCAGGGCCACGGCCACCCGGGCCCGGTCGATGACCCCGGCCTGCCGAGCCTCGCCGAGGGCTACGACCACCGAGTCCAGACAGGCGGTGATCACCGCCTGCTCGTTGTGGGCCGGCAGGGCGACCAGCACCGACGGGGGCCTCACCGGCGGCGCACCGCAGCGCCGAGGTAGCCGGCGTCCCCGTCGGTGTTCTGCTGCAGGACGTAGAGCCCGAGATCGTCGATGGCGTGGGTCAGGGCCGCGTCGAAGGCCAGACCGGCGGGGCCGGCGAGCACCCTCGCGTCGTTCAGCGCGGCCTGCACCGCCTGTCCGACGCCGGCCCGGATCGAGGTGGACAGGTGCTGCAGCTCGGCGTGGGTCGGCGGCTGCGGACCGGCCGGCCGGGCGTCGAGGTGGTGGCCACCCTGGCGTACGGCGGCCAGGGCGAGGGTGCGCTGGATGGCGATCCGACCGAGCCGGAGGTCGCCGGCCGGGGACGACCGGTCGCCCGCCCAGGCGAGCAGGGCGTCCAGCACGCGGCTGATCCCCCCGGCCCAGACCGCGGCCACGCCGACCCCGCCGGGGAAGAACCCGGGCCGGTCCAGGTAGAAGTTCGGCCTCCCGACCACCGTCGAGCGCGGCACCACGACCTCGTCGAGCGAGATGGTGTGGGTGTGGCTGACCGTCATCGCACCGGTCTGCCAGGCTGAGCGGTCGACCGGCAGCTCCCGGGCGTCCAGGTCGACCAGCAGGTGGGTGTCGTCGCTGAGCCAGACCGGGGTCAGGCCACGGTCGATGACGCCGGCCCCGGAGGCGAACTTGAGGGTCCCGGTCAGCACCAGGCGGTCGCCGTCGGCCCTCGCCCGGACGCCGGAGGCACCCGAGCGCGACGCCCACACGCCGTACAACGCGTCCGGCTCCAGCGAGGCGCCGGCCTGGGCCGCGATCCGGACCGCGTCGACGTGGCCTTCGGTGAGCCGGGCCAGCCCGATGTCGGTACGCCCCAGCCCGGCCAGCGCTTCGACCAGCTCGCTCCAGCTCAGGCCGGCCCAGTCGGGTCCAGCGATGAGGCCGGCCAGCACCGTACGCAGCTGGGCCCGGTCGGGGGCGTGGCGCGGATACGACGACGGCAGCTCGCGGGCCGCCGGCACCTGCTCCCAGTCGGTCATCCTCGGCCGGTCCGGGGTCCGGTCAGCCGAGCGGCCAGATCGGGGGACACCAGCAACAGCTGTTCCCTGTGGTGGTCGAGCATCGCCGCGGGCACGACGGCGGTGAGCCCGGCCTCCAGCGGCTGGAGCTGGGAGACGAAGGCGGCCGTCGCGGCGCGGTGAGCCTGGTCGGCGTCCTGGTCGTGGTGCACGACCAGCAGTTCCTGCCCGGACGCGACCAGCGATGCAGGATCGGACCAGAAAGTCATCCAGACCGGGTACTCGACCGTCGGGAGCGACCGTGCGGCGGCCACCCGGGCGACCGCTCGGCCGACGGCGCGGTGGTCGGGGTGCGGGTCACCGCGCCAGGGCGCGGCGAGCACCACCGGCTCGCTGCCCAGACCGTCGAGCAGGCGCTCCAACGCGCGGACCAGTGCGGGCTCCTGGTTGTCCAGCGCTCCGTCGCCGAGGCCCAGGGCGTGCCGTCCGGTCACGCCGAGCCGGTCCAGAGCCAGGTGCCACTCGGCCATCCGGCGGGCCGCGAGACCACCGGGTCTCGGCGTCACGTGGTCCACGCACGCCTCGCCGGCCGTAGCGACGACGCCGGTCACCGGTCCGGCCACCTGAGCCCAGCGGAAGGCCAGCCGGCCTAGCCCCAAGGTCTCGTCATCGGGGTGGGCGGCGACCACCACCAAGGTGGCGGTGCGCCCACCGGTGAGCACCCGCAGGACCTCGTCGGCGGGCGGGTGAGCAGCCTGCTCGCGGGCGGCCGCCCAGACCGACCGGTCGTGCCCGGCCGGAGTGACGACGAGGTCGTCCACCGGTCGCACCCTGGTCATCGGCCGGCTCGCTCGAACGTGGTCAGGACGAAGTCACGGTCGTCGTGGCGCACCACCGGCCGCCAGCCGAGCGGCTGCAGCTGTCGGCCGATCTCCAGCTGGACCTCGGCCCCACTCAGGTGGGCGTCGTGCGGCTTGTGCCGCCAGTGCAGACTGACCAGCTCCCCGTCAGGACCGAGCTGGGCGTCGATCATGGTCAGCGCGGCTCGGCGGTCCGCAGCGGTGAGGTAGTAGAAGAACTCACTGATCACGACGAGGTCGAAGGACCCGGCCGCGGGTTCGGTGGGCAGCGCGAGCCGACGGACCGTCACCTCGGACAGGTCCTGGCAACGGGTGCGGGTCAGCGACACCGCCTCAGCCGAGGCGTCGGTGGCCAGCACCCGGGTCGCCCGTGGGGCGAGCCGCGCGGCGAGTTCACCCACCCCGCAGGCCGGGTCCCAGGCCGACGCGTACCGGGCTGCGCCGAGCGTGGCCAGCACGACCTGCAGCTTGCGCTGCTCGTAGAAGCTGCTGCGTACGCGCCAGGGATCGGGATCAGCACGGTAGAGCGAGTCGAAGTCGGGAACATCGATCACGTAAGGCTCGATTCTCGTGAAAGTCTGGGACACAGCAGGCTGGGTCCGTTCGAAGCGTAAACGCACAGCAGGGAGCCACGAGATGGTCGAGGGGGTGGCGAACAACCCGTTCGACCGGTTGTCGCTGGCGGATCTGCGCCGCCGGACGAGCCTGAAGTGGCGCGCCTTCGGTCCCGAGGTGCTGCCGCTGTGGGTGGCCGAGATGGATGTCCTGCTGGCCGAGCCGGTCGTGACGGCAGTGACCTCGGCCCTGGCGCTCGGTGACACCGGATATCCCCACGGCGAGGGCTACGCCGAAGCCATCATCGACTTCGCCGCCGAGCGTTGGCACTGGGTCATCGAGCCGGGTTCCGTACGGCTGGTGACCGACGTCATGAACGGCATCGTCGAAGTCCTCAAGCTGGTCACCGGGCCGGGTGACGCGGTGGTGATCACCCCGCCGGCCTATCCGCCGTTCTTCACCTTCATCACTCACCTCGACCGCGAGCTGGTGCTCGCCCCGCTCGGTCCCGACGGCCGGCTCGACCTCGCCGCGCTGGAACGGGCCTTCGCCCAGGCGGTCTCGGGCGGCCGGCGGGCCGCCGCGGTGCTGGCCAACCCGCACAACCCCACCGGCACGGTGCCCACCCGGGCCGAGCTGGAGGCGGTGACCGCGCTGGCCGGGCAGTTCGGGGTGCGGGTGGTGGTGGACGAGGTCCATGCTCCGCTCACCTACGACGAGGCCACCTTCACCCCGTACCTGAGCGTGCGGGGCGCGGACTCCGGCTTCGTGGTGACCTCGGCCTCCAAGGCCTGGAACCTGGCCGGGCTGAAGGCCGCCGTGGTGATCTCGGCCGCCGGGTCGGTCGGCGATCTGGCTCGGATGCCGGTCGAGGTCGGTCACGGCGCGAGCGCCCTCGGCGTCTTGGCCCACACCGTGGCCCTGCGGGAGGGTGGGCCGTGGCTCGACGACCACCGGGCCGGGTTGGACGCCAACCGGCGGCTGCTGGCCGCGCTGCTGGCCGACCGGCTGCCGCAGGTGTCCTACCGCCTACCCGAGGCGACCTACCTGGCCTGGCTGGACTGCCAAGAGCTGGGGCTGGGCGACGACCCGGCGATGGTGTTCCTCGAGCAGGGCCGGGTGGCGCTCAACTCCGGGCCGCTGTTCGGTCCGGGTGGTCGAGGCCACGTCCGGCTCAACCTGGCCACCTCCCCGGCGATCATCCGCGAAGCGGTCGAGCGGATGGCCTCCTGCGTCGACCATCCGCTGCACCGGTCCTGACCTCCCGGGGCCGCGCTCAGCTGATCAAGTCGTAGACCGTGACGCCGCCGACGGTGGTCGCGGTGTAGGTGTCGGCCACCCAGGCGCTGATCTGGCTGGCTGAGGAGGTGTCGCCACCCTGGCCGCGCCCGCCGCCCATCCCGCCGCCGGCGATGAAGTAGCTGATCTGGCCGTCGGCGACGTAGCGCTGGAACTCGGCCAAGGTCGGCGCATCGTCGCTACCGCTCCAGCCCCCCACCGCCAGCACCGCGGTGTTGGTGCTCAGGATGTAGCCCGCCGCGGACTGGTCGCCGAGCACCGCGGCCGACCAGCGGGTCGAGGTCGCGTCGAGCAGGGTGACCACCTCGGCGCTCGACTCGCTGCCGCCACCGCGGCTGCTGGGCGCGGTGCCGGTCTGGGTCTGGGTGCCGGTCTGACCCGTACGACTCGGAGCCTGGCCGGTTCCGCCGCCCATGCCGCCACCGAGGCCGCTGCTGGCGACCGAGGACGGACCGGCCATCGGGATGGAGCCGCTGTGCCCGGTGGCCGCCGTGGCCACGGTGAACGAGGCGGTGCCCGACAGCGCCGCCACGATGCCGACCAGGGCCGCGCCGACCGCCAGCTTCTTCAGCGCACCGGTGGAGACGGCCAGCACCACGGCACCGAGGACGCCGCCGACCAGCATCGTCCAGGCGAGCCAGGTCTGCCAGCCCCCGGCGTCACGGGTCATCAGGCAGAAGCCCCAGATCGCCGTGCCGCCGATCATCACCGCGAGCGCCCCCCGGGCCAGGTGGTCGTGGCGGCGCCGCCAGAGCTCGGTGCCGCCGACGGCGACCAGACCGGCGATGGCCGGCGCCAGCGCCACCGCGTAGTAGGGGTGGATGGTGCCGGACATGAAGGAGAAGACGCGCCCGGTCGCGACCAGCCAGCCGCCCCACAGGAGCAGCCCGGCGCGGACCTGGTCGGTCCGCGGGGCGCGTGGCGGTGAGCGACCAGGCCGACGACCAGCGCGATCAGCGCGGCCGGCAGCAGCCAGGAGATCTGGGTGCCGAAGGCGGTGCCGAACATCCGCAGGAGGCCGGCGGTGCCGCCGAAGCCGGTGTTGCCGCCGCCACCCCCGCCGCCGCCGTCCGCTGCCGAGCAGCCGGCCGAGACCGTTGTAGCCGAGGGCCAGCTCCCACAGCGAGTTGTTGGTCGAGCCGCCGATGTAGGGCCGGGACGCGGCCGGCCACAGTGCGACCAGGGCGATGAACCAGCCGGCGGAGACGACCAGAGCGCCGGTCGCGGCCAGCAGGTGCACGAGCCGGGTCCGCAGCCGCAGCGGCGGCGGCGACCAGGTAGACCAGACCGAAGGCGGGCAGCACCAGCAGGCCCTGCGCCATCTTGGTCAAGAAGGCGAAGCCGATGGCGGCGCCGGCCATCAGCATCCAGCGCAGGGCGGCGGTGCGGGGGTCGCTCCGGCGTCGATCGCGCGGACCACGCCGTACGCGGCCAGGGCCATCAAGAAGACCAGCAAGGCGTCGGGGTTGTTGAACCGGAACATCAGCGCCGCCACCGGGGTCAGCGCGACCAGGGCACCGGCGATGAGGCCGGCCGCCGGGCCGGACCAGCGGCGTACGGCGGCATGGACGACGCCCACCGTGCCGACCCCGAGCAGAGCCTGGGGCAGCAGCATCGAGAACGAGGAGAAGCCGAAGATGCGAGCCGAGAGCACCATCAACCACAGCGACACCGGCGGCTTGTCGACGGTGATCGCGTTGGCCGAGTCGAGTGAGCCGAACAGCCAGGCCTTGAGCGACTCGGTGCCGGACTTGACCGCTGCGGCGTAGAAGTCGTTGGCGTAGCCGGAGCTCGACAGGTCGACCAGGTAGAGGGCGGCGGTGCCGGCCAGCAGGATCCAGAGCAACGGCCGGGCCCAGCGTGGGCTGTCGGCCGGGCCGCGGACCAGGTGGCGCAGGCCATCGGATGCCCGGTGCGAGCGGGCGAGGGTGGGCCCGGGGGTCGACAGGCTGGCGTCGCGGTGCACCGGCGAGGTCATCGCAACCGGGGCGTCGGGGAGGGTGAGCGATTCGGACATGGCCTCAGCCTGTGGCTCGGGTCTGTGGCGAGGCGTCGCCCAGGCTGTGCTCCTGCTGTGAGCTGAGCCGGTCCAGCGATGTGCCGCCCCGGCGGCCCCGGTTTACAGTGGCGAGCACGTGGCGCCGACGGTGTCGGCCACCCCCAGCCTCGGAGGACCTCATGCGCTCGGTCATGCAGACCCGTTCCCTTGTCCGGCCGTTCTCGGTGACGTTGGCGCTGATCGTGATCATGGTCGCGGTGACCGGGTGGAGCCCGCCGACCGCTCGAGCAGCGGCGACCTCCACCGTGGTCGGGCTGGGCTCCAGCCGGTGTCTGGACGTGGCCGGGAACAAGAAGACCTCCGGCACGAGCGTGATCATCTACGACTGCACGGGCCGGGAGAACCAGGCCTGGACCCTGACCGCCGCCGGGGAGCTCCGGGTCTTCGCCGGCGCGATGTGCCTCGACGTGGCCGGTCAGGACACGACGTCGCCGGCTCGGGCCCAGATCTACCCTGCAACGGCGGGGCCAACCAGCGCTGGCGGATCGGGTCGACGGGACCATCACCGGGGTCCAGTCCGGGCTCTGCCTCGACGTGTCGGGCCGGCACACGGCCAACAGCTCCAAGGTCGGGCTGTGGACCTGCAACGGGCAGACCAACCAGCGCTGGCGTACGCCCGGCTTCAGCGCGGACACCCAGCCGCCGACGGTGCCGGGCAACCCCCGGGTCAGCGAGCCTGGGCTGCCGGTCGGTGACGCTTCGCCTGGAACGCCGCGAACGACAACACCGGGGTGGCCTTCTACGACGTCTACCACGACGGGCAGCTGATGCGTCGGTGAGCGGAACGACGTTGTCCGCCAGCCTGACAGGTGGTGGCCGGCGCCACCTGGGGGCTCTACGTCAACGCCCGCGACGTCGCCGGCAACGTCTCCCAGGCCAGCGCGACGGTGACCATCACCCCGCCGGCCTGTCAGGTCGACAACACGCCGCCGACCGCTCCCGACCGTCCTTGACCGCGTCAGCCTCGGGCACGACGGTGTCGCTGCGCTGGACCGCCGCCACCGACACGGTCGGCGTACGCGCCTACGACGTCTACCGCGGGTCCACCAAGGTCGCCTCGGTGACCGGCGCACCGCCGGCCACCACGTTCGTCGACACCGGACTGTCGCCGACCACCGCGTACGCCTACGCCGTCGCCGCCCGTGACGCCGCCGGCAACGTCAGCGCTCGCAGCAACACCGCCTCGGTGACCACCGGGGTGGCCTGCGGCAGCGTCTGCTCGGTCGAGCGGGTCGCCGGGGACATCGACATCCCGTGGGGACTGGTCACCCTGCCCGACGGCAGCGTGCTCTACGCCCGCCGCGACGCCGGCGAGGTCTACCGGCTCAACCCGGCCACCGGGGCCAAGCTCTTGGTGGGCTCGGTGCCGAACCTCGGCGAGACCGACGGTGAGGGCGGGCTGCTCGGCCTGGAGCTGTCGCCCAGCTTCAGCACCGACCACTGGCTCTACCTGATGTACACCACCCCCACCGACAACCGGATCGTCCGGATGAAGGTGGAGGACGACACGCTGATCAGGGCCAGCCTGCAGCCCCTGGTCACCGGGATCCTGCGGAACAAGTACCACAACGGCGGACGCCTGCGGTTCGGTCCGGACGGGAAGCTCTACGCCAGCACCGGCGACGCGCAGAACGGTGACTTCGCCCAGAACAAGAACGGCCTCAACGGCAAGGTGCTGCGGATCAACCCCGACGGCTCGGTGCCGGCGGACAACCCGTTCGGCAACTACGTGTGGAGCTACGGCCACCGCAACCCGCAGGGCCTGGCCTTCGACTCCCAGGGTCGGCTGTGGGAGCAAGAGTTCGGCAACAGCGTGATGGACGAGACCAACCTGATCGTCAAGGGCGGCAACTACGGCTGGCCGGCCTGTGAGGGCACCGCCGGGACCTGTGGCACGCCGGGATTTCTCGCTCCCAAGCGGACCTATCCCACCGCGGACGGCTCCTGCTCGGGGATCGCCATCGTCCGCGACGTGCTCTACGTGGCCTGCGCCCGATCGACCCGGATGTATCGCGAGGAGATCGTCGGCTCGTCGCTGGTCAACATCCAGACGCTGTTCAACGGCACCTACGGACGGCTCCGGACCGTCGAGCCCGCGCCGGACAACGCCTTGTGGCTGACCACCACCAACCTCGGCGACAAGGACAGCATCCCCAACAACAGCAACGAGCAGATCCTGCGGGTGCACCTCGGCAACTAGGGCCGCCCGCCGGGTCCTAGGGTGGACGCCATGGCCGATCGACGACGAGTGGCAATCCTGGGTGCGGGCATGATCGGCGAGGTCCACCGCCGGGCCGCCGTGCTGGCCGGCGCCGACATCGTCGGGGTGATGGCCTCGACCCCGGAGCGTTCTCGTCAGGTGGCCGAGCAGTGGGGCGTGGCCCAGGCCTACGAGGATCTCGACGCCGTGCTGGCCGGGGACGCCGAGATCGTGCACATCTGCACCCCGAACGCCTCGCACGTGCCCTATGCCGTCGCACTGATGGAGGCCGGCAAGCACGTGCTGTGCGAGAAGCCGCTCGGAGTCAGCCTGGCTGACGCCCGGGAGGCAGCAGCAGTGGCCCAGCGGACCGGTGTGGTCAACACGATGCCGTTCGCCTACCGGTTCCACCCGATGGCCCGGGAGATGCGGGCCCGGGTGCAGAGCGACGACTTCGGTGCGGTGAACCTGATGCACGGCAGCTATCTGCAGGACTGGCTGCTCAACCCGATGGCGACCAGCTGGCGGGTCGACTCCAAGGCCGGCGGCCCGTCGCGCGCTTTCGGCGATGTCGGGTCGCACTGGTGCGACCTGGTCGAGTGGGCCACCGGAGACCGGATCGCGTCCCTGGTGGCGACCACGTCGATCACCATCAAGCAGCGCCCGGCCACCAGCGTCGCCACGATGAGCGCCGCTCCCGCCGACGCCCCGCTGGCCGACGTCGACACCGAGGACACCGCGATCATCATGTTCCGAACCGTCAACGACGTCGCCGGCTCGGCCGTGATCAGCCAGCTGAGCGCCGGTCGCAAGAACCGGCTGTGGATGGAGATCGACGGCATGCACCACAGCGTGGCGTTCGACCAGGAGAACCCCGAGCAGCTGTGGGTCGGCTCCGACGAGGGGGTCCAGATCCTGCTCCGTGACCCCAACCACGGCTCGGCGGAGCAGCGTCGGCTCTCCCAGCTGCCGGCCGGGCACGTGCAGGGCTACGCCCAGTGCTTCGAGAACTATGTCGCCGACTCGTACGCGGCGGTCGATGCGCACGCCGGGAGCGGCGAGGCGCCCGAGGGCCTGCCGACCTTCGCCGACGGCGCCCGGGCCGCGGCGATCTGTGACGCCATGCTGCGCTCCGCGGCCAGCCGGGAATGGGTCGAGGTCGAGGGATAACGCCGACGTCGACCCTCGTACGAGGCCTCAGCGAGCCCGGTCTGACCCTGGCCGAAGCCGGTGGCAAAGCCGAGTCGCTGGCCCGGCTGAGCGCAGCCGGGTTCCCGGTGCCACCCGGTTTCGTGGTGACCACGGCCGCTCATCAGCGCTTCGTCGCCGACCAGACGATGCCGCCCGACCTGGCGGGCGAGATCCTCGAGCAGTACCACCGGCTCGGTTCGCCGGCGGTCGCCGTCCGCTCCTCGGCCACGGCCGAGGACCTGCCCGGGTTGTCGTTCGCCGGGCAGCAGGACACCTTCCTCGACGTGGTCGGCGACGATGCGGTGCTGGACGCCGTACGCCGGTGCTGGGCCTCGTTGTGGACTGACCGCGCGGTCGCCTACCGGGCTCGCAACCAGGTCGCGGACGCCGGCCTGCAGATGGCCGTGGTCGTGCAGCAGATGGTGCCGGCCGACGCCGCCGGGGTGCTGTTCACCGCCGATCCGGTGAGCGGCGACGACTCCACGCTCCTCATCAACGCGGCGCCGGGGCTGGGTGAGGCTCTGGTCAGTGGCACCGTGACCCCGGACGTGTTCACGGTCGACCGGGACAGCGCCACGATCACCACGACGATCAGCCAGGACGTGCCGACCCTCGACGACGACCAGGTCCGCCGGCTGGCCGATCTGGGCCAACGCGTCGCCACCCACTACGGCCGGCCGATGGACCTCGAGTGGTGCCGGCTCGGTGACGAGCTGTTCGTGGTGCAGGCGCGGCCGATCACCAGCCGGGTGGCGAGCACCTCCAGCGCGCCGCCGGACCCGTGGAACGACTCGCGCAGCGGCGACTTCTTGTGGACCAGCACCAACGTCGGCGAGGCCATTCCCGACGTGATGACCCCGGCCACCTGGTCGATGGTCCAGGTCTTCTTGTCCGACGCCATGGCCACGGCCTCGATTCCGCCCTACGTCGGCTACGGCCGGATCGGCGGCCGGATCTATCTGAACGTCAGCGTGATGAAGACGCTGTCGGCAGCGGTCGGGGTCAACGAGCGCCGGTACCGCGACCTGACCGAGGAGGTCTTCGGGATCATCCCGGCCGACCTGGAGATCCCACCGGTCCAGACCTCGCGGCTGGCGGTGCTGCGCGGGGTGGTGCCGATGGCATTGCACGTGCTCGGGGAGGCGCGACGCGACGTCAAGGTGCTGGCCGCCTACCTCGACGACCACCCCCGCCGCTGCGGGCAGCGACTGGCCGACATCGCGGCGATCGAGTCACCCCGCGAGCTGGTGGCGTTGTGGACGCAGACCCTGGATCCCGAGTTCAACCGGGTGAGCTGGATGCTGTCGGCCGCCACCCGTTCCAGCGGAGCGTCGTTCGTGGCCACCCGCAAGCGCCTGCAACGCCTGCTCGGCGATGCGGCGGCCAACGCGTTGACCGCCGGGCTGGGGTCGGAGGCCGGTCAGCTCGCGAGCCTCGGCCTGCTCGAAGGTCTGGACCAGCTGGCCGGCGGGACGATCGACCGGGCGGAGTTCAATTCGCGCTACGGCCACCGTGGTCCGCACGAGTTCGAGATCTCGCGGCCGCGGCCCGGGGAGGACCCCGACTGGATCGATGCCCAGCTGGCCGAGCGGGCCACCGGCACGGTCGACTACCGCGAGCTGTTGCGCCGGCAGGAGGAGGCGCGGCGGGCGGCCTGGGCCGAGCTGGAGGTCCGGCACCGCTACCAGGCGCTGGTCCTGCGCCGCCAGCTGCGCGCCTGGGCCAAGATCTCCCGGGACCGGGAGCGGGCCCGCAGCGAGGTGATCCGCTACTTCTGGGTGCTGCGGGCGTACGCGCTCCGGGCCGGCGAGCTGACCGGCCTCGGGTCCTCGATCTTCTTCCTGGAGGCGGCCGAGATCGTCCGGGCCCTGAACGGTGAGACGGTCAGCCCGACGCTGATCGCCGACCGGCAGGCCGCGTACGAGGCCTACTGCCGGCTGCCGCCCTATCCGGTGCTGATCCGCGGACACTTCGACCCGTACGCCTGGGCCGTTGATCCGCAGCGTCGCTCCGACCTCTACGTCGAGGGGCGGAGCCGTCCGGGCAGTGCCGCGGTGCGGGGCTTTCCCGGCTCGGCCGGCGTGGTGACCGGCCGGGTGCGGGTGCTGACCGACGCGGCCCAGGGCGCCGAGCTCGGCAGCGGGGAGATCTTGGTGACGACGGCGACCAACGTCGGCTGGACCCCGCTGTTCCCGCGGGCGGCGGCTGTGGTCACCGACGTCGGGGCGCCGCTCTCGCACGCGGCCATCGTCGCCCGGGAGATCGGCATCCCGGCCGTGGTGGGCTGCGGCAACGCGACCATGCGGCTGCGGACCGGTGACCTGGTGCGGGTGGACGGCACGGCGGGCACGGTCGATCGGTTGAGCGAGGAGAAGGAGGCGACATGAGCTGGGACCTGAGTGGGCCGGTTGACCAGGTCGCCCCCACGCTGCTCGGAGCCATCCTGCGGCACGGCGAGGTGGCGGTCCGGATCAACGAGGTCGAGGCCTACAACGGAGCCGACGACCCGGCCTCGCACGCCTACCGGGGCCGGACGCCGCGCAACGAGGTGATGTTCGGGCCCGCCGGTCACCTCTACATCTACTTCAGCTACGGCATGCACTGGGCGGCGAACGTGGTCTGCGGCGTGGACGGGCTGGCTTCGGGTGCGCTGCTGCGTGCCGGCGAGGTGGTCGAGGGTGTGCAGGTCGCCCGGTCGCGCCGCGGTCGGTCGTCCGACCGTGACCTGGCGCGGGGGCCGGGTCGGCTGTGCCAGGCCCTGGGCCTGACCGCCGAACACCGGGGCACGCCGGTGTTCGGCGGCGGCCCGGTCCGGCTCGAGCCGCCGAGCGGTCCGCCGGTGGAGGTCAGCCGGGGTCCCCGGGTCGGCGTCTCGGCCGAGGCGGACCGGCCGTGGCGGTTCTGGATCGCCGGCAGCCCGTACGTGTCGGACTACAAGCGCAGCCCGCGGGCGCCGGCACCGGCGGTGCCCGCGGTCACTCGGCGACCAGCGAATCGACGAGGAACCTCGTGAACCGGTCGCGGTGCAGGGATTCCCGGTGCATCGCCGCCGGTGCGCCGGTGAGCAGCTGCTGCATCCCGATCGCGGCGGCCAGGGCCAGGGCGGCTCGACGCTCCGCCTCGGGCCGGGGTTGGCCGAGCTCGATCAGCAGCCCGGCGAGGTAGTCCAGCCGGCGGTCGGTGACCCGGTTGAGTGCGGCCTGGATGCCTTCGCGCTCGGCCTCGACGTAGAGCAGCTCCTCACCCGAGGTGCGGCCGAACCCGGCCGAGACCGCCGTCACCAGCCGTCGCACCTTGTCGGCCGGGTCGGCGCCGCGCTGCGACTCGGCGATCATCACGTCGGTGTGGGCGTTCTCCCAGCGCTCGACGACGGCACCGACCAGGGCGCGCCGGTCGGCGAAGTGCCAGTAGAACGAGCCCTTGGTCACCCCGAGCTCCCGGGCGAGCACCTCCACCCGTACGGCGCTCAGCCCGCCGGCGAGGAAGGCGCGTTGAGCCGCAGCCACCCAGTCCGCTGCGGAGACCGACCGTCGCTCGCGAGTCGTTACCGGGGTGGTCCTGGGCATCTCCATACGGTACCGTACGGGAATGGACCATACGGCACCGTACGGAGATAGTGGCGACACGACCCGAGCCGAGGTCGAAGTCCGCCGGCGTCCAGCCCGGATCGGCGCCGGGGTGGGCATCGCGGTCGTGGCGACCGGAGTTCTGCACCTGGCCACCGGCCTCGTGGCCTTCGGGCCGCCGTTGCTGGGCATGATCGGGGACGGCCTGGTCAACACGATCGGTGCCGACGTCGAGCGCAACAACGCCTGGTGGTTCCTGGTCGCCGGGGGCTTCCTGGTCATCACGGGGCTGACCATCCGCTGGGCGCTGCGGACCGCGGGTCAGCTGCCGGCGGTGCTCGGCTGGGGCATGATCCTCATCTCCGCGCTCGGCGTCGTCGTCGCCCCGGCCTCCGGGTTCTGGCTGGTGCTGGTGGAGGGGGTTCTGCTGGTCTACGTGAGCCGCCGGCTACGACCGCGGGTCAGTCCAGCGGCTGCAGCGAGCTGAGCACCGACGGCAGGTACTCAGCCATCGTCGGGTGGATGGGCAGGGCGTCGCGCAGCGTCGGATAGGGCACCCCGGCCTGCATGGCCAACGAGATCACCTGGACCAGGTCGTCGGCGTGCAGGCCCAAGATCGTCGCCCCGAGGAACTCCTCGGAGTCGGCATCGACCAGCAGTCGGAGGACGCCGATGGTCTCACTCTCCAGGATCGCCCGGCTGACGCTGCTCATCGGCACCTCGGCCTTGAGCACCCGGCGACCGGAGTCGCGGGCCTCGGCCAGCGTCATCCCGCAACGGCCCAGCGGCGGGTCGGTGAACATCGCGTACGCGGTGATCCGGCCATCGACGGACCGGGGCGGGGCCAGCAGGATCTGGGCGTCCTGGTACGAGGTGTGGGTGAAGGCTCCGTGGCCGTTGACGTCGCCGAGGGCCCACACGCCCGGCACCGAGGTCTGGTAGCGCCCGTCGATGGTGAAGAAGCCCCGGTCGTCGGTCTCGATCCCGTGCTCGCCCAGCAGGTCGGAGTTGGAGCGCCGGCCGGTGGCCATCAGCAGGTGAGTGCCGATGACGGTCGTGCCGTCCTCGAGGGTCAGCTCGATGCCGTCGGCATGGGGGGCGACCCGCCGACGTACGGCCTTCGAGGATGGTCACACCTTCGTCGGTCAAGACGTCGGTGAGGATGGCGGACACATCCGGATCCTCCCGGCCGGCCACGCCGCCGCCGGCCACGATGGTGACCTGGGAGCCGAAACGGGCGAACATCTGCCCGAACTCGAGCCCGATATAACCGCCGCCGACCACGACCAGGCGCTCGGGCAGCTCGGTGAGGGCCAGCAGCTCGACCTCGGTCAGGACGTCGACCTGGTCGATTCCCGGCAGCGGGGGGACGGTGGCCCGAGCCCCGACGTTCAGGTAGATCTCGGGCGCGGTGAGCTCCTGGTCGTTCACGATCACCCGGTGCTGCCGGCCGTCCGGGTCGGTGGCCAGGGTCGCCTGGCCATAGATGAGATCGAGGTTGTCAGTGTTCTCGGCCCAGTCGGTCACCGACTTCTGCTGCTCACCGATGATGCGGTGCATGCGGGCCATCGCCGCCCCGAAGTCGACCGTCACCTCGCCGGTGTTGACCCCGTACTCCGAAGCCCGCCGGGCCTGGTGGGCGACCACCGCGCTCGCTCGCAGCGTCTTGGTCGGTTTGCAGCCGTGGTTGAGGCAGGTCCCGCCGACCCGTTCCATCTCGATCATGGCGACCTTGCGACCTTTGCCGGCCAGGTCAGCGGCCACGCCGGGCCCCGCCTGACCGGCTCCGATCACTATCGCGTCGTAGGAAACCACCGTCGGTGAGCCTTTCTCGAGAGAGAAGTCGATAGGGCTCAACCTACGGGTCGCCGGCGCACGGTCAGGAGAGGGTGGGACGGGCGATGTCGACGTCCGCGGTCCAGTCACCTCGGACTCGACGAGTGCCCCAGTCGGCGGCTGTCGGCGCTGGGCGTCCGAGCCGCTTGGCGTGCCGTTGTTGAGCCTCGAGGCCGGCTGCGATGGCCACCACGAGCAGGATGAGGAGAAGTGTTCCGGTCATGGCAGTAATCATTCGCTCATTACTATCCTGCCGGAAGTGGCTTGAATGACACGGAGCACAAGAAACCTGCCAAGGCTCGGGATCCTGGCTGGGTCGGGCCGATTGCGCGTGAGACCAGTCACTTCCAGCCACTTCGATTGGGCAAAAGGAAAGCCGTCTGCCTAGACTCCGGACCGAAAGATAACGCTTTGGTCTCGATTGCTCGGGGGAGTGGAGGACTAGTGGCTCGACAAAGCCCACGTCGGGCGATGCGGCTTCCGTGGAAGGCCCGCATCGTACGGATCGCCATTCCGGCCGTTGTCGTCGGTGCGGTGACGACGGGAATCATCGTCGCCGCCTCGCCGAACGCGACCCAGGTCGCCTACCCGGCGCCCGCCGGCTCGATCCCGTCCCTGGTCTCACCGACCGCCGCGATGGACCGTCACCAGGCCAACAGCCGCGCCGTGAGCAGCGCTCGGCCGTCGCTGAGCGCAGCCCCCACCGCGAAGGCAGCCCCGAGCGCCTCCGTCGAGCCCAAGGCCAAGCCGAAGCCGAAGCCGAAGCCGACCGCCAAGCCGGCTCCAGCCCTGAAGGTCGTCGACTCGAAGTACGCCCGGGTGGATCTGAACATCCGCACCGCGGCCAAGCAGAAGGCCGACGTGGTCGGCCGTGGTCAAGACCGGCACCAAGCTCTCGGTGACCAGCGCCGTGCGTGACGGGTTCCGCTACATCTCCTTCAAGGGCAAGGGTCGCTGGGTGAAGAACCAGTACCTGGTCGGACAAGAAGCCGGCCGCTGCCACCAGCGGGGGCATCTCCAGCGCAGCGTGCAAGGGCGGCTCCGCGGTGGAGCGGGGACTGACCTCGGACGCGATCAAGGTCCACCGCGCGATCTGCGCCAGCTTCCCGCAGGTGAGCGCCTTCGGCGGCACCCGCGGCGGCGGTGGCAACCACGGCTCCGGCCGGGCCGTCGACTGCATGATCTCCGACTCGGCCGCCGGTCAGCGGCTGGCCGCGTGGGTGCGGGCCAACGCCAAGCGGCTCGGCGTCAGCGAGGTCATCTACGCCCAGAAGATCTGGACCGTGCAGCGCAGCAGCGAAGGCTGGCGCTCGATGTCGGACCGCGGGTCGGCGACAGCCAACCATTATGACCACGTGCACGTCTCGGTCTACGGAAGCCGCGCCACCGGATAGTCCGGAATCTGCGGTCCGCGAGGTTGACCAGTTGGGTCGCCTCGCTTGTCCAGCCTTGGTAGCCCGACTTAGGGTTTGACCATGGTGGACGTCTACCAGGTGGTGCTTGGCGGGATTGCCGTCGCCATCATGGTGCTCGTCCCGATCGGCGCCGTGCTCTTGTACGACCTGCTGGCGGGTCGTTGGGACGACAGTCTGTCCCGGTTCCGGGAGCGTCGCGCAGCAGCCGCTGAGCACCGGCGATCACTCAAGATGCTGCGGCGCCCGCAGGGTGTTCCGCTCGAGCGCCTCGTCGCTGACCTGCGTCGGCTCCGGGCCGCGGTCACCGGAGACGCCCACCGCTCCGCCGCCCACCAGATGGGCAACCGGATGGCCTACGACCAGCTGCTGATGCAGACCTGCGACATGCTGGAGATCGAGCACGAGCTGAGTGAGGACTCCAAGGGGCTGGACCGCGACATCGAGCGGATCCGGATCGAGGCCGAGCTGGAGCGGGCCGGCGTGATGGTCACCCGTCGCTACGGACAGGCTGCCTGACCCCTTCGTACGCCCCCTCCCACCGCCCGCCGACGGGCGGAATAAACGGTCGTCCCGACGGCGTTGATGCTATAGTTTCGAAATCGAAGGTTTCGATACCGAACAACATCAACCGAAAGGAAACACCGACCATGTCACGCCTCGCGAAGGCCATCCGGAGCCACCGTGAGATCAACCGCACCCGCCGCGAGCTGGATCGGGCCATCAGCAACGCCGCCACCCCCGCGATGCGCGACGAGCTGATCCTCGTCGCCCAGCGCCATGGAGGGTTCGCCGCGCTGCGGTGACCTCCGCAGCTCGGCTCTCATGATCGGGCTCCCATCCATGGCGGATGGGAGCCTTTGTCATGTCGACGTCTGGCCTGTTGGTCTCGAGGACTAGGCCGGGGCGGCGAACACCTGGACGAGGTCCAGCAGGGCCGGCAGCAGCATGGCTGCGCCGACGACCAGTCCCGCGGTGTTGGCGACCAGGAACAGCGCCACCCACGCCCCCGCCGGAGATCGGGTGAGGCGGCCCAGCTGGTCGGCGTCGGAGCGCTGATGACCCGCCCGCCCACGTCGGCCGATGAGCTCGACCACCGGCTTCGGGGCCGACACCAGCAGCACCCAGGTGAGTAGGTAGGCCAGGGTCGACTGCACGACGGCCGAGCCGAACCAGCTGATCGCGACCATGCGCGGCGAGAGCCGCGACGACGATCGCGAACCCGTAGAAGTTGCGGATCTGCAGCAGCATCAGCGCGAGCAGCAGGACGAAGATCCACAGCAGGGCGAGTGCATGACCGCTGAGCAGCAGGATCACCGCACCGAGACCGACCAAGGCCGGGCCCAGGTAGCCGGCCATCAACATCACGACCATCCCGGGGCCGGTGGGCTTGCCGCTGGAGACGGTCAGCCCGGAGGTGTCGGAGTGCAGCCGGATGCCCTGCAGCCGGCGTCCGGCGAGCAGGGCGGCGACCGCATGACCGCCCTCATGGGTGATGGTCACCAGGATCCGGGTGAACCGCCAGGCGGAGGGCTGGACGACCAGCACCAGGGCGACCAGGGCGGTCAGGGCGACCAGCGCCGGCGTCGGCGCCGGCTGTTCCGAGGTGGCGCGCCGCCAGATCTCGACCAGGACCTCCATCGGTGTCGTGGTCAGCCGAGGAGCACGTCGCCGGCGCGCGGGCTGCGCACCGTGCGGATGACCAGGAACGCCAAGACGACGACGATGGCCAGCACCGAGGCGATCCGTACGGGGTCGACGTAGGTCGCGATCGCGACGGCGACCAGGGCCCAGCACGCGGTGAAGGCGAAGCCGGCGGCGGCGCTCAGCCGGGTGACCACGACCACCGAGGCGATCGTGGCCGCCAGCACCAGGGCCAGGGCGACCCCGGTCGTCCAGCCGGCGCGCTCGGGCATGCCCAGGGAGCGGAAGGTGGTGCCGAAGCCGGCGGCCGAGGCCAGCGTGGCCCAGCCGAGGTAGATGGTCACCGGGAGCCGGAACGCGGCGCGCTCGGCGGCGGTCTCGGCTGGCCCGAAGTGGCTGAACCGAGCGGTCGCGGTGGCCAGGCAGACCACCAGGGCCACGATGACGACCTGGGAGAGCCAGATGGTCCGGGTGCCGAAGATCGGCACCCAGATGGTGCTGGCGGTGAACGCCCCGGCCAGCCACCACCCCGTACGCCGGTGCACCTCGCGACCGACCTGGCCGGGCAGCAGCTGGTAGATCGCCAGCACCAGCGAGGCGAGGTAGATCAGACCCCAGATGGCGAAGGCGTAGCCGGCCGGGGTGACCGGCGAACGGTTCGCGTCCGAGATGGCGCCCTGGTCCGAGGACGCACCGAGCGCGAGCATGGTCAACGGCGCGGAGACGACCTGCGCGATCGCGGTGACGAGGACGACCAGGCTGCGCAGTCGATCATGGTGGGGGGCCATGGCCACAACAGTAGCCAGTCCCCGCCGTCGGTTCCGGCAGCCGCGAGCGGCGCTAGAGGGCGCCGTTGGTCCACAGCACCCCGCTGGTGCCGGCCAGCCGCGCGGCGAAGGCCACGGCCTGCGCATCGGTCAGGCCGCTGACGAAGTCGATGATGCCGCGGCCCCGGCCCATCCGGGCGACGTCGGCGTCGGAGGTCCTCGCGTCCAGCCACTCCGGGTGGGTGTGGGCGATCCGCTCGTAGCCGTAGGTGGCGGCGTTCACCAGGTCGACCAGGCGGCGAGGAGCGCGGCCGGCGTCGGCCCGGTCGGACAGCCAGGAGTCGAAGGCGATGACCAGGTGCTCCAGCGTCTGCTCCTGCCCGCGCTGGAACATGGCCAGGTCCGGCCGGTCGAGGATGAAGTACTGGTTGACGAACTTCAGCACCTGGACCTCGTGCCAGGCCGGCGAGCTCATGCAGACGTAGCCGGAGCGCGGCGGCGGATCGGGGCTCGGGCTGACCGAGCTGATCAGGTGGTCGATCCAGCGGGAGGTGAAGCCGGAGATCGAGCGGTCGGCGATCATCGAGCCGTCGTACGGGGCGGCCAGCACCCCGTCGACGAACTCGTCGCCGACGATGCCGACGGCTGCCGCGAAACGATCCTCGTCGAACATCCAGCTGTCGCGGGTCAGCAGCCGGCGGCGGAGCCGTTCCAGCCCGGCGCCCGGCCGCCGGCCCATCTCGGTCAGCCGGGGCAGGTCGAGAGCGGCGAACATGGTCCGCTCCGCCTCCCAGGACCGGAACTCACCCGACACCGGCGAGAACTGCAGCACTCCGGAGCGGTGGAAGTCCTCGACGTCGTGCAGGGAGTAGGCGATGTCGTCGGCCAGATCCATCACCGAGCACTCCAGGGTCTGGCGACCGGGGGGCAGGTCGGGGAAGGCGGCCAGCGCGTCCAGCATCTCCGGCAGGTCGATCAGGTAGGTGGAGAACTTGGCGGCGCCGGTGCCGCCCCGACCGTGTCCGGCTCCCCGGGGCGGCTCGTCCCAGCCGGTCGGATGGGGATCTGGATGGTGCAGCCTGGCCCAGGGGTACTTGAGCACGGCGGCCCGTACGGCGGCGGTCAGGTTGAGTCCCTCGTCGCCCGGCCCGTGCACCTCCAGCTCGGTGAGGATGCGGAACGTCTGGGCGTTGCCCTCGAACCCGTCGGCCAACCCGAAGCGCTCCCGGGCCAGCCGGTCGAGGATGCGCTCGCCCAGGTGGCCGAAGGGGGGATGGCCGAGATCATGGGCGTTGGCCGCTGCCTGCACGACCACGTGGTCCAGCCCGCCGAGATCACGCAGCAGGTCCCGGTCCTCGGTGCGCAGCAGCCGTACGGCGATGGCTCGGGCCACCGCGGTGACCTTGATCGAATGGGTCAGCCGGTTGTGCACCACGCCGTTGGTCGCCCCGGCCGTGACGACCTGGGTGACCTCGGCCAGCCGCGAGAACGCGCTCGCGAACCGGATCCGCTCCAGGTCGGTGCGGAACTCCGACTCACCCGAGGCGTACGGGCGCTCGGACTCCGGTCGGGCACGAGCGAGCCGGGGATCCATCCCCCGAACCTACCCAACCGCCTGTTCCCTGAGCTCGTCGAAGGGTCCTGAGCTTGAAGGGCCCTCACGCGTTGGCGTCAGTGCCCGGGTCACCGTCGACGGCGAGGACGAACCGGGGCACCGCGTGCTCGATGGCATAGCGGTTGCTCAGGATGGTTCCCCAGTCGATGGCGTAGAGCAGGTCGTCGTTGCCGCCGTTCAGGGCCAGCACGTAGCGGCCCTCCCGGGTGGTGCGCAGCCCGGCGACCAGCTTGTCCTCGAGCAGCTTGTCGATGTCGGTGTGGTCGGTGGTCCACAAGATCACGTCGAGGTCGTCGAGCAGGTTGAGCTTCTCCGCGCTCAGCGGTGCGTTGTAGTCCTTGCCGACCAGCTTGGTCAGTGGGTCGGGGAGGGTCAGCCCGATGTCGGTGAGGAACTGCGTACGCGGTGCGCTCGGCCCGATGACGGCGAAGTCGGCGCCCCACTTCTCCGCGCAGAAGGCCTTCCGTCCGGCCAGCACCGGGTGGTCGGTCCGGACCTGGGCGAACTGGGCGTCCATCTCAGCGATGAGCCGGGCCGCCGCCTCGGGCTGGCCCAGGGCCGCCCCGATGATCTCGGTGTGCGGGTCGATAGGGGACGGTCCAGTCGTTGTAGTCCTTGTGCTGGGCGACGGTCGGCGCGATCGCGCTGAGCTTGGCGTAGTCGGCTTTGGTCACGCCGCTCATCACGCACAAGATCAGGTCCGGCTCGAGCGCGGCGATCTTCTCGAACTCGAGCTCGAGCATGTTCAGCTTCGTCGGGGTGGTGCTCAGCTTGTCGGAGTTCCACGGTCGGACGGGTGAGTAGTCGGTGCCGACGAAGCTGCCGACCGCGATCGGCACCGACCCGAGGGCGACGACCGGGTCGAGATCGGTCTGGCCGAGGGCGATGATCTTGTCGCGGCGCCCGGGCGATGGTCGTGGTGCCGTAGCGGTGCTCGACCTGGACCGGGAAGCCGGTGGCGGCCGTCGGGGCGGCGGGCTCCGGGGTGGGTCTGGTTGTCCGGGTTGGCGCATCCCGGCAAGGCCAGGGCGGCGGCCGCGAGGCCGACTCCGGTGAGGAACGAGCGCCGCTTCATGAGATCTCCTGTCTAAGGTAAGGCTTACCTAAAGTGTGATCTTGGCATGCGCCGTGGACCGCGTCGAGCGGGTCTCAGTAAAGTGCGGTCGTAGTCATCCATGCTGCGTTGACCGACCCGTGAGGACCAAAGCGATGAGCAATCCGGTAGATGCCACGACGACCGCCGCCTGGACGGCCCTGACCGGGCTGCACGCCTCGCTGGAGCCCGACCTACGGGCCTGGTTCGCAGCCGACTCGGGGCGGGCCGAGAGCCTGAGCTTCACGGCCGGGGACCTGTTCGTCGACCTGTCGAAGAACCTGGTCAACGCGGAGGTGCTGGCCGCTCTGGTCGAGCTGGCCGAGCAGGTCGGTCTGCCCGAACGGCGAGCCGCGATGTTCGCCGGCGAGCACATCAACGTGACCGAGGACCGGGCGGTGCTGCACACGGCACTGCGGCTGCCCAAGGGTGCGTCGCTGGAGGTGGACGGCATCGACGTCGTACCCGAGGTGCACGAGGTGCTGGACAAGGTGTACGCCTTCGCCGACAAGGTGCGTAGCGGGGCGTGGACCGGGGTCACCGGCAAGCGGATCGCCACGGTGGTCAACATCGGCATCGGCGGCTCGGACCTGGGACCGGTGATGGTCTACGAGGCGCTGCAGCCGTACGTGCAGCCCGGGCTGACCTGCCGCTTCGTCTCCAACATCGACCCGACCGACGTGGCCGAGACGACCAAGGACCTCGATCCCGAGACCACGCTTGTTCATCGTCGCGTCGAAGACCTTCACCACCTTGGAGACCCTGACCAACGCCCGGCTGGCCCGGACCTGGCTGCTCGACCAGCTGCGCGGCTCCGGGGCGATCGGCGACGACGACGAAGCGGCCCAGGAAGCGGTGGCCAAGCACTTCGTCGCCGTCTCCACCGCGCTGGACAAGGTGGCGGCCTTCGGCATCGACCCGGAGAACGCGTTCGGGTTCTGGGACTGGGTCGGCGGCCGCTACTCGGTCGACTCGGCCATCGGCACCTCGGTGGCGGTGGCCATCGGGCCGGAGAACTTCGCCGACTTCCTGGCCGGGTTCCACCAGATCGACGAGCACTTCAAGGACACCGAGCTGGCCAGCAACGTGCCGGTCCTGATGGGTCTGCTCAACGTCTGGTACGTCAACTTCTTCGAGGCGCACACCCACGCGGTGCTGCCGTACGCGCAGTTCCTGCACCGCTTCGCCGCCTACCTGCAGCAGCTGACCATGGAGTCCAACGGCAAGGGCGTGCGCTACGACGGGACTCCGGTCACGACCGCGACCGGTGAGGTGTTCTGGGGGGAGCCCGGGACCAACGGGCAGCACGCGTTCTACCAGCTGATCCACCAAGGGACCCGGCTGATCCCGGCCGACTTCATCGCCGTGGCCAACCCGGCCCACCCGCTGGTCGACGGCGAGAACGACGTGCACGAGCTGTTCCTGGCCAACTTCTTCGCCCAGACCGCGGCCCTGGCCTTCGGCAAGACCGCTGACGAGGTGCGGGCGGAGGGCACCGCGGAGGCGATCGTGCCGGCCCGGGTGTTCACCGGCAACCGTCCGACCACCTCGATCATGGCCGCGGCCCTGACCCCGTCGGTGGTCGGCCAGCTGATCGCCCTCTACGAGCACATCACCTTCGTCCAGGGCGTGGTCTGGGGCATCGACAGCTTCGACCAGTGGGGCGTCGAGCTCGGCAAGCAGCTCGCCCTGCAGGTGACCCCCGCGGTCAAGGGCGACGCCGACGCCCTGGCCGCCCAGGACGGCTCCACCCAGTCCCTGATCAACTTCTACCGGAGCCACCGCAACGCCTGAGCGCTGAAGAGTGTCGGATAGTCAACGCGAATCGCGGCTGTCAGCAGCAACAATCCGACACTTCTCCACAGGAGGGTCGGGGTGTCATCCACAGGGTGTGGTGACGGTCGGCGCGAAGCGGGCTGACGTCAGCATGCTCCTGGCATGGAGACGGTTTACGGGCACCGGCGGGGCCGGTCATGGAGCAAGGTCACCCATGGGGTCTACGTGCGGGGATCGTCGCCGAACCTGATCGACACCCTGCGGGGTTGGAGCCTGGTGCTCCCGGGGCGGGCGGCGTTCACCCACCTGACGGCGGCGGAGCTGTGCGGCTGGTGGCTGCCCGGCCCGATCTCGCACCCGGTCTTCGCGGTGACCCGCCGGGGCGGGCAGTTCCCGCAGCGGGCCGGTCTGTGCCTGAGTCGCACCGTCGACTGGCCACCGGCGCGGGTGGTCGGCGGGGTGCGGGTGGTGCCGCCGCCCGAGATCCTGTTGGCCTGCGCCCGGGATCTCGGGCTGCTGGATCTGGTTCAGCTCGGTGACTACGCCTTGCGGTCGGCCCTGTGCACGACCGGCGACCTCCTCGAGGCGGCCTCGCGCCGTCGCGCCGGGTCGGTCCGGCTGCGCCAGCTCGTGCCGCTGCTGGACTGCCGGAGCGAGTCCCCATGGGAGTCGGTGATGCGCTTGCTGCACCAGGCCGCCGACATCCCGGTCGAGCCGCAGCGCAAGCTCTTTGCGCCGTCGGGGCAGTTCGTGGCCCGGGCCGACCTGTGGGTGGTGGGCACGCAGCAGATCCATGAGTACGACGGCGAAGTCCACCGGGAGCGGGCCGTGCATCGCCACGACCTCCGCCGGGACCGGGGCCTGGCCAGGATCGGCATCACCCGCTTGGGCTACACCTCGGCCGAGGTGCTGCATGAGGGTGCCGACATCATCGCCGCGGCTGACCGGGCCCTCGGCCGCCCCTGGGATCCGGCTCGGCTGCGGAGCTGGAATGCCCTGATCCAGGACTCGCTCTGGGGTCGGGCTGGGCGGACCCGCGTACGGGCGCGGTGGTGGGCCAGGAGTGTCGGATAGTTGCGGGTTCTGACTCCAGAATCCTGCGACTATCCGACACTCTCGAGCGGGCTAGAGCTCCGGCCCCTGCGAGCGGAGCTTGTCGACCTCTTCCATCGCGCCGCGCAGGTCGCTGAGCCACGAGTCGGCGTGCTCGCCGACCAGCTTGACCGCCCAGGACAGGGCCTCCGAGCGGGAGCGGGCTACGCCGGCGTCGACCAGGGTGTCCAGCACCTGACGTTCGGGCTGGCGCAGCCGGGTCATCACCGGGACCGAGATGTGGGTGAACAGCTGGCGTACGTCGCCGAGCTGCGCACCCCAGGAGACCTTGCGGCCGTAGCGGGCCTGGGCCTCCTCCGCGATCGAGATCCGCGTGCCTCGGGTGTCCGCGCGGAACCGGCTGATCCGCCCCTCGGCGGCCGCGGTCTCGTCGGTGGTCTCGTCAGCCAGGGTGCCGATCACGGTGATCTCCTCGCGGTCGACGATGACATCGACGCTGGTGAACCACTCGCCGGGCAGCCGGCCCACGAACCACGCCTTGGCGTCGTCGGCAGCGGGCAGGTCGACGTTCTGCCAACCGCCGGGCCGTCCGAAGCCGCGTCCACCACCGCGGGGCCCGCGCGGTCCACGGCGCCCGCGCCCCTCGTCGCCTTCGCTCTCCTCGCGCCCACCTCGGCCGCGGGGACCCTCGTCCTCATGTGCATGCCAGTTCATGACTACTCCTCGGAATTGTTGGTTACACCGCTACACACTTACATGATTACAGCGTAACGCGACCGGGCAAGGCCCTCAGAAGATTTGTGATGATCTCGAGGCTAGGTCGCCAGGGCTTCGTCGACGCTGGTCTCGCGGGGGCCCAGGACCGGTCGTCGGTTGGTCACCAGGTCGATGACTGTCTTGACGCAGGCCACCTGGTCGCGGATCGCCCCGCGCCGCCACGGTTCTGTGAACTGGCGAGCCGTCTCGTCGCCGACTCCGACGGCGTCCAAGCCCAGTCGTCGGCAGGTCGCGACCGCCCGGGGCAGGTGATAGCTCTGCGTGACGACGACCAGCTCCGTGACGTTGAAGATGCGCCGAGCGCGCACGCACGAGTCGTAGGTGTCGAAGCCGGCATAGTCGGCGACCACCTTGTCGGCCGGCACGCCAGCGCTGATCAGGTAGCCACGCATGGCGTCCGGCTCGTTGTACTCCGGTGCCATGTTGTCGCCGGACACCAAGATGACCTTCACCTTGCCGGCGTCGTAGAGGCGCTTGGCCAGGTCCAGCCGGGCGGCCAGGAACGCTGACGGTGTCCCGTCGGGATGCACCTGTGCTCCGAGCACGAGGGCCACCGGGGCGTTCGGCACATCGCTCTCACCGAAGAGATAGCCCGACGCGGTGGAGCGGACGAAGCCGATGGATCCGGCGAGGACGGTCGCGGCGGAGAGCCCGACGCCGGCCAGCACCAGTCCGGAGCGCAGCAGCACCCGTCCGCGACGGGTCCGAGGCTGCAGTTTCGGCATCCGCCCAGCGTAGACGGGCAAAAGTGTCAGTGGCTCCGGACACCATGGATCCATGACCGCGACGATCGAGACCGCTTCTCGTACTGACACCGCTCGACCCACCGACACCCAGCTGGCCCTGCTCCAGGTGACCGGGCCGTTCGACCTCGCCGAAGTGGCGATGATGGGCTTCGGGCACCGGGACGAGCGCGCCTGGGACGGGGTGATGCGGATGGCGTTCTGCGTCGATGGTGACTACGAGCGTCAGGTCGCGGTCGCGGCTCGTCAGCACGGCGCGATCGTCGAGCTGGAGGTGGTCGTGCCCACCGGAGCGCCACGGTTGAGTGCCGCCGAGCTCGAGCGGGTCCGCCGCCAGGTCGCTCGGGTGATCTCGCTCGACCACGACGGCCAGGCCTTCCACGAGCTGTGCGAGCAGGATCCGGTGCTGGCCCCCATCCACCGCCGGGCGCCCGGCTTCCGGCCGGCGCTGTTCTACTCACCGTACGAGGCCGCAATCTGGTCGATCATCAGCGCCCGCCGTGCTCGGAGCCAGGGCATCGGGCTGCGACACCGACTGGGCCAACGGCACGGCACCACCTTCAACCTGGCCGGCGTCGAGACGGTCGCGGTGCCGACACCGTCCCAGCTGCTGGCTCTGGAGGCGCTGCCCGGTCTGCCGGCCGATCGGATCCCCCGGCTGCACGCGATCGCCGAGGCCGCCCAACGGGGGGAGCTGTCGGCGGAGCGGCTTCGTGAGCAGTCGCCGGAGGATGCCATGGCCGCCCTGCAGCAGCTGCCCGGGATCGGCGCCTTCTACAGCGCCCTGATCGTCATCAGGGCCTGTGGGCACGCGGACGTGATGTCGTTGGCCGAAGGGCATTCTCGAGCTGCGGTCCGCGCGCTCTACGACCTCGACCACGAACCCAGCGACGCCGAGCTCGAGCACTTGGGCGAGGGTTGGCGTCCGTTCCGGACCTGGGTCCTGGTCATGCTGCGCGCGCTGGAGGGGCGGCCACCGGCAGACTGAGGCCGTGCCCGAAGGAGATACGGTCTGGCGGTCCTGCCGGCGGCTGAACGAGGCACTGGCCGGGCACCAGCTGACTCGTACGGAGTTCCGGGTGCCGACCCTGGCTACGACGGACCTGACCGGCGTCGTCGTCAACGAGGTGGTTTCTCGCGGCAAGCACCAGCTGTTCCGGTTCGGCAACGGGTACACCCTGCACACGCACTTCCGGATGGAGGGAGCCTGGCGCATCTATCCGCACGGTCGGTCGTGGACCGGGGGTCCCGACTTCCAGATCCGGGCCGTCCTGGCTACGGCCGGCCACGACGCCGTGGGCTACCGGTTGCCCGTGACCGAGCTGCTCCCGACCGCGGACGAGGCCACGGTGGTCGGACACCTCGGGCCCGACCTGCTCGGTCCCGACTGGGATCTCGACGAGGCGTTGCGCCGCCTCACCGTCGATCCCGAGCGCACCATCGGCGAGGCGCTGCTCGACCAGCGCAACCTCGCCGGCCTCGGCACCTTCTACCGGGCCGAGCTGCTGTTCCTCCAAGGAGTGCATCCGCGTACGCCGGTGCGCGCCGTGACCAACCTGCCGCGACTGGTCTCCCGCGGTAAACAGCTGCTGTACGCCAACCGGTGGCGCACCGAGCAGACCACGACCGGCGACCTACGCAACGGTCGTCGGACCTACGTCTTCGAACGGGTCAACCTGCCCTGCCGTCGCTGCGGCACCCCGATCAGCACCGAGGAGTTCGGGCCGCTGGGCCAGGAGCGACGCAGCTACTGGTGTCCGCGGTGTCAGCCGCTCGGCGGACTGCCCGACCGTTCCGCCCACTGACGGGCCAGGCGGCGCAGCCCTCCGGCGACCACTCCCGCCATCTCCGACCGGGTCCGCGGCTCCTGCGACCGGTAGATGCCCTCGTACGAGACCAGCTGGAAGGCGGCGTTGGCGACCGGTGCGAGGGCCAGCGCGCGGTCGACCGTGACCGCCGGATAGCCTTCCCGCCAGACCGCCGCGTACGCCGCCAGCGCGGCCCGGCCGTACTCGTCCCCGGCGCTCTGCGCGATCAGCGCCGCGTCCAGCACCGGGAAGGTGATCGACGCGTCGGTCCAGTCGAAGATGACCAGCCGGTCACCGGCTCCGGCCACGTTGCCGATGTGCAGATCGCCGTGGCCGATCGAGTAGGGCAGACCGATGTCGGCCAAGGCCTGCAGCTTCTCGACCAGCCAGGGAAGCAGCTCCCGGCTCATCGCCCGCTCGGCCGCGGTCAGCTGGTCGAGCTCGACGCTGTCCTCCACGACACGCTCGAGGCCCGCCACGGTCGGCTCGAGCGTACGGTCCGGGGCACCTGCCGCCGCCAGCTCGTCGCGTCGCCCGACCAGGCCCAGCTGGAGCTCGGCCATCGCCCGTGCTGCCTCCGGGGCGAGCCGAGGATCGCGCTCGTCGGCCATCGGCGGCAGCGGGTTCATCAACATCCAGGCCCGGTCCGGCTCGATGGCGATCAGGTCGGGGATCCGGGCCGGAGCGACCTGGTGCAGCAGCTCGGTGATCGTCGCCTCACCGCGAAACCACTGGCTGGTGGCCTTGAAATACACCTTCCCGTCCAGCGTGGGTACGGCCAGGACAGCCGACAGGCTCCAGAAGGCGATCGGCTCGGCCGGACCCGAGCGGGTTCGCCCCACCCCGGCCAGCTGGGCGTCGACCCAGCGGTACACCTCGCCGAGCCAGCTGCGGGAGAACCAGTCAGGCCGACGGTCCGGCCAGGGGACCCGACCGTCGAACTCGGCCAGCCCGTTCCGGATCGCGTCGGCCACGGCCGCCGGATGGGCCAGCTGGGCCACGGCATCGAGGTCGAGCCGGCGGCCCGCCCCAGCTCCAGCGGCCCGGCTCAGCTCGACCAGGTGGACGACCAGCCGCGGGTCACCCTCGACCCGAAGGCTCGGCGCCATAATCCGACCACGCGGGTCGCCGGCTGCGGCGAGCACCTGGGCGAGCCCCGGGCGACCGTCCGCAGCGACCACCGTCGGCAGGCGTCCGCGGTCGTCGACCAGCACCGCGCCTTCCCAGACGGCGGCGACCAGGTCGAGCTGCGGGCGTCCCATGGTGTCTGCGGCTCAGGCCGAGGCGAGCTTGTGCACCTGGGCGACCACCACCGCAGCTGCCGCCGACCAGGCCTGCGGACGGCACGAGGCGGGGTAGGGGACCGGTCGGCCTTCACCGCTGAACAGCTCGGGCAGCCGCTGGTCGAAGGCCACCGAAGCGCGGAGCAGCCCCTCGATCAGGCCCGAGGCGTACGAGGTCAGTCCCGCCTTGACCAGGCTGGCGATGACGATGGCGGTGTCGTGCGGCCAGACCGAGCCGCAGTGATAGCTCAGCGGGGCGAACCCGGCGTCGGCCGCCGACATGGTGCGCAGCCCCAGTCCCGAGTCGAGGTCGGGACCGGCCACCCGCTGCGCCACCAGCAGCTCCTCGGCCGCGGACAGCAGCCCGGTGCCCAGCAGATGCCCGATGTTGCTGGTCAGGGCATCGACGCGGACCTTGTCCCCATCGAGCGCGAGGGCGGGGTAGCGGTCGTCCCCGGTGCCACACCAGAACGCGGCCCGGAACCGCTCGGCCAGCTGACCGCCCCAGCGCCGGCAGGCGTCGCCGCCGGTCCGGCCGAACGCGTCGAGCATCGTCGCCCCGGCCATGGCGGCCTCGTACGCGTAGCCCTGGACCTCGCAGAGCGCGACCGGACCGGTGGCGATCCGGCCGTCGGCGAACCGTACGGAGTCGGCCGAGTCCTTCCAACCCTGGTTGGCCAGACCGTGACCGCTGGCGTCGAGGTATTCCACGAAACCGTCGCCGTCGGCATCGGCGTACGTCGTCAGCCACTCCAGCGCCCGCTCCAGATGGGGCAACAGCGCCTCGACCTCGTCGGCGGGCAGTCCGGCGCGCCAGGCGTCGTGCAGCAGGTTGACCCACAGCGGAGTGGCGTCGATGGTGCCGTAGTAGAGCGGTGGCAGCGACATGTCACCGAGATCGAAGCTTGACCGGCGCAGCTCGTGCATGATCTTGCCCGGCTGCTCGGCCGTCACCGGGTCGACCGTGGTGCCCTGCAGCCGCGCCAGCGTACGCAGCGTCCCACCCGCCAGGCCGAGGTCGACCGGCAACAGCATCCGGGCGGCCCAGATGCTGTCCCGGCCGAACAACGTGAGGTACCAGGGGGCACCGGCGGCCAGGAACCGGTCGGCCGGGTGCTCGGGCCGGGTCATGACCAGACCGTCGAGGTCGGCCAGCGACCGGGCCAGCCAGGGTGCCAGGCGGTGATCGGCGTCGGTCGGTGCCGGCCAGGGCGGCAGGGGCGGGGACCCGGCGACGACCACGGAGCCCCGGTCCTGCAGCTCGAGCTGCCAGCCGACTGTGGCCTGGCCGGCGGCCGGCACGGAGACCGTCCAGCGGGCCGTCAGGTGTCGACGGTCATCCGACACGGCGAGCTCAGCGGCCGGCGCGCTCAGCCGGCTGGTCAGCTCGCCGGTGGTCCAGCCGATCCGATCTTCGTCGGGCTCTTCGGGAAAGGGCTGGGCCTGGGTCGAGCGGCCCATCTTGACGATCTCGATCGAGACCCCGTCGCCGGCGAACTCCACGCTCAGCTCGAGGGTGATGGCTTCGCGCAGCACCGAGCTGACCACCAGCTGTTCGCTCACCGTTCCCGGCTCGACCCGACGGGTCCGGTCCAGCCGGAGCTGTGGATCGGGAGTGTGGATCTGCTCGGCACCGACGCGGCGCAGCAGGTAGCTGAACCGGGCCTGCGGGCCGTCCAGCGCGGTGGCGATGTGCTCGGCCGGCCGTCCATCGACCCGGAGGCCGACCCGGCTGAGCACCCGTACGTCAGCGTGCAGGACGCCCTGGGCGCCCACCGCGGCGTCGGCGGTGCCGATGTCGCCGTCGGCTGCCGACCACACCTGGGTCGGCGCGGCCACCAGCGCGGCCAGGTCGTGCAGGAAGGGCTGCAGGGGTTGGGGCATGGACCCATGCTGCCGGAACAGGGCTGGCGCAGGTCTACGGCGGTGAGATAATCGACCCTTGTGTCCTCCCTTCCGTCGCTGCTGAGCGCCCGGGTCGAAGCCGTTGCCGGCATCGACCCCGAGCTCCGGCCCGCCACCAAGCCCCAGTTCGGTCACTTCCAGTCGAATGTGGCCCTGCGCCTGGCCAAGTCGGAGGGCAAGCCGCCGCGGGAGATCGCGGCGTCCATCGTCGAGCGGCTGGCGCTCGATGACCTGTGCGAGCCACCCGAGATCGCGGGTCCGGGCTTCATCAACTTCCGGCTGAGGTCGGCTGTGCTGGCCGACTTCGTCACCGGGCAGCTGGCCGACCCGTACGCCGGGGTGGCCCAGGTGGACGATCCCCAGGTCGTGGTCATCGACTACTCCGCACCCAACGTCGCGAAGCAGATGCACGTCGGTCACCTGCGGTCGACGATCATCGGCGACTGTCTGAACCGGGTGCTGACCTCGGTCGGCCACCGCGTGATCCCGCAGAACCACGTCGGCGACTGGGGCACCCAGTTCGGCATGCTGGTGGAGCAGATCCTCGAGGACGAGACCGAGGTGTCCGAGCTCGACCTGGCCACCGCCGAGGAGCTCTACCAAAAGGCCAACGCCCACTTCAAGAGCGACGACGACTTCGCCACTCGGGCCCGGCGCCGGGTGGTCGCTCTGCAGGCCGGTGACGCGGTCGACCCGGACGATCTGGCAGCAGTTGATCGCCATCTCGCTCGCCGGCTTCAACGAGGCGTACGCGCGGCTCAAGGTGCACCTGAGCGACGAGGACCTGGCCGGGGAGTCGATGTACAACGACGAGCTGGTCGACGTCGTCCACGATCTCGAGGACTCCGGCGCCGCGGTCATCGACGACGGGGCACTGTGCGTGTTCGTCGAGGGCTTCAACTCACCGATGATCGTCCGCAAGCGTGATGGCGGGTTCGGCTACTCGGCCACGGACCTGGCGGCGATCCGGCACCGGGTCCGCGACCTGCGGGCGCACCGGCTGATCTACGTCGTGGGCTCACCGCAGACCTTTCACTTCGAGCAGGTCTTCGCGGTCGCCCGCAAGGCCGGATTCCTGCCCGAGGAGGTGTCCACCGAGCACGTGGCCTTCGGTCAGATCCTTGGGCCGGACGGCAAGAAGTTCTCCACCCGGGAGGGCACCGCGGTCACCTTGAACTCGCTGCTCGACGCGGCCGAGGCCCACGCCGCACCGCCGATCGCGTTGGCTGCGATCAAGTACGCCGACCTGTCCACCGGCCTGAACAAGGACTACGTCTTCGACATCGACCGGATGGTGCAGACGACGGGCAACACCGGGCCCTATCTCCAGTACGCCCACGCCCGGATGGGCCAGGTGCTGCGCAAAGCCGACGCCGAGGGGCTGGGTGCGCCGGAGCAGGTGACGGTGCTGGCCGAGCCGGCGGAGCAGACCCTCGCCCTGCTGCTGTCCGGGTTCGGCGAGGTGGTGGCCGAGGTGGCCGAGACGCTGCAGCCCCACAAGCTCTGCTCCTACCTCTACGACCTGTCCGGTGCCCTGTCGACCTTCTACGAGCAGTGTCCGGTGCTCAAGTCCGAGGGGGACGTGCGCCAGTCACGGCTGGCACTCTGCCTGGCGACCAAGCGGGTGCTGGCTTCGGGTCTCGATCTGTTGGGGATCGAAGCCCTGGAACGCATGTAGTCGCCGGTGCTGATCCTGCTGCCCCCGTCCGAGGGCAAGGCGGCCCCGCCTCGTCGGGGCCGACCGGTTGATCTCGCCGCGCTGTCGTCCCCGGAGCTGACCAGCACCCGGCTGCAGATCTGGGACGCGCTGATCGCGGCCAGCGCGCACCCGGACGCGCACGGGCTGCTCGGCGTCCCACCCGGTCTGGCCGCGGAGGTCGCGCAGAACGTACGCCTCGCCTCGCTCCCCGGGGCGCCGGCCATGAGCGTGTACGCCGGTGTCCTCTACGCGGCGTTGGACTACCCGAGCCTGTCGGTGGGGGCCAAGCGGCGGGCGGCGCGGGCGCTGCGGGTGCAGAGCGCTCTGTGGGGTCCGGTCGGGCCGCAGGACCGGATCACGCCCTACCGGCTGTCGATGTCGGCCACCCTGCCCGGTCTCGGATCGCTGGCCGGCCGGTGGCGCTCGGTGCTCGACCCGGTGATGGCGGCGGCCGCCGGGTCCGGGGTCATCGTCGACTGCCGGTCCGCCCCGTACGCCGCCGCCTGGCGCCCGCGCGGTGAGCTGGCCCGGCGTACGGTCGCGGTCCGGGTGTTCACCGAGGTCGCCGGCCAGCGCAGCGTCGTGTCCCACATGGCCAAGCACACCCGGGGTCTGGTGACCCGTTGGTTGCTCGAGGCGCCGAACACCCCGCGTACGCCGGCCGCGGTGGCCGCACTCGTCGCCCAGCAGCTGCCCTGCGAGCTGGTCGACCTGGGCCGTCCGGGGTTCGCGCTGGACGTCGTGCTCCGCTGAGCCCCTGGTTTTCCTGCTCTCGTTGGCCCGTCGAGGCCCGAAATGGGCGCGTCGACGCAACCAGTGAAGGTTTTCAGGGGCGGCGGCGGCAACCGGTCAGCGCGGGCGGTCCGGGTTCAGCTGACGGTCGCGGGCCAGCCAGGCGGCGCCGACGATGCCGGCGGTGTTGAGCAGCTTGGCCGGGATGATCTCGGCCTTCAGCTTGAGCTTGGGCAGGAACTTCTCGGAGTCCTTGCTGACTCCGCCACCGACCACGATCAGGTCGGGCCACAGCAGCGCCTCGAGCCGCTCGTAGTAGCGCTGCAGGCGCTTGGCCCATTCGCTGTAGGACAGACCTTCCTTGTCCTTGATCGACGACGCCGCGCGGGACTCCGCGTCGTGACCATCGACCTCGATGTGACCGAGCTCGGAGTTGGGCACCAGCACCCCGCGGTAGACGATGGCGGTGCCGATGCCGGTGCCCAAGGTGGTCAGCAGCACCAGACCGGGATGGTCCTTGGCCGCGCCGTAGTGCACCTCGGCCAGCCCGGCAGCGTCGGCGTCGTTGACCAGCACGATGTCGCGGCCCGAGCTCGTCCTCGAACACCTTCTCGGCCTCGCAGTCGATCCACGACTTGTCGATGTTGGCCGCCGAGCGGGTCTGCCCGTGGGTGACCACGGCCGGGATGGTGATGCCGATCGGACCGTCCGCGCCGATGGTCTCGGCGAAGTTGGCCACGATCTCGCCGACCACCTTGGCCACGTTCTGCGGTGTCGACTTCGACGGGGTGGGGATCCGCATCCGCTTGCTCGCCAGCTCACCGGTGTCGAGGTTTACGGGTGCGCCTTTGATGCCACTCCCGCCGATGTCGATTCCGAGGACAGGAGCAGCGCTGCTAACGGGTGCGTCGGTCATGCCTGGAGCCTAGCCATTCGGCGAATCGTTCGGGAAGGGGCTGGCACACTGGCCTGGTGCCGCCCGTCGACCTCGCCCGCGCCTCCCGGATCATCCAGGCTCCGGCCGCCGCCATCTTCGAGCTGCTCGCCACCCCGGCTCAGCATGCGCTGATCGACGGGTCGGGATCGGTGCAGGGCGCTCAGCCGCGTACGCCGCAACGCCTGTCGCCGGGGGCCAAGTTCGGGATGCAGATGAAGATCGGCGCGCCCTACAAGATCTTGAACGAGGTCGTCGAGTTCGAGGAGGGCCGGCGGATCGCCTGGCGGCACTTCGGCGGGCATGTGTGGCGCTACATCCTCACCCCGGTGGGGGAGTCGGCCACCGAGGTCACCGAGGAGTTCGACCCGACCCGGTCCCGGTCGCCGCTGCTGCTGAGGCTTCTGCGCGCCCGGCGCCGCAATCAGCGCTCCATCGAGCAAACCCTGGTCCGCCTCGACGCGTGGGCCCGCACCCGGTCCGAGACCGCTTAGACGAGGACCGCGCTGTCCAGTGGCGGCAGCGCCTCGATCTCCAGCAGCTGGGCGACCAGCAACAGCATCTGGGTGTCCTCGAAGGTCAGGTTGCGTCCGTACGGGCCACGGGCTCGGCCCATGGCCATCCCGATCCGCAGCAGGGCCAGCTTGAAGTCGGCCGCGGCCTGGGGCCCGAGGCCGGCCGCGGCGGTGATGACGTGGGTGAATCCGGTGACCACCGAACGGTCGTCCAGCTCGAAGCTCATCACCAGACTGCGGCGGTCGGCGGCCATGGAGGTCAACAGGTCGCGCGCGGCACCCGGGGTCCGGAGGCTGACCTGCACCACCGAGTCCCAGAACGCCTCCAGCTCGTACGATGCGAACCGGCTGGTGCCGGCCAGAGCGCTCAGCACCCACAGCGGGCCGAACTGCAGCGTCCGTCGCTGGTTGGTGTCGAGATCCATGCGCGTCCTCCTGATCCGTTCCCACTATTAGACGCCCAGGACGCAACCAGTCGGCCGCCCGTCCCGCCGCTCAGTCGCTCAGCTGCCTCAGGCACCAGCCGTACAAGGCGGGGTCGAACACGTGCGCGTTCGAGAAGTAGAAGCCGTAGAACCGGCGGTAGACCCCGATCCAGTGGGTCACCTGCGAGCCCCACCGCTCCTGGGCCAGCGACTCCAACCAGGCGGCGTCCTCGGCGGCCTGCGGATGGTCCTCCAGCTCCAGGAAGATCACCGCCCCGGTGAGGTCGATCAGCGGGTCGGCGTTCATGGTGTGCGGACTGAAGTCGCCGATGCCGGTGACCACGGGCTGGCCCTGCGGGTCGAGGCTGACGTAGGCGTTCGGTGGGCAGATGTCGCCGTGCACCAGGACCGGGCTGACCTGGCGTTCGGCGAGCTGGGCGTGCAGCGTGTTCCAGACCTGGGCGATGTCGGGCACGTCGCGCTCCAGCTGGACGCGGCTGGCCTGGGTGGGTCCGGCGAGCATGGCGGCGAGCAGCTCGGCGAGCGAGCCGTACTGGCGCGGGGCTCCCTCGCCGACCAGCCGGGCGAATCCGGGAACGGGACTGGGCAGCCCGGGCAGCCGGGAGGTGGCGTCGAGGAAGCTGGCCAGGGCCGGGCGGCGCTGCTCGGCCGGCGCATCCTTCAGCCAGGTGGAGAAGTTGCGGCCGGAGATCCGGCGATCAACGGTGTAGAAGCGCCCGGCGCGCTCACCCGCCTCGAGGATCATCGGCACCTCGATGCCGATGTCGGTGCCGCGCCAGACGTCGTAGAGGGCACGCAGCTGGGCGGTGGTCTGCTGCGGCGCCTCGTGGCGGCGGCGATAGAGCCGGAGCACGCGCTCGTGATCGAGAGCGAAGACCTCGCTCTCGGCGCCGGCTCCGATCAGCTGGTCCCGGCTGGTCCCGTACGCGGCCAGCACCTCGGCCTCGCCCTGGTGGTCGTCGGTGGCGATCTCGCTGACCGGAAGGCGTTCGCGGTCGGCGATCCGGGCGGCCCGGGCCCGGTCGAGCTGGCTCATGGCCAGCTCGCGGGCCACGGCGACGTCGAGCTCCTGCGCGACTGCCTTCACCGGGCCCTTCGGGGTGTCGACGTGTACGTCGGCCAGCCGGAGCTTGCGCTGCAGCGGACCCTGCTCGATGCGTACGGACTGGGTCTTGGCGTGCGGGACGATGTCGACGACGTGGCTGAGCCAGCCGTGCTCGGTGATCACGGCCCGGTCATTCCAGCCATAGCGCAGGGTCCAGAAGTCGAACCAGCGGACCCAGCGCGACCGGCGCGGCGAGGGCCGGCGCTCGATCCCGGCGAGGTCGAACCCGGGCAGCACCCGGCCGAGCGCCAGATCGACCTCATCGGTCGTGGCCACCGGCAGCAAGACGCTGGTGGCGTTCGAGTCGTTGTCCTCGCTGGTGGAGGCGCCGTAGCCCAAGACGTCGACGTCGACCCGGAACCAGCCGAGGCTCTTCCACAGCAGCGGCTGGGTGACCTTGACGCCCTGGATCCGGTTGACCGGGACGGACTGGCTGGTCAGGTTGGTCAGGCCACGCGTGACCCGGAGCCCGCGCGGCGACTCGGCCAGGGTGAAGTTGAACATCGCGATCACCCGGCGGCCGATGATCGACACGCTGCCGATGACCAGCGGGATGAGGCCGCCGAGGGCATAGACGGTGACTCCGAAATAGGCGGTGACGCCGAACACGATGACCATGGTCAGGACCGAGACGATCCACTCGGTGGAGAGCAGGAACCCGACGACCAAGCGTTGCGGGGACACCTTGACCAACGGCACGTCAGTCGCGCTGAGATCGGTCAAAGCGCTTGCGGCGGCCGAGAAGCCCGGGTCACCGACGCTGGCCTGCAGGCCGTGCGCCCGGGTCAGCAGGTACTCACGCAGCTGGGTCGCCTTACTTCGCTTGAGATAGCGCAGCTTGACCGTGCTGTCGCCGGCCCCGGCCTCGAGCCGCAGCTCGACCAGGCCGAAGAGACGGGCGGCGAAGGGTTGGATGATGTCGACCGACTGCAACCGCTCGAACGGGATCTTCTTGGAGGTCTTGAACACCGCCCCGGTCTCGATCCGCAGCTCTTCGTCGTCGATGACGAAGCGGGTGAAGTACCAGGTGGCGAAGCCGGCCGCCGCAGCGAGCAGCACGATGCCGCCGGCCACGGGCAGCACCCAGGCCAGGTCACTCAGGTCGAGCTGGTCCTCCTCGCCGTCGGGGATGAGCTGTCGACCGAAGCCGAAGATCAATGCGACCAGCACCAGCCAGCCCCGGATGAAGGGGGTCAACGGGTGCGGCCGCTCGGTCTGCTTCACCACCGGTGCCCCGGGGACGACGGGCGCCGTGGCCTGGTCCGGGACGGGTGCCGGGGTGCTCATAGGCCTGAGGCGTGCGCCTCGCCAAGCTCGGTCAGCCGGTCGCGGAGCCGCGCGGCCTCCTCGGGCACCAGCCCCGGGATGGTGGCGTCGGTGTCCGCGCTGGCAGTCTTCAGCGTGACGTTGGCCAGTCCGAAGGCCCGCTCCAGCGGACCGGAGCCGACCTCGACGAGCTGCATCCGGCCGTACGGGACGGCGACCAGGGTCTTGTAGAGCACGCCGTGAGTGATGTAGAGGTCGTCCTCGCGCTCGACGTAGCCCCACGCGCGCCAGTTGCGTTCGACCAGGATGAGTCGGATGACCACGATCAGCGCGGCGAAACCCCACAGGATCGCCGAGATCCACCACAGGCCGCTGACCACACCGATGATCACCGCCGGGATGGAGAACAGGATCGGCGCGACCAGAACGGTGGTCAGGCGGCGGAGCGAGCGGTACGCGGGGGAGATTCGCTTCCACTCGTAGGCGGGTGGGGCGAAGAGGTCATCCATAACGTGGTTCAGGCTACGTTGCGCTTCCACGGGGGAGGCTTCTTGGGTCCACGGACCTGGATGTCGCCCATGATGTTGAGTCCCTTCACCACCACGGTCGGCATCGACGGGTCCGGGTCGCCGATGCCCTTGACCGACGAGTCGGCCAGCACGTTGACCGCCTCGAGAGTGACTCGGGTGCCGAGCGGCACCCGAATCTTGGTCGAGCCCATCACCTGGTTGCAGGTCAGCTCGATCACGTCGGACTCGAAGGTCGCCTCGGTCAGGTCGATCAGCACGTCGCCCATGAAGACGTTGGCGGCTGCGGCCCGGCCGACCCGCCAGACCCCGACGCGTTTGGTCGAGGCGAGCACGGCGGTCAGCCGGTCGGGCTCGGTGGTGGCGCTGAGGGCCGAGCCGGCGCGAGGCACCGGCAGGGCCGTCATCGGCACCAGGTCGGCGGTGAGGGCGGTCAGGTCGTCGAACGTCTTGGCGTGGAGGACGGCGGTCGTCCGCTCCTCGTGCTCGTCGACGGTGATCCGGCCTTCCGCGTACGCGGTGTGCAGGACCTCGGCCACCCGGTCGCGGTCGGCGTCGGAGGCGCGGATGCCGCCGCTCACTTGCGCTTCCGCTCGGGCTTCGGACCATGCACCGAGACGCCGCCGAACAAGGACATGCCCTTGATCACCAGCACCGGAGCGCCGGGGAGCGGTTCGCCGATGTGCTTGACGTCGGTGCCTCCGAAGATGCCGGCCGTCTGGTCGCGGACCTCGATGCCGGCCGGGACCTTGATGTCGAGGCCGCCGAAGCACCAGAACCCCGAGATCTCCACCACCTGGTTCTCGAAGACGGCCTCGGTGAGGTCGAGCTCGATGCCGCCGAACAGGGCGAGTGCTTGGGTGTTCCGGCGCATCCGCCACTTCCCGCTGCGCGTGGCCCCACCGAAGACGGCGATCAGCTTCTCGGACTCCGCGGTGGGGGACCGGGTGTCGATGGTGAAGGCGTCGTTGGTGGTGGCGACCGGGGCGGCCATGGGCGGGCTGACCACTACTAGGTCGTGGGTGATGGGGACGAGCTGGTCGAAGGTCTTCGCATGCATCAGCTGGTCGAGGCGCTCGTCGTGCTCGTCACGGGTGAGCCGGCCTTCGGCGTACGCGGTGCTGAGCACGGTGGCGACCTGCTCCCGGTCGGCGTCCGACGCGCGAAGGTTGCCGCCGGCGATTGGGCCCACGTTGCTGGGCTCCGGAACGTTGGTCATGGCCCCACGCTAGCCCGGGCTCAGCGACGGCGGCGAGGGCTGAGCAGCGTATTCAGGGCCGCGGTCGGGTGACTCCAGGGGCTGACCCTGACCGGATCTGGGCCGATCAGTCGGTATGGGCCAGGCCGATGTCGAAAACGTTGCCCTCAGGGTCGGTCAGGGTGGTCCATTCGGTCCCGTACTCGTTGAAGTCGTCGACCTTGGCCGCCCCGAGCTGCACCGCGCGTTCGACCGCAGCGGCCGGATCGATGGTGGTCAGGTCGAGGTGCAACCGGTTCTTGGTGGTGCGCGGTTCGGGCACGGCCAGGAACATCAGCGCCGGGAAGGTGCTGTCCGCGGTGGCCGGGATCACGGCGTAGTAGGGGCTGGCGCCCTCGGCCAGGGGGCGCTCCAGGAGTCGCGACCACCAGCCGGCCAGCTCGTCGGCGCGGACGCAGTCGATGGCGATCTGTCCGAATCCCAGTGCGGTCATGAGGTTCTCCTTTGTGGTGGTGGTTGGTCGGTTGGGCTCAGGCGGCGACCGGCCAGCACACCTCGGTGCGCAGCCGGCTCTCGTCGTCGGTGTCGGTGGGCCCGACCAGGTAGTGCTCGCGGATCGGGCCGGGGGCGAGCTGGTCGTGCTCGGCGACGTGCGAGCCGAGGGTCGCGTACGTCTGGTCGAGATCGCGGTAGGAGCCGGTGTGGACGGCGATCGCGAACCGGCCACCGGCGATCGTGGTCGAATCTGTTGCCAGGGTGGGCTCGACCGGCACGAACGCCGTGACCTCGCCGAGGTCGCCGGTGAAGAACTCCCCGCCGTACGTGGCCGCCCCCGGGCCGGCGGGGATCAGGCGCTGGCGCCCCACGGCGGCGTAGAGCTGGGAGAACGCCTGCTCGCACCAACCTGCGATCCCGGTGTGACCCACCCGGCCGGAGATGGCCAGGGCAGTCAGGTCGGGCAGTTGGCGATAGTCGATCGTCAGCGGGCGTCCGGGCGGGAGCAGGAGCTGTCGCAGCGAGGTGACAATGCCTCGCGTACGGTCGAGCGCCTGCTCCATCCGTCGCAGGTGGTCCCCAATCACGGCGTTGCGCCGGTCAGGGTCGGCGGCGCGCAGGACCTCGCGTACGGCGGCCAGCGGCATCTCGAGGTCGCGCAGCCGGCCGATCAGCAGTGCGTCCGGCACCTGAGTGGTGGTGTAGCGGCGGTAGCCGGTCTGCGGGTCGACCTGGTCGGGGACGAGCAGCTCGACCTCGTGATAGTGCCTCAGGGTCTTGACGCTCAGATGGGTCAGCCGCGAGAACTCCCCGATCGGCACCAGCGCGCTCATGAGAACCAGCGTGCAGTCTCCGGTCGGGGGAGAGTCAAGCGGCTCACTGGTCGGCACGTTTGAGCACATCGAGCACTGGTCGCTAGACTGCTCCGGCGGCCAGCGCCGCAGCGCGGATGTAGTTCAATGGCAGAACATCAGCTTCCCAAGCTGAGAATGCGAGTTCGATCCTCGTCGTCCGCTCCAGGTTGTTTCTCCTAGTCAGAGCCGGTTCTCGGTGTGGCGTCATCTCCCGTGTTGACCTCACGACGGTTGGTTGGGCCCTCTGCGGGCCCTAACTCCTTGGCTGACAATGCTGCTGCTCGACTCGTTCGCTGCGCCAGACGGACGTCCATCGCGGCGGCGATGGCTTCGTCAGCCACCCGGGTGCTGTGCTGATAGATGAGAGCGGCGGCGGGCGAATCGTGCCCCATCCGGGTCATCAGGTCTCGCAGACTGGCCCCGGATTGCGCCGCGTCACGGGTCTGTGTGTTGAATTTAGATCCGATGGACGGACGCTGGAGCTAAACTCCGACGCGTTGCTTTCTCATCACCGGACAGATGCCCTGAGCCGACGAGGATAATCCTACAAAATTCGCTCAGCCCGTTTGTCGGAGAACTCCGCTCCAGCGCCTGGGGCCGGGATCGCGGTTCGGCAAGGCTTGGTGGTGCCGCTGACAGTGAATCTACGAGAGCCAGCACCTAACATCCGGCTTGGTAGACGCTCCTCACGCGTCTGGGAAGCGTTCAAGGTAGTCGCTGTGCTGATCGAGACGCGGTCAACCTCAGCTGTTGGGGACCTTCAGAGTCCGTGTGGGGTGTCGCGCAGCCGCAGGAGCGACGGATGACCAACTCTGTGTCGAAGGTGGTGTGTTGTGGGGTCGCTTGGGGAGGGTCGAGGACGGCGGCTACGGCCGCCTGGGCCATGGCGGCAATGGGTTGCCGAACGACTGTGAGTGCTGGCCAGCTGTACTCAGACTCTCTGGTGCCGTCGAAGCTGACCAGGGCGACGTCTTCGGGTACCCGAATGTTGGCTTCGTGAAGGGCTCGGAGGATACCGATGGCCTGGAGGTCATTGGTGGCGAACACGGCGTCCGGTAGTTCGCGGACTGCTATCAGCTTCAGCCCCATTCTGTGGCCGCCCTCGCGGGTGAAGTCCTCTTCAACTACAGGGCCTTGGGGGCGGCGGTTGTGCGTCAGTGCGTCTGACCAGCCCTGTTCACGGCTGTTGGTTTCGACGGACTGGAGTGAGCCACCGGTGGCGAGGGCAACGTTGCGCGCCTTGTGGACGTTCAGTAGGTGTTCGACGGCGGTCTGGGCACCCTGGCGAAAGTCGGGGCCGATGGTATGGAAGCCAGGTATCGGTCCGTCGGTGTTGAGGATGGCGGTAGGTATGCCTTGTCGGTTCCCGAGGTCGAGTTGGTGGCGGGCTACGGCGCTGGCCACCAACAATCCGCTGACCCGGCGGCTGGCCAGGCTCTCGACCTTCAGCCGCTCCTGTTCACCGCTGTTGTCGCTGTTGACCAATACCATGCTGTAGCCATGTTCGGCGGCAGCCCGCTCGATGCCTTGCGCGAGTTCGGCGAAGAAGGGGTTGCTGCTGTCAGGGACCACGAGCCCGATCAGATCGGTGGTTCCCAGCCGCAGAGCGCGTGCGCTGAGGTTCGGGCGGTAGCCGAGCTCCTCGATGGCTGCGTGGACTCGAGCAGCGGTGGCGGGGGCCACCTGCCGGGGACCGTTGTTCACGACGTAGCTCACGACAGCCGTCGAGACCCCGGCCCTCCTGGCCACGTCCACATGAGTCACTGTTGGACGGGGCGAGGACGGTCCTGGGGCGCTCATAAGGGTGACAGTAGCGCTGAGAAATGCAGATCTGGATGAGGTGCCCGTGAGGTCATGCCGCGGTTTCGGCCCCCACCACGTGGCGCTCCGGGGCGTCGCCGAAGTCAGGTACGGGAAGCCGGACGCCGCCCTGCAGGGCTGACTGGTGAGCGATGATGCCCGGCACGGTGAACCGGGCCGCGGTCCAGGCGTTGACCGGCGGCAGTGTGCCGGTCTCGACGGCTCTGGCGAAGTCGTCGACCAGGAAGTGGTGGCTGCCCTCGTGCCCGTTGGGCACCCCGTGAAATGTCTCGGGGAGCCGGCTCGTGTCGTGAACCGGGGCGTGGCCGGAGATGAACGCGTCCCGGAGTTCGGGAGCGACGTGGGCCAGCGACGGGTCGTCGGGCGACATAGAGGGCCGGGAGTCGACCTGCTCGGAGATGTCGGTGACGCCCTGTTTGTCCTGCCAGACGGTCACGTTGGCGAGCTGCTCGAAGCTGGCTTCGGTGCCGAAGTAGCGGAACCGGGACTCACGCAGGTGCGACGGGTAGCCGACGCGGCGCATCTCGTTGATTCGCATGACTCCGCCGTCGGACAGCTCGAACAGCGCGGAGGTGTTGGAGAAGTCGTTGTCGAACTGGCTGACCGACCGGTCGAAGACGCCGTCGCCGCGCTGGTCGACCATCCCGATGGCGCTCACGCTGACCGCGTGCGCCGGCACAGCGCCGAGCACCCCGCCGATCGAGTGGGTCGGATAGTGCATCGGCGGGTAGCTGGCGGTGGCCTTCCAGTCCTCGCCGCCGCTGTACTGGTAGGCGTTGTAGAAGCCGAGGTCCATGTCGTGCACGTAGTCGCCTTCGGTGTAGAAAATGCGGCCGAAGGCGTCTTCGGCCAGTTTCTGTCTGGCGTAGACGGTGGCCGGGTTGTAGTAGCTGGTCTCGCCCATCATGTAGGTGAGCCCGGTCTCCTGCACCGTCTCGATGATCTGTTGCACCTCTCCCACGGTGAAGGCCATCGGCACCGCGGAGTAGACGTGTTTGCCCGCCCGCAGAGCTTCGACGACCAGCGGACCGTGGGTCCAGCGCTGGGTGAAGATCGCCACCGCGTCAACGTCGGAGGCGAGCAGAGCATCGACGTCGTCAACCACACCCCCCAGATGCTGCTGCACATTCAGCTCCTGAGCGCGCTCCGGGACTAGATCAGTCACCCGCACCTCCCCGATCGCCGGATGCAGCTGAAAGAGCTTGGCAAAGGTGCCGGCGAACTGGCCGGCTCCGATCATGCCGAGAGAGAACATCTTTGACTCCTTGTGGTGGGTTGAATCTGGAGTCTTCTCCAGAGAGTGACGCAAGAGGCGGCCCCGCAAGAGCGTCAGTGCGTGCACGACCGACCGCACTCTAATCGAATAGAAACTTCGAGGCAACCCATTGCCAACGCAGAATCTAATCGTATAGATTTTCGCACCATCGCGTCACCACAAGGTGATCGAGTGTCGAGAGGACCGACGATGACGTCTAAAGCGCCGAACCTGCCGCATGTCCGGTCGGGGCCATCCCGTTCCCCGAACCGGCCGCAGCCCCACCCAGTGAGGGTCAGCCGGTGGTGACCTCCGTCGAGATACCGGCTGTCTCGGTCCATGCGGCAAACAGCGGTCCGATCAGGAAAAGCAAGCCCGGAGCCGGGCGGAATCAGTCGGGGATGGCGCTGCTGTTCATCGCCCCGGCCACGATTGGGTTCCTGATCTTCTACCTGTATCCCACGCTACGCGGCTTGTACTTCAGCCTGACCAAGTACACCCTCCTCGGGACCCCGCACTTCATCGGCTTCGACAACTTCGTCAAGATCGCCAGCGACAAGCTGTTCTGGAACGCGCTGGTCGTCACCATCGAGTACGTTCTCCTCAACATCGTCTTCCAAACCCTTGTTGCGGTCGGGTTGGCCGTGTTGATGCAGCGGCTGGTCAAGTCAACGGTGGTCCGCGGCGCGCTCCTGCTGCCATTCCTCATCTCCGGCGTCGTCGCCGCCTTGACGTGGCTGTGGCTGTTGGACTACCAGATCGGCATTGTCAACGAGCTCATCGCCTGGACCGGGTTGAACCGCATCCCGTTCTTCGGCGACGAGCACTGGGCCATCCCTACCATCGCCGCCGTGAACGTGTGGCGCCACATGGGCTACACCGCCCTTTTGGTGTTCGCCGGCCTTCAGACCATCCCCGTCTATGTGTACGAGGCGGCCTCCATCGACGGCAGCACCGAGTGGCGCTCGTTCTGGCGAATCACCCTCCCGCTGCTCCGGCCCGTGCTCGCGCTGGTCCTGGTGATCACCGTCACCGGCTCGTTCCAGGTCTTCGACACCGTCGCGGTCACCACCAAGGGCGGCCCGGTCAACGCCAGCCGGGTGCTCCAGTACTACATCTTCCAAAAGGGCTTCGCTGAAGGGCAGTTCGGTTACGCCTGTGCCCTATCGGTCGTCTTATTCATCATCCTCGTATCGGTGGCGCTCGTGCAGCTGAAACTGCTCAAAGCCGGCGAGTCGGACCTCTCCTAGGAGCATGGAATGACCACAACCACCCCCGTCGACCCAGGAACGATCGACAATCTGCCGCACCCGGTCAAAGCCGAGAAGCGGAAGGTCAGCATCGGGCGAATCGCGGCCTGGACCGCGCTGATCATCATGATCATCGCAACGCTGTTCCCGTTCTACTGGATGCTGCGAACGGCGCTGTCGACCACCAAATCGCTGTTCTCCGACGCCGGCTCGCTGCTGCCAGTCGATCCCACCCTTGGCGCCTTCAAGCGCGTCCTCGGACTGTCCACGACTGAGGAAGCGATCGCCCAAGGCGGGGCCGGTGGCGAGATCAACTTTCTGCTGTACCTGCGCAACTCGATCATCTACTCCACCGTGGTCACACTCGGCCAGGTGTTCTTCTGCTCCCTCGCCGCTTATGCCTTCGCCCGCCTCACCTGGCCCGGACGGGACAAGGTGTTCACGTTGTTCCTGACCGCGCTGATGGTGCCGCCGATCTTCACCGCCCTGCCGAACTTCATTCTGATCAAGAACCTCGGTCTGCTGAACACCTTGACCGGGATGGTTCTGCCGAGCATGTTGATGACCCCGTTCGCAATCTTCTTCTTGCGGCAGTTCTTTCTGGGCATCAACAAAGAGATCGAGGAAGCGGCGTCGATCGACGGCGCCGGTGTCTGGCGGGTGTTCTTCCGGATCATCTTGCCAATGAGCGTCTCGCCGATCACGACACTGGCGATCCTCACCTTCATCGCTTCCTGGAACGACTACTTCTGGCCGCTGCTGGTCGGCAACACCGAAGGCACAAAAGTTCTGACCGTGGCCCTGGGTGTCTTCCGCAGCCAGAGTCCGGGCGGCAGCCCGGACTGGGCCGGTCTGATGGCTGCCTCGCTCGTCGCGGCGCTCCCGCTGCTCATCCTGTTCGCCATGTTCGGCAAGAAGGTCGTCAACTCGATCGGATTCTCCGGCATGAAATGAGCACATCACCCCAACCCGGGCAGCACGAAGCATCGAAGACTCATACCGAACGGTCGATGACAACCCTCACCAGCATGATCGTCCACGAAAGGAAGTTGTTAAACATGGCACGAATCCGTAAGAGGTTCAGCCTCGGCATCGTCGGTGCCGCCATCCTCAGCCTCGCCCTCACCGCCTGCGGCGGCGGCGACTCCGGCGGCGATACCGGCTCCGAGGGCGGGGCGATCGACACCTCGACCGCGACCGGCGAGGTGAGCTACTGGCTGTGGGATACCAACCAGCTGACCGCCTACCAGGCGTGCGCCGACGCGTTCCACACCAAGAACCCGAACGTCACCGTCAAGATCAGCCAGTACGGCTATGGCGACTACTGGGGCAAGCTCACCAACGGCTTCGTTGGGGGCACCGCACCCGACGTGTTCACCAACCACCTGTCGAAGTACCCGGAGCTGGTCAGCCAGGAGCAGCTCCTCCCGCTGGACGACACGCTGAAGAAGGACGGGATCGACACCAGCATCTACCAGGAGGGTCTGGCCGATCTCTGGGTCGGCCAAGACGGCAAACGCTACGGCCTGCCGAAAGACTTCGATACCGTCGCGAACTTCTACAACAAGAAGCTGATCACCGACGCGGGCGTCGACGAGGCCAGCCTGCAGAACCTGACCTGGAACCCCGACGACGGCGGCACTTACGAGAAGACCATCGCCCACCTGACCATGGACAAGAACGGCAAGCGTGGCGACGAAGCCGGGTTCGACAAGACCAAGGTCAAGGTCTACGGCCTCGGCAACGACGGCTCGGGCAGCGGCAACGGACAGACCCAGTGGAGCCAGTACACCGGAACCCTGCCGTGGCAGCACACCGACAAGAACCCGTGGGGCACCCACTACAACTACGACAACCCCGACTTCCAGAGGACCATCGGCTGGATGGCCGGCCTAATCGAAAAGGGCTACATGCCCTCCCTCGCCGCGACCACCGGTCAGAACTCCTCCGACCTGTACGGCGCCGGCCAATACGCCATGATCCCCGGCGGCGACTGGGTGCTGGGCCAGATGATCAGCTACAAGGGCGTCGAAACCGGCCTCGCGCCCACCCCCACCGGTCCTAGCGGCAAACGGGCCAGCATGTACAACGGCCTCGCCGACTCCATCTGGGTCGGCTCGAAGAACAAGCCCGCTGCCGCCAAATGGGTCGAGTTCCTCGGCTCGGCCGACTGCCAAGACATCGTCGCCTCGAAGGCCGTCGTCTTCCCGGCCGTCAAGACCTCGACAGAGAAGGCCATTGCCGCGTTCAAGGCCAAGGGCGTCGACGTCAGCCCGTTCACCAACCACGTCAAGGACAAGACGACGTTCCTCTTCCCGATCACCGACCACGCCTCTCAGATCGACGGCATTATGCTTCCCGCCATGGATGCCGTCTTCACGGGCAAGGCTGAACCTTCATCACTAACCGACACCAACAACCAGGTCAACGCACTCTTCGGCTAACCACATCGAAATACTCGAACAAGCGACGCGCCTGACCCACAAGGTCCGGCGCGTCGCTGGCACTCGAATGCACGACTGGTGGAGAGCCCCAGTGGGCGGTCCCTCCCCGCCCAATTCGACGACCATCCCTAGCAAGAAAGATCAACATTATGGACGTCACCCGTGCTGATGGCCGCATCCGCGTGATCGCGGAGGACTACCAGCTGGAGGTCCGCCAGGACCCTCCCCGTGCTGTACTCGCCGATCGGACCGGTCGCATCTGGTCGGCCTTGACGCTACTAGCTGATCTGGACTGCGTTGATGCGCGCGACGAGACCTACGGCAACACTGAACCGCAGGTGACGGTCGAGGGCGACGTGGTGGTCGTGACGGTATCGGCTGAAAGCGTGGCGTGGCAGTCGAAGGAAGTGACGCTGCGCTGCCGGAAGGACAGCCTTGAGCTGTCGGTCACCGTGGAAGGCGAGGGCCGGTTGACCGATGTGCGACTGCTCGGCGGCCATGCCGTGCTGACCGACGGGGCGGCCGGAACATTCCGGTCCGGGATCGAGTTCGCCTCGGTGTTCAGCCCGAACCCAACGGAGCCGGTGCAGGTGGTCCGGCCCGCGACAGCCGTCGCCACAGTGGGTGTACTGGGCGACGACCGACCAGGACGTTGGCACGCCGTGTTCTCCCCGGCGCCGCTGTGTCTGGTGCTGGGCCGCGAACGCGCGTTGGGTCCGACGGAGGTCCCGGGCGGGGAATGGCTGTCGCTGTCGGTGCAGGCACCGGTCAGCGACCTGACGTTCGTCGAGCTCGCCTACGAGCCCGTCGACAGCGGCTTCTGGCTGCGGTTGGACTACGACGGCCACACCCCAGTGGCGGGCCGGTTCACCACCCCGACCCTGGTGCTGCGGCCCGTCGCCGATCCGTACGCCGCGACTGGAGCGCTACCGCCTCGACCTCGTCGAACAGGGCTGGGCCTCGGATCGTGCCGCTAGCGCAGCCGCGGTGGTGGCAGGAGCCGGCGTTCTGCGGCTGGGGCGCGCAGTGCGCGCGGGTGCCGCTGCCGGGCTATCCGCCGAGCCACCCCCGGTTCCTGGACGAGCTGCCGCCCGCCATCCGTCCGGCGGACCTGCCCTGCTCCGGGGGACCTGGCCACCCAGGCGACCTACGACGAGCTGCTGGCCCGGCTCGCCGAGCACGGGGTACGGCCAGGAACGGTGGTGATCGACGACCGGTGGCAGCAGGACTACGGGCGGGCCGAGCCTGACCCGACGCACTGGCCCGACCTGCGGGCCTGGATCGCCGAGCAGCACGACAAAGGGCATCCACGTGCTGCTGTGGTGGAAAGCATGGGACCCGGCCGGCCTGCCCGCCGAGGAGTGCGTACGCGACCCGTCCGGTCGGCCGGTGGCGGTCGACCCCGGCAACCCGGCCTACCTGGCCCGGCTGCAAGAGCCGGCGGCGCAGCTGGTCTCACCGCAGGGGCTGAACGCCGACGGGCTCAAAGTCGACTTCACCCAACGAGCCCCCGCCGGCCCCGCCCTGCAGCAGCACGCCGGCCCGGGCCGCACCTGGGGCATCGCCGCCCTGCACCAGATGCTGCAAGCCCTCCACGCAGGCATGAAAGCGGCCAAGCCCGACGCCCTGCTGATCACGCACACCGTCCACCCCAGCTTCGGAGACGTCTGCGACATGGTGCGGCTCAACGACCTGTCCGAGCAGGACCCGTACGGGATGCCCGTGAACGTGGTCGAACAGCTCAAGTTCCGCGCCGCGGTCGCCCGAGCCGCTCTGCCGCACCACCTGATCGACACCGACCAGTGGCCGATGCCCGACCGGAAATCATGGCTGGCCTATCTTGCCGCCCAGAACGATCTGGGCGTGCCCGCCCTCTACTACGCCGAACGCATGGACCGCTCAGACGAGAAGATCACCGCCGACGACCTGGCCGTCGTGGCCGCCGGGTGGGCCATGTATCGCGCGTCGCTGGACACGGCTCGCGCCAACGGACAGACTCGTGCAGACCTTACGTGACGGCCAAGAAGCCACGGACGTTAATTTCCGAAACCGCGGCCCGTTGGGCGCCAGCGACAGCGAGGCGCTAGAGGGCAGCGTGCGAGGGGGCAGCTGCTGCAAGATGAGCAGCACACCAGCCACGACCACCACGTCGGAATCGAGCGGGGCTGCGGCGGCCAGCAATCCGGCACGCCAGCACGAACGCAGGTTCTCGGTGATCACAAGCACAAGCAACGGGCCCGGGCGGACCCCAGCAGCGTCACCGATCGCTAGACCCAACACCATCCCATCGACGATGCGGACCCTAAGATCCCGACGACATTAAAGACTCCTCATTTCAAACGGAGACGGGACTGTAAACCGCCCCGGTATGTCCTTCAGACTCGATGGTTCGAGAGCTCGACGGTTCGCTGCACTCTGGTCTGAAGTTTCACCCCGTGCTGGTCAGTGTTATTGGTCATGCCGGCAATGCGGCGGGTTTGTTTACCTCCTCATCGCGAAGTCGGGTTTCGGTGATGAGTTTCATGCTGGACTTCGGAGAGTAGGGGTGGTCGGCGGTGGTGCCCATTGGTCGTGGATCTCGACCGGGACGGCGCACACCCTGGTTTCACCGCGACAACCCTGAGTGTCGCCACGGTCGGAGGCAGCCCAGGGGCACCCGATCGCCTACCAATCTCCATGATCGATCGACACAGAGGTCGGATCTAGTAAGTGGCCCGACCGCCGCTGATGTCGTAGACCGCTCCGGTGGAGAAGCTGAGGCGTTCGGAGCGCAGGAAGCGACGAGTTCGGCAACTTCCTCGGGTCGGCCGACGCGCTTCATCGGGATGAGTCTGGTGTACAACGATATGACGGGTGCAGATCTCGTTGCGCCCCCGCTGACCACTGTCGCGGTGGATCACTACGCGATGGGAGCCGCCGCAGCTCGGATGTTGCTGAGCATGCTCGCCGAGCCGGGTGTCACCGCGAACCATTCGCTTCGCCTTCCGGTGGATTTGGTCATCCGGGAGTCGACGGCCCCGCCCCGTCAGCGCTGACGATGCATGTCGCCGTCGAGATGAGCCTCATGAGCCCCCGTCTACGGCTTCATCAGAACGAGAAGAGGCTATGCCGAGGGAATCTGCTTAGTAAGAAGGTTGCGATTCATTGCGCCGGCTCTTCTGATGACCTGGGCCCGTGCGAATGCGATGTTGGACGACCTCGCGCCATCCGCGGGGTCTTCGACCCGCGGCAGAGGCAGGCCGCGGAAGCCGATGGCGACGCATCTGGGGTGATGTTCTTGAAGTTCCGTTCAGGTTTGGGGCTCAGTCGTGTGCCGGGAAGGGTTGGACTCGATCACCTGGGGACAGCTGGCCCGCCGGCCGCTCCCGCCGGCCGGCCGAGCAGCTGCACCCGCGGTGTCACCGCCGCCGGGAACCCACGGTCGGTTTCATGATCATCCACCGGGCCCGCCACGGGCCCGAAGTGTGTGCAAAGAAGGGCAATCGGGAGGGCGTCCAGGCGCACTGTTGAGCGTGAATCACCAATGACTACAGATGCCCGACTGTCTTCCCAAGCTGAGAATGCGAGTTCGATCCTCGTCGTCCGCTCCACAGCAAAGCCCATGGTCGCAGCCAGGTGGCTTGACGGCTTCGTCCCAGGTGGGAAGGATTTCACCGGTGTCGGAGTCCACGTAGTCCCCACCGGCCCAGATCGAGTGCGGTGAACGTACACGGCCTGGTCGAACGCTCGCCACCACAGCTGGCGGTACGTGGCGTGGACGACTTGGCGGATGGTGGCCCGGGGGATGGCGCCGTGGACGGCGGCGTGCAGGTGGGGGGCGAGGCGGTGTTGGGGTTCGACGGCGGCGAAGTACTGCACCCCCGTAGCCCGGCGCAGCGGCGCAGGTTCTGCCAGAACCGGTCGACCAGCTTCGGGAAGTGCAACGCGTCCAAAGCGGCCCGGCGGTAGTCATAGCTGGGGTCGACCGGGACACGGTCGCTGACCTTCCCGTAGGACGGCAAGGTCAAGGTCAGAAACATCGAGGGCCGGTATTCCCGCCCGTCCGGGGAAGCGAACACCTGCCTGATTGTCCCGTCCTCGACCACCACCCGCGGACGATCCACCAACATTTTGCAGCCGACGCGTCGACCGAACCGTCCGAACTTCCCTCAGACCAACATCCGCATCCTGGTCAAGATCATGCTCGTCTACCTTGCTCCTCCGCCTGTTGGGTCGGTTGGGGGGTGCTCGGTGGGTTCGGCTTCGTTGGTGCGGTGCCAGCCCTCGGCGCATCGTTGGATGCGAGCCGGCGTGCCTTGTCCGCGCAGGTTGGGCAAACGACCTCCCGGGTCGACCCGCACGGGATGGCGCCGTCGTCTCCTCACCGGTGGCCTAGGAACCAGCGCTGGGGGGCTCATGCGCGAAGAGGGGTGCCCGGCAACCCCACCAGTGCGGGGCTGGCGGCACCCTGTTGTACGCTCCCTCACGCGAACAAGGTCTCGATCTCGCTCGAGTCAAGTCGACAGCAGCGATGACAGCAACAACGGCGCCGGAGGTTGAACCCGGGCGGAGTCCATCCTGCGCTGACAAGACATAACGGTCGAAGATGGACCCCCCACCTTGACCTTGTAATTAGGCGATTGAGACGGCATCAACCGACGACTGTCCTCATCGAGACGCTGAATGACCAATCGCGTGACTATGGCGCGGGATTAAGGGGACGTCCATCGACGCTGCCAGACAGTGCGAGCCGTCCGCGAATCCGAGGCGCGCCGGGTCGTCGTGTAGCCGACATTTAGGCGGCCCATAGCGTCTTCCCGCGCGACCTGGTTATTTAGCAACTCGGCAGGGGAAATGGGTAGCCGGTTCTTATGGCCGTCCGAAGACGGATCCAAAAGACCAGCCGGGCTCGCCCTCGTCGTCGCGCCACGGGTTGGGGTAGCCGAGTCTGGCGAGGCTGAAGGTGCGTGATCCGTTTGCGGTGAACCCGCAGCCGGAGGAGCCGGGCAGCGTGGTGATCGCACCGTCTTCTACGTTCTCTCCGGGCGCGCCAACGGTCAGGTCGAGGTGGCCATCGCGGTCGTGGTCGAGCAGCGTAAGAGCCGAGCCGAAGCCGTCACCAGGCTCGGCGACGCCCGGGACGCCCAGAGTGTTTTGACTGTAGTAACAGTTACCTCGGGTGCGCCATCCGGTCGAGGCGCCATGGACGACGGTGACCCGCCCCCGCTGTGAGTTTTCGCCGTGGGCACCCACCACCAGGTCTGCGTATCCGTCGTCGTCGAGGTCGCCCAAAGCCAAAGTGGAGCCGAAGGCGTCGCGGTCCTCGTTGCTGCCCGGCACACCGGCACTGCTCTGCATGATCGTCTTTCGGTGGGCGATGGTTGTGGGCGGACCGGCACTGAGCTCCAAGACGTGAACCCTGCCTGGAGCTGCGAAGACGTCGGGCTCGCGGCTATTAAGTGCCGGCACACCGACAGCGATCTCCGGCAGCGCACCGCCGGACATGTTGCCTACAGCGATTCCGCTCAGCCCGGCATAGTCGTCGCCCCACGCAAGCCGTCGGCAGGCGTCCGGACCACTAGCCGTCCCAGGGCAATAGCTGACCGACGCGTTCTGCCAGCCCTGGTTGCCCAACTCCTCCCCCCGCGCTCCCACGACCAGATCGGTGGAGCCGTCACCGTCGAGGTCACCGGCGGCCAACACCCCGCCGAACTCGATCGGTCCCTCCGAAGGGCCGCCTTCCGGTCCGAGCACCCGGACGCCGGTGGTGCGGAGACCGCCGGCACCGCCTGGCAAGACTCGGACGGTGCCAACAGGGTCGTCGCTCGCTCCGACGGCCAGGTCGGGATACCCATCCGCGTTGAAATCGGCCGCCACCAACGACTTACCCCACAGCGCGAACTGGGCCGAGCCTCCCGGCCGGCCAATCCAAACGGACCGGGATGTGTCCAATCCTCGGGCCGACCCGTACATCACCGTGACCGAACCCGCCACGTCCTTGCGGCCGACCGACTCGCCTAGGGCGCCGACGGCCAGGTCGGCGTAGCCGTCCCAGTTGAAGTCGGCGCTCGCAACCGAGCCACCGAATCCGTCGCCCGCTTCTCGGGCGCCCGGCACCCCCGGACTGGCCTGGGTGATCAGCGTCGCGCTCAGAGCAACACCCCCAGCCGACGCCGGGAGCACCACCACCGCCCCAGCAGCATGGGCGCTGCCGATCCGCATCTGTGGCACCCCCACCACCAAGTCCGGGTCACCATCGCCGTCGAAGTCGTACGGCATTGCCGCCGTCGCGGCACTCGCGGGCACAGTGCTGAGGTTCAACGACGCGGTGACGGCGAACACGGTCAGCGCCGCCACTACGAAACGCCTCATCGCAACCCCCAAAACAGCAACTGTGCAACACGACGACGGTATCCCCGCACTACCTTCCCCGCAACCATCCGACGTGGCAATGCATGTGCAACCCAAGCACGGGGCCGCAGGTATGCCCCGAACAAAGGTCAATAGCGGTCATTCACAGTCTTGATTCACGCTCGAATAACGCTCAAAAGCACGCTCGGAAACATTTCCTAAGCTAAGAATGCGAGTTCGATCCTCGTCGTCCGCCCCACCGCATCGTTCCTAGTGATCGGTGTTGCGCGATTTTGTGCCGATGTGTCACGACCGCCGCGTGTACGAACAATGTACGAATTGACCTGCGCAGCCGCCTGCGCGAGGTCGTCACGGGCATTCTGACGTATTGGTCAGTCGTGGCCAAACTGGCGTGGCCACCGAGCATGCGCATCGTGGTCAGCGGCACTTCGGCCCGAATTCCCACAGCGCGATCGCGGTCGCCCGCAGGTCATGAAATCGCAGCCCTGGCCAGCTTAGATCGGCGGCCGGCTCGCACCATTGCACCTTCGTCAGGCAGTTCGAGTGATAAAGCCGGCCGCCCAGGGACCCCAGCAATACTGGCTCAGCCGCCGTCGACCGTTGATCATCCGGGCCCCAATCGATCCAGCTCGCCAATACCGGGCACCTGCCGCACGCGACGGGACCTCGGGGTCTACAGCTCCGCGCTGAGAACGCCCGCCGGATTGTCACCACACCGGTGGCACAGGTCCACGTCGTTCACGTGAAGCGCCGTCGACTCACCCGCACGGAGACCGAGCATCGCTGCCGGCGCACGTAGTCGCCATAACGCCGACTCAATACATCGCACGCTGCGGCCAGCCGGTCGATTTCCTCGACCGTCAACGTCGGCATCATTCGTTGGACGCCTGGACGGGCACGGTCAACCGCCGATATCGAGCTCGCCGACAGATCCCCAACTTGATCGCGACCCGGAAGACCGGGGCCAGACCGTTCAACGTGCCGGCAATGACTGTCGGACTCAGACCCCACGACTTCCAAGATCGCTGCGCCGCTTCGACATTCGCGGCGGTGATCGCGCTCATGGCGCGATGTCCGAGCTCGGGGATGATCCGACAAGACAGATGTGATCGGTAGCCCGCCCGAGTGAACGGAGCCTGGCCATCCAGCCGGACGTCAGGACCGACCCGTTCCAACCAGCGGCTCAGTGACTCCTTCGACTTCGCGCCGCATCCGCGGTCGTGAACTTCCCAGGCCACGCTTCGTGTTCGGAGCTTCGCTGCGGCCGGTCCGCGCGCGCAGTGGGCAGTGTCCTGTCAGGCAGAAACCGACAGATTCCTCGTTTGCGAGCCGAAATGATCTCACATGAGTCGTGAGGTATGCCGCAGGTAACGGGAGAGGTGGCGGGGCCGTGCCCGGACCGCTGGATAGTCATTGAGTGGGACCCGCCCAGCCCCGCCTGACAACTAGCCTGACTAGCCGGATTTCTACTCCAGCGAGGCAGACACGTCCGACTCAAAGGAGTATGTTCAAAACGAAGGAACAGGACCGCCATCAGGGCGTAGTTCACTGAGTCACGGGTGAGATCCAGGGCGTTTGTGACCGTCCAGGCGAGGTCTTCTTCCATGTCCCCGCGCCGAGCCCGGTAAGGCTTCTACACGGGCAGATGAGCAACAGGTCCGGATTGACGAGGTTGACTTTCTTCTGCAACTACATCCGGTCGGTGGCGTCGCCCCGGTTCAGACCTTCGCGGCGGCGTTCGATCCACAGGTTCTGGTTGTCGATCTGACCACGGTTGCGGTGAATGTTGGACCGCATCTCCGAGAACGAGTTGACTCTCGCAGTCGATGTGCTGCGCGACCTTGGCCAGCTTGGGCGGCAAGGTGAACGGGTGGATGCCGGCAGCGGCTCTAGAGGCCAGGGAAAACGCCTGAGTCGAATTTCGCCGAGTCAGAAGGGAGTAAGAGGAACGTTCAAAGGAAAGTCAACGGAGACTAGCCAGAGGAGTACATCTAAATGAAGAATTATGTGCGCGGGGGTTCCTCCCGCAACGCGAGGCTTCTCATCGTCACTGCCTTCGCATCGATGATGATCTTGCTGACAGGTGGAAGTGCTGCCGTGGCGGGCGGAGAGCAGAAGCGGGCCTTCGTTTCTGGCAACAGCACCTACTCCGACTGCGGACTCAAAGGGTCGGACTATGGGCTCTTGATGACCGGAGACCTCGAGGGTTGCTTGAGCGGTTTCATCCAAGGTCAGAAGTGCAAGGAGTTGGCAGACTACGATTTATACCTCGAGGAGGGTCGCGAGGTATTTGTAGGTAAGTATCACGGGCAGCAGGGCAGATTCAGAACCACATACACATTCGACGGGGCCTATGCCAAGGGTTACTGTAAGTCCTTGGATCCTAGTCTGGAAGTGGGTGGAGGGTGCAATCACCCGATCAAGGGTGTGAGCGGTGTCTTCGCACATGCCAGAGGTTTGATCAAGTTCATTGATGTGATTGCCGGCGTGACGGGCGATCCCGTGACCGGCGCATTCAAGGCTGGCACCGGTGGAAACAATTTCCTCTATTACGGTCAGATAGATTTCGGTCACAACGACTGATCCTTGATCCGCCGATGATCATGGTTTGGGTCGGTGTGACGAAGACGATGTCCCTCTGACCAGGAGAATGGTGACCGCAATGTCATCATTCAAGGCCAGTCAGAGGGGACATCAGGCAAGTTGAAAGCATCTCAATTGTCAAGCCCGTTTTCGTCATCCCGAATCTAGTGGGCTGGCTGCCGCGATGTTGCGACCCCGAGGTTGGAAGCCGCGTGTATGACCGGCTTCGAGTCGATTCACCATGTGGATGCCGACCGCCCGATAGTGCAACCTCATTCCGAGTCCGACCGGTTGAAAGTGGCGCACGATGACGCTGTCCGCAGCTGGCCGGGGGTCAAGAGCCGCGCGCAGTTCCTCGTCCGGCTAGCCGAGGCGGGTCGCGACGTGCTGCTAGGCACGGTCTCGCAGAGCACGGCGGCGTGCTGATTGCTCATCTCGATGCGGGCGACCTGCATCACGCGCGGACCACCCGGCCGCTGGACGTGTCGTGTCACAGCCTTCGGGACCCGAGACGGTGGGCCCGATGAGTTGGTGTCGCCTCGCCGGTCTGAATCTCCATGACATGGTTACCCGAGCTGGCAGCACCAACCTGGAGGACGACATCGACCTGGGAGGGAGCGCGATGAACGACGTTCGGGTCCTGATTCAGGGGGCGAGCATTGCCGGGCCTGCGCTGGCCTATTGGCTGAGCCGGCGGGGTGCCGAGGTGACGGTCGTGGAGCAGACGTCCGGGTTGCGTCCCGGGGGTCAGGCCGTGGATGCGCGCGGGGTGGCCAAGGAGGTCATTCGTCGGATGGGCCTGGAGTCGGCGGTGCGTGCGGCCTGCACCGACACCGCGGGTGCCCACAGAGTGGACGCGGATGGGAACGTCGTGGAGACCCAACGCGCGGATGACCACGGCGGGGACGGCTACATCGCGGAGATCGAAATCCTGCGAGGGGATCTGGCCCAGATCTTGTACGACGTTACCCGCGACACGGTCGAGTACGTGTTCGGCGACAAGATCGCCGATCTCGCTCAGGACGCGGACGGGGTCGACGTGACCTTCGCCAGCGGCGAGCGGCGACGCTTCGATCTGGTGATCGGGGCTGACGGGCTGCATTCGGCGCTGCGATCGATGGTGTTCGGGCCGCGTGAGCGCTACGTCCGGCACCTGGGGCTCGTCCTCGCCTATTTCAGCGTGCCCAACGAGTTCGGGCTGGACCGCTGGCTGATCGACTACCAGGACTCCGGGCGCTCGGCGGGTCTGCGGCCCATCCACGACGCCACCCGGGCGATCGCGATGTTCTCCTTCTCCGCTGCCGAGGTCACCGTGCCCCACCGCGACGTCGAGGCCCAGAAGGGCCTGCTGCGCGAGCGGATGGCCGGATTCGGGTGGCTGACCCCGCGCATCCTCGCCCACCTGGACGACACTCCGGACTTCTACCTCGACCAGGTCGCTCAGGTGGTGATGGATCGCTGGTCCAGCGGTCGGGTGGGGCTGCTCGGCGACGCGGCGTACAGCGCCTCGCCGATGTCGGGGGCCGGCACCGGGCTGGCCCTGGTCGGCGCGTACCTGCTGGCCGGAGAGCTGGCCGCCTCCGGCTGGGACCCGGAAGCCGGATTCGCCGGCTACGAAGCCCGAATGCGCTCCTATGTCGACGACAACCAGGAGATCGGCCGGATGCACGTACACAGCCTCAGCACCCCCGAGCCCGGTGCCGAGCCGAGCCAAGTGCCCGACATGGAGGCCCTCATGGCCCTGATCGAACGCGCAGTCGGCGGCCCCGAGCTTCCCGTCTACCACGACGTGCCCACCCGCGCGGGCAGTTAGCAACAGGCCGTGAGACGCAGGATCGCTGAGAAGACGGGCTGACGATCGACCTCGGGCGCCAACGGGAACGGGCGCCGGCCGTCACCGGCCGGCACCCGAGATCCCGAACGCGAGCCCCGGGCTCGCGTTTGCTGTCGGCTCAGGCCAGGTCGAAGCGGTCGAGCTCCATCACCTTCGTCCACGCGGCGACGAAGGCGTTGACGAACCGGTCGGTGGCGTCCTGGCTGGCGTACACCTCGGCGAGGGCCCGCAGCTGGGAGTTGGAGCCGAAGATGAGGTCGACCTCGGTGGCCGTCCACTTCACCTCTCCGGTGCTCACGTCACGGATCTCGTAGAAATGCTCGTGCGGAGTCCGACGCCTTCCACCGAGTGCCCGGGGAGAGCAGGTTGACGAAGAAGTCGTTGCTGAGCACGCCCGGCCGGTCGGTCAGCACACCGTGCTGGGAGCCGCCGACGTTGGTGCCGAGGACCCGCAGACCGCCGACGAGGACGGTCATCTCCGGCGCGGTCAGGTTGAGCATGTAGGCGCGATCGACGAGCAGCGTCTCCGGCTGGACCTTCTCGCCGGGCTGCAGGTAGTTGCGGAACCCGTCGGCCCGCGGCTCGAGAACCGCGAACGACTCGACGTCGGTCTGCTCCTGGGTGGCGTCGGTGCGACCCGGATGGAACGGCACGGTCACCTCCACCCCGGCGTCGCGCGCCGCCTTCTCCACGGCCGCGGAGCCGGCCAGCACGATCAGGTCGGCGAGGGAGATCTGCACGCCGCCCGATGCGTTGAACTCGCGCTGGATGCCCTCGAGGGTGTCCAGCACCGCGCCGAGCTGCGCCGGCTGGTTGACCTCCCAGCTCCGCTGCGGCTCCAGCCGGATCCGGGCGCCATTGGCGCCGCCGCGCTTGTCGGTCGAGCGAAAGCTGGCGGCGGAGGCCCAGGCGGTCGACACCAGCTGTGCGGTCGTCAGACCGGAGTCCAGGATCTTCGCCTTGAGTGCGGTCACCTCGGCGTCGCCCACGAGCGGGTGGTCGACGGCCGGCACCGGGTCCTGCCACAGCTGCGGCTCGGCGACCCACGGTCCCAGGAAGCGGCTGACCGGGCCCATGTCGCGGTGCAGGAGCTTGTACCAGGCCTTGGCGAAGGCGAGGGCGAACTCGTCGGGGTTCTCCAGGAAGCGGCGGGAGATCGGCTCGTACACGGGGTCGAAGCGCAGCGACAGGTCGGTCGTGAGCATCGTCGGCTTGTGCTTCTTGGCCGGGTCGTACGCGTCGGGGACGATGGCCTCGGCGTCCTTGGCGACGTACTGCTTCGCGCCGCCGGGGCTCATCTGCAGTTCCCACTCGTTGTCGAAGAGGATCTCGAAGTAGCGGTTGCTCCACTGCGTCGGCTTGTCGGTCCAGGTGACCTCGAGGCCGCTGGTGATCGTGTCGGCGCCCTTGCCGCTGCCGCTGGTGCTGAGCCAGCCCAGGCCCTGCGTTCTCCAGCGGAGCACCCTCCGGCTCCGGGCCGATGTGGCCGTCGGCCGGGGCTGCGCCGTGCGTCTTGCCGAAGGTGTGGCCGCCGGCGATCAGGGCCACGGTCTCCTCGTCGTTCATGGCCATCCGGGCAAAGGTCTCCCGGATGAAGTGGGCCGCGGCCCGGAAGTCCCCACTGCCGCGAGGCCCTTCGGGATTGACGTAGATGAGTCCCATCTCGGTCGCTCCGACGCCTTCGGCCATCGAATCGTCGGAGACGTAGCGCTCGTCACCCAGCCAGGCGTCCTCCGGACCCCAGAAGATCTCTTCGGGCTCCCAGACGTCGACGCGGCCGAAGCCGAAGCCGAAGGTCTCGAATCCCATCGACTCCAGGGCGACATTCCCGGCGAGCACCAGCAGGTCGGCCCAGGAGATCTGCTGGCCGTACTTCTGCTTGACCGGCCACATCAGCCGGCGGGCCTTGTCGAGATTGGCGTTGTCGGGCCAGCTGTTCAACGGAGCGAACCGCTGGCCGCCGTCGCCGGCCCCGCCGCGACCGTCGCCGATGCGGTAGGTGCCGGCCGCGTGCCAGCTCATCCGGATCATCAGGCCGCCGTAGTGGCCGAAGTCGGCCGGCCACCAGTCCTGGGAGGTGGTGAGCACCTCGGTGATGTCCCGCTTGAGCGCCTCGACGTCGAGCTTCTCGAACTCCTCGGCGTAGCTGAAGCTCTCGCCCAGCGGGTTGCTCTTCGCGGAGTGGGCGTGCAACACCGAGAGGTCGAGCTGGTTGGGCCACCAATCCCGGTTCGTGTGCGGGCGGCCGCCGGTCTTCGGCTTGGGCGAGTCGATCGCCGGGTTCTCACTCTCGCTGCCGGTCGCGGTCACGGAGTCGTGGGCGACCGGGCAGCGGCCCGCCTCGCCGTCGTCCACGCCCTGGGCGCTGGCCGAGACGTCGTTCTGGGTGTCGCTCATCTCATTCCTTCCGAGCAGGGTGGCTGCTCAATGTTTCTGTCGGCGCATTCGGGGCAGGTGCCCCAGTAGACGACTTCGACCTCGTCTACCTCGAAGCCGTTGTTGTCCGAGGCGGTCAGGCAGGGTGCGTGGCCGACCGCGCAGTCGACATCGACGATCTGGGCGCAGGATCGGCACACGAGGTGGTGGTGGTTGTCCCCGACCCTCGACTCGTAGTGGGCGGTCGCACCGGCTGGCTGGATACGTCGAATCAGCCGCGCCGCGGTGAGCGCGTGCAGGACGTCGTAGACCGTTTGCCGGGAGACCGCGGGTAGATCAGCCCGGACCAGCGAGAACACCGAGTCGGTGTCGATGTGCGGGTGGTCGCGGAGCGTCGAGAGCACAGCCAACCGGGGCTGCGTCACGCGCAGCGAGACCTCGCGCAGCTGGGCCTCGAAGTCGGACGTCACGGCTATGAACATACGGGACTAATCTGTAACCGATCAAGTCTTGGGGTGTCGTTTCCGGCGTTCGTACGTCAGCTGCCCGGGGTTTCGGCGACCTTCTTGATCGCGGCTGCCTCAGTTTCGACGTAACGCTTGGTCAGCGACCGCGTCATGAGCCAACCCAGCCGAGCCATCGGTCCGGACACGGTCACGGCGAGGACGAGTCGGCTCCCCTCGGGGTGCGGCTCGACGGTGTGCCCGGCAGTGATGCTGACGGCGGCCGACGTCGACTCCCAGGTGAAGGACGACCCGTCCGTCAGCTCGGTGACCGTCCACACCGCCGTACCCAGCCGGGGCTGCTGCAACTGGGTCCGCGAGCCCACGGCCAGAGGTCCGGGGTCTAGTCGTTCCACGGAATCGACCGTCGGGATCCGTTCGGGCCAGCGGTCGACATCGACGACCACCGCCCAGACCCGCTCGGGCGGGGCCGCGATGGTGACGGTGTGCTGCAGGCCCGGCATGTGCTGAGTTTACGACGCTTGCCCGCTAACCGTTCTGGAGAAGTTCGGCTCGGGGCCCCATTGATGCCTGAAACCGCGGGTCGCATCGGGACCCCTCTACTGTGCCCGCGTGGGCTCGAGGAACGCGGCTGAGACGCAGCAGGTTGCCGTGCCGTGGTCCACAGGCCTCCAGCTATACGACACGCATGGGCCCGAACCGGGCTTCTAGGTCCGGCAGCCAGGAGCGATCGAACGTCAGCCCGTACTGACCGCAGAGCTCATAGATCTCCGCTTCGACGGTGTCGGATGGATGCTGCAACAAGACCGCCACCTCGTCGAACAAATGCTCGAACCCGGCCGGCGAGATGACCTCGAGGATTCGTGCCGGCTGGGGGCCGGGGTTCCAGAAGCTGTGGAGGACACCTCGCGGCTTCCACACGTAGGAGCCGACACCGGCCTCCACCTCCTGCTTCCCGACGCGCGCCCAGATCGTGCCCTCGAGAACATAGGACAGCTCGTCCTCGTTGCGGTGGATGTGGGGGTCCACCAGGATGCCCGGCTGGATGGGGTGCTCCACGACTGCGAAGCTGCCGCCCGTCTGCTCGCCGCGGACCTTGAAGTGGACACCTAATCCACCGATATCGACGAGTGCCCCACCACCCGGAGCCACGTGTACCTCGTCACTCTCCATCAACTCACCGTAGTGCTGGATAGGTCCTCGAAGGGAGTGCCTCAGCCAACCCGCTCGAGCAGCCATCCGGGTCGGAGCACGATCGCCCCGAGGCGCTGCACCCGACCGGCCAGCTCGCGGTCAGCGGTCACGACGGCCACGGCGTCACCGGCGGCCATAGCGCGACGGGTCTCCTCGACGATGGTGTCGTCACCCTCGCCTGGGGCGTGCACGACCTCGACGGCGCTGGTCGCTGCCGCCGGCACACCCGCTCGGGCGCGGCCCTCGAGCACGAGAATGACCCGCGAGGCCAGGGCTGGGGCTCCGACGAGGCTGGCGTGCAGCCGAGCGGCCGCTGCCGGTCGGTCCTTCCACCAGCCGTCCGGCCGGGACCCGACGACGTTCGCCCCGTCGACCACCAGCACGTCGCTCTGCTCAGCCGCAGCCGTTGTGTCCATCCGCTCAGTGCATCACCTCGAAGATCCGCGGTCACTGGAGACTGCTCTGCTGCGCCTCGAGCTCGGCCCAGGCCCGACCGCGGAGGCCGGCCAGGCGTAGCTCCTCGACTTCGTCGAAGACGTACCACTCGGTGCTCGGGCGGTTGGGCAGGACCCCGCGCAGGTACTCGCCGAGGTAGTGCAGCGGACCCTCCCAGCCCGTCCCCACCCCGTAGCAGCCGGTGTCCGGGTCGTTGCGAAACACCTCGGCGATGGAGGCGTGCTCCAGCTCGAGCCAGGTGGCGTCGGGCCCGTCAGGGGTCAGCCGGACCTCGACCTGGTCGCTGTAGCTGCGGTCACCGGGCGGAGTCCACTGCAGCCTCAGCAGGTGGGGCGCCTCGCAGGCCAAGATCTCGCCGCTCGCCTGGCCCTGCAGCGCAAAGGAACCGCCAGCCCGAAGGTCGCCGCTCAGCGGGAGGAAGAAGCGGTCGACCCGGTCCGGGGTGGTGATGGCGTGCCAGACGCGGTCGATCGGCGCGTCGTACCGGCGCCTGAGCACCGCCGTACGGGCTGGGCCGGCGGTGATGTCGCGGTGGCCCATGGATCGCTGGATGGCTTCGAGGCTGCTGTCCTGGTTGGCGATCTCGGTCATGATGGTTCTCCTTCAGGGATGGGTGGGCGGGCAGTCCGTCGACTTTCGCGGGCCAGCTCCGTGGCCAGGGCGTCAAGCGGTCCATTCCAGAACCGCCGGAACCCGTCGAGCCATTGATCCACTTCCTGCAGCGGGCCGGGCTCGACCGCGTACAGCCGGCGGGTGCCCTGCTGCCGGACCGTGGCGAAGCCGTTTTCCCGCAGCACCCGCAGATGACCGGACACGGTGGGCTGCGAGAGCCCGAACTCGTCTCGTACGACGTCGGTCACCTGCCCGGCCGACTGCTCTCCGTTCGACAGCAGCTCCAGGATCCGACGCCGTACGGGGTCACCGAGGATGTCGAAAGCATGCATACTTATTTATATCGTCAGATACCAATATAGGCAACGCCCGATAGATTCCACTCTTGGCGGAACGCCGGAAGTCGCGCTCCCCGTGTGGGTTCGGAACCGCGGACACTACCGGTGAGGTGACCGCAGTTAGACCCGAAGCCGTCGCCGCCACGGAGCTGGGTCCAGATCCACAGCGCGTTCCTAGGTACGGCTCCTACGCTGTTGCCATGGACCCCACCGGGGCTGGACGCGTACGCGGGTTTCGCGCGCCCACCGCGGCGGAAGCGGCAGCAGAGTCCGAGGCCGCACCGGTCTCCCCGGATCACCACGACACCCTCGAGCTTGGGCGGCCGGCCCGGCCCCGCGGTCCGGCCGGGTGGCGGTGGGCACTCGCTGCAGCGTCGGTCCTCCTCGTCGCCATCGTGGTCATCGCGGCGCTGGCGTTCCGGCTCGGGTCGAGCTCGGCCGCCTCGGCCGGCCAGGCGTCCACGACCCCGACCCCCACCCCGGCCAGCACGCCGACCCCGCTGCCGGTCACCGACCTCTACCGGCAGGTCGTGCCGTCGGTGGTGCTGATCACCACCTCGAAGGGCTCGCTCGGGTCCGGCACGATCGTCACCGACACCGGCACGGTGCTCACCGCCAACCACGTCATCTCCGGCGGCGGCACGCATCTCGATCCTCTTCGCCGACGGCACCAAGTCGGCCGCGACGGTCGCCTCGGCGCAACCCGAAGACCGACATCGCCACGCTGACCCCGGAGAAGCTGCCCGAGGTCGTGGTTCCGGCCGCGCTCGGCGGCGGCGTCGCGGTCGGGTCGGACGTGGTGGCCATCGGCAACCCGCTCGGCCTGCGGGACAGCACGACCACCGGCATCGTCTCCGGGCTGGACCGCACGACCAAGACCAAGGCGGGCTCGGTCGTCCGGGCTGATCCAGTTCGACGCCGCGGTCAACCCGGGCAGCTCCGGCGGCCCGCTGCTCAACGCCCAGGGCGTCGTCGTCGGCGTCGTGGTGTCGATCGCCGACCCCGGCAACGACGAGGCCTTCGCCGGCATCGGCTTCGCCGTCCCGATCGGCACGGCGCTCGGCGGCGGCGGCCGGGCGACGGGCCAGGGCGGGGGCCCGCAGCTGTGAACCGCGACGCTCGACGGCCCAGCACGCGTACGGACGCACGACCTCGAGGGAAGGGACGCCATGACGCCGAACCCGCTCGAGCCGGTGCTGTTCGAGGTCAAGCGCACGATCGTCGGCCAGGACGTGCTGCTCGAACGGATGGCGATCGCCCTGCTGGCCGGCGGGCACCTCCTGGTCGAGGGCGTGCCCGGGCTGGCCAAGACGCTCGCGGTCAAGTCGCTGGCCGGCGCGATCGGCGGGCGAGTTCCAGCGGATCCAGTTCACCCCCGACCTGGTGCCGGCCGACCTCGTCGGCACCCGGGTCTACCACCAGCGGTCCGGCGAGTTCGAGGTGTCGCTCGGCCCGGTGTTCACCAACCTGCTGCTGGCCGACGAGATCAACCGGGCCCCGGCCAAGGTGCAGAGCGCGCTGCTCGAGGTGATGCAGGAGCGGCAGGTCACCATCGGCCGGGAGACCTTCACGGTGCCGGAGCCGTTCCTGGTGATGGCGACCCAGAACCCGATCGAGTCCGACGGCACCTATCCGCTGCCCGAGGCCCAGGTCGACCGCTTCATGATGAAGGTGGTCGTCGGCTACCCGACGCGCGCCCGAGGAGTACGCGATCGTCGAGCGGGCGCTGGTGCCGGCCGCGGTCCGCCGCAGGTGATGCTGACCCCGGAGGACCTGATCCGGATGCGGAGCGAGCGTCGAGCAGGTCTACGTCGACCCGGCGATCGTCGACTACGCCGTGCGGCTGGTCGCCGCCACCCGGTCGCCGGGCACGGTCGGCCTCGGCGACCTGGACCGCTACGTCACCTACGGCGCCAGCCCGCGGGCCATCGATCGCCTGGTGCTGGGCGGCCGGGCGCTGGCCTTCCTGCGCGGCCGCGACTACGTGCTGCCGTACGACGTCGACGAGCTGGCCCTCGACGTGCTGCGGCACCGGCTCGTGCTGTCGTACGAGGCGCTGGCCGACGACCTCGACGCCGACACCATCCTCACCCGGGTGCTGCGGCGCCGTGCCGGTCGCCCGAACGTGCGTGCCTGCAGGCCGCTGAGCCGATGACCACGGCGCACCGACCGGCTGCTGCGCCGGCTGGAGTGGCGGGTCGTCCGCCGGCTCGACGGGCGCCTGCAGGGCGGCTACCGCACCCCGCGGCGGGGGAGCGGGCTCGACTTCGCCGGCCTGCGGCCGTACGTCGAGGGCGACGACGCCCGGCACATCGACTGGAACGTCACCGCCCGGCTCGACGAGCCGCAGGTGCGCGAGTTCACCGAGGACCGCGAGCTGACCGCCTGGCTGGTGCTCGACCGGTCGGCGTCGATGGTGGTCGGCGGGCCGGGCCGCGGCAAGCAGGACGTGCTCGCCGAGCTCGCCCTCGTGCCTGGCCCGGCTGCTCGGCCGCAACGGCAACCGGGTCGGCGCGGTCCTCTACGACACCGGCACGGCCCGGGTCGTCCCGCCGCGGCACCGGACGCGACCAGGCGCTGCGGATCGGCCGCGAGCTCGACCGCGCCGCCGACGTCCCGGGCCGGCCGCCACCACCGACCTCGCCGCGATGCTCGAGCGCCGTCGCCTCGCTGGCCCGGCGCGTCGCCTGGTCGTGGTGATCTCCGACTTCATCGGCACCGGCGACTGGGAGCGCCCGCTGATCCGGCTCGCCCACCGCAACGAGGTGGTCGCGCTGCGGGTGGTCGACGCGGCCGACGACGCGCTCCCCGAGGTCGGCCTGATCGTGGTCGAGGACGCCGAGACCGGTGAGCAGGTGCTCGTCGACTCCGGCGATCCGCTGGTTCCGCGCCCGGTTCCGCGACGGGGTCGACGAGCGCGAGGCCGAGCTGCCGCCGGCATGCGCCGGGCCGGGGTGCCGCTGCACCGGGTCGACACCGGCAGCGATCTGGTCGAGACCCTGGTCGCGTCATCGCCAGACCCGACGCCCTTCGACAAGCTCAGGGACGTGGGACGGGCTCAGGTGAACGCTGGGCGTCATCCGGGACTGCTGCTCAGGTCGGCTCGGCGCTGATGTCTCTGGCGTATCCGCGGCTGCTGGTCGTCGGCCTGCTCGTGCCGTCGCGCTGGCGGCCGGCGTCCGGCTCGGCGGCGCTGGCGGCGCGGCTGCGCGGGGATCGCGGTCACCGGCCGGCGCAGCCGTCCGTACGGGCTGTGGTTCTTGCTCGGCGGCGTGGTGGTGCTGGCCGTCGCGGTGGCCGGGCCGGCCGCTGCGCTGCCGGTCGGCCGGAGTGCCGGCACCGTGATCTTGGCCATGGACGTGTCCAACAGCATGAGCGCCGACGACGTCGCGCCCAGCCGGCTGGCCGCGGCCCAGCAGGCGGCTCTGGCGTTCATCGACGCCCAGCCCGACACCGTCGACATCGGCGTGGTCGGCTTCGACCAGGGGGCGCTGACCACCTCCCTGCCCAGCCCGGATCGAGCCGCGGCCAAGGCCGCGGTGCAGAACCTGCGGACCTCCGGGGGCACCTCGCTCGCCCCGGCCATCCTCGGTTCACTGAGCGCGATCACCGGCAAGACCGGTGACGATCGGCGAGGACGGCGCACTGCCCGACCTCGGCTATTGGGGCTCGGCGACCATCGTGCTGTTCTCCGACGGCGAGGACCAGAGGCAGCGGCGGCGACGCCGTGACCTCAGCGTCGACCGTGGCCCAGAACGCCGGGGTGCACATCGAGACCGTGGGCGTCGGAACCGCCGACGGGGCGACCGTCGAGATCGACGGGTTCCGGCTGCACACGGCGCTGGACACCGAGCAGCTGACCGCCATCGCGCAGAACACCGGCGGCAGCTACCACCCCGCCTCCGACGCCGGGCAGCTCAACGGGGTCGCCTCGAGCATCGACCTGCGGCTGACCGTGGCCAAGCAGGACGTGCCGCTGGCCGGCGGGTTCATCGCCGTTGCGCTCGCTCTGTTGGCCACCGGCGCGCTGCTGACCGGCGTACGCACGGGAAGGTTTGTCTAGCGATGTCGTTCAGCTGGCCGTGGGCCCTGTTGTCCCTGCTGATCATTCCGATCCTGGTGGGGGTGACCTGGCTGCTTCGACGTCGGCGGCGGCGTACGGCGGTGCGGGTGACGTCGATCGCGCTGGTCCGGGCCGCCCTGCCCGGACGGACGCGGTGGAGCCGGCTGCTACCGGCGCTGCTGTTGCTGCTCGGGTTCGCGACGCTGGGGGTGGGGGCGGCGCGACCCCAGGCGAGCGTGCCGGTGGCCTCCAACTCGACGACGATCATGCTGGCGATGGACGTGTCCGGGTCGATGTGCTCGACCGACGTCGAGCCCAACCGGATCACGGTGGCCCAGAAGGCGGCGATCGCCTTCATCGAGGCGCAGGACGGTGACGCCCGGATCGGTCTGGTCGCCTTCGCCGGGGTGGCCGGGCTTCAGGTCCCGCCGACCACGGACTCCGATGTGCTGGTCGAGGCGATCAACAACTTCTCGACCTCCCGGGGCACGGCGATCGGCTCGGCGATCCTGACCTCCATCGACGGCATCGCGGCGATCGACCCGACCGTGGCTCCCAGTGGAGTCGACGCCGAATCCGCTCAGCGGTCCGGCTATGCACCAGACGTCATCGTCGTGCTGACCGACGGCGCGAACACCCAGGGGGTCGAGCCGGCGACGGCGGCCGAGGCGGCGGCGGTGCGCGGCGTACGGGTGTTCACCATCGGGTTCGGCACCACCACCCCGACCCGGATGGCCTGCACCGGACAGCAGGCGGGTGGCTGGGCCGGCGGCGGCGGCGGGTTTCGAGGCGGTGGGGGGCGCAGCCCCCTGGTCATCGACGAGGCAGGCCTCGAGGGCATCGCCGAGACCACGGGCGGGCAGTACTACCGGGCCGAGAGCGCCGACCAGCTGCAGGAGGCGTTGGGTGACCTACCCAGTCACGTGACGGTGGTGAAGAAGCAGGTCGACATCGCGTCCTGGTTCGCCGGCGCCGGCGGGCTGCTGGTGGCCTTCGCCGTCGGACTCTCGCTGTGGTTCAACCGACTGCGTACGCCGCAGGTGACCCGCTGAGGCGGGTTCGGCGCCAGGTCTCCTCAGCCGCCGATGATCACGGTGGGACAGCCCGGTCCGGGGACGATCGGGGTGCCGTGCATGCTCAGGTCGGCCAGGCGGGCAGCCGGAAAGCCCCCGATCATCACGGTCATGCTGCCCATCGCGATGCCGTTCGGCGCCGGCGACACGCAGACGATGCCACCAGGGATCGAGTTGGCGACCGCGGCCGGGGTGCCGCCGATCATCACCGTGGGGACCGCCGCGACCGGAGTGATCGGGCCGCCGACGTGGGGCTTCGGCCCGTCCATCAGCGGGCAGACCACCATGTCGCCCGCGCGCAGCGCCGGTCCGGTCGGCATCGACTCACCCCTGTCGTGAGGAACTCTGCTGCCATCTTCGCAGCCCGCGGACAGGCTCGACCAGGGTCGGTCGCGCCGCGCTGGCTGCCCGATCGGGCAGTGCACCCGGAGCAGCTCAGCCCAGCGGCGTCGGTCAGCGGGATTGCTGGTGGTCGTCCTCGACCCAGGTGGCGATCTGGACGTTCTGGCTGTGGATCATCTCGTCGACCTTGGCCCGGAACTCCGGGTCGGTCTGGTACTGAGTCGTGTTGACCAGCGCGTCCAGACCGGTGCCACCCGTTGAGCTGTCGACCGGTCCGGCGACGAGCGCGGGTCCGCCGGGCTGGCCGGCCGGGATCACCGAGTTCTGGGGGTCGGGCGTGGGCCCGCCGGGCTGGCCGGCCGGGATCACCGAGTTCTGGTTGTCGGGCGCGGGCTGGCCGTCGGTGACGCCATCCTGGTCGGCGTCGGTCCAGATCTGGTCGACCTCGCCGTCCTCGTCGCCGTCGACACCGATCGCCTCGTAGACCCCGTTGTTGTCGGCGTCGACCCAGGTGGTGTCGGCGACACCATCGAGATCGGTGTCGGAGGACACGGCGTCGTAGGCGGCGTCACCGTCGGTGTTGATCAACAGCGTCTCGGAGTAGCCGTCTCCATCGGCGTCCCAGGCATCCACGGTCATTTCGGTCTCCTCAGGTCAACGTGTGTGTTACCTGATCAGAGGGGTCTGGACGATCCGATGTTCCCGACCGGGGCTGTCGTCCCGCGGAAGATGAGCCTGGTCGGGAGGACGACCGGCTCGACGTCTGCCGGCTCACCGTCCGACTCGAGCACGTCGATCAGGAGCCGGGCGGCCGTCGCACCCTGGGTCTCCACGCTCTGGGCCACGGTGGTGAGGTCCAGGACGGCGGCCATCTCGTGGTCGTCGACCCCGACCACCGACATGTCGTCGGGAACCCGCAGACCGGCTCGACGCAGCGTCCAGAGCGCACCGATGGCGAGCTCGTCGTACTCGGCGAACACGGCGGTGGGCAGCACCCGACCGGCGAGCAGCCTGGACATCGCGGCTGCGCCGCCATCGATCCCGTGCGGTCCGCTGGCGACCAGCTCTTCGTCCAGTGACAGACCCGCCGCCGCAAGCGCCTGCTCCGCGCCCCGTCGACGCTCGCCGGAGGAGGCGAAGGCGAACCGGGCGTCGTCGGGCTCGCCGGTGATCAGCCCGATGCGTTCGTGCTTCAGGTGGATCAGGTGGTTCACCGCCCCCCGGGCTGCGCCGGCCTCGTCGATGCCCACCGAGGGGGCGCCGGGAATCGCCGAGCCGACACTGACCAGGGGCATGTCGAGTGCCCGGAGCGCCAGGGTGTCGTCCTCGGTGAGTGGCATGGAGAGGGTGAGGATGCCGGCCACCCGCTTGGCCAGAGGCATCCGGCGGAAGAAGTGGTCGCGCACGTCAGGGCTGCCGAGGTGATAGAGGAGCACGTCGTAGCCGCGCTCGCGCAGCGACGTGACCGCTCCGGCCGTCACCGCGCTGAAGAACCACCGGTTGATGAATGGAACGATCACCGCCACCGAGTGCCGCGACCCCGGCACCGGCTCGAACTCGGTCGTCGCTGCGGAGTAAGCCAGGTCACGAGCAGCCTCGAGCACGCGGTCCCGGGTGTCGGGTGACACGTTGGACATGCCCCGCAGCGAACGGGATACCGTCGCCGCCGAGACCCCGGCCCGGGCAGCAACATCGAGGATGTTCGTCCGGCCGTTGGGCACTCTCGGTCTACGGGCCTCCACAGGCCCAGCCTAAGGCCCGTCGGAACTGAACCTTCACCCATACCCAATCAGCGACCTGCTCAAACAACTGCTGCCCACTGTCCTGGCAACCGCCACGAGCTGAGGAGGGCGGCCTCAGCAGAAGCCGGCGATGCCGACCCAGGCGGCGTCGGCCGGCGCGCTACCGGTGCGCTGCACGGTGGCCTCGATCAACCCGTACGGGCGGTCCGCGGCGTAGAAGACCTCGTTCGGGTTCTCCAGTCCGCAGAACGACAGGTCGTAGGTGAAGTGGTGCTTGTTCGGACAGGAGAACTTGATCTCGTCGATGCACGCGTGCGAGCTGATGACCGCCTCGGCCATCTGGTAGAGCGTGTGCTGCAGCGCCTTGGAGTAGCCCTGGGTGAAGGTCGTCAGCATCGTCGCCTTGACGCTGTCGTACATGGCGTTGAAGTCGACGTCCGCGGTGTTGTAGCGCCACCGGGTGGCGATGTCGGTGGCGAGGATGCGGTCCTCGGTCTCCTGCAGCGTCGTGTACGCGTCCTTGGGATAGCCGACGAAGCCCGATTGGGTGCTCTTGAGCACGGTCAGGCCGTGGAAGCCGCCGATCACCGTCGTCTGGTCCTGGTCGCGGACCACGACCGCGGTGCGGGTCTCCGGTGAGCTGCGGAAGAAGGAGTGGTCGTGGTCGTCGATCCGCGACCAGCCGTACTGCTCGGCGGCCCAACGTCCACCGCTGACCCAGTCGAACCCGTCCGTGAAGTGGTCGGCGAGGCGGATCAGAAAGGTCTCGGGCGAGGTGATGCCGTCCTTGGCGAACGCGAAGATGGTGTTCTTCTGGGTGTCGGTGGCCACCACGTGGGCGTTGTCGCCCTCGGTGTGGGCCGCGGCGAAGTCACCCCGCAGCTGTGAGGTGACGTTGAGGTCGACGATCTCGTGCCGGTCGGTATCGCGAACGACCCGTACGACCCGGTTCTCGGCTTTGCCGTACTGGTTGGCGGTCAGGGTGACGTCGGTCATGTCAGCACTCCTTCGATAGGTGGGGTTCGAGCTCGTACGGCTGGGTCATTCGTGCTCCCGCCGGCGCAGGTCACGGGCCATCGGGCCGTCAGGGTCCAGCCGGGCCTCGTCGGCGTCGGAGATCGCGGCCGGGGCCGGGCCCTCGGCGAAGATGGGGCCCTCGTCGTGGCTGCTCCGGCCCACGATGTTGAACACGATGTTGAGCATTACGGCGGTGATTGCCGCGGCGGTGATGCCGGAGTCGAAGATGACCTGGAACCACTCGGGGAACTTGTCGTAGAAGGTCGGCACGGCGATCGGGATGATGCCCATGCCGATCGCGAAGGCGACGATGACCAGGTTGGCGTTGCCGGAGAAGTCGACCCGGCTCAGCGTGCGGATGCCGCTGGCGGCCACGGTGCCGAACAGGGCGAGCCCGGCTCCGCCGAGCACCGGGAGCGGGACCAGAGCGACCAGGGCGCCGAGCACGGGGAACAGGCCGAGGAACACCAAGATGGCACCGCTGACGGCGACCACGAACCGGCTCTTGATGCCGGTGATGGCGACCAGGCCCACGTTCTGGGCGAAGGCACTGACCGAGAAGCCGTTGAACACACCGGCGATCGAGGTGGAGAGCATGTCGGCCCGGAGTCCGTTGGTCACCTGCTGCCGGTCGGCGGGCTTGTCGATCACCTCACCGATGGCCAGGATGTCGGCGGTGGTCTCGGTCATGATCACCAGCATCACGATGAACATCGAGATGGTGGCGCCGATCGCGAAGGTCGGCAGCCCGAAGTGGAACGGTGCGGTCAGCTGGAACACCGAAGCGTCGGTGATCCGGCTGAAGTTGGTCAGACCGAACGGGATGGCCACCACGGTGCCGAGCACGAGCCCGAGCAGGATGGCCACCCGGCTGAGGAACGCGGGCAGGAACCGGTAGATGGCCACGATGATGGCCATCGTGATGGCGGCCAGGACGATGTTCTTCGGGTCGCCGAAGGTCGGCGTGACACCTGGTGTGCCGCCTCCGGCCCAGCGGATGGCGACCGGCAGCAGCGAGACGCCGATGACGGTGATCACCGTGCCGGTCACGACCTCGGGGAAGAAGCGCAGCAGCCGGGTGAACACCGGCGCGATCACGAAGCCGGCCAGCCCGGACAGGATCAGGGCGCCGAAGATGGCGCGCAGTCCGTCGGAGCCCCCGCCCTGGGCGGCCCCGACCGCCAGCATCGTCGACACGGCGGCGAACGACGTACCCTGCACGATCGGCTGACGGGCGCCGATGCGCCAGATGCCGAGGGTCTGCAGCAGCGTGGCCACACCGGACATGAACAGCCCGGCCGAGACCAGGTAGGTGACGTCGGTCGGGCTCAGCTTCAGCGCCGTGCCGATGATCAGGGGCACCGCGACCACTCCGGCGTACATGCTCATGACGTGCTGGAGCCCATAGAGGAACATCTGCGGCGCTGGCAGGGTCTGGTCCACCGGATGCTTCTCGGTGGAGGTGGGGTGGGACTCGACGGCCAAGAGATTCCTCCATCACTCTGCTATTCCGTCTAGTGGAATAGTGATTTCGTTGAATGGAATCTAAGCAGCGGTCCGCAAGATGTCAATTCGGCCCCACGCCAGCTCGGAAAATCGCCGGAGGAAGCGACCCTTGACGCTCTATTTCGCCCGTGCTTGGTTGGTAACCAGCCGGCGCACATCGGGGGGTGCCGCCCCACTCAGGAGTCCGCGTGTCCGTTCATCTGTCTCGCATCCTGCCCGCCGCTGCGGCAACGGCGGTGCTGGTCGCCACCACGGCGTTGTCCGCCGTCGTGCCGGCCCAAGCCGAGGACACGGCGGCGCCGTCCGTCGCCGTCACGCCCCGGGTGACCAAGACCGACCCCGTGCTGTTCTTCGCCGCCGACGGCATGCGCCAGGACCTCGTCCGGCAGTACGCCGACGAGGGCGTGATGCCGGCCATGCGGCGGCTGCTCAAGAAGGGCGCCTCGGCGACCGGCGGCGGACTGCTCACCCAGGCGCCGCCGAACACCGGGGCCGGCTGGTACAGCCTGGCGACCGGGGCCTGGCCGGCGGTGACCGGCTCGACCAACAACACCTTCCACATCAACGGTCAGCCGTTCGCGAATCGCACCGCCGCCTTCGACCCCGGCGTGCTGCAGGCCGAGTCCATCGCGCAGTCCGCGGAGCGCGGTGGCAAGAAGGTCGCGCAGATCGAGTGGGCCGGCGGCCGCGGCGCGTCCACCTCAGGGTCCGACGGTGGACTTCCGGTCGTTCTTCTCCGGCCGCGGCGTGGCCACCAACTACCGCTCGGCGACTGACGACGAGGCCTTCACCCGCTCGTTCGGCCTGCAGTACGACTCACCCGACGGCTTCGCCGGCAACGCGGCCTTCCCGCAGGCCGCACCCGCCCCGGCGACCGGCTGGACCGAAGTGCCGACCAGCTACAGCCCGGCGCAGGAGATGCGGCTGCGGGTGCTCGACGCCGGCAACGACAAGTACGGCCTGGACGTCTACCTCTACGACAGCACCGACGACGGCCGGACCAACTACGACCGCGCGCTGTTCGCCCGCGGCAAGGACGGGTCGGCCGCGGTGGCCGACCTCCGCCAGGGACAGACCGCCGACGTCAAGGTCAAGATCACCGGCGGCGCCCTGGACGGCAAGACCGCCGGGTTCCTGGTCAAGGTCGAGCGGCTGAGCCGGGACCTGCAGCAGGTGCGGCTGTTCCACACGTCGGTCGCCCGCGCCATCGCCACCTGGCCGACCTGGCCGGGGGCGACCGGCTTCACCGGCGACTTCGAGGACTACGTCGCCGAGCGCTTCCCGAGCTCGACCGCCGCGGACTTCGCCGTGCTCGAGGCGGGCGTGGTCAGCGAGGAGACCTACGTCGAGCAGGGCCTGTACTGGGAGAAGCTGACCCGCCCGCTCACCGAGTACATCATCTCGACCTACCAGCCCGACCTGGTGCTGGCCGGATACCCGGCCACCGACGAGTTCTCGCACCAGTTCCTGGGCCTGGTCACCCGGCGGCTGACCAACGGTCAGCGCAACCCGGCCTATGACGACGTGCAGGTCAACGGCACGCCCTGACCACCGCGTACGCCAGCGCGCGGCTTCCTGCGGCGGGCCTATGCGGGGGCCGACCGCCAGCTCGCCCTGGTGCAGAAGCTGCTGCGCCGCGAGACCACGTTCGTCTCCTCCGATCACGGCTTCGCGCCCGCAGTTCGCCGCCGTCGACGCCAGCTCGGTGCTGGTGAGGCTGGGGCTGCTGTCCAAGCCGCAGACCTCCAACTGCCGCCCGGCGACCGGCGAGACGATCGGCAAGGCCAAGGCCTGCTGGGCCGGCGGAGCGGTGCAGATCTATCTCAACCTCGCGGGCCGCGATCCGGTCGGCGGCGGGCTGCAAGCAGGTCGCCGCGGCCGATGAGGCCAGCACGGTCGCGGCGATCAAGGCGGCCTTCCTGGGGGTCAGCGATCCGAACGACTGGACCGGGGACGGCACGCCCGAGGGCTGGAAGGTGATGGACCGCGCCTACACCAAGGCGGAGGCGCGCTACATCCCGAACGGCCCCGGCTCGACGGCCAACATGGCGCATCCCGACCCGCACCGGTGACGTGGTGGCGTTCGCCTACCCGCCCTACCAGTTCGACGCCGCCACTCCGGGCACGCTGGTCGCCCGTTCGGCCTTCTTCGGCCAGCACGGCTACGTGCCGGACGTGCAGAACCTGCGCGCCAGCGTGAACATGCGGGCCACCTTCCTGGCCGGCGGGCCGAGCGATCGCGCACAGGCGAGTCCGCAACATCCGCACCATCGACCTGGCGCCGACCATCGCGTACCTGCTGCGGGTGCCGCTGCCGCAGCAGGCGCAGGGCCGCGTGCGGCTGGACATCCTGCGCTCGAGGTACGCAGGCCAAGCCGCTGACCGTCCTCGGCATCAACGACTTCCACGGCCAGCTCGACCCGACCACGATCCCGGTGGACGGCATCAACATGCCCGGTCGGCGGCGCGGCCAACCTCGCGACGCTGTTCGACGAGGATGCCGCCGCGCTGCCCAAGCCGGCGCTGCTGCTGGCCGGCGGGGACAACGTCGGCGCCTCGCCGCCGAACTCGGGACTGCTCGAGGACAAGCCGGCGATCGACGTGGAGAACGCCTGGGGGCTGGACGCGACCTCGTACGGCAACCATGAGTTCGACTACGGGGTGGCCCGGCTGCAGGCCCACCAGGCACGCGCGGACTTCCCGTTCCTGGCGACCAACATCGTCGAGACCGCAACCGGCAAGGCGCCGTCCTGGGTGCGGCCGTCCCAGGTCTTCACCGTCAACGGAGTCAAGGTCGGCGTGATCGGCGCGGCGTCTGGAGACCACGCCCGAACTGGTGTCGCCGGGCGCAACCGACGGGCTGACCTTCCTGCCGGCCGCACCGCGCATCAAGGCCGAGTCGCAGCGGCTGCGGAAGCAGCGGGGTCAAGGTGCAGATCGTCGTGATCCACGAAGGCACGGCCAACGGCACCAACGCGATCGACGGCACAGCCGGCCGTGCCGTGGGACGGCCCGATCGTCGACGATCGCCAAGGCCTGCAGGCCACGACCGTCGACGCGATCATCGCCGGGCACACCCACCGGGTCTCCAACCTGATGGTCGGCAAGATCCTGGTGACCGAGGGCATCAACGCCGGGGCGACTTACTCGGTGCTGCAACTGATGGTCCGCGGCGGCGACGTCACCTGGGCCGGCGGAGCGACGCGGCTCGCCACCACCGTCGGGGTGACGCCACGCGCGGACGTGCAGGCGATCGTCGACGACGCGAACGCGCAGACGGCGCCGCTGCGCAATCAGGTCATCGGCACCCAGTCGAACGACATCCTGCGCGATCCGACCCGGCTGAGCGAGTCGGCGATGGGCAACATGGTCGCTGATGCGATGCGGGAGAAGTACCCGGGCGTGGACGCCGCGCTGACCAACTCCGGCGGTCTGCGCGCGGATATCTTGACGAGCACCGCCATCGGCCGGCGAGGCAGCCGGGCGAGATCACCTGGGGTGAGATGTTCGCCGTGCTGCCGTTCGGCAACCGGACGGTGATCGAGACGCTGACCGGGGCGCAGCTCACCGAGGCGCTGACCAACGGCTTCTCGCCGGTGTGCGACACGGACATCGCCACCGGCCGCTTCCCCCAGGTCTCCGGGCTCCAGGTGGAGTTCCACTGCGCCGGCACCACCGCGGTCGTGGACAGCATCGCCAAGGCGCCGGACGGTCCCGGCGGCACCCTCACCCCGGTCGGCCCGACCGACACCGTCCGGCTGGTGACCAACGACTTCATGTTCACCGGCGGTGACGGCTACACGGCCCTGACCAGCGGCACGAACGTGCTGCAGCCCGGCGACGCCCTGCTCGATATCGCGATCAACTGGGTCACCGACAACTCGCCGGTGGCACCGGCGATCGAAGGACGGATCGTACGAGGCTGAGACCGCGCAGACGGGAGGCGTGAGATGGTCGTTCGGTGGGACGATGACGTCGATTCGATCCTCACCGGAGATGCTGCTGCCGGCTTCGGCTACGTGACACCGGCCGGCGGGGTGGTCACGGTGCCGATGGCCACGCTCGGGCTGCGTGACCGCGAGGCCGGGACGATCACGCTGACCACCTCGTTGGGGATGCCCAAGAAGCTCCAGCGGTTGCAGCGCAACCCGTCGGTGGCGGTCTCGTACCACGCCCGTGAACACGGTGACGCTACGCTGCCCTGGCACGTCGTGGTGCAGGGACGGGCGACCACCAGCCCACCCGACCGAGCCTGGCTGAGGTCCATCACGCCGCAGTGGGAGCGGTTCCTGGGTCCGCGACGGCGTGGGCTGCTCGGTCGGGCGATGGAGGTCTACTACTGGGAGCGGGTGGCGATCACCATCAAGGTCACCCGGGTGGTGATCTTCGATGGTGGGTCGGCTCCCCGGGTGATCGGCGACGCGCTGCCGGCGGATCCGGCGCCCCAGACGCCCCCGAAGCTGGGCACCGCACCTCGGCTGGAGGTGACCAAGACCGCCGCGTACGTCCGCCGGTTGCCGCACTCGGTGCTGGGGTGGGTGGGTGGCGACGGCCTGCCCATGATGGCCAGGGTGGCGGTGGACGACGTCATCACCACGGGCTCCGGCTGAGCACGGTCGATGGTCCGTTGCCGCCGGGCGGTCGTCGGGCCGGTCTGACGTCACACCGGTTCCAGCAGCACATGGTCGGACAGGAGCAGCGGGTGCACACCGGCTGGCTGTCCGTCGATGGGGATGCGGTGTACGCCCCGCACACCCACGCCGGCTACGCCGTGCCGGCCTCATCGACCCTGATGGCAGTCGGTGCCGCCATCACGATGCGCCAAGGGCTGCGGGAGGCGAAGAAGCTCGGCGTCACCGGCTGAGCACGTGCACCCGGTCAGGCTCGTGGACGGGCCCGGCCGGGTGCCTCGACAACCACCGGACATGGATGCCGACGTCAGCGTCCTCAGACGGCTGGGGCGACGAAGACCGGCGAGTTCTCGTAGAGCGTCCAGGCCGAGACCCCGTTGATGCTGGCGACCTTGAAGTGCACCCGGTGGTAGTACTCGTCCGATCCGGGTTCGGTGTCGACCGCGATGGCGTTGCGGTACGCCGACCAGGTCACCGAGCCGGCTGACGCGAAGGTCAGCGTCTTGAGGTAGGTCCCCTGGAAGTCGTCACCGGCGAGGCCGGCCGGCGCGTCCTGCTCGTACTGGCGGCCGGCGATCTGGACGATACGGTCCTTCACACAGGTCACCCGAGTGCTGTACTTGATCCTCTTCTCCAGTCGCAGCAGTCCGTTCTTGATGACCCAGACATCGCTGCGCGACGGCCGCAGCGGCGTGACGCTGCAGCCTCCCCGGCTGGTGGTTGCCTCGGCTGGAGTGGCCGTCGCGAGGGCGATCGGGAGCGAGGCGGCGGTGACGGCCGCTGATGCGGCCAAGAACTTGCGCGTACGGGTGGTGGACATGATTTCCCCTTGCTGGTCGGAAGGTGGGCCCGCTGGACCTTTGGCTGAATGCCTGATCCCAGGGTCGCGAGAATGGCGTGCCGTGCCGTCGACGCGGTGCCGTATCTTCGGGCGTACGGCACAGCGATGAGCAGCCCACCGGTGCTGCGGGCGTGAGCTCCGGGCGGGCTCAGTCTCCGGCGACGCGCAGCAGCCGGCTCTGGTAGGCGAGCGCCACGGCTTGGGCGCGATCGCGGCTGCCGGTCTTCATCAGAATCCGGGAGACGTGGGTCCGGACGGTCGCTTCGCTCAGCACCAGCCGGTCCTTGATCATCGAGTTCGAGGCGCCCTGGGCCATCAGCACCAGCACCTCGCGCTCCCGCGGGGTCAGCCGGCTGACCAGCTCCGAGGTGGCCATGCCCGGCTGAGGCGTGTCGCGTACGGCCCGAATCACCTGCTCGAACACCGCCTGGTCGACCCAGCTGTCGCCGGCGAGGACGGCGAGGACCGCCTCGACCAGGTGGGCGGGGGCGGAGTCCTTGAGCAGGAACCCGCTGGCGCCGGCTCGGAGTGCGCCGTACACCGACGCATCGTCGTTGAACGTGGTCAGGGCCAGGACCCGGATGAGCGAACCATCCGGCGTGTCCATGGTCAGCGCCCGGGTCGCGGCCACCCCGTCCAGCTCACCGGGCATCCGCAGGTCCATGACGACCAGATCAGCCTGCCTGGTTCGGGCCTCGGCCACCGCCTCGAGGCCCGAACCGGCCTCACCCACCACCTCGATGTCGGCGCGACCGGACAGCAGCATCTGCACACCGCCGCGGATCAGCGGGTCGTCGTCGGCCACCAGCACCCGTCTCGGAGACACCTAGGCCGACCCGCCGTCCGAGGTCGTGGTGCGCAGCCCGTTCGCAACAGCCCCGACGACGGGAATCCGGGCTTGGACGCAGAAGGCGTGTCCCGGTTGCCAACCGGACTCGACCGTGCCGCCGACGCTGACGACGCGATAGCGCATGCCGGCCAGCCCGTACCCGGTCGACGAGGCCTGCGCGGCGGCGCCTTCAGCGGGGGATTGACTGCGGACCGTGATCTCGACCTGATCGGGCTGCCAGCAGATCTGCACCCGGACCTGCACCTCGCGCCCGCCGTGCTTGACCGCGTTGGAGAGGGCCTCTTGGACCAGCCGGTAGGCGGCGTGGTCAGCCGCACCGGTGAGGCGTCCGGGCATCCCCGACTTGTCGAGATCGACGCGTACGCCGCCCGCCCGGGTCAGCTCGACCAGCTGGCCGACGTCGGCCAGGCTGAGCTGGGCCGGGGCAGCATCAGCCTGACCGTCACCGGCCGAGTGCAGCATCCCGAGCAGGTCGCGCAGCTCCCGCATCGCCCGGGTGGCGCAGTCCTCGATGACCCCGAGGCTCAGCAGGGCGCGCTCGCGGTCGGTCCCCGCGACCCGCTGGGCGCCGGCGGCCTGCATCAGGATGGCTCCCACCGAATGGGCGACGATGTCGTGGAGCTCGCGGGCCAGGGTCATCCGCTCGTCCTGCAGGGCCAGCGCCGCCTCGGCGGCCACCTTTGCCTCCCGCCAGCGCACGGCCTGAGCGGTTCGGCGACCTGAGCGACCCACCGTCCAGGCCAGACCGATGATCACGCACCACAACATGGCTGTGAAGACGACGCCGCTCGCGTTCGCGTCGAGCTCGTTCGCGGCGTCCCGGGTGCTGATCGCCGGCGGCACCGCGGCCAGCAGCAGGAACCAGATGGCGCTGCGGAGGGGGAGGTGACGAGCGATGTGGTGGAGCGCGATGACCAGAGCGGTGAATGGTTGGTAGGAGACGAGCAGCGCGCCCCAGACCAGGCAGTACGACCAGGCGACCACGTACGCGGCTCGCGGCCACCGGCCTCGGAAGCGCAGCAGGGCGAACACCGCGACCGCGCTCGCCACCACCAGGGGCACCGGAACGTGGCCGCCCGGCCTCAGCCTGCCGTCGAGACCCCAGAGCACGAGATCGACGACGAGCGCCAGCACGAGGATGCCGGTGTCGCCGAACGCGCGCCAGGAGACCGCCGACCGCTGACGACGACGGGTGGTCACACTCTCAGCAGCCAGGACCGCTACGGAAGAGCTTGCACCACCAGGGCCGGGCGGCCTGGAGCTGAAGGGGAGCCGTCGCGACCACTGCAGGCTCAGTGACCGGCGGGGTCGCCGTGATGGGCGCGAGCTTGGGCGACTTGACCGGGTCGGACTTGGCCTCAGCGGCGACGAACTCCCACAGAGCCTGACTGATCTCCTGGTCCGATCCTTCCAGGCGGGGGTCGGACCAGGTCGTCACCGGCGCCAGGGAGCCGGAGTCCAAGAAGACGAACAGGGGCGCCCTGGACATCAGACGGGACCACTGCACCGACCCGGTCAGCGATTCCTTGGGCTTGCCGCCTTGATAGACGACGCACTGGCTCGGCGTCTCGTCGGGGACCAGCCGGGGCTCGACCTGCAGGGCGTGCAGGACCGCGATCCTCGGGCCGACGAGGGAGGCCCAGCCGACGAACGACGCGGGTCGGCCCCGACGTCTGCGTGTGAACACCGCAACCCGGGCGTGTGCCATGACGACATTATCGTCGCTCTGTGCCTCCACCGGAACCCATGCGAAGGTCTTGCCTGCTCCGGTGGTCTCGCGGTCGCGTACGGGCTGGGTCGTTCAGCACCGGGCCTCGAACCCGGCGTTCGCTGAAACCTGTCAGCTTCAGGTGATAGGAGTCTGGATAGACCCTTGACCCGACGAAGGAGACCGACCCATGAGCACTTCCACCGCCCGGCTCGCCATGGTGACCCTGGACTGCGCTGACCCCGAGGCCAGCGCCGCCTTCTGGTCCAGCCTGCTCGGCTGGGAGGTGGCCCACGCCGAGCGGGACTACGCGATGTTGACCGGTCCCAGCCACGCCCTCGGGTTCGGGCGGGTCGAGGACTACGAGCCGCCAACCTGGCCCAACGAGCACGGTTCCAAACAGTTCCACTTCGACCTCGCGGTCGACGACCTCGACACCGCCCAGGACACCGCGGTCAGCCTGGGGGCCACGGTGGCCGACCCTCAGCCCGGTGAGACCTGGCGGGTGCTGCTCGATCCGTCCGGACACCCCTTCTGCCTGACCAAGGCCGAGAACTGGGGCTGACCGGTGGCTGAGCTCCGGCCTCCCCTCGCCCCGTGCGACCTGGAAGCGGCGGCCCAGTTGTGGGCGAGCTACGCGGCCGCCCGGCCAGAGAACGTCGTGGCCGGCCAGGACCACGTCGTCCAACAGTTCGGGGATCACCGCCAGCTGGCCGATGAGCTGCTCGAGCTGGTGATCACTGGGCCGAAGCGGGCCACCGTCGACCTGGTGGCTGAGTACGTCGCCGCGGGGGAGGTGCTGCCGCGGGTGGGTGCGCACCTGGTGTCGTGCGACGGCGCCGGTGTGCCTCGAGCCATCCTCCGGACGATCGAGCTGCGGCTCGGCCCGTTCAACTCGGTGGACGCCGCCTTCGCCTACGACGAAGGTGAGCACGATCGCACCCTGGAGTCGTGGCTGGCCGGGCACCGGCGCTATTTCGATCGCACCTGCGCGGCCCGCGGGGCGAGTTGGAGCGAGGACGACGAGACGGTCTTCGAACGGTTCGCGGTGGTGTGGCCGCCCGGGCTCGCTGACCCCTGACCGGCCACGGCGGGGTCGGTCAGCGGCGACGACCGACGGCCAGGACGGCGACCAGGGCGACGATGAAGACGACGCCGAGGACGGTGCCTTCGACCCCGTGCCCGCCGGCGATCAGGAAGACGCAGGCCGCCAGAAAGGCCAGGGTGACGATGACGCCGTAGGTCAGCCCCCGGGAGTTGAGCTCCAGCTCCCGCTTGTCGAGTGCCTCGATCCGGTCGAGCTCCTTCTCGATCACCGCCCGGGTCTGCTCGTCGGCATCGGCATAGACCTGCAGCGGGTCCTTGTAGCGTTCGGATCGCGGCTGGCGTTCGGTCATTCGGCATTCCTCGGGTCGTCGGTCGCGGGCGGCCACACTGGGCTGCGGGTGGTGGAGACGTCAGTGTCGTCGGGAGGGGGCTCGGGCTCGGGCTCGACGAGTCCGGTGGCCATCAGGGCCAACCCGATCCGCCGAGGGGCAGCGTACGGGTCGACGGTCGCGATCCGCTCCAGCGCCCGGTCGAACCGGCCGCCGACGGTGTCCATCCGCCGGGAAAACTGGCTCGGCCCGTACATGTAGCCGAACCCCCGCATCCACGAACGAGCCGAGGAGCTGCGGGCCGGCTGCTTCGGTTCGGTCGGCGCCGTAGGGGCTGCCGGTGGGCCCGCGGGATCGAGCGAACGGCGGCGAGGTCGGCCCAGCAGGGGCACCACCCAGACACCGAGCCCGATCAGGGCGATGGCGAGGGCGATCACGATCGCCACCCACAAGCTGGTCGTCAACGGCTCATCCTCTCCCAGGCCCACCCTAGTCAGCCTGCGGCCCGGCTGGGCGCACGTGATGGCGGAACCCGGTCCGCGCCGGGACACCATGCCCCCTACTCCCGACGAGGCGGCTCCAACACAGTGCACCTGGATCGAGACAATGACGGCATCGCCTGTGAGAGCGACTGAGGCGGGACCGAAGGAGGAGCTATGACCACCGAGCTGCCGATCACCGCGCGCACCCAGGTGCGCCGGTTGGCGGACCGGCAGTCCCGGGACCGGGCACTGCTGCTCGAGATCGTGGACGAGGCGCTGATCGCTCACGTGGCCGCGGTGGTCGACGGTCAACCCGTGGTGCTGCCGTTCGCGGTGGCCCGAGACGGCGACTGGCTGCTGCTGCACGGCTCGACCGGAGCGGGCCTGCTCCGCGCGTGCTCGAGTGGGCAACCGATCTCGGTGGCCATCACGCACATCGACGGGCTGGTGGTGGCCCGGTCGGCCTTCGACAACTCGCTGAACTACCGCAGTGCGGTTGTCTTCGGAGTGCCGCAGCCGCTGACCGGGGACGAAAAGACTGCCGCCCTGGAGAAGCTCACCGATCACCTGCTGCCGGGGCAGGTGGCGGAGGTTCGCACCAGCTCTGCGAAGGAGGTGAGTGCCACCATGGTGCTCCGGCTGAGCCTCGATGAGGTCAGTGTCAAGGTTCGGTCCGCGCCGGCCACGGCGGGCTCGGATGACGGGGAGGATCGAAGCGTCTGGGCGGGGGTGGTGCCGCTGGCGCTGACGCCGCGGAGCCCGGTGCCGGACCCCTCCGTGCCCGCTGGGGTGCCGGTTCCGGGGTCGGTACGGCGGGCCGTCGCCCGGCTGGAGACGGCGGGCACCCGGATCGGGACGCTCACCCGAGCTCAGGCTCAGGCCTAGGCATCACGCCCGGCCATCCAGACCAACGGCTAGCCTGCCGCCGGCGGGGCCTTTCGGTGTCTCGTTCTGGCGCCTTCTGCGACGACGGGATGGACTCGGTGCCGGACCCGAACAGCATGTCATTGCCCTGCGGTGCCCCCGCCGTGAGGAACGATGAGGCTCATTCACTCTCCATCGCGAATGGGCGGGTGCCGTGAGCTGCAGGGCGAGCGCAGAGGAGTCGTGATGAGGACAGGGCGGCGTACGGCGGTGCTGGTCGTGGCGGTGGCACTGGTCGTGGTGCTCGCCGGCTGCAGCAGCGGGCGACCGACCGATCCGCCCGGAAGTCAGTCGCCGACGGGCCCGACCGAGGTGCGGCAGGCCTTGGCCGACGGCCTGCGCGACGCGAGTCCGACCAGCGCCCGACTGGTCGAAGACCCCGCCACGACCCTGACCGCGGTGGACGCGCCGTGGCTGAACGGGTGGCAGATCTACGACGTGACCAACGGGACCCAGGCCCACCCGCGGCGGTTCTACGCAGCCCTGTCCGACGGCTTCGCCGAGTACCTGACCGGAGATCCGGGCGGGTTCGCCGCGATGGTCGCGGCGTCGAGCATCACGATCGACTCGGTCGACGCCGCCGAGGCCGAGGCTGTGGTGTACCTCGACTCGACCCGCGACTTCGTGGCGTACGCCTACCGCATCGATGCGGTCGACGACATCGAGTGGCTGCCGAAGCTGAACGCGCAGCAGACCAAGCAGCGGACTCAGATCACCGCGGCGTACGGGACCGTGATCACCGAGCCGGTGGCCCGGTCGTTCGAGGATGGCTGGCGGCTCGCGCACTGGATGGTCGACGGTCGGCGCCTGGTGCGCCACGATCTGGTCATCAGCACCGATGGGGTGGTCACCGACACGGTCACCACGGTGGTCGACAACCTGCCCGTGCCCGAATCGGTCTAGCGCGACACCGCCGCGTTGTCGGTGGCCCACAGGCCGAGCAGCCCTCGGAAGTGGGCCGCGAACTCGTCGTGCTCGTGGGCGGGATAGGTCTTGCGCACCGTCTCGATCAGCAGGTCGTCGAACTCCGGTGAGGTGATCCAGCTGTAGACGATCTCGGGCAGCGAGGCGAGCGAGGTCTCACAGAACTCCCGGTAGCGATCGACCTCGAAGTAGTCGTCGGCCAGCTGCGCGTAGCGAGCGAGCTTGTCGGGGTAGTCGAGGTCGTCGTCGTCGCCGACCTCGAACCATGCCGAGGTGGTGGTGTCGATCTGGGTCCGTCGACCGGTCACCGCGCAGTAGATCGACCAGCTGATCAGGTTCTGGATCGCCCAGGGGAAGTAGTAGTGCAGCGAGGTGATGGCGATGTCGGGGCAGGCGTTGGCGTAGTCGATCGGCTGCACCCGGGTGCCGGTGACCAGGGCCTCGCAGGAGTTGAACTCCCACCGGAAGAACGCGTTGATCGTCCGCGACAGGGTGAGGATCTCCTCGCCCGCCGACGCGGGCAAGAAGTCATGTGACACCTCGTAGCGCAGGTGCATCGGCAGCTCGGGCCGGAACTTCATCACCATGGTGTTCGGACCGATGGTCAGGGACCGGGCGAAGGAGTCGAAGCCGGCGACCGCCTGCTGCAGGTGCATCAGCATCTGGCCGGACTCGTCGTACGCCCGGTGCAGCTCGGTGAGGTCGTCGACCTTGCTGACCCCGCGCCAGGCGCCGCCGTCGAACGGCTTCATGAACATGGGGAACCCGACCTGGCCGGCCACCTGGTCGAGGTCGAACGGCAGGTTGTAGGTCGAGGCGGTGTAGGCCCACTTCTCGTGGTCGAGAGGGTTCTTGTACGGCACCAGCACCGTCGGTGGGATGTCGAAGCCGAGCCGGATCATCGCGCAGTAGGCGGAGTGCTTCTCCATGGCCTGGAACGTGAACGGGTTGTTGATCAGGTAGGTGTCGTTGACCAGGGCCGCCTTCTTGAGCCACTCCCGGGGGTGGAAGTACCACCAGGCCAGGCGGTCGATGACGACGTCGTGCCGGACCGGGTCGCGCAGGTCGAAGGGCTCGACGGTGATGCGCTCGGTGGTGATCGAGTGGTCGACGCCTTGGTGCGGGACGGCGCCGACCCGGCGTACGAGGGTCTCGAAGGCGCGCGGCCAGTCGTCCTCGGTGCCGAGCAGCAGGCCGATCAGATGGGTGGTGGAATCCCCGCGCTTAGTCATGCCCTTGATCTTCCAACGTGGCCGGACCGGGGGCGATGCCGGGGTGCCGCAGATCAGACCGGGCCGCCCACCAGCGCGTCCAGCCCCGGCGACCAGGCATCACGCCAGCCGATGGTCGTGTGGGCGTCCGGGACGACGGTGAAGTCGACCGGGTAGCCCAGCCGGGTCAAGGCCGACGCCATCCGCTCGTTGTTGGCCAGGTTCTCCTCGATCGCACCGCAGGTCATCGCGGTCGGCACGACCCGGGCGGGCCAGGCTGTGGCCAGGTCGGTCACGGCCCGGCACACCCGGTCGAAATAGGGGTAGCCCGACTCCTGAGGGTCGAGGTCCGGGGTCAAGAAGGTGCCCGACTGGAGCATCAAGGCGTCGACGGAGGACTGGTGCCAGCGCTGCAGGCCCAACATGGCCAGTCCTCCCAGACTTGCCCCCAGCCCGATGACCGTCGTCACGGCGACCCGGGCCCGAAGTGCAGGCAGCACCACCCGGGCCACGTGGTCGAGATAGGCCGGACCGGCGGCATACCAGGAGTCACGGCATCCGTACGCCGGATCGAGCAGCGCGACCCGGAGCGGACCAGTGTCCACGACCTGCCGCGACGCCCAGATCAGCAATCCCGCCTCGGCCAGACTTGAGCCGTCGTGGGCGACGAGCAGCGGGGCCGGCTCGTGGACGTCGAGTCCGTCGGGCGACCACAGCTGGGCCGGAACCGGGGCCTCGAGCTGGCCCTGGGCCAGGGTCAGGGTCTCGGTCCGTCCGGTCGGGACCGTGTCCAGCCAGGTCGGTGGCTGGTAGTCGGGAAACTCGATCACCGACCGGTCGCCGAACGGGTGCCGCAGCCGCCGCGGGTTGGTCGGGTCGGGTGCCGGGTCGTTCGATCCGGAGCCACGCAGGATCAACCGGTAGTCGAAGCGACGGGCGGCCGGTCGGTCCAACCGATACGTCCAGCAGTCGTCGACCCGGACGAACTCGGGGTCAGTGGTGAGCACCCAGTCGACCTCCAGGCGTACGCCGTCCGGCGCCCAGGCGTACGGGATCTGCCAGACCACCCGGTCCATCGAGACCTGCGGCGCCGTCGGCGGCTCGGTCTCGGGGGTCGGCATCGGACCACCGTACGGCAGTGGTCGAGGGGGTCGGTGCATCTTGTTCGGCCACTGGGGTAGAACTTCAAGACGTACGCCCGTCCCCGAAAGGAAGTGCCATGACGCAAACGTCCCCCGAGGTCACCAAGCTGGCCGAGCTGGCCAAGGACATCAAGATCGCGATGCTCACCACCCTCGACGAGCACGGAAACTTCGTCGCCCGTCCGATGGCGCAACAAGAAGTCGAGTTCGACGGCGATCTGTGGTTCTTCGCCGAGCGCGACTCGAGCCTGGTCGGCGAGATCGCTCGGAATCCGCAGGTCGGTGTCACGCTCAGCTCCGCCGACACCTGGATCTCCATCAACGGCACTGCGGAGGCGGTCGACGACGTCACCAAGGCCAAGGAGCTGTGGAACGCCTGGGTCGAGGCCTGGCTGCCGCAGGGTCCCGAGGACCCCAACGTCTTGCTGGTCAAGGTCACGGGTCAGACCGCGGAGTACTGGGACACCCCGGGCGGCAAGGTCGCCTCAGTCATCAGCTTCGTCAAGGCCAAGGTCACCGGGGAGCGCTACGACGGCGGAGACAACGAGACCGTCGATCTTTAGGCGCCGCCGGCAGGGATGACCTTGGTCACAATCCGCTCCCGAGTTTCCACGTATCCACGCTCCGGATGGCCGGGTGCCTGATACTTCGGCCGGCGACATTGACCACGGCCGGGTAGCGAGGGTGGCCTGTCCGCGGCCGCCCGCCTTACGATGCCTGCACATCCCGCGCGAAGGTCCGGGATCCGAGCTCGGGGGCAAGACCATGAGATTTCCTCGCACTGTTCGCCGTCTGAGGTCCGTTTTGGTCGTGGGCCTGGTAGCCGGGGGTCTGCTCCTGCCGGGCTTGGCGGCGCAGGCCGATACCCGGCCGCCGGTAGCGGGCACGCCGGTGACGGTGTCCACCGACGTCTTGCCCACGGTCCAGATGGACGGAGTCGCCTGGACCCAGATCGTGGTCGGCAACACCGTCTACGTCGGTGGCGACTTCGACAACGCCCGCCCGGCCGGGGCCGCCGCCGGCACCCAGCTGAGTGCCCGCTCGAACTTCTTGGCCTACAACCTGCAGACCGGGGCGCTGCTGCCGTTCGCTCCGGCGTTCAACGCCCAGGTGCGCGCACTGGCGGTCTCGCCGGACCAGAAGACGCTCTACGTCGGCGGCCAGTTCACCACTGTGAACGGCAGCGGTCGCTACCGGATCGCCGCGTTCGACCTGACTAACGGAAACCTCAAGGGCAGCTTTGCTCCGGTGGCCAACTCGACCGTCTACGGCATCGCCACCCGCGGAACCAAGGTCTACGTCGGCGGCTACTTCAGCTCCATCAACAACACCGCCCGCAACAGCGCTGCGGCTCTGGAGGCCAGCACCGGTGCGCTGACCCCGTTCGTCGTCAACCCGGCCGGGGGGCACGTGCGGCAGTTCGCGATCTCGCCAGACGGTAACAGGGTCGTCCTGGGCGGCAACTTCACCTCGTTGAACGGCTCGAACCGTCCCGGCTACGGGCTGGCCATGGTCGACGGCACCACCGGTGGCTCGCTGCCCATGCCGGTCAACAACACGATCCGCAACGCCGGCACGGACTCGGCGATCCTCAGCCTGGCCAGCACGACCGACGGCTTTTACGGGTCCGGTTACCGCTTTGGCAACGGCACCGGCAACCTCGAAGGCTCGTTCCGGGCCGACTGGAACGGCAACCTGGTCTGGATCGAGGACTGCCACGGCGACACCTACTCGATCGCGCCGACCGCCACCGACCTCTATGTGGCCGGTCACCCGCACGACTGCTCGCCCATCGGCGGCTTCCCCGACACCGTTGATCCGGTGGTCTACCACCGCGGGCTGGCGATCACGCTCAACAGGACCGGCACCGTGACGCGCCGGGTGCCGGACTACTTCGACTTCCGCGGCCAACCCGCCCCGTCTGTCCTCAACTGGTATCCCGACATCAACTCGGGCACCATTACCGGTCAGGACCAGGGCTCCTGGACGGTCGCCGCGAGCGGTGACTACGTCGTCTACGGCGGTGAGTTCACCAAGGTGAACGGCAAGGCCCAGCAGGGTCTGGTCCGGTTCGCCCGAACGGCCGTCGCGCCGAACACCGACGGACCGGTCGACAGCGGCGCTGCCTTCAACCTGCAAGCCACGGCCTCCGCGCTCACCGGCATCACGACCACGTGGAAGTCCAACTGGGATCGCGACAACATCCGGCTGACCTACAAGGTGACCCGCAACGGCACGGTCGTCAACCCGGTCACCACCCAGGACTCCACGTTCTGGAACCGGCCGACGCTGACCTTCCGCGACACCAACGTGACCCGGGGCACGACCTACAGCTACCAGGTCACCGCCACCGACCCGCTCGGCAACAGCAAGGCCTCGAGCGTCGTCTCGGTCACCGCGCGCTGACCGCGTCCTTCGGCCGGGACCTGTCAGTGGTCGGTGGCAACCTGAGGGTTGTCCACCACCACGACAGGAGTCGACATGCCGGGAATGCCGCCACCGACCAACACCGAGCGGGAGGCGATCATCGCCTACCTGATCCAGCAGCGGGACGGGCTCAAGTACGCGGCGTACGGGTTGAGCGAGGAGCAGATCAGGATGCGTCCGACGTCCAGCTCCCTCAGCATCGGCGGTCTGCTCAAGCACGCGGCCAACACCGAGCGGAGCTGGCGGCTGACGATGCTCGAGCTGCCCAGCGGTGGCGATGACGAGTCGGCGTACGTGGACAGCTTCGCGGTGACGGAGGACGACACCGCGGCCTCGCTGGTCGCCGAGCTGGAGCAGGGTGGGGCCGAGACGACCGCGGCGATCGAGTCCTTGGACGACCTCGGCAAGCGGGTCCAACTGCCGAAGGCGCCGTGGTTCCCGGAGAATGCCGCAGGCTTCTCGGCTCGCTGGATCCTGTTCCACATCATCGAGGAGCTGGCACGCCACGCCGGCCACGCCGACATCATCCGCGAGCACATCGACGGTGCCACCATGTACGAGCTGATGGCCGGGGCCGAGGGCTGGCCCCAGACTGACTGGCTCACTCCGTGGCGACCGGCGGACGCTCCGGTTTGACCGATCGCACCACGGTGAACTTCGGATTCTGGCCGATGACGGTGCTGCGGCCGATGGTCCGGCGCAACGTCGTCAGATAGGGCAGGTGGGAGTTGTAGACGACCCACAGCTCACCGCCGGGACGCAGCACCCGCTGCGCGTCGGCGAACATCCCGTACGCCGCGCTGCTGTCCCGTGCGGCCCCCCGGTGGAAGGGCGGGTTGCACACGATGAGGTCGACGCTGTACGGCCTCCACCGCGTCGAGCCGATCGGTGTGCAGGGTGCTGATCCGGTTCGCAAGGTCATTGGCGGAGGCGGTGGCTGCGGTGGAACGGATCGCCGCTCGTGAGTCGTCCACCGCGACCACGCGGGCTGACGGCAGCCGGCGAGCGGCCAGCACCGCGAGCAGCCCACTGCCCGAGCCCAGGTCGACCACCGTGCGGGCACCGTCGGGGAGCTGGTCGAACAGTCCGACCAGGAAGCGGCTGCCGAGGTCGATCTCGGTGCCGGCGAACGTCCCGCCGAACGCGCAGAGGGTGACGTCGAGGTCGTCGTGGTGCTGGTGCCGAGGTCCGGTCGGCGGCTGGTCGAGCGGAGGAGGTGCGGGCTGGGCCGCGACCAGGACCCGGGACTTCTGTCGGCCGAGGCTGGCTCGGACCGAGCGGAAATGCCGGGCCAAGGTGTCGTTCATGCTCCGGGTGAGGTGCTTGACCCGGCCGCCGGCGAACAGCTCGACCGTCGGTGACCCGAAGGTGGCCACCGCCGCCGCGATCTCGTCGAGGGCGGCCAAGCTCTTCGGCAACCGCAGCAGCACGACATCGGCGTCGCGGAGCAGGTCGGCGTCCAGGGCGTCCCCGATGGTCACGTGGGCGGGGATCGACCCGGCCACGGCGCGGTCGATGGTGGCGGAGTCGTTGTAGCAACGCACGGTGGCGACGCCGGAGCTGACGGTGCCGGTCAATGCGGCCGTCTCGTCGTCGATCACCACAACGGTCTGGGCCCGCGCGAGGGCATCTGCCGCCTCCTCCAGCAGCAGGCGGTCGACGGGGTCAGCGGAGTCCAGCACGCCGCCATTGTGTCGTGGGCCGGGCAATGTGAGGGTAGCCTTAGTTCTTTGCTGGATAAGGGAGACAGGACGGCCGTGGGCGAGCGAGGCAGAAGAACAGTCAAGACCGCAGTGGTGGTGCGCACCGAGTGGCTGACCCGGCAGATGGTCCGGGTCGTCTTCACCGGCACGGACCTCGCGGGCCTCGAGCTGCCCTACACCGACCACTACATCAAGATCTTGTTCGCTCCGCGGGGTGCCGACTACAGCTGGCCGTTCGATCCGGAGCTGATCCGCGGCTCCCACCCGGCCGACCAGTGGCCGGTGACCCGGACCTACACCCTCCGTTCCTATGACCCGACCACCAACGAGCTGGCCATCGACTTCGTGGTGCACGGCGACGAGGGACTGGCTGGACCGTGGGCGGCCGGCGCGCAGCCGGGGATGGAGATCGGGTTCTTCGGGCCGGGCGGGGCGTACGAGCCAGACCCCGAGGCGAACAGCCACCTGCTGGTCGGCGACGAGGCGGCGCTGCCGGCCATCGCCGCCACGCTCGAGCGGCTACCGAGCGGTGCTGCCGCCCGGGTGTTTCTCGAGGTCGAGGACGAGCAGGACCGTCAGCCGCTCGACGGCCCCCAGGGCACCGACATCACCTGGGTGCACCGGGAGGGTCGGCCGTACGGGCAGGGTTTGGCCGAGGTCGTACGCGCGGCCGAGTTCCCGACCGGGGACGTGCAGGTGTTCGTGCACGGCAACGCCGAGCTCGTCCGCGACCTGCGCCGCTACCTGTTCGTGGAGCGACGCCTCGACCGAGGTCGAGTCTCGATCTCGGGCTATTGGCGCACCGGTCAGACCGAGGACCGCTGGCAATCGACCAAGCGTGACTTCACCGAGCAGATGGAGACCGAGGAGCGGAAGGCCCTCACCACGGCGTGACCGGCCCGGCTCCGACCACCGCACGTGGATCCGCGCGACCTTTCGTTACCATCCAAGTCACAGGAGAATGGGCCACGGTCGAGCGATTCGACCTCCTCGGATCTCCACCAGACAGAGGGAACCCGATGACCGCACCAGTGGGACGATGGCGTGCTACGTACACACCGGGGGACTGGGTGGTGCTCGCCGGGCCCACCTCGGTGGTGGTGCTGCAGCCGGCCGGTGCCGGCTGGTCCTCGCTGATCAAGACGCTGTGGGAACAGGTCGTCGCCTCCGCCTCCCTGGTCGAGCTGGCCGAGAAACTGGCCGCCAACCGGATCGACTCGATGCCGAGCTTCGGCGCCTTCTTCTGGACCGAGGAGGGCATGCGCTCGCTGGTCCGGGGCGATGTCAAGGTCGTCGATCTGGCCACCAGCTCCGTGGTGGCCAACGGCGAGGGCATCCAGACCTGGACCGAATCCGACCTCGCCGGGGTCAACCGGGTCCGGATCGAGCTGCCCGCCATCGACGGCGGCACCGAGCGCGGCAGCGCTGCTTTGGAGCTGCCCTTGGTGGTCGGCGCCGTCCGCGCGGCGACGATTCTCCTGGACGCTTCGGCCAAGGCACAGCTGTCGTCACCGCAGCCGATGCCCGAGCCTCAGGCCGCCGGTGTCCCGGACCTGCCCGAGCCTGAGGTGGCACCGAGCGCGGTAGCGGCCGCCGAGCCGGAGGCCGCCGAGGTCGAGGTTGCCGAGCTCGAGCAGCCCGAGGAGCAAGCGGTCGAGGGCGCAGCCGAGGCGGCCGAGCCGGAGGACGAGGGCGCCGCCACCGAAGCGATGACCAATCCCTTTCCCGACGAGGAGCCCGATCTCGTCGAGCCCGACCAGCAGCCAGTCGAGGTGCCGGTCGAGGACTCCACAGAAGACGACCCAGCGCTCGAGGCGGAGGACGAACCTGTCGCCATGGCCGAGGAGGCCTATGCCGAGGTGGGGCAGGAGCAGCCGCTCGGCGAGCAGCCCGTTGCGGCCGCCGTGGCCGCGCCGGCCCCCCCGGTGACGGCCCCGCCAGTGACGGCGACTCCGCCGATGGACCCGGCTCTGCTCGACAGCATCGAGCACGGCGACACGCAGCTGATGATGCCGGCGACGCCGATCGCGGCGACCGAGCCGCTGCCCGCACCGGAGGAGGAGTTCGAGGACAACGAGCCGACCGCGGAGATGTCCCAGGACTCGATGGTGATGGCCGTGGTCTGTCAGTACGGGCACAGCAGCCCACAGAACGCGACGGTCTGCCGGGTCTGCGGCAACCCGATAGCGCCCCAGGGCCCTCGCCTGGTCGTACGACCGCCCTTGGCCGTGCTGCGGGCCAGCAACGGGGAGTCGATGCAGGTCGATCGAGCGGTGCTGGTGGGGCGGGCACCGTCGGCCAGCCGCTCGACGGCCCGGGCGCCCCGGTTGCTCACCGTGCCCAGTCCAGGTCACGACATCAGCCGCAATCACGTCGAGGTGACACCGGACGGGTGGCAGGTGGTGGTCACCGACCTGCAGTCGACCAACGGGACGGTGTTGATGCGCCCCGGCAGCGGTGATCGGCAGCAGCTTCCGCCCAACGAGCCGGTGGCCGTGCCGCTGGGCAGCGTGATGGAGCTGGGAGACGGGGTTTCGGTTTTGATCGACTTTCCGCAATAGGGTCGAAGAATCTGTAGCGTTGTAGAGGTCTCGAACAGCAAGGAGTCTGACCATGGCATCGCCTGTGCCGGCTAAACCACAACCGGGGACTGGCCTCCCCCCCGGGGTCGAGGCCGGACCACTGGGTGCGCGGTTCGTGGCCTACCTGGTCGACTCGGTCGTGCCGGGCGTCCTCGGCGGTCTGCTCGGCTTCGTGCTGCCCGGGGTCTCCGACTCGGTGCGGGTGATCTTGAGCATCGTGTTCGTCGTCTTGATCCTGGGCTGGCTGTTCGTGGTGCTGCGCGGCATCGCCGTCCGGGCCGCCAGCCCCGGGATGCGGCTGATGAAGCTCCAGCTGGTCGGCTTCTACGACGGACGCCCGGTCGGCTGGGGCCGGACGCTGCTGCGCTGGCTGGTTTTCTCGCTCATCAGTGGCACGGGCATCGTCTTGGTGATCATGTTGGTGCTGATGGTCATGCACCCGCGCAAGCAGGGCTGGCACGACCTCGCCGCCAAGGGGGTCGTGATCAAGGAACGCTCGCTCGCGCCCGGTCCTCGTCCCGGTCAGCAGCAGAGCGTCGGCGCCCCGTCGTCCAACCAGTACGCCGGTCCTCAGTCCAACCCCCAGTACGCCGACCCGCAGCAGTATCCGGGGCAGCAGTACCCGGGTCAGCAGTCGGCACCCCAACCGTCTTACCCGCCGCAGTACTCACCGCAGCCGCAGAACTACGCTCAGCCGGGCTACGGCCCTGGGCCGCAGAGCCAGCCGACGCCACCCCCACCGGGAGCCGCGCCGCTGAGCGGGCCCCCGGCGTACGGTGGTGCGCCGGCGCACCCGCAGACCCCGTACTCGCAGACCTCCGCGCCCGACGATCTCTACCGCAACGACCAGCCGGCTCCGCAGCCTCCACCGGGTTATCCGGCGCCGAGCTATCCGGCCTCCGGCGCACCGGAATCCGATGAAACCCAGATCGCCTCGGTTCCCGCCGCCCCGGCCGGCCCCGCGTGGTCGGCCGTGCTGGATGACGGCCGGCAGATCACCATCGACGGCCTGGTCCTGCTCGGACGCAACCCGCAGCCGCAGCCCGGCGAAGAGGATGCGCAGCTGATCAAGCTGGCCGACGAGACCCGTACGGTCTCGAAGTCGCATCTGGCCATCGGGCTCGACTCCGCCGGTCTCTTCGTGGTCGACCGCGGCTCGACCAACGGATCGACCGTGACCACGCCGGCGGGCATCTCGACCCGCTGCCAGGCCGGGGACATCATCTACATCGACGAGGGTTCGATCGTCTCGATCGGCGACCACTGGCTGGAGATCCGCAAAGGATGAGCCGGAGGACGCTCGCGGGCCGATAGGGTCGCGTCATGTTGCTCTCGGATCGCGACATCAAGGCCGAGGTCGAGGCCGGTCGCATCGGCCTCGATCCCTATTCGCCCGACATGGTGCAGCCGTCCAGCATCGACATCCGGCTGGACCGCTACTTCCGCGTCTTCGAGAACCACCGTTACCCGCACATCGATCCGGCTGAGGAGCAGGTCGACCTGACCCGGCCGGTCGAGCCAGATCCCGGCGAGCCGTTCATCCTGCATCCCGGTGAGTTCGCCCTCGGATCGATCTACGAGGTCGTGACCCTGCCCGATGACATCGCGGCCCGGGTGGAGGGCAAGTCCTCCCTGGGTCGGCTCGGGCTGCTCACCCACGCGACCGCCGGCTTCATCGACCCGGGCTTCTCCGGCCACGTGACCCTCGAGCTCTCCAACGTGGCCACCCTGCCGATCAAGCTGTGGCCGGGCATGAAGATCGGCCAGTTCTGCTTCTTCCGGCTGACCTCCCCGGCCGAGCACCCGTACGGCTCCTCGCAGTACGGCTCGCGCTACCAGGGCCAGCGGGGCCCCACCGCCAGCCGCTCCCACCTGAACTTCCACCGCACCCAGATCTAGCCGCCCAACCCCCGCCGCGCGCTCCTGCGGCAGACGCCCCTCCCCAAACCCCACCCCCTGCCGCAAACCACAAGGTAAACCTTGTGATTGCGCAGTTTCGGGGGGAAGTTTCCTGGGTAAGGCGTACAACTGCTGGGTGAAGTGCGGTGCCGTCAGGCCCGGTAGACCGCGATGTCCCCCGAGGCCGTACGAGCCCGGACCGACACGTACGGCTGGCCGGCCGCCGGTTCGCCGGTCGAGTCGAGGGCGATGCGGATGTCGCCGGAGACCGAGTTGAGGTCCAGCCAGGCCGGGAGGTTGTCGGCCACTCCGACGGTCAGTGAGCCGGAGGCGGACCGCAGCCCGACCGAGCCGGTGGTCGCGGGCACGGCGATGTCGCCCGAGCCGGAGCTGGCCTGCAGGTCGCTGTGCTGCAGCGACTTCACCACGATGTCGCCCGAGCCGGACTTGGCCGAGACCGGGCACTGGGCCTCGGTGATCGAGATCGCCCCCGAACCGGTGCTGATCCGGGCACCGCTGCCCTCGACCCGGACGACACTGATGTCGCCCGATCCGGTGGAACACTCGAGATCCGAGGCCGACCCGAGAGCGAGTCGCCGGAGCCGCTGAGGATCTTGGAGCGGCCGATCGCCGCGCTGACCGAGACATCGGCCGAAGCGGCCCGGACTACGAACGTCAGCCCGTCCGGTACGCCCAGCCGCAGATGGGCGCTCGAGCTGCGGAAGAACAGCGGCGGCATGCTGATCCGCAGCTCACCGTGCTCGTGACGCAGCTGCACCTGGTCCAGGAACCGCTCGTCCGCGGCGTTGATCGAGGCCTCCACCGCGTCGGGGGATGGTCCGGGCTCGACGGTGATCGAGCCCGCGCCGAAGTTGTCGACCACGACGTGTCGTACGCCGTCGAAGACCTCATTGCGGAAGGTCATCGGACCCAGCCCTGGACGTTGCCGCGTCGGCGCGGTGCCCTCGTCCTTGCGCTGAGCCGCCTTGTCGCCGAACGGTCCGCCGGAACCGAAGGGTCCGTGCTGCCCGAAGACGCCGTGCGGACCGAAGGGTCCTTCCGGTCCGAAGAACGGTGGCGTACGCGGCGGTTGCGGCCAGCCTCGTGATCCCGGGCGCTCGGCCAGGGCGTCCATCACGGCCCGGATCAGCCAGGCGTTGGTGGAGATGCCGTCGGCGCCGGCCATCTCGTCCACCTTCGTCTTGACCGACTGGGGCAGCCGCAAGGAGACCCGGGAGATCGGCTCATCCTCCAGGTCGGTCCGGGTGTCCTCCGGGTCGGCGGCGATCGGCATCGCCGATCAGCAGCGGCGGTTCCGTGTCGGCGTCGTGCACGGATACGGCGAACTCCGGATCGCCGCCGACCATGCGCAGCTCGACCGATGACGGTGCCAGTTCGGCGCTGATCGTGCCGGCGGCGTCCGAGAGGGCCTGGATGAGGGCGAGTCGAGTCGAGGACTCGACGGCGGCGCCCAACCGGTGAGCAACCTGCTGGGTGTGCTCGTCGGCTAGCGCAGCGGCGTTGGTGACGCCGTCACGTACGGAATCGAGATACGGGGAAAGGTCCATGACGCAACTATGACGTCATAACGACGTCAAAACAACCCCCTATGACGTCATGCGGGCGTAGTCAGTCCACGTGCGCCGCAGATCAGGGGACCCGCCGAACCGACTCGAGCAGCAACTGGGCGACGTCGAGCACCTCGATCGACTCGGCCGCACTGCCGTCGGCCTGCTTGGCGGTCAGCCCGTCGCTCAGCATGACCCGGCAGAACGGGCAACCGGTGGCGATGGCCGCGCTGTTGGTGCCAGCCTCGTGACCCGGTCCCGTGGGTGGGCCGCCGGCCGCAGCGATCGTGGTCAGCGCCTCCTCTGTGCGGTTGAGGTTGATCCGGGTGCCGATCTTCTCCTCCATCCACATCCGGGCGCCGCCGGCGCCACAGCAGAAGGACTGCTTGCGATTGCGCGGCATCTCGGCCACGGTCGCATTCGGGAGCGAGCTGAGCAGGTCGCGGGGCGGGTCGTATACCTCGTTGTGCCGGCCCAGGTAGCACGGGTCGTGATAGGTGATGGTCCGACCGCCGACCGATCCGGCCACAGGGGCGATCGGGGTCAGTCGCCCATCGCGGACGAGCCGGTTCAGCAGCTGCGTGTGGTGGACGACCTCGAGCTCGACGCCGAGCTGGGGGTACTCGTTCTTCAGCGTGTTCAGGCAGTGCGCGCAGGTGGTGACCACCTTCTTCGCCTTGGCGTCGGTGAGCGTCTCCGCGTTCTCCATGGCCAGCTGCTGGAAGACGAACTCGTTGCCGGCCCGTCGGGCGGGGTCACCCGTGCAGGTCTCTCCGTTGCCCAGCACGGCGAAGCTGACCCCGGCCGTGTTCAGCAGCTCGGCGACCGCCTGGGTCGTCTTCTTGGCTCGATCCTCGTACGCCCCGGCGCAACCCACCCAGAACAGGTACTCGACCTCGCTCAGATCCTCGACGTCCTCACCGACGACGGGGACGTCGAACGGCAGACCCTTGGCCCAGTCCATCCGGCCGCGCGGGCTCATGTTCCACGGATTTCCCTTGCTCTCCAACCCCTTGAAGAGCCCGTTGAGCTCCTTCGGGAACTCCGACTCCATCATCACCTGAAACCGCCGCATGTCGAGGATGTGGTCGACGTGCTCGATGTCGACCGGGCACTGCTGCACGCAGGCGCCACAGGTGGTGCACGACCACAGCACGTCGGGATCGATGATCCCCGCGAGCCCATCGCTGACCTGGATGGGCCCCACCAACGGGCGGGCAGCCTCGTCCTGGACCGCTTGGGGCAGGGACGCCCGAGCCTCCTCGGCGGCCTGCAGATACGGTGCCTTGGCGAACGCATGCTGCCGCAGGTCCATGATCACGAGCTTCGGCGACAGCGGCTTCTCGGTGTTCCACGCCGGGCACTGGGACTGGCACCGGCCGCACTCGGTGCACGAGGTGAAGTCCAGCAGGCCTTTCCAGGTGAAGTCCTCGACCTTGCCGACCCCGAGCGAGGTGTCCTCGTCGAGATCCTCGATCTCGGCGAAGTCCAGGGGCTTGGCGTCGACCATGATCGGTGGCAGGGCGCCCAGCGCCGGTCTGCCCGATGCCTCGCGCTTGAACCAGATGTTGGGCCAGACCGTGAACCGGTGCCAGGCCACCCCCATGGTCGTGTTCAGCCCGAGCACCACGAACCAGGCCATCGAGATGATGATCTTCACCGCGGCGACGACGCTGATCGCTGTCGCCAGGCCACCGGCCGAGATCCCCTGCGGCAGCAGGAAGTTCGTCAGCGGGAAGTGCCACCGCGAGGTCTCGGCGCCGAGCAGCCGGAATTCCATCGCCCGCAGCGCGAGCACGCAGACCACGATGCCCAAGATGGTCAGCTCGACGTAGACCGCCTGCCAGGTGCGGGACCCGAAGAAGCGGGACTGGCGACCGCGGTTGCGCAGCAGGAACCGGATGATCATCAAGAAGACGATGGAGATCAAGCCGGCCCAGGCGATCAGCTCGCTGGCCCATTCGTAGACAACCCAGTGCCCGATCACCGGCAGGGCGAAACGCGGGTTGAAGAGCTGTCCGTACGCGGTGATCAACGTGAAGAACAACGCGCCGAAGGCCACGAACACGAACCAGTGGGCCGCGCCGACCTTGGTCCACTGCAACATCCGGGTGTGACCGAGCGTCTCGGCCAGCAGGTGCTTCCAACGCTCGGCGGCTCGGTCTCGTCGTCCCGCCGACGGCTGCCCCAACCTGACGACACCGATGATCGATGCTGCCGCGCGGGCGAACAGCGTGACCCCGACGACCGAGACGGCCAGGGCCAGCACCACGGCGACGATCTTCACGTACGGCTCCGTTCGTTCGACTGAGGCTCTAGGTTACTCGTGAGTAACTTAGCGCGACCTGGCGACAATCCGACCGGGCGGCGACGCTCGTACGACTGGCGCCGGAATCAGCGTCAATCCGCATCCTAATGAGCGGCGCCGACAGAAAGTGATGCTGCGCGGACGGCGTCGACCGGGGTCAGGCTCCGGGTTCGTCACCGGGGCGCGCCGGTGCCTTCCGGGTAATTGTCAGCGGTGCCGGTTAGGGTCGTTACGACCTACCGCGGGGGACTCCCTCGCGGGCCGTTGACGCAACAAGTTGGGGTTTCGCGTGATCGAGTTCGAGTCAGTCGGCAAGACCTTTCGAGATGGGACGGCCGCGGTCGTCGACCTGAGTCTGACGGTGCCGTCGGACAAGATCACGGTCATCGTCGGACCCTCCGGTTGTGGCAAGACCACGACGCTTCGGATGGTCAACAGGATGATCGAGCCGACCAGTGGCCGGATCACCTGGGACGGCAACCCCTTGCGTTCCAAGCGCAAGACGGCCCTCCGTCGGCAGATGGGCTACGTGATCCAGAGCGGGGGTCTGTTCCCGCACCGCACCGTGCTCGACAACATCGGCACCGTGCCCGGACTGCTGGGCTGGTCCAAGACCAGGATCCAGAAGCGTTCGATGGAGCTCCTCGGCAGCGTCGGCCTGGACCGCAAGCTGGCCCACCGGTATCCGGCCCAGCTGTCGGGCGGCCAGCAGCAGCGTGTCGGAGTGGCTCGAGCGTTGGCCGCTGACCCCTTGGTGCTGCTGATGGACGAGCCGTTCTCCGCGGTCGACCCGGTCGTGCGCAGCGAGCTGCACGAGTTCTTCCTCGGGCTGCAGCGGGAGCTGAGCAAGACCATCGTGTTGATCACCCACGACATCGACGAAGCCATCAAGCTCGGTGACCAGGTCGCGATCCTGCGGGTCGGGGGTCGGCTGGCCCAGGTCGGTACGCCGCAGGAGCTGCTCGACGAACCAGCCGACGCCTTCGTGGAGGGCTTCATCGGCCGTGACCGCGGCTACCGCTCGCTGTCCTTCTTGCCCGCGAGCAGCCTGAGCCTGGAACGGGTGCAGGTCGTACGCGAGGTGGAGTCCGCGTCGGGCCACGAGCCGACGCTCGTGGTCGACGGTGATGCCCGTCCGGTGGGCTGGGTCGACCGCGCGCATCCCGGCCAGGTCTATCCGCTGGGATCAACGTTCCAGCCCGAGTCCGACAACCTCCGGATCGCGCTCGACTCAGCCCTGACCTCGCCCTTCGGTTTGGCCGTCGGCGTCGAGTCCGGCACTGGACGATATGCCGGGGTCGTCGATGCCAAGACCATTCTCGACCAGGTCACCGGCGCCCGGGTGGCCGTGGTCGAGTCCATCTCGGTGCGCGACGCCGAAACCGGGCGGGAGCTCGGCGGGGCACCGGCCCCGGCCGCCCTGCCGATCGCCGAGCCCGACGGCCACGCCGACGATCACTCCGAGCCTCCCCAGGTCGACTCGGCTGACCCGGCCGCCTTGGATCAGCCGGTCGCCGACCACGACGCCCACGACGCGCCGGACAGCGATCACCGCACCGACGCCGCCGACGAGCTGCCCGAGGGCGAAGCGGTGGCCGACGATCACGCCTATCGCGACGACGACACCATCGTGGTCGGTCCGGTCGCGGTCGATCCCACCCCGACTGACGACCAGACTCAGCCGCACGGGATTGATCCGGCCGAGCACCCTGATCCCGACAGCGCGGACGTTCGCCGATGAACCTCGACTGGGCCTGGGTGCAGCGCAACCTGATGATGATCGCGCGGTTGCTCGGTGAGCACACGGTGCTCGCCATCCTGCCGGTGCTCGCTGCTCTGGTGGTCTCGATCCCCCTCGGCTACCTGGTCTACCGGACCGGCAAGGTCTCCAACGGGATCCTGGCCGTGCTCGGTGTCATCTACTCCATCCCCTCGCTGGCCCTGTTCGTCGCCCTGCCGGTGGTCCTCGGCACGCAGATCCTCGACCCCCTGAATGTCGGTGTGGCGCTGGCCATCTATTCGCTGGCCCTGCTGGTCCGCAGCGTCGTCGACGGCCTCCGCTCGGTGCCGGCAGCGGTCAAGCAGTCGGCCTCGGCGGTCGGGTTCGGCTGGTTCCGCCGGCTGCTCCGCGTCGAGCTCCCGCTAGCGATGCCGGTCATCTTCGCCGGACTGCGCGTGGTCACCGTGTCCAACATCGCGTTGGTCAGCGTGGCCGTCCTCGTCGGCAGTGGCGCCCTGGGGCAGCTGTTCAGCATCGGCTACAACCGGTTCTTCTACACACCGCTGATCGTCGGGCTGGTGCTCAGCGTGGTGCTGGCGCTGCTGGCCGACCTGATCATCCTGCTCATCCAGCGCGGCGTGCTGCCGTGGGCGAGAGGACGGCGTACGGCATGAGCATCTTCAGCTATCTCCAGGACCCGGCCAACTGGATGGGCCCGAGCGGCATCCTTGCCCTGTTGCTGCAGCACCTGGCCTACACCGGCGCGGCGGTGGCCATCGCTGCGGTGATCGCCATCCCGGTCGGCATCCTGATCGGCCACACCGGTCGCGGCTCGTTCCTGGTCATCGGGCTGAGCAACGGGGCGCGGGCCATCCCGACCCTCGGGTTGCTGTTCTTGGCCGTGATGCTGCTCGGGACCGGAGCGGCCAACATCGTCGTGGTGCTGGCCATCTTGGCCCTGCCCTCGATTCTGACGGCGACGTCGGCCGGCGTGGCCGGGGCCGACCGCGAGGCGGTGCACGCCGCCCGGGCGCTGGGCATGAAGGAAGGCCAGATCGTCAACCAGGTGGAGGTGCCGCTGGCTCTGCCGCTGATCATCTCCGGGCTCCGGAGCGCCACGCTGCAGGTCGTGGCCACCGCCACGGTGGCGGCGTTCGCCTCGGGTGGAGGTCTGGGTCAGCTCCTGACCACCGGTCAGGCGACCCGCAACTACCCGCAGATGTTCGGCGGGGCGGTGCTGATCGCCGGGCTGGCCATCGTCCTCGACCTGCTGCTCGGACTCATCGGCTGGCTGGTCGGCCGCCGGACCCGTCCGCGAAGCAAGACAACCGCCACGCTCGCGGTGGCACCCACATAACCTAGTCCGGCAGTCGGGAATAGTCCTGGCCGGAGACGGAGCACATCATGAAACTGAAACGAACTCTTGTTGCCGCAGGTGCAACTGCGGCTGCGCTCCTGCTGGCCGCCTGCGGGGGTGGTGGCAGCGGTGACCCGCTGGCCAGCGGGTCACCCGCCGCGTCGGGCTCAGCGGGCGGATCAGCGATCGTCGTCGGCGCGGCCGACTTCACCGAGTCACAGATCATCGCCGAGCTCTATGCTCAGACCCTCGTGGCCAAGGGGGTCCAGGCCTCGACCCGGCCGCCGATCGGTTCCCGTGAGCTGTACATCAAGGCTCTGCAGGACAAGTCGATCGCGGTGGTGCCGGAGTACACCGGCAACCTGCTGATCAACTTCGACAAGGCCGCCACCGCGACCACCGCCGCCGAGATCGAAGCCGCCCTGCCCAAGGCATTGCCGGCCGACCTCAAGGTGCTCAAGAGCTCGAAGGCCGCCGACCAGGACGTTTATGTGGTCACCAAGGAGTTCTCCGAGAAGAACGGCGTCACCTCCTTGGAGGACCTGAAGAAGGTGGCCGGCAACGTCATCCTGGGGGGTCCGTCCGAGCTCGAGAAGCGGGACTATGGCCCCCCCGGCCTCGAGGGGCAATATGGAGCCAAGATCAAGCAGTTCAAGCCTTACAGCTCGGCGGCCGTGAAGACCAAGGACCTGGTGGACGGCAAGATCCAGCTGGCCACCTATTTCACGACCGAGAGCGTCATCGCGGACAACGGACTGGTGCAACTGGCCGACCCCCAGGCGATGATCCTGCCGAACAACGTGGTCCCGTTGGTCAGCACGGCCGTGGCCGACAACGCCGCGGCGGTCAGCGCCATCGAGTCGGTCCAGGCGGCCTTGACCACCGAAGACCTGACCGCCCTCAACAAGCTGGTCGACTCCGACCGGCAGGACCCCAACCAGGTCGCGGCCGACTGGCTGAAGTCGAAGGGGCTCGTCTGAGCTGACGAGGTGATGCCCTCGGGCGGTGAGGTCTGCGGACGCCACCGCCCGGGGGCTTCGCCTTTTTCTGACCCGGGCCAGGGTCATAGGCTGACCTTGCTCGGGGACGAGCTCTGAGGAGGCACCGTGTCGGTGAGCCGGCTGCGTATCGCAACGACGTCAGGACTGGCGATGGTCACGGGTCTGGCTGGCTGGGTGGCGATCGGCGCACCCGCTGCTGAGGCGAAACCCACCTTCACGGTGACGACGGTCGTCTCCAAGCTCTCGCACCCGTGGGACCTGACCTGGGTCGGAAAGCTGATGCTGTTCGACCAGCGCGGCGGCACGGTCTACTCCAAAAGGGGGTCGTCGGCCGCTCACCGGGTGAAGCTCGACCCGTTGCCCGACATCTACGTCAACAACGAGGGTGGCCTGCTCGGACTGGTCGCCGATCCGTCGGCCGCCAGCAACAAGCGCTTCTACACCTGCCAGGCGGTCCGGCTCGCGGGCAGCGCCAAGGACGTGCGCGTCCTCCGGTGGCGTCTGACCACCGACACGACCGCCGTCCTGGACGGCTCGGCCGCCCAGGCGACGGTGGTCAAGGGACTGCCCGTCAGCAACGGCAGGCACTCCGGCTGCCGGCTGCGGTTCGGTCCCGATGGAAAGTTGTACGTCGGCACCGGGGATGCGGCGACGACCGGCAACCCTCAGAACCGCAAGTCGCTCGGCGGCAAGGTGCTCCGGGTCAGCGCCAACGGCGACATCCCGACCGACAACCCGTTCTACGCCGAAGGCGGCAACGCCCGCTACGTGTGGAGCTATGGACACCGCAACGTGCAGGGCCTGGCGTTCCGGCCGGGCACCTCGCAGCTCTGGAGCGCCGAGCACGGCAGCTATCGCGATGACGAGATCAACACCATCGTCAAGGGAGGCAACTACGGCTGGGACCCCGGTCCCGGCTACGACGAGTCGGTGCCGATGACCGACCTGCGCAAGTTCCCCGACGCGGTGCCGGCCCGCTGGAGGTCAGGCCCAACCACTCAGGCGACCAGTGGCTTGACCTTCGTGAACAGCTCGGCATGGGGCCACTGGCAGGGGGTGGCGGCGGTCGGCCTGCTCAAGGACCAGGGCATCCGGCTGCTGTTCCTGGACCCGACCGGCCGCGTCACCGGGACCCGGCTGATCGAGGAGGTCAAGAGATTTGGCCGCATCCGGACGGTCCAGTTCGGCCCGGACAACGCGCTCTACTTCACCACCTCCAACGGCAGCAACGACGTGATCGCCAAGATCACCCCGACGGCCAAGCCGAAGACCCTCGCGGCCGGCCGGAACATCTCCGGCGTCGGCGTCTCGGCGGTGCGCACCAACGACGACGTGTACGCCTTCATCCGGACCACCGGCAACGCCGTCGCCTACAAGCGCAGCAGCGACGACGGCCGGACCTGGGGCGCCAGCTGGACCTCCACCGGCGTGACCTCGACCACCGCACCATCGGTCGCCTCCTCGGCCGGCGGTCGGGTGGATCTGGTCACTCGCGCGAATGACGGCTCCATCACCCACACCTGGTTCGTCGACGGACGACGTCGTGGCCAGACCGGGCTGGGCGGCAACCTGACCACGGCGACCGTCTCCTCTCTCGGAGACGGCACGCTCGACGTGTGGGGCTTCGGCACGAACGGCGTGATCTATCGCCGGCACTATGGGAGCAGCTGGTCGGGGTGGCAACGGGTCGGCAACGACACCTTCACCTCGGCGGTGGGCGCCTCGGTCGACCCGGCCGGCGGCGGCACGGTGATCACTGCGCGAAGCCCCGGCGGGGGGATCTACGAGCGCAGGGTCACCGCAAGCAGCAACGGATCAACGTGGTCCAAGACCGATGGCCTGCTCTGGTCCGGCCGCGCGCTGGGAGACCGCTTCGCCGGCCGCACCATGGTCGCGGTGTCCAAGGGCAGCGACGGCTACGCACGCTTTCAGCAGGGTGGTCTGGTCCTGGCCCTGGGCGTCAAGATCGACTCGGATCCTGATGTGGTGACCCGGCCCGACGGCAGCTGGGTCCTGTTCGGTCGCGCCACGTCAGGCGGCCTGGCCTACTACGACGCGAGACCAGGGGAGTACAAGACCCGCAGCTTGGGAGGAACGGTGCGCTGAGCGGTTTCCACCACCGCCTCGCCGCTGGTCAGCTCTCCTCGGGCGGGGCCTTCCCATCGCGCTCGTCCCGGTCGGCCCAGTCGAGCAGCTGGTCGATCCGGAAGGGGTGGCCGTCGATGTCGGCGTGCAGGTCACCGAGCTCGGCGAAGCGGGCCGGCATGGTGGCGATGGTGAAGTCCCGCGGCTCGGCGTCGGCGATCTCATCCCACCGGACCGGAGCCGAGACGATGCCCTCCGGGGTGCCGCGTACGGAGTAGGCACTGGCGATCGTGTGGTCGCGGGCGTTCTGGTTGTAGTCGACGAAGATCGAGCCGGGGTCGCGGTCCTTGCGCCACCAGGTGGTGTCGACGAGCCCGTCACTGCGCCGCTCGACCTCGCGAGCGAACGCCCATGCCGCTCGGCGTACGTCACCGAACCCATGCTCGGGGGTGATCCGGACGTAGATGTGCAGGCCCTTGCCGCCGGAGGTCTTGGGATAGCCGACGGCTCCCAGCTCGGCCAGCACCTCCTGGACGATCACGGCGACCTTGCGTACGTCGGCGTAGGTGGCAACCGGCATCGGGTCCAGGTCGATCCGCCACTCGTCCGGTGACTCGGTGTCGTCGCGACGGGAGTTCCACGGATGGAACTCCACGGTGGACATCTGCACGGCCCAGATCACGTCAGCCGGGTGGGCCACGCAGAGCTCGTCGGCGTGCCGGTTGTAGCGCGGGAAGTGCACCCGTACGGTCTCGATCCACGGCGGCGCCCCGTGCGGCAACCGCTTCTGGTGCACCTTCTCGCCATCCACCCCGTCCGGGAAACGGTGCAACATGCAGGGCCGGTGGTAGAGCGCGTTGACGATCCCGTCAGCCACCGACAGGTAGTAGCGAGCCAGATCGAGCTTGGTCTCGCCTCGCGCGGAGAAGTAGACGCGGTCGGGATTGCTGATCTTGACGACCCGGTCGCCGACTTCCAGCTCGATCCGCTCGGTGGCCATACGGGCAGGGTACGTCCCCATCCGAGTCGGACCGCCTCACCCCCGCCGGCGGCCCATCAGCTGGCGCAGCGACAGAAAGCGGACCAGCGTGGAGACGGCGTTGGCGAGGACCAGCACCGTCACCTCGAGGATGCGGCTCGGGTCGGTGATCAGGTGGTGCACGACCCACAGCGAGCCGCTGGTCAGGGCGAGTCCGACGCCGAACGCGATCAGGCCCCCGGCATGGTGCTTGAGGGCGTCGTCACCGCCTCGGACCCCGAAGGTCATCCGGCGGTTGGCGGCGGTGTTGGCGACGGCGGTGATCAACAACGCGATCAGGTTGGCGGCCTGGGCGCCGGCGAGCTCGCGCAGACCCAGGTAGAGCACGAAGTAGGCCAGCGTGCTGAGCACCCCGATGCCGCCGAACTTCACCAGCTGGGCGAACATTCCACGGGGCACCCCGGGGACGGCGGAGGGGACCTCGGCGTCGCGGCCCAGCTCAGCACGGAGCCGGCCCACCGGGATGCCGCCGGTGGCGAAGCCCTTGATCAACCGCGCGACACCGGCCAGATCCTCGCGTGCGGTGGCCACGATGTCGACCGTGCTGGTGGGGTCGTCGACCCAGTCCACCGGCACCTCGTGGATGCGCAGCCCGGCGCGTTGGGCGATCACCAGCAGCTCGGTGTCGAAGAACCAGTTGTTGTCCTCCACCAGCGGCAGCAGGTCCTCGGCCACGCTGGCTCGGATCGCCTTGAAACCGCACTGGGCATCGGAGAACGACGCGGACAGTGCGCTTTTCAAGATCAGGTTGTAGCTGCGCGAGATGAACTCCCGCTTCGGGCCCCGGACGACCCGGCTGGACCGGGACAGCCGGGTGCCGATGGCGATGTCGGAGTGACCGGAGATCAGCGGCGCGACCAGGGGCAGCAGGGCCCGCAGGTCGGTCGAGAGGTCGACGTCCATGTAGGCCAGCACCGGCGCGGACGAAGCCGCCCACACCGCCTTGAGTGCTCGGCCGCGTCCCTTTTGATCAAGGTGCACGGCGCGTACGCGGTCCAGGGTCTCGACCAGGTCCTCGGCGACCGCCCAGGTGGAGTCGGTGCTCGCATTGTCGGCGATGGTGATGCAGTAGCGGTAGGGGAAGTGGTCGGACAGGAACGCATCGAGCCGGCGTACGGACGGACCAAGATCAACTTCCTCGTTGTGGACCGGGACGACGATGTCGACCACAGCGTCCACGTCGAGGGTGGAGCCCTTCGACAGGTGCTGGTGCGGAGCGAGGTGCCGGGTGCTGGTGGAGCCGGCCAGCGGGAGCAGCGGAAGAGCCATGCCCTCACTGTCGGTTCCACGACTGTGGTCCGGGTCGGGTCGACCTGTGGTGCCGCTATGAGGATGGTCCGGCTGGTCAGCGGGACTTGAGCCAGGCCAGCACGGCGAGCACCCGCCGGTTGTCCGAGCCCAGGTCGGGCAAGTTGATCTTGGCGAAGATGTTCGAGATGTGCTTCTCCACCGCGCCGCCGGACACCACCAGCTCGCGGGCGATGGCCGCGTTGCTCCGGCCCTCGGCCATCAGTCCGAGGACCTCCTTCTCGCGCCGGCTGAGGGCTCCGAGCGGGTCCGAACGGCGGGCCACCAACAGCTGGGCGACGACTTCGGGATCGAGCACGGTGCCGCCGCCGGAGATCGTCTTCAGCGCATCGACCAGGGTGTCGAGGGAGGTCACCCGGTCCTTGAGCAGGTAGCCGACGCCGCCGCGGCCGTCCGACAACAGCACGTCGGCGTAGGACAGCTCGATGTAGGCCGACAGCATCAAGATGCCGAGCTCGGGCTGGCTGGCCCGCGCCTGGACGGCGGCCCGGAGCCCGTCGTCGGTCATCGTCGGCGGCATCCGGACATCGACCAGGGCCACGTCGGGGCGGTGCTCGGCCACGGCGGCCAGGAAGCTCGGAGCGTCCTCGACCGCGGCGACCACTTCGCAGTCGACCTCGTCGAGCAGCCGGACCAGGCCCTCTCGCAGGAGCACCGAGTCATCGGCCACGACAACACGCATGGCGTCAGGCTTTCACGACCCGGCGGCTCACAACCGGCTGGGGATGGTGGCGGTGACGGTGGTCGGGCCACCGGCCGGTGAGGAGACGGCCAGCGTGCCGTCCACGCCGGCCAGCCGGTCGGCCAGGCCGGCCAGGCCGTGCCCCTTGGCCAAGGAGGCGCCACCGAGGCCGTTGTCACTGACGCTGATCACGGTCACCGGTCCGATCGAGCCGATCTCGACCGTCGCCGAGCTGGCGCCGCTGTGCTTCTCCACATTGGTCAGTGACTCTGCGACGACGAAGTAGGCGGCGTTCAGCGCGGCATCGGAGAGCCGGACCGGGCCTACCTCGACAGCGGTCTCCACCGAGCCGCGCGCGGCCAAAGCGGTGACGGCGGCCTCGAGCCCGCGCTCGGCCAGGATGGGCGGTGCGATGCCACGGGACAACGTACGAATCTCGGCCAGGGCGTCCTGCGACTGCTGCAGCGCCTCGTTCAGCAAGGCGTTGGCCCGCTCGGGATCACTGGCCAGCCGACGTTGAGCGGCGGAGATGTCCATGCCGAGGCGTACCAGACGTTGCTGCGGCCCGTCGTGCAGGTCGCGTTCCAGGCGCCGCAGGGTGTGCACCTCGGCCTCACCGGCCGCCGTACGGCTCTGGGTCAGCTCGCTCACCTGTTGGCGCAGCGCCGAGCGCTCGTCGACCAGCAGGCCGCGGGCGACCACGGCGTGCAGCGCGACCAGTCCGTGCAGGATCGCCGGCGCGGTCAGCAGCAGCACGAGACCGGCCACCGAGTTGAGGGCGGTCTCGGCCAAGCGACCGGGGAAGCCGAGGAGCCAGGCCAGGCCCTGGCTGTCGCCGGGCAGGTAGCGGCTCCAGAACCAGAAGGTCACCCCACCCAGACCGCCGGCGACCCAGGTCACGGCGATGCTGAAGCTGGTCACGCTGAGGATGAAGCTGATCAGCACGTGCAGCAGGTCGCGCCAGGACTGCGCGTGGGCCAGCCGCCGCAGCTTGCCACGGATGCCCGGGCCGGTCCGCGGATAGTGCGGTCGGGCTAGCGGGTGCCCACCGAACTCGAGCAGCGAGCGGACCGCCCCCGCGAAGGCGGCAGCGCAGATCAGGCAGCCGACGAGCACGAAGAGTCCGGCGACGATGACGAGGGTGCCGGCCCCGACGGAGAACAGCGTCACGCAGACGATGAAGGCGGGCAGCGAGACGAAGAACAGCCCGACGAGGACGCCGAAGTCCCGCCCGGCTCGCCGGATCAGTCCCACCGCCTGCTCCGGCTCGAAGGTGCTCGCCACGTACTCAGATGTGTTCACCTCTCTACCGTCGCTGATCGCCGCGTCGAGAACCATCAGGCTATCGGCCGGATCCGACTTCGGGTTATCCCCCGTACGCCGCTCTTGACCTCATGTCAGCGTGAGGTTCTAGGGTCGCCCCATGAGCATGGAGATGGTGGCCTGGAACTCGCTGTACCACGCAATGACGGCCCAACAGGAGAAGCGTCCCTTCTCCTGGGCGACCGTACGACGGATCCTCACCTTCGCCCGTCCGCAGCGGGCGGCGTTGATCGGCTTCTTGGCCCTGAGCGTGGTCGGTGCGGTGCTGGCCGTGGCCACGCCGCTGCTGGCCGGACGGGTGGTGGACGCCATCGTCAACCAGCGGGCGTTCGCGATCGTCTTGCAGCTGGCGGTGATCATCGCCGTGATCGCGGTCTGCGAGGCGGCGCTCGGCCTGGTGTCGCGGTGGTTCTCGGCCCGGATCGGGGAGAACTTGATCTTGGACCTGCGCCGGGCCGTCTTCGACCACGTCCAGCAGATGCCCATCGCGTTCTTCACCCGGACCCGGACCGGCGCCCTGGTCAGCCGGCTCAACAACGACGTCATCGGTGCTCAGCGCGCGTTCTCCGACACCCTCTCCGGGGTCGTCGGCAACATCGTGTCACTGGTCCTGGCCATGGTGGCGATGCTGACCATCTCCTGGCAGATCACGTTGCTGGCGCTGGTGCTGCTGCCCATCTTCGTGCTGCCCGCCCGCCGGATGGGCGGGCGGCTGGCCAAGCTGGAGCTCGAAGCGGCCAACCACAACTCGACGATGAGCACCCAGATGACGGAGCGCTTCTCCGCGCCGGGCGCCACCTTGGTCAAGCTGTTCGCCCGGCCGGAACGGGAGTCCGCCGAGTTCGTCGCCCGCGCCTCCCGGGTCCGCGACATCGGGGTCCGCACGGCGATGGTCCAGACCGTCTTCATCACCGCACTCACCTTGGTGTCCGCGTTGGCGCTGGCGTTGATCTACGGTCTCGGCGGTTTCTACGCCCTGCGGGGGTCGCTCGAGCCCGGTGCGGTCGTGGCCATGGCGTTGTTGATCACCCGCCTGTACGCCCCGCTCACCGGCCTGGCCAGTGCCCGGGTGGAGGTGATGAGTGCGCTGGTCAGCTTCGAGCGGGTCTTCGAGATCTTGGACCTCAAACCGTTGATCACCGAGAAGCCGGACGCCGTGACCGTGCCCGACGGGCCGGTCTCGGTCGAGTTCGATGCGGTCAGCTTCGCCTATCCGTCCGCCGAGCGGGTCTCGTTGGCCTCGTTGGAGGAGGTGGCCATCTTGGACAACCGTGGCGGCGAGCAGGTGATCCACGACGTGAGCTTCACTGCCGCGGCCGGCCAGATGATCGCGTTGGTCGGCTCGTCCGGCGCGGGGAAGTCGACGTTGGCCCAGTTGCTGGCGCGGTTGTACGACACCGACGCCGGCGCGGTCCGGCTCGGCGGCGTCGACGTCCGTGACCTCAGCTTCGCCGCCATCCGCCAGACGCTCGGGTTGGTGACCCAGGACGGGCACCTGTTCCACGAGTCCGTACGAGCGAACCTGCTGCTGGCCAAGGAGGAGGCCAGTGAGGAGGAGCTGTGGCAGGCGTTGCGTCGGGCCCGGCTGGCCGAGCTGGTCGAGTCGCTACCCGCCGGTCTGGACACGGTGGTGGGGGAGCGCGGCTACCGGCTCTCCGGCGGTGAGCGGCAACGGTTGACCATCGCCCGGCTGCTGCTGGCCCACCCGCGGGTGGTCATCCTGGATGAGGCCACCGCCCACCTGGACTCGACGTCGGAGGCGGCGGTCCAGGCGGCGCTGTCCGAGGCCCTCGAAGGTCGTACGGCGGTGGTGATCGCCCATCGGCTCTCCACCATCCGGGCGGCGGACCTGATCTTGGTCGTCGAGGCCGGTCGCATCGTCGAGCGCGGCCGCCACGAGGAGCTGCTGAAGGCCGGCGGTCGCTACGCCGAGCTCTACCGGACCCAGTTCGCCACCCAGGACGTCTCCTGATCGAGGCCCCGTCGACCAGGCGAGTTGCGGTCTTCGTTCGATCTGACGAACTGCCTCCACGATCGCCGGACGTGGTGGACCATGGCGGCATGAGTTCCGATCCCACACCCGGCAGCTGGTCTCAACCGCCGTCCGGTCCGTCCGGTCCGTACAGCCCGTACGGCCAGCCCAGCCCGTACGCCCAGCCCGGTCAGCACAGTCCGTACGGTCAGTATTCCCAGCCCGGTCAGTATTCCCAGCCCGGTCCGTACAGCCCGTACGGTCAGCCCGGGCTGCCGCCGTCGGCGTCTGGTGAGCCGAGCCTGGACCAGCCCCACTACGGCATCGCCCCGATCCCGGCGGTCAAGCGAGCCCTGGTCAAATACGCTCGGTTCGACGGCCGGGCCAGCCGGGCCGAGTTCTGGTGGTGGACCCTCATCACCGGCAGCATCGGGGTGGTTCTGCTGGTGGCCGCTGGTCTCGTCGGGGTGCTGACCTCACCTGACGGCGGTGACACGCCAGGGACCGGTGCGGTGGTGCTCGTGGTGGTGCTCTGCATCTTCTGGCTGGCGATCACCGTTCCGAACCTCGCCCTCACCGTGCGTCGGCTGCACGACGTCAACCTGAGCGGCTGGCTCGCCCTGCTCAACGCCGTGCCCTACCTGGGTGGGCTGATCGTGATCTTGTTGTGCGCGCAGTCGAGCGCTCCGGCCGGAGCCCGGTTCGATCGGTCACCGACGGCTTAGCGGTCAGCCAATCCAGGGCCGTACCGTCGTCGGCCGCGGACTCAGACCGGGCCGACCATGTCCGGACCGGGGCCGGTGTGGCTCGGGCCGACCGGCTGGCTGACCGGCGCGGGCACGGGTGCTGGGGCGAGCGGCAGGCGTACGGCGAAGGCGGTCCGGCCCGGTTCGCTGGTCACCGAGACCGACCCCTGGTGGGCCTCGACGACCGCCGCGACGATGGCGAGCCCCAAGCCCGTGCTCTTGCCCTGGCCCGCACCGGCGGCGCGCACCCGGCTCGTGTCGGCGCGGGTGAAGCGTTCGAACACCTGGTCCTGGATGGCTGGCGGGATGCCCGGGCCGTTGTCGACGACGGTGATCACCGCCTGTCCGTCCGCGACGGCGATGCCGGTTTCGACCCGGGTGCCGGCCGGGGTGTGGGTCCGCGCGTTGGCCAACAGGTTGGCCACCACCTGATGCAGCCGGTGATGGTCACCGAGGGCACTCACCGGTTCGTCGGGCAGGGCCAGCGACCAGGCGTGGTCGGGCCCGGCCGCCCGAGCGTCGCTGACCGAGTTGATCACGATCTCGGTCAGGTCGGTCGGCTTCACCTCCAGGTCGGGACCCGAGTCGAGCCGAGCCAGCAGCAGCAGGTCCTCGACCAGGTGCGACATGCGGCCGCCTCGGACTCCACCCGCGACATCGCGTACGCCGCGTCCGGCGGGATCTCCTCCCGGCTCCGCCGGGTCAGCTCCGCGTAGCCCCGGATGGCGGCCAACGGGTTGCGCAGCTCGTGGGACGCGTCCGCGACGAACTGGCGGACCTTGACCTCACTGGCCTGCCGAGCGGCCAGAGCTTCCTCGACGTTGTTGAGCATGTGGTTGAGCGCCTGGCCCACCCGGCCCACCTCGGAGGTGGGATCGGCATCCTCTGGCGGCACCCGTACGGCCAGGGCCACCTCGCCGCGGTCCAGGGGGAGCTGGGAGACCTGCTGAGCCGTCGCGGCCACCCGGTTCAGGGGCCGCAGGCTGCGGACGACGACCGTACGCGCACCCACCGCCGCCCCGACGATGGCCAGCACGGCCAGCACCGCCTCGAGTCCGAGAAGGTTGATCAAGGTGTCGTCGGCCTCGTCCAAGGAGATCCCGTAGTAGGCCCGACCCGGCTGCACCGTGTTGTCGGCGACCACGGTGAGGCTGGTCCCGACCACCCGGTAGCGGCCGAGCCCAGGCAGGGTGACGCTCTGTTTGTCCGGGCCGACCGGCACCGCGGCCAGGGCGTCGAGCACCTCGTCGTCCAACGGTGTCGCCCCGCGGTCCTCGACCAGCATCTGGCCGGTGCGGGCGTCACCGTCCGCCGTGAACAAGGCGGCGATGCTGTTCAGGGGCTGGCCCGGCAGCAGCAGCTGTCGACCCGGGCCCTTCTGGCCCCGCGGGTCGGCTCGCTGCGAGCGGTTGGCCACCCCGTCCAGCTGCTTGTCGATCTGGCCCAGCAGGGCCGTCCGGGTGGCCAGCGCAGTCACCCCGATCAGCAGGATGGCGACCACCGCGACCAGCGTGGTCACGCGGACGACCAGCCGGCGACCGAGCGTGCCCCGGCTCAGCGGACCGGGGGGCGCGAGCACCGACCCGGCCGGACGGCCGGCGATCTCCGCCGGCACCAGCGGGTCGGTCATCAGCTCGCCGGGCGCAGCACGTATCCGGCCCCGCGCATCGTGTGGATCATGGGTGCCCGGTCGGCGTCGATCTTCTTGCGCAGATAGGAGATGTAGAGCTCGACGACGTTGGCCTGGCCGCCGAAGTCGTAGTTCCACACCCGGTCGAGGATCTGGGCTTTGCTGAGCACCCGGCGCGGATTGCGCATCAGGTAGCGCAGCAGCTCGAACTCGGTGGCCGTCAGCTGGATCTCGGTCCCGCCCCGGGTGACCTCGTGGCTGTCCTCGTCGAGAGCGAGGTCACCGACCACCAGGGTCGAGTCGCTCTTGGTCAGGGCCGCCCCACTGCGTCGGAGCAGCGCCCGCAGCCGGGCGATCACCTCTTCGAGGCTGAACGGCTTGGTCACGTAGTCGTCACCTCCGGCGGTCAGACCGCCGATCCGGTCCTCGACCGCGTCCTTGGCGGTCAGGAAGATCACCGGCACGTCGGGGTCCTCGGACCGAATCCGTCGCATGACCTCCAGGCCGTCGAAGTCGGGCAGCATCATGTCGAGCACGATCGCGTCCGGCCGGACCTCCCGGGCGGCCTTGACCGCCTCGGTGCCCGATCCCGGCGGTGGTGACCTGCCAGCCCTCGTAGCGCATGGCCATCGAGAGCAGCTCGGTCAGGCTGGACTCGTCGTCGACGGCCAGCACCCGGATGGGCGTTCCGTCGGGCCGGGTGAGAGGAGTGGCGGCGCTGTCTGTTCTGACCATGCGCTTAGCCTGGCACCCCAGCCCTGGCGTCAACAGTGAATTGGCTGTGAGGTTCCTGTGGGATTCGCCGGGTCGTCGGCGTGCCCCGGGAGCGGGTCAGCCCCGGTAGGCCCCAGCGGTCGCCGGGGTGTTCGAGCTCGTCGTGACGGCCGTGTCGTCCTCGTCGTCGGTGGTCTTCTTCCGACGGAACAGCCGGTCGACCGAGATCGCGCCGGCTCCGAAGACCAGGAACAGCAGGCCGAGCAGGCCCATGGTCACGTTCAGCTCGAACGCCGGGTTGTAGGGCCGAGCCTGGGCCAGGTTGACGATCTCGAACCAGCTCGTGTACGAGATGGTCAGCACCTGCTGGATCACGATGCCCAGCCCGATCAGCGGGGTGAGCGCGCCGACGATCAGGAAGACACCGCCGACCAGCTCGAAGATGATCACGCTCCAGGCGGCGACCTGCGGGTACGGCGCCCCGAAGGAGGTCAGGTAGTCGACCTGCTTCTGGACCCCCTGGCCCTCGCCCTGCCAGCGCATGTAGCCATGCAGCAGCAGGATGGCCCCCAGGCCCAACCGGGCGATGAGCAGACCGATGGACTGCAAGGTCTTGACGAATGTGGCCATGTCAGCGATATCTCCTGGAAAGCGTGCGGTGGTTTCACGCTACGCAATCCAGGGTGGTCACCGGGGGCACCACGCCGCGGATCGCCGCTCGGACCCGCGGCGAGTCTCAGAGATCTCCCGAATCGCCGGCGTCGCCGTCGGCGAGCGGCGGGGTCGGGGGTCGCTGACGACGCCGGTGCGCTCGACGTCGGTGCAGCCGAAGAACCCCGGGTCGGCGGGGTGGTCGACCCAGCCGACGGGGTGGACCGGGCCGATGACGGGCCGGACGCCACGGGCGAGGGCACCGGCGGCGCCGGGCTGTCGGCGTCATTGCAGCCCGCGAGCATCGAACCGATGGCTGACACCAGGACCAGGGCCGCAACCCGGCCGGCGACCCGCCGCCGGCTGCCGCTACCGATGATCACCGGGCTCATCCCTCCACCGCGTAGCTGAACCAGAACGTCTTGCCGCTGTCGACGGCGAAGGTGAAGGCCACCGGGATGGCGGCGCCTGGATCGAGTCCCGCCGCGCCCAGCGGGACGGTCAGGGTGGTGTTCAGTCCCAGTGACGACGCGCTGCCCGCGATCCTGTCCGGGGTGAGGTTGTAGACGGTCTGGGCGGATCCGCCCACGGTCACCGAGCTGGTCGCCGTGGCCGGTTCGACCACCCGCAGCTGGGCCGGGGTGACCGGTTGGTTGGCCACCCGTGGTTGCGGGGCGCCGTTGACCTCGCTCAGCGAGCTGATCCGGACCCGGAGGGAGGTGATGGGCTCCGACGTGGTGTTGGTGATCGTCCGGCGGACGACCAGGGTGCCCGGGTTCCCCGCGGTGTAGTCCCGGTTCGGCGTCAGGGCCGAGCCGACGGTGGTCGCGAGCAGCGCCGAGCGGAGCTCGCCGGACCTGACCAGCGGACCGCCGTTCGCCGTGGGCGATGACGAGCCGGGAGCCGACGCCACCCCTCCGACGTTGCCGCCGGTGCTGGAGACGAGGAGGAAGTCAGCCGCGTTGTCGCCCGTGTTCTGCAGCGACCCCGGTCTGCGCGAGCCGGACCCAGGCGTACGGGGCGGTCGGGGTGCCGCTGAGGGCGGCCAGCTTGGTGCCCGTGGAAAAGCCGGCGGTGGTGCCCACGGCATCGGTGACGGTGGCGGCCGTGTCGGGCACGCTCACCCGTACGCCGCCGGTGGAGGCACCCAGGGTGGGGATGTTCAGGTCGGGGCTGGCGACCTGGCCGAGGGAGTAGCCGGCCGCGGCGATCAGGAACGTACGGCCCGGTCGGACCCAGCCCGAGGTCTTGGCCAGGGTGACGGTGGTCCCGGCGGCCGTGCGTACGGTGATGCCGGGCAGCGGCAGCTCGACCGACCCGCTGTTGGTCAGCTCGACGTACTGGTCAGTGGCTCCGGAGGGCCCCGACAGGCGGAACTCGGAGACGACCAGTGAGGTCTTGGCTCCCGAGCTCTCGATCTTCACCGGGGTCGAGCTGGCACCGGGGTGGTCCGCGTCGCCTTCGTAGACCGCCGTGATCGTGTTGGCGCCGAAGGCCTGCAAAGGCGTGGTCAGGACCGCGGTCCGGTTCTGGATCGATGCACTGCCGATGTTGACGGTCGATCCGGCGAACGGTCCGCTGGCGAAGGTGTCGAAGAAGATGACGCTGCCGGTCGCCGTGGCCTGGCTGACCTCGGCGGTCAGTGTGACCGGTGAGCCGAAGTCGACCGTGGCGGCCGAGCTGGTCAAGGTCACCTTGGGCGCCGCGACCCGGATGCCCTGGCTGATGCCGGTCAGGCTGACCCCGGATCCGAGGGTGATCGTGCTGGTCACGCCGGTGGTCGGATCGCCGTCGGAGTCGATGCTGCGGTCGTCTCCGGCGGCTTGCGGGGAGAACTCGAGATCGGGGCGCAGGGCCGAGGGCGGGAAGGTGACCTTGTAGCTGCCGGCCCGCAGGCCCGGGAAGGTGTAGGCCCCGTCGGTGTTGGTGGTGGTGGACTTCGAGACCGCCGCACCGAGATCATCGGTTCCCGCGAGCTGGACCGGGAAGTCGGAGTAGTCGGGCTCGACCTCGTGGATGCCGTTCCCGTTGCGGTCCAGCCAGACCGATCCGGAGATGCTCGACTGGGGCAGGGCTGCCACCGAGACGGTCTTCGTGCCGCCGTCCAGGGCGCCGGCGTTGGCGGTCAGGGTCGAGCCGATGGACTGGCCGTTGGCCAGCGACCCGGGCACGGCCACGGTGATCGGCACCAGGCCAGAGCCGGTCGCATCCACCTTCACCGGGCAGGTCAGCGTTTTGCCGTCGGTGCTGATGGCCCCCGGACCCGCGGTGCACTGGGCCAGGTTGGACTCGTCGAAGCGCACCGAGGTGGGCGCCGTCAGGGTCTGCACGAAGGTGATGGACGCCGACGGTGAGGTGTCGGAGGAGTAGGACCAGCCGTACGTCAGAACGTCGGAGGTCCGGACCTTGCCGTTGGCGGCCCCGCTGTCCAAGCTGTCGAACGGCGCGGATCCGTCGGAGATGACGGTCAACCTGACCGAGTTGACGGCCGCGGCAGCCGGTCCGGCCGTGAGCAGGACCAGCCCAGCCATGAGGAGCGACGAGGCGACGGCGGTCAGCTGCCGGAGGCGACGGGAGGGGCAGGGAGGCGCCATGGAAGGCTCCTTCAGATCAAGGCCAGCCCCCCGTGTGCGCCCGAGCGACGCAGAAGCGCCAGATTATTGCCTTGCGCTCGCCCGGGGCAACCCTCCGCCCACGTGGCACGACCACCCTGGCTCCGGCTTGTGCGTCGGGTCACACTTGAGTGCACCTGACTCAACCCGGGTTGAACGCCGTGGAAGGCCATGGCATAGTTGAGCGCAGCGGACTCAACGTCAAGATTGAGTCCGGTAGACTCAAGTTCCACACTTCCATCTGGAGGAAATACACATGGCTCGTGCAGTTGGCATTGACCTCGGTACGACGAACTCCGTCGTCGCCGTGCTCGAAGGTGGAGAGCCCACCGTCATCCCTAACGCCGAGGGTTCCCGCACCACCCCGTCGGTGGTCGCGTTCGCAAAGGGTGGCGAGGTCCTGGTCGGCGAGGTCGCCAAGCGCCAGGCCGTCACCAACGTCGACCGGACGATCCGTTCCGTCAAGCGTCACATGGGCACCGACTGGAAGACCCGCATCGACGACAAGGACTACCGCCCCCAGCAGATCAGCGCCTTCGTGCTGCAGAAGCTGAAGCGTGACGCGGAGGCCTATCTCGGTGAGCAGGTCACCAACGCGGTGATCACCGTGCCCGCCTACTTCTCCGATGCCGAGCGCCAGGCCACCAAGGAGGCCGGCGAGATCGCTGGTCTGACCGTGGACCGCATCATCAACGAGCCGACCGCGGCTGCGCTGGCGTACGGGCTGGACAAGGGCGGCGCCGACCAGACCATCCTCGTCTTCGACCTCGGTGGTGGCACGTTCGACGTCTCCCTGCTGGAGATCGGCGACGGTGTCTTCGAGGTCAAGGCCACCAAGGGCGACAACCGACTCGGTGGTGATGACTGGGACTCCCGGGTCGTCGACTGGCTGGTGAAGCAGTTCAAGAACAAGAACGGCACCGACCTCAGCCAGGACAAGATCGCCCGGCAGCGGCTGCATGGAAGCCGCTGAGAAGGCCAAGATCGAGCTGTCCTCAGCCAGCGAGACGCAGATCAACCTGCCCTACATCACGTTGGGCGCCTCCGGTCCGCTGCACCTGGAGGAGAAGCTGACCCGCTCGGAGTTCCAGCGGCTCACCTCCGACCTGCTCGACCGGTGCCGTACGCCGTTCAACGCGGTGATCGAGGACGCCAAGATCAGTGTCGGCCAGATCGACCACGTCATCCTGGTCGGTGGTTCGACCCGGATGCCCGCCGTCGTCGAGCTGGTCAAGGAGCTCACCGGTGGCAAGGACCCGAACAAGGGCGTCAACCCCGACGAGGTCGTGGCCCTGGGCGCCAGCCTGCAGGCCGGCGTCCTCAAGGGTGAGGTCAAGGACGTGCTGCTGCTCGACGTGACCCCGCTGAGCCTCGGCATCGAGACCAAGGGCGGCGTGATGACCAAGATCATCGAGCGCAACACCACCATCCCGACCAAGCGCTCCGAGGTCTTCACCACGGCCGAGGACAACCAGCCGTCGGTGATGATCCAGGTCTACCAGGGCGAGCGTGACTTCGCGAAGGACAACAAGTCGCTGGGCAACTTCGAGCTGACCGGCCTGCCGCCGGCTCCGCGCGGAGTGCCTCAGATCGAGGTCGCCTTCGACATCGACGCCAACGGCATCGTCCACGTGCACGCCAAGGACCTGGCCACCAGCAAGGAACAGTCCATGACGGTCACCGGCGGTTCGGCGCTCGGCAAGGACGACATCAACCGGATGGTGCAGGAGGCCGAGGCGCACGCCGAGGAGGATCGCAAGCGTCGCGAGGGTGTCGAGCTGCGCAACGAGGCCGACAACCTGGTGTTCCGCACGGAGAAGCTGATCAGCGAGAACGCCGACAAGATCACCGACGACGTCAAGACGCCGGTCGAGGAGGCTTTGGCCGAGGTCAAGACCGCCCTCGAGGGCACCGATGACGAGGCGGTCAAGACCGCGGTGGACAAGCTGAACACGACAAGTGCGGCGCTCGGCCAGGCCATGTACGCCGCGGCTGCGGCGCAGCAGGCACCGGCTGAGCGGCGAGTCGACCGGCAGCGCCGACGGCGAGGGCAGCACCAACACGTCCGAGAACGCGTCCGACGACGACGTGGTGGATGCTGAGATCGTGGACGACGACCAGAACACGAGTGGGGCCAAGTGACCGACCGGGAAACTCCCGCACGATCCCGACGAGCAGAGCGGGCCGACCGTCCGTGACCGGCGTCGGATCGATCCGGAGACCTTCCAGGTCCGGGAGCCGCAGGCGACTGCGGCTCCCGCCGCGGCCCGGCGACGCCCCAGTGGGCGAGGCCACGGCGGGCCGAACGACGAGCTCGCGCAGGCCCTGGCCGAGCGGACTGCCGACCTTCAGCGGCTGCAGGCCGAGTACGTGAACTACAAGCGGCGGGTCGACCGCGATCGTGACCTGGCCCGCAAGGTCACGATCGAAGGGTTCGTGAAGGACCTGCTGCCGGTGCTGGACGATCTGCGTTCGGCACGGGAGCACGACGAGCTGACCGGCGCGTTCAAGGCCGTCGGCGAGGAGGTCGAGCGAATCACCAGCAAGTACGGCCTGGAGTCGTTCGGGACCAAGGGTGATCCTTTCGACCCGCACATCCACGAGGCTCTGCTGCACGCGCACGCCGAGGGCATCGACGGACCGACCTGTGTGGAGATCCTGCAGCCGGGTTACAAGATCGGTGAGCGGGTGCTGCGGCCGGCGCGGGTGGCCGTCGCCGAGCCCGCCGCACCCGCACCGGCCGAGTCGCCGGGCGAGGTACAGCCCGATGACCAGGCCGAGTAGGACCTGCATCACCCTTCGACAGGCTCAGGGCGCGTGGTCTCCCGGCTCGGGGACTCAGTTCCCTGAGCCGGGGATCCGTTCCCTGAGCTTGTCGAAGGGCACCCACCGCGAAGGGAGGCGTTCATGAGCACCAAGGACTGGATCGAGAAGGACTTCTACAAGGTCCTCGGGGTGAGCAAGGACGCCAAGCCCGAAGACATCAAGAAGGCTTACCGCAAGCTGGCCCGGGAGAACCACCCGGACCAGAACCCCGGCAACCCTGAAGCCGAGAAGCGCTTCAAGGAGGTGTCCGAGGCCAACGACGTGCTGTCCAGCGACACCAAGCGCAAGGAGTACGACGAGGCCCGGCGGCTCTTCGGTGCCGGTGGCTTCCGGTTCCCGGGCAGCGGCGGTCAGCGACCGGCCGGGCCGTCGATGGAGGACCTGTTCCGCCAGGGCGGTGACTCCGGGCTCGGCGACATCTTCGGCGGCTTGTTCGGCGGGGGTGCGCAGACGCGTACGCAGCGCTTCTCCACCAGCCGGGGGCCACGCCGGGGCAGCGACGTCGAAGGTGAGGTGACGGTCGACTTCGTGCAGTCGATCGAGGGCGTCACCGTCGGGATGCAGATGGTCTCCGACGCAGCCTGCGAGGCCTGTCATGGGACCGGCGCCAAGGCCGGCACCGTGCCGCACGTCTGCCCGACCTGTGAAGGCAGCGGCATGCAGACCTCGACCTCAGGTGGCGTGTTCGCCGTCACCGAGCCCTGCCGCGACTGCCGCGGTCGAGGCATGGTGGTCGACGACCCGTGCCCGGTCTGCCACGGCTCCGGCCGCGGCAAGTCGACCAAGACCATGCAGGTCCGCATTCCCGCCGGTGTCACCGACGGGCAGCGGATCCGGCTCAAGGGCAAGGGTGGCGCCGGTGAGAACGGCGGTGCGGCTGGCGACCTCTACGTCGTCGTGCACGTCCGGGCGCACCCGATCTTCGGGCGCAAGGGTGACAACCTGACCCTGACCGCGCCGGTGACGTTCACCGAGGCGGCGCTCGGTGCCGAGATCGAGGTGCCGACGCTGGGTGGTCCGCCGGTCAAGCTGCGGGTGCCGCAGGGCACGCCCGAACGGCCGGACCTTCCGCGTACGCGGCAAGGGCGTCGGCAAGCGCGACGGCACCAAGGGCGACCTGCTGGTCACCGTCGAGGTGATGGTGCCCGAGGCGCTGACCCAGCAGGCCCGGGAGGCGTTGACCTCCTACGCCGAGGCGGTGGGCTCGGCCAACCCGCGGGCCAAGCTGTTCGCCACCGGATAAGAGGTGTGACCGTGTCGGAGCTCCCACAGCGCATCGACCACGACGCGCCGGTCTTCGTCATCTCGGTGGCGGCTCAGCTGGCCGGTATGCATCCGCAGACCCTGCGCACCTACGACCGGATGGGGCTGGTCTCGCCGCGGCGCACCGCGAAGCGAGGCCGGCGCTATTCGGCGCGCAACATCGCCCAGCTGCGGTTGATCCAGCGGCTCAGCCAGGACGAGGGCATCAACCTCGAGGGCATCCGCCGGATCCTGCACATGCAGGACGAGATCGACGACCTCCGGGCCCGGGTCAGCGAGTTGACCGAGCTGCTGAGCGCCGTCCGCGCGGCGCCGCCCGGCTCGCGGGTGTTCACCGCTGACCCGGCCGGCGACGTCCAGCTCGGACGCACCAGCCGGATCCGCACCGTACGGGCTATCACCTCCCGCTGACCGTTGGACCCTCGCGGCCAGCGAGTTAGGCGTGGTCCAGGAAGGCGGCGATGTAGACCAGCGGCGCGTTCCACCGGATGCAGATGTCGTTGGTGACCTCCGAGGTCGGCTCATCGAGATAGCAGAGCTGCGGGGCCAGCCCGAGCAGCCGATCGTCGTAGGGGAAGTCTGGGTGTGGCTGCGAGTTGGCCCCGCCGGCCAGGGCGCCCGGCGGCGATGGCGGCATGGTGGGATCGAGGTCATGTCCGAACTGGCGGGTGCGTTGGTGCCGAGAACAGTCCGGACCGTAGCCCGTGAGATAGCTCTGGCCCAACGCGTTGCGGCCGAGCAGATAGTCCATCCCGCCGGCCACCGCAGCGCGGTAGTCGGGGTCACCGGTGAGCCGGTGCGCGACGGCCAGCACCACCAGATTGTTCAGAATCCGCCCGTTCGAACCCCAACCCCAGCCGTCCGCGGGGGCGTACGGCTGGCCCCAGGGTTGCCGGGACTGCTGCTCGACGAGCCGGTCCGCCGCGGTGGTGACCCAGCTGCGAAGTTGAAGATGGTCGGTCAACGACGGGCCGTGCTGGACCAGGTCAAGCTGAGCCGGGCCGGCCACGCGGTCGAAGTCGAACCCGGCAGGCTCGAAGATGTCACGCCGGTGCCAGCGCGAACCGAGGAGGTCGCGCCGGTAGGTGTCGTCGGCCGTGGCCAGCCAGAGCTCGACGGCTGCCCAGTAGCGATCATCGCTCGGGTCCTCGTCCCCGTAGGGCCCGCCGCCGAACTGGGCATGATCGTCGGGAGCCAGCAGGTCGGGATGCCGTTCAGCAGCCCCGTACGCCCGGACCGCCGCGGCCAGCAGCCGGTCGGCGTACGCGGGGTCGACGTCGGTGAAGTGCCGGGCGCCGTGAGCAGCCGCAGCCGCCAGCTGCAGCGTGGCCGCAGTGGAGGGTCGGTGCAGCACCCGTGCGGTCGCGTCGTGATGCGGCCAGCCCGGCACCGGCGACCACTCGGTGCCGTGGACTCGGTGGAACGCCAGGCCGGCGAGTGCGTCCCCGGTCGGCACCTGCATGCGCAGCAGCCAGTCCAGCTGCCAGCGGCACTCGTCGCGGATGGCGTCGGCCAACGGGCCGTCCGCGTGCAGATCGAGCGTGCTCAGCAGCTGCCAGACGGCGATGCTGCCGCTGGTCACGTACTTGCCGTAGTCGCCGGCGTCGTACCACCCCCCGGTGACATCGAACGTCCCCGGGCACCGCCAGCCGGGATACATCCGCTCCGCATCGGGCCCGGCCCAGGCTGCGACTACCGTGTCGCCCTGGTTGGGCGGCCGGCCCGCGTGCCCGGCCGGCCGCTGATACCCCGGCAGGACGTCCTCGGTGACCGCCGCACCCGAGCGCAACAAGCGGAACACCCGCAGGGCATCGGTGGTCAGCGAGCCGTACAGATCGGACGCAACCGCAAAACGGTGGCTTCGGGCTCCGGCCGCCTCGAGCGAGAGATCCTCACCGCGTACGTCCGCAGCCGTGAAGTCGAGGACGTGGACGAGGAGGCCAGACGTCGGCTCGGGCCGCTCCGGCCAGGGTTGAGATCGACCGGACCAGAGTGCCGCTCCGTCGCGGTCACGGACGACGAAGTCCATCGGAGCGTCGTGCGCCGTGACCCAGGTCGCCCGCATCGGATGACCGACGAGATAGCCGAGCTGGTTGACCCGGATCGGGGGCCGCGAGGCCATCACCGCGCTCAGCGATCGTGCCCGCATCCAGTTGATGCTACCGGCGGCGACCTCTCCGCTCTCGCTGATCGCGGTCAGCCGGTCGCCGGACCACCGCCCGGTTGCACGGCCCCGTTGACCGTCAGGCGGTAGAACGCGGGCTGGCTCTGCTGCTCGGTCAGCTCGTCGGAGCTGACCACGCCGACCACCACGGGATAGTCCTTGAAAGCGGCCAGCTCGGCCTTGCTGCGGGTGAACGCCGGGCCGGAGTAGGTCTGGACCAGGGTCCGGAGGCGCAGGGGATCGATTCCGACCAGGCGTACGGTCCAGGCCGTCCGGACCGGTCGAACCTGGGTGAGCGAACGGAACGGGGTGATGGACGACCCGTCGCTCAGCGTCGTCCCGCCCACGGTGACGTCGTCGATCGAGATGCCGCCCTCGTTGACCCCGCTGTCGGTGACATAACGGAACCCGAGGAGAACCGACTGCCCGGCGTACGCGCTGAGGTCGAAGCTGTGCGGCTCGAACCCGGTGGTCGTGCCGTTGAGCCCCGGTCCGAGCGGACCGTCGACGGTCCTGTCGCCGGCCAGCGGGGTGTAGGTGGCACCACCATCGGTGGAGACGACCGTGTAGGCGTAGTCGAAGCCGAACTCGGCCCCGTACGCGGCGAGGTAACGCAGAGTCGGATCCGACGTCGGCACCGTCATCGGTATCACGGCGTACGCGTCGAGGTTGTCGGTGTTGCCCGAGAACAACACGGGGTTGCCCGGTCGCTCCGGGTTGTTGCTCACGACCGTCCACTGCAGGGGACTCGGCCGCAGCGTCAGCTCGCCGGCGAAGGCGAGCGAGGTCAGGCTGCTGCCGCTGAGGTAGCGGCCGCGCGCATCCCGCAGCCAGACAGAGTCGGCGCCGTTGGACCCCACGCCATCGCGTGAGTATGCCGACGGGTCAGCCAGGTTGAGTGTGGAGTTCAGACTCGCCGAGACCACCCGGGATTTGTCGGTGCCACGGACCTGACCGAGGGGGTTGTCGACCACCAGGTCGACCAGGACGGCCACCTGGAAGTCGTGGACGACGTCGGGAGCCTTCGTGCCGGGTGCGCGGACGTCGAGGACCTGCTGCAGCCCGGCGAGACCCGCCCGGTCGGCTCGGTGCACGTCGGTGACGAAGCCAGCCCCGAACCGGTCCTTCAGGTAGAGCACGAAGGACCAGACCTGACCCTGGTCGGCCAGCAGGGTGTCGCCGCCGCCCTCATCGCCCCAGAGCGTGAGCGCGTTCTGAGGGCCGCCGCACGCCTTCGGCGCTGGGTTGCCGTTGCCCTTGACCGTGCCGAAGCCCTGGAAGCACAGGATGCGGCGGTCCGCGCCCTTCTCGAGAACCGTCTTCTTCGGGTTGGCGTAGCCGGTCAGGCTCTCTGCGTACGCCGCCAGGCCCTCCGAGAGCCAGACCGCCTCGTTCGGATCGACGTAGTACTGCAGAAGCCGCTGGTACTCGCGAGCCAGGGTCTTCTCGTAGAAGTTCGGTGCGGCCGGCCGAGTGGTGCACGGGTCGGCCGTCGGTGCAGTGGGCGGCGCCGCCGTCGTACGGTGCGCCCAGTCGAACGCGTCGACGGTGATGACGTTGCGGTCGAAGAGCTCGTTCAACTGGCTGCTGAAGAAGCCGGGGTTGTAGTGAGGGGCGGCCGGGAACGTGTAGTAGTTGTCGTCACGGATGTTGTCGACCAGCACGACGACCTTGTTGCCGTCGCCGCTGTAGTCGCCGCCGTTGCCGTTGGCGTCGGGACCGAGCTGGGCGTTGCTGCCGTCGCGTTGAGGTGGCACGCTGAAGGCCGCCGACTCCCGCGGATAGATCACGGTGTCGAACTGGTGGGCCATGGCTGTGGCTTGAGCGTCGGTGATCGTGGTGCTGAGAGCAACAGCTGACCGGCAGTCCCCAGCCGGGAAGGAGGTGTCCACGGCCACCCACACCTCGCTGGTGGTGCCGACCACGCGCAGAACGTAGTCCTTGCGGTAGAGCCTGCCGTTGTAGTCATCGGAACCCAGGAACTGGCGGACGGTGCCGACGGGAGGGGTCACCCCGGCGATTGCGAGCCGCGACGCGTTCCCTTCCGCCGAGCGCGATCCGAGCCGGTCGGTGGAGAACGTCCGGACCGGCGTGTCCGGGCTGGGCTTGGCGACCGCCACACCGCCGAGCGTGGCCCCGAGGGCGAGGCTGAGGGCGAGAATCGAGAACACGCGGATCAAACGCCTGTTCCGCATCGATGCGGGAAGGGGGGACATGGTGCTCCTGGGGGAAGGGGTGGGCTCCTCTCGTTCTATCCAGCCCGGCCCCAGCGCGGAAGAGACCTAGGTCCAGCGGCCGCAGAATTCCTCACCCCACAGACTTGAGTGTCCTTCGCTCAACTTGGAATACTTGGTTTTGACCCAAAGTTGAGTGAAGTAGACTCAACTCCGTCGGCACCAACGAAGGACACCACTCCATGGACACCAACAAGCTCACCACCAAGAGTCGCGACGCCGTATCGACTGCGTTGCGAAACGCCCTCACCGCGGGCAACCCGTACGTCGAACCGTCGCACCTCCTGCATGCGCTGCTGCTGGTGCCGGGCAACACGGTGGCTCCGCTGATCACCGCCGTCGGCGCCGACCCTGCCGTGGTCGACGCCGCCGCCCAGGGCGCGATCGCCAAGCTGCCGTCGGCCAAGGGCTCCTCGGTCAGCCAGCCCGCCCTGTCCGGCGCCTTCGCCCGGGTGCTCGCCGACGCCGAGACCCGGGCCGAGCAGCTCGGGGACTCCTACGTCGCGACCGAGCACCTGATGATCTCGCTGGCCGCGGTCGACTCCGACGTGAAGAAGCCGCTGCTCGCCCTCAAGGTCGACCCCCGGGCGCTCACCCGCGCCTTCAACGACTCCCGCGGTAGAAGCGCGTGACCAGCCCCGAGGCCGAGGGCACCGAGTCCGCGCTCGACCAGTACAGCGTCGACCTCACCGCTCAGGCGCGTTCGGGCAAGCTCGACCCGGTGATCGGCCGGGACACCGAGATCCGCCGCGTGGTCCAGGTGCTGGCTCGGCGTACGAAGAACAACCCCGTGCTGATCGGCGAGCCCGGCGTCGGCAAGACCGCCGTCGTCGAGGGACTGGCCCAGCGGCTGGTCGCCGGCGACGTGCCGGACTCGCTGAAGGGTCGTCGGCTGATCTCGCTCGACCTGCCGTCGATGGTCGCCGGTGCCAAGTACCGCGGCGAGTTCGAGGAGCGGCTGAAGGCGGTGCTGAACGAGATCCGCGACGCCGAGGGCCAGGTGATCACCTTCATCGACGAGCTGCACACCGTCGTCGGCGCCGGCGCGTCCGGTGACTCCTCGATGGACGCGGGCAACATGCTCAAGCCGATGCTGGCCCGGGGCGAGCTGCGGATGATCGGCGCCACGACCCTGGACGAGTACCGCGAGCGGATCGAGAAGGACCCGGCGCTGGAGCGGCGCTTCCAGCAGGTCTACGTCGGCGAGCCCAGCGTGGAGGACACGATCGCCATCCTGCGCGGGCTGCGCGAGCGCTACGAGGCGCACCACAAGGTGGCCATCACCGACGCCGCCTTGGTCGCTGCCGCCGCGCTGTCCAACCGCTACATCACCTCCCGCCAGCTGCCCGACAAGGCCATCGACCTGATCGACGAGGCCGCCTCCCGGCTGCGGATGGAGATCGACTCCTCGCCCGAGGAGATCGACCAGCTGCGGCGTACGGTCGACCGGATGACCATGCAGCAGATGGCCCTGGAGAAAGAGGCCGACGCGAGCAGCCTCGAGCGGCTCAACCGGCTGAAGGCCGAGCTGGCCGACGCCCAGGAGGAGCTGCGGTCGCTGGAGGCCCGCTGGGAGGCCGAGAAGCAGGGGCTCAACCGGGTCGGTGACTTGAAGAAGCAGATCGACGAGCTGCGCAGCGAGGCCGACCGGGCCCTGCGCGACGGTGACCTGGTCAAGGCCAGCGAGATCAACTACGGCGAGATCCCGGCACTGGAGAAGGAGCTCGAGCAGGCCGATGCCGCCGAGAGCCAGCTGCCGTCGATGGTCAGCGAGCAGGTCGGTCCGCAAGACATCGCCGAGGTCGTGGCCAACTGGACCGGGATCCCGGTGGGACGGCTGCTGCAGGGCGAGACCGAGAAGCTGCTGACCATGGAGGACCGCCTGGGCCAACGGCTGATCGGCCAGAAGCCGGCCGTCCGCGCGGTCTCCGATGCCGTACGCCGTTCCCGGGCCGGCATCTCCGACCCCAACCGACCGACCGGGTCGTTCCTGTTCCTGGGTCCGACCGGTGTCGGCAAGACCGAGCTGGCCAAGTCGCTGGCCGAGTTCTTGTTCGACGACGACCACGCCATGATCCGGATCGACATGAGCGAGTACTCCGAGAAGCACTCGGTCTCTCGGTTGGTCGGCGCCCCTCCCGGCTACATCGGCTACGAGGAGGGTGGTCAGCTCACCGAGGCCGTCCGCCGCCGGCCGTACTCGGTGGTGCTGCTGGACGAGGTGGAAAAGGCGCACAGCGAGGTCTTCGACATCTTGCTGCAGGTGCTCGACGACGGCCGGCTGACCGACGGGCAGGGTCGTACGGTCGACTTCCGCAACGTGATTGTTGATCTTGACCTCGAACCTCGGATCGCAGTACCTGGCCGACCAGAAGCTCGACGCCAAGCTCAAGCGGGACGCGGTGATGGGGGTGGTCCGGAGCTGCGTTCAAGCCCGAGTTCTTGAACCGGTTGGACGAGATCGTGCTGTTCGACCCGCTGGGCACCGACGAGCTGGCCAAGATCGTCGACATCAACCTGGGCCGGCTCAACAAGCGGCTCGCCGACCGGCGGATCACCGTCGAAGCCACCGCAGCGGCCAAGGACTGGCTGGCCCTGACCGGCTTCGACCCGGTCTACGGGGCCCGGCCGCTGCGACGGCTGATCCAGACCACCATCGAGGATCAGCTGGCGCAACGGGTGCTGGCCGGGCAGGTGCTCGAAGGTGACACCGTCAGCTTCGATGTCGACGACTCCGCCGACGGCTTGCGCGTCGTCGAGCCGGTCACCGCATCCGTCTGAGAAGTTCTCGTCCGGACACGTATCAAGTCCGGTCGTCGCGCCTCATTCCTGCATAGGACAACTGCATCGGGGGACGCAATGAACGCTCGGAGTGTGGCGAACAGATCGAGAATCACGTGCTGGGGGCTGACGGCGCTGCTGATGCTGGGGGCATCGGCAGCGCTCAGCCCCCCGACGGCGCTTGCCGCCGAGGACTGCGAAGCCGGCAGCTTCTCCGACCTCAACGGTGACGGGTTCTCCGACGCGGTGGTCGGGGATCCGGCCGCCACCGTCGGCGGCATCGTCCGGGCCGGTCAGATCATCGTCCTCTACGGGGACGACGACGGTCGGGTCGGCGAGGGAACGCGGGCCGCGGTCAACCAGGCCACGACCGGAGTGGCCGACGCACCCGAGACCAACGACCAGTTCGGCTCGGCACTGTCGGTCGCCGACATCGACTGCGACGGGTTCGCCGACGTGGTCGTCGGCAGCCCGCTCGAGGACGTGGCTGGGCAAGCCGACGCGGGGCTCGTGCAGATCCTGTGGGGCGCTGCCGGCGGGCTGGCGACCGGCGCTGAATCCCGCCAGATCGACCAGCTGACCTTCGGGGTCGGCCGGCACGCCGGTGACCAGTTCGGCTACGCGGTGGACGCCCGCGAGGACGTCTTCGACGGTGGCACCAGCGCTCCCGAGGCGTACGCCTTGGCGATCGGAGCACCCGGTTTCGACGTGGCCGGTCACAACGACGCCGGCTGGGCGGGCTGCCTGTGCTCCAACGACGGCAGCAACTCCTCCTCACCCTTCACCCAGGACACCCCCGGCGTTCCGGGCGTTCCCGAGGCGGGCGACCGGTTCGGGGCAGCGGTCACCGTCAACCACGTGCTGGGGGTGGCCGGGACGGTCGATGTCGTGGTCGGGGTGCCCGGTGAGGACATCGGCTCCGTGGTCGACGCCGGTTCGGTGACGATCATCCGCGACATCGAGAGCGAGCCCGACGGCGGTGTCGGTCTCGACCAGAGCTCAGCCGGGATCTCCGGTGTGCCCGAGACCGGCGACCAGTTCGGCCGGGTGCTCGACTCGGTCCGGGTCGGCGGCACCACCCGGTTGGCCGTCGGCATCCCCCGCGAGGACGTCGGCTCCGCGGTGGACGCAGGTTCGGTGCAGCTGTTCAGCTCCAACGGCTCGACCCTGGTGCCGGGCACCGGGCTGTCGCAGAGCACCACCGGAGTCAGTGGGGTCGCCGAGCGTGGGGACGGGTTCGGCAGCGCGCTGGCCTACGCCGCTCCAGTGCTGTCCAGCGGAGTGGTGCGGCTGGCGGTCGGGGTGCCGGGCGAGGACGCGGCGGCCACCGACAGCGGTCTGGTGCAGATCTTCCCGCTCAACGATCTCGACGCCGAGACGACGAGTGCCCAGGACAGCCCCGGGGTGGTCGGGGCGGCGGAGTCTGGTGACCGGTTCGGCGCTGCGTTGGCCTTCGTCGGCGGCGTCCCCGAACGGGTCGTCCTGGTCGGCGTGCCCGATGACCAGCAGAACGGCCGCGGGATGGTCAACGTGATGCCGATCGGCAGTGGGTCTCAGCGAGCCTGGATCCCGGGCGTCGGGGGCGTGCCGGGGCCCGGCACCGAGCGCTTCGGACAGACTCTGGCCAGTGCCGGGCAGCAGTAGGGCTCAGCGCGGGTCGGCATCGAGATAGAACCAGCGCCCGGCCCGGCGGGTGAAGCGGCTGCGCTCGTGCAGGCTGCCGGGCCCGGACGGGGTCGCGTACGTGGCCACGAACTCGACCACACCGACCTCGTCGCCCGGCTCCCCGGCCTCGAGATCCACGACGGTGAGTCCGGTCCAGACCAGGCCCGGTGCCGGCTCGACGTCGGCCGGCCGGGTGCGCGGGTGCCAGGTGCGGAAGACGTAGTCGAGGCGGCCGCGGGCGTACGCGGCGTAGCGCGACCGCATCAGCTGCTCAGCGGTCTCGGCCCGGATCGCCCCGTCGTGCAGCGGGGCGCAGCATCCGGCGTACGCGGTGCCGCTGCCGCACGGGCACTCACGTTCGACGTCGGTCACGCAGTCGACGCTATCGCCGACCCAGCCGGACGGGAGGTATCTGGGGGCCTGGTTGGCGACTCCTGACGGGCAGCATCCCCACGATCCATGGAGTCGTCATGAACACACGCAGGTTGGGTGTCCTGCTCGGCAGCTTGCTGCTGAGTGCGCCCGTCCTCGCTCTGACCACCGCACCCGCGCACGCCGCGGCGGACTGCGTCAGTGGGGTCGAGTCGGACTTCAACGGCGACGGCCGGTCCGACGCCGCCGTCGCCGACCCCTACGCGACCGTCGACGGCCTGGCCGAGGCGGGCCGGGTGGTGGTGTTCTACGGCGACGCGGACGGGCGGGTCGGCGAAGGCGCCCGCGGGGTCGTCCAACAGGGTTCGGGATCAGTCGGCGGGGTGCCCGAGAGCCTGGACCGGTTCGGTTTCGCCCTGGCGGCGGCCGACATCGACTGCGACGGCTACTCCGACCTGGTCGTCGGCACCCCCTACGAGGACCTCAGTGGGCAAGTCGACTCCGGTTACGCGCAGGTGGTCTTCGGCTCGGCGGCCGGGCTCGGCAACGGGGAGGACTCCCGCCAGTTCTCGGCCACGAACTTCGGTCACGCCATCCACGCCGGCGACCAGCTCGGTTATGCGGTCGACGCCGCTGAGGACGTCGAGCAGGGCGGCACCCCGGCCCCGGACGCGTACGCGATCGCGATCGGGGTCCCGGGCGGGGACGTGGCCGGCAAGAACAATGCCGGCTGGGTCGGCTTCGTCGCCGCGCTCGATGGCGGGAGTGCGCTGACCAGCGTGAACCAACAGACGCCCGGCATTCCCGGCGCTGCTGAAGCCGGTGACCGGTTCGGGGCGGCGGTCTCGCTCAACTACCTGACCGGGTCGGCCGGCACGATCGACGCGGTGGTCGGCGTTCCCAACGAGGACATCGGCTCGATCGCCGACGCCGGCTCGATCACCGTGATCACTGACATCTACGACGACGAGCCGGCCGGTGGCCAGGGCTTCGACCAGGGCAGTCCCGGCGTCTCCGGCGATCCCGAGAAGGGCGACCAGTTCGGCCAGCGGGTCGACAGCGTACGGGTGGGGGGCACGACCCGGATCGCAGTCGGCGTTGCGCACGAGGACATCGGCTCGGCCGGCGACGCGGGCTCGGTGCAGCTGTTCACCTCCAACGCCACCAGCATCACGGCGACCACCGCGTTCTCCCAGGACACCTCCGGGGTCGGTGGGGTGGCCGAGAAGGGCGATCTCTTCGGTGACCGGTTGGCCTTCGCGGTGCCCGGTCCGGGCGCGAGCTCGACCCGGCTCGCCGTCGGCGTGCCCGGCGAGGACGGGGTGGCCGTCAACAACGGGCTGGTGCAGGTCTTCCCGGTGACCTCGCTCGGCTCCGAGGTCGGCTACGGGCAGGACAGTCCGGGTGTGCCCGGGACGCCGCAGGCCGGTGACAAGTTCGGCAGCGCGGTCGCGGTGGTCACTGGGAACACCGAGCAGGTCCTGCTGGTCGGCGTGCCCAACGACGTGACGGAGACCCACGGCGTCGTGGACGCCATCCCCCTGGGTGGCGGCTCTCCGCGAGCCTGGGTGCCCGGCCTCGGCGGCGTGCCGAGCGGGGGAGCCAGTGGCTTTGGCTCGGCCATCTCCAGCGGCGGTCAGCAGTAGGTGTCCGGGGTCTGGCGCCGGGTCACCACCAGCCCTGGCGCCGGGCCCACCGGAGCACGAAAGCGGACATGATCAACATCACCGAGAGCAGCAGGACCAGCCAGACCCAGTGCGTCTCGGCGTTGACGATCACGTTCATCCCGACGATCGAGGAGATCGCGGTGACCGGCAGCGTGACCGCCGCGATCACCGCCAACCGCTCGGCGGCGATGGTCATCTTGGTGTCGGTGCGGGCCCGGTAGAACTCGGTCACCCCCATCAAGAAGTCGAGCTGGGCCTGGCTGATCGAGGCCACCCGCTCGTACTGGTCGAGCAGGTCACGCATCAGGTCCAGCCCCTCGGGCCGGGCGAACGTGGTCAGGGTCACCGCCCGCCGGTAGATCTCGCCGCCCTGCGCCGCCATGGTCTTGATGGTCAGCAGCTCGTGCCGGGCGGTGAAGAGCTCAGCGAGGAAGTCCTGCGGTTCCTCGTCGCCGGCCGACATCACCCGCTGCTCGAGCAGCCCGACCTGCCGGGCCAGGTCGGCCACCAGGGCCGCCTCGCGGCGCGCGATCGAGGACACGATGGCGTAGGTCAGCCCGAACGGTGAGGTCGGCCGCAGCCGGCCGCTCTCCATCCGGGCAGCCACCTGGCTGGTCTCACGGAGGGCGGCCGCCAACTCGACCTTCGGGTTCAGTGGGCCGTGCACGGTGACCAGGAAGTGCTCGCCGACGAACTGGTCCAGCTCGAGATAGTGCACGTGCCCGCCGGTGCCGATCTCGGGCGCGTGGATGACGATGAACGTGTGGTCGGGATAGACGTGCACCCGCGGAATGTGGTTGCGCTCCCGGCAGTCGGCCAGCGCCATCGCGTGGAACCCGAAGTCACTGGCCAAGACCTCCTGCGCCGCCTCGCTCCAGACCGGGATGTCCAGCCAGACGAACCCGTCCGTACGCCGCAGCAGCTCCGGCAGCTCGTCCAACCCGCCCGACCGCACGCCGTCCGCACCGATCCAGCGAAGCTCCATCCGCATTCCCTCCCGAGCTGGTCGAGCCCCAGCGATCATGCTTTGCTCGACTATCCACTATCTCGCCGTACGCCGACGAAGCCAACGCCTGGGTAAGGTGCGGGGGACCTGACCAGGGTGGCTGACGAGGGGAGAGGGAGCTGCGAAGCGGCGACATCGTGCTGCGACCCGGGCCCGACGGGGCGATGCTCATCTGGGACCGGGCCTATCCACGGGCCTTCACCCTGCGGGTCGGTCGGACCGACCAGTCCTACGTCGACCTCGATGACCCCACCCGCTTGGAGTTCGACTACGTGCAGCGGATGGCCGACCTCATCGACTGCGCGGCCCCGGCCGGGGAGCGGATCCGGGTGGTGCACGTCGGCGGGGCCGGGCTGACCCTGCCTCGTTACGTCGCGACCACGCGACCGCAGTCGGCCCAGGTGGTCTTCGAGCCCGACGTCGAGCTGACCGAGTTCGTCCGCACCCACCTGCCGTTGCCGGCCCGCAGTGGCATCAAGATCCGCCCGGCGGACGGACGGACCGGCGTGGCTGAGCTCCGTGCCGGCTTCGCGGACCTGCTGGTGGTGGACGCTTTCGTCGGCGCTCAGGTGCCGGCTGACCTGACCACGGTCGAGTTCCTCGACGACACCCGACGGGTGGTGGGCGGCGCCGGCGTCGTGATGATCAACGTCACCGACCGCGGACCGTTCGGCTACGCCCGCCGGGTGCTGGCCGGCCTGGCCGCGACCATGCCGCATGTCGTGTTCTGTGCCGAGCCGGCCACCCTGAAGGGTCGGCGCTTCGGCAACGTGATCATCGCTGCGTCGGCGTCGGCGCTGCCCGTCGTGGACATCGCCCGCCGGGCCGGCACCTCGCCGTATCCCTACCGCGTCCTGCACGGGGCCCGGCTGATCCAGCTGATCGGCGGCGCCCGGCCGTTCACCGACGCGGACAGCGAGCGCTCGCCGGCGCCACCGGGCGGGCTCACCCATTTCGCCTGAGGTCCCGCCGCGCTCCGACGCCTACCCTGGTGGCATGTCCGAGGGGTATCCGCAGTTCGAGGCGCCGAACTACGGGTCGCCACCCCTGAGCGACCAGCAGCTCCGCCAGCTGCCACCGCCGGTTGTGCCGAGACCGGCGACGGCGGTGGCCCCGGCGGGTTCGGTGCCCCGTCCCGCGGTCATCGCCTTAGGAGCCACGCTGGCCGTGACCGCCTCGCTGCAGTGGATCTGCGCCCTCGGCCTGGCCTGGGTCACGGCAACGGTGGGGGCCGGCGAGCTCTCGAGCAGTGGGAGCAACGGGGGTCTGTTCCACATCCTCGAACGCTTCAACTACCGGCTGCTCGACGGTCTGGCCTGGCCGCTGTTCTTGTTCCCGCTGGGTTCGCTGGTCACCGGGTTCCTGGTCCTGCGGCAGGAACCCTGGACCCGGATCGCCCACACCGTCCTCGGTCTTGCCGCGCTGGGCTGGTCGGCCTGGTGGCTGCGCGACAACCTCGCCTGGTGGGCCAGTGCCGCCCTCTACATCGGCACCGCTGTCGCCGTCGTGTGGACCCCGGCGGCGACCCGCTGGTACTCCGACCGGGACCCGTCGGCGGGCTGAGGCTCAGCGCAGCCGGCCGAGACGGCGTACGGCCTCGTCGATCACCTCGTCCTTCTTGCAGAACGCCCAGCGCACATAGGGCCGACCGGCCTCGATCCGGTCGTAGAACACCTGGTGGGGGATGGCCACGACACCGCACCGGGTCGGCAGGTCCCGGCAGAACGCCACCCCGTCGGGATAACCGAGCACGGTCACGTCGGTCGACATGAAGTAGGTCCCCTGCGGCACGACCGGCTCCAGACCGACCGAACGCAGACCGTCGGCCAGCCGGTCGCGCTTGTCCTGCAGGCCGAGCCGCGCCTGTTCGACCCAGTCGTCGCCTTCGTCGAGGGCTCGCGCGACGGCGGGCTGGAAGGGTGCGCCGGAGACGAAGGTGAGGAACTGCTTGACCGCCGTGATCTCGGCGATGAGCTCCGGCGTGCTCAGGGCCCAGCCGATCTTCCAGCCGGTGGCCGAGTAGGTCTTGCCCGAGGAGGAGATCCGTACGGTGCGGTCCCGCAGGCCCGGGAAGGACGCCAGCGGGAGGTGTTCGGCGTCGTCGAACACCAGGTGCTCGTAGACCTCGTCGCAGATGACGAGCGCGTCGTACGCGACCGCGAGCCGGGCGATCTCGGCCAGGTCGGCACGGCTGAGCACCACCCCGGTCGGGTTGTGCGGCGAGTTGATCAGCACCACCTTGGTGCGGTCGGAGAAGGCGGCGGCCAGCTCCTCGTGGTCCAGCCGGAAATCGGGACCGAACAGCCCGACCCCGACCCGGCGGCCGCCGGCCAGGTCGATCGACGCGGCGTAGGAGTCGTAGAACGGCTCGAGCGCGATCACCTCGTCCCCGGGGTCGACGAACGCCAGGATGGCCGCGGCGAGCGCCTCGGTGGCTCCGGTGGTGACCAGCACCTCGGTCTCGGGGTCGTAGTGCAGCCCGTAGTGCCGTTCGCTGTGGTCGGCGATCGCCCGCCGCAGCGGCGAGATGCCGCGGCCCGGCGGGTACTGGTTGACGCCGGCGGCGATGGCCGCCCGCGCCTCGTCCAGCATGAACGCAGGACCGTCGGTGTCGGGGAAGCCCTGACCAAGGTTGACCGACTGGGTGGTGACAGCGAGTGCCGACATCTCCGCGAAGATCGTCGTCGTCGCTGACCGGACCCGCTCAGCCTTCCAGCGCGATGCCATGACTGGCACCTTAGCCGCCGATGGCGACCGGCCCGACCGACGCCTGGCCGACGGCCGGAACTACGCCCATTAGGCTCGGCCGGAGGGGCAGAGGCCCGGTCCGAGATGGAGGAGCGAAGATGACCACGACATCCGAGACGAGCCTGTTGGAGTCCGTGCCGGACGGCCTGTTCATCGGCGGCCGGTGGCGTCCGGCGGCCTCCGGCAAGACCTTGGACGTGCAGGACCCGTCGACCGGCCAGGTGATCAAGACCATCGCCGATGGTGGGGTGAGCGACGGTGCTGCGGCACTCGATGCTGCGGTGGAGGCGGCCGACGACTGGGCCCGGACCCCACCGCGCCAACGGGGCGAGATCTTGCGCCGGACCTTCGACCTGGTCCAGCAGCACAAGGACGACATCGCCTTGCTGATGACCGTGGAGATGGGCAAGCCGCTGCCGGAGGCGCTCGGTGAGGTGGCGTACGGCGGTGAGTTCCTGCGCTGGTTCTCCGAGGAGGCCGTGCGGATCTCCGGCCGCTACGGGACCAACCCGGAGGGCACCGGGCGGATGATCGTCTCCCAGCACCCGGTCGGACCGTGCTACCTGATCACCCCGTGGAACTTCCCGCTCGCCATGGCCACCCGGAAGATCTCCCCGGCCCTCGCCGCCGGTTGCACGGTGGTGGTCAAGCCGGCGGAGCTCACGCCGCTGACCACGCTCTACCTGGTGCAGCTGCTGGCCGAGGCGGGGCTGCCCGCCGGCGTCGTGAACGTCGTCACCACCTCGACCTCCGCTGACGTGTCGGAGCCGATCATCGCCGACCCGCGGCTGCGCAAGCTGAGCTTCACCGGGTCGACCCCGGTCGGGCGCAAGCTGTTGATCCAAGCCGCGGAGAATGTGTTGCGGACCTCGATGGAGCTGGGCGGCAACGCACCGTTCCTGATCTTCGACGACGCCGACCTCGACGCGGCGGTGACCGGGGCCCTGCTGGCCAAGTTCCGCAACGTCGGGCAGGCGTGCACGGCCGCGAACCGCTTCATCGTGCACCAGGACGTGGCGCAGGAGTTCGCCGCCCGGGTGACCGAGAAGGTCCAGACCATGAAGGTGGGTCGGGGCACCGAGGCGGACGTCCAGATCGGCCCGTTGATCAACGCCGGTGCGGTCGAGAAGGCTGGCGCCCTGCTCCGAGACGCCACCGGACGTGGCGCTGAGGTGCTGACCGGCGGGCACCCGATCGACGGACCGGGCAGCTTCTACGAGCCGACCGTGGTCACCGGCGTCCAGCCGGGCAGCGACATCCTGCGCGAGGAGATCTTCGGGCCGGTGCTGAGCATCGTCACGTTCGCCGACGAGGCAGAGGCCGTACGGATTGCCAACGACACCGAGTACGGGCTGGTCAGCTACGCGTACACGAAGGATCTGGCCCGCAGCCAGCGGCTGATCGACTCGCTGCAGACCGGCATGATGGGGCTGAACGTCGGCGTCGTCTCCAACGCCGCCGCCCCGTTCGGCGGCGTCAAGCAGTCGGGCATCGGACGTGAGGGCAGCGTGGAAGGCATCGCCGAGTACCTCTCGACCAAGTACACGCTGATTCCCGACCCGTACGCCTGAGCCCACCTCGCCGCGTTCTGCCGATCCGCGGCCCGGGCAGGGCAGAATGTGCGGCGTGAGCACAGCCATCGTGGACGAGCCGGCCGCCAGCCCGCCACCGCCGCCGCGGAAGCGACGGATCTCGGCCTTCACGATCGCCGGCATCGTGATGCTGGTGGTGGGGTTGTCGTGCCTGGGCTGGGTCGGCTACCAGTACGTCGGCACCAACCTCGTGTCGGGGAAGGTGTTCGAGACCGAGAAGCAGCAGCTGCGGACCAAGTGGGACGAGGAGAAGAAGGCCGACCCCACCGGCAAGAAGAAGCCGACCGTGATCCCGGGTGACGCCATGGCGCTGCTGCGCATCCCCGCGTTCGGGGCCTCGTACGAGATCCCGATCCTCAGCGGCACCGACCTGGGAATCCTGTCCAAAGGGGTCGGCCACTACACCTCGACCGCTGACCCCGGTCAGATCGGCAACTTCGCGGTCGCCGGCCACCGCGTCACCCACGGCCAGCCGTTCTCCCGGCTGCTGGAGCTGAGCCCGGGCGACGAGATCGTCGTCGAGACCCGCGAGGCGATCTACACCTATGTGCTCGACCAGGCCCCCGAGAAGCTCACGGTGAAGGACACCGACACCTGGGTGATCGACCCGGTCCCCGGTAAGCCCGACGCCAAGCCGTCCCAGGCGCTGATCACCCTGACCACCTGCCAGGACCTGTTCCACTCGCCCGACCGCTCGATCGGCTTCGGTCACCTCGCCAGCACCCAGAACAAGGAGTGACCCCGCACTCCACCCAGCAATTGCACGCTTCACCCAGCAATTGACCGGCCTCCGGTGCGCAACCACAAGGTAAACCTCGAAAGCTGACCCGGTCCGGGGGCCATAGGCTGCCGAGCATGAGTGAGCTGCCCGTCGTGGACGACACCCAGACCCTGATCGAGCGCATCACCGCGCTGGCGGTCGTGCACGGGGAGGTCACGCTGTCCTCGGGGAAGACGGCGGACTACTACGTCGACATGCGGCGGGTGACCCTGGACGGGGAGACGGCGCCGATCATCGGCCGGGTGATGCGGGACCTGGTCTCGGACTGGGACTTCGAGGCCGTCGGCGGTCTCACCCTGGGCGCCGACCCGGTGGCCACGGCCATGCTGCACGCGGCCGCCGCGGCCGGGGAACGGCTCGATGCCTTCGTCGTCCGCAAGGCCGAGAAGGCCCACGGGCTGCAGCGTCGGATCGAGGGATCGCCGGTCGAGGGGCGCCGGGTGCTGGCGGTCGAGGACACCAGCACCACCGGTGGGTCCGCGCTGACCGCGGTGGAAGCGCTCCGGGCCGCCGGCGCGGAGGTGGTCGGTGTGGCCGTCATCGTCGACCGCGACACCGGGGCCAGGGAGCGGATCGAGGCCGAGGATCTGCCCTACCGCTTCGCCGTCTCGGCCCACGACCTCGGACTGGCCTGATCCCTCGCTCGCGAGACCCCCAGGCATTACCCTGGACACGCCCGCCATCGGCGGTGCGATCCGCATTCTAAGGAGAGTCGATGGGCACCGCCATCACCGTGATCGTCATCATCTTGGTGATCGTCCTCATCATCGCGTTCATCGGCGTCGGCGCCTACAACGGCTTCGTGAAGTCGCGGAACCTGATTCAGGAGTCCTGGCGCCAGATCGACGTCGAGCTGAACCGCCGCTACGAGCTCATCCCCAACCTGGTCGAGACCGTACGGGCCTACGCCGCCCACGAGCGCAACACGCTGGAGGACATCACCCGGCTGCGCAGCCAGGCCCAGCAGATCGCCCAGGCCGATGGGGCGCTGCCGAGCCAGCAGCGCTCGGATGTGGAGCAGGCGCTCTCCGGTGCCGTCCGCAACCTGATCGTCAGCGTCGAGGCCTACCCCGACCTGAAGAGCAACCAGAACTTCCTCGAGCTGCAGAAGCAGCTGACCGAGACCGAGGACCGGATCGCGGCCGGGCGGCGCTTCTACAACGCCAACGTGCGGGTCTACAACACCAAGATCGAGTCGGTGCCGAGCAACATCATCGCCGGCATGTTCAAGTTCGAGAAGGCGACCTACTTCGAGGTGAACGACCCGACCGTACGGCAGGCCCCGAACGTGAGCTTCGGTGAGATCGCCTACCGCGGCGATCCCTCGCAGGGTCAGCTGCCCCAGCAGCAGTCCGCACCGCCGGTCCAGTTCGACCCCAGCGACTCACTGCCCAACCCGCAGCAGTACGGCCAGCCGCAGTACCAGCAGCCGGCCCAGCCGCAGTACCAGCAGCCGGCCCAGCCGCAGTACCAGCAGCCCCCGCAGGGTGGGTACCAGCCGCCGCAGCAGGGCGGCTACCAGCCGCCGCAGTCCAGCTACCCGGTTCCCCCGCAACAGGGCGGCTACTCGGCCCCCGATGCGGCCCCGCCGTCTTCCGCCCCGTCCGCCGGCGGCTACCAGCCGCCGGAGACCAACCCGCCCGGCCGCAGCTGAGCCGCCCGGTTTGTTCCGCTCCTAGAATCTCGTTGTGAACGCCCCGCCCGGTTGGTATCCCGATCCGGGTGGGGCGCCGCTGCTCTACCGGTTCTGGGACGGTGCGTCCTGGTCGGCCAGCACCACGGCCAACCCGGCGAGCCCGCCCCCCGGGCTGGCCCCGCGGACACCGGAACGGTCGGTCACCGACCCCCGGGACCTGGTCAAACCGCGGTCGGGTCGTGGCTGGTTTCTCGCGGGCGGCGCGTTGCTGCTGGTCGTCATCGTGGTCGTGGTCCTGGTCGTCCGAGGTCTGGGCAGCGGCGGCGACGGTGGGACCACCGGGCCCACTCCGGGTGGGCCGGGGAGTGTGGACAACTGCCCCGAGGCTGTGCTGACCACGACGGCTCCCGACCAGCCGACCAACGGTCGGGTGACCAGCGGCAAGCTCTCCTACCCGACGCTGCCGGCTCCGTTCGCGGCGCCGAAGTGGGACAAGCGGGTCCCGTTCGGCCGCGACGTGCAGAGCCAGGACGCCGTGGTCGAGACCTCGACCGACGGCGAGACGCTCTGGGTTGCTTCGGCGCTGATCGCGCGGCTCCTCGCCGGTGACGGCTTCTTCGGCCCGGAGCAGGGGGCCCAGGTGGTCGCGGCCTGCGCCGTCGGCAAGTTCTACGGCGACGCCGAAGTCCAGCGGGAGGATCTGCGCAGCGAGGCCATCACCCTCGATGGGCATCAGGCCTGGCTGATCGAGGCCCATCTGCGTTTCCAGCTGCCGACCATCAAGACCACCGGGGAGACGATGATCATCGTCGTGGTCGACACCGGGGCCGGGGAAGCAGGCTTGTTCTACGGGTCGGTGCCCGACACCTCACCGCAGTTCATGAAGCCGATCCGCGACTCGCTGGCTGACCTGGAGGTCAGCTGATCGCAGTGCGGGCTTGCTTGGCGCGGCGCCGGTGCAGCAGGAACTCGATCCCCATCGGGATCACCGAGACCAGCACGATCAAGATCAGCACGGCGTCGATGTTGTTCTTGATGAAGCCGATGTTGCCGAGGTAGTAGCCCAGCGTGGTCACCCCGACCGCCCACAGGATGCCGCCGATAGCGGTGTAGGTGATGAACTTGCGGAAGTCCATCCGGCCGACGCCGGCCACCAGGGTGACGAAGGTGCGGACGATCGGCACGAAGCGAGCCAGGATCAGCGCCCGGTTGCCGTAGCGCTCGAAGAACTCGTGGGTCTTGGCCACGTACTTCGGGTTCAAGATCTTGCCGACCAGGCCACGCCGGGGCTTGAACAGCGGCGGTCCGATCAGGCGTCCGACCCAGTACCCGCAGACGTTGCCGGCCACGGCCGCGATGGTCAGCACCGTGCACACGAAGACCATCTGGTGGTCGATCGCGCCGACCGCGACGAACAGCCCGATGGTGAACAGCAGGGAGTCTCCGGGCAGGATCGCGAACAGCCCGCACTCGGCGAAGATGATGAAGGCGACGCCCCACAACGCGTACGGCCCGAACAGGTGGATCAGGTACTCGGGGTCCATCCACGACGGCAGAAGCATCGGGATCGCCAATGCGGCCGTCACGGTCGGCCCTGGGGTCCGGAGGGGTTCACAGGCGGAAACGGTACCGTCGCACGCTGTGAGTTTCCTAAGCGACGACTGGGTCAGCGGGCGCCTGCCGTGCTGACCGAGGACGAGATGGCCGGCGCGGTCGAGCACGGCGTCGGTCCTCATCCACGGCCCTGGCCGGCCGACGACCGGCTCGACCCGGAGCTGTTGGCTCACGGCGACCGCCGCAACGTGGTCGACGGCTACCGCTACTGGCGGCTGGAGGCCATCGTGGCCGACCTCGACTCCCGGCGGCACCCGCTGCGGGTCGCGATCCAGAACTGGGAGCACGACTTCAACATCGGCTCGATGGTCCGAACGGCGAACGCCTTCAACGTGGCCGGGGTGCACATCATCGGCCGCCGCCGGTGGAACCGCCGGGGCGCGATGGTGACCGATCGCTACCTGCACGTGCACCACCACCCGGACGTCGCCGACTTCGCCGCCTGGTTGACCGAGCACGACTACGTCGCGGTCGGCGTCGACAACCTGGCCGGCTCGGTGCCGCTGGAGCGCGCCGAGCTGCCGCAACGGGTCTGTCTGGTCTTCGGCTCGGAGGGTCCGGGGCTGAGCCCCGAGCTGGTCGCGAGCTGCCGGCAGCTGGTGGCCATCACCCAGTTCGGGTCGACGCGTTCGATCAACGCGGGTGCGGCGGCGGCCATCGCGATGTACCACTGGGCCCTGCGCTGGGCCGTCGCCTGAGGCAGCAGAGGGACGAAGTCAACGGTCCGCAGGTCTGGACGGTTCCCGAGGCTGCACCCTATGTTGATCAAGCGCGCCGTGGTGGTGGCGAGATCTTGGGGGTGCCGGTGCTGGCCTCCCGGTGAGACGAGGGAGTCAAACCTGTGTTTCGTAACCGTGCCCGACTGTTCCTGGCCACTGTGGCCTCGGCGGCGCTGGTCGCGCCGCTGGCCCTCACCGTGCTGCCGGCCCAGGCGGAGGAGCCTCGTACGGCGACGCTGGCCGGCAGCCTGCAGAGCGAGCTCGGCTGCCCGGATGACTGGACGCCCGCGTGCACCGCGACCGACCTGACCAAGGACGCGGAGGGCACCACGTACAGCAGGACCTTCACCGTTCCGAAGGGCTCGTACGAGTACAAGGTCGCCATCGAGCACAGCTGGGACGAGAGCTACGGCCCGGACGGGGGCGAGAGCAACGGCGCCCTGGTCGTCGCCGGCGACACCTCGATCAAGATCGTCTACGACGACAAGACCCACCTGACCACCGCCAGCCTGGTCGACGTGCCGGGGTCAACGGTCACCGCCGCCGACCGCGCGCTGGCCACGCCGAGCCTCCGGACCGGGCTGACCAAGGAACGCTTCTACTTCGTGATGGCTGACCGTTTTGCCAACGGCAGCACCGCCAACGACCAGGGCGGGCTGACCGGTGGTCCGATGGAGACCGGCCTCGACCCCACCCACAAGGGCTTCTACCACGGTGGCGACCTCAAGGGTCTGACCTCCAAGCTGGACTACATCAAGGGCATGGGCACCACCGCGCTCTGGCTGACCCCGTCGTTCAAGAACCGGCCGGTGCAGGGAACGGGGGACCAGGCCAGCGCCGGGTACCACGGCTACTGGATCACCGACTTCACCCAGATCGACCCGCACCTGGGCACCAACGCGGACATGGAGACCTTGATCAACTCGGCGCACGCCAAAGGGATGAAGGTCTTCTTCGACATCATCACCAACCACACCGCCGACGTGATCAAGTACAGCCAGGACCGGCCCTACACCTACCGCAACAAGGCTGACTTCCCGTACAAGATGGCCGACGGCACCACCTTCGACGACCGGACCTACGTCAACAAGACGTTCCCGGCCATGGACGTGAACACCTCGTTCCCCTACACCCCGGTCTTCGAGCAGCCCTCCGACGCGACCGTCAAGGTGCCGGCCTGGCTCAACGACCGCACGCTCTACCACAACCGTGGTGACACGACCTACGTCGGTGAGAACTCCACCTACGGTGACTTCTCCGGCCTCGACGACCTGTTCACCGAGAAGCCCGAGGTCGTCGCCGGCATGACCGACATCTTCAAGCCCTGGATCGATCTCGGCATCGACGGCTTCCGGATCGACACCGTGAAGCACGTCAACACCGAGTTCTGGTCCCAGTTCTCCCCGGCCATGCTCGAGCACGCCAAGGAGCAGGGCAACGACGACTTCTTCATGTTCGGCGAGGTCTACGACGCGCAGCCGTCGTTCATGAGCACCTACACCACGACCGGCAAGCTGCCGGCGACGCTGGACTTCGGGTTCCAGAACGCCGCCCAGCAGTTCGCCCAGGGCAAGGCCAGCACCGGACTGCGGGACCTGTACGCCGGTGACGACTACTACACCGACAGCGACTCCAACGCGTACGAGCTGCCCACCTTCCTCGGCAACCACGACATGGGCCGGCTGGCCATGATGCTGACCAAGGCCGGCTTCTCCGGCGAGGAGCGGCTGCGCCGGGTGACGCTCGCCAACCAGCTGATGTTCCTGACCCGTGGCCAGCCGGTCACCTACTACGGCGACGAGCAGGGATTCATGGGCGCCGGCGCCGGCAACGACCAGGACGCCCGCGAGGACCAGTTCGCCACCAAGACCGCGCAGTACGCGACCGAGGACAACCTCTACGGCGACGCGGCCAAGGGATCGAAGGAGCGCTACGGCACGAACACCCCGCTCTACCAGTCGATCAAGAAGCTGTCGGCCCTGCGGGCCAAGCACCCGACCCTGGCCGACGGCGCGCAGATCCAGCGCTACTCGACCCCCGACGCCGGCATCTTCGCGGTCAGCCGGATCAACCCCAAGGACGGCGTCGAATACATCGTCGCGGTCAACAACGCGACGACACCCAAGTCGGCGGACTTCGAGACCTTCTCCGCCGGCACCAGGTTCACGCCGATCTACGGCGGCGCCCAGAGCGCCAAGTCCCGCGTCGACGGCCGGATCAAGATCACGTTGCCGTCGCTGGGGGTGGCGGTCTGGAAGGCCAACAAGAGGACCAACGGCTCGGCCGCGGCTCCGAAGATCTATCCGCACGTGCCGGGTAACGGCGGTGACTTCACCGGTCGGGCCGAGATCGGCGCGGCCTTGTCGAACGACGACTTCGCCCAGGTCACCTTCGCCTACCGGGTGGCCGGGTCGACCGACTGGACGCCGCTGGGCACCGATGACAACGCTCCCTTCCGGGTGTTCCACGACGTGTCGGGCCTGGCCAAGGGCACCCTGGTCGAGTACCGGATGGTGGCCAAGGATCTTCGCGGCCGGGTCAGCGCAACCTCGACCTGGGGCTCGGTCGGCAGCAAGGGTGCCCCCAGTGACACCGGTCGAGGCCGCCGGTCCCGTGACCCAGCCGGCCAACGCTTCGATCCCGGGTGACCACAACTTCGAGATGGGCTGCACCGCGGACTGGCTGCCCGATTGCGAGCAGGCACAGCTGAAGCGCAATCCTGACGACGACATCTGGCGGACCACGGTGAACATGCCGGTCGGCAGCTACGCCTACAAGGTGGCCATCAACAAGAAGTGGGACGAGAACTACGGCGCCGGGGGCGTGCTCAACGGCGGCAACATCGGCTACGACGTGAAGACCGCGGGGCCGGTGAAGTTCTACTACGACCACCGGACGCACAACATCCAACAACTCCGCTGCAGGGGCCGGTGATCGCCGCAGCCGGCTCCTTCCAGTCCGAGCTGGGCTGCCCGGCCGACTGGTCACCTGGCTGCCTGCGCTCGTGGCTGGGCGACCCGGACGGGGACGGCACCTACACCTGGACCGGCACGGGCATGCCGGCTGGGGACTACGAGTTCAAGATCGCCTACGACGAGGCCTGGGACGAGAGCTATGGCGCCGACGGCGGCGGCGACAACATCAAGTTCACCGTGCCGGCCGACGGCCTGACCGTGAAGTTCTCCTTCAACCGCGCCTCGCACGTGCCCAGCGTGGCGATCAGCGCGCCGGCGGCCTCGACCGACCTGACCAAGGCCAAGGCCTACTGGCTGAAGCCGAACCTGCTGGCCTGGCCGGCCGACTCGCTGCCCGAGGGCGTCGAACCGGCCACCCTGCGTTGGCGGCTGCACGCCGCGGCCGACGGTGGCCTGATCAGCGACAGCGAGCGGATCTACGGCGACAAGGTCTACAACCTGGACTACGACCCGGCGGGCCTGCCGGCCTCGGTCGTGGCCAAGTATCCCCAGCTCGACGGGTACGTGGCGATCAAGCTCAACCGCCACACCAAGGCGTTGGTTCGCAAGCTGCTCCGGGGGCAGGTGGCCGTCGGGCTCTACGACGACCAGCACAAGATCATCGACGGGACCGGCATCCAGCTCGCCGGCGTGCTCGACTCGCTCTACGGCAAGGCGGCCTCACGGGCGTACGGGATCACCGGGTCGGGGGCTCGACCCACCTTCCGACTGTGGGCTCCGACCGCCCGGTCGGTGGACCTGCTGACCTGGCCGGCCGGCACGGCGGATGCCCCGGTGACCAGCGCCAAGCGGACGCCGATGACCCGCAAGGCCGACGGTTCGTGGAGCGTGCGCACGGCCGCCCCCACGGGGACCCGCTACCTCTACGCCGTGCGGGTCTACGTGCCGAGCACGGACAAGGTGGAGACCAACCTGGTCACCGACCCCTACTCGGTCGCGCTGACCCTGAACTCGACCCGGTCGGTGGTGGTCAACCTGAACGCCGCGGCGTACAAGCCGGCGGTCTGGACCTCGATCGGCAGCGCCGAAGCTCAAGCAGAACGTCGACTCGACGATCTACGAGCTGCACGTCCGGGACTTCTCGATCAACGACACCTCGGTGCCGGCTGACCACCGCGGCTCCTACCTGGCGTTCAACGACACCGCCGGCAACGGCTACCAGCACCTGAAGGCGCTGGCCGAGGCCGGTCTGAACACCGTGCACCTGCTGCCGACCTTCGACATCGCCTCGATCGAGGAGGACCCGGCGAAGCAGCAGACCCCGGACTGCGACCTCGCCTCGTACCCGCCGGACAGCGAGGAGCAGCAGGCCTGCGTCTCGCGCGGTCGCCGGTGAGGACGCCTTCAACTGGGGCTACGACCCGTGGCACTGGATGGCCCCGGAGGGCTCGTACGCCTCGTCGCCGGCCAACGCCGACGGTGGCCAGCGGGTGGCCGAGTTCCGCACCATGGTCGGCGGGCTGCACAAGGCCGGCCTCCGGGTCGTGCTCGACCAGGTCTACAACCACACCCCGACTTCGGGTCAGGCCGACACCTCGGTGCTGGACAAGGTGGTGCCCGGCTACTACCAGCGGCTGAACGCCACCGGTGGGGTGGAGACCTCGACCTGCTGCCAGAACGTGGCCACCGAGAACACCATGGGCCAGAAGATCATGGTCGACTCGGTCGTCACCTGGGCCAAGCACTACCACGTCGACGGGTTCCGCTTCGACCTGATGGGCCACCACAGCAAGGCGAACATGCTGGCCGTGCGGTCCGCTCTGAACAAGCTGACCCTGGCCAGGGACGGCGTCGACGGCAAGAAGATCTACCTCTACGGCGAGGGCTGGAACTTCGGCGAGGTGGCCGACAACGCCCGCTTCTACCAGGCCACCCAGGGCCAGCTCGGCGGCACCGGGATCGGCACCTTCTCCGACCGGCTGCGGGACGCCGTACGCGGTGGCGGGCCGTTCGAGGCCGACCCGCGGCTGCAGGGGCTGGGCACCGGTCTGGTCACCGATCCGAACGCCGTCGACCAGCCCGACGGCCGCGGCCCGGCTGAAGAACTACACCGACCTCGCCCAGCTGGGGCTGGCCGGCAACCTGCGGTCGTTCACCTTCACCAACGCCAGCGGTCAAAGCGTCCGCGGCGACCAGGTCGACTACAACGGGGCCAAGGCCGGCTACGCCGACCAGCCCGACGAGGTGGTCACCTACGTCGACGCGCACGACAACGAGACGCTGTTCGACGAGCTGACCTACAAGCTGCCGGCCGACACCGCGATGGCCGACCGGGTGCGGATGAACACCGTGGCGCTGTCGTTCACCGCGCTGGCGCAGACGCCGTCGTTCTGGCACGCGGGCACGGACCTGCTGCGCAGCAAGAGCCTGGACCGCAACTCCTACAACTCCGGCGACTGGTTCAACACCCTGGACTGGACCGGAGCCGACAACGGGTTCGGTCACGGGCTGCCGCCCAAGACCGACAACGAGGCCAAGTGGACCTACCAGAAGCCGCTGCTGGCCGACCCGGCGCTGAAGCCGACCGCGGCCGAGGTGCAGACGGCGAGCGCCCAGGCCCAGGACCTGCTCAAGCTGCGCTTCTCCACCCCGCTGTTCCGGCTGGGCAGCGCGGACCTGATCAAGCAGAAGGTGACCTTCCCGGTCTCAGGCACGGCCGATGCCCACGACGGGGTGATCGTGATGCGGATCGACGACGCGCGTCGGCCCGAAGGTCGACTCCGCGCTGAAGAACCTGGTGGTCGTGTTCAACACCTCCGACGAGGCCGGTCACCCAGAAGGTGCCCGGATCTGACCGGGTCGCTGGTGCTGAGCCCGGTGCAGGCCGGCGGAAGCGATGCGGTGGTGAAGACCTCGACCTGGAACGCGGCGTCGTCGACCCTGACCGTGCCGGCCCGGACGGTGGCGGTCTTCGTGCAGCCGCGGAGCTGAGTCAGATGGGTGGCTGATCGGACCGGTCCGGCTGATTTGTGAGGCAGAGCACAGTGCCCTCATACTGGTATGGACTGGTCTAGTCAGCCACCCGGACTCGGGCGTTCACGAGGAGACTCCAGTGCCGCAGGACTTCGTTCGGGGTGACTTCGACGACCTATCGCTTCGATCGTCCGCTCGCCTCGGCCACCACCAAGCGCGCCCAGGTCCGCACCATCCTGGAGAAGCTGATCGACAGCGAGCTCCATCCCGGCGACGCCATCCCCTCCGAGCGGGCCCTGGTCATCCGGCTCGCGGTCAGCCGGGTCACCGTCCGGCAGGCCATCGCCGACCTGGTCGACGCCGGCGTCCTGGAGCGGGTGCACGGCAAGGGCACCTACGTCACCGGCCCGCAGGTCGACTCCCGGCTGCACCTCACCTCGTTCTCCCGGGAGATGCGCGACCGGGGCCTGCTGCCGGCCACCGTGGTGCTCGCCGGCCAGCGAGGAGGCCGCCGACGACGACGTGTCGTACGCGCTGCGGATCCGGCCGGGCCGCCCGGTGGTCCGGGTCGAGCGGCTGCGCACCGCGGACGGCACGCCGATGGCGTACGAGGTCGGGCTACTATCCCTCGATGCTGTTCCCCGGCCTGCTGCAGCGCGAGCTCGGCTCGCTCTACGACGTCTTCGCCAGCGAGTACGGGGTGGTGGTGACCAGCGGTGAGCAGACCGTCCGGGCCGAGTCGGCCGACGCCCACCAGGCCCGGATCCTCGGCATCGCCAAGCGGGCGCCGCTGCTCGTCCAGGAGCGGGTCACCTACGCCGGCGAGCGGGTGATCGAGCTGTCGACCTCGTGGTACCGCGCCGACCGCTACCGCATCCACATGGCCATCACGCCGCGCGGCGCCCGGGAGAACTGAGCGCCGCCCCGGCGGTTTGGCGAGGATAGGCCGATGAGCAGCGGACCGATCGAGGAACTCATGCGTCCCCTACGACCCGGGCCAGCTGAGCGAGAAGGTCGAGCGCCGGCGCGCGGCAGGTGCGCTCCCGGCTGATCAGCCTGGGCATCACCATCGTCGATCTTGGCGGTCATCTACGTCTGGCAGCGTGACGAGCTCGCCGGCGCCGGGCTTCTTCGCTGTCTACGGGGTGATCCTCGCCCTGTCGCTGGGCTGGCTCGTCGTGGTCGTCGTGCTCTACCTGCGGGCCCGTTCCGAGCTCGCCGCGATCGGCGAGGGCATCGCGGTCCGGATCGGCCGACCGGGGTTCAGCTCGGCGGACTGTTCGGCCGGCTGGCCCGAGGTGGCCTCGCTCGGCTGTGGTCAAAGGTGGCCTCGGCCGGGGTCCGGTGCTGCGGCTGACCCTGGCCGACGGACGCCAGGTCGGCGTCGGTCTGGACCAGATCTCGGTGTTCCCGGCCACCTTGGACAGCACCGCACGGGCCTTCTCCGGCGGACGGCACGGAGTCGACCTGACTGCCCTGGATAACTGATCACGCCGGATAACTGACGCGTTGGACAACTGGGCCGAGCGGCGGACCCCTTCCCGCGCTCAGCACATCTTTGAGAGACTGACCCAGGCCGGTCCGCGTACGCGGGCGGCGACATCGTCATGCACGGCACGAAAGGAACCACTGAACTCATGCCCATCGCTACTCCCGAGGTCTACGCCGAGATGCTGGACGCGGCCAAGAAAGGCTCATTCGCCTACCCGGCCATCAACGTCAGCTCCTCGCAGACCATCAACGCCGCCCTGCAGGGCTTCGCCGAGGCCGGCTCCGACGGCATCATCCAGGTCTCGACCGGCGGTGGCGAGTATGCGTCGGGTCCGACGATCAAGAACAAGGTGACCGGTGCCGTCGCCCTGGCCGCCTACGCGCACGAGGTGGCCAAGAACTACCCGATCAACATCGCCCTGCACACCGACCACTGCCCCAAGGACAACCTGGACAGCTTCGTCCGGCCGCTGCTCGCCATCTCCACCGAGCGGGTCAAGAACGGCGGCCTGCCGCTCTTCCAGTCGCACATGTGGGACGGCTCGGCCGTGCCGGTCGAGGAGAACCTGTCGATCGCCGACGAGCTGCTGGCCCTGACCTCGGCCGCCAACATCATCCTCGAGATCGAGGTCGGCGTCGTCGGTGGCGAGGAGGACGGCGTCAGCCACGAGATCAACGACAAGCTCTACACCACGGTCGAGGACGGCCTGCGCACCATCGAGGTGCTCGGCACCGGCGAGAAGGGCCGCTACATCACCGCGCTGACCTTCGGCAACGTGCACGGGGTCTACAAGCCCGGTGCGGTCAAGCTGCGTCCGGAGGTCCTCAAGGAGATCCAGGACCAGGTCGGCGCGAAGATCGGCAAGGAGAACCCCTTCGACCTGGTCTTCCACGGCGGCTCCGGCTCGACCCTGGAGGAGATCCGCGCCGCGGTCGACTACGGCGTGATCAAGATGAACATCGACACCGACACCCAGTACGCCTTCACCCGCCCGGCGGCGGCGCACATGTTCGCCAACTACGACGGCGTGCTCAAGGTCGACGGCGAGGTGGGCAACAAGAAGGCCTACGACCCGCGCGCCTGGGGCAAGGCCGCCGAGGCCGGCATGGCCAAGCGGGTCATCGAGGCCTGCGAGGACCTGCGCTCCACGGGCACCACGCTCAACAAGTAGGGTCCTGCCCGCCGCGGCAGGGTATGCGTTCACGTCCTGATCGCGTTGTGCCGCGGCGGGCTCCCGCCAGACCCATCCACGCCTCGAGCACCACGGGTCAGCCCCACACCCTCCACCGGGTCGCTGCCGACAGTGCGGTGCGTACGGAAGGGCCCTGGGCGCGTCCGGCACAGGGTCTACGCTTCGAAGCGTGACAGTTGCTCAGGCGTCGGGGCCCGACCCCGCTGAGCCGGGTGTGGACGCGGAGCAAGATCATCGCCGAGGACCTGACCGGCGAGGACCTGAGCGACGTGCTCGAGCTGCACTCGGACGCCTCCGCCTGGTGGGTGCTGCCCCGCGACGACGACTACGCCGCGGCGGAGCTGCGCGACGTCGCCAAGGCGCTCGATCTGGACCAGCTGCGCTGTACGCGACCTGCTGGCCGAGGACCGTCGGGCCAAGTTCGAGGCGGTCGGCCAGGCCCGGCTGGTGATCACCAACGCCGTCTCCTTGGACCCGGCGACGGCGAAGATCTCGGTGCATCCGGTGTCGATCATCGTCACCGACCGCGCGCTGATCTGCATGGTGCCACCGACGGAGGACTTCCAGCCCGCCCGGCTGCTGCTGCAGAAGGAGCAGGCGCTGGCCGACGGTGGGGTCGAGGTCGGCCTGCAGATCCTGCTGACCGCGGTGATCAACACCTACGAGAGCGCCCTGCAGTTCCTGGAGGACGCCAGCGACGCAGCTGGCCGACGTCTTGTTCGAGGAGCGGCCGCTGAACAAGCCCGAGCAGCTGCACGCCTTCCGGCTGCGCACCGCCCTGTCCCAGCTGCGCCGGCTGACCGACCCGATGCGGGCGGTGATGAACGACATCCTGGACAACCCGGCACCGGCTCTCAAGGGCAAGACCGCCAAGATCACATTCGCATCGCCCGGCACTGGACGATCATCGCCGAGCAGCTGACCCGGGTGGCCAACGCCGCCGACGCGCTGCGCGAGGCCTGGTCGTCGGTCTTCGACACCAGCCTGGCGCTGGCCGACGTCCGGATGAACCAGATCATGAAGAAGCTCACCGGCTGGGCCGCGATCATCGCCGTGCCCACCCTGGTGACCAGCTTCGTCGGCATGAACGTCGGGTTTCCCGCTGCGGGAACGGTGTCCGGATTCTGGCTCTACTGTTGATCATGATCGTGGCCGGCCGTGGTGCTCTACGTCGTGTTCCGCCGTCGCGACTGGGTCTGAGCGCGGCCGGGCGGGGTCGCCGGTCCGCGGAGCCGCCCGGGCTAGATTGTCCAGCGTGACCGACAACACCCACGAGAACCTGCTGGCCTTCGGACCGGGCGCCGCGCCCACCTTGCTGCCGATCGACCCGGCCGTCGACCGAGCTGGCCGAGAGCGGCCGCGAGCGGTTCATCGAGATCGTCAGCGCCCATCCGGAGTCCAGCCTGTGCTGGGCCCTGCTCGCCGAGGGCTCGCTGAAGATCGACACTCGCCGAGGGCGACGTCGCGGCGTACGCCTACGCCCGTACCGGCTATCACCGCGGCCTCGACGCACTGCGCCGCTCCGGCTGGAAGGGCGCGGGGCCGGTCCCGTGGGAACACGCGCCAAACCGCGGCTTCCTGCGCGCGCTGTTCGCCCTGGCCCTGGCCGCCGAGCGGATCGGCGACACGGAGGAGCAGCGAGCGGTGCTTGCAGTTCCTCCGCGACTCCTCCGAGACCGCGTTCGCCGAGCTCACCGGACAGTCTGCTCGCGCTGACCGACGAGGCGGGCGACACACCGTAAGAAGTTCGGTAGAGTCGGGTCGCAAGAGTCCCTGCGGCAACGGCCACAGGGGCTTCACTGTTTTCGTACGCAAGTACGTAACGGAAGGACGGCGATCACATGCCGGGCATTGTGGTGGTGGGAGCGCAGTGGGGCGACGAGGGTAAGGGAAAGGCCACCGACCAGCTCGGGGACCGCGTCGACTACTGCGTGCGATATTCCGGTGGCAACAACGCCGGCCACACGATCGTGGTCAACGGGGAACGGTACGCCCTGCACCTGCTGCCGTCCGGCATCCTGAACCCCACCTGCGTCCCGGTGATCGGCAACGGCGTGGTCGTCGACCTCGACGTGTTGTTCATGAGATCGACGGTCTGGCCGCCCGCGGGGTCGACGCCTCGCACCTGATCGTCTCGGCCAACGCCCACATGATCGCCTCGTACCACCAGATCATCGACAAGGTCACCGAGCGGTTCCTCGGCAAGAAGAAGATCGGCACCACAGGCCGCGGGGTCGGCCCGGCCTACTCCGACAAGGTCAACCGGATCGGCATCCGGATCCAGGACCTGCTGGACGAGAACCTGCTGCGAGCCAAGGTGGAAGCCGCGCTGGAGCAGAAGAACCACCTGCTGGTCAAGGTCTACAACCGGCGGGCCCTCGACCCGAACCAGATCGCCGAGCACCTGCTGTCCCACGCCGAGCGGATCAAGCCGCACGTGGTCGACGTCAGCCGAATCCTCAACAGAGCTCTGGATGACGACCAGGTGGTGCTCTTCGAGGGTGCCCAGGCCCACCACCTCGACGTCGACCACGGCACCTACCCGTACGTGACGTCGTCGAACCCCATCGCGGCCGGTGCCTGTGTCGGATCCGGCGTGGGGCCGACCCGGATCGACCGGGTGGTGGGCATCGCCAAGGCCTACACCACGCGGGTCGGTGAGGGTCCGATGCCGACCGAGCTGCTCGACGCGGTCCGGCGAGAAGCTGCGGGCCGACGGCGCCGAGTTCGGCACCACCACGGGTCGCCCCCGCCGCTGCGGGTGGTTCGACGCCATCGTGGTCGAGGCGGCTGCCCGAGCCAACGCCTTCACCGACATCTTCTTGACCAAGCTCGACATCCTGACCGGCTGGGAGAAGATCCCCGTCTGCGTCGCGTACGACGTGAACGGCACCCGGCACGACACCTTGCCCATGGCCCAGTCGGACTTCAACGACGCCGTACCGGTCTATGAGGAGCTGGACGGCTGGACCGAGGACATCAGTGGCTGCCGCTCGTTCGACGACCTGCCCAAGAACACCCAGGCCTACGTCAACCGCCTGGAGGAGCTGTGCGGTGCCCGCATCTCCGGCATCGGGGTCGGTCCCTCGCGCGAGCAGTCGATCGTCATCAACGATCTGCTCTGACGGCGGGGCGCCGCTTGCACCTAGGCTGGCAAGCATGGCGCGCAGAGCGACTGCTCAGGACGTGGCCGACCTCGTCGGGGTGTCCCGCAGCTCGGTCTCGCTGGTGCTGAACGGCCGCGGGGACGGCAACATCTCCGCGGTCAAGCAGCAGGCGATCATCGAGGCTGCCCGGCAGCTCAACTACCGCCCGAACGCGTTGGCGCTCAGCCTGCGCAGTCAACGCACGTGGACGCTCGGGGTCTTGACCTGGCAAGGCGCGACCGGCTTCCCGGAGACGCTGCTGCACGCGGCCTGGGAGACGGCGACGGCCGCGGGGTACCTGACGATCCTGATGGACACCGCCAACGACGAGCACCACCAGGCCCGGGCGGTGACCACCCTGCTCGACCGGCAGGTCGACGCGTTCGTCGTGATCGCGCCCGAGCTGATCGACTACCAGCCGACCGAGGCGATGGCTGAGACCCCGACGATCCTGATCAACTGCGTCGACCCTGAGCGCCGGGTCACCAGCATCGCGCCGGACGAGCTCGGCGCCGCGTCGTGCGCGGCCCAGATCCTGATCGACCGCGGGCACCAGCGGATCGGGCTGCTCACCGACGATGCCCCCACCGCCCAGATCCGCGACCGGGTGGCCGGGGTGCGGGCGGCCCTGTGCGCCGCCGGCCTGCCCGCACCGCTGCTGCTGGCTTCTGACTTGGAGGTCCATCGCGGAGCGGCGCTCGTTCGGGAGACGCTCAGCGGTTCGGACGCCCCGACCGGGATCATCTGCACGCACGAACGGCTGGCCCTGGGTGCCGTGCTCGCCGCGGCCGGTCTCGGTCTGCGGATCCCGGCGGACCTGTCGATCGTCAGCCTCGAGGACGGCGAACAGCTCGCTCGCAACCTGGTGCCTGCGCTGGCGACCGTTCAGCGGCCCGACCGGGCGATGGCCGAGCAGGCCATCGCCATCCTGCTGCGTGAGCTGACCTCGGAGGAGGACAGCGAGGTCAAGCAGCTGTCCTTCGTCTGCCCGCCGGACCTGCGGGACTCCACCGGACCCGCCCCGGACTGCCCGTCCAGCGGCTAGGGGTTCTGGGCCGCCAGGCGGAAGACCGTCGTCGTGGCGGGTTCGGCTGTCGACCAGCCAACCGCTGCTCGAGGTGGGGTAGGCGCGCGTGGTGTGCACGACCCCGTCGACGAACGTCTCGATGACGCTGCCGTCGACCAGGATCCGGGCGGGGCTGTCGGCGGTGCCCACCGCCGCCGCGACCACCTTGTCCAGCTCGCCGTCGGACAGCCGGAGCTCGACCGGACCGGTCGCCACCACCTCGTACGCGCGCTCCTGAAAACGGCGGCCGGGCACCCAGGTGACCTGCTCGCCGCGCAAGGCGGCGAGCTCGACGGCCGGGCGAGCCCCGAGCCGGTCCTGGTCGAGGTAGAGCTCGCGGGGAAAGGTCAACGCGCCGGCCCAGCCCGCGGCCATGATCTGCTCGTCGGTTCGGCCGAGCTCCCACGCCCAACCCCACAGCAGCGTCCGGTCGGAGCCGCCCAGGAGCTGGGGTGCGTAGAAGGCGGGCCCTTCATCGACCACTCCGCCGGCCGTGACCCGAAAGTGCAGACCGGCGCCCGCCGCGACCAGGTCACCGAGCAGGTAGCGGACCCCGGCCAGCTCGTGGGTCTCGTCGCGCCACCGCCAGAGCGAGATCAGCAGCACCCAGCGCCCATCGACCAGCGCCAGGTTGGGACACTCCCAGATGTTCGCTGCGGCCACCTCGGCGGCGATCGGGTCGTCGTCGGTGAGCAGCGGGCCGAGCTCGGTCCAGCGCTCGAGGTCGTCACAGCCGTACAGCAGCAGCTGTGGCCGGCCGTAGCGCTGGCCCGCCCCCTGCACCGCGTAGCGATGGCCCTCGAACGTGAAGACGAACGGGTCGCGGACCTCGTCGATGCCGGCGTCCGCCGGGGTGCCGACGACGAAGGTCTCGTCCTGCCGCCAGGTCTGAAGGCGGCGGTCGCTGCGGGCCAGCACCACGCCGGCGTTCCACGCGTGGTCGGGCACCGCGGTGTAGACGGCCGTCGGCACCCCGTCGTCGTCGACCACGCAGCCACTCCAGCAGCCCGCCGCATCCACCTGCTGGGGCCGGGGCGTCAGCGCCTCCGGGTGGTAGGTCCAGGTGAGCAGGTCGGTCGAGCTGGCATGACCCCAGTGGATCGAGCCGTGGACCGGCGCCTCCGGGTTGTGCTGGTAGAAGACGTGGTAGGTCCCGTCGATCAGGCTGACCCCGTTCGGGTCGTTCAACCAACCCCGCTCGGGACGGATGTGCAGGCTGGGGAAGGTCGGATCGGGCACCGGAGAACGGTACCGTCCGACGGTCGGTCCTTCGGTAGGCTAACGGCCCGTGGTGGATTCTCTGCGCGTCCTGGTCATCGGTTCCGGTGGACGCGAGCACGCGCTGGCGGCGGCGCTGAGCCGAGACCCGGCCGTTGCCGAGGTGCACGCCGGTCCGGGCAACCCTGGCACGGCTGAGGTCGCCACCAACCATCCGGTCGATGCTTCGGACGGTGCGGCGGTCAGCGAGCTGGCCGGCCGGCTCGGGGTCGACCTGGTCGTCATCGGTCCGGAAGCGCCGCTGGTGGCCGGGGTGGCCGACGCCGTCCGGGCCGCCGGCATCGCCTGCTTCGGACCATCGGCCGCGGCCGCGCAGATCGAGGGCAGCAAGACCTTCGCCAAGCAGGTGATGGCCGCCGCCGGGGTGCCGACCGCACGATCGGCGACCGCCACGACCCGGGGCGAGATCGAGGCTGCACTGGATGAGTTCGGCCCGCCGTACGTGGTCAAGGACGACGGGCTCGCGGCCGGCAAGGGCGTGGTCGTGACCCCCGACCGGAGCCTGGCCCTCGATCACGGGCTCCGCTGCGGTCGGGTCGTGGTCGAGGAGTTCCTGGACGGCCCGGAGGTGAGCCTGTTCGGGATCAGCGACGGACGCACCGTGCGCGCGATGGAGCCTGCGCAGGACTTCAAGCGGGTCGGCGAGGGCGACGCCGGCCCGAACACCGGCGGGATGGGCGCGTACACGCCGTTGCCCTGGGCCCCCGAGGACCTGGTGGCCGAGGTGACCCGAACGGTCCTGCAACCCACGATCGACGAGATGGCCCGTCGCGGTACGCCGTTCGCCGGCCTGCTCTATGCCGGACTCGCGCTGACCTCCCGGGGCTTGCGGGTGATCGAGTTCAACGCCCGCTTCGGCGATCCCGAGACCCAGCCGCTGCTGGCGCGGTTGGCCACCCCGCTGGGTGGTCTGCTCTACGCCGCGGCCGTCGGCCGGCTGGACGCCCAACCCGAGCTGAAGTGGGGCCGGGGTGCGGCGGTGGCGGTGGTGCTGGCCGCCGAGAACTATCCGGGGACACCGCGTACGGGTGGGGTGGTCGGTGGTCTCGAGGAGGCCACGGCCGATGGCGCCTGGGTGCTGCAGGCCGGAACCGCGCTCGACGGCCAGGGCCGGGTGGTCAGCAGCGGCGGTCGGGTCCTGGCCGTGGTGGGCACCGGTGATGATCTTGGTGCCGCCCGGGCTCAGGCGTACGAGGCGATCGGGCGGATCGAGCTGGACGGATCGTTCTACCGCCGCGACATCGCGCAGGCCGTCCTCGAAGCGAAGGGAAGTTGATCATGATCGGCAACGTCTTGGCCAACCGATATGCCTCCGACCAGATGCGGACGGTCTGGTCGGCGGAGAACAAGATCATCGACGAACGACGGTTGTGGATCGCTGTGCTCAGTGCGCAGCGCGACCTGGGGGTCGACTTCGGCGGTGCCGATCCAGATGCGGTGATCACCGCCTACCAAGATCATCTCGACGAGGTCGACCTGGCCGCCATCGCCGAGCGGGAGAAGGTCACCCGGCACGACGTGAAGGCGCGGATCGAGGAGTTCAACGACCTCGCCGGTTTCGAGCACGTGCACAAGGGCATGACCTCGCGCGACCTGACCGAGAACGTCGAGCAGCTGCAGATCGTCTCCTCGCTCAAGATCATCCGCGACCGGATCGTCGCCACCGTGGTGCAGCTCGGCCAGCTGGCCACCCAGTACGCCGACCTGGCCATGGCCGGGCGGTCGCACAACGTCGCGGCTCAGATCACCACGCTGGGCAAGCGGTTCGCCACGGCGGCCAACGAGCTGCTGGTGGCCTACCAGCGAGTCGACCAGCTGATCGCCCGCTATCCGCTGCGGGGGATCAAGGGTCCGGTCGGGACCAGCCAGGACATGCTCGACCTGGTCGGCGGCGACCAGGCCAAGCTGGCCGAGCTGGAGCAGCGGATCGCCGACCACCTCGGATTCGCCCACGTCCTGGTCAGCACCGGCCAGGTCTACCCGCGCTCGCTCGACTACGACGTCGTGACCGCGCTGGCCCAGGTGGCCGCGGCGCCGTCCAACGTGGCGACCTCGATCCGGCTGATGGCCGGTCACGAGCTCGTCACCGAAGGTTTCCGGCCCGGGCAGGTCGGCTCCAGCGCCATGCCCCACAAGATGAACACCCGGTCCTGCGAACGGGTGAACGGGTTGTCGGTGGTCGTCCGCGGCTACGTCTCGATGATCGGTGAGCTGGCCGGTGACCAGTGGAACGAGGGTGACGTCTCCTGCTCGGTGGTCCGGCGGGTGGCACTGCCGGACGCGTTCTTCGCCCTCGACGGGCTGTTCGAGACGTTTCTGACCGTGCTCGAGGACTTCGGCGCCTTTCCGGCGGTGATCAACGCCGAGCTGCAGCGCTACCTGCCGTTCCTGGCCACCACCAAGGTGCTGATGGCAGCCGTGCGTCACGGCGTCGGCCGGGAGGCGGCGCACGAGGCGATCAAGGAGCACGCGGTCGCGGTCGCGCTGGAGATGCGGGAGACCGGCCGCAGCGACAACGACCTGCTGGACCGGCTGGCCGCCGACGACCGGCTCGGGGTGACCAAGGCCGACCTCGAAGCTGCCCTGGCCGACCCGTTGGACCTCGCCGGCACCGCAGGCCAGCAGATCGCCACGCTGGTCGCCGAGATCGAGAAGATCGCCGCCGGTCACCCGGACGCGGCGGCGTACCGGCCGGGTCTGGTGCTCTGAGCCCGGCCGGCCGGGCCGAGCTCGCCGGCTGAGGACCCTGCGGGCCGTTCTCGATCAGGTTCCCTGGACGTAGACGAGCCGGAACAGCTGGTTCGCTCCGCCGTGGCAGGGGTACTGGGTGATCCGGGCGTAGGGCTCGGTGGACCATCCGTAGACGTCCATGCACTGGTTGCTGTTGTGGTTCCAGACGCTGAACGGTCGACCGGCCCACATGTCCGTGGCGCTCGAGACGACCCATTCCTCGCTCGCGGTGTGGAACGACAGGCACTGGCGCTGGTCCAGCACCCGGCTGACCGCGTACGAGCCGGCGTTGGACACGCAGTACTTGGAGTGCCGGTTCTCGAACCGGCGGATCCGCTGCTGACCGTCGATGGTGCCGGAGGTCCGGATCTTCCAGTGCTGCGCGCCGGCGTTCTGCCAGCTGCCTTGGACGATCTCTGCGCCGTGGTCCTTCGAGTGGTTCAACGGCATGATCGGTAGACCGCTGTACTCCGACACGATGTAGTAGAAGGGTCCGGGCGCGGCACTGGCCTTCTCCGGTGCGGCGACCGACACCGTCGTGAGCAGCAGGGCGGCGGTGAACAGCACCAGGAGGATGCGGTGGGCCAATCGGCGGACACCGGTGGCGGTTCGGATCCTGGTAGCGGGGTGAGTCATGGGTGACTCCTCTCGTGAGTGTGAGGTCGCACGGTGCGACCCGGAGCCAGGAGCCGGGCCCGGCTGACCACGTACGCGGGGCGGGTGAAGATCGGTACGTCGGGTGGTCGGGTCGGTAGCCGGGGCTCGCGTTCGCCGTACCACTTACGGAGGCGGTCGGCACCAGCGAGCCAGTGACGGTCGGTCCGGCTAGACGGTCCGACCTACAGTGGCAGCCGTGAACGTGCGCTGGCTGGTCGTGCTGGTCACCGCCGGCGCCCTCGTCCTGGTCCCGCTGGCCGCTCGAGCGCGTACGCCGGGCCCGTCGGACCTGTCGGCCCGCGAGCTGGTCACCCGGGTCGAGGCCTCGGTGTCCCAGGGCTGGTCCGGCTATGTGCAGAGCTCCGGCACCCTGGCCCTGCCTGACGAGCAGTCCTTCGCCAGCTTGGCGCAGCTCCTCGGGGAGGACAACAACCTCCGGGTCTGGTGGCGCGGGGCCGAGGACTGGCGGGTCGACCGGCTGCGCAGCACCGGCGAGACCGATCTCTATCCGTCAAGGCGGTGCCACGATCCGCTGGGTCTTCGAGTCCGACACGGCGACCATCGCCCCCGTCTCCGAGGTCCGGCTGCCGGACGCGTCGGACCTGCTGCCGCCGACGCTCGGCCGCTCGCTGCTCCAGGGTGCCCGCGACGACGAGCTCTCCCGGTTGCCGACCCGGCGGCTGGCCGGCGTCGAGGCGCCCGGTGTTCGCCTGGTCCCGAGCGATCGGGAGTCGACGGTCGGCCGGGTGGATCTGTGGGTCGACCCGGCGACCGGCCTGGCGCTACGGGTGGAGCTGACCGGGGTCGGGCAGGACCGACCGGTGCTGACCACGGCGGTGGCCGAGCTCACCCGATCCACCCCGCCGACCTCCTCGACCGTCTTCCGGCCGTCGTCGAGCTCGACCATCGCGTACGAGGACTCGGTCGACGTGGCCGCGGCGGCCAACGCGTTCAGCGACGCCGACCTGCCCGCCTCGCTGGCGGGCTTCGGCACGCGTAACGGAGTGGACCCCGGACCGGTCGGGGTCTACGGCCGCGGACCGACCACCGTCATCGTGCTCCCGCTGCGCGGTCAGGTGGCCGGGCCGCTCCGGGAACGGCTGCGGGCGGGTGGCGCCACGGTGACCTCGGTCGGCACGGCCACGCAGGTCGGGCCGGTCAGCATGCTGGTCACCTCGGGCCGGGGCCGCGGCGGGTTCCTGCTCGCCGGCACGATGACCGCCGAGACGCTGGCCCGCTCGGCCGCGGAGCTGATGGCGGCGCAGCGGTGACCTCAGTGATCGCCACCCGCAGTCTGACCAAGCGCTACCGCGAGGTGCGAGCGGTGGACCGGGTCGACCTCGACGTGGCCGAGGGCGACGTCTACGGTTTCCTCGGCGCCAACGGTTCCGGCAAGACCACCACCGTTCGGATGTTGCTGGGCCTGGTGCTGCCCACCTCCGGCGAGGCTCAGGTCCTCGGTCAGCCGATGCCCGCCTCTCGCCGGACCGTGCTGCCCCAGATCGGCTCCCTGGTCGAAGGACCAGGCGCGTACGCGCACCTGTCGGGTCCCGCCAACCTGGCTCTGCTGGACGCCAGCGGCCCGGACCGCAGTCCGCGGCGTCAGCGGACCCGTCGGATCGAGGAGGTGCTGGGCCAGGTGGGCCTGGATCCCGGCGACCGGCGGCCCACCCGCACCTACTCGCTCGGCATGCGGCAACGGCTCGGCCTGGCCGCCGCACTGATGCGTCGCCCCCGGCTGCTCGTGCTCGACGAGCCGACCAACGGCCTGGACCCGCAGGGCATCCAGGAGATCCGCTCGTTGCTGCTGCAGCTCAACGCCGAGGGCACGACAGTCTTCTTGTCGAGCCACCTGCTGTCCGAGATCGAGCAGATGTGCACCCGGGTCGGCGTGCTCGACCGGGGTCGGCTGGTGCTGCAGGACTCCCTCGACACCCTGCTCCGCCCGACCGGGCTGGTCGCGGTGACCACCCCGGACACCGAGCTGTGCGCCGCGTTGCTGGGCGGCATGGTGGAAGCCCGGCACGGGGACCAACTGCTCGTACGTGCTGCGGACCCGGCTGCCCTGAACGCCTATCTGGTCGGCCGTGACCTCCGGGTCACCGCGATCGGACCGCACCGGCGTGACCTCGAACAGGTCGTGCTGGAGGCGGCCGGCCAGCACCCGTCCGAGCGACCCACCACCTCACCTGCGGCGGCGACATGATCACCGTCGAGCTGGTCAAGATGCTGCGCCGGCCGCGTACCTGGCTGGTGATCAGCATGCTGGTCGCGCTGCCCACCCTGGTCGCGGTGCTGCTGGCGATCACCGACATCGCGCCGCGGCCCGGGACCGGCGTCCCGTTCCTGTCGGCCGTGCTCAGCGACGGCACGCTCTTCCCGCTCGCGGCCCTCGGGGTCGTGCTGCCGCTCTTCCTGCCCATCGCGGTGGCCGTGCTCGGTGGGGATGCGATCGCCGGCGAGACCCAGTCCGGGACGCTGCGCTATCTGCTCACCCGCCCGGTGAGCCGGACGTCGCTGCTGCTGGCCAAGCTGGTGACGGTGGTGGCCTTCGTGGTCCTCGCCGTGCTCGTGGTGGCTGCGGTGTCCTATCTGGAGGGGCGGCTGCTGCTCGGCCAGTCGCCCACCACGGGGACGGTCAGCCTGAGCGGGTCCACCCTGACCCAGCAGCAGATCGCGGGTCGGACCGCTCTCGCCCTGGGCTACGTGGTGGTCTCCATGCTCGGCGTGGCCGCCGTCGCCCTCTTCTTCTCCACCCTCACGTCCTCGGCCATCGGCGCCGCCCTCGGCACGATCGGGCTGTTGATCACCTCGACCGTCCTGCTCGCCCTGGACGCTGCCGAAGGGCTGCACCCCTATCTGCCCACCCGCTACTGGCTGGCCTTCGTCGACCTCTTCCGCGATCCGATCCTGTGGCATGACGTGATCCGTGGTCTCCTCGTCCAGCTCGCCTACCTCGTGGTGTTCAGCCTGGCCGCCTGGGCCAGCTTCTCGACCAAGGACATCGACCAGTAGCAGGGGACATCGACCAGTAGCAGGGGACATCGACCCAGTCAGCCGGTCAGCAGGTGGGCGGGGAGGGCTCGGTCGGCGTCCCTGGTCCGAGCAGCGCCACCGCGGTGGTCAGCACGTACGGCGTGGACGGCAGCTCGCCGTGGCTGGTCGTCGCGCCCGGGCAGGCGTCCTGGACGAGCAGGTTCAAGGCTCCGTCCAGAGCCGCCGACTCGACCGGGGTGACCACCTGGTCGTTGCTGGAGCGGATGGTGACCCAGGCCGGTCCGGCCGGCGTCTCGTCCCGGGCGTTGAGCCGGCGCAGCAGGTCGCTGCCCGGCACCAGCTGCTCGCAAGCCGTCGGGCACCCACCGGCCAGCTCGCGGCCGAGCGCCGCCTGGCTGGTCCCGTGCTGCGGCGAGCCGAGAGTGAGCACCCGGCGAACCAGCGAGCCGCCGCGATCACGCACCCAGAGCCGAGCCACCACCCCGCCGGCTGAATAGCCGACCACATCGACCGACGGGACCTGCCGGTCCGCGACGACCTGCCGGGCCACCTCGTCGAGATGGTCGGCCTGGGCTTGCAGGTCCCCGGTTCCGTCGCCGACTGGCGGCACCACGACGGCCTCGCGACCTGCGGCCCGCAGCGCGTCGGCCAGCGGCTGGAGTGACGCGCCACGGCCGCCATACCCGGGGACCAGCAAGACCGGACCGGGACGGTCCTGCGCAACCGGGCGGACAGCCTCGGCCCGCAGCCGCAGGACCGTGGTCACGGCCAGCGCCACCACGAGGACCAGCGCGAGCGCAGCGGCCAGCAGCACCACCCGGCGGCGCTGCGGGGAGAGGGCGTCGAGCACGCGTCGAGCGTACGGCGGCACCGGTAGCGGGCGACTAGGTTGGCCGGGTGCCCCGGAGCAGTGCGCAGGCCGCGCGACCACTGGTGGGGTTCGTCGCGCTGCTGACCGTGGTCACCCTGGAGCTGGTCCGCGCCAGTGGACCGTTGATCGACACCGCGTACGGCCGGAGCGGTCCGCTGGGCGCGGTCCGGCTCGCGCTGATCGGCTACGCCGCACCGGGCCTGGCTGCCGCCCTGCTGCTGGCGCTCGCCCGGCGGCTCCACCGAGCGGCCCCGGTCGTGCTGCTGCTCGGCGCTGTCCTGGTCGCGGCGCTGCGCATCTTCGCTCAGGGCCTGACCGGTGGTTCCCGGGTCGCGGTCGGACTGGTCGCCGTCGCCATGGCCGTGGCCGTCTTGACCCAGGCCGTCGCCGTGCTGGCCGGTCGGCCCGGTGGTGGGCGTACGGCCGCAGCGTCTGTCGCACTCGGCGCGGCCGGCGGTGTCGGTCTGCAGCTGGCGTTGGGCACGTGGGACGCGATCTGGCGGCACACCGCGCTCGGCTGGTGGGTTGCCGGTTCGCTGGGGGCCGGGCTGGTGCTGCTGGCGCTCGCCGGCGTACGCGATCCTGGCACCCCCGCCCGGGCCCGGGTCGGGCGGCTGTGGGCCCTCGGTCCGCTGCTGGCCCTGGGCGCCATGATGCTGGCCAATCCCGCCTTCGTCGCCGCGCAGTCCGGCCTGCCGCTCGCCGTGGCCGGACCGCTGAACGCCGTCGGGCTGCTGGCGGCGGGGCTGGCGAGCGGCCGGTTCGCCGGGGGCCGCCGCGGTGCAGTTGGGGTCTGCGTCGCCCTGGTCGGCGGAGTCGCCGTCACCCTAGGGGTCGTCGCAGGGACGCGCGCCGGCTCGATCCTGATTCTCCTCGCCCTGGCCCTCGCCCAGCTCGGTGCCGTCGGCGCGCTGGCCCGGGCCCTCGAGCCGGCGGGCGTCCGATCGACCGCGGCGACTCGGGTCCCGGTCTCGACCGCGGGCACCGCGACCGTGGTCGGTCTGACCACGATCGTCCCGCTGTTCCTCTATCAGCTGGACTACGACGTGCCGCTTGGATTTCCCAACCTGCTGGTCCTGGTCGCGACGGCGTGCGGGCTGGCGGCGGCCGGGCTGCGCCGGGTGCCGCTGCCGCCGCTCCGTGATGCCAGATGGTCGACGCCGTGCTGGCCGGTGCTCCTCGGGGCGGGGCTGCTCGTCGTGACCGGCACGGCAGTGGCCGCCTCGGCGGCCGCGATGCTGGCCGCGGACCGGGAAGCCGCGGCAGACCGGTTCAGCGGCCGGGTGCTCACCTGGAACGTGCACTACGGCGTCACGCCGAGTGGTTCGGTCGACCTGGAGGCCCTGGCGGAGACCATCGAGTCCGAGGATCCAGACGTCGTGGTCCTGCAGGAGGTCTCGCGCGGGTGGGTCCAGGGCGGCGGTGCCGACCAGGCGACCTGGCTGTCGCAGCGCCTCGGTCGCCCCTTCGCCTTCGGTGCGGCCGCTGATGGCCGCTTCGGCAACGTCGTGCTGGCTCGCGGTGGGCTGACCGACGTGAGCATCCAACGGCTGCCCTACGGGATCGGTCCCCAGCGCCGCTCGGCGGTGTCCAGCACCGTCCGGGTCGGGTCGACCGCGATGACGGTCACCTCGATCCACCTGCAGCACCGCAGTGCGGCCACCGCCACCCGGGTCGCCCAGGTCCAGGCGTTCCTGACGACCACGGGGGAGCCGGGAACGCCGCGGCTGCTGGCCGGGGACCTGAACGCCACGCCCGGCGGGCCGGAGGTGCGCCCGCTGGCCGAAGCCGGCTGGGTCAGTGCGATCGACGCCGCTGGGGACCCCTCGACCCTGACCTATCCCAGCGGCGCACCCAACCGCCGGACCGAGTGGATCTTCGGCCAGGGGGTGACCTTCACCGGTGCGCGGGCGCTGACCGGCGTCCGGCTGTCCGACCATCTGCCGGTCGTGGCCACGATCCGCTGAAACCGTGAGCGACCAACAGATGGCTCCGGGACCTGTCGCCGCGACGCTGCACCGGCCCGCGGTAGGGTCCAAGAATTGTGCGTGCCTACGTCGAGCTCGCCGCCGCCGAGTTCCGCCGCTACAGCACCTATCGGATGGCCATCTTCGCCGGCATCCTCACCCAGACGGTGTTCGGCTTCATCCGGATCGGGGTGCTGTTCGCGGCGATCGACGCCAACGGCGGTGAGCTGGTCGGCTACGACCGCCAGCAGGCGTCGACCTACGTCTGGCTCGGGCAGGCGATCCTGGCTCCGGTCGCGATGTTCGGATGGTCCGAGATCGCCGACCGGGTCAAGTCCGGCGACATCGCCGTCGACGTCGCCCGCCCGGTCGACCTGCAGCTGTCCTGGTGGGCCCGCGACCTGGGTCGGGCGGCCTTCCAGCAGCTGAGCCGCGGCTGGCCACCGTTGGTGATCGGTGCGCTCACCATCAGGCTCGCGCTGCCAGGATCGTGGACGGCCTACCCGCTGGGGCTGATCAGCCTGGTGCTGGCCGTGTCGATCAGCTTCAACCTGCGGTACCTGGTCAACCTGGTGGCGTTCTGGACTGTGGAGTCGCGTGGGTTCCTCAGCCTCTACATCGTGATGGTCGGTCCGCTGAGCGGCCTGTTCGTGCCGGTCCACCTGTTCCCCGACTGGTTCAAGGCCGCCGCGTACGCCACGCCCTTCCCCTCCATCTTCCAGTCACCCATCGACGTGCTGTCCGGACACGTGCTCGACGGCAAGGCCCTCGGTGTCGTCGCCTCCCAGGCCGCCTGGCTGGTCGGCCTGACGGTCCTGGCCCGGGTGGTCACGGCCCGGGCCGCCACCAAGCTGGTGGTGCAGGGTGGCTGATCATCTCAGCCGCACGGCGGCGTACCGGGTCCTGCTGGGATCACGGGTCCGGAGCCAGCTGACCTACCGGACGAGCTTCTGGCTGACCGTGCTCACCTCGATCGGCATCGGGGTGATCGAGTTCAGCGAGATCTACGTCTTGTTGAACCGGGTGCCGGTCTTCGGTGGTCTCGACTTCGCCCAAGCGGCCCTGGTCTTCGCTCTGGCCAACCTCGGCTTCGCCCTCGCCGAAGTCGTCTTCGGCCAGCTCGACGCGATGCCGGCCCAGCTGCGGATGGGTCGGCTGGAGGTCCTGCTCGTACGACCGATGCCGCTGCTGGCCCAGCTGATCGTCTCCGATGTGCAGCTGCGACGTCTCGGGCGGGCGGCGGTCGGGTTGGTGATCATGATCATCGCGTTGGTCAGCCTGGACCTCGACCTGACCCCAAGCACGATCTACCTGCTGGGAATGACGCCGATCGTGGGGGCCGCGATCTACGGCGCCTTGTTCACCGCGGCCGGTGGCATCCAGTTCTTCCTGATCGACGGGACCGAGTTCACCGCGAGCTTCGTCTACGGGGGCAGCTATGCCGGTGAGGTGCCGGCCAGCGTCTTGATCACCCCCGTACGCCTGCTGTTCACCTTCGTCGTCCCGGCGACGGTCACCGCGTACCTTCCGGCGTTGTTGATCTTCGACCTGCCGGGGCCGGCGTTCCTGCCGTCCTGGCTGGGCTGGTGGGCGCCCCTGTTCGCCGTCTGGGCCTGGCTGCTGGCCGGACTGGCCTGGCGGGCCGGCACCCGCCGCTTCATCGGGGCCGGCGGTTGATCATGGACCGTTCCGACGGAGGTGCACCGATCATCGCGCTCGACGGCCTGAGCCGGTCGTTCGTGGTCCGCAGCAAGGCCGGGCGGGTCCGGCGTACGAAGCGGGTCGTGCACGCGGTCCAGGACTTGAGCTTCGTCGTCGAGCCCGGTGAGGCGGTCGGCTACATCGGCGCGAACGGGGCCGGCAAGTCGACCACGATCAAGATGCTGACCGGCATCCTGGTCCCCTCGGCGGGTTCGGTGCGCACCTGCGGGCTCGATCCGGTGCCGCAGCGTCGCCGACTGGCCCGCGACCTCGGTGTGGTCTTCGGTCAGCGCAGCCAGCTGTGGTGGGACCTGCCGCTGCGCGACTCCTTCCGGATCCTCGGTGCGATTCACCGGCTGACCCCCGGGCAGGCTCAGCCGCGGGTCGACGAGCTGGTCGAGCACCTGGCGCTGGGCGAGCTGCTCGACACCCCGGTGCGTCAGCTCTCCCTGGGGGAGCGGATGCGCGGCGAGGTGGCCGCCGCGTTGGTGCACCGGCCACGACTCTTGGTGCTGGACGAGCCGACCATCGGGTTGGACATGATCAGCAAGGAGCGGCTCCGACAGTTCCTGGTCGCCGAACGCAGCGCCCAGGGCACCACCTTGTTGCTGACCACCCATGACATGAGCGACATCGAGCGGCTCTGCGACCGGGTCCTGGTGGTCGACCGGGGTCGGCTGGTCTACGACGGAACCCTCGCCCAGCTCAGCGACACCGTGGCGTTGCGTCGGGTGCTGGTCGTCGACCTGCTCGGCCCGCACCCCGACCTGCAGGTGGCCGGCGCCGCCCACATCGGCAGCGAGCTGGAGGGTCAACGGCAGCGGCTGGCCTTTGCGCCGGATCGGACCACAGCGGCCCAGGTGCTGGCCGAGGTCAGCGCCCAGGTCGAGGTCCGCGACCTCACCCTCGAGGAGCCGGCCATCGAGGACATCGTACGGACGCTCTACACCCAGGGATGATCATCTTGTCAATGGAAAGTTTCCACTGGTAAGTTAGCCGCATGGCCACCCGCTACCACCACGGCGACCTTCGGGCGGCGGTGCTACGAGCCGCGGCCGACGTGATCGCTCGCGACGGGGCCGAGCAGTTCAGCCTGCGCTCAGTGGCCCAGGAGCTGGGCGTCAGCCACACAGCCTTCCGACACCACTTCGGCAGCCGCGAAGGGGTGTTCACGGCGCTGGCCGCTGACGGCTTCTACCGGCTCGGGGACGCGCTGGCCGTTGCGGCCCAGACCGGGTCGTTCGCCGCCGTCGGGTCGGCGTACGTCCAGTTCTCGGTCGACCACCCCGGCCATTTCGCCGTGATGCATCGACCCGACCTGGTCGACGCTCACGACGTCGAACTGCTGGCCGCCCAGGAACGGACCACTGAGCAGCTCAACCTGGGGGCGGCGTCCCACACCGGGGCGCGACCCGAGGACGTTGCACTCGCTGCCATCGCGGCCTGGTCCCTGGTCCACGGGCTCGCTGTGCTCACCCTCAGTGGCTCACTCGACGGGCTGCTCGCCGAAGCCGGCGGCGATCTCGCCTCGGTGGCCGAGCGGGCGGCGCTGCTGCTGTTCCGCTCAGACTCTGACGATTGATCAATCGGTAAACCGACCACCGCTGCGGTGGTCAGAGCGTCAATCTATTGAAACGGAGAACCGACATGACCCTCTCACCCGCCGATGCCGTCACTACCGGCATCGTGCTGCTCGTCGTCGTCACCATCGCCTACGGCGGCACGTTCTTGTTGAAGGTCGTGACCGGCGGCGTCGCCACGAACGACCTGCAGAAGACGTTCTTCCGTGCGGGTCATGCTCACGCCGGGGTGCTGGTCATCCTCGGCCTGGTGGTCAAGATCGTGACCACCACCGAGGGAGTGCCGGGGCTGGGCCGACTCGCTCGGCAGCGGGGTGCTCTGGGCGGCCATCTTGATGCCGGCCGGCTTCTTCTTGTCCGTTCTCGGGCGCGACCCGCAGAAGCCGTCCCGGCTGATCATCGTGCTGTGGTTGGGTGCCGCGTCCTTGACCGTCGGCCTCGTCTCCGCGGGCATCGGGCTCATCCTGGCCGGCACTCGCTGAGGGCTGGCGCTGCCCAGACGCAGGAGTGCCGCGGACCGCAGTCAACCACAAGATCTGGCTGATCGGCGGCCGCGGCACTCGCGGTCGGTGGACGACCTAGCGGGGTCACACCAAGGTGGCGGACTCCTCGGGCATCAGCACCCAGGCGGCGAGGTAGATCAGGATCTGCGGACCGGGGAGCAGGCAGCTGGCGACGAAGGCGATCCGGACGATGGTGGGATCGATGCCGAAGCGGCGTCCGATGCCCGAGCACACGCCCGCGATCATCCGGTCGGAACGGGGGCGGGAGAGGGCAGTCATGATGAGGTGTCCTTTCTGGACTGAGGAGTTTCGAACCACTGAGGTCCGTTCCCTCTACTGTGGGCCCTGCCGAACCCTCAGGTCCGCACTTTGCTGGGGCGCTCCGGGGTCCGCTCAGGGGCAGACGCGTACGTTCCCTGAGTCTGGGTGCATCAGGGCTGCAGCCGGCCCGGACTGGCAGGATGGTGCCTGCTCGCCGACAGTGCTCGGCGTGCTCTTCACCGTACGTCGCAACGTGAACTGAGGGTCATGTACGAGAATCTGCTCGACCTGCCGCTGATCCATGCCGGCAAGGTCCGCGAGCTCTACGAGATCGACAGCAGCCGCATCCTGATGGTGGCCACCGACTCGATCAGCGCCTTCGACTTCGTGCTCGACTCGCCGGTGCCGGACAAGGGCATCATCTTGAACCAGCTCTCGCAGTGGTGGTTCGGTCAGCTCGACGACCTGGTCGACAACCATGTGGTCTCGATGGACGTGCCCCAGTCGGTCCGCGGCCGCGCCGTGGTCTGCGAGCGGCTGCAGATGATCCCGGTGGAGTGCGTGGCCCGCGGCTACCTGACCGGATCGGGTTGGGTGGAGTACCAGCAGACGCAGTCGGTCTGCGGGGTCGCGCTGCCGGCCGGGCTGGTCGACGGCGCCCGGCTGCCGGAGCCGATCTTCACTCCGGCGACCAAGGCGGCGTTGGGCGAGCACGACGAGAACGTGGACTTCGCCACAGTCACCGCCACGGTCGGCGAACCGGTGGCGGTGGCGATCCGTGACCTGTCCCTGGCCATCTACGACCGGGCCGAGCAGATCGCCCGGGAGCGCGGCATCATCCTGGCGGACACGAAGTTCGAGTTCGGTCAGCGGCCGGACGGAACGATCGTGCTCGCCGACGAGGTGCTGACCCCGGACTCCTCCCGCTTCTGGGATGCCGAGACCTGGCAGCCGGGTGGGCGGCTCGAGTCGTACGACAAGCAGTTCGTCCGCAACTGGCTGCTGCACGAGTCGGGTTGGGACCGGGCCTCGGGCGCGGCGCCGCCGCCGCTGCCCGACGCGATCGTGATCGCCACCCGGGGCAAGTACGTGCAGGCGTACGAGCGGTTGACCGGCCACCCCTTCCCGGAGGTCGATTCGGTGCGCTGAGCCGCAGGTCCGGCCCACTCTGCCCAGCAATTGCCCGCTTCACCCAGGAAACGACCGGTCGGGACCGCGCAACCACAAGGTTTACCTTCGATCCCGACAGCAGGTGAGGCGCGAGGACCGGGGCAGTTTCCTCGGTAGGATCGGCCGCATGGCGCGAGTAGTGGTCGATGTGATGCCCAAGCCCGAGATCCTCGATCCGCAGGGCAAGGCGGTGACCGGGGCGCTGGCCCGGCTCGGGTTCGGCGGGGTGTCCGTCCGTCAGGGCAAGCGGTTCGAGCTCGAGGTTGACGGCGAGCTGACCGAGGACCGGCTGGCCGAGATCCACCGGGCGGCGGAGACGCTGCTGGCCAATACGGTGATCGAGACCTTCGACGTACGGGTGGACGGTCCGGCGAACGGCTCGGTGGACGCCTGATGGCAGCCCGGATCGGCGTCGTCACCTTCCCGGGCTCGCTCGACGACCACGACGCGCTGCGGGCCGTACGGCTGAGCGGTGGTGAGCCCGTCTCCTTGTGGCACGCCAGCGACTCGCTCGACGGGGTGGACGCGGTGATCCTGCCGGGCGGCTTCTCCTACGGTGACTACCTGCGCTGCGGAGCCATCTCGGCGTTCGCCCCGGTGATGAGCGAGGTGGTCCGCGCCGCCAACGCGGGGATGCCGGTGCTGGGCATCTGCAACGGGTTCCAGATCCTCTGCGAGGCCCACCTGCTGCCGGGTGCGCTGATCCGCAACGACGTACGGACCTTCGTCTGCAAGGACCAGGACCTGCGGGTCGAGACCATCGACACCACCTGGACTGCGGACTTCACCACCGGCCAGCAGATCACCATCGTCCTCAAGAACGGCGAGGGCGGCTTCGTGGCCGACGACGAGACGCTGCGCCGGATCGAGGGGCAGGGTCAGGTCGTGGTCCGCTACCTCAACGGCAACCCGAACGGCTCGTTCAACGAGATCGCCGGCATCTGCAACGAGCGGGGCAACGTCGTCGGGCTGATGCCGCACCCCGAGCACAACGTGGACCCGTTGACCGGACCCACCCAGGACGGCCGTCCGTTCTTCACCAGCGTGCTGGGCTTCCTCGGCGCCCTGGTCTAGCCGCGGCATGCGGCGCTGGGTCCTGCTCCTGATCCTCCTGGCGGGGATCTTCGCCGGCCTGCGGGGCCTGCACGCCCTGGCCGAACCCCCCTCGGAGTCGGCCATCTTCACCGAGCGCGTGGTCGTGGTCGGGGTCACCGGCCGTCCCCAGCTGACCCCGGTCGACCGGGACGTCCTCGGCCGTCATCTCGGCGATGCCCAGGTCGGCTCCATCTCGGTCCGGGCCCGGGAGATCCCGGACTGTGCCGCGGCAGGCTGGACGACGTTGGGGGCCGGGCGTCGAGCCGGGATCGGCGATCTCTGTCAGCCGGTGGTGGCGGATCGGGGCGTGACCGACTGGGCCGCCCGTCGCGCCGCCGCCACCGCCGACCGGGGCGACGCCCAACTCGGCACCCTGGCCGCCTCGGTCAAAGGCTGTGTCGGTGCCGTCGGTCCGGGCGCCGCCCTGGCCGCCGCCCGCCCCGACGGAACGCTCGCGGACTACCGCAGCGTCGATCAGTTCGTTGCCGACCGGTTGAGCGTGAGCTGCCCCATCACCCTGGTCGATGCCGGCGCGGCCTCCGACCAGATCATCACCGGGCTCGCCGACGATGCTGACGTCACCGTGATCGTGGCCGGCGTCGGGCCCGCGCCCGGATCCGACGACCGCAGCCTGCAGGTCGTCTACCGGCTGGGCACCACCCTCCCCGGTTGGCTGACCTCGGCGAGCACCCGGCGCGAGAGTATCGTCACCCTGACCGATCTGACCCGCACGTTGATCGACTTCACCCCGGCGGGGAGCACCGCGCCGCTCACCGTCGACGGGTCGCCGTTCACGGTGAACCAGGCCACGCTGACCGTGGCCGGGATCGACCGCCAGCTTCGGGCCGTGGCCGCGCTGTCCGACACCATCCCGACGGCCTACCTGGTCATCGGCCTGCTGGGCGGGGCCCTGCTGGCCGTCATGATCATCAGCTTCGTACGCCGCCGGCTCGGCCCGGTCGTGGTCATCGTGACCGGGGCCACGGTGCTGCCGGCCGCGATGATGCTGACCGGGTCGGTCCCGTGGCCGCGAGCCGCCTCACCCACCCTGGCCATCAGCGCGGCCCTGGTCGGCTGGTGGGTCAGCTTGACCGTCCTGGCCCTGCTGTGGGCCCGGCTGGCCAAGATCCCCGCCGCCCTGGCCGGCTCTCTGCTGGTGCTAACCGCCTTCACCGTCGACGCCGCCCTGGGTGCACCCATGCAGCCCGGGTCGATGCTCAACTCACGCCCCATCTTCGGCCTCCGCTGGTACGGGTTCGGCAACAACACCTTCGCCGCCTACGCCACGGCGGCTCTGTTCGTCGGTGCGTTCGCCGCCGACCGGCTGATCGAGGCCGGGCGACGGCGTACGGCGGTGGTCGCAGTCGCTGCGATCGGCTTCGGTGCGGTGATCTGCGAGGGCTGGCCGTCGATGGGCAGCGACTTCGGTGGGGTGATCGCCCTGACCCCGCCGGTGCTCTGGCTGGTGCTGAAGGTGTCGGGCGTACGCGTCACCTGGCCCAAGCTGGTGCTGGTCGGTGGCTCGGCCGTGGTCGCGATCGCCGCCATCTCCCTGCTCGACTGGCGCCGGGGGCCCGACCGGCGCAGCCATCTCGGCAACTTCGTCCAGCGGATCATCGACGGTGACGCGGTCGACGTGGTCAGCCGGAAGGCCGTGGCCTCGCTGGACACGATCGTCAGCCCGTGGGGGCTCGCCGCCGTCGTCTTGGGCGTGGCCGCCTGGGTCGTGATGTTCCGCCGGCTCGCCCCCCTGGCCGAGCCCGAGCTCAGCACCGTCCGACCGGCGTTGCTGGCCATCATGGGTACGGGGATCCTGGGGACGGTGCTCAACGACGCCGGGATCAGCGTGTGGACGACCGCCACCGCGATGGCGTTGTTCACCATGGCCTGGTTCTGGGCGGTGGACCGGGCCCGCCGGGCCTGGACTCGCGACGCCACCCCAGCCGTACGCCGGTAGCGTTGCCCCGTGGCCGACACCGTCGAGAATGCGTCGCAGACCCCGGATCAGCCCCAACCGTGGGCCGAGCTGGGACTCAAGAGCGACGAGTACACCCGTATCCGCGAGATCCTCGGCCGCCGGCCGAGCTCGTCGGAGCTGGCCATGTACTCGGTGATGTGGTCGGAGCACTGCTCGTACAAGTCCTCCAAGGTGCACCTGCGCAGGTTCGGTGAGCTCAGCCAGGAGACGCCGGTCGGCAAGCTGCTGGCCGGGATCGGCGAGAACGCCGGCGTCATCGACATCGGGCAGGGCTACGCGGTCACCTTCAAGGTCGAGTCACACAACCACCCCAGCTACGTCGAGCCCTACCAGGGCGCGGCCACCGGTGTCGGCGGCATCGTCCGCGACATCTTGGCCATGGGTGCTCGACCGATCGGGGTGATGGACCCGCTGCGGTTCGGACCGCTGAACGAACCGGACACCGCGCGGGTGCTGCCAGGCATCGTCGCCGGCGTCGGCGGCTACGGCAACTGCCTCGGGCTGCCGAACATCGGGGGCGAGGTGGTCTTCGACCGCACCTACCTGGGAAACCCGCTGGTCAACGCCTTGTGTGTCGGCGTCCTGCGGCACGAGGACCTGCACCTGGCCAAGGCCACCGGGGTCGGCAACCAGGTCATCATGTACGGCGCCGCGACCGGTGGTGACGGCATCGGTGGTGCCTCCATTCTCGCGTCGGAGACGTTCGACGACTCCAAGCCGTCCAAGCGGCCGGCGGTCCAGGTCGGCGACCCGTTCATGGAGAAGCTGCTCATCGAGTGCACCCTCGAGCTCTTCGCGGCCAAGCTGATTACCGGCATCCAGGACTTCGGGGCAGCCGGCATCTCGTGCGCGACCTCGGAGCTGGCCGCGGCCGGCGACGGGGGGATGCACGTCGACCTCGACCGGGTGGTGCTGCGCGACCCGACGCTCAGCCCCGAAGAGATCTTGATGAGCGAGTCGCAGGAACGGATGATGGCCGTCGTCGAGCCGGCCGACGTGGACGCATTCCTGGCCATCTGCGCCAAGTGGGACGTGCTCGCCACCGTCGTCGGTGAGGTGATCGAGGGCGACCGGCTGATCATCGACTGGCACGGCGAGACGGTGGTCGACGTCGATCCGCGCACGGTCGCTCACGACGGCCCGGTCTACGACCGGCCGTACGCGCGCCCGGACTGGCAGGACGAGGTGCAGGCCAACGGGGTCGAGCAGCTGGCTCGGCCGGTGACCGGTGAGCAGCTCGCCGAGACCCTTCTGCTGCTGGTCGCCTCACCCAACCTGTGCGACAAGTCGTGGATCACCGACCAGTACGACCGCTACGTCCGGGGCAACTCGGTGCTGGCCCAGCCCGAGGACGCCGGCATGTTGCGGATCGACGAGGAGACCGGGCTCGGAGTGGCGCTGGCCACGGACTGCAACGGCCGCTTCACCCTGCTCGACCCGTACGCCGGCGCACAGCTGGCCCTGGCCGAGGCCTACCGCAACGTCGCCGTCACCGGGGCGCAACCGGTGGCCATCACCGACTGCCTCAACTTCGGCTCACCCGAGGACCCCGCGGTGCTGTGGCAGTTCACCGAGGCGATCGCCGGCCTGGTCGACGGATGCCGAAAGCTGGGCACTCCGGTCACCGGGGGCAACGTCAGCTTCTACAACCAGACCGGTCAGGTGCCCATCCTGCCCACCCCGGTGGTCGGGGTGCTCGGCGTGATCGACGACGTGAGCTGGCGTACGCCGGCCGGATTCGCCGCCGAGGGTGATTGGGTCTATCTGCTGGGTGACACCCGCGACGAGCTCGCCGGCTCGGTCTGGGCTGACGTCATCCATGATCATCTTGGTGGACGGCCGCCCGCTCTCGACCTTGATCATGAGAAGCGGCTGGCCACGGTCATGGTGCGCGCGAGCCGCCGCAAGCTGTTGACCAGCGCACACGACCTCTCCGACGGTGGCCTGGCCCAGGCCTTGGTGGAATCCTCACTGCGCAAGGGTTTCGGGGTCAGCGTCGAGCTGCCCGACGGCGCGGATCCGTTCGTCGCCCTGTTCTCCGAGAGTGCGGGCCGCGTGCTCGTCTCGCTCGAGCCGGGTGCCGAAGATGATCTTGTCGGGCTGTGTGCGGAGCACGACATCCCTCTGCAGCTGCTCGGCGAGGTGACCTCGAGGGATTCGCCCGTGCTGGACGTGTCCGGCGCCTTCACCCTGCCGCTGGAGCAGATCCGGTCCGCCTGGGCCGCGACCCTGCCGGCGGTGCTCGGGCACACCGCGGCCTGAGCCGGCCGACCCCCGCCGGTAGCGTTCAGCCATGCCCAACCTGTTGCACCTGGATTCATCCGCTGACCTCGAGCACTCCCGGTCGAGGGCGATCACCGCGATCTTCGCCGACGCCTGGCGGGCGGCCGGGCCGGACCATGTGGTCACGTACCGGGATCTGCACCGCGACCCGCTGCCCCACCTGGCTGATCCGGAACAGCACTGGGTGCAACGGTTCCGTCGACCCGGCGCAAAGGTCCCGCCCGCCGCCGACGCCGCGCAGCAGACCATCCTCGACGAGCTGCTGGCCGCTGACGCGCTGCTGATCGGTGCCCCGACCTACAATTTCGCGCCGCCCTCGACGTTGAAGGTCTGGCTGGACTACATCCACGTGCCCGGGGTGACGACGCCCTTGGATGAGGACGTGCGCCCCCTGGCCGGACGCCCCGCGGTGATCGTCAACAGCAGCGGTGCGACCTACGACCCGGGTACTCCGACCGAGACCTGGAACCACGCTGTGGCGCCGTTGCAGATCGTGCTCGGCGAAGCCCTGCAGATGGTGGTCGAGGTGATCAGCTGCACCCGGACGCTGTCTGATCGGGTGCCTGCGCTGGCGGCCGAGGCTCCCCGCGCGAAGGTCGAGTTCGACCAGGCGTGCGAACGGGCCGCCGAGCTGGGCCGCCGCATCGCGGCTGGCATCAGCTAGACGGCCCGTCAGCTGGACGGCCGGTGAGGGCGTCGTCCTCGAGGGCGTCCTACTTGAAGGCGTCCTTCACGTCGTTGCCGACGTCCTTGACGTGCTCGCCGGCCTGCTTGGCGTTGGCTTCAGACTGGTCGGCCTGGCCGTCCGCCTGGAGGTCGCGATTGTCGGTTGCGTCGCCGGCGGCCTCTTTGGCCTTGCCCGCGAGCTCTTCGGCCTTGTTCTGGATCTTGTCGCCCAGTCCCATGACTTCTCCGTTCTGACCTGGCGGCGTCGCCACGTCGGGTGGTGGGGATGTTCTTCCTCCACCATAGGAGCACCCCCTCTAGGCTCGAACGCATGACCCTCCTCGACCGAGTGGCAGCCGAGCTGCCCGGAGTGCTTTCCGACCTCGAAGCGCTGGTCGCGATCGAGTCCGTCAGTGCCGATCCGAACCGCGCCGACGAGGTGCAGCGCAGCGCCGACGCTGTGGCCGCGCTGATCACGGACACCGGCTGCTCCGACGTACGCGTGGTCCGCTCCGGTGCCGGTGGGCCGGCGGTGATCGCCCGGTTCCCTGCTCCGGCCGGTCAGCCCACGGTGTGCCTCTACGCCCATCACGACGTGCAGCCCGAGGGCAGCACAGCCGACTGGTCGACGCCGCCCTTCACCGCGACCCCGGTCGACGGGCGGCTGTACGGGCGGGGGGCCGCTGACGACAAGGGCGGCATCGCGGTGCACCTGGCCGCCCTGCGGGCCTTCGACGGCCGACCCCCGGTGGGGGTGACGCTGTTCATCGAAGGCGAGGAGGAGGTCGGCTCGGCCACCTTGGCGCACCTGCTGAGCGAACACCGGGAGCTGCTGCGGGCGGACCTGTTCGTGATCACCGACTCGGCCAACTGGTCGGTCGGCCAGCCGGCGTTCACCACGTCGTTGCGCGGCCTGGCTGACTGCGTGGTCGAGCTGCGCACGCTTGATCACGCCGTGCACTCCGGCGTCTACGGCGGTGTGGTGCCGGACGCGCTGACCGCGATGTGCCGGCTGCTGGCCACCCTGCACGACGACCAGGGCAACGTGGCCGTGGCCGGTCTCGGCGTGAGCGAGGTGGCCGACCTGGACTATCCCGAGTCGAGGCTGCGGGCCGAGTCCGGGGTGCTGGACGGTGTCAGCTATCTCGGCAGCGGCTCTTTCGTGCAACGGCTGTGGGGCAAGCCGGCCCTCGCGGTGATCGCGCTCGATGCGACGCCGGTCGACCGCGCGTCGAACACCTTGATCCCGATGGCCCGGGCCAAGATCAGCCTGCGGGTGGCACCGGGTGACGACGCGTCGGCGGCCCTGGAGAAGCTGACCCGCCACCTGCATGATCATGTTCCCTGGGGCGCGCAGCTCACGGTGACGGGCGGCGACACCGGACAGCCGGCGTTGATCAACTTCTCCGGCCCGTACGCCGAGGCGGCTCAGGCCGCGTTCGCCACCGCCTGGGGGACCGAGCCGGTCTTCATCGGGCAGGGCGGGTCGATCCCCATGGTCGCCGCCTTCGGCGCGGCGTTTCCCGAGGCCACCATCGTCGTCACTGCGGTGGGCGACCCGGACAGCCGGGCTCACGGGGCCGACGAGTCCTTGCACCTCGGAGATTTCGCTGCCGCCTGCCGGGCCGAGGCGCTGCTCCTCGACACCCTCGGGCGTCAGGGGTCCGGCTAGGCTCTGCCAGCCGTCCTGACCGAGAGCGGCCGGCTCAGACGGTTGGCACCGACGTCCAGGCCCCGCCGTCGTGCATCGACGTGATCACGGCGTCAGCGACGGTGCTGGCGACCAGGCCATCGCGAGCCGTGGCCAGACCACCGACTGGACCGCCGGCGATGCCATCCACCCAGGCCTGCAGCTCGAGGCGGTAGGCGTCGGCGAACCGCGGTCGCCAGTCGGCGGCATAGCGGCTCGACCGCTGCAGGGCTGAGTCGGAGATGATGGTGACCGGCTCGGCCAGGCCAGCCGTTCCCGACTCGCCCACCACCTCACAGCGGACGTCGTAGCCGTAGCGGGCGTTCAGAAAGATCTCGACCGTGGACAAGACGCCGTCGGCCGTCCGGAGCAAGATCAGCTGGGGGTCCTGGAACCCGGCATCGGTCGCCTGCCGCACCGCGGCCGTGGAGTTGCGGCCAGCCTGCCAGCTGACCTCGGTGACCGTGGAGTCCAGCAACCACGGCACGATGTCGAGGTCGTGGATCGCGGAGTTGGTGACGCTCGACTCCGACGTGCTGCCCGGCCCGGACGTCACCCCGCGGCCGATGCTGTGCAGCAGCACGGGCGCCCCCATGGTGCGCTCGCGGATGGCGGACCTCAGCGCGATGTAGCCGGGGTCGAACCGTCGCATGAAACCCAGCGACACCAGCTCGGTCCGGTCGCCGAGGTCGGCGACCAGGGCCGAGGCCTCGATCAGCGTGGGGGCCAGCGGCTTCTCGCACAGGACCGGCTTGCCGGCGGCGACGCAGGCGCGTACGAACTCCGCGTGGGTGGAGTCGTGGGAGGCGATGACCACCGCGTCGACGGCCGCGTCGCCGATCAAGCCGTACGGGTCATCGGTGGCCCGACTGCCCAGGGGAGCCGCTGCCGACTCGGCCCGGGTGAGGTCGACGTCAGCCAGCAGCTCGACAGCCGCCCCGGACACGAACCGGTGCAGGTTGGCGGCGTGGTCCGCGCCCATGTTGCCGGTGCCGATGATGCCGACTCTGATCATTGCCACTCCCCGTTCGAGATAACGCGTCTTGTCAGCACAAAGTCTTCCAGGGTGCGCGTACGGCGTCCATCTCAGCGCTTGACGGTGCTCGTCTTCGACCAGCCGCTGGTGCCGATGGTGTTGGTGGCCTTGACCTTGACCTGGCACTTGGCGTATGCGGAGAGCCCGCGGAAGTTGTAGTAGAGGTCCTTGGTGCCTCGCTGGTAGGACTTCCAGGCGCCGTACGAGCCGTTCTTGGTGCTGCACCGGCGGGCGGCGGTGAACGAGGTCAGGCCGCTGCCGCTGGCGGCGGGGCGGTACCAGCCGTAGTGGACGTAGTCCTTCTTCGGCCAGGTCAGATAGCGGGGGGAGCGGGGGGCCGCCGGCTTGCCCGCGGGCACGAAGCTGGTGGTGCTCGAGTGCCGGCTGGTGCCGGCCGAGCTGTGGACGGCCGCCGAGACGCGATAGGTGCGTCCGTTCTCCAGCCCGGTGAAGGTCGTGGAGGTCGCCGTCGCCGGGACCTGGCGATAGACCGGGATGCCCCAGTTCTTGACGCTCGGATGGTAGGTCTCGAACATCACCGTCACCTGGTCGGCGCCGGCGGAACTGGCCGGCCAGGAGACAACGGCCTGACGGTCGCCGCGGACGACGCGGAGGCTCGGCGCGGCGGGGCTGGTCAGCCAGGTGGGTGAGATGCAGCTGGTGTCGCTGGCCGGAGTGCCGACCCGCCCCCGGGGATGCAGCACGGGGTCGTCCCAGCCGGAGGCGCCGAGCGAGGCGACCACATTGGTCGTACGGCCCTGGACGCAGGCCAGCAGGAAGCCCGGATCGACCCGGCTGCCCTTCAGCCCACCGTCGCGGACCTCGAAGTGCAGGTAGTTCGTGCTGCAGGGCTTCAGGTCGCCGCTGTGGCCCATGCCGCCGATGCGGGTGGCCGGGGTGACCCGCTGGCCCTCCTTGACCGAGATGGAGTTCAGGTGGTGGTAGCGGGTGACCACGCCGGCGCCGTGGTCGATCCAGATCCAGCGGCCGTCGGTCACATCTTTGCTGGTGCACGAGCCGGAGGTGCCGCCGACATGGGCGATGCCCGCGCCCGCGGCGTACACCGGGTCGTCCTGGCCGCCGATGAAGTCGACGGCCCAGTAGCCGTGCCCCTTGCCGGTGTCGCAGGCCGACTTGGCGCAGCCGACCCGTGAGGGCGTGTGCACCGGAAGCCAGAGCGGATCGCCGTACGGGTGGTCGGCCGAGGTGGTGAGGGTCTCGGCCGCATCAGCGGCGGGAACCAGCCGGGGCGAGCTGAGCAGCAGAGCCGCACCGATCAGTGAGACCAGCAGGGCGAGCACGCCGGCGCGACGAGCAAAAAGGTGGGGGAGGGTGACCATGGGGCGCTTTCACTGGAAGTGGCAACGTCGTCGGCCCCCGGCACGATCAGCAAAATCTTATCCTCGACCCCGCCTGATCCTCACATTCTGTGTTCGACACCACACCCCGCCCCCAGGCTCAGCCCGCGCGGTCCGCTCAGACCTGGTCGGCGGGGAGGGCCTCGGAGGGTGGAACGGGGATGCTGCCGAGGAACTGGCGGTGTTCATCGGGCAGCACGGACCAGAACCGGTCGTAGAGGCTCTTGCGGGCGTCGCTCGGCAGCTCGCCGAAGCAGCGCAGCCGGGTCAGGCCGCCGTCGGGATAGACGTCGAGCCGGAGGTGGGTGGCCGGGCGGCGGGTGTCGACCAGGAACCGGTGCCGGGTGTCGACCAGCACCGGGGTCCGGGCGACGACGTCCCACCAGGCGCTCTCGTCCTCGATCGGTCCGAGCGTCTCGTCGGCGACCTGACCGCACCTCGCCCGGAGCGTTGCCGATGAAGTAGGAGGTGTCGACCTCGATCATGGTCGGCTCGCCCCGCGCGGCCGAGCTGGAACGACCGCCCAGTCGTTGCCCGGCCCACGTCGGCGGGCGTTCTCCCAGCCCTCGCCCATGATCCGGGCCCGGCTGGCCAAGATCAGGTTGGCCGGCGTGGAGTAGAACGCGTCGGAGGTGCCGAGCAGCCGGCCGCCGTTCTCCTGGGCCAGCAGGTCGACCGTGGTGGTGAGAAAGCGCGGGTCGACGACCACCTCGCCGTGCACCCGGAAGCGGGCCACGCCGCCGTCGGGAAAGATGTTCAGCCGGACGTGGGTCCAGCGCTGCGGGTCGTCGACCTCGTAGTAGTTCTCGGTGTCGCCGTCGCACGGGGCCTTCTCCACCAGGGTGATCCAGGGCACGTGGTCGAGCACCTCGGCCTCGGGGTAGCCCTCGATCGAGGTCGCCTCGACCGAGATGTAGGGCGGGTAGTTGCCCTTGAAGAACGCGGTGTCGACCACCACGCCGTGCATGATGCCCGGCACGCCGAGCCGGACGATCGCCCAGTCGAAGCCCGGCTCCCGCCGGCGCCGGGTCTCCCAGCCGTCGTAGACCTTGCCGGTGTGGCCGAACTCCTCGACGGCGTGGGTCGCCGGGTCGGGCATGATCAGGTTCTGCCGCGGGGCGAACAGCTCGTCGTTGCAGCTGACCACGCTGCCGGCCAGGTCGCGGGAGGCGAGGTCGGGGTACTCGGTGAAGTTCGGCATGGTCACTTTCTGTGCTGGATGAGGAGTTCCCCGAGGTGTCGTCGTCAAGGTGCGACCGGCGCACCGCGGAGATAGGTGGAGCGGACGACCCCGTCGCAGGGTGCGTCCGTGATACGGCGTCACTGCGTTGCGGTGGTGCAGTGCGGCCGCGTCGACGACGAAGGTGTCGTCAGGTGCGAAGATCGCGAGATCGGCGAAGCAACCGACCGCGATCACGCCCCTTGCCGTTCACCCGGGTGATCTCGGCCGTACGCTCGGCCATCCAGGTGATCACGTCGGACAGGTCGTGACCCCGTCGCCGGCCCTCGGTCCAGACCAGCGACAGGCCCAGCTGCAGCGAGGAGATGCCGCCCCAGGCGCCGCCGAAGTCACCTTCGTCGAGCAGCTTGAGGTCCGGGGTCGAGGGCGAGTGGTCGGTGACCACGAAGTCGATCGCGCCCGTCAGCCAGCGCCTGCCAGAGCTGGTCGGCGTTGGCCGCCTCGCGTACGGGCGGGCAGCACTTGAACTCGGTGTGGCCGTCGGCGATGTCCTCCGCGGCCAAGGTCAGGTAGTGCGGGCAGGTCTCGACACGTCAGCCGTACGCCGTCGGCCTTGGCCGCGATGATCATCGGCAGCGGCTCGGCGCTGGACAGGTGCACGATGTGCACCCGGCAGCCGGTCTCGCGGGCGGCGTTGATGACGGTGTCGATGGCGGTGGTCTCCGACGACGGCGGCCGTGACTCGAGGAAGTCCTGGTAGCGCACGGTGTGGCCGAGCGAGTGGGAACCGATGATCTGCGGGTCCTCGGCGTGCACGATCAGCAGCCCGTCGAATCCGGCGATCTCGGTCATCGCCTGGTGCAGCTGATCGGCCGACAGCGGCGGGAACTCGGGCACACCGGAATCGAGCAGGAAGCACTTGAAGCCGAAGACCCCGGCCCCGTGCAGCTCCTCGAGGTGGCCGAGGCTGTCCGGCACCGCGCCGCCCCAGAAACCCACGTCCACCCGGCACTGGCCGGCAGCCGCCTGTTGCTTGACCTGCAGCGCAGCCACCGACGTGGTGGCCGGGATCGAGTTCAGCGGCATGTCCAAGATCGTGGTCACCCCGCCCCGGGCGGCAGCCGCGGTTGCCGAAGCGAAGCCCTCCCACTCGGTGCGCCCGGGTTCGTTCACGTGCACGTGGGTGTCCACCAGACCCGGGATCAGCACCTCGTCGGCGGCCAGCTCGACGACCTGGGTGCGACCAGGGGTGACGAAGTCGGAGACGGTCACCGAGGACAGCGGCTGCACGCTGCGAATGGTGCCGTTCTCGACCGCCACGAGCCGATCAGCGATGCCGTCCGGAGTCAGCACGCGCCCGGTGAAGATCAGGTCGAAGGTCGACGTCTGAGGGGTGGGATCGCTCACGCGAGCCATTCTCTCGCGATGCGTGACCCCACCTGCCGCAGCAGCGGACGGGCGTTGGCGATGCTGCGGGTCACGTCGGGTTCGAGCTCGGACAAGGGATAGGCGGCGGCGATGCCGGCTTGACGAAGTCGTACGGCGCTCAGCAGGCTGCGTCCGGCCACGGCGACGACCTGGACCTCGGCCCGCGTGGCGGCCTGCGCTACGCCGATCGGGGCCTTGCCGGCCAGCGACTGCTCGTCCAGCGAGCCCTCACCCGTGATCACCAGGTCAGCCCCGGTCAGGGTGTCCTCGAACCCCAGCAGGTCCAAGATCAACTCGATGCCGGGACGCAGCTGGGCGTCCAGCAGGGCGACGGCGCCGAAGCCCGCACCGCCGGCCGCACCGGCTCCCGCCCGGTCGGCCTCGTCTCGACCCAGGGTCCCGGCGACGACCCGCGCCCAGGTGCTCAGGCCGCGCTCCAGCTCGACGAGGTCCACCGCGGTGGCGCCTTTCTGCGGTCCGAAGACCGCCGCCGCCCCGTACGGACCGAGCAGCGGGTTGTCCACGTCGCTGGCCACCACCACGCTGGTCGAGCCCAGCAGTCCCCGGAGCGGGGCGATGTCCAGGCTGACCAGGTCGACCAGCGCCGCCCCACCCGGCCGCAGGTCGTTGCCGTGCGCGTCGCGCAGCCGGGCACCGAGGGCTTGCGCCATCCCCGCCCCGCCGTCGGTCGAGGCGCTGCCGCCGAGGCCCAGGACGATCTGGGTGGCACCACGACCGATCGCGTCGGCGATCACCTGACCCAGGCCGAAGGTGGAGGCGGTCAACGGCTGGTGCCGGCCGCCGGGCAGCAGGTCCAACCCGACCACCGCCGCCAGCTCGATCACCGCGACGCCGTCGAGCAGCGCGTACGGGGCCTGGAGCGGCTCGCCGGTCGGACCGACGGCGTCGACGAGGATCTCGCGGTAGCCGGCGCTGAGCGCCGCGGCCACAGTGCCGTCTCCGCCGTCGGCCACCGGAGCCAGCACCAGGTCGAGATCAGGGATGACCGTGGACATTCCTTCACCCACCGCCTGGGCCACCTCGGCCGCGGTCAGGCAACCCTTGAACTTGTCCGGCGCCAGCACCACCCGGATGGACATCAGTCGAGCAGACTGACAGCGGTGGGGGCGTGCTCACCGTGCAGCGCGAGCTCTTCGAACTCGGTCACGTTGTCCAGCTCGGTGCCCATCGAGATGTTGGTGACCCGTTCCAAGATCACTTCGACGACCACCGGCACCTTGAACTCGGCCATCAGCTTGCGGGCCTGCTCGATCGCGTTCGGCAGCGCCTCGGGCTCGAAGACCCGGATGGCCTTGCACCCAAGGCCTTCGGCCACGGCCACGTGATCGACGCCGTACCCGTTCAGCTCCGGGGCGTTGACGTTCTCGAACGACAGCTGTACGTGGTAGTCCATCTGGAAGCCGCGCTGGCTCTGCCGGATCAGCCCCAGATAGGCGTTGTTGACCAGCACGTGGATGTAGGGCAGCTGGAACTGCGCGCCCACCGCCAGCTCCTCGATCATGAACTGGAAGTCGTAGTCGCCGGACAGGGCGACGACCTCGGTGCCGGGCAGCGCGGCGCAAACTCCGAGGGCGGCGGGTAGCGTCCAGCCGAGCGGCCCGGCCTGACCCGCGTTGATCCAGTTGCGCGGACCGTACACGTGCAGGAACTGGCCGCCGGCGATCTGGGACAGACCGATGGTGGACACGTAGCGGGTGTCGCGACCGAAGGCCTTGTTCATCTCCTCATAGACCCGCTGCGGCTTGATCGGCACGTCGTCGAAATGCGTACGCCGTTGCAGGGTGTGCTTGCGCTGCTGGCAGTCCTTCACCCAGACGCCGAAGTCGGGCAGCTCGTGCCGGCCGGCGCGCTCCTTGGCGGCCTCGACGAAGAGCTCCAGGGCCGCCCTGGCGTCCGAGACGATGCCGAAGTCAGGGGCGAACACCCGGCCGATCTGAGTCGGCTCGATGTCCACGTGCACGAAGGTCCGGCCACGACGGAAGACCTCCAGCCCGCCGGTGTGCCGGTTCGCCCAGCGGTTGCCGATGCCGAGCACGAAGTCCGACTCCAGCAACGTGGCGTTGCCGTAGCGGTGGGAAGTCTGCAGCCCGACCATGCCGGCCATCAGCGGATGATCATCGGGGATCGCCCCCCAGCCCATCAAGGTGGGGATCACCGGCACGTTCAGCGTCTCGGCCAGCTCGACCAGGAGATCGGCGGCGTCGGCGTTGATGATCCCGCCACCGGCGGTGATCAACGGTCGCTCGGCGGCCAGCAGCATGTCCAGCGCCTTGTCGATCTGCTTGCGGGTCGCGGCTGGTTTGTAGACCGGGAGCGGGGCGTACGTGTCGGGGTCGAAGTCGATCTCGGCCATCTGCACGTCGAAGGGCAGGTCGATCAGCACCGGCCCCGGTCGGCCGGAGCGCATCAGGTGGAAGGCCTGCTGGAAGGCCCCGGGCACCTGACCGGGCTCCAAGATCGTGGCGGCCCACTTGCAGACCGGGCTCGCGATGGCGGCGATGTCGACCGCCTGGAAGTCCTCCTTGTGCAGCCGGGCCACGGGTGCCTGGCCGGTGATGCACAAGATCGGGATCGAGTCCGCGCTCGCCGAGTACAGCCCGGTGATCATGTCCGTGCCGGCCGGCCCGGAGGTCCCGATGCAGATGCCGATGTTGCCGGCCTTGGCCCGGGTGAACCCTTCGGCCATGTGCGAGGCGCCCTCGACGTGCCGGGCGAGGATGTGCTTGATGCCGCCGTGGGCTCGCATGGCGTCGTAGAAGGGGTTGATCGCCGCACCGGGCAGCCCGAAGGTCTGGGTCGCACCCTCCAGCTCGAGGATCTTGACGGCCGCATCGACCGCGCGCATCTTGGTCATTCCGTGCTCCCTGAGGTGGTCGTCGAACCGGGGTGGGACGTGCTGCCGGACAGCCGTTCCACGCCCAGCAGCAGTGCCGAGTGGTCGAGTCCGCCATCGCCTTGAGCGCGGAGCGCTCCGATCAGCTGAGCCATCAAGGCGCCGACCGGGATGGCGACGTTCTTGGCCCGCGCCGAGTCGACGATGATGCCCATGTCCTTGTGGTGCAGGTCGATCCGGAAGCCGGGCTGGAAGTTCCCGGCCAGCATGCTGGCGCCCTTGCGGTTGAGGACGGTGCTGCCGGCCAGTCCACCGGCCAGCACCTCCAAGGCGGCCTCGGTGTCCACGCCGTACGCGCGGAGAAACACGATCGCCTCGGCGACCAGCTGGTAGTTGCCGGCGACGATGAGCTGGTTGGCAGCTTTGACCGTCTGACCGGATCCGGGGGGCCCGACCAGCACCACGGTCTTGCCGAGGGTGTCGAGCAGAGGCTTCACCTCGTCGAAGTCGGCTGGGTCGGCGCCGACCATGATCGACAGCACCGCCTCCACGGCACCGGCCTGACCACCGCTGACCGGGGCATCCATCACCCGGATGCCGGCGGCGCGGCCGGCCTCGGCCAGTTCGGCGGCGACGTCGGGTCGGATCGAGGACATGTCGATGTGGATCGACCCCGAGGGGGCGTTGGCGTAGACGCCCTCCGGACCGAGCGCAATTCCTTGCACGTCAGGGGAGTCGGGGACCATGGTGATGATCACGTCGGCGTCGCGAACGGCCTCGGCGACGCTCGAGGCGCCGCGTCCGCCGGCCGCCACCAGCTTGTCCACCGGCTCGGAGCTGCGGTTGAAGCCGATCACCGTGTGACCGGCCTCAACCAGGTGACCGGCCATGGGACTGCCCATGATGCCGAGTCCGATGAAGGCGATGGTCTTCGCATTGTCGTGTGTCACAAGGATCTCCTGACTTCGCCAGACGTGCCGCGGCGCTCGGCGGGAAGCCACTCGAGGCTCTCCAGGGTGGTGTTGGTGGTGGGGTTGTACTCCAGGGCGACGAATCCGGTGTAGCCGCTGGCCTCGATCTGGGACAGATAGCGGTTCAGGTCGAGCGTGCCGCTGCCCGGCTCGCCGCGACCGGGCAGGTCGGCGATCTGCACGTGAGTGATTCGATCCGCGTACGCGGTGATCGCCGCGTCCAGGTCGTCGACCCAGCCCGCAGGGTGTGTTTGTGAGGCGTTGTTGGCCAGGTGGAACAGGTCGCACAAGAATCCCGTGGACCCGGAGTCGACCCGGTCGAGGATGGCGATGACGTCAGCGGCGGTGCGCAACGGATAGGGCTTGGGGCCGCTGACCGGTTCGAGCAGCACGGTGGCGCCGATGCGGGCTGCGGCCGTGGCGGCCGACGTCAGGTTCTCGATCCCGAGCTCGTCCTGCGCCTCGGCGGCGACGCCGTCGACGCGGTTACCGAACAGCGCGTTGAAGGCGCGTACGCCGAGGGCCTGTCCGATGCCCACGGCGACGTCGACGTTGTCCAGGAACTCCTGGCTGCGGGCGGGAATGGACAGCACGCCGCAGTCCGGACCGGTGAGCTCTCCGGCGAAGAAGTTGAGACCGATCAGCTGCACCCCGGCATCGCGTACCGAACCGATGAACGCGTCGACGTCGCTGTCGGCCGGCGCGGGCTGGTCCGGCCAGGGCCACCAGAACTCGATGGCGTCGAAGCCGGCCTGCTTGGCGGCCTGGGCTCGCTCGAGCAGGGGGAGCTCACGAAAGAGCAGAGTGCAGTTGGCCGCGTAGGGCAGATGGTGATCCATGGGCTCGATTCCGTATGGTGGAAGACTCATTCTGTCTGACGGAAGTGTAGCCAGGAATGTCGGCTGTCGGCAACCCCGTCGCGGTCCCGGTCGAACGCGGAAAGGTGGACCGTGTCTTGTTGACGTAACACCGGAGTGGGAGCATCGACCCGTGGCTGACGATCACCCCCAGACCATCGCGTACCCGGCTCCCGGTGCGCGGCCGCTCCGTAACGGACAGGAGGTGATCCAACCGCACGTCATCGTGCTGTTCGGTGCCACCGGCGACCTGTCGCGACGCAAGCTGATTCCGGGCCTGGCGCATCTTGCGCTCTCGGCGCTGGCCCCGGACATCCAGGTCATCGGCACCTCGCTGGAGGACCTGAGCGAGGAGGACTTCCGCAACTTCGCCCAGCAGGCGGTCACTGAGTTCAGTCACCATCCGCTGACCAGTGAGCAGTGGACCGCTTTCGCCGAGCGGCTGACCTACGTGCCGCAATCAGCCGGTCCGCAGGGACTGGCGGCGGCTGTCCAGGCGGCCGAGGACCGACTGGGCGGACCGGTGGGCCGGCTGCACTACATGAGCGTGCCGCCGGCGGCCGCCCCCGCGGTGATCAACACCTTGCGGGAGGCCAACCTGGTCGAGCGCTCGCGCGTGGTGATGGAGAAGCCGTTCGGCACCGACCTGCAGAGCGCCATCACGTTGAACGACAAGGTGCACGAGACCTTCCGGGAGCGGCAGATCTTCCGGATCGACCACTTCCTGGGCAAGGAGGCGGCCCAGAACATCCTCGCCTTTCGTTTCGCCAACGGGCTGTTCGAGCCCATCTGGAACCGCAACTTCATCGACCACATCCAGATCGACATTCCCGAGACGCTGGGGCTGGACCGCCGGGCCGGCTTCTACGAGGCGACCGGGGCCTACAAGGACATGGTGGTCACCCACCTGTTCCAGGTGCTGGCCTTCGTTGCCATGGAGCCGCCCACCGCGCTGGAGCCGCGGGCGATCAGCGAGGAGAAGAACAAGGTCTTCCGCTCGATGCTGCCGCTGAACCCCGACCAGATCGTCCGGGGGCAGTACAGCGGCTACCGCGAGGAGGAGGGTGTGGCCCGCGACTCGGACACCGAGACCTTCATCGCCCTCAAGGCCGGCATCGACAACTGGCGCTGGGCCGGGGTGCCGTTCTACTGCCGGACCGGGAAGCGGCTCGCCGAGGGTCAGCGCATCATCTCGATCGCCTTCAAGGAAGCGCCCAAGTCGATGTTCCCCGGAGGCTCCGGAGTCGGTGCTTCCGGGCCCGATCACTTGACGTTCGACCTGGCCGACGAGTCGAAGGTTTCGCTGTCGTTCTACGGCAAACGGCCCGGACCGGGGATGAAGCTCGACAAGCTGAGCATGCAGTTCTCCACCCAGGAGACAGACCGGGCCGGCGACGTGCTGGAGGCGTACGAGCGGTTGATCATGGACGCGATGCGCGACGACCACACCCTGTTCACCACCGCCGAGGGCATCGAGAGCCTGTGGGAGCGGTCCGAGCCACTGCTGCAGAACCCGCCGCCGGTGAAGCCGTACGCCCCCGGGTCGTGGGGGCCGAACGCCATCCACCAGCTGGTCGCGCCGCACGCGTGGCGGCTGCCCTTCGAGCGCGGCTGGCGGATCAAGAAGTAGCCGGGGTCGGTCGATGACCGAGCTGTTCCTCAACGGCGAGGGCATGCGCGGCGGTGCCGTGCATCCGAACGTCTCCGACCATCCGTTCCTCGGTGAGGTCCGGACGGCGCCGCGGTACCGCTTCTGCTCGGTGCGCGACGAGTTCCCGGGTCTGGTCGATGTCGGCGTCGGCGCGGGTGCCTCGATCGTCGGCGAGCTCTACGACGTGCCGCTGCGGGTGCTGATGGACCGGTTCCTGCCCGACGAGCCGCCCGAGCTGGAGCTCGGCGTGGTCGAGCTCGAGGACGGTCGTGCGGTGCTGGCCGTCCAGCTGCGGCCCGAGGAGCGCGACCGGCACCGCGACATCAGTGACTTCGGTGGTTGGCGCGCCTACCGGACAGCACAAGCGGCGGTCAGCCCACCCGGCGGTCAGCCAGGCCGGTGATCGTGGGCAGGTCGGCGCCGGTCAATTCGGTCACCTCCGCGGCGGTCACCGCACCGCAGTGGACTCCGCGCAGCAGGAATCCGGCCAGGGCCTGCGCGGTCGCGGGCTCATCCAGCACGCCGCCCTCCGAGCCGTTGAGGTAGGCATCCAGGCGAGCACCGATCGACGCGAGTCCGGTGCGGAAGAAGATGTAGGTGGTGATGAACCGGGTCGGCAGCTGTGCAGGGTGCAGGTCCCAGCCCTGGTAGAAGCCGCGTTGCAACGACCGCCGCACCAACCGTGCGTGCAGGGCCCACGCGTCGTGCACCGCCTCCCGGTCGCCCACCGGGATGATGTTGGTCGAGCCGTCACTGACCCGTACGCCGGTCCCCGCCGCCGCCAGCTGCATGATCGCCTTGGCCTGGTCGGCGGCCGGGTGGTCCATGGCCTGGTAGCCGCCGGAGATGCCCAGCGCGGCGGTGTAGTCGTACGTGCCGAAGTGCAGCCCGGTGCAACGGCCGTCGGCGGCGTGCACCATCGAGGCGACGCCGGCCGTGCCGTCCGCCAGCAGGATCGCCTGCGGGGTCTCCACCTGGATCTCGAAGCGCAAGGACCGCTCGTCGAGCCCGTACGCCCGCTCCAGCCGCGCGCAGACGTCGACCATCGCGCTCACCTGGTCGACGGAGGTGACTTTGGGCAGCGTCACCACCCAGCCCGGGGGGAGCGAGCGGCCGTCGGCCAGCATCGCGCCGAGGACCAGGTCGAGGGAGCGCAGACCCCGCCGCCGGGTGCCGCCTTCCAACGACTTGAACCGGATGCCCAGGAACGGTGGAGCGGTGCCCGCGGCGACGACGGCGGCGATGGCCTCGCCTGCGGCGACGGCGTGCTGATCCTCCTCATCGTCGGATCGGGTGCCGTAGCCGTCTTCGAGATCGATCCGCAGATCCTCGATCGGTTCGGACTCCAGCTTGGCGACCACCGCCCCCCAGACCTCCCGCACCGCGTCCAGGTTGACTCCGGTGGCGCGGGCCAGGTCCTCGGCCACTGGTGCATCTTTGGCCAACGCCTCCGCTGCCGCAGCGCCCCACTGCTGGATCAGACCCGGATGGAACCGATCGGCCGGCACGTAGACGGTGTGGACGGGCTGCCGGTCGACCCGGTCGCCGGGATAGGCCGCCACCCGGGCCGCGTCCGCGGCGGCGAGCCGGTCGTCGATGGCGGCGAGGTCGTGGTCGGTCAGGGCGGGGGTGTTGGCCATGGGGCGATACTCCGATCGGGGCGGATGGTCAGTTCCGGTGCGGGCCCTTAGGCTAGCCCTCAACTTCCGTACCTCGGAATTCCTACTACGCATCGTGGAGGTTTGGTGTCGGATCGAGTCCAGTCCGTCGACCGGGTGTTCGGTCTGCTCGAATGCCTGGCCGACGGCGGCGGGTCACTCAGCCTGTCCGAGCTGGCCGTCCGCTCGGGTCTGCCGATGCCGACCATCCATCGGCTGATCCGCTCGCTGGTCGCCCAGGGCTACGTACGGCAGGAGGCGTCGAAGCGCTACGCCATCGGACCGCGGATGATCCGCCTCGGCGAGTCGGCCACCCGGATGCTCGGGTCGTGGGCCAAGCCGTACCTGGCCAAGCTGGTCGACACGTACGGGGAGACGACCAACCTGGCCATGCACGAGGGTGACTCGGCGGTCTATGTCTCCCAGGTGCCATCACCGCGGGCGATGCGGATGTTCAACGAGATCGGTCAGTTCGTCGCGCTGCACAGCACCGGTGTCGGCAAGGCGATCCTGTCCACGATGCCCGACGCCGAGGTGCTCGAGCTGCTGGCCCGGACGGGGATGCCGGCCCGCACCGAGCACACGCTGACCACCCCGGAAGCCATGCTCGAGCGGTTGGCCACCGTACGAGCCGATGGCTATGCCATCGATGACGGCGAGCAGGAGCTCGGGGTCCGCTGCGTCGCCGTGCCCGTGCCGGGCCTGCCGTTCCGCGCCGCGATCTCGGTCTCCGGCCCCAGCGGCCGGGTCACGCTCGAACAGGTCGAGGTGATCGCCCCGGACGCCAAGGTGGTGGCGATCGAGCTCAGCCAGGCCTTCCACGCCCGCAGCTGACCTCGCCCTTCGACAGGCTCAGGGCGCGTGCACGCGGGGGCCTTCGACAGGCTCGGGGAACGGGGGGCGACTAGGGTCGGGGGATGAGCACCGAACAGCCTGAGCAGACCGAACCGATCGACGTACGCAACAACCGTGAGTCCCAGGCGGCGTCGGCGGACGGGTTCACCCGGGTGTCGCGGGCCAATGACGGCGGTGCGCCGCCACGCGAGGCGCCGGCTGCCGGCGAGCTGCCGGAGGAGACTTCCGGGGGAGCCGCAGACGGGAACCCGGTGGCCGGGGTGACGATCAGCGATGCTGACCGCGACGACGCCGTCTCCGGCGACACCGGGCCGAACGAGCTGGATGGTCCGACCGCAGGCCACGCCTGAGATATGACTTTGCTGGTCAGCGGCGGGCCAGCAGGGCCTTGCTGGCCTGGTTGACCTCGCGGGCCAGGTTGTCGGCGTCGACCCCGAGCACCTGATCGTGCTCGACCACCGCGACCCCGTTCACCAGCAGCAGCTCCAATGGCGGTTGACCGCCCAGCACCAGCGCCGCGACCGGGTCGACGATGTCGATGTGGGCCAAGGTGTCGAGGCGCCAGACCGCGATGTCGGCGAGCTTGCCCACCTCGAGTGAGCCGATCTCGTCTTGTCGACCGAGCACCCGGGCACCGCCCATGGTCGCCATGTCGACGGCGTCCCGTACGGTCAGCGCCTGGGGGCCGCCGCGGGCCCGGGCGAACAGCAGCGCGTGCCGGAGCTCCTCCCACAGCGCGCACGACTCGTTGGAGGCGGCCCCGTCGACGCCGAGGCCGACGGCGATGCCGGCGTCGCGCATGTCCCGGGCCCGGGCGATCCCGGCCCCGAGCCGGGCGTTCGACGAGGGGCAGTGCGCCGCACTCGTGCCGGTCGCGGCCATCTTCGCGATCGAGGCGTCGTCCAGGTGCACCGCATGGGCGTACCAGACGTCCGGACCGAGCCAGCCGACACTCTCCATGTATTCCACCGGGGTGCTGCCGAAGTGCTGTCGGCAGTAGTTCTCCTCGTCGATCGTCTCGCACAGGTGGGTGTGCAGCCGTACGCCGTGGCGCCGGGCCAGCTCGGCCGACGCGGTCAGCAGCTCGGCGGTGACCGAGAACGGTGAGCACGGAGCCAAGGCGATCCGGATCATCGAGTCGAAGGACGGGTCGTGGTGCCGCTCGATCGCCTCCTGGGATGCGGAGAGGATCGTGTCGAGGTCCTCGACCACGTTGTCCGGCGGAAGCCCGCCCTTGCTCTGCCCGAGGTCCATCGAGCCGCGCGTCGGGTGGAAGCGGAGCCCGACGGTGCGGGCGGCCTCGATCTCGGCCCCCAGCACATCGCCACCGTTGTGCGGAAAGACGTAGTGGTGGTCGGTGGAGGTGGTGCAGCCGGTCTTGGCCAGCCAGGCCAGGGCCCCGGTGGCGGCGGTCCTGGTGATGTCGGCATCGAGTCGTCCCCACACCGGGTAGAGCGTGCTCAGCCACTCGAACAAGGTGCCGTCGACCGCCAGCCCTCGGGTCACCCACTGGTAGAGGTGGTGGTGGGTGTTGACGAAGCCGGGGGTGACCAAGCACCCGGCCGCGTCGATCCGACGGCCTGAATGGCTCTGCGGGGCCGGGCCGTCACCTACCGCGATGATCTTGTTGCCATCCAGGACCAGGTGCCCACTGCGGTACTCCGCGGCGGCCGGGTCACTGGTGAACACGTGTGCGCCCTCGATGATGATCTTGGTCATGGTCACCTTCCCGAGGGCGCGAGACGTGGTCAAACCTTAGCGGTCTCCCGCTCCGTCTCGACCTCGGCCGGTCCGTGCCCGTGGCCGTCGTCGACCATGGTGGTCTCGTCGAAGGGATCGCCCCCGGACAGCACCAGGTCCACCTGATCCTTGTCCACCGACTTGGTCCAGGTCCCGATCACCACGGTGGCGACCGCGTTGCCGGCGAAGTTGGTGACGGCGCGGGCCTCGGACATGAAGCGGTCGATGCCGACGATCAGACCGACACCGTCGACCAGGTCGGGTCGGTGCGAGGCCAGACCGCCGGCCAGCGTGGCCAGTCCGGCGCCGGTGACGCCGGCCGCACCCTTGGAGGCGATCATCATGAACAACAGCAGGGAGATCTGCTCGCCGAGGGTCAGCGGCGTGCCGTTGGCGGAGGCGATGAACAGCGACGCCATGGTCAGGTAGATCGCCGTGCCGTCGAGGTTGAACGAGTATCCGGTCGGGACCACCACACCCACGGTCGAGCGGGACACCCCGAGGTGCTCCATCTTGGCGATCAACCGGGGCAGCGCGGTCTCCGACGACGAGGTCGACACGATCAGCAAGAACTCGCGGCCGAGGTAGGCCAGCAGGCGGAAGATGTTGACGCCGGTGACCAGCTTCAAGATCAGACCGAGGATGAGGAAGACGAAGATGGCGCAGGTGATGTAGAAGGCGATCATGATCACCGCAAGGGCCTTGAGCGCGGCCAGACCGGTCTCGCCGACGACGGCGGCGATCGCGCCGAACGCGCCGATCGGGGCCAGCCACATGATCATGGACAGGATCCGGAAGACCAGCTTCTGCAGGTGCCCGATGCCGACCAGGATCGGCTCTCCGGACTTGCCCATCGCCTGCAGGGCGAAGCCGACCAGCAGGGCGACCAGCAGGGTCTGCAGCACGACCTCGGAGGTGAGGGCCGAGACCAGGGTGTCCGGGATCATGTTGAGGATGAAGTCGGCCGTGGAGGTCTTCTCCGGGACCGCCGGAGCCTTGCCGCCCACGCCGCTGATCTTCAGTCCCTCACCCGGATGGATGATGTTGCCGACGACCAGGCCGATGATGAGGGCGACGGTCGACATCACGATGAAGTAGATGAGGGCCAGACCGCCGACCTTGCCGACCTGGGAGGCCTTGCGCACGGAGCCGACGCCCAGCACCAGCGTGCAGAAGATGATCGGGGCGATCATCATCCGGATCAGGGCCACGAACCCGGTGCCCAGCGGTTTGAGCTGCTTGGCGAAGTCCGGCGCGATGAAGCCGACGGCGATGCCCAGGATCACCGCGACGATGACCGCGATGTAGAGGAAGTGCGTACGGTCGCGCTTCTTGCCGACAGCGGGCGAGTTCACATTCGCCATGGTGTTCTCCTCGAATCGTCGTTGATGAGTGGTGAGCCCGGGGGCTGTGGTCGATCCTGCGGGTCGCCGGCCGCCGGTGTCTCGTTGTGTACATAGAGTTCACACCATCGGGTGCACAATGCGTGCATGGCATCGGGTCGCGGGCGCAGCGCCACCGTCGCGAGCCAGATCCTGGCCCTCCAGATCGTCGTGGTCGTCGCCGTGGTCGGGGTCGGCCTCGCGCTCGCGTACGCCGACGCCCGGCGCGACCAGCAGACCCTGGCCGGAGACCGCGCGGTCGCGGTGGCGGTCGCCGTGGCCGACTCCCCGGTCATCGCCAGTGCCGTGCGGACCCCGGATCCCACCAGCCGCCTGCAGCCCTTCGCCGAGCGCGTACGGGTCGACTCCGGCACCGACTTCGTGGTGATCATGAGCACCGCCGGGATCCGCTACACCCATCCCATCCCGGACAACATCGGCAAGCCGTTCCTGGGCTCGATCACCCAGGCCCAGCGGGGGGAGGTGTTCACCGAGCGCTACGTCGGCACTCTCGGTCCCTCCGTACGCGCGGTCGTGCCGGTCCGCGACGGCACCACGATCATCGCGCTGGTCTCGGTCGGGATCCGGATGGAGGCGGTGAACCAGTCGGTGCTGGCCAGCCTGCCGGGTATCGCGCTGGCCGCGGCGGCGGTGCTGCTGGTCGGAGTGGTCGGCGCCGGCTTGATCAATCGTCGGCTGCGACGCCAGACCCATGGCATGCAGGCCGGGGAGCTGCGGCGGATGTACGAGTACTACGACGCTGTGCTGCACTCGGTCCGTGAAGGGCTGCTGGTCCTCGACCTGACCGGACGCGTGCAGCTCATCAACGACGAGGCCCGGCGGCTGCTGAAGATCGACGGCGTGGTCGAGGACCGGACCCTGACCGAGCTGGCCGTGCCCGCGGAGCTGGCCGCCGCGCTGGTCGGCTCAGCTGAGCTGACCGATGAGATCCACCTGGTCGACGACCGGATGCTGGTGGTCAACCGGACGCGGACGCGCTGGCAGGGGGCTGACCTCGGCTCGACGGTCACGCTGCGCGACCACACCGAGCTGCGGGCCGTCTCGGGCGAGCTGGAGTCGGTTCGCGACCTGGCCGAGTCCCTGCGCTCCCAGAACCACGAGTCGGCGAACCGGCTGCACACCGTCGTCTCCCTGATCGAGATGGGTCGCAGCGAGGAGGCGGTGGACTTCGCCACCCACGAGCTGGAGCTGGCCCAGCGGCTGACCGACCACGTGGTGTCGGCCGTCGGTGACCCGGTGGTGTCGGCGTTGCTGCTGGGCAAGACCTCAGCCGCCGCCGAGCGGGGCGTCGAGCTCAGCCTGACCGCGGAGTCCGCGGTGTCGGCCCTGCCGGTCGACGCCCAGGAGGTCGTGACCATGCTGGGCAACCTGCTCGACAACGCCATCGACGCGACGGCCGAGACCGACCGGGCCCGCCGCGTCCGGGTCACCATTCTCAGCGACCGGCGCAGGCTGGCGATCGTGGTCGGCGACAGCGGCCCCGGGCTCAGCCCGGACCAGCGCGAGCAGGCGTTCCAGCGAGGGTGGTCGACCAAGACCGGCCAGGGCACGGCGGTGGGACGTGGCATCGGGCTCGCCCTGGTGATCAACCTCGTCCGCCGCCACTCCGGTCGGGTGGAGGTCGGCCGCAGCGACCTGGGCGGCGCCGAGTTCCGGCTCGAGATCGCCCCGACGGCCGTGGACGAGTCGACATGACCTTCCGGGTGCTGGTGGTCGAGGACGAGGCCGTCGCCGCCGAGGCCCATGCGGCGTACGTCGGCCGGCTGCCCGCGTTCGAGCTCGCCGGGGTGGCCCGGTCGGCCCGAGAGGCGACCGCCTTCTTGACCAAGGACGCTGAGATCGACCTGGTGCTGATGGACATGCACCTGCCCGACGGGCACGGGCTCACGCTGCTGCGCCACCTGCGCGCCGCGGGCCAGCTGTGTGACGTGATTGCGGTGACGTCGGCTCGAGACCTCGACGTCGTACGCCAAGCCGTCGCCCAGGGGGTGGTGTCCTACCTGCTCAAGCCGTTCACCTTTGCCGGTTTCCGGGTCAAGCTCGAGCAGTACGCCTCCTACCGGGAGGGGCTGGCCGGGCCCAGCTCCGGCCCTGGCCCAGGACCAGCTCGATGCGGTGCTGGCCATGCTCCGGCCGGCCGGAGCGCCCGACCTGCCCAAAGGTCTGAGTCTGGACACCCTGGCCCTGGTCACCGGTGGGCTGCGCGAGGCGGCCGCTGGGTTGTCGGCCTCGGAGGTCGCGCAACGGGTCGGCACCTCCCGGGTCACGGCCCGGCGTTATCTGGAGCACCTGGTCACGGCCCGGTTGGCCGTCCGGGAGACCCGGTTCGGCGGGAGCGGTCGGCCCGAGGTGGAGTACCGGCTACGAGGCTAGGACTTGCCGCCGACGATCTCCCCGGCCGCGCGGAGGAACTCCGTGGCCGCCCCCGGCCCGACGTGCCCGCCGAGGCAGTCGGCGCGATACGCCCGGCGAGCCTCGGCCAACGGATCGTCGCCCAGCAACGACACCAGCGCCCCGGACAGAGTCGAAAGATCCTTCTCGATCACGTACGCCACCCTGGCCATGGCGAACTCGGCTCGAAACGCGTCGCCCCGCTTGCGGACCGCCACCATGGCCATCGGCTTGCCGCTGGCCAGATAGTCGGAGGCCACTGACGAGACGTCGGTGACCAGGGCGTCGGAGGCGTTGGCGCAGGCGGCCACATCCCAGTCCTTCTCCGCCCGGGCGCCCCACACGTGGGCTCGGCCCGTGGCCCGGCGATCAGACTCCAGCAGGCGCTCGACCTGGTGGATGCGAGCGGCGTCCACCGAGTCGTTGCGGCTCATCGGATGAGATCGGAAGACCACGGTCACCCCGCGCTCCAGCAGGGCCGAGACGATCTGCTCGGCCAGCGGGAGTGAGGAGTGGTTGATGGTGGCCCGGCTGCCGCGCCAGGTCGGTGCGTACAAGACGGTTCGGCGCGTACCGGTCGGGGGCGGCTCGTCCCGCACGTCGATCCGTTCGACGTGCGGTCGGCCGACCACGACGAACTTCCGCGCCGGCACCGCCGCGCCGTGGGCCGCATAACGCTCGATCGCCTGTGGGCCAGAGACGAAGAGCTTGTCATAGCTGGCGTGTCGGGTGCTGTAGCTCGCCTCCTTGTCCGAGTCGCCATGGCCGAGCCACACGTGGGTCAGCCGCCGGTAGCGCTGGAAGGTGAGGTTGGTCGCTGAGGCCGCAACGTAGAAGGCCGCATGGAGCGAGCCGACCACGATGTGGTCGAGGTTGGCGTACTCGCTGTTGTCCTTGGGCACGATGATCGGGGCCGAGGTCAGGCGAGCAATCGTCGGCACCGTACGGGGGTCTCGGGTGATCACGATGAAGGGCTGGTCGAGTCGCTCGAGATAGGGCAGCCACATCCCGAGCTGGTAGGCCGCACCCCGGAACCCGTCGTAGTAGGCCGCGAACGCCGGCGCGTGGTCCTCCAGCGCTGCCGTGATGCCGACAGCCGCCCTCCGGGCGACCACGTTGGCCTGCGCGGCGTACGCGAAGATGAGCGCGGTCGCCGCGAATCCCACCACGGCCAGGCCCAGATACGTCCAGCCCGGGGCACCGAGTGCAGCGAGGGCACCGCCCACCATCACCTCGACGATGGTCAGCACCACCAGCCGGTCGGGCGGGAACGGCGGGTCGGGCACGGCCCGGACGCCGGGCAGCTGAACCGCCACCGGCTCGGTCCGCTTCAGCACCAGCGCCAGAGACCCCTCGCTCAGCACGGCCAGCAGCCCGAGCCCGGTCGCCACCCAGACCCAGGCTGCCTCGTCGGGGCGGGAGGCCGAGAAGCCGCCCGCGACTGCGACCAGCAGGATCAGGCGGGGTCCGGAGTAGGCACCAAGCACGGACACGCCACGCCCGAGCTCCCGCCGAAGCAGGAGGACGAGCAGCACCACCGTGACCATGCCGACCGCCGAGCCGACCAGCAGCAACGGCAGCCAGCTGCTGGCGAGCAACAAGACGGCCGCCGCCGTCACGCTCACGTTGACCAGATTGGCGCCCACCAGGTCGGCGATCTTGGACTGACCGGTGCCGACGAACCCCGCCCAGGTGCGCAGCAGCCCGCCGCCGATCGGTGATGCCGGCTGTCGCATGCACGGCAGGCTATCTCCGGCGGGATACCATGAGGCAGTGCCTGGAGCAGATGGTCGACTGAATCACGATCTCGATCCTCAGGATCGAGGTCCCCAGGACGCCTGCGGGGTCTTCGGCGTGTGGGCGCCCTCGGAGGAGGTGGCCAAGCTCACCTACTTCGGTTTGTACGCTCTGCAGCACCGCGGGCAGGAGTCGGCGGGCATCGCGGTGAGCCGCGGCACCCAGATCGTCGTGTTCAAGGACATGGGCCTGGTCTCGCAGGTGTTCAACGAGGCCACCTTGGAGTCCCTGTCCGGCGCCCACCTGGCTATCGGACACTGCCGCTACTCGACCACCGGGGCGAGCGTCTGGATGAACGCGCAGCCGACGTTCCGCTCGACCGCGTCCGGCAGCCTCGCCCTCGGCCACAACGGCAACCTGACCAACACCCTCGAGCTGCAGACCTGGCTCAGCGAGCGCGACGACGCGAACGAGTCGCTGCTCCCCGGGTCGCTCTCCCACGAGGCCACCACCGACACGTCCCTGGTCACGGCCTTGATGGCGACCTTCCCCGGCCTGAGCACCGAGGAGGCCGCCATGCAGGTGCTGCCGCGGCTGCGGGGAGCCTTCAGCCTGGTCTTCATGGACGAGGAGACCCTGTACGCCGCCCGCGACCCGCAGGGCATCCGCCCGCTGGTCCTCGGCCGGCTGGAGCGCGGCTGGGTGGTGGCCAGCGAGACCGCCGCGTTGGACATCGTCGGCGCCTCGTTCATCCGCGAGATCGCTCCGGGCGAGCTGATCAGCGTCGATGCCAACGGGCTGCGGAGCCGCACCTTCGCCACCCCGGAGCCCAAGGGCTGTCTGTTCGAGTACGTCTACCTGGCCCGGCCCGACACCATGATCTCCGGGCCGGCGGCTGCACTCCGTACGCGTCGAGGTCGGCCGTACGCTGGCGCGTGAGTTCCCGACCGACGCCGATCTGGTCATCCCGGTGCCGGAGTCGGGCACCCCCGCGGCGATCGGCTACGCCGAGCAGTCCGGGATTCCGTACGGCCAGGGCCTGGTCAAGAACTCCTACGTCGGGCGCACCTTCATCCAGCCCAGCCAGACCATCCGCCAGCTGGGTATCCGGCTCAAGCTCAACCCGCTGCGCGACGTCATCGCCGGGCAAGCGCCTGGTGGTCGTCGACGACTCGATCGTCCGCGGCAACACCCAGCGAGCCCTGGTCCGGATGCTGCGCGAGGCCGGAGCCGCCGAGATCCACGTCCGGATCTCCTCTCCGCCGGTCAAGTGGCCCTGCTTCTACGGCATCGACTTCGCCTCCCGCGCGGAGCTGATCGCCACCGGGCTCAACTCCGACGAGATCTGCCGCTCCATCGGGGCCGACTCGCTCGGCTACGTCTCCCTGGACGGACTGGTCGCGGCCACCGAGGTCGGTAAGGAGGGTCTGTGCCGGGCCTGCTTCGACGGGGTCTACCCGATCGAGCTGCCGCTCAGCGAACGGCTCGGCAAGTCGATCCTCGAGGACGCCCACCGCACGGACGTGGACGGCTTGGACGACGGCCGTCGCCGGGGTCGGCGCCGGCGACGCCTTGTCCCGTCCGTGACCGAGCAGAGCGCGTACGCGGCCGCCGGCGTCGACATCGAGGCCGGGGACCGTGCCGTCGAGCTGATGAAGCAGTGGGTGGCCAAGACCCGACGGCCTGAGGTGCTGGGCGGGTCTGGGCGGTTTCGCCGGACTGTTCGACGCCAGCAGGATCGCTCGGATGGACCATCCGGTGCTGGCCACCTCGACCGACGGCGTGGGCACCAAGGTGGCCATCGCCCAGGCCATGGAGCGGCACGACACGATCGGCTTCGACCTGGTCGGCATGGTCGTCGACGACCTGGTGGTCTGCGGGGCCGAGCCACTGTTCATGACCGACTACATCGCCTGCGGCAAGGTCGAGCCCGAGCGAATCGCCACCATCGTCAAGGGGATCGCCGAAGCGTGCACGGCCGCCGGCTGCGCGCTGCTCGGCGGCGAGACCGCCGAGCACCCCGGTCTGCTCGAGCCGCGAGAGTACGACATCGCCGGCGCCGCGACCGGAGTGGTCGAGCGCGACCTCATCCTCGGTGCGGAGCGGGTCCGACCTGGCGACGTCGTGTTGGCCATGGAGTCCTCCGGCCTGCACTCGAACGGTTATTCCCTGGTCCGGCACGTCCTGCGCCGGGCGGGATGGTCGCTGGACCACGACGTGCCGGAGCTCGGTCACTCGATCGGTGACGAGCTGCTCGTGCCGACCCGGATCTACTCGTTGGACTGCCTCGCCCTGATCTCCGAGGTCAGCGTGCACGCGATGAGCCACATCACCGGCGGCGGGCTGGCCAACAACCTGGCCCGGGTGATCCCCGGCCGACTGCGAGGTCCGGATCGACCGCACCAGCTGGCTGCCGGCGCCGGTCTTCGGGCTGGTCGGGCGGCTGGGCGCGGTCCCGCAGCTCGACCTGGAGGCCACCGTGAACATGGGGGTCGGCATGGTCGCGGTGCTGCCCGAGGAGTCGGTCGACGCCGCCGTACGCCTGCTCGGTGGTCGCGGTCTGCGTGCCTGGGTCTGCGGCTCGGTCGCTCCGGCCGGGTCGGGCACCCGGACGTCGGTCAGCCTGTTCGGCGAACACCCGGTCGTCTGAGCGACACGCCTGGGGCGCCAGCGGACCTCCGCTTTGCAGCCTTGGGACCATTGGGTAGCATCTTCCTCACGACATCAACCATCCTGAGCCGCGGCTGAGCCGCCGGCAGACCAAATGCGAGGGGGTCGACCCACTATGGGGCGCGGCCGTGCAAAAGCGAAGCAGACCAAAGTTGCCCGCGAGTTGAAGTACCGGTCTTTCGGGACTGACTTCTCGTCGTTGGAACAGGAGCTGCGATCCGGGTCGGAAGGGCACTATGTCCCACCGGCGTATGCCGATCTGACTGACGAGAACGAGACCGAGGACGAGGATTCGCCCGGGTTCGGGAGTTACGAAGACCTACGGAAGTCGGGTTAGCAGAGCATTTTGAGCCGTGGGGCCATAGACTTGTCCCCATGAGTCAGAATCCATCAGAGACGCCTGGTCACGACCCGTCGCAAGGCGGTTCACACGCGGCCAGTTCCGGCGAGCCCCCGAGTGCGTACCCGTCAGGCCCTGGTGGTCCCGGCAGCGCCTCCGATCCATACTCCGCTCCCTCGGCCCAGCCGCCGGCATCTGCTCCATCGGCGTCGGATCAGGGAGGCTGGCCCCAGCAGCAGCCCCCGCCCGGTCACAACCAAGGCTATGGCGATCCGAGCGCCGGGTGGGGTCAACAGCCCCAGCCGCAGCAGCCGTACGACGCTGGCGCCGGGTATCCGCCCCAACCAGGCTGGAACCCGCAGGGGCCCGGCCAGCAGGGTTATCCGCAGCAGGGCTATTCCGACCCGTCGCAGCAGCAGGGCTACGGTCAGCAGGGCTACTCCCAGCCGGGTTATCCGCAACAGCCGGGGTATCCGCAGCAGCCGGGCGGCTACCCGCAGCAGCCACCTCAGTACCAGCAGCCGGGCTATCCCCAGCCCGGGGCTCAAGCCCCGGTAACCCCGAGTGACGAGAAGCTGTGGGGCATCGTCTCCCACATCAGCATCCCGTTCTTCTGGTTCCTCGGGCCGCTGATCGTGTTCTTGATCTACAAGGACCGCAGCCCGTACCTCGGGCGGTGGCGGTGGAGACGCTGAACTTCTCCATCCTCTACGGTGGCGCGCAGATCGTGATCGCCATCTTGAGCACGATCTTGGCCATCGCCATCGGGAGTGGCTTCGGTTTCCTCTACTGGTTGGTGCTGGTCGCCGGCCTGGTGATGTGCATCCTGGCGCACCATCGCCGCCAACAAGCACGAGTTCTACAAGTACCCGGTGAACGTCCACTTCGTGAAGTGAGCGAACGGCCGTGACAGGCTGGACGGGTGACCGTGTGGAACTCGGACTTCCTGGACGGCTACGAGACCACTGACCTGGCTCTGCCCGGCGTCGAACCGGCGCTGGGCGAGCCGGTCGGCGTGGAGCTCGTGGCCACGTTGATCCGCCGTCGGCCGGGGACCTCCGCCTCGAAGCGGGCGGTGCTCTATCTGCACGGCTGGAATGACTACTTCTTCCAGACCCACCTCGCTGATGCGATGACCGAGCTCGGGTTCGACTTCTTCGCCATCGACCTGCGGCGCTACGGCCGCAGCCTGCGCCGGGGGCACCTGAAGGGCTTCATCACCGACCTGGACGACTATGCCGTCGAGCTCGACGCCGCCGCCGCCATCATCGCGGCCGACCACGACGAGCTGGTGGTGATGGGTCACTCCACCGGGGGGTTGATCGCCGCCCTGTGGGCCGCCCAGCATCCCGACCTGGTCAGTGCCGTCATCTTGAACTCGCCCTGGCTCGACCTGCAGGGCTCGGCCATCGTGCGTACGGTCGGCACCCCGGTGATCGACGCCCTGGGCAGCCGGGCGCCGACCTCGGTCATCCGGTTGCCCGATCTTGGTTTCTACGCCCGTACGCTGCACGCCACCCTCGGCGGGGAATGGGACTACGACCTGGAGCTCAAGTCCACGCCGTCGCCGCCGATCCGGGTGGGCTGGCTGCGGGCCATCTTGATCGGACACCAGCGGGTGGCCGCGGGGCTCGACATCACGGTGCCGGTGCTGGTGCTGGCCTCCAGCGCGACCGACTTCTCCCGGCGCTGGCACGAGGACCTGCGGATCGCCGACACCGTGCTGGACGTCGAGCAGATCGCCGCCCGGGCGGTCCGGCTGGGACGGCACGTGACCGTGGTCCGGATCGCCGAGGGCATGCACGACCTGGTGCTGTCGGCCCCCCGCGTACGCCAGCAGACCCTCGATGAGATCGCCCGCTTCGTCCGGGGCTATGTCGAATAAGCAGACCAACTTGGTGGATGGGGTGTCGCGCGCGTCACAGGCACTGGTTGAATGAACCCGTGACTGAGATGCCCCACGTTGTTGTAGTCGGTGCCGGCTTCGCCGGAGTGTCCGCGGTGAGCGAGCTGTCGAAGGAAGGGTTTCGCGTCACGCTGATCGATCGGCACCCGTACAACACCTTCCAGCCCTGCTCTACCAGGTGGCGACGGGCGGTCTGAACGCCGGTGACGTCACCTACTCGCTGCGCTATTTCGCCGCCCGCCACGAGGGCGTCCGGTTCCGCCGGGCCAGCCGCGATCGGGATCGACCACGACGCCCAAGAGGTCATCTGCGACGACGGCGTACGGATCGCCTTCGACTACCTGGTCATCGGCAACGGCATCACCACCAACCACTTCGGCATCCCCGGGGCGGCGGAGTACACCATGTCGATGTACACCCGCGCCGAGGCGCTCAAGGTGCGCGACACCATCTTCGGCAGCCTGGAGATCATCGCCGGCACCTCCGATCCGAACACCGGCGGCTTCACCGTCGTCGTGGTCGGCGGCGGCGCCACCGGAGTCGAGATGGCCGGTCAGCTCGCCGAGCTGAAGACCGAGTCGATCCCCGCGACCTATCCCGAGCTCAACCCAGCGCTGGTGCACGTGGTGCTGGTCGAGATGGGTGAGCACCTGCTCGCGCCGTTCGACGACTCGTTGCGCAAGTACGCCCTGCAAGGAGCTGATCAAGCGCGGCGTCGACGTCCGGCTGAAGACGGCGATCTCGGAGGTGCACGCCGACCGCGTGGACTTCAAGGACGGCTCCTCGATGCCGGTCGACCTGGTCATCTGGGCCGCCGGGGTCTCCGGCAACCCGGCGCTGCGCGACTGGGGCATCCCGATCGGTCGCGCCGGACGGATCGAGGTCAACGGTGACACCCGCATCGTCGGCTTCGAGAACGTCTTCGCCATCGGCGACTCGAGCATCATCGTCGACAACCCACTGCCGCAGCTGGCCCAGCCGGCGATCCAGACCGGCAAGCACGCCGCCAAGCAGATCGCCCGGCTCTACCGCGGTCTGGAAACCGAGACGTTCTCCTACTTCGACAAGGGCACGATGGCCACGATCGGTCGTGGTGACGCCGTGCTGCAGATGCCGTTCGGCCTGAAGATGAAGGGCGTGCTCGCCTGGCTCGGCTGGATCGCGCTGCACCTGGTCTTCCTGCTCGGCGGTCGCAACCGGATTCAGACCCTGATCAACCTCGGTTCGCGCTACGCCGGTCCGCGGCGCTCCAACGCGATCGTCGGTGACGTGATGGAGACCCCCAAGCTGCGGGCGATCAAGAACCGCTAGGGCGCTGCTGGTGGCTGACGACTGGTGGCGTACGGCAGTCATCTACCAGATCTATCCGCGGTCGTTCGCCGACGCCAACGGTGACGGGGTCGGCGACCTCGCCGGGATCACGTCACGGCTCGCCGCCCTGCAGAGCTTGGGCGTCGACGCCGTCTGGCTGTCCCCGTTCTTTCGTTCGCCGCAGGCCGACGCCGGATACGACGTGTCCGACTACTGCGACGTGGACCCGGTGTTCGGCAGTCTCGCCGACTTCGACCAGCTGCTGGCGCGGGCCCACGACCTCGGGCTGCGGGTGATCATCGACCTGGTCCCGAACCACACCTCGAGCGACCACCCGTGGTTCCGCGCGGCGCTCGAGGCCGGACCGGGATCTCCGGAACGCGACCGCTACCTCTTCCGAGACGAGCCCACCGACTGGCAGTCGGTCTTCGGGGGCAGCGCGTGGACCCAGGTGCCTGACGGACAGTGGTACATGCACCTCTACGACGACGCCCAGCCCGACCTCAACTGGCGCTCCGCCGACGTGCGCGCGGAGTTCGAGGACATCCTCCGGTTCTGGCTCGACCGCGGGGTGGACGGCTTCCGGGTCGATGTCGCCCACGGCCTGGTCAAGGACCCGACGTTCCCCTCCTTCCCGGGCGAGCCGCTGTCGGTGCTGGCCAAGGCCAACGCACCGTTCTGGGACCAGGAGGAGGTGCATGAGATCTACCGGTCGTGGCGGGCCGTGCTGGAGGAGTACACCGTCGCCGATCCGGCACACCCTCGGGTGATGTGCGGCGAGGCCAACGTGCCGGTGGCCCGTGCCGTGCGCTACGTCCGACCCGACGAGATGCACCAGACGTTCAACTTCCCCTACCTCAACACCCCGTGGGACGCCGAGGCCCTGCGGGCGGTGATCGACACGTCACTGAGCGCGTACGCCGAGGTCGGGGCCCCGTCGACCTGGGTGCTGTCCAACCACGACGTCGTACGGCACGCCACCCGGCTCGGCTATCCCGTCGACCAGCCACCCGGCGCCGGGATCGGAGCCGACGACCCGCAGCCGGACACCGAGCTGGGTCTCCGCCGGGCTCGGGCGGCGACTCTGGTGATGCTGGCGCTGCCCGGATCGGCCTACCTCTACCAGGGGGAGGAGCTCGGGCTGCCCGAGCACACGGCCATGCCCGACGAGTTCCGGCTCGACCCGAACTGGGTGCGCAAGAACTACACCGAGCGAGGTCGAGACGGCGCCCGGGTGCCGATCCCGTGGACGTCGGCCTCGATCGCGTACGGCTTCGGCGAGCTGGCTGAGACCTGGCTGCCGCAGCCCGAGGCGTACGGACGATATGCCCGCGACCTGCAGGAGGTCGAGCCGACCTCGACGCTGTCGCTCTACCGGTCCGCGCTGGCTCTGCGCGGCCGGTTCGACCTGGGCCGAGGTGAGCTGCGCTGGGTCAGTCCGCCCGGTGGATCCGTGCTGGCGTTCCGTCGCGGTGACCTGTTGGTGCTGGCCAACCTGGGAGCCGAGCCGGTGCCGATACCCAGTGGGGCCACGCTGCTGCTGGGCAGCGCACCGGACTTCAGCGGCGCGGTCGAGCCGGACTCCTGCGTCTGGCTTCAGGTGTAACGACGGGCGATCCGCTCGGCTTCGACGCCGTAGGACGGGCCGTGGCTGACCGCGTGCACCAGGAGGGGATGCAGCTGGTGCAGACCGATCAGGGACTCCCAGCCGGGTTCCAGGGCGGTGGCAGCGGCGTACGCGGCGGTGATGCTCGCCAATGACGGTGCGCCGAACAGGTGCAGCATGGCCAGGTCGGTCAGACCATGACCGCCGTGGGCGGCAGGATCGATCAGGACCGCCCCGTCGGCGGTGAAGACGACGTTGCCGGCCCACAGGTCACCGTGGATCCGGGCCGGCGGCCGGTCGTCGTCGAACGCGCCGGCCACGAGCCGGTCACAGACCTGGTCCACGGCGGCGAGGCCGTCCGGACCGAGGTGTCCGACCGCCGCCGCCCGGCGCGCGTAAGGAAGCATCCGCTGCTCGGCGTAGAAGGCACCCCAGGTCGGCGACGGAACGAGGCTGAGCGACTGCCGGCCGATGAAGCCGTCGCCGCTCCAGCCGGCAGGCCCCTGGCCGAAGGCGGCGGCCCTGGCGGCGTGCGTACGGGCCAGGGCGGCGCCGAACTCCTCAGCGGCCCGGGTGGTGGCGGCAGCCGGCACCAGCTCGTCGAGCACGATCTGGTCCTCCGACACCTCGCGTACGCCGACCACCCGCGCCGAGCCCGGCCCGGCGTCGGCGAGCCAGCGCAGCCCAGCGGCCTCGACCGGGAAGTAGCCCGGCCCGGCCCCGGAGCGTTTGACGAACGCCCGGGTCACCTGACGACTCGGCCTCGCACAACGGACACTCCGGAGTGGGTGGACGGATCAGGATCGTTGAGCGGCTCGGCCGACACATCGAGCACCGGTGAGGCCGCGAGATCCATCGTGGCCGGGATCGGGAAGGTGCCGGCGCCGTTGTCGAGGTAGCCCATCGAGGTCATCTTGAGCGACCGGTCGTCGCTCAGCCAGACCTCGAGCCGGTCACCGGTCGCCTGCGGGATGTCGACGCTCACCACCAGCGTCCGGTTGCCCTGGCCGTCCTTCTTGATCTCGGCCAAGCCCTCGGCGCCCGGCCAACCCGGCAGGGCGTTCAGATGGGTCGTCCGATCGGCGACCTGGGTCGACTGGTTGACCCGGCTGACCCCGAAACCGATCCCCAGGCCGGCGACCAGCGCCACCGCGGCCACCAGGACGAACGCCAGTGAGCGACGGGCGCGCCGGGGCGGGGCGGGGATGGTGACGGACGCCGGAGCATCGGCCAACCCGGCGATCTGGGCCTGGATCCGGTCCCAGACCACCGGCGGCGGATCCTCCAGCACGCTGTTCGGATCGGACCGTCGAGCACTGTCGACCATGCGGGACAACTCCTCCAGCTCAGCCGTGCACACCGGACATTCAGCGAGGTGGGCGTGCTCGTCGACATCGCCGGCCGCCTCGCCCAGGGCCAGCAGCGTGAGGATCTCAGGATTCGTGTGCTTCGGCATCGGTCCACACCTCCAACCGGCGCTTGAGCTTGATCAGACTTCGACGGATATGGCTCTTCACGGTGCCCGGCGGCATCTGCAGCTTCTCGGCGATCTGAGCGTGGGTCAGGTCGTCGTAGAAGGCCATCCGCAGCACCCGCTGGGGCACCTCGTCGAGCTTGGCGATCTCGTCGGCGATGATCAGCCGCTCGGCGATCTCCATCGGTGGGGTGGGCACCTCGAAGTTCGACGCCATCTCGGTGGCGATCTTGCGCTGCTTCGTCCGCGCCTGCAGAGCGTCCACCACCTTGTTGCGGGTGATGCCCATCAGCCAGGCCGGCAGTCCGGCTCGTTCGGGCTGGTAGTTGTGCCGACCCGTCCAGGCCGCGACGAACACCTTCTGGGTGATGTCCTCGGCCTCGGTGACGTCACCGAGCGAGCGCAGCGCGACGGTGTAGACCAACGCCGAGTAGCGGCGGTAGATCTCTTCCAGAGCTGTCTCTTCGCCGGCTTTGAACGAGCGAGCCAGGTCGTCGCGATCGCCGTCGGAAAGAACAGGCACGAACGCAGGTTCCTTCCGTGGTGCGAGCATCGTCATGCTGACTGCGATGCAGCGTGAGGAGGTGATGCCGTGTTGGTGCGCGCAGTGCAGGTAACAGTACCGACCCCACCGTGCGGGCCTCGCTTCCGCCACCGAACTGGGGGAAAGCCGGGCAGAAGCGAGGCGACGAGGGGAGGGGCGCCGACCGGGCGTTGCATGGTGCGCCTCCTCAAGGTGGGTTGGACGTGCAACCCGACTTGGATTCAGCAGGCGAAGGGGTTTTGGATGCACCGGGACCGTGAGTCCGGCGGTGGAGAGGGTGGCCAGGGCCGGGTTCGAACCGGCGACCTTTCACTTTTCAGGCGAACGCTGCTACCAACTGAGCTACCTGGCCATCAACACAAAAGCGGTGACATCTCTTCAAGAGATGGACACCGCTCTCGCGACCCCGACGGGACTCGAACCCGCGACCTCCGCCGTGACAGGGCGGCGCGCTAACCAACTGCGCTACGGGGCCATGCTTTCGACCCAGGCACCCTCTCGGGCGCCCGCGAAACTATAGCGCAGGTTCGGGACGGGGCGAAAATGGCATTCCGCCGTACGCGTCCTGGCCGGATGGGCCCACTCGACACCGGGAGCCGAGGGCGGCGCTCGCGTTCGGCTGTAACGCGTGGATGTTAGATTGCCGATCTCGGGGATTCGCTCATGCTCGCCTCTGGTGGGCCTGATCAAAGGTGAATCCGTTGCTGAAAACACCGAAAGCGGCTGTGGCCGCGGCGGGCGTGCTGGTACTGCTGAGTGCGGGGTGCGGCGAGCCGCCGTGGAAGCAGGCCGACCCGGCGGCCACCGCAACGCCCGACACCACCACGGCAAGTCCTACTCCCACCCCCTCGGCCTCGAAGTCGGCGGCTGTGCGCAATGACTTGTCCAAAGGGTCCCTCAAACGCAAGCTGACGGCGGGCGGCATCTCGTTGGCCGTCAACTACTACTCGACCCTCAGCCTGGACAAGTGGACGCCGGCGGCGACCAAGCCGCTCACCGTGGCGGCGTCGGGTTCGTTCCCCGACGGCAGCAAGCAGGACATCTACCTGAGCAACGTGCAGGTGCGGATCGACGTGGCTGGCTCCGAGGGTGCCCTCGAGGGGCCGGAGCCGTTGGTCGACCAAGCCACGGTCTCACCGGGCTACCTGATCAAGTCGCCGAGCGCGTACGGGGAGATCTTCACCATCCCCAGCCTGCCCGAGCAGGCCCGCTCCGTGACCTTGAACATCACCTACCAGCTGCTGGCCCCCACCGCGCCGAAGTCGAAGACGTTCTTCAAGCAGAGCACCAACGACACCATCACCATCGCGCTGGCTGACGGACCGTAGCCGGCCCACCGACGCTGACACCTCGAGCAGCAGGCCCGCGACAGCTGTCGCGGGCCTTTGTTGTCTGATGACCCGCGGGTCGCGACAGTCGGCGGCTCTGCTCAACCTCAAGCCAGTCGCCAAGCCGTTCTTGAGCATCCGAGCCGATCCAGAGAGTTCCGCGGTCGACCTTGAGCCAGGCCGGTCGATCCAGAGATTTGAGCATGAGATCTCAAGGCCGATGGGTGGATCCAGAGAGTTGATTTTTCAATCCTGAGGGGCCGAAATTCTCTTGATCATCACCTGACAGAACCTCGCCGGTGCTCACAAGCCACCCTCAAGGTTGAAGCTTCAATCTTATCTATGTCAGCCGAGCGGCTCACATATCCCCCAGGAGCAAAGACCATGAGCATCAATCTCCCCGAGTTCGACCAGATCATCGAGGCCGACGATCAGGCCGTCCAGATCGACGACGTGCAGGGCGCCGAGTCCGACGAGACGCCGGCCCTGGGCCGCTACCTCCACCAGCACCTCGCTGATATCGACGCGCTGCCCACCTACCGCCCGATGATCGGTGCCGTCATCCCGGCCTACAACGAGGCCGAGTCGATCGAGGCCGTGCTGCGCTCGCTGCTCAACCAGACCCGCCTGCCCGACCAGATCCACGTGATCGTCAACAACACCAAGGACGACACCTTCGAGCTGGCCGCCAAGTTCGCCGGTCCGCACAAGGGCCGCAAGATCCGCAAGGGCCTGAAGCGTCAGCGAACCGAGGTCTTCGTGCACGACATCGGCGAGAACCCGGACAAGAAGGTCGGCGCGCTCAACTACGGCTTCAAGCTGATCCCGGACGCCGACTACCTCCTCGGAGTGGACGGCGACACCACGCTGGCCATCGACGCCGTCGAGAAGCTCGAGGCCGAGATCGTCTCGGACACCCGCATCGGCGGCATCTCGGCGATCTACTCGATCGACGACACCCAGACCAAGGGCCTGATGGCCAAGCTGCTCATCGCCGGCCAGCGCACCCAGTTCGCCGCCTTCAACATGCAGAACATGCTCCGCGGTCGCAACATGGCGGTCCTGGGTGGTCAGTGCTCGATCTTCTCCATGCGGGCGCTGCGTGCGGTGATGGCGGAGAACCACCAGCAGACCCCGTGGGTGAACGACTCCGAGGTCGAGGACTCGCTGCTCAGCCTGCAGATCAAGTCCGCCGGCTACCTGACCAAGATCTCCGCCCAGGCCCGGGCCGACGTCGGCGGCATGACCACCGTTCGGTCGCTGGACGGACAGCAGGTCAAGTGGAACTACGGCGCGATCGACCTGATGTGGCCGGGTCAGCGTGGCGACACGAAGGGTCAGCCGTTCCACCCCAACCTGCGCCTGCGCTGGGCCGAGAACTTCGGCATGGCCACCAACATCTTCACCCGCGTCGCCTTCGTCATGCTGCTGGCTGCCTCGCTGAGCATCCACGCCTTCGTCTTCTCGCCGATCTGGCTGATCCCGCCGGCTGTCGCCATCCTGCTCAACGTGCGGATCGCCTTCTCGATGAAGAGCCGCACCTGGCGCGACGTGCTCTTCGCCGCGATCGGCCTGCCGGCCGAGATCTACATGTGGCTCCGGGCCGGCCACTTCATCCGCGCCTGGGTGAAGTTCCTGTCCAAGGTCAAGGTCGACAACTGGGCCGAGCAGGCCAAGGCCGAGCGTGGCTCCGGCAACTCGCACCTGATGCCGCTGATCGTCTTGGGCGTGTCCTTCGTCGTCCTCGGCTACACCTGGTTCAACCTGCCGGTCATGATCCAGTCCTCCATCTTGTGGCTCGGCTGGCCCGTCCTCTACGTCGTCACCATCGCCCAGACCGTGGTGATGCTCGGCAAGCTGATGCGCCGCGAGCGGGGCTACAAGGTCTGATCGATCCGATCGGTCAGCGACCAAACCGGACCAAGTCATCGCAGCTCCTGTCGGGGGAGCGCCGCGATGGCTTTGTCCGGTTTGTGCGTTGTCGACCGCGGTCAGCTCAGATCCTTCAACCGGGTGGTCTCGTCCCGGTTGATCTGGGTCGCCTGCGTGAAGAGCTCATGGGCGAAGGCGAGCTGCTCGTCGGTCAGGGTCTGCAGGTAGTCCGTCCACCGGGCGCCGATCCGGCCGTAGGTCTGGCCGACCCGTTCGAGGACCGTCTGCTGGTTGGCGGTGATGATCACCCGGCGACGATCCTCGGAGTCCCGGGCCCGGCTGACGTAGCCCGCCTTCTCGAGCCGGTCGATCACGGCCGTCACCGCTCCGCCGGCGGTGATGCCCATCTCGGCGGCCAGCTCGCCCGGCGTGGCCGGACCGTGGTTCAGCAGGAGACCGACCGCTTGCAGGTCCGTGGCGTTGAGACCGCCGGAGCGGGCCACCGCGTCTTGAAACAGCACGGCCCGGGCCATGAACTCCCGCATCACGGCGGCCAGCTGCTCGATCGCCTGCGCACGGCTTGACCGGGGGTCCGACACGACGGTATTCTCTCTATAATAGAGAGACTCGACCTGAGAGAGTCTCTGTTCCTGGTCGAACTCTAGCAAGGAGACCACGATGCCTCGAGCTCTGATCATCGGTGGCGGGATCGGCGGGCCGGCGGTCGCCATGTTTCTGCGACGGATCGGCTGGGACGTCACCGTCTTCGAGGCGAGGGCCGAGCCGGCCGCTTACGAGGGGCTCTTTCTCAACGTCGCCACCAACGGGCTGGCCGTGCTGGACTCGCTCGGTCTGCGCGAGCGGCTTATCACCGATGGTCACCGGGCCGGGAGGATGATCATGCTCAACGGTGCGGGCAAGGTCCTCGGTGCCGTCCCCAACGGGCCGGCGCGAGAGCCCGAGCGCGGCGGGGTGGTCGTTCGCCGGTCCTGGTTGCACGAGGTGATCCGCGACGGTGCCGAGGCAGCCGGGGTGCCGGTGGTTTCCGGGGCGCGGCTGGAGGCGGTCGAGGAGCACCCGAACGGCCTACGGGCCCGGTTCGCCGACGGCCGGATCGAGGACGGCGACCTTCTGATCGGGGCCGATGGCGTCGGTTCACCGACCCGTCGCTTGATCGACCCGGGGGCGCCGGAGCCGGTCTACAGCGGGTTGGTCGGGCTGGGTGGGTTCGCTCGGGTCGAGGGGCTGGAGCCAACCCCCGAGACGCAGTATTTCGTGTTCGGCCGCCGGTCCTTCTTCGGCTACCTGGTGCGCAGCGACGGCACGGCCTACTGGTTTGCCAACGTGACCGCACCGGAGCCGGACCGTGGGTCGCTCGACGGGGTCGCCGACGCCACCTGGCGCGCCCTGCTGCAGGAGCTGCACGCCGACGACCCGTTCCCCGTGCCGCAGATCCTCCACCAGTCCACCGGTGCGCTCCGTGGCTACCCGATCTATGACCTGGTAGGGGTTCGGCGCTGGAGCCGGGACCGGCTGGTCGCGGTCGGAGACGCAGTGCACGCGACGAGCCCGAGCGCTGGTCAGGGAGCGTCCCTCGCCCTGGAGGATGCGGTGACCTTGGCCCGGTGCCTTCGGGACGAGCCCAGCCACGCGGCTGCCTTCGCCGCCTACCAGCGGATCCGGCAACCGCGCGCCGACGCGATCGTCAGCTACGCACGCAAGATCAATGCCCGCAAGCGAGTCACCACGAGTCGTCTCGGCATCGCCATCCGCGATGCGATGATGCCGATGTTCTTGCGGCGGGCGGCTGAGGACACCAGGAACGACTGGCTCTACAACCACACCGTCGAGTTCGCCGAGCCGGCGCGCTGAAACCGGTTCGGCGCAACACCACGTCGGATCCGACGGTTGCCGCGTCGCCGGCCTTAGCGTGTTGGCCATGCCTGGGGGCCCACCAACCCGTCCGTACCCGTCCTTGCTGTTCCGGCGCGTCCGGGCACTGGTGCTGCTGGTCGTGCTGATCTGCCTCGTGTCGCTGAGCGTGCACCTGGTCAAGGCCGGTGCGGGCAGCATCGCCGCCGCGCGAGCCGCGAAACAGGTCGAGCAGGCGGCAGCGGCCGCACCACCCCCGCCCACCTCGGAGTCGGCGACCGCTGCGCTGACCCAGGCGATCGGCGTTCGCAACCAGGGCGTACGCGGTCGGCTGGCCTTGGCCGTGACCGACCTCGACACCGGGGTGAGCGCGGCGTACGGGTCGACCGAGCTGAAGTTCGCCACGGCCAGCGTCGTGAAGGTCGACATCTTGGCCACACTGCTGCTGCAGCGTGACGGCGAGCTGACCAAGAGCCAGAAGCTGTCGGCCAAGCGGATGATCCAGGCCAGTGACAACGGCGCCGCGACCTACCTGTGGCGCCAGATCGGGAAGGCTCCCGGCCTGGCGGCGGCCAACCAGCAGTTCGGGCTGACGACGACGGTTGGCGGGCCCGGCGGCATGTGGGGGACCACCACCACGACCGCGGCGGACCAGCTGCAGCTGATGAAGGTGGTCTTCACCGACGACTCACCGCTGAACGAGAAGTCACGGGCTTATCTGAAGAGCCTGATGGGCAGCGTTGTGGCTGATCAGGACTGGGGCATCTCCGCGGCGGACACCCGCGAGGGCGACAAGTTCTACGTGAAGAACGGTTGGATGCCCCGGAGCAAAGGCTGGGCGGTGAACAGCGTCGGGTTCGTCGAGCACGCCGGACACCGCCTGGTGATCGCCGCGCTCTCCGACGGCCGCCCGGGCAAGGACAGCGGGGTCACCGTGCTCGAGCTGGTGTCCGACGACGCCGCCCGGGCGGTGGTGGGCAGCTGAGCTCGATCTGCGGGGTTGCGCGAACGGTCGACGACGAACGAACCGTCATCAGACGAGCTCCCACGCCTTGACCACGTAGAATTTCTTGCGAAAGATGAGGTTCCGCTCCACGCGGACGTTGATGTAGGCGCTCGACCCGATGCTGATGTTGGTGATCTCGAATCCGACGTCGAAGTCTCCGGGGTCGAGCCCCTCGAGATCGACCTGCGGGCCCAGACCAGCGAACGCTCGGCGGAGCTCGTCGACCATCATCACGTATCCAATGGCCCCGAGCACCTTGACGCCGGTGCCCAGCATCCGGCCCCCCGTCATCCGGCCGGGTCTCGGAGCGGTGACTTTCGGGGTGACGGTTTCGGGCGTCTTGACCGTCGGGCCTGACGTCAGGGGTGTCCGCGGCGTCGGGCCTGAGGCGATGGGCTCGCGAGGTGGCGTCGTCGGGCCCGACGCGGTCGGCGTACGCGGTGTGACCGACGGACCTGACGCGATCGGCACCCGTGGCGGGGTCGGGGGAGTCTTGGCGGCAGCGGCTGCGCTGGCCTCGACGGTGTCGATCACCTCGACGCCGGTCAGCGACTTGGGCACCGGGATCCCCTTGCCGACCCGACCCAGCCGACCGTTGGTGTTGTCCCATGGCAACCGGTGGCCCGCCCGTTCCATCCCCGCGCGTATCTCCGCCTCGAACTGACCGATCGTCTTCCCGCTGCGCTGGCGGAGCGTGAACATGGTGATCTTGAGCTTCCGACCCCACTTGTTTCCCGCCGAGACGTATTCACCGAAGCGAGCCTTGAAGCTCCCGCGGGTGGTCTTGCCGACCTTCAGGGGCTCTCCCGTCTTGCTGTCAACCAAGATGTAGACGATCTGGGTGCCGCCCTTGAGTGACATGGCCCGCCAACCGGGCACCTTCGGCTGACCGGTGGCCCGTGGATCCGGATGCAGGTCGAACTCGATCTGCTGGTCGGCCTTGGTGATCGAGCTGGGTCCCCGTTGAACGACGGCTGCGGCGACCTCTACGGCTGCTCGATTGCCGGCACTCCGCTGGATGGCCGTGATCCAGGCAGGCCCTCGACCGATCAGCGCGGCCGGCGTGGGTCGAGCCGATTCGAATCTCGCCTCTGAGTGCCGACGCAGGGGCTGGTATTCGGCCATGAGTGACCTTCCCACGGCGTACGAGGCGCGCAGCGAATGAACCCGAGACCTGCTCGGCGGATTTCTCACGAGGCATCCACGCCGATCTTCATCGACCAGGCTAGATCGGCCGACGTCCCCGGGACACGAGTAAAAGGGCAGACCTTCGGGCAGGTGGCGGACCTCCACCCGCACCGGAAACGGAACGACGTTGACACCGACATTGTCGGCAGCGAGAGTCGAACCGTGACCATGGGCGTGGCAGGTGGCGAGTTCATCGAGCATGAACGCCTGACCCGGAAGCTGACGCCCTCGGTTCGGGCACCGGCGGCCGGATCGATGCGCGCCCGGCCGACCCGTGCCGCATCCCTGACCCCGGCGGCCGTACTCGCGCTCCAGTGCTCGACCGGCAACGCATCGGTCGCCCGGCTGCTGTCGGACGTGCTGCCGGCCGGTTTGGTCGATTCGTTGACGGGTGTGAAGAAGACGGTGGCGTCCGCCGAGTCGGCGGCGATCGGCGAGGCGGAGGCGAAGGCCGCGGCGGCCGAGGGCACTGTTGGCGAGACCCCGGGGTTCGAGAAGAACCTGGCGGCGGTCGATGCCTCGCACACGCAGGCGGCTAGCGCGCAGCGTGAGCAAGGGGACGCGAAGACGGCGAAGGTGCAGGACGACACCAAGCGGCTCGAGGCGGACGGCAACCGCGCGGCCGCGCAGGCCGAGGCCGTCGCTCCAACGGTGCCGTCGCTGCTCTCGCCGGCGCGGGCGATCGTCAACCCGGGAGCTGTGGCCGCTGACGCCGGCCGACTCGACGCGCTGGGGAGCGCCGTCGCCGGCGGGGCCGCGCTGGACGCGGGGGCGAGCGTTCGGTCAGCTCTGGGCCCGGCCGCCCAGCCCGAGTGGAACGTCGATTTCGCCGAGGCGGTGGCCACCGCCGGCGGTATGCGCACCCCTCAGGTGGGGGCTGCGGTGGCGCTGACCGAGCGGCGGTCGGGCGAGGAGCGGCTGAGCCGGATCGGCGGATTCGCCGCGCAGCTCGGCGGCCGCGTCAACCAGCTGGCCGGAGGGCTGGGCGCGGGCCTGAACGATCTCGGCGGCCAGGCGGCCAAGCGCCTGCAGGAGCAGGCGGGCGCGCTGACGGGCCAGGCCGACAGCGCCTTGAGCGTGGTCGGCGAAGGGTTCGCCAGGGTCAGGCGGGCACTGACCGGCGACGTCGAAGCGGCCAAGGGACGGCAGATCGCCGGGGTCGAGCAGCAGGCGACGCAAGTCCGCGGGGGCATCGGCCAGATTCTGGGCCAGGCGAAGAGCCGACTCGCAGGAGCGGCACAGACGGTCGATCGGCTGCTCGGTGGAGTCGCTGGGAGCCTGCTGTCCTTGCTTCCTGCCTCACTGCGCGGGCTGTCCTCAGGCGCCGGCGACGCGCAGGCGCGCTTGGACGCACGCCAGGTGAGTCTGTTCCCGAAATTGACCCAATTGGCCCGACGGGCGACGGACTGGATCGCCGGGGCGGCCAAGTCGTTCGCCGATTCCAAGCTCCGCCAATGGGTGCTCGAGGAGCGCCTGATCAAGCAGGCGCTCGAGGGCGCGCGCATGCTGGCGAGCGGAGTCGCCAAGTCGCTGTCAGCGCTCGTGCCGGACCGGATCAAGTCGCTCGGCGCGCAGCTCAAAGCCGCGGCGGCCGGTGAGCTGGCCAAGCTCCAGGCGGCCGCTGACGGGGTGGTCGGGAAGCTGCGGAACGGGGCCTGCGTCGTGCTCGAGAAGGTCGGTGGCCCGTACGTTCGCCAGTACCTGCCTGACCTCGGCAACCAGATCGACAACACGGTCGCGGTCACCGCGTCGGCTGACCTGATCGTGCCGCTGGAGGAGTTCGGCATCCCGGCCAATCTCAAGGTTGCGGCCGGCGCCCGCGTCGAGGTCGGTGTCCTCAACGGGGTCTACAGCGTCAAGATCAACGGGGAGGCGAAGGTGCTGGCCAACGAGCTCGTCGGCCAGCAGGCGGGCGGCGGCCTGACCGACACGGGCCCGGTGCTGTCCCCGAAGCAGCAGGCGTTCGACAAGCTCAACGGCGCGGCGGCCCCGGCCGTGGCGGCGAAGATCGTCGGCGCGGTGACCGAGGGTGGCGCCAACGCCGGCGCCGCGGCCGCTCCCGGCGGCACCCGCGCGGAGGTCGAGGCCGGTCTGAAGGGTTCGGTACGCGCGGAATGGCGCTTCGACGCCGCCGCCGCTCAGACCTCCTGCGACGGCATCGGCGGGATGCTGACGTTGCTCGGTGGCCTGGGGGCGAGCGCGGCCCTGCCCACGCCGTTCAATCAGCTGGCCGGTGGGGCGGTGTTCAAGAGCTTCATGCCGAACCTGCAGTTGTGCCGCTTCTCAGTCGGTGGAACCGCCGGGGCGGACGTCGACGTCAAGACCGGTGGGCTGGCGGACTTCAAGCTGCGCGGGAGTGCCGACGTCAGTGAGAACATCGAGCTGTCCGCCGATGGCGCCGGCGGCCTGGTCTCGCGGCGTACGCGGACGATCCAGGCCGACCTCGACGTCGCCGCCCTTGCCGGCTTGACGTCGGGCTCGTTCGCCAAGTTCCGCGCGTTCATCGGCGCCGAAGGGATTGCCCGCCTGACGATGGTCTACGACAAGGCGACCGATGAGGTGCTACCCAGCGCGCTCGCCGGCGCGGTCGCGTTGAGCCTGGGCGCCAAGAGCTTCGACCCGCAGCTGATTCCCGACGAGCTCCGGGGTAAGGCGCCGGAGATCGAGCAGATCCTGACCGGCTCGTTCCCGGGCATCGACGGGCCACGCGAGGTCGCGATCACGCTCACGATCGGGCGCGCCTATGAGCAGCTCGAGCCGTTGGGGCGCGAGCTGAACGCCTACTTCGCCGGGCCGCTCGAGACCATCAGCGTCGATGGCGTCCTGGAGATCGTCCAGCGCAACTTCGCCACTCTCACCCCGACGGACTTCGTCAAGCTCACGATCAGTCAGACCCAGCGCAAGGAGCTCGACCTCGGGGCTGTGGCGGGCGAGGGTGCGGCGATCGGCGGTGACGTCGACGTCCGCCTCGAGCACACCCTCAGCCGTACGTTCGTCTCTCCTGGGCCCAATGAGGTGGTCGATCTCGCGTCTGGTCGCGCCAAGCCCGCAGCGCAGGTGGTCGAGCCTGAGAAGAAGAAGCCCGACAAGGAGAAAGGCAAGCACCGAGCACCGACCGGCACGTCCGATGACCCGATCGAGATGTTGTGGGCCAAGCCGCTGTTCCGCTATGCCCGACCCATGCGGCTCGTGGGTCCCAAGGGCGTCGAGGAGATCTACAAGCGCGACGAGCCAAAGCTGCTCAAACCCGGCATGACGATCGGGGTGTCCCCCTTCTTCGGACGCAAGGGGGAGGTGTTCCTCAGACGGTCTCCGACGCCGCGCGACCGCAACGTCGAGAAGAACTTCATGAAAGCCCTCGACGACGCGGGTTTCGTGGTCGGCGGCGAGCCCGGCTCGTTCAACTTCTCCGGAGACCATGTGTTCGACCTCGGTTTCGGCGGCGCCGACGCCAACGCGAATCTTTGGCCATTGGAAAAGGAGACCAACACGAAGGCCGGCTTCGCGCACAGCAGCGGCCAGATCGTGCAGTTCAACTTTTCGACCGACCCGCCCGAGCAGGCGCCGCGCCGCGCCTCGCTCGCCGCCGACGCGATCGACGACACCGGGGTGAAGGTCGGCCCGTTCTACGTCGGGCTGCACTTCAAGATCAAGGACGTCGTCGACCCGCCGTAAGCGTCTGAGGACGTCAATTCGGCCGCCACGAGAGCTCCGGGACGGAGGGAGATCGGTCAGGCTTTGCCATAAGGCGGGACTACCAAGTAGCATGGAGCGAACAACTTGTCCGCTCAGTGACAATTCTGGTGAAGGGCCCATCGGTGAGCTACATGATCGCGATCCTCGGGTCTTCTCGATGGCACACAACTTCGCCGGGCCACAGAAGTGAGCTCGGAAACATCCACGTGGAGGAGCTTTCATGAGTTCGAACGTCACGTCTGACAACGGCCAGACCCGCTTGTCCCGCCTATTGATTCTCGGGCCGCCAGGCTCGGGTAAACGAACCCATGGGGTCGCCCTCGCGCAACGGCTCGAGCTTCCCGCGTTGTCAACGGGTGAGCTTTTCCGGTCCATGATGTGTTACGACACACCTCTCGCTGCCCGCCTCCGCGACATGGTCGCCCATGGAGGTTACGTCGAGGACGACACGACCAATGCCGTGGTGAGCAAGCGGCTGACTGCGCCCGACTGCTCGGACGGGTTCCTGCTCTACGGCTACCCCCGGACGGTTGGTCAGGTCCACCACCTCGATCACCTGCTCTCGCAGCAAGAGGCGGTGCTCGATGTCGTCCTCAGTTTCGAGGTCGATGACGACGAGCTGGTCCCACGACTGCTCGCCCGGGGAGAGCAGCTTGGACGCATCGACGACCAGGCCGACACCATCCGCGCGCGGCTGGCCCTCTACCACGAGCAGACCGAACCGCTCGTCGACCTGTACCGGGGCCGGGGGCAGCTCATCAGCATCGACGCCGAGGGATCGGTCAAACAAGTCAAAGAGCGGATCGACGCGGCCCTGCAGCAGAAAGCCAAGTAGGCCCAGCCCGCGGTTCCGCCCCCTGAGCTTGTCGAAGGGCCTCGTCAGAGGTTGGCATCAAACGCGGGAGCTCTGGCGAGCGCTTCGACAAGCTCAGCCCGCGTTTGCGGCGTCTCCGCCCCCTGAGCTTGTCGAAGGGCCTCGCCAGAGGTCGGCTCAGCCCGCGTTCCGCCCCATCGCATCTCAGACCTTGGGCGGAGCGCGGTGAAGGCGCTGTCACTTGACGGCCGGATACGGCAGGGTGACCGCGTGCACTACATCGGCATCGACCTCGCGTGGGGCGACAAGTCGCCCACGGGCCTGGCGGTCATAGACGACGACGCCCGCTTGTTGCATGTCAGCGCAGTGCGTACCGACGACGAGATCGCAGCTGCGCTGGCGGCGTACGTCGAGGGTGAGTGCCTCGTGGCGATTGACGCCCCGATCGTCGTCACCAATGCCACGGGATCGCGACCGGCGGAGCAACAGCTGAGCCGGGACTTCCGTCGCTTCGACGCCGCCACCCACCCGTCCAACACGGGTAAGCCAGAGTTCGCGAACGGCACCCGGGCGGCCGGCGTCGCCGAGATGCTCAGGCTCGACATCGACCCATCATCCGATCAGGATCGTCGGGCGATCGAGGTCTATCCGCACCCGGCGACGATCGTCTTCTTCGGCTTGACGAAGATCCTGCGCTACAAGGCGAAGCAGGGTCGCGACGTCGAGCTGTTGCGCTCGGAGCTGCTGACTCTGATTGGCCACGTCGCCACCGTGGTCGCCACCGATGACACCTGGGTCGGCCTGCGCATCCAGGTCGAGAGGGCCACTCGCAAGAGCGAGCTCCGCCGCGTCGAAGACCAGGTGGACGCCGTGCTGTGCGCCTACATCGCCTACTTCGTCGACCACCACCCCGACCTCGTCAGCCGCTACGGGGACGCGGAGACGGGTTGCATCATCACGCCGAAGCTGGGAGTCGACGTCGCGGCGACCAATGTCGGCGTGGTGCGCGACGCGGTCCGGGACTACGCCGCGCGGCACGGCGAGATGACCCGAGCGGGGCTCGAGGCCGTCATGCTCGTGCAGGCACTGCTCGACGAAGCCGGCATCAACTACCTCTCGGTGACCGGACGCACCAAGACCGTGCCGTCCTTCGCCGAGAAGGCCACCCGCACCAAGGCGGGGACACCGCTCTACACCGATCCGTTGAATCAAATCACCGACCAGCTCGGCGTCCGGGTGATCACCTACGTACGCGACGACGTCGACGCCGTCGCCGACGTCTTGGCCGAGCAGGTGATCGTGCACGACGATCGCGACTGGGGTCAGCAGACCGCGAGGGAGGGTCGGTTCGGCTATGCGAGCCGGCACCTGATGATCGGTCTCGACCCGGCGCGCGAGGGCCACCCCGATTTTCAGTACCTCCGCGGGCACGCTGCCCAGGTGCAGGTGCGGACGGTGCTGCAGCACGCGTGGGCCGAGTTCGAGCACGACATCCGCTACAAGGGCACCGTGCCAGCGGAGCACGTCGGCGACTTCGATCGCCGGTTCACCCTCGCTGCCGGGCTCCTCGAGCTCGCTGACCGTGAGTTCTCCGAGATCCGGGAACGGCTCCGGGGCGCCATGCCCGAGGTCACCCAGGCGCCCGGCGACGACGACCCCCGACTCGACCCGCGCGAGCTGGCGGCGTACCTGGCCGGTCAGTACTCGGAAGCCGGGTGGTCGCGCAGCGATCACTACAGCTGGATCGCCGGCCTCCTGCTTGAGCTGGGGGTGACCTCGTTCGCGGAGCTGGGTGACGTGCTGCGCTCGGCCGACGAGGCCTCGATCTCCACCCGGATGGATTACCGACACCCGCCGGGTGCGGTCCGCAGGCTGGACGACGCCCTGCTCTGGGTCTTCGGCGAACGTTACGTGGCGTTGCAGCAGAACGCCCACCGCGCCGGGCTGCTCGAGCACCGACTCGAACGGTTGAGAGGACAGGCCGCACCCGCGGATCGCGCGAAGGTCACTTGATCATTCGCGGGAGCTCTGATGAGCGTTTCGACAGGCTCAGCCCGCGTCTCGGCCGCCCCCTGAGCTCGTCGCGGGGGAGTGCCGACATGCAGCCCTTACGACGAGGCGATGAGCGCGGCCGTGATCAGATCCGCTGCCTGCGCGATGTTCGTGCCCAAGTAGTGCCCGGGTACGCCGTGCCGGGCTCGGCGGGATTCGAAGGCGCCGCCGGCGTAGAACAGGTGCCGCTGATCGAGCGCCAGCGTGCGGAGGGCGTCAACGGCCGCCGCCCGGGCGGAGCCGACGTGGGAGACCAGCACCACACCTAACGCCTCAGTCTCGGCGACGGCCAGGGCGAGCGAGTCGACCGGCGTGCGGGCGCCCAACATGCGGCAATCCCAGTGCCGCTGGCGCAGCAACGCGCCGATCGCTTCGAGTCCGAGGGTGTGGTGATCCAACGGTCCGCAGCTGAGCACGATCGGTGATCGGTGCAGCGGACCGGTCGGCTGGAGGGTGGCCAACCAGGCTTGAGTGGCGTTGGTGGCGAGATGCTCGTGGGCGATGTCGATCTGACCGGAATGCCACCAGGCGCCGACCTCGCGCATGGCCGGTAGCAAGACCTCATCGACTGTCCGATCGAGTCCGAGGGTCTCGCGGGATGCGTCCAGAGTCCGGGCGAGGCTGCCGGGAGCGAGTTCGCGCGCCGCTTCCAAGAAGGCCTGGACCAGCGGCCCGGGCGAGGTGGCATGGCCGGCCTTGACCAGCGCGGCCGCGTCGCCGGTTCGCCGACCCCCGGCGATGAGATCGCGCATCCGCCGGAGTTGGTCGAGTTGGAGGTGACCGTAGCGCCGGTGGCCTCCGCTGCTGCGGTTGGTGAGCGGCACCCCGTAGCGCCGCTCCCAGGAACGAATGGTCGGGGCCGCGACATTCAACAGGGACGCGGCCTGCTGAATCGTCAGTTCGGGCTCGTCGGCGGCGTAAGCAGACCCGACGATCCGATGAGGCTCCCCCTCATTCGCGCCCGCCTGGTCGCTCATGCCGCTGAGCCTGCCCTGCTGTCCAGGGACAACGCGAGCCGACGCGCCGGTCCACTCGGCGCTGGTCCAAGAAACTTATGCATTCGGTTGCGAAGTTGCATAAGATTGACCCTATACTGCAGGTGTTCACAAGTCACTCATTCCTGAGTCAGGGAGCACCCATGACGGCGGCAACTATGGTCCATTCCGACATCGACTTCGATGCGTTCGCTGATCCACGCCCAGCACTGCTTCGGACGGTCGGGCGCACCGACAGCATCCGGAGCCCGTTCGTTTCGACCAGCGTCGCCGACACTCTCGACATCCTGGTCAACCTGGCGGCGAGCACGTTCGGCGCGGATGGCGCCGGCGTGGTGTTGTCCGCTGATGGCGCAGCTGTCGCGACGGCGGCGTCCGGCACCGAGGTCCGTCAAGCCGACCTCCTCCAGGTCGAGCATCGTCAAGGGCCCGCCCTGCACAGCATGAAGCGCCGCCAGCCGGTGATCTCATCCGAGCTCCGGTTCGATAGTCGTTGGCGTTTCTGGGCCCCGCAGGCTGCCGACCTCGGGTTTCGTTCGCTGCTCTCGCTGGCCTTGGTCGATGGCGATCCATTCGGTGCGGTGACTCTCTATTCGCGTCGACCGTCCTTCTTCGGTACGGACTCGTTGGCGCGCGGCCTCGGATTCGCTCAGCAGGCCTCAGTAGCGATCACGGTTGCGGTGGAGCGCGAGCAGCAACTCCGGACCGCCGAGGCTCGCGGCCTCATCGGGCAGGCTCAGGGCATCCTGATGGAGCAGTACCACATCACCGCCGATCAGGCCTTCGACCTGATCAAGCGCTCCGCCGCTGCACTCGACCAGAAGCTGCGGCTGATCGCCGAACGGATCATCGGCGACCGCCGATTGCCTGACGTCGAGCTGTCCGCCCTTCCCCACCTCGTGGGCGCCACCGACATCGGAGGTGGGCACCATCTCGACCGTTAGCATCACGGCCGCCTCGGCCTCCGGGGGCGAAGCTGAATCCGGCGGGATCCGGGACGGCGCCTTCGGCGGCAACCGGGTGCTCGCCGATCTCTTAAGCGCGGCGGGCCGTCGGGACGGGGAAGCCTTCGCGCGGCTCTATCAGCTGACCAGCCCGTGGATCTACTATCTTCTCCGTCGACGTCCCGGATCGGTCGCCGAAGCCGAGGCGGCGATGGTCACCGTCTACGTCGGGATCTGGCATCGGGCGGGCGAATTCGACCCGTCGGACCGGTCGGCGCTCAGCTGGCTGACCTCCGCCGCGTACGAGTCGTTGCAGTCATGACCGTCACCGCTCTTCGCCCACAACATCTGGCCGGCGAGCTCGGTGAACTGGCGATCCGGATGTCGGCGGCGCTTCTCATGCCCCCACTCGCCTGCTTGAGCTGATCGCTCCCTGAGCCTGTCGAGGGGGCTCATCGGAGGTCGGGATCTGATGCGGGAGCTCAGCCCGCGGTTTCGCGTACGCCCCGCGTTTCCGCCCCTTGAGCTTGTCGAAGGGTTTACTTTACGCGGCCCGTTTCGTAGGCCCAGATGGCGAGTTCGACCCGGTTCCGGGCGCCGAGCTTGGTCATCAGGCTGGCGAGGTGGAATTTGACGGTGCTGATGCTGATGTAGAGGTCTTGGCCGATCTCGGTATTCGTCTTGCCTCGGGCGACGGTGAGGAGCACCGCTTCCTCGCGTTCGGTGAGGGGGTCGAGGGGCTGTGCGGGTGCGGTCGGGGCGCGGTGGGCGAAGCTGGTGAGGAGTCGAGCGGTGACCCCGGGGTCGATGAGCGCGTCGCCGTTGACGGCAGCGTGGACTGCTTGGATCAGCTGGTCGGGTGGCGCACCCTTGAGGAGGAACCCTCGGGCGCCGGCTTTGAGGGCGCCGTGGACGTACTCGTCGGTGTCGAACGTGGTGATGACTACGACGGGGATGGGGTCTTCGACGTCGGGTCCGGCGAGAAGTCGGGTGGCTTCGATGCCATCCAGGTTCGGCATGCGGATGTCGAACAAACACACGTCGGGGCGCAGCCTGCGAGCGAGGGCGACAGCCTCGCGTCCGTCGGCGGCCGCCCCGACCACGTCGATGTCGGGTTGTGCGTCCAGGATGGTGGCTAGCCCGGTCCGCACGATGGTCTGGTCGTCGGCGATGAGCACCCGGATCGTCATGTCGCGCGACTTGGGCGGGGGAGTACGGCGCGGACGCACCACCCGCGATCAGGTGCCGGTCCGGCCTGCAGCGTTCCTCCCAGCAGGGTGATCCGCTCGGTCATGCCGATCAGCCCGTAGCCGGACGGATTCGGGCTAGTGGCTGGCGCGCCGTCGTCGTCGACGGTCAGCTGCACTTCTGTGGCGTTGCCGGTCACTGTGACCTCGACTCGGGTGGCGGATTGTGCGTGGCGTTGAGCGTTGGTGACCGATTCTTGCGCCACCCGGTAGAGGGCCGCCTCCAGGGCCTGTGGGAGCTCGGTCAGGTCCCCGCGCTGCTCGACCTCGACGCGCAGCGAGCTGGTGCCGATCGCGGCCAGTCGTTCGATGTCGATCAGGCGATGGCCCGGCGTGACTGGTGTTTCTTCATGACGGTTGCTACGGAGGGCGCCCACCATCGCGCGCATCTCGGTGAGCGTTGTGGCGGCCTCGCGGTCGATCACCTCCAGCGCTTCGGTGGCTCCGCTCGGCGATGCGGACCGGGCGAGGACCAGTCCGGCCTGGGCCTGGATCGCGATGGCGGAGACGTGGTGGGCGATGGTGTCGTGCAGCTCCCTGGCCAGCTGCGCACGCTCGTGGAGCTTCACCTGTTCGACCAGCTGCTCCTGTGCGATGGCGCGGTAACGGAACGCCACGCCCGATGCCATCGTGAACAGCAGGACGGCGGCGCCGCCGATTGCCTCGTCGGGCCCGTTGACATCATTGATCAGGCTGTCGATGTATGCGAGCGCGACGATGCCGGTCCCGAGGACGAGGTCGCGGCCGGAGCCCCAGCGAAACAGCGAGTACACCAGCACCAGCACGACCAGCCCGGTGTAGAGCATCCCCGGGTTGGCGCCGAGGGCGGCCGCCGCCACATCGACGACGATGATCGCGCCGAAGGCTAGGGCCACGGCGGCGAGGCCGTGGGTTCGTCGTACGAGGACAGCGACCGCGAGGACGAACCCAAGGCCGACGGCTGCTGGTCGCCAGGCCAGATCGGCTCGAAGGATCACCTCCAACGCGACCGCCAGCACCACGGTCAAGGCGAGGACTTTGTCCAGCCGGCCGTTCTGAGGCGGACTCGTGACAGCGGGCTCGGCCCACACCGACCTGACGACTCCCCTCACAGTTCCCACCGTAAGGGGCCTTCCGTAGCCAGGGAACGGCTCAACGGCCAGTCCGGACCTGACCGAACGGCTAGGTCAGGTTTGGCCGGATGACCGGTGTGGCAGCTGTGACTGCCGCGCCATCGTGGAACTCCTACTGCAACATCCGTGAAGGTGGGAGCACCCACCCCATCAAGCCAAGGAGCATTGTGATGCGAACGCCTCAATCCCACACCGCACTAGAGAATCTGCCGTCTCTGAGCACGCGGGAGGATCTGCGCATGCCCGTGCAGGCCAAGCTCGCAGCAGCATGGACCAGCTTCATGTTCCTCTACATCTACGTCGACTACCTCGCCCTGTACAAGCCGGGCTTCATCGACGGCATCCTGGCCGGCACCGTCCACAAGTTCGACACCGGCCCAACCTTTGTCGCCCTGGCGCTCACGCTCATGGCCATCCCGATCCTGATGATCCTGCTCTCCACGACCCTGCCCGCCCGCGTCAACCGCACCATCAACCTCGTCGTAGCAACGCTCTACATCCCCGTCTCGTTGTACAACGCGGCAGGAGAGTCCTGGACCTACGTCTACTTCTACGGCCTCTCCATCGGACTCGAGGTGCTAATCCTGGCCTTCATCCTGCGCTCCGCCTGGACCTGGCCACGCCGCACTGCATCACCGGCGACCCCGGCAGTCAGCCTCGACAGCGAGCCACTCCGCACGCCGCAGCAGGCGTGACTGCCCGCCCCTCGCCCGACCATCCTTCGCTCGCGCCACCGCGGGCACGGTCACCTGTCTCAGCGCCGCTGTTAAGCATTCCGTCCCACCCCATCTCCCAGAGCGGGCCCGGGTCACGATCGAGGCACACGAGCTCACCGAGCGCTCCGGCGACACCACCGCCGTGCACTCCCTCAGCTCCATGATCGCGCCGGGACCGTCATCGGGTTCCTCGGCCGGCGTCGGGCACCGTCACGGTCACCGTCAAGATTGCGGTTCAGCGTCCGGGCTCGACACCTGACCGAGGACTGCTTGCGTCCCTCGCCATCGGGTCTCGAGTTGCGCCACCCTTTGCCGCAGGGTCGGCAGGCCGGTCCCACGGAGGTCGGTCAGCGCCGTAGCACGGCCAGCGGCAGCCATCAACAGGGCTTCGCCGGGTCCGGTGACTTCGGGTCCGTTGCCGACGGCCCAGTCCACGTCAGTGGCGATGAGTTTCAGCCCCTTGGCGTTGCTCTTGGTAGGCAGGGTGGGGGCTCCGAGCGAGAAGGTGAGGGCGGCGACGAGCCGCTGTTCGGGGATGATGCGCGGGAGGCGGAGTGCTCTCCTGATGTCTTGGTGGTGGATGGTGCCGTCCGCCAGCGCGATCCCGCCCTTGAGTGCGGACGGGAGGCCTCTCGGGCGCTGGCTGCGGGCCACCAGGTCGATGATGCCGCTCGTGTCGAGATCCCGGTAGCGGGTCAGGGCAACCTCGTTGACCTTGCCGGTGCGGAGACCTCCGCGCAGAAAGGTCGCCACGGTCGCCGCCACGGACAGTTCGTCGTAGCTGACAATGTGCGTGGCGACGTCGCGGACGCGCCAGTTGGTGCACAACGACTCGGCGTCCCACTGGGCCGGGGTGAGATCGCGCAGCAGTGCCAGCAGGTCGGACCGCTCTTCCTCAGCGAGCGGCATCAGATCAGGCTTGCTCACGAGGCGAGTTCGCCACGGGTCAGGGCCTCATATCGGCCGATGTAGAGAGGCCAGCCGTCCGGTGCATCGAGTCCGGCTTGGAGGGACTCCCAGCCCTCGCCGTGCCGGTCGATGTGCCGGTGCACCAAGGTGACGCGGGTGCGGTGAGCGTCTTCGCCGACGAACGTGATCTCGACTTCGCTGGCACGGTCCAGGTCCGAGGTGACCTGCCAGTCCGGACCGATGTCCCAGCTGAAGACGATGGTCTTCGGCGGATCGAAGGTCAGCACGCGGCCCCAGCGACAGATTGTGCCGTCCACCCCCCGGTCATAAAGGTCACCTCCGGCGTGCTGCTCCAGGACCGTCTCGGCGATGGGGACGGGAAGCATGTTGTGCTCCCGGGGTTTGACCTTGTCGAGGTCAGCGAACTTCCAGAACGCCTCTTCGGCGGGTAGATCCACCACCACTTCGTGGTGAACGGTCCCGTCTGAGTGCACAGTCACCTGATCTCTTCTTTTTTGGGTCCGGTGAGGTGAGCTTCCCGAGCGCGTCGGACCAGAACTGGTCCAACTGTCTGCGGTAGCGCTCGAGGCGGGCCGCGTCGATGCTGTAGACCCGCTGCCGGCCGTGGGGTTCATCCCGCACGATCCCGGCCTCGCGCAGCAGTTTGAGGTGCTGGCTCACCGCCGGCCGGCTGATCGGCATCTCCTCGGCCAAGGCTGCGACACTGCACGCGCTGCGGGACAGCCGCTCGATGATCGCCCGCGGCTCGGGTCACCCAGCAGCGCCCAGGCGTCGAACCGGTAAGCGTCCACGAACGTGTAAGTTACCACTTACCGGTAGCGGTGGCCAGTTCGTGAAATCTACGGGGCCTCTGGGCGATGACGGGTCACCGCTGTCGTGACGACCGGCGATGCCGTGTCGCCAGGCCGATGACCAGACCGCCGTCTTGAGTCCAGGCCGAGGCAAGAGCCCGCATGGCGGTGGTCTTGCCTGCGCCGGCTGGGGCGATCGCCAGCTGCAGCCGGGCGCCGGAGGTGCACATGCCGCGGACCAGGGCGGCTTGGCCGGTGTCGAGGGTGGTGCCGTTCGCCGCGAGTTCGAGTAGCGCCAGCTCGACGGTCGACCCATGGACGACGGTTCCGTCGCGGCGGCCGGCGGCGGCGATCAGGCGTTGCTCGGCCTGGAGGATGCGTTGCGACGTTCGGTGTAGTACGACGCCAACCCAACATGGCCCTTGTCGGTGGCGTCCAAAGCAGCGACCTGCCGGTAAGGTAGTCGTACCCGGACCCGGCAGTCAGCTTGTGCAGGCTCATCGTCACACCCACATAGGTCGCCAAGGACGGTCCACAGAATCACGGCGGCGTAGGTACGTCCAGCGGTGCATGGGTGGGGGGGGGGTACATCGGGCGGACGGGCGGCGGCTCGGTCGCCACTGTCGAGCCGCGAAGTGGTCGGGGCGGCGTCGGTTCGATCGGGTTGGTCCATAGAGTCGTGGTCTGTTGCGGTCCGGGGAACGCGGGCAAGGCCAGCACTGCGGCTTTCGCTCCGTACATCAGCGGCACGGTCTTGGGGAAGCTTCGGCTAGCCAGTTACGAACCAGTTCCCAGGCCTGGGGCCGCGGCCGCGTCAGGTCTGGCGAACGCGGTCCGAAACACCGCCGCGACCACGTCCTTGTGGACTCGGGACCAGAGCGAGGAGGTTGGGGCGAAGTGGACCCGGCAGGATCCCACGTCAACCTCACCCGCTGTTGATGTTGGTGGGGCACTCGGAGCTAGGGCGCGCGGGAGCGGTGCGGCGTTCTCACCGGCGTCACAGCCCGAGCTCGTCGGATGGCCTGCGGTCAGCCTTGACTTCGGCTGCGAGCCCCCCGATGAGCGAAGCTACCGGTCGGTCGTTGTCATGGCGTGGTCGTGTCAAAGTGGCTCGATGGGAACGCTGAGGCTGACCTTTGCACGGTCCATGACCACCAAGGTTTTGAAGCGTTTGATGTTGCCGCTAGGGAAGAAGACTTCGCGGGTGATCTGGCGGTACTGGTCCATGTCGTGCACTAGGAGGACGAGGACGAAGTCCCAATCGCCCGTGACGTAGTAACACTGTTGGACGTTCTGGCAGGCCACGAGGCGCTGCTGGAGGTCGTCGAGCTTGTCGACTTCTTCACTGACGGCCTCGATCTGGGTGATCACAGTGAGCGGGTGGCCGAGGCGGGCTGGGTCAAGAACGGCGACGTGGCTGGTGATGTAGCCATCGTCGGTAGCGCCGATGCGCCTATTCACCGCGGCCGCGGACAGACCCACGTGGGTCCCGAGCGTGCCCTGGGGCAGTTTGGCGTCCTGCTGAACGTGCGAGAGCAGGGCGAGGTCAAGGGCGTCAGGTGGGGCAGGTTCCGGCATGAGACATGGTTGCGCGGTTGAGCGGCTTGACGCAATGTCTGTGCATTTGCGGACCACTCTATGCGAGGAAGACCTGTGCTCCTTGCAGGTTCTGTGCGTCTCCGCCACTCTCCTAAGCGTGATCAACGATCTGAACGGCCGGCTGCGGGAGTGGCGGCACTGGCTGCACCAGCGGCCCGAGCTGGGGTTCCAGGAAGAGGCGACGTCGGCGTACGTCGCGGACCTGCTGGGTTCGTTCCGCCTGGCCCCTCATCGTGGAATCGGTCGAACAGGTGTGGTGGCCTCCCTGGCACTCGGCTCGGGGGCGCGGACGATAGGGCTGCGGGCTGACATGGACGCGTTGCCGCTGGTTGAGCAGACCGGTCTCGCGTACGCGGCGCAGGTCGGCCGGATGCACGCGTGCGGGCATGACGGCCACATGGCGATGCTCCTCGGTGCGGCGGCGGTGCTGGTCGAAGAGGGCGGGTTCGACGGCACCGTCCGGTTCTTCTTCCAGCCGGCGGAGGAGCACGGCTTGGGCGCGCAGGCCATGATCGACGACCGGCTACTCGAGCGGTTCCCGGTCGAGCAGGTGTATGGACTGCACAACATGCCAGGGCTGCCCGCGGGTGCGCTGCACACCAGGCCTGGCCCGATCATGGCCGGTGAGGACACGTTCGAGATCACCATCACCGGCCGCGGAGGTCACGCCGCCGCTCCGCACATGGTCATCGACCCGCTCATCGTCGCCGCCGAGGTGGTCCTGGCGTTGCAGACGATCGTCAGCCGCAGCGTCGACCCGGGAGCAGGAGCGGTTCTCTCGTGCACACAGATTTTCACCGACGGCGCTCGCAACGCCATCCCCGGCGTGGTGACCATCAAAGGCGACACCCGCAGCTTTCACCCCGACGTGCAGTCGCTGCTGGAGCAACGGATGCGGCAGGTCTGCGCCGGCGTCAGCGCAGCGCACGGGGCAACGTGCTCGGTGATCTACCGCCACGAGTTCGTCCCGACCGTCAACGATCCGGCCTGCGTCGCGGCCGCCGTCGCTGCAGCGACCGCGGCCGTAGGGGCAGACCGGGTCGACGGCGCCTGTGCGCCGGTGCTGGCCAGCGAGGACTTCGCCCTTCTTGCTCGACAGGTGCCGGGCTGCTTCACCTTCATCGGTAACGGGGTCGCATCAGAGCGAGGTGGCGTTCCGCTGCACAGCAGCGGCTACGACTTCAACGACGACATCACCAGCATCGGCGTGGCCTACTACGTCGAACTGGTCCGGTCAGTGCTGGCCGAGAGTGAGTGAAATGACGACGTACAAGCAGCGGCAGAACCCCGTCGTGGGTGCCCCAGATCCGCTCTGTTGACTGGACCTGCGAACCGGTTTCCACCACGGTCCGGAATTTCCACCGCTCGTTAGCCGGCTACGCCCCGACCCCGCTCATTGACTTGCCCACCCTGGCCCGCGAGCTGGACGTGGGTCAGGTGCTGGCGAAGGTCGAGTCGAACCGGCTCGGGCTGCCCGCGTTCAAGGCGCTCGGCGCGTCGTGGGCTGTCCACCGAGTCCTCAAGCAGGCTGCCGAGGGTCAGAGCTTGACGATCGTGGCGGCCACCGACGGCAACCACGGCCGCGCGGTCGCCCGCTTCGCACGGCTGCTGGGTCATCCGTCCGCCATCTACATCCCGGCCGGGGTCCACGCCGTAGCGATCCAGACAATTGCCGACGAGGGCGCGGCGGTGACCGTCGTCAATGGCTCGTACGACGAGGCCGTCGCCCTGGCGGCCCGCGCCGCCGAGGCGCTGGGCGCTGTTCTCGTCCAAGACACCGCCTGGCCGGGCTACGAGGAGATCCCCGGCTGGATCGTCGACGGCTACGACACTCTTTTCTCCGAGGTCGACGAACAACTCGCCGACCTCGGGCTGGACCGGCCTGACCTGGTCGCGGTACCGACCGGGGTGGGGTCACTGCTGCAGGCCGCCCTCGCTCACTACCGCAGCCGCACCGCCGAACCCGGTACGGCCGTAGTTTCGGTTGAGCCGGACACAGCCGGCTGCATCGCAGCCAGCCTCGCCATTGGTCACCCAGTCTCCGTGCAAACCGGGCGGACTGCAATGGCCGGGCTGAATTGCGGGACCCCGTCGTCGCTGGCCTGGCCGTTCATCGTCCAGGGACTCGACGCCGCCGTCACGATAACCGAGGCGGCAGACGTCCGGGCTGCGCACGACCTCGCCAGTCTCGGAGTCGCGGCGGGCCCGTGCGGCGCCGCACCGCTCGCCGCCGCTCGAGCCGCGCTGACCGGACCGGGCAGCACGCGACGGCGCGAGCACCTGCACCTCGACAGCAGCAGCACCGTCGTCCTGCTCGTCACAGAGGGCGACGACTCCAACCCGGTGCCTGACCCCCCGTCTAGTGCAGGAATCCTCCTCGAGCGCAGTAGCAACCCGTTCTGACGTGGGCTGATGTGGAATTGAGCGGCAGGTCCTCGGAGCCTAGGGTGGCACCTATTCAGCTGAGCCGGCGCCGCTCAGCGAAGCGTCCAATCGATCGATCACCGCGTCGGATCCGTCATCGAACAGGCCGCCGTAGCGAGTAAGGGTGAAGGCGACGCTGTTGTGGCCGGCCCACTCGGACACTTCCCGGACATTGCAGCCGGCGGCGACCATGATCGCCACGTAGCTGTGGCGGAGGCCATGGAAGGTGATGTCGTCAAGGCCGGCCCGGCGGACGGCGGGCCGGAGGACGCGGTTGCCGAACGCCCGGAAGAGTGGTCCGCCGCCGGGGGAGGTGAAGAGCAACGCATCACTCTGCGGTTCGACATAACCATCGAGATGATCTTGGATCCGGCTCATCACGGATCGGGCGATCGGGACGATGCGTTTTGATCGTGTCGTCTTGGGTTCGTTGTCGAGGGTGATCTTGCCGTGGACCTCGACGGCGGTGTGGGTGACATAGATGCGGCTGCGATCGACGCCGATGTCGCAGCGGCGGAGCCCGATCGCTTCACCCCAGCGGAGGCCGGCGTAGGCGCCGACCAAGATCAACGCCGCGTACTCGGGTGGCATCTCGGAGACGAGGCGTTCGACCTCGACCTGCGACAGGTAGCGGGCCGGCTTCTGCCGTTCGGAGGGGAGCGGGACGGCCATCGCCGGGTTCATCGAGATGCGTTCGTCCTCGACCGCCGCAGCTAGACACTGCCGCAAAGCGAACACCGCCTTCCGGGCCGTTGCCGGCGAGCAGCCATCCGCGAGCATGGCCGTCAGCCAAGACCGGACCTCGCTGTTGGTGATCTTGTTGATCGGCACCGAACCGAAGCGGGGGAGGACCTGCTTGGCCAGGGTCACTTCCATCCGGGCGAAGGTGGTGGCGCGAAGATCATGTCGGGTCGGCAGCCACTGCTCGGCCCAGGCCTGGAAGAAAATCTCGCCGCGTCGTGGGTCCCGCCAGCGGTCGGTCGCCAACTCCAGTTCGATCTCGGCCTTGCGTCGCTCGGCGTCGACGAGCTTGGTCCTGGTCTCGCAGTGCCGCCGGCCGGCATCGTCGCGATAGCGAACCTGATAGCGGGTGATGCGTTTGACCGTGACCGGACGGCAGGCGCTGGTCGAACTGACGTCGTTCGATGTAAGCCACGATCACACCGCCCGTCGACGCCGAGAGCCGAGTTCGCACCGTCGGTGCTGTCTCAGTAAGTCGTCGAGAGGTCGCTCAGCAGTCAGGCTTCGGCGCCCGAATTGGGCCGATCTGGTCGGTGGAGGGGCCAAGGGCCGAAAAAGTTCTGCCCCCTCAGTGCCCCCTTGATCTTGGTCGACGACTCCGCGTCGACTGCACCGAAGGGCAAAGCCCCTAATCAGAGGCAACTTAGAGTGGTATCCCCAACGGGATTCGAACCCGCGCTGCCGCCTTGAAAGGGCGGTGTCCTAGGCCGCTAGACGATGGGGACTCCGAGCAGCACCCAAACTATAGCGGGGCGTGCGGGTTACAGGCCCCGAGCGACTAGCCGTAGACCGTGATATGTACGTGGTTCTTGTGGTTGGCCGAGTCGCCGCCCCGGTTGGCCATGTAGCGCCAGCCTTCGCGGTCGCGCTGAATGTTCCAGATGTGCTGGTCCCAGATGATGTAGTTGATGCCCAGCGACCGAGCGTTGGTCTTGGCCCAGGCGCGCCACCTCGAAGCCGAGCGCGCGACCGGACTTCGACTTGTAGTTCGGGATCATCAGGTCCAGCGCCCGGCCGGACGGATGGTCCGGGATGGAGTCGGGGCGGATGGTGTAGATGGTCTTGATCTGGGGGAACGGGCCCGTACGGCTCGATGCACCTTGACCGCGTTGGGCTTCAGGCCCTTCTCGGCCTTGGAGTTGCCCGAGGAGACCGCCGGCTTGGACTTCGACAGGTACTTCGCGGTGACCCAGCGGGCGGCGCTGTTATAGACGATCTGCATCCGGCCGTTCTTGACCACGCCGGTGATGCTCAGCTTGGTGCCGCGGCGACCTCGGCGATCAGCGTGTACGCGTTGGCGCTGGTGGAGCGTACGTCCAAGGCGGCGGTGGCGTAGCGCGTGCCGTTGACCTTCGGCAGGGTCGGCACCGCCGGTTGTTCGTGGCCGGGTTGGCGAGGTACTTCGCGGTGACCCAGCGGACCACGCCCTTGTAGACGACCTGGGCCCGACCAGGTTGCTCGCTCCGGTGACCGACAGCTTGGTGCCCTTCTTGACCTCGGCGATGGTCTTGTAGTCCGAGCCGCTGGTGGTCCGGATATCCAGTGCGGTGGTCGCGATCCGAGTGCCGATGATCCCTGGCAGCCCGCGGGCCGGACCGGTCAGGTACAGCGCGCTGACGTAGCCGGTGGACGTGCCGTTGATCACCTGGATGTAGCCGTTACCGGTCTTCCCGGTCACCGTGAGCCGGGTGCCCTTCTTGAAGATCTTGATCACCGCGTAGATCGACCCCGGTCCTGACGCAGGTTGATGGCGGTGGTGCTGATCCTGACCGATCCGGGGCTGACCCCGGAGGACCGACGGCAAGCTGTTGGCCTTGCGCAGGTACTTGCTGGCGGCGTACGCGGTGGCCTTGCCGTACTTGATCTTGGTCCAGCCTTTGGTCGTGCTGACCGCGGTGACGGTCTGACCTGGGAGAGGCTGCCGATGATCTTGGACTTGGTGCTCGGCCCGGACCGGACGTTGAGTCCCTCGGTCGCGCTGACCTGGCTGGCGGCTGCGGCCGGCAGGGCGGCTGGGAGCCCGAGCAGGAGGCTGACCGACAGGGCGGCTGCGGCGAAGGCCCGAGCCAATCTGGTGCGCACTGTGGTGTCCTCCTCGCGGTCCGGGACGGCATCTGGCTGCTGACTTGT
>CAVUGB010000007.1:0-90130 GCA_963740705.1 uncultured Actinomycetota bacterium
GCCTTTCTGCCCCCCTGCTGTGTTGTGGGATCCTGATCCACTCGATTCGAGGCAGCGCAGCCGTCCAGTGCAGGTCCTTGGGCTTGTCGCCGCGGAAGGCCGCACGAACGTCGATCAGTCGACGGCCGTCGGGAACACTCCAAAAAGTCCAACCGTTCGTCACGCTGCCTTTGACGTGACGGCCAGCCCCAGATGGTGATCCAAAGAGCTGCCCCTCTACCTCGAGCATGCCGTCGTCACGCACCAGGGCTTGCTTCGACGTCCAGCTTCCCTGCCGCGAGGTAAGCAGCGTGCCGGGCTCAAGCAGTCCGGCTGGGTACGAGGTCCTTGACCTCGACCCAGTCCTGACTCTTGTCCCGGGGATCGACAACTTGGCCGGTGTGCCCTTCTGGCACAGGCCACACCTTCAGCAGCACGTCGAGGAGCTGTCCACTACGGGCGTCGATCGTGCCGTCGGTCCACCCGCCTTCGCCCGCATGACTAAGCAGCCGGCTGTTCAACAGCAATGTGTCGTGCTCACGCAGCGCCTCCCGCTTCACATTCCAGGCCGAGTTCGACACCTTCGAGTTCAACGAGCTGGTCAGCAGCGTCAGGTTGCCAAGGCGATGGACGTGGGCGCCCCGCTCGATCTCCGCCTCCAGCCCGTCAACGGGCCAGTTGTCCTGCCACTTCTGCGGAAGAACGTGTTCGATCGGGTAGCCGCGTCGGGGGACCTGCGGCTGATTGGTGCCCCGGCGGAACTCATTCTCGACCGCCTCAAGAAAGAGCCTGAGCCGCGCGAGCTTTAAACCGCCGGTACGTAGCCTCAGCGATGGGAGCAGCACGGATCTCCTCGTCGCCCGGCCAGTACGTACTGGACACGTTGAGCCGGGTCAGATGACCGCGGACCCGGTCGACCAGCTCGGGCGCGGGAGCATCCCCATGGATCCTGATGATCTCGGCGACCACGCGACCCAGGTCCGACGTCGTCAGTCGGAGAAACATCCGACGCATGATCCAGCTCTCCGCCACCGCCACCACGCCGTCGATGACGTCTGCTGGTGAGATTGCACTCTGGCTCGTGGAGCCAAATAAGCAACGGCTTCAACAGCTCCAGTCCGCTTGCCTTCATCCGGTAAAGGGACATCTCGACGCCAGTCAGCTGCCGGTCTTTATCATCGGCAGCCACGGTCCACGACTCGTAGAGGTCGGCCTGCCCCTTGATCGTCGGGAGCAGATCGCCCATCTTCTGCCCGGCGTCGTGCTCGACGAAGGTACTTGAACCGCGTGAAGGTCGCTGCGGACTGATCTCCTCACCGAGGCGCGAGGCGAGCCATTGGTTGAGGAAAAGCGAGCTGCGACTCACGCGGTAGCGACCAACGCTGACCTCCGACTCCCAGAATTTCGTGTCGAAGGGCCAGTCCTCGGCATATGCACGCCGGGTGTCGGTACCTTCGGCCGCCAGCCGCTGGAAGACGAAGTTCTTGATCAGGTCGGCTGCCGTAAGGGGTGTGCCGCGCGCGTTGAGCGTCTCGAAGATCTCCTGGGAGTTCTCGGTGGCCGTGAGGTTGATCGCTACCAACTGCAGCCCGCTCGTGAGCACGGCAACAAGCGCATTGGCTCGCGTGGGGTAACCATCATCTTCCAGGTCACCTAGCCACGTGCGACGGCGACGGCGTCGGCGAAGTACGCATGGGCACGGGTGATCTTCGACGACGCGTGCTTCAGGTCCTCGTGAGCGACTGGCGGCTCAGCGTCCATCACCTCGTCGTATGCCGCGCGGTCGCGATTGGTGTGACGGATCTTGAGTCGAGACTCGCCGGGAGGCACGAATGTCGGCCTGGTTGTGCGTCAGGCTCTCGAGCTGGCCAGCGAGCGTGTCGAGCCCTGCGGACTCGAGAACCGATGCGGCGGCATCCATCAGCACCTGCAGGGTGGTCAGCCGCTGCTGCCCGTCGATGATGTTGCTGGCCTGCATGTTGCCGAGCTGACCGTCGTGGGCCTGGACCACCACCGCCCCTAGAAAATGGGTCGCCGTCGAGAAGGGATCACGAAGTCGCATCTCGGTCAGGCGTCGAACGTCGCTCCACAACGGGACCCACTGCTCCTCCTGCTCCCACACGTAAGGCCGCTGAAACAGCGGCACGACGAGCTGCTGCGGAAGGCTGAAGATCTGCATCGGCGTTCTGACGGTGGTCTCCACGGATTCCATCTTGCACTGCAGTTCCGGCTCTTGAGCACGGGAATGACATCGCCGCGAGCGTTGCGCGGTCACGAAGAGGTAGGCGGCGTAGCGCCGCCACCCGCGCCTCTGCAGTTCCGACTCCACCGGCGACCGTATTGCCCGCACACATGGTTGCCACCCGCCGCTGGTGCTGCAGCCGATAGACCCACCGTGCTTCTGGGCCGAGCCGAGTCAGCACCGGAGATCGATGAGACTGAGACCACGGGTGCATGGTCAAAGAGGTTCGTGGCCGTCTAGACGGGACGCGACCGGCGCAAACGACCGGCGGAGCCACCCACTCGGCCACATTCGGGAACACCGCGCGCCGATGGGCCACGGCGACGCTGACTTCTTGGCGCTGGCTCGAGCACCTATGAAGGTATGAGTGTTTTGGAAAAGTCCATCCTCGTCTCACAGTGCGAGGCCGCCCGGCTCCTCGGCGTCGAGCGGACAACCATATGGCGGATGTGTGGACGGGGCGACCTGTCGAAAGTGCATGTAGGCCGCCGCGCCCTGATCACCCGCGAGTCGATCGAGTCCTTCGTTGCCTCACAGTCCGAGAGCGTCTGAGACGGCCACCGCGGCCGCCCGAGCCGCCTCGTCGGTCAGATGGCCATACGTGTCGACGGTGATAACGATCGAGGAGTGACCGAGATTGCGGCTGACGACGTGGACCGGCACACCGTTCAGCAACGCGATCGTCGCGTAGGTGTGACGGAGGGTGTGGACTCCGATCTCCGGGAGGTCCGCCTTGGCCGCGGCCAGCCGCACGGTGCGCAGCATGTTGCGTGGGTCGACCGGCTGGCCGAACTCGGTGGTGAAGACGAATCCGGTCTCCTCCCACAGGTCGCCGACCACCAGCCGCTCTTGAGCCTGTCTCGCTCGCTGGGCACGGAGGAGATCGACCACGGCTGGGCTGAGGGAGATCACCCGCCGGGAACGGGCCGACTTGGGTGCCACCACCGACAGCCGCCCGTCGTCGCGGACCAGGGATCCCTTGATCTTGATCTCTCCCCTGGCCAGGTCCACATCGGTCCATCGGACCGCGAGCGCCTCACCGCGGCGCAGGCCGGTGCCGAGGATGAACCGAAGCACCACCCCGTAGCGCAGCGTCGTCGCGCCGGCCAGCAGCCGGGTGACCTCGGCAGGGTCGAGACTGACCGCCTCGTGATGGTCAGCCTTCGGTCGCCGCACCCGAGTGGCGGGGTTCGATGCCAGCAGCCCGTTGACGACCGCGTCGTCGAGCGCGCCGCGCAGGGCGGCGTAGCAGTTGCGACGGGTGCTGGCCGCCTTGCCGGCGGCTTCCAGGTGAAGCATCAGCCGGGTGACGTCGGACGGCCGGAGCTGTTCAAGCCGCAGCTGACCGATGACGCGGCTCGACGTGTCGCCTGGTCAGACCGGCGTAGAGCTCCTTGGTCGAGGGCGCGCGGTCGCTGGCCCGCAGGAAGGTCTTGCGCCACTCCTCGAGCCAGTCGGCGAGCGACCGGCCGGAGTCGCGCACTGGAGAGCCAGCGGCGAATCGTTCAGCGGCTTCGTCCGCTTTGGCCCGCGCCTCGCGCTGGGTGGTGCCGTAGAAGGAGATTCGCTTCCGCGAGCCGTCCTCGGCGATGATCGTCACGCGGTACTGGTAGCGCCCATCGGCGCGGCGAGCCATGCGTCCGGCCATCTCGTTCTCCTTAGGTACTACCTACCTAAGGCCGGGAGGCCGACTCCACAGTCACGCCTTGGGGTCGATTGTCAGATGTGGTGTCATGTCAAGTTCCGGTACCCGCTTGACCAATGAGTTCCGGTAGCTGCTTGACATCGATCATCTTCGTTGGCTGGGTGGTTCCGCGCCGTGGCGATCCGCGCCGGTGGGAGGGGTCGGGGTCAGGGCTCGGCCGCCAGGCCGACCGCGCAGCGGCTTGGCCTTGACGCCGACCCCGGCCGGCGCATCCTGTCGGTGGCGGGGCCGGCCGTGCGGGGTGGCGAACGCTCCGTGTTCTTTCGACCGGTCGTGGCGGATCGGCTGGACACGGATGATCTGTCCGTCGACGGGAGATCTGCACCGACTCGGCCACAATGGCGACCTCGACCTGACGACGCCGCCAGGAACGGCCCGGCGCGGTAGTTCGTGCCGGCGAACGACACATACCCGGAGGCGTCGACCATCCGGGTCACCGCCGGACCGGTCGTCGCCGGCCGCGGACGGCGACCTCCCTGCCGCAGCTTCGCCGGCTGGTCGGTGTCGGGTCGGCGACGCTGGACATGCTCGGCGACCAACACCTCCCGGTGGAAGATCCGGACCAGATGCTCCGCGGCAACCGCCTCGACCGGTTCCCCGGCCAACACGATCGGCACCCGGTAGCGAAACCCGGCCAACGAGATCAACCCGTGCCGATCGACCCAGCGCTGCACCCCCGGCAACCGGACCATCTTCGGCGACGGAACGACGACCGACACCGGCTCGACCGGGAGAGCCGGCCCGGTCGGCCCCACGCTCACACCCGGGCGGGTCGGGGCCAGCTGGAACCGCTCAACTGGCGGCCGCATCCCCAGCGACTGGTGCGGCCGCTCACGGTTGTAATGGTCCACCCAGACATCGAACGCCGTCTGCAACTCCGCGGCCGTAGCATGGCGGCGGTCATGCTCGGCCAAGAACTCCACCCGCATCGTCTTGTGCCACCGCTCCACCTTCCCCGTCGTGGTCGGCGACCGGGGCGCGGTCAACAGATGCCGGATCCCGTTCTCCGCGCAGATCCGGTCGAACATCACCTCCGCGGAGGATCCAGCCGGCCCGAACCGGCCGGTGAACACCTTCCCGTTGTCGGTCAGAACCTGGTCCGGACAGCCCCACCGGCGCAACGCCGCCAACAACGCTCCACACACCGGCGAAGCGGTCGCCCGGCGAACCAGCATCGCCGACACCACGAACCGAGAGTTGTCATCGATCCCCGACACCGCCTTCAGCTCGGTCCCATCCACCAGATGAAAACCGCCCACCACATCCATCTGCCACAGCTCCATCGGCCGGCCCCGCTCCCACCGCCGATAATCCGAGCGGCGACGTCGCCGCTGCTCCGCCTCCACCAGCCCATGCCGCACCAACGCCCGATAGATGCTCGTCCGTCCCGGCACCACAGCGACCCCGTCACGTTCCAGCTGGTAGCGGATCCGGTCCGGCCCCCACACCGGAACCTCTGAAACTGGCCAGAGGCTGAGTCCCGAAGTAATCGGAAACCGCCTCTGACCAGGTGTTTCATCGGTCGGGCTGACAGGATTTGAACCTGCGACCCCTTGACCCCCAGTCAAGTGCGCTACCAAGCTGCGCTACAGCCCGAGGAACCCGCTCCGAAGGAGCGAATGCCACGAGGGGGAACTCTACTATGCGGTGGGCGTCAGACCCGAACCCGTGCGCCCAGCGGCACAATCGTGTCGTGACTCGATGGACCTGCCCGCGTTGCGACCGCGAGTTCGGCGCCGCTCGCCAGGCGCACACGTGCGTCCCGGGCATCACCGTCGAAGCCCTGCTGCAACGGCATCCGGCGTGGATCGGCGAGATCTATCATGCGATCACCGACCAGCTGAGCAGCCTGGGGCCGTTCCATGAGGACGCGGTCAACGTCGGGGTTTTCCTCAAGACCGAACGCAAGTTCGCGGAGTACCGACCCCGCGTACGGTCGGCGCAGCTGCTGCTGTTCCTGCCCGACCCGATCGAGCACTCGAGGCTCGGCCGAGCGGTGCTTGTCGCGGCCGACCGTTTCGTCGTGCCCTGCAGTCTGCGGGCGGCCGACGAGGTGGACGACCAGGTGCGGGAGTGGCTGACCGAGGCGTACGACTTCAACACCGGTTGATCATCAGGTCCAGGGCACGGAGCAGTCGTACGCCTCCTGCTTGATGATCGAGCCCTCGCTGAAGGTGAAATCAGCAGGCTGTAGGTGCCGAACGCCAGCGGCACCCCAGCTCGACGACCGACGGTGCCAATGCCCGCCGACTGAATGGGCTGCCTGAAGGCGGCCGGGCTCAGCGGTTCTTGCGCTTCTCCCGCGCCCGGACCTCGACGTGCACCGGCGTGCCGACGAAACCGAACTCCTCACGCAACCGGCGTTCCACGAAGCGGACATAGCCCGGCTCGATCTGTCCGGAGGTGAACAGCACAAAGGTCGGCGGGCCGGTCTGGGCCTGGGTGCCGAACAGGATGCGCGGCTGCTTGCCGCTGCGTACGGGGTGGGGGTGGGATGCGACGATCCGGCCAAGGAAGGCGTTGAGTCTTCCGGTGGAGATGCGAGTCTCCCAACCGTGCAGGGCCTCTTCGATGGCCGGGCCGAGCCGGTCGACGTGCCGGCCGGTGGTGGCGGAGATGTTGACGTGCGCGGCCCAGCCGAACTGGACCAGGTCCCGTTCGATCTCTCGTTCGAGGTAGTGCCGTCGCTCCTCGTCGGTCAGGTCCCATTTGTTGAAGGCGATCAGCAAGGCGCGACCGGCCTCCTCCACCGAGGTGAGGATGCGCAGGTCCTGCTCGGTCACCGGCTCGCTGGCGTCGATCACGACTACACAGACCTCGGCCCGGTCGATGGCGCCATGGGTGCGTAGGCTCGCGTAGTACTCGTGGCCGGAGGCCTCCTTGACCCGCCGCCGGATGCCGGCCGTGTCGATCAGGTGGTAGAGCTGCCCGTCGACCTCGACCAGCTCGTCCACCGGGTCCACCGTCGTGCCGGCGACGTTGTCGACGACCACCCGCTGCTGGCGGGCCAGCTTGTTGAGCAGGCTCGACTTGCCGACGTTGGGCTTGCCGACGATGGCGACCCGGCGCGGTCCGCGCTCGGTCGTGTCGGTCTCGCGCGGAGCGTCTGGAATGGCGTCGAGGATGGCGTCCAACAGGTCGCCGCTCCCCCGGCCGTGCAGGGCCGAGACGGGGAAGGGCTCACCCAGCCCCAGGTTCCACATGCTGGCTGCTTCGGCCTCGCTGCGCTGGTCGTCGACCTTGTTGGCCGCGAGCACGACGGGCTTACCGCTGCGTCGCAGGATCTGCACCACCGCCTCGTCGATGTCCTGGGTGCCCACTGTGGCGTCCACAACGAAGACCACCGCATCAGCGGCGGCGATGGCCAACTCGGCCTGCTCGGCGATCTGGGCCGCCATTCCCTTCGCGTCGGGGGCCCAACCGCCGGTGTCGACCAGCACGAACTGCCGGCCGTTCCAGTCGGCGTCGTAGGACACCCGGTCCCGGGTCACCCCCGGCACGTCTTGGACGACGGCCTCGCGGCGGCCGATGATGCGGTTGACCAGGGTCGACTTGCCCACATTGGGGCGGCCCACCACGGCCACGACAGGGAGGATCTGCGGCGTTTCGGCCACGATGTCATTCACTATGGGGTTCTCTACTTCTTCACACATTGCGGTTCCAGGGCGTCTGCCCTGCCGGACTAGCTGGCGCTCCGACGGTGCGGAGGCCCTGGCAAGGGTAGCCCGGTCAGTGCCTGCGCAGCGACCACGTGCTCGGCCAGCTGGCGTCTGAGGTCTTCGGTCAGCTCGGCGACCACGTGCTTGCGGCGCGGCCACGGCTGGTGCACCACCGGGATCGGCTGGCCGAAAACGACGTGGATCGGCCGGCGCCACCGCGGCAGCTGGCTCCGCGTCTGACCGGGCTCCCGGGTGCCGAGGATGGCCACCGGCACGATCGGTGCTCCAGCGACCATGGCCAGGTAGGCCGCGCCGCCCTTGGCGTAGGCCAGGTCGCCCGACTGCCGCACGCCCTCGGGAAAGACGGCCAGGACCTTGTCGGCCCGCAGCACCTGGACCGCGCGCCGGACAGCCCGCAGGTCGAGCTCTCGGCGGTTCACCGAGATCTGACCGACGTGGACCAGGAGCCGCCCGAGCACACCGACGAAGAGCTCGTGCTTGGCCACGGCGAAGGTCAGCCGACGGGTCAGGGCCACCAGCACCGGGCCGTCCAGCAGGCCGATGTGGTTGGCCGCGAGGATCACCGCACCGGAGGTCGGCACGTGCTCGGCTCCGTGGATTCGGACCCTCCACCCGACGCGCAGGATCAGCGCCGCAATCGGTTTGGCGATCCGCAAACCCCACTCCTTGCCCACCGGGAGGTCGTGGGTGTGCGGCAGATCGGGACTCACCCCTTGGATCACGTCCGGGTGGCTCCGGGCGCCGGACTGGGCACCAGGGCGCAGATCGCGTCGATGACCTCGTCGAGGCTGAGGTAGGTCGAGTCGACCACCGTCACGCCCGGTGCTGCGGACTCGAACTGGGCCACCGTGGAGTCGTCGCGGTCCCGGCGGATGACCTGGTCGGTGACGGCGGCGCTGTCGATGCGCTCCCCCAGCTCGGCGTGCCGCCGGGCGACCCGAGCGGCCGGGTCGGCGACCAGCAGCACGCGTACGGGGGCTTCCGGGGCGACAACCGTGGTGATGTCGCGACCCTCGGCGACGATGCCGCGGTCCGCCTCGGCGATGTAGCGCTTCTGCCGGGCGACCAGGTCGGCCCGCACCTCCAGGTTGGTGGCCACCGAGCTGACGGCGGCCGACACGTCGGGATCGCGGATGGCATCGGTGACGTCGTGGCCGTTGATCGCGATGGTCGAATGCTGCGGATCGAGGTCGATCTCGAACGTGGCGGAACGGATCAGGTCGGCGACCACGGCGGTGTCGGTCCGGTCAAGGTCGGTGTGCAGCGCCAGCCAGGTGACTGCGCGGTACATCGCGCCGGTGTCGAGATAGGCCAGACCCAAGCGGTCAGCGACACCGCGGGCGGTGCTGGACTTACCCGACCCGCTGGGGCCATCGATGGCGATCACGAGCGGGTCGATCACGAAAGGCATGAGATTCACCCTAGCGGTCCGCACCGACAGCCCCGGGCTGCGAAATGTCCCCGCGCGTCGGCTCAGCTGAGCAGCCAGCCCCGCTCGGTCATGATCTCGATCAGCCCATCGGCTCGGTCCGGGCTCACCGCGAGCGACAGGTATCCGACCTCGCGAGCCTGGTCGTGCTCGATCGCGATGTCCTCCACGTTGACCCCGGCGCTGTCGACGTCGGCGAACAGCCGGGCCAGCGCGCCGGGGGCGTCGGGGATCGCGACCACGACCTGGCGGTAGTGGATCGGCGCGGCCCCGTGCTTGCCGGGGATGCGCCGGGTGCCCTGCACACCGCGCTCCAGCTGCCCACGAAGCGGCTCGGCGGCGGGCGCCGCAGCCACGGCGTCGATCAACCGGCCGAGCTGGTCGCGTACGCCGCGGAGCTCGGCCAGCACGGCCTCGGAGTTGGCGCTGACGATCTGCTCCCACAGGGTCGGGTCGCTGCCGGCGATCCGGGTGACATCGCGCAGGCCCTGACCGGCCAGCAACAGGTCGGTCTCCGGCACCTGCGTCAGGTGGCCGGCCATCAGCACCGACATGAGGTGGGGCAGGTGGGACACCCGGGCCACCGCCGCGTCGTGGTCGTCGACATCCATCACCACTTCGCGGGCCCGGCAGGCTCGGACCATCGCGGCCACACGGTCGACCGAGGGGGGTGAGGACCGGCGGTGCGGGGTGATCACCCAGGTGCGGTCGACGAACAGGTCGGCGTGGGCGGTCATCGGTCCGGAGTGCTGCGAGCCGGCCATCGGGTGTGAGCCGACATAGCGGTCCAGGTCGACCTCGCGGGGCCAGACGGCGTGCAGCACACCGGCCTTCACCGACCCGACATCGGTCACCGTCGCCTGGGGGTAGGCCTGCAGCGCGTGCACCACCACATCGGCGATCGCCCCGGGGGGCACGGACACGACCACCAGGTCCACCTCGTCACTGACCGGGGGGTCGATGCTGCCGGCGCCCAGGGAGGCAGCAACCCGGGCGTGGCTGATCGTGCGGTCGCTCAGGTGGACGCGGTACCCGGCCGCGGTCAACGAGCAGCCGATGGACGCGCCGATCAGGCCCGTCCCGATGATCACGGCGACGGGACGTCGGTCCAGGGTCACGAGCCGAGGTCGGTCTCGGGCACGGGTTCCGGGGCCGCCTGGGGCGGCAGGTCGTGTCCCGAGTCGGCCGGTTCGACCGACTCGTCGAGCAGCGCGGCCAGCCGGGCCGCAGGAATGCGGCGGAACTTGCGCGGCAGCGTCCGGGAGCGGTCCAAGATGGCCACCTCGAGCGCTTCCACGCCCAGCTCTCGTGGCACGGCGTTCGGCCCACCGTCGGCGGCCAGCGCACCGACCGCGACCCGGGCCGCCTCGGCCAGGCTGAGGCCGGGTCGAAAGCCTCGCCCGACCGCTTCGGTGATGACGTCGGCGGAGCCGCCCATGACGGCGAAGTCGGCTTCGTCGCCGACCGACCCGTCGTAGGTCAGCCGATAGATCTGGTCCTGCCCGGGGGTGACGCCGAGCTCGGCGACCACGATCTCCACCTCGTACGGCTTCTCGCCGCCCGAGGAGAAGATCGTGCCCAGCAGCTGCGCGTACGCGTTGGCCAGACCCCGGCCGGTCACGTCGGTCCGGTCATAGCTGTATCCGCGGAGGTCGGCATAGCGGATGCCGGCCGTACGCAGGTTCTCGAACTCGTTGTAGCGACCGACCGCGGCGAATCCGATCCGGTCGTAGATCTCGCTGACCTTGTGCAGGGCCTGGGACCGGTTCTCGGCCACGAACAAGATGCCCTCGGCATAGTGCATGACCACCACCGACCGCCCTCGGGCGATGCCCTTGCGCGCGTAGTCCGCGCGGTCCTTCATCTGCTGCTCGGGGGCAACGTAGAACGGCATGCTCACGACAGCGGCGCTCCTGGTCCGTCGGGACGCTCCATCCGACCCCGCAGCACCTCGGCGACCAGGTCGGCGACCTGGGCGTCGTTGATCCGCTGCACGCCGTCGGCGCTGGCCACCATGACCACCGGGTAGATCTTGCGGGCCAGGTCCGGCCCACCGGTGGCCGAATCGTCGTCAGCCGCGTCGTACAGCGCTTGGATGACGGCCATCGCTGCGCCGGAGACGTCGAGGTCGGGCCGGTAGAGCTTCTTCAACGACCCGCGGGCGAACGTGGACCCTGAACCGACGGAGAAGAACGCGTGCTCCTCGTAACGGCCGCCGGTGGCGTCGTAGGAGAAGATCCGTCCCTCCTCGGTGGCCACGTCCCAGCCGGCGAACAAGGGCACGACGACCAAGCCCTGCATGGCCAGAGCCAGGTTCTGCCTGATCATCGTGGCCAGCCGGTTGGCCTTGCCGACCAGCGACAGCGGGGCGCCTTCGATCTTCTCGTAGTGCTCGAGCTCGACCTGGAACAGCCCGACCATCTCCACCGCGATGCCGGCCGCCCCGGCGATGCCGATGATCGAGAACTCATCGGCCGGGAACACCTTCTCGATGTCACGCTGGGCGATCAGGTTGCCCATGGTGGCCCGGCGGTCCCCCGCGACGACCACGCCGCCGGGGAACGTCGCTGCGACGATGGTGGTGCCGTGCGGGGCCAGCGCCCCCGCGCCCGGTGCGGCCGACCGCGAGGTCGGCAGCACGTTGGGGGCGACCCGGGCAGCGAAGTCGGTGAACGACGACGTGCCAGCCCGCAAGAACTCGTGGGACAAGCCGGTGGATCGGTCGGTCACTGGCCACCCTTTTGCACGAAGGAACGCACGAACTCTTCGGCGTTGACCTCCAAGACATCGTCGATCTCGTCCAGCAGGGAGTCGACCTCGGAGTCGAGCTCGGCTTTGTGGGTGTGGTCGGTGGGCGCGAGATCCTCGATCTCGGCGTCCTCGGCCCGTCGGGCCTTCCGTTGGCTCTGCTCGGACTCAGCCATGCGTCACTCCTCGTGATGGATGGCCCAAGCCTAACCACCCGCTCCGACAAACCGGGCCGCATTCCCTTTCTGCGGCCCGGTGGCGGGCTGGGGCCGGCTAGCGGCCCCGGACCGCGGCGTTCGCGCTGACGATCCCTCGGCCGTAGAACCCGTTCTTGGCCCGGGGTCCCTCACAGGTCGCGTCAGCTTCCACGGTGTTCCCGGCGGGCAGGATCCGGGTGTAGTGGTAGGTCCGCGGCGTCGGGCAGGCCGTCGGCTGGGCGGAGCGATAGAGCCAGGCCCGGCTCTGATCTACTCCCAGTCGCAGACCACCGTTGGCCCAGTCCCGCTTGCCGTGCTCGCTGACGACCAGGGCGGCAACGCCCGCCGCGTGCGGTGAGGCCATCGAGGTGCCCTGGATGTACTGGTAGTAGGCGCAGACGCCGTCCTGGCAGTCCCGGACCACGGCCGCGGTGTTCGGCGTGCCGTCCGCATTCAGCTGGCCCGCAGCCACGGCCACGTTCTTCGGGTACGCGGCCAGGATGGCCTTGGTGACGTCCCGCTTGTTGTCCGGGGTGTCGTAGGTGTCGCCGCCCGGAGCAGCGATGTCGGTCTGCTCGATGCCGTAGTCGGAGTAGTAGGCCTTCCGCTTGCTGATCCCGGTCGAGCTGACCCCGACCACGCCTCGGGACTCGGTCGGCACCGTGATGCAGGAGTTGTCGATGTCCCGCTCGTACGGGGCCTCGACCGGATAGTCCGGGCTGGTGTCGTCGGTGACGGGATGGCCGAGGTCGGTGGCCCCGTTGCCCATCGCGGCGACGGGCAGCACGCCCCGGTTCATGGCGTAGTTGAGCGCACGCTGGGTGGCTTGACGGACAACCCGCTGCTCGGCCTGCTGGGCCGGGGTGTCGGCTGGGTTGTCCAGGCAGTTGTAGAGCCACGGATCCACGTAGTAGCTCATGTTGACCACGTCGACGCCGATGTCGCCGGCGTAGGTCAGCGCCTCCAGGGTCGGCTTGAGGAAGAAGTAGCCGGAGTCCTGGCCGGCCCGGATGTTGATCAGGGTCACCTTGGGTGCGACCCCGGCGATACCGAGACCGTTGATCGGGGAGCCGATGGTGCTCGCCACGTGGGTGCCGTGGCCGTCGTCGTCCTCGTCGACCGGGTCGATGCAGGACGCGTACTCGCAGGCACCGTCGATGTCGGGCATGTCGGTGACGAAGTTGCGGCTCAGCGCCCTGCTGAAGTTGGGCGCGATATCGGGGTGGGTGCCGTCGATTCCGGTGTCGATGATGCCGACCCGGACCCCCTTCTTGCCCTGGCTCTTGGCGTAGGACTGGGTGGCCGTGGCGCCGATCTGCTTCATGTCCCACTGCAGGTCAGCCAACGGCTCGGGCGCCGGGTGGTTCTTGCCCTTCTTGCCCTTGCTGTAGGTGACCTTCGAGCCCGCGACCTTCTCGCCGCTTACTTTCTCCACATCGTTCTTCGGCTGAGCCAGCTGTGGGTCACGACCGATCACCCGCTCCCGGGCGGCTCCGGTCACGGCACCGGACGCGGCGACGGACTGAGCGAAGCGGGCGTTGGTGGTGCGTACGTAGGCGTACCCCAGCTTGGTGTTGACCTCGGTGATCGTGCCTTTGGCCTGGTCGATCGCCTTGGTGGCCGCCGCGTCCGGACTGGTGCCCTTGAACAACACCAGGTAGTCGGTCGGGGCACTGGACTCGGTGGGACTGGCCATGGCTCCTGGTTGGACGGCGGTCCCCACCAGGGCCAGCACTGCTGCGGCGATCGTTGCGGACAAAGCGGTTCGGCGTACGGGCATGCGCGCTCCCTCGACGGTTGGGCGAGCGGCACCAACGACATCAGAGTCGACTCGGCACCACCGGCGGATACTCGGTCCAACCTAAAGGGGCCACGTCGGTGCTGACAAGGGTTTGCGGTGTCAACGCCCCAGAGCGGCAAATAGTGCGGTGACATCGTCACAATCCTCGATCATCTGTCCGACCTGCTCCCTCGTTCCGCGCAGGGGGTCCATCAGCGGGATCCGCTGGAGCGCTGGACGATCAGGTACGTCGAAGATCACCGAGTCCCAGGACGCCGCCACCACGGACGGGCCGAACTTGTCCATCACCCGTCCACGGAAGTACGCCCGAGTGTCCTCCGGGGGCGCGATCCGGGCCCGCTCGACCTCCTCATCGGTCACCAGCCGCTGCATCTTGCCCTTGGCCACCAGGGCTGCGTACAGGCTGCGGCGGGGGTCGACATCGGAGTACTGCAGATCGATCAGAGCCAGCTTGGGTGAGCCCCAGTCGAGCCCGTCGCGGGAGCGGTAGGACTCCATGAGCTTGAGCTTGGCCACCCAGTCCAGCTGGTCGGCCAGGGTGAAGATGTCAGTGCGCAGCGCGTCCAGGCAGTCCTGCCAGCGGCTGAAGATGTCCTTGGCCTCGATCCGGGCGGTCTCGGTGAGGTCCTCGGCGACCTTCTCGTAGTGACGGCGGCAGGCATCCAGGTAGATCTCCTGCAGATCGGTCGGGGTGACCCGTCGACCGTCGAGCAGGCTGAGCGGCTGGCGGCAGGACAGGTCGTGGCTGACGGCCCGCATCGCGCTCACCGGCGTGTCCAGGCGCAGGTCGGAACCCAGGTCGCCGGCTTCGATCACCCGCAACACCCAGGAGGCGGTGCCGACCTTGAGGTAGGTGGAGATCTCGGAGAGGTTGGCGTCCCCGGTGATCACGTGCAGTCGCCGGTGCCGGCTCGCGTCGGCGTGCGGCTCGTCACGGGTGTTGATGATCGGGCGGTTGAGCGTCGTCTCCAGACCGACCTCGGCCTCGAAGAAGTCGGCGCGCTGACTGAGCTGGAAGCCGGCGGTCTGGCTCGCCTGCCCGATGCCGACCCGACCCGCCCCGGTGATCACCGGCCGGCTGACCAAGAAGGCCGTGAACTGGGTGACGACGCGGTCGAACGGTGTGCTTCGTTGCAGCAGGTAGTTCTCGTGGGTCCCGTACGACGCACCCTTGCCGTCGGTGTTGTTCTTGTAGAGCCGTACGGAGCGGCCGAGTGACTGGGTGGCCCGCTGAGCCGCCATCGCCATCACCTTGTCCCCGGCCTTGTCGAACCGGACGACGTCCAAGGCGTTGGTGACCTCGGGGCCGGAGTACTCCGGGTGGGCGTGGTCGACGTAGAGCCGGGCACCGTTGGTCAAGATCATGTTGGCCATGCCGAGGTCGGTGTCGGTCAGCTGGTCCGGATGGGCGGCCGAGCGGGAGATCTCGTAGCCCCGGATGTCGCGCAGGGGTGACTCGGTCTCGTAGTCCCAACCGGCCGGCTGCCCGGCCGCTGAGCCGCCGTAGGCCTTGACCACGTGGTTGGACAGCTGCATCGGATGCATGTCGTCCTCGATCAGGCCGCCGCCCGACCGGCCGGCGTAGGCCGGTGAGCTCGGCGACAGGGCACTGATGCCGTATTCGGTCTCAATGCCCATGACGCGGGTGGAAGCCATGTCCTCAGCGTAATGTGACCTCTCATGGTGGTCTGGCCGGCGCTCGCCCTCGACGTGATCTGCATCCTCGTCTTCGCCATCGTCGGCCGCAGCAGTCATGCCGAGGCGTCAGACCTGCTGGGCGTCCTGCACACCGCCTGGCCGTTCCTGGCCGGCTGCCTGGCCGGCACCGTGATCGGCCGCACCTGGCGCCATGCCGGCACCCTCCGCGCCGCCATCCCCGTCTGGCTCGCCACCGTCGCCCTCGGCATGACCCTCCGGGTCCTCACCGGCGACACCATCCAGCTCTCCTTCATCATCGTCGCCACCATCGTCTTGGGCCTGCTGTTCTTCGGCTGGCGCACCGGCCTCCGCCTCATCCGCCACGCCCGCCGCCCCAAGACCGCAGCCTGAGCAGGCCCCGCGTACGCGGGCCGGGCTCGTCGAAGCGCTCGCCTGTTGGCCAACCTCGGACGCGGGCCTTCGACAGGCTCAGGCGCGTGGACGGCCGAGCCAGGGGGCAGGGAGCGGACCGGGAGTTCTCGAACGGAGAGTCGGCCGCGCTGAGGAGTGGAGGAGGTGCTGGGAAACAACGCCTTTCCGTTTCCCAGCACCGACGAACGACTCAGCTCGAGCGGCCGACCGAAGTGAAGAGAACCCCTACAAGTACTGCCCGGTGTTGGTGACGGTGTCGATGGAGCGGCCGGGTTGGGTGCCCTTCTTGGAGCTGATCAAGGTGCGGATGAAGACGATCCGTTCGCCCTTCTTGCCTGAGATCTTGGCCCAGTCGTCGGGGTTCGTGGTGTTCGGCAGGTCCTCGTTCTCGGCGAACTCGTCCAGGCAGGCCTGGAGCAGGTGGCCGATCCGCAGACCGCGGGCGCCGGTGTCCAGCAGGTCCTTGATCGCCATCTTCTTGGCCCGGTCGACGATGTTCTGGATCATCGCGCCCGAGTTGAAGTCCTTGAAGTAGAGGACCTCCTTGTCGCCGCCGGCGTAGGTGACCTCGAGGAACTGGTTCTCCTCGGAGTCCTCGTACATCCGGGCGACGGTGCGGTCGATCATGCCCTGCACGGTGGCCTGGCGGTTCTGGTCGAACTCGGCCAGATCCTCAGCGTGCAAGGGAAGTGTAGGCGTCAGGTACTTGCTGAAGATCTCCCGAGCCGCCTCGGCGTCGGGTCGTTCGATCTTGATCTTGACGTCCAACCGACCGGGCCGCAGGATCGCGGGGTCGATCATGTCCTCGCGGTTCGACGCACCGATGATGATCACGTTGTCCAGGCCCTCGACGCCGTCGATCTCGCTGAGCAGCTGCGGGACGATGGTGTTCTCGACGTCGGAGGACACGCCCGAGCCACGGGTGCGGAACAGCGAGTCCATCTCGTCGAAGAAGACGATCACCGGCATGCCGTCGCTGGCCTTGTCCCGGGCCCGCTGGAACACGAGCCTGATGTGCCGCTCGGTCTCGCCGACGTACTTGTTCAACAGCTCAGGCCCCTTGATGTTCAAGAAGAAGCTGCGACCCTCCTCGCCGGTGCTCTCGGTCACCTTCTTGGCCAAGGAGTTGGCGACGGCCTTGGCGATCAAGGTCTTGCCGCAGCCGGGCGGACCGTAGAGCAGGATGCCCTTGGGTGCCTTCAGCTCGTGCTCGATGAACAGCTCCTTGTGCAGGAACGGCAGCTCGACCGCGTCCCGGATCGCCTCGATCTGCGAGCCCAGGCCGCCGATCACCGAGTAGTCGATGTCGGGCACCTCCTCGAGCACCAGCTCCTCGACGTCCAGCTTGGGAATGCGCTCGTACGCGAAATGCACCCGCCGGTCGATCAGCAGCGAGTCGCCCGAGCGCAGCTGCTGGTCGTGCAGCCGGGTGGCCAGCCGTACGACGCTCTCCTCATCGCCGTGGCCGATCACCAGGGCCCGGTCGCCGTCTTCCAGCAGCTCCTTCAGCAGCACCACCTCGCCGACCTCGTCGAACTCCAACGCGGCGACGACGTTCATCGCCTCGTTGATCATCACTTCGCGGCCGGGGGCCAGCGCGTCGAGGTCGACCTCGGGGCTCACGCTGACCCGCATCTTGCGGCCGGCGGTGTAGATGTCGGCGGTGTGGTCCTCCTGCGCCGCCAGGAACACGCCGAAGCTGGCCGGTGGTTGAGCCAGCCGGTCGACCTCGTTCTTCAGGTTGATGATCTGGTCACGGGCCTCGCGCAGCGTCGCAGCGAGCCGGTCGTTGTTGGCGGCGGTCGTACGGGCGTCCGAGCGGGCGTCGGCCAGACGGCGTTCGAGCATCGCAATGTCGTGGGGGTGGGAGGAAATCCGGTCACGCAGTCGGTTCAGCTCGTCAGTGAGCGCGGCGATCTGCGCGATGAGTCCCTCGCGGCTTTCGTAGGGGCGTTCGTAGATAGGTCCGGTCATGACGCACCTCCTGGCCGAAACCCTACCCGGCCTCCGGACTCAATTCTTGAACGCGAGACCGAGGGCCCGTGTAATCCTCGCCATAGGCTCCAGGCGCCGGTCGACGCTTCTTCGCCGGTGCGGTGAAGCCGGGGGCCATCCGGCGGGCGATGACCAGGAAGCCGGTGTGGCCGACCATGTCGTGCCGCGGGCGTACGGCCAGTCCTTCGGCGTGCCAGGCGCGGACCAGTGACTCGGTGGCCTCCGGCTCGGTGAAGCCACCGTGCACCCTCAAGGTCTCCACCGTGCGGGCCAGCTGGGTGGTCGTGGCCAGGTAGCAGCAGAGCACGCCGCCGGGAACCAGCACCTCGGCGACGGCATCGACGCACTCCCAGGGTGCGAGCATGTCCAGCACCACGCGATCGACCGGGTCGTCGGTGAGGGTCTCGACCAGGTCGCCGACTCGCAGGTCCCAAGCCGGGTGCGGACCGCCGAGGAAGTTCTCCACGTTGCGCCGGGCGATCACCGCGAAGTCGTCCCGCCGCTCGTACGAGGTGACCCGCCCGGATGGCCCGACCGCGCGGAGCAGGCTGCAGGTGAGCGCTCCGGAGCCGACCCCGGCCTCGATCACCCGGGCACCGGGGAAGATGTCGGTGCCCATCAGGATCTGGGCCGCGTCCTTGGGATAGATCACCGCGGCGCCCCGGGGCATGGTCACGGTGAACTCGTTGAGCAGCGGCCGCATGGCCAAGAACTGGGTGCCACCGATCGACGTGACGACCACTCCTTCCGGTCCGCCGATCAGCTCGTCGTGCTCGACGGCGCCCTTGGTGGTGTGGAAGCGACCCCCGTCGGCGAGGACGACGGAATGCCGCCGCCCTTTGGCGTCGGTCAGGGTGATCCGCTCCCCCGCCCGGAAGCAGCCCGTCCGAACCCCCGACGGGACCTCGTCCTCGGCCACCTCAGCCATTGCTGATCCCGAAGAGTCCGAGCTGCCAACCCGGCCCGTACGAGGTCGGGGCGATGTCCACACCGGCCCGGGTGTACACGAACTCGTCGGACTGGCTGATCGGCAACAGCACCAGATCGGTGGCGGCCTGCTTCTGCAGACCGGCCAGCAGTGTGTTGACCGCCTCGTCCGTGGTCGCCGCGCGGAACTGCTCGTCCAACGACTCGACCGTCTCGGCCGAGCCGGTCAGCGGTGCGTCGAGGTAGGGCTGGAGCCAGGCCAGGGCGGTCGCGGTCCAGGCTTTCCGGTCGACGAGCACCAGGTCGGCCCGGGTGTCGTTGGCCCGCAGCTGGACGCTCAGACCACCGGTGTCCTCCAGCCGGGTCCGGATCTGGGTCGCGATGTCCTGCCCGTTGGGCATCGTGGCGTCATAGCCGAGGGTGAGCTTGATCCGGCTCTTCCAGGTCACCTTGGGGGTGGCCTTGCCGCCGAGCGGGAAGCTCGACCACCGACCCGGGCACCCCGCCCGGCACCACTGAGCCCAGGGTGCGGTCACCCTGCAGCGCGACCGCGATGGCCTGTCGCAGACCCTTGTTGGTGCGGCTGCGCGACTCGGGCGACCAGCCGATCTGGAGCACGCGCTTGCCGGTCAGCACCAGCTGCCCGTAGCCGCTGGCCGTCACCTCGTCGGGACTTTGCTGGACCTGCTGGGTGAACCGCGTGATCGCCGGGTTGTTCAGACCGCGCCACACCACGTCGACGGTGCCCTTGGCCATGGCGTCCTCGATGGTCGCCGAGTCGGCCACCGTCCGGTAGACCAGCGAGTCGAGCTGCGGTGTGTCGCGGCCGTTGTACGCCGCGAACTTGGCCAGGTCGATCTGCTGGTCGCTGAAGTCGGTCACCGCGTACGGCCCGGAGCCGACGATCGGATCCTGCGGCCGACGCACCTCGTCGGCGTCGTAGACCTCCTCGTCGACGATCGACGCGGCCGGCGAGGCCAGGGCCCAGCCGAACTGGGTGTCCACCCGGCTGAGCACGAACCGTACGGTCACCTCGTCCGGGGTCTCGATCTTGCGCAGCGAGCGACAGCAGTGATGCCGACGAGCCGGCCACGTTGAGCCGGGTGGCGCGCTCGATGCTGAACTTGACGTCGCTCGACGTCAGCGGGTGACCGTTGTGGAAGGTCAGACCGGCGTTCAACGTGCAGGTGTAGATGGTCGCCGAGGCGATGAACCCGCAGTCGCGGGCAGCGTCCGGCTTGAGCACCGACGCCCCCGGGTCGGCGGTCATCAGCCGCTGGAAGACATTGAGTGCAAGCATCGCCGACGCCGAGTCGGCCATCCCGGCCGGATCGGTGACGCGCACCGGGTCGGTCGACATCACCGTGAAGGGCCGCGGTGTCGCGCCTGGCGTGCTCGGTCCCGGCTCGGGAGTGTTTCCCGGCATCCGGCAGGCCGCGAGAGCAACGACGGCCAGGCCGACGACGGCCGCCCGGCGCAACGCCTCAACCCAGGTCATCGGCGTGCTCCCACAACCTCGCCACGGCTGCGGCGTCCAGCCCGACCAGGGTGTCGACGATCACCCGGCGAGGGGCCGGTGGCACCGCCACGCGGTTGGGGATGGCCACCACGAAAGCGCCGGACGCGTTGCCCGACCGGGCACCGGTGACCGAGTCCTCGAAGACGACACAGCTGCGGGCATCGACCCCGAGCGCCGCGCAGGCCTTCTCGTACGGCTCGGGGTGCGGTTTGCCCTGGACGACCTCGTCGCCGGCCACCGAGACCGCGAAGGTCCCCTCCGGCAGCTGGTCGAGCGCAGCCATCAGCAGCACCCGGTACGACGCCGAGACCAACGCGCAGGGCACGCCGGCATCGGCGAAGGACTGCAGCAGCTCCAGGGCCCCGGGCCGCCAGGGCATCGGGTGGGTGTTCAGATAGTTGATCACCCGGGTGATCAACTCATCCACGACCCAGGCCGGGCTCAGGTCGTGCCGGCCGATCACGTTCAAGATGTAGGAACCCGAGTCGAGCAAGGAGTTGCCCACCAGCTCCTCGGCATGCTTCTCCGACCAGGTCCCCCCGAGGCTGGCGATCAGGTCGAACTCCGCCTCGATCCACAGCCCCTCCGTGTCGGCGAGGGTGCCGTCGAAGTCCCAGAGCGCTGCGGCCACCCCGGGGTCTGGGGCGCCGGGGCCGCCGTCGTTGTCTCGCTCATCGCGCCGTCATCCTCCCAGCCCGATGCGCGGTTGGGCGAATTCCGCCGGTCGCGCGCCGATCCGTCGAGCAGGCGACCAGCGATCAGTTGCCCGGCCAGGAACCGGTCAGCTTCTCGAACCCACGAGCTCCGCCCCGGTCGATGAGCGCCTTGACGGCCGCGAAGATCGCTCCTTGGATAGTGGCGGCCAGCAAGACCTTGGGCAGTGAGTACTCCGACTGGAGCGCATCCGGCGCGTCGTCCTCGTCGGCCACCCGGCGCCAGATCTGCTTGAAGATGGCCGAGGCCAGAGCGCCGGCGGCCACGCTGGCCAGCAGTCCCACCGGTCGGTAGGCGAGCTTTGCGGTCTTGCTCATCGAAGATGTCTCCTTCGTCGGGGTCAGCGCCGGGCTCGGCGCACGATGACCAAGATCAACAGTGCCAGGGGGGCGGCACCGATGGCCACCTGGACCGGCCGGGAGGCCGCTTTGAAGCGGTCGAGCACAGTGTGAGTGGTCGCGACGACCTGCTGCTTGGCCTGGCCGACCTTCTCCTTGGCCTGCTCCTTGGCCTCGTCAGCCTTCTCCTTGGCCTGGGCCTTGACGTCGACCTTGGCGGCCAGCGCGTCGACCGACTCCGACAGCCGGGCCCGGGTCTCGGCGATGTCGGCTTCGATCTCTTCGGCGGTCGCGTTCTTGGGCAGGTCGGCCTGGCTGCTGGGCTCGCTCATCGCTTGATCGACTCCTTGATCTCGGCCACATCTTCCTTGACACTCTCCACGGCCTTGGTGGGCACCGGCGGGGCCGCCTCACTGACCTTCTTCTTGCCGACCAGGGCGGCGACGCCGGCGATGGCGAACACCACCACGGTCACGATCAGCGCCGCGAGCCAGGCGGGCAGCACCAGGCTGAGCGCGATGACTGCCGTCGCCAGCAGCAGCCCGAGCCCGAACAGAGCGAGCACGCCGGCAGCCCCGAAGGCGCCGATTCCGGCACCGAAGCCTTTGGCCTTCTCGGTCACCTCGACCTGGGCCAGCTTGATCTCGCTGCGGACCAGGTGACTCAGGTCCTCGGACACGAACTTGACCAGGTCGCCCGAGCGAGCGGTCCTTCGGATCGACTGGGGCCAGCGAGGTGGACGAGCCGGTGGCGACTGCTGAGCTCGTGGCGACTGGGTCTCCACTGTTGACGGTCATGGGTTCTCCTTGTGCTTGGAGTGCTCGAGCTCCCCGTTGAGCCTCAGGGTCTAGCTGGTCTTTTTTTTTGCGTCGTCCTCAGCGGTCGGCGTCGAGTCGGCCTTGACCGCGTTCCGTTCGCCCAGGGGTTCTGCTGGACCCTTGGTGGTGTCGGCGACGGTCTGCTGCTCGGACTCGGCGTTGATCTCGGCACCGAGCAGGATGGCGTACGCCGTGATCCACAGCCAGAACAGCAGCACGACAATGCCGGCGACCGCGCCGTAGTTCTTGCTGTAGCCGCCCATCCCGGCGTAGAGCGAGAAGCCGATCGAGGCCACCAGCCACAGCACGGTCGCTACGCCGGCGCCCACCGAGACCCAGCGCATCTTGGGTGCGTCCCGATCGGGAGCGACCCGGTACAAGATCGCCAGCGCGACCGCGATGACCACGATGAGCACCGCGTAACGCACGATCTGGGCGATCACCCGGAAGACGCCGCCGGTGCCGAGCAGGTCGAGCACGGCCGGCGCAACCGCGACCAGACCCAGCATGATGACCATGAAGATGATGGCGCCGACGGTGAGCAGCAGGGCCAGTCCGCGCTTCTTGACGAAGCCGCGGGTCTCCTCCTCGTCGTACGCGGTGTTGATCGCGGTCATCAGGTTGGAGACGCCACCCGAGGCGCTCCACAGCGCGAGCAGGATGGCGACCACGAAGCTGATCCCGGTGCTCTGAGGTCGCGAGGAGACCGAGGCCAGCTGGTCCTTGATCAGCCGACGGGCCGCGTCAGGGATGGCGGTGATGCTGTCGACCTGAGCGGCGATGGTGGCCGGGTCGGCGACCAGGCCGTAGAGCAGGACGCCGGCGATGATCGCCGGAAACAGGGCCAAGAAGGCGTAGAACGCGACGCCGGCGGCGAGCAACGGCACCTGGTCGGCCTTGGCTTCCTTCCAGCCGCGCTTGGCGATCTGGAACCAGCCCTTGGCCGGGATCTCCTGAGGCTTCTCGGCTTCTTCGCCGGGCACCCTGCGGTCGGTCTGCTCTGCGGTACGCGTGCTCATGGGGGGTACCTCAATCAGGTGGGGACGTTTACATCGTAAAGCACGATCACCCCCACCCTAGGACGTCGGTGGTCGGATGGGTTGCCGTGTCGGCACGTGGTCAGCGCGCGTTGAAGTACTTCGCCTCCGGGTGGTGGACCACCAACGCATCGGTCGACTGTTCCGGGTGCAGTTGTAGTTCTTCGGAGAGCTCGACTCCGATGCGCTCGGGACGCAGAAGTTTCACCAGCTTGGCCCGGTCGTCCAGATCGGGGCAGGCGGGATAACCGAACGAATAGCGCGAACCGCGGTAAGCCTGGTCGCGGATCATCGCATCGACCGAGCCGTCGTCGGCGGTGAAGCCGAGGTCGGATCGGATCCGGGCATGCCACATCTCGGCCAGACCCTCGGTCAGCTGAACGCTCAACCCGTGCAGCTCGAGATAGTCCCGGTAGGCGTTGCGCCCGAACAGCTCGGCGGTCACCTTGGAGACCGCGGAGCCCATGGTCACGAGATGGAAGGCGATGACGTCGGGCCCCTTGGCCAGCGCCAGGTCACGGTCGCGGAAGAAGTCCGCCAGGCACAGGAACCGACCTCGGGTCTGGCGGGGGAAAGTGAAGCGGTGCAGCTCGGCGGCCGGGTCGTCCACGGCGCCGCCGGGCTGCAGCACCACGACGTCATCGCCGTGGCTGTAGCAGGGCCAGTAGCCGTAGACGACGGCGAACTCCGCGATCGCGTCGGTCTGGATCCGGTCCAGCCAGGCGCGGAGCCGCGGGCGGCCCTCGGTCTCGACCAGGTCCTCGTACGTGGGCCCGCCCCGCGAACCCTTCAGGCCCCACTGCCCCATGAAGGTGGCCCGCTCGTCGAGGTAGCCCGCCACCTCGGACAAGGCGATGCCCTTGACGATCCGGTCGCCCCAGAACGGGGGCGTCGGCACGTCGACGTCTCGCGCCACGTCCGAGCGCGCGGGCAGCTCGACCGCGGTCCGCTCGGCCAAGGCGACCCCGCCGCGCGGTTTGACCCGACGTTCCCGAGGAGCGGGCAACGCCGCGCCCTCCTCGCCACGCTTGACCGCCATCAGCGCGTCCATCAGCCGCAGGCCCTCGAAGGCATCGCGGGCATAGCGCACCTCGCCGGCGAAGACCTCGCGCAGGTCGACCTCCACATAGGCGCGGGTCAGCGCCGCCCCGCCCAGGAACACCGGATAGGCGGTGGACAGGCCCCGGACGTTCATCTCCTGGAGGTTCTCCTTCATCACCACCGTGGACTTCACCAGCAGGCCGGACATGCCGATGGCATCGGCCTCGTGCTCGACCGCGGCGTCCAAGATGGTGCCGATCGGTTGCTTGATGCCGAGGTTGACCACGGTGTAGCCGTTGTTGGTCAAGATGATGTCGACCAGGTTCTTGCCGATGTCGTGCACGTCGCCCTTGACCGTGGCCAGCACGATGGTGCCCTTGCCCCGGGAGTCGGCCTTCTCCAGATAGGGCTCGAGGTAGGCGACCGCGGCCTTCATCACCTCGGCCGACTGCAACACGAACGGCAGCTGCATCTGACCCGAGCCGAAGAGCTCGCCGACAACCTTCATCCCGGCCAGCAGGTCGGTGTTGATGATCTCCAGCGCCGCCTTGTCGGCCATCGCCAGATCGAGATCGTCGGAGAGTCCCTTGGCCTCGCCGTCGATGATCCGCCGCTGCAACCGCTGGTCGACCGGGAGCCGGAGCAGCTCAGCGGCCCGCTCGGCCTTGGTGTCGGCCGTGGTCACACCCTCGAACAGCTCGAGGAACTTCTGCAGCGGGTCGTACGCCGGCTCGGTCGCGGTGGCCGACCGGCGACGGTCGTACACCATGTCCAGCGCGGTCTCACGCTGTTCATCCGGGATCCGGGCCATCGGGACGATCTTGGCCGCGTGCACGATGGCCGAGTCGAGTCCGGCGTCGATGCACTCGTTCAGGAACACCGAGTTGAGGACCACCCGGGCGGCCGGGTTGAGGCCGAAGGAGATGTTGGACAGCCCCAGGGTGGTCTGCACGTCGGGGAACCGCCGCTTGACCTCCCGGATGGCCTCGATGGTCTCGATGCCGTCGCGCCGGGTCTCCTCCTGGCCGGTGGCGATCGGGAAGGTGAGCGTGTCGATGATGATGTCGCTGGTCCGCAGACCCCAGTTCGTGGTCAGGTCGGTGATCAGCCGGTCGGCCACCGCGACCTTCCAGTCGGCCGTACGCGCCTGGCCCTGCTCGTCGATGGTCAGCGCGATGACCGCGGCGCCGTGCTCGGCCACCAGCGCGGTGATCTTGGCGAAGCGCGACTCGGGGCCGTCGCCGTCCTCGTAGTTGACCGAGTTGACCACCGCGCGGCCGCCCAGGCACTCGAGCCCGGCCTGCAGCACCGCTGGCTCCGTCGAGTCGAGCACCAACGGCAGCGTCGAGGCGGTGGCGAACCGGAAGGCCAGCTCGCGCATGTCCGCAGGGCCGTCGCGACCGACGTAGTCGATGTTGAGGTCGAGCAGGTGGGCCCCGTCGCGGATCTGCGAGCGGGCGATGTCGACGCAGTCGTCCCAGCGTTCCTCCAGCAGGGCCTCCCGAAACGCCTTCGACCCGTTGGCGTTGGTCCGCTCGCCGATCGACAGATAGCTGGTGTCCTGGCGGAACGGAACCTCGGCGTAGAGCGAGGCGGCCGCGGCGACGTGCCCGGGGTGTCGCTCGGTGATCGGGCGGCCGTGCAGCCGCTCGACCACCTGGCGCAGGTGCTCAGGACCGGTGCCGCAGCACCCACCGACCAGGCCGAGGCCGAACTCGGTGCTGAACTGCTCGAGCGCATCGGCCAGCTCGACGGGCTGCAGCGGGTAGTAGGCGCCGTCGGCGGTGAGCTGGGGCAAGCCGGCATTGGGCATGCAGCTCACCCCGATCGAGGCGTAGCGCGACAGGTGGCGCAGGTGCTCGCTCATCTCAGCCGGGCCGGTCGCGCAGTTCAGGCCGATGAGGTCGATGCCGAGCGGTTCGAGTGCGGTCAGCGCGGCCCCGATCTCCGAACCGAGCAGCATGGTGCCGGTCGTCTCCACCGTGACGTGCACGATGACCGGCAGGTCCCGGCCGGCGTGGCGCAGTGCCCGCCGGGCGCCGAGAGTCGCCGCCTTGGTCTGCAGCAGGTCCTGCGAGGTCTCGATCAGCACGGCATCGATGCCGCCGGCCAGCATGCCCTCGACCTGGGTCTGGTAGGCGTCACGGAGCCGGGCGAAGGTGGTGTGACCGAGGGTCGGGAGCTTGGTGCCCGGGCCGACGCTGCCCAGCACCCAGCGCGGACGGTCCGGGGTGGCGTACGAGTCGGCTGAGGCCCGGGCGATCTCCGCCGCGGCCTGGGCGAGCTCATGGATCCGGTCGCCGATGTCGTACTCCCCGAGCGCCGACAAGTTCGTGCCGAAGGTGTTGGTCTCGACCGCGTCCACGCCCGCCGCGAAGTAGGCGTCGTGGATACCGCGTACGACGTCGGGGCGGGTGAGGTTCAAGATCTCGTTGCAGCCCTCGAGCTGGTTGAAGTCCGCCAGGGTGAGGTCGAAGCCCTGCAACATCGTGCCCATGGCGCCGTCCGCGATCACGACGCGTCGGCCAAGGGCACTCCGGAGATCGTCAGGCACCAGTTGAGAATACGGGCCGGCTCGCGGCGGGCTCGGTGGTTATCACCATATGGCTCGCGGGCCGGACGCCCCGTCCAGCCGGTCCTCGGCGGCTACAGTGTCCGCATGTCTGACTCGCCGACTCGGGATCTCCGCGACCTGGTCGATCCGATCGTCGTCGTGGCTTTCGGCGGCTGGAACGACGCCGGGAATGCCGCCACCGGGGCGGTCGAGCACCTGGCCGAGGCGTACGAGGCAGAGCTGGTGTTCTCCCTGGACCCCGACGACTTCTACGACTTCCAGGTGAACCGGCCGGTCGTCGAGCTGAACAGCGACGACGAGCGCGAGCTGATCTGGCCGACCACCGAGCTCAAGGTGGCTTCGCTGCCCGACGGCCGCGACCTGCTGCTGATCCACGGGCTCGAACCCAACCTGCGCTGGCGCCAGTTCAGCACCTTGATCGCCTCCGCCCTGAGCACGGCCCATGTCCGGCGGGTCCATCTGCTGGGTGCCCTGCTGGCCGACACCCCGCACACCCGGCCGATCCCGGTGTCGGTCTCGACCGCCGACCGGCTGCTGATGACCGAGCTCGGGCTCGCTCCGTCCACGTACGAGGGTCCGACCGGGATCATCGGGGTGCTCGGTGACACCCTGGCTCGAGCGGGGGTCGAGGTGCTGTCGCTTGTGGTCAGCCATCCCCCACTACGTGTCGCACCCGCCTTGCCCCAAGGGCACCCTGGCCCTGTTGTCCCAGCTCGAGGAGGTGCTCGACCTCTCGATCGACCTGGGTGAGCTGCCCGAGCTCTCCCGCGCCTGGGAGCGCGGCGTCGACGAGCTCGCATCCGAGGACAGCGAAGTGGCTGAATACGTCTCGGCCCTGGAGCACCAGCAAGACGCTGCCGAGCTGCCCGAGGCCAGCGGCGACGCGATCGCCGCGGAGTTCGAGCGCTACCTGCGCCGTCGCCAAGGCCACTAGTTCCCCACGGAAAACCCCACGCCGAGTACAGGAGCAGCCATGCCGGGACCCAAACCCGCGCCCAAGCAGGCCCCGCCCGACCCCACCCCCATCGCCGGCCAGATGCAGCCCCCGCCGCTCTACGGGGTCCTGGTCCTCGCCGGCCTGGTGATCATCGGTGTGGGGCTCCAGAACACCTCGAGCATCGTGGCCCCGGTGTTCTTGGTGGTCACCTTGGTGATCACGGTCGCCCCGCTGCGCAAGTGGCTGGTCCGGCGCAAGGTGCCGTCGGCGCTGGCCAGCGTGATCAGCCTGCTGGCCATCTACGCCTTGCTGTTCCTCATCCTCGGCTCGGTCGTCTGGTCGATCGCCCGGCTGGTGGAGAAGCTCCCCGACTACGCCGCCGCGTTCAACCGGATCTTCGACTACCTGCTGAAAGCCGCGGAGGGGTTCGGCTACGGAGCCGAGCAGATCAAGGAACTGGCCTCCTCGTTCCAGCTGAGCAGCCTGGCCGCGCCGGCGCAGACCCTGCTGAGCGGCATCACCGGCGGCGCCTCGCTGCTGGCGTTGATCATCGCCGTGGTCATCTTCTTGGCCTTCGACGCCGCGGGCATGCCCGACCGGATCCACGTCATCCGTCAGACCCGCCCGCACATCGCCACCGGTCTGCTCAACTTCGCCGGCCGGGTGCGCAAGTACTGGATCGTCACCACGATCTTCGGCTTCGCCGTCGCCGTGCTGGACGTGATCGGGCTGCTGATCATCGGTGTGCCGCTGGCCATCACCTGGGGCGTGCTGGCCTTTGTCACCAACTACATCCCCAACATCGGCTTCGTCCTCGGGGTCATCCCGCCGGCGCTGATCGCCCTGCTCGACGGCGGTGTCGGCAGCATGCTCGCGGTGATCATCGTCTACACCGTGATCAACATCGTGGTCCAGACCATCATCCAACCGCGGTTCACCGGCGACGCGGTGGGCATCAGCGGCACCGTGGCCTTCATCTCGTTGATCTTCTGGGCCTTTCTGCTCGGCCCGCTCGGCGCGCTGTTGGCCATCCCCGCCACGTTGTTCATGAAGTCGGTGCTGGTTGACAACTCGGTGCCGGCGAGCTGGGTCAATGCCTTGATCAGCTCGGACCCGAAGAAGGACCAACCCCGGGCGCCGCGACAGCGCCGTTAGTCGGCTGAGCCACCGCCGGCCTGGGTGCGCAGCTGGGCGACCATCGCGTCCGGGTCGTCCGCGCCGAACACCGCCGAGCCGGCCACGAACGCATCGGCGCCGGCGTCGGCGCAGCGCTCGATGGTCTCCACCGAGACGCCGCCGTCGACCTGCAGCCAGATGTCGCCGCCGACCCGGTCGAGCAGCGTCCGGGTGCGCTTGATCTTGGGCAGGCAGAGGTCCAGGAACTTCTGCCCACCGAAGCCCGGCTCCACGGTCATGATCAACACCATGTCGATCTCGGGCAGCAGGTCGGCGTAGGGCTCGATCGGGGTGGCCGGCTTCAGCGCCATCCCGGCGCGGGCCTGCTGGCGGCGCAGCTCACGGGCCAGGCGTACCGGTGCGGCCGCCGCCTCGATGTGGAAGGTCACCGACTCGGCCCCGGCCTCGGCGTACGCGGGGGCCCAGCGGTCGGGGTCGTCGATCATCAGGTGCAGGTCCAGCATCGCGGGTGTCACTCTGCGGATCGACTCGACCACCGGCAACCCCAGGGTCAGGTTGGGCACGAAGTGGTTGTCCATCACATCGACGTGCAGGGCATCGGCCCCGGGGATCGACTCGATCGAATTCTGCAGGTTGGCGAAGTCGGCCGACAGCAGGCTCGGCATGATTCTCAGGGCCATGGATGCGACTCTAACGTCCGCCGTGGTGATCAAATCGAGACCATCAGAATGATCGAGGTGGTTCCCTTCGGTCTCAGACGACTCTTAGGATTCGGAACGCTGCCCCCATCCCCTCTCCCCCCGAAGGAACCCCATGACCAACGACGGCCAGATCGATCAACCAGTCGATCGACGCTTCCTGCTGCGCGGAGGGGCGGTGCTGGCCGGTGCGGCCGGTGCCACCGTTCTCGGTGCCGCCCTCGCCCCCACCGCCGCGAACGCCGCCAACGGCGACGAGCTCGTGGTCGGCCAGTCGAACTCCGGGACCTCGACGACCGGCCTGACCATCGCCAGCGGTGCCGCGCCGGCCCTCAGCCTGACCAATGTCGGTGGTCCGTCCCTGCGGCTCAACTCGGTGGGCGAGGACTTCAACGGCGACCTGAACCTGGGTGAGATCGTCAACACCGACTTCGGTCCGCTCGTCGGGGTCGACTACGGCGACGACGGCGAGGTCGACTACCTGGCAACCGGCACCGACCTGATCGGACTGCCGACGCCGGTCGCCATCACGCCCGAACGGCTGCTGGACACCCGCAAGGCCAGCGGCCGTACGCTGATCGTGCGCCGGTCGTCCCCGACCGCCCTCACCGCCGGCGGCAAGCTGAAGGCGGGCCAGTGGATCGACGTGGCCGTCGACACCGCCGAAGGCGAGTTCGAGCTCTCCTCCATCTTTGCCACCGCCGCGGTGATCGACCCGGAGAAGAACGGCTACCTGATCGTCTACCCGCCGAGCACCAGCGTGCCGAACACCTCGAACATCAACTTCCGGACCGGGGTCAACCTGTCCAACGCAGTGTTCGTCGGTCTGGGTGTCTATGCCGGTGACTACGTCGTCCGGATCTGGACCTCGCAGACCACCCACCTGCTGTTCGACCTCTCCGGTGGGGTGGTCGGTGCCTCGACCCAGGTGGCGGTGGCAGCGAAGAAGGGCAACATCCGGGCGACCCGTCAGGCCAAGCGGCTGCAGCGGATGCGCAAGAGCCTGGTGCGCTTCTCGCGCTGAGCACGAAGGGCTAGGTGGGCCGACGAGCCGGCCCGAGCCCGCACACGATCGCCGCGGCGGCGGCCATGATGGCCGCCGCCGCCCAGGCGGCCGGCCGTGACCACGTCACCGAGGCCAGCACGATGGCGGCGATGCCGATGGCGGTGCCCAGCTGGGCCGAGGTGTTCAACAGCCCGGCGGAGACGGCTCGCAGCTCGAGGGGCACGGCGGTTCCCACGCTGGTCGACGCGACCGCCGAGAGCCCGATCCCGAACCCACTGACCGCCACGACAACCGGGACCGCCGCCGTTGTCGGTGTGGTGGCCAGGGCCAGGTTGCTGACCGCGATCAGGCCCAGCCCGGTCGCGCTGACCGCCCCGGGTGAGATCCGGTTGAGCAACGGTGCCGCGACGCTGGAGCCGACGATCACGGCAAGACTGAACGGCACCAGGTGGGCGGCCGCCTGGAGCGCCGACTGGCCGAAGTCGTCCTGCAGGTAGAGCGTGGCCAAGGTGATGGCGGAGCTGGTGGTGGCCGTGTTCCAGAAGGCGGCCCAGCTGCCCAGCCGCAGATGTCCGGACCGGACCGCCCGGGCCGGGACCAGCGGATCGCGGGCTCGCCGCTCAACCCAGACGAAGACCACTCCCACGACCACAGCCGCGACCAGCAACCCCACGGCGGCGCCGGCGAAGCCCGGCTCGGCGACCACGGTGGTGCCGACGACCAAAGTCATCACCGCGACCGTCAACGCGACAGCACCACCGAGGTCGAGCCTGGCCCCGGTGCCCGCGACCTCGTCGGGGCTGACGAAGCGCCGAACGGCCACGATCAGGCCGGCCCCCACCAGCGCGGACGCCCAGAAGATTGCCCGCCATGACCAGACCTCGGTGGCGATGCCGCCGAAAACGAACCCGGAGGCCCCCGCCGCAGCGCCGGCGGCACTCCAGATGGCCACAGCCCGCCGGCGTGGCCGACCCTCGTCGGTCACGGTGGTGAGCAGCCGCAGCGCGGCCGGGACGGAGCCCGCCGCCGCGGCGCCCTGAGCGCTGCGAGCCAAGGCCAGCACGGTCGCCGACGGCGCCAGGGCCGCCACCACGCAGGCGGCCGCGAACACGGCCACGGCGTACACGAGCACCTTCCGGTGCCCGAACCGGTCGCCGAGACGAGCGCCCACCATCAGCAGCCCGCCGAAGAACATCGCGTACGCGGTGACGATCAGCGAGCCGGTCAGCTCCGAGGCGCCGAAGTCGGCGAGCATCGTCGGCAGCGCGGTGACCACGACCGTGCCGCCCAGCACGTCGACGAACTGGATCGCACACAACACCCAGACGGCCCGGCGGCTGCGTGGAGAAGCCATGCTTCGACCATAACCTACGGTTTTCAGCTCGCAGGCCGTAGGTATACATTTGGAGCCATGGTGATCGAGCAGTGGAGCTGGCTCGGCGACCACCTCGCGCTCGACCTGGCCAACACCGTACGACGTCGTGGCCTCCGCTACACCGAGCTGCTGCGCGAACCGGCCGACCTGGCGACCTGGCACGACCGCGAACGGGACCGGCTGACGGCACCGGACCAGGTCGACCACGCCTACCTGGAGCGCTTCCTGGTGCTGCGCAACCACGCCTTGGCCCTGCTCAGAGCTCTGGCCGAGGAGCGACCGCTCCCCCGGGACAGCCGGCACGCGATCAACCACATCCTGACCACCGAGCCGACCGTACGGCTGATCGACGACGATCCGGGAACCTTCACCCCCTGCTTCATCGGCGACCCTGACCGGGCCATCGAGGCAGAGCTGGCCACCGCGGTGGCGTCGGTCCTCACCGAGCCGGGCACCGCCGGGCGGGTCGGCCTGTGCGACGCCCCCGGATGCGGTCAGCTGTTCTTGCGAGACCGGCGCAACCAGGTCTGGTGCGGCCCGCACTGCGGAGCACGGGCGCGCAGCGAGCGCTGAGCCGCCGGGGCTGGAACGGTCAGCTACGGCGCAGGTACGCCGCGAACATGGCGTCGGTGCCGTGCCGGTGCGGCCACAGCTGCAGGTACGGCCCGCTGCTGGCGTCGACCAGCCTCGGGCAGCAGGTCGGCGGCGGGGACGACCGTGACGTCGGAACGGCCGGCGAGGGTCTCCTCGACGACGTCCGACGGTCTCCCGCCGGTGCGGCGAGCAGGTCACGTAGGCCGACCACGCCACCCGGCTGCGACGGCCTCGAGCGCGGTGTCGAGCAGGGCCCGCTGCAGAGGGTGCAGCTCCTCCACCACCTCGGCGCCGCGGCGCCAGCGGGCCTCCGGCCGGCGACGCAACGCGCCCAGACCCGAGCAGGGCACGTCGGCGAGCACCCGGGTGAACGAGCCCGGCGACCAGGCGGGCCGGGTGCTGTCGGCCACCACGACCAGCGGCGGGGCGGGATAGGCCCGCGATCCCGCGGCCACCAGCTCGGCCCGGTGCGGGGCGAGCTCAGCAGCCAGCACGCGGCTGCCGTCCGCACCGGCCAACCCGGTGAGCAGGGCGGTCTTGCCACCCGGGCCGGCGCACAGGTCCAGCCAGGTGCCCGGGGGCGCGACGGCCCGGGACAGCGCCAGCGTGACCAGCTGCGACCCTTCGTCCTGGACGCCGGCCCGGCCGGAGCGGACGGGCTCGAGCTGGGCCGGGTTGCCGGACCAGCGGGCGGCGTACGGCGAGTGGCGGCCCGGTCGGCGCCCCGGCGGCCAGCAGCTCGGACACCTCGGCGAGACCCGGTCGGACCACGAGGGAGACCTCGGGGCTGACGTTGTCGGCCCGCAGGGCGTCCTCCAGCTCGTCCGCGGGCAGCCGGTCGGCGTAAGTCTCCACCACCCAGCGCGGGTGGGCGGTCACCAGCGCCAGCCGGTCGCAGGTCGTCCAGACCGGCGGCCAGCCGGTCGAACCAGTCCGGCAGGTCGTGGGCGGCCACCCGGCGCAGAATGGCGTTCACCACGCCGGTGACCCGCTCGCCCACCGTGGCGGCGGCCAGGTCGACCATGGCCGCGACGGCGGCGTGCACCGGTACGCGCATCGAGAGGATCTGGTGGGCGCCGAGCCGCAGCAGGTCGACGACGGCCGGCTGCAAGGTGGCCAGGGAGCGGCCGGAAGCGGCCGCGATGATCACGTCGTAGCTGCCCTGCAGCCGACAGGTGCCGGCCAGCAGCTCGGTGGCGAAGGCCGCATCCCGTCACCGGTAGAGCCCGCTCAGCCAGCAGCTTGGCCAGCACCAGGTTTGCGTACGCGCCGTCGGCGTTGACTGCGCGCAGCGCATCGAACGCTACTCGCCGCGCGCCGGTCCGGGAGCCGCCGATCCGCCGAAGCCTTGTCCGGCGGCCACTCAGGAGCCCAAGGTCGGGCTGGTCGTCGAAGGTGACGCCGCGAGCCCAGTCGGCGGCGGCCATCGGCTTCTTGCCCTGGGCCTGCACCGGCCCGAGCTCGAGGGCCCGGCGTGCCGGTGCCGACCTGGACCGACTTCTTGGTGACCTCCAACACGCCCGGGCGGCAGCGGCTGCACCGCGACCTGGGCCGAGTTGATCTTGAACCGCTCGCCGCGGAAGGTGGTCCAGGCCCCCGGTGCGGGTGAGCAGCCCCGGATCAGCCGGTCGATGACCTCGGCCGGCTCGGTCCAGTCGATCTTGGCGTCCTCGACGTTGATCTTGGACGGCATAGCTCACCTCGGCCTCCGGCTGAGGCTGCGGTTGCGACCCCGGCGGCGATGTCGTCGAGTGTCTCGACCAGCAGCTGGGCGCCGCTGACCGACAGCCGCTCCAGCAGGTCGCCCGACGGTGTCGGTGGGCCCGATGGGCTCGGTGACCGCTGCCGAAGGTCGGGCCGGCGTCGAGCTCCAGGACGATCCGGAACGTCGTCGCCCCGGTCGTCTGGTCACCGGCCAGGATGGCGTGCTGCACCGGTGCTGCGCCGCGCCAGGCCGGCAGCAGCGAGAAGTGCAGGTTGATCCAGCCGTGCGGGAGGATGTCGAGCACCCGCTGAGGTAGCAGGGCCCCGTAGGCCACCACCGGGCAGCAGTCCGGCGCCAGCTCGGTGAGCCGGGCGATGAAGTCCTCGTCCCGGGCCCGGTTCGGCTTCAGGGTCTCGATGCCGAGCTCGAGCGGCCCGCTCGGCCACGGGGCTGGCGGTCAGCCTCTTGCCCCGCCCGCTGGGGGCGTCCGGTCGGGTCACCACGGCCACCACCTCGTGCTGGGAGGCGAGCAGCGCGTCCAGTGACGGGACGGCGACCTCGGGAGTGCCGGCAAAGACGATTCGCACCGCAGGAGTCTATGCGGATCGGGCCTCCGCCCCATGCAACCGCCGCGGGGCGGCCAGGAGTCAGCCCAGGGCGACCGGGTCCACCCGGATCCGCAGCGCCCCCTCGCTCTTGCGGGCACTGCGGATGGCGGCCACGTCCTTGGCGGCACGGACCAGTGCGGCACCTTCGGCGATCGGGGCCCGCAGGGTGAGCCGGTGCAGCACCACGTCGGAGTGCGGCTGGGGACCGAGCTCGACCGGTCCGAGCAGCTCGGCGTGCTCGGGCAGCCGGGCGTGGTCGACGAAGTCGGCCAGCGCGTCGTTCTGGCCCTCGACGGTGACCATCTTCACCGCGGGCGGGAAGTGCGCATCGGCGCGGTCGGCCAGCTCGCGCGCCGCGAACCCGCCCGGGTCGACCCGGACCAGGGCCTGCAACGCTCGACCCGAGCTCTCACCCACGGCGATCACGGTGCCGCCCTCGGCCCCGCCCCGGACCAGCGCGACCACGTTGAGCCAGCGGCGCAGCGCCTCTTCCGCGGCCCGCAGGTCGGCCCGCAGCAGCAACAGGTTGGTGTCCAGCAGCACTGCACCGGCGTAGCCGCCGATAGCCGGCGGCTCCGCGCCCGGGGTGGCCACCACGATGGCCGGCGCATCGGGCACCGGGCTGAGCACCTTGCCGCCCGCGGACTGGCGGACGGGGGTCTGCGGAAACGCCTTGCCCAGCTCCTCGGCCGTCCGCTCCGCACCGACGATCGGTGCTCGCATCCGGCGAGACCCGCAGATCGGGCACTCCCAGTCGACCTGCAGCCGGGCGCACCACTGGCAGTTCGGCGCCGCCCGGGGCGTGCCGCACGCAGCTTGGAGGTCGGACCACCGCAGAACCGGCACCTCGCCGGTTCGCGGCAGCTCTGGCAGACCAGCGCCACCAGGTAGCCCGCCCGGGGCACCTGGACCAGCACCGGTCCCTGCGGCAGCGCGCCCCGCATCACCTCGAACACCTCGTGCGGCAGCCGCGCCGCCCGGGCCGCCGAGTCCCGGGCCAGCGCCAGGTCGGAGTCAGCGGTGACCCGGATCCGTGGGGCGGTGTGGCGTACGGTCGCGCGGTCGGCGGCGAGCTCGCGCAGCCAGCCCCGGTCCAGCCACGCCTGGACCTCCGCGGTCCGCGCGTAGCTGGCGAACAGCACCCCGGCCCCGCTCTGGGCCGCCCGTAGCGCCAGCACGTCGCGGGCTGTGCGGGTAGGGCGAGCGCTGCTCGGACAGCAGGTCGTCGCCGTCGTCCCACAACGCGACCAGACCGAGGTCACGAACCGGCGCGTACGCCGCGGCCCGGTTGCCGATCACGACCTTCACCTGCCCCCGCAGAGCGGCGAGGAAGGCGCGGTAGCGCGCGGCCGGACCGGCTTCGGCGACCAGCACAGCGAACCCCGTACGGCCCAAGGTCACCTGGCAGGCCTTCTTGAGCCGCTCGAGGTCGCGCTGGTCGGGTACCACGACCACCGCGCCCCGGCCCCCGTCGACGCACGCCCGGGCCGCCGTGGCCAGACCGAGCGCCCAGTCGCCGCTCGTCTCGGCGCTCGGCGTCACCGGCCAGGCGGCGCGGGGCCGGCCACCCGCGGCCAGCGCCTTCAGGAACCCGGGACCCTGCGGGTAGTCGTGCAGCGGCCCGCCGGGTGGCTCGGCCGGCAGCTGATCAGCGCGCTCGACCACCGCCGCCTGCTCGGTGGCGGCGTGCCGGGGGGGCACCGCCAACCGCATCACGTCGGCGAACGTGCCGGCATAGTGGTCGGCCACACTGCGGATCAGCGTCGCGATCTCGGACGTGAGCACCGGCTCGCTGGAGATGACCTTGTGCACGGCGGTCAGCGTGCCGTCGTGGTCAGTTCCCGCCACCCGGTCGAGCACGAAGCCGTCCCGGAGCTTGCCGGCGAAGCGCACCCGCACCCGCGCCCCGGGCACCGCCTCCGCGTCCTGGGTCGGAATCACGGCATAGTCGAACGGCCGGTCGAGGTGGCTCAAGCCCAGGTCGACCGCCACCCGGGCCACCGGCAGCTCGGGTGGGGTCGCGTCAGGCACACCAGATGATAGGCAGAGTCCACTGACAGCTCTTGGGCTGGCAAAGTGGCGCCCGTGACCGACCAGCCCACCGACGACGACGTGCGTACGCTGCTGGTCTACCTGGGCACCGCCATGGTGGCGACCGGGCAACCGGTCTGCGACGTCGAGGACGAGCTCAGCGAGGTGAGCGTGGCGCTCGGCTACCCGGACGTCCAGATCGCCGCCTCCCCCACCGGGGTGATGCTGAACCTGGCCAGCGGCCAGCCCTCGACCTACGAGTCGGTGAACGGGCAGCTGCGGCTGGACCAGTCGGCCGAGGTCCGCACGATCCGCTACCGGCTGATGCACCGGTCACTGTCGGTCGCGCAGGCCCGGGAGCAGCTGCTGACCCTGCGCCGGCGGCCGCCACGCTATCCGGCCTGGCTGGCCAACCTGGGCTGGGTCGGGATCGCCGCCGGCATCGCGTTCATCCTGCAGCCCGGTTGGGCGAACATCGCCTTCGCCGTCCTGGGCGGGGTGATCGTGGTGGCCCTGTTCCGCTTGGGTCAGCGGTTCAGCCTGATGGCCACTCTGCTGCCGACCCTGGCGGCTTTCGTCTTGGCCTGCCTGGTCTTCGCCGCGGCCAACGCGGATCTGCTGGACGGCCCGCTGCGTACGCTGCTGCCGCCGCTCGCCGTGCTGCTGCCGGGCGCGCTGATCGTGACCGCCATGTCCGAGCTGGCCGCCGGCGACATGATGGCCGGCTCGTCGCGGCTCATCTTCGGACTGGTCCAGCTGCTGCTGTTCACGCTGGGCATCGTCGCCGCCAGCCGGGTGCGTGCCGGTGCCGGTGAGCGAGCTGACCAACGCCCGGGTGGACGAGCTGGGCTGGTGGGCGGCCCCCGTGGGCCTGGTCCTGATCACCGTCGGGATCGGCGTCCTCGAGAGTCCGCCGCTCCGGCTGCTGCCGTGGATCTCGGTCGTGCTGATCTTCGCCTTCGTCGCTCAGAGTGTCGGTCAGCGCCTGGACGGCGCGTCGCTGGGCAGTTTCCTCGGTGCCCTGGCCGCGAGTCTCGGCTCGTCCCTGGTGGAGGCGATCAAGCCCACCCTGCCCAAGCTGGTGGTCTTCCTGCCGTCGTTCTGGCTGCTCGTGCCCGGCAGCCTCGGTCTGATCTCGACGACCCAGCTGGTGGTCGACCCTGGTCAGGCCACCGCCAACGCCGTCGATGTCTTCGCGGTGATCTGCGCCATCGCCCTCGGTCTGCTGGTCGGCACGGCCATCGCCCGCTCCATCCGCGGGGTCGCCCGATCACTCAGGAGCGGCGGCGGCGTTCGAAGAGCCAGAGCGCGCAGCCGAGCACGGCCACACAGATGAGGAAGGCACCGATCCCGGTGGTCAGGGACCCGGTCCGGCTGATCGTGAACGCGCCGGCGGCGGCGCAGACCAGCGACAGCAGCCAGAGTCGGCCCTGTTGAGCCAGCTGGCGCCGCGTCTTCGGGTCCTCGATCATCGGCTCAGCCGTGGACGGCCGCGGCCAGGGCGTCGGCGCGGTCGGGCTGCTCCCAGGTGAGACCGGGCAGCTCGCGTCCGAAGTGCCCGTACGCCGCGGTCGGAGCATAGATCGACCGCTTGAGGTCGAGGTCGTGGATGATCGCGCCCGGCCGCAGGTCGAACACCGACAGCACCGCGCTCTGGATCTTGTCGACCGGTGCGGTCTCGGTGCCGAAGGTCTCGACGTAGAAGCCGACCGGATGGCTCTTGCCGATCGCGTACGCCACCTGGACCTCGCAGCGTTTGGCCAGCCCGGCCGCCACCACGGTCTTGGCCACCCAGCGCATCGCGTACGCCCCCGATCGGTCGACCTTGGACGGGTCCTTGCCGGAGAACGCGCCGCCACCGTGCCGGGACATGCCGCCGTAGGTGTCGACGATGATCTTGCGACCGGTCAGGCCGGCATCGCCCATCGGGCCACCGATCTCGAACCGGCCGGTCGGGTTGACCAGCAGGCGGTAGTCGCTGGCGTCGATGTCGTAGCGCTCCAGCACCTCCTCGACGACGTGCTTGCGCACATCGGGGGCCAGCAGCGCCTCGAGGTCGATGTCGGCCGCGTGCTGGCTGGAGATGACCACGGTGTCGAGCCGGACCGGCTTGTCGCCGTCGTACTCCACCGTGACCTGGGTCTTGCCGTCCGGCCGGAGGTAGGGCATCGTCCCGTCCTTGCGGACGGCGGCCAGCTGCTCGGCCAGCCGGTGGGCCAGATCGATCGGCAGCGGCATCAGGGTCGGGGTCTCGCTGCACGCGTAGCCGAACATCAGGCCCTGGTCACCGGCACCCTGGGCGTCGATCGCGTCGACCGCAGCGCCCGTCGCGACTCTCGAAGGCGGTGTCGATGCCTTGGGCGATGTCGGGTGACTGCTGGCCGATGGCGATGCTGACGCCGCACGATCGCGCCGTCGAAGCCCTTGGTCGAGGAGTCGTAGCCGATGTCGATGATGCGCTGCCGCACGATCCGGGGAATCTCGACGTAGGAGTCGGTCGTGACCTCACCGGCCACGACGACGAGCCCGGTGGTCACCAGGCACTCCACCGCCACCCGGCTGTTGGGATCTTGCCGAAGCAGCTCATCGAGCACCGAGTCGCTGATCTGGTCGGCGATCTTGTCCGGATGACCCTCCGTCACCGACTCCGAGGTGAACAGTCTGCGCGCCATGCAGCGAAACCTACCGGCGCGACCATAACGCGAGGGCGGCATCCCAAATATGGTGCGCCACGCTGTCCTTGCTGCCCTGGTAGCTCTCGCTCGGTCCAGCCGCCGTCAGCAGGATGACGTCGTTGTCCGGCTGCCCGAACACCCGCCCGTGGCCGACCTCGTTGAGGACCAGCAGGTCGCAACCCTTGCGAGCCAGCTTGGCCTGGCCGAGCTCGACCAGCGTGTGCCCATCGGCCGGTGTCTCCGCCGCGAAACCCACCAGCACCTGACGGGGGTCCGTACGGCGGTCGACCAGCCCGGCCAACACGTCCGGAGTCTGGACCAGACTCAGGTCCAGGCCGCCCGCACCGGACTTCTTGATCTTGGTCTGGCTCGAGCTGGCCGGGGTGAAGTCGGCGGGTGCGGCCGCCATCACGGCGATGTCGGCGTCCTTGGCCGCGACCGCCATGGCCTGCTCGAGGTCGGCGGTGGAGGTCACGGTCTGCAGGTCGGCTCCCGGTGGGGGCAGCAGCCCCACGTTGGCCGCCACCAGCCGGACCTCGGCCCCGCGCAACAGCGCCGCCCGGGCCAAGGCCCAGCCCATCAAGCCGGACGAGGAGTTGCCGAGGAACCGTACGGGGTCGAGATGCTCCCGGGTGCCCCCCGCACTGACCGCGACGGTCAGGCCGACCAGGTCACGCGCGCCGGCCCGTGCGGCGACGCCGGGCTCGAGGATGGAAGCGGCGACGGCCGCGAGCTCGGCCGGGTCGGGCAGCCGACCGGGTCCGGAGTCGGCCCCGGTGAGCCGGCCGGAGTCGGGGTCGAGCACGACGCAGCCGCGGTCCCGCAGCGTGGCGACGTTGGCCTGGGTGGCCGCGTGCAACCACATCTCGGTGTGCATGGCGGGCGCGAACACCACCGGGCACCGGGCGGTCAGCAGCACGTTGGTCAGCAGGTCGTCGGCGCGGCCGCTGGCCGCCCGGGCCAGCAGGTCGGCGGTGGCCGGTGCCACGAAGACCAGGTCGGCCTCCTGGCCCAGCCTGACGTGCGGCACCTGCTCGGCGCCGGCCCACACCGTCGTCGAGACGGGCTTGCCGGACAGCGCGGCCCAGGTCGCCTCACCGACGAAGTGGAGCGCGGCCGCGGTGGGGACGACGGTGATGTCGTGACCGTCACCGAGCAGCCGGCGCAGCAGCTCACACGCCTTGTAGGCGGCAATGCCTCCCGCGACACCCAGGACGATGCGGCTCATGCGGGTCGATCAGCGGGCGGTCGGTCAGGCCGGCTCGGTGAACGGCGACGGGGTCGTCTCGTCCTCGGCCGGAGCATCGGGGTCGATGTCGATGCAGGACAGCTTGCCGGCGTTGACCTCGCGCAGCGCGATGGACAGCGGCTTCTCCTGCACGGAGGTCTCGACCAGCGGGCCGACGTGGTCCAGCAGTCCCTCACCGAGCTGGGAGTAGTAGGCGTTGATCTGCCGAGCGCGCTTGGCGGCGAACAGCACCAGCTTGTACTTCGAGTCGGAATGGGTGAGCAGGTCGTCGATCGGGGGGTTGGTGATGCCTTCGGCGACCGGGTGATTTCCAGACAAGGTGAACCTTTGCAATCCAAGGAGCGGCATTGCCGTGACGGCCGACCGGGGCGGGCTGGGCACAGCAAACAGACCTGCAATGTTTACAGACGGACCAAGGCTACCAAGTCATCCACGGCTTGACCTACTTCCCGGTTCACCACGACGTGGTCGAACTCGGTCTGGGACGCCAGCTCGGCCCGGGCGGTCTCCAGCCGACGAGCCTGCTGCTCCACCGACTCGGTGCCCCGGCCGACGAGACGGCGTACGAGCTCCTCCCACGACGGCGGGGCCAAGAAGACGAACTGGGCGTCGGGCCAGCTGGTGCGCACCTGCCGGGCCCCCTGCAGGTCGATCTCCAAGATCGCCGGCCGACCCTCGGCCAATGCTGCCAGGACCGGAGCCCGGGGGGTGCCGTAGCGGTGCACGCCGTGCACCACGGCCCACTCCAGCAGCGCTCCGGTGGCGACCAGCTCGTCGAACTCGGCCTCGCTGGTGAACAGGTAGTGCCGACCGTCGACCTCACCCGGGCGGGGCGGCCGGGTGGTCGCGGAGACCGAGACGAAGATCTCCGGATGGGCCTGGGACAGGGCTGACACCACGGTTCCTTTGCCGACAGCCGTCGGCCCGGACACGACGGTCAGGCGCGCGGTCCGGGCGGGCGACGCCGACGTCACGACGAGTGGTCGGCGGTGCGGGGCGAGAACTCAGCGATCAGGGCCGCGGTCTGGTGCTTGCCCAGCCCGCGCAGCCTGCGGTTGGCCGCGATGTCCAGCCGGCCCATCACCTTGCCGGCCCGGACCGAGCCCACCCGGGGCAGAGCCTTCAGCACGTCGATGACCTTGGCGTGAGCGATGACGTCGTCGTTCTCGGCCTGCTCGAGCACGTCAGCCAGCGTGCGTTCGCCGGTCCGCAGGTGCTGCTTGACCTCGGCGCGCCGCCGACGAGCCTCGGTCGCGGCGTGCCGCGCCTGTTGGCGCTGCTCATCGCTCAACGGGGGAATCGTCACCTGGGGTCCTCACCTAGCACCTGCACACAAAGGGATCCGTCGACGGTGACGAATCAGTCGGCTGAGTTGAGAACCTACCCCAATCCTGCGACTGCTTTCATCTTCGCCAGCGCCCGTGTCGACGCGGCCCGGAGGCCATCGGGGTCCGGCCCGGCCGACATCACCTCCCGGCTGGTGGTCGGCAGCACGAGTGGCACGGCGGCGCCGAAGACGGCGGCCAGATCCTCGGCTCCGGCACCCTGGGCGCCGAGGCCGGGGGCCAGGATGGAGCCGTTCAGCCGGGAGAAGTCCACCCCCGTACGCCCGATCGTCGCGCCGACCACGATGCCGACGTGACCGGAGCCCGGCCACACCCGAGTTGCACCGGGCGGCCTCGTCGACCACCACCTGCCCGACCAGCCGACCGTCGGCGGTCCGGGCGTGCTGAAACTGCGGACCCTCCGGGTTGCTGGTCAGGGCGAGGACGTAGACCCCGCGTCCGGTCTCCCGGGCCAGCTCGATGGCGCCGGTCAGCGACCCGAAGCCGAGATAGGGACTCAGGGTGATCGCATCGGCGGCCAGTGGTGAGCCGTCAGCGAGGTAGGCCGCGGCGTAGGCGTCCATGGTCGAGCCGATGTCACCGCGCTTGACATCGAGCAGTGACAAGGCGCCGGCATCGCGGATGTCGGCGAGCACCCGCTCCAGCACGGCCACCCCGGCCGATCCGTACGCCTCGAAGAACGCCGACTGCGGCTTGAACACCCCGACGGTGCCGCCCAGCGCCTCGACCATGCCGCGGGCACAGCGCTCGAGACCACGCGAGTCGCGGCTCAGGCCCCAGGCATCCAGCAGGCGGGGATGCGGGTCGATCCCCACGCAGAGTGGGCCGCGCTCGGCGACGAGCCGGGTCAGGCGTCGTCCATAAGAATCGGTCACGACGGGCCTTTCACGACGGCCGGGAGGCGAGCTTGTTGAGGGCGACGACGAGCCCGGGACCGCCGTAGACGAAGCCGGTGTAGACCTGCAGCAGGCGGGCGCCGGCGTCCAGCAGCGCGGCGCCGTCGTCGCGGGTCATGATGCCCCCGACCCCGATGATCGGCAGATCGGTGCGACGGGCCAGGAACTCGACGACCTCGCGAGCCCGGACCGTCAGGGGCGCACCCGAGAGCCCACCGGCCTGGCTGGCCTTCCACTGGTCGGCCGGGTTCAGCCCGTCCCGGGCGAGCGTGGTGTTGGTGGCGATCAGACCCTGGACGCCGGCGTCGGCGCAGACACCGACAACCTCATCGAGCGCCGGTTCGGCCAGATCCGGCGCGACCTTGACGAAGATCGGCACCGGGTTCGGTCCGGCCAGCTTCGACTCGGTCACCAACGCGGTGACCAGCTCGCGCAGGGAGTCGCCGTCCTGCAGCGAGCGCAGACCGGGGGTGTTGGGGCTGGAGACGTTCACCGCGATGTAGTCCGCGTAGGGGGTCAGCGTGCGCAAGGAGTGCAGATAGTCCTCGGTCGCCTCAGCCAGCGGAGTGGCCTTGGTCTTGCCGATGGAGATGCCGAGCGGGAGGCCGACGGCGTTGTTGCCGCGGACCACCCCAGCGTCGGCGAGCCGGGTGGCCAGGGCCGAGGCTCCGGCGTTGTTGAAGCCCATCCGGTTGATCAGGGCCTGGCTGCGGCGCAGCCGGAACAGCCGCGGACGGTCGTTGCCCGGTTGGGCCTGCGCGGTGACCGTGCCGAGCTCGACGTGACCGAAACCGAACGCGCCCCAGCTCCGTACGCCGACGCCGTTCTTGTCCATCCCCGCCGCCAGTCCGACCAGGCCGGGAAACTCGATCCCGGCCACGGTGACCGGCGTCTGCCGCCCGACGCAGAAGGCGCTGACCGCGCCCCGCGCCAGCCGGGACCGGCCCACCGCCTCGATCACGGCCAGGGTCTGCTCGTGGACCCGCTCGGGATCACCGGAGCCGGCCCGGAACATCACTGGGCGGAGCAGCCGTCGGTAGCCGAGGTCGATGATCATGACGTCCTCCGGGCCGGGACCGACTCACTCATTCCAGGACTGCAGCGAACGGACGCCGACGTTGCCGGCCATCACGGCCTCGATGCCCTGCACCGCAGCGGCCAGGCCCTGGACGGTGGTCACGCAGGGGATGTTGCGCAGCACCGCGGCCGTCCGGATCTCGTAGCCGTCGAAGCGAGGACGGCCGTCGGGGCTGAGACCGTGCGGGGTGTTGAAGATCAGGTCGACCTCGCCGTCCAGGATCGCCTGGACGATGGTCTTCTCCCCGTCCGGTCCGGCGCCCTGGCTGAACTTGCGCATCGTCGTCACCTGAACTCCGTGCCGCCGCAGCATCGACGCGGTGCCGGCGGTGGCCAGGATCTCGAAGCCGAGATCGGCCAGCCGCTTGACCGGGAAGATCACGAACCGCTTGTCCCGGTTGGCCACCGAGATGAAGACGGTGCCCTTGGTCGGCAGCGGTCCCGACGCCGCGATCTGGCTCTTGGCGAACGCGGTGCCGAACCCGATGTCCAGACCCATCACCTCACCGGTCGAGCGCATCTCCGGTCCCAAGATGGTGTCGACCGAGATCCCTTCCACCGTGCGGAAGCGGTTGAACGGCATCACGGCCTCCTTGACCGCGATCGGTCGCGAGCTGTCCTCCCGGGAACCGTCACCCTCGGCCCGCAGCAGGCCCTCGCGGCGCAGGTCCTCGATCGTGGCGCCGAGCATCACCCGGGCCGCAGCCTTGGCCAGCGGGGTGGAGGTGGCCTTGGAGACGAACGGGACCGTACGCGAGGCGCGCGGGTTGGCTTCCAGCACGTAGAGCGTGTCCCCGGCCAGGGCGAACTGGATGTTGATCAAGCCGCGGACGCCGACGCCGCGGGCGATCTTCTCGGTGGAGTCACGGATCCGGTCCACCACCTCAGCGCCCAGGGTGATCGGCGGCAGCGCACAGGCCGAGTCACCGGAGTGCACCCCCGCCTCCTCGATGTGCTCCATCACCCCACCCAGGTAGAGATCCGTGCCGTCGTAGAGCGCATCGACGTCGATCTCCACCGCGTCGTCGAGGAAGCGGTCGACCAGCACCGGGTGCTGCGGCGAGACCTCGGTGGCGCGGCCGATGTAGGACGACAGCGAGTTCTCGTCGTAGACGATCTCCATGCCACGACCACCCAGCACGTACGACGGACGGACCAGCACCGGATAGCCGATCTCGTCGGCGATCAGCTTGGCCTCGGCGAACGACCGGGCCAGCCCGTGCTTGGGCGCCGGCAGACCTTCGGCATCGAGCACGTCGCCGAAGGCTCCGCGCTCCTCGGCCAGGTGGATCGCCTCCGGTGAGGTGCCGACGATCGGTACGCCGGCATCCTTGAGGGCCTGGGCCAACCGCAACGGCGTCTGGCCACCCAGCTGCACGATCACCCCGGCGATCGGCCCGGCCTGGCGCTCGGCGTGCACGACCTCGAGCACGTCCTCCAGCGTCAGCGGCTCGAAGTAGAGCCGGTCGGCGGTGTCGTAGTCGGTCGACACGGTCTCCGGGTTGCAGTTGACCATGACCGTCTCGTAGCCGGCATCGGACAGGGCCATCGCCGCGTGCACGCAGGAGTAGTCGAACTCGATGCCCTGACCGATCCGGTTGGGTCCGCTGCCCAAGATCAACACCGCGGGCTTGGTCCGGGGCGCGACCTCGTTCTCCTCGTCGTAGGAGCTGTAGTGATAAGGGGTCTTGGCGGCGAACTCGGCCGCACAGGTGTCGACGGTCTTGAACACCGGCCGGACGCCGAGGGCCCACCGGACCCCGCGTACGACGTCCTCACTCAGGTCGCGCAGGGCGGCGATCTGCGCGTCGGAGAAGCCGTGCCGCTTCGCCGTTCGCAGCCGGTCGGCGGTCAGCTCGGGCGCGTTCTTGATCATGGTCGCCACGTCGAGCAGCAGGACCAGCTGGTCGAGGAACCAGGGGTCGATCTTGGTCGCCTCGAAGACCTGCTCGGCGGTGGCCCCGGCCCGCAGGGCCCGCATCACCCAACCGAGGCGTCCGTCGTGCGGACGTCCGGCGATCTCCAGCAGCTCCTCGACGGTCTCGGTGATCGCGCCGGTGAACACGAACGGGGCCTTCGGGTCCTCGAGGCTGCGCAGGGCCTTGCCCAGCGCCTCGGTGAAGTTGCGGCCGATGGCCATCGCCTCACCGACGCTCTTCATGTGCGTGGTCAAGGTGGAGTCGGCCGCCGGGAACTTCTCGAACGCGAACCGCGGCACCTTGACCACGACGTAGTCCAGCGTCGGCTCGAAGCTGGCCGGGGTGACCCCGGTGATGTCGTTGGGGATCTCGTCCAGGGTGTAGCCGATCGCCACCTTCGCGGCGATCTTGGCGATCGGGAAGCCGGTGGCCTTGGACGCCAGCGCACTGGACCGTGACACCCGGGGGTTCATCTCGATCACGATCATCCGGCCGTCGTCGGGATTGATCGCGAACTGGATGTTGCAGCCGCCGGTGTCGACCCCGACGGCGCGGATGATGCCGATGGCCACGTCGCGCATCCGCTGGAACTCGCGGTCGGTCAGGGTCATCGCCGGCGCCACAGTGATCGAGTCGCCGGTGTGCACGCCCATCGGGTCCAGGTTCTCGATCGAGCAGACGATCACGACGTTGTCGGCCCTGTCGCGCATCACCTCCAGCTCGTACTCCTTCCACCCCAGGATCGACTCCTCGATCAGCACCTCGGTGGTCGGGCTGGCCGCCAGGCCGGCGCCCGCGATCCGACGAAGATCAGCTTCGTCGTGGGCGAAGCCGGAGCCGACGCCACCCATGGTGAAGCTGGGGCGGACGACGAGCGGATAGCCAAGATCATCGGCGGCACCGAGCACGTCCTCGATCGTGTGGCAGACCACGGAACGAGCGACCTCGGCCGGTCCGCCCGCGATGCCGGTCAGGTCCTCGACGATGGCCTTGAACTGCTCACGGTTCTCGCCGCGCTGGATCGCCTCGAAGGAAGCACCGATCATCTCGACGCCGTAGCGTTCGAGCACCCCGTTCTCGTGCAGGGCGACCGCCGCGTTGAGTGCGGTCTGACCACCGAGGGTGGCCAGCAGCGCGTCGGGGCGCTCGAGGGCGATGACCTGCTCGACGAAGTCCGGGGTGATCGGCTCGATGTAGGTGGCGTCGGCGAACTCCGGGTCGGTCATGATCGTCGCCGGGTTGGAGTTGACCAAGATCACCCGGATGCCCTCGGCCCGGAGGATCCGACAAGCCTGGGTGCCGGAGTAGTCGAACTCGCAGGCTTGGCCGATCACGATCGGGCCGGAGCCGATGACCAGGATGGACCTGATGTCCTCGCGTTTGGGCATCAGATCTCCTCCGTTCCCTGAGCTTGTCGAAGGGCCACCGGGTCTTCGACAGGCTCAGACGACGTAGGGCGAGCGGCCATCACGTCGACGAAGCGGTCGAACAGGTAGGCCGCGTCGTGCGGTCCGGCCGCCGCTTCGGGGTGGTACTGGACCGAGAAGCCGAGCACCCGACCCGACGTGTCTCTCAGCTCCAGACCCTCGACCACCTGGTCGTTCAGGCCGATGTGGCTGACCCGGGCCAGTCCGTACGGGGTCGAGGTCTCCCCGTCCAGCGGAGCGTCGACGGCGAAGCCGTGGTTGTGCGCGGTGATCTCGACCTTGCGCGTCCGCAGGTCCATCACCGGCTGGTTGATGCCGCGGTGCCCGTAGCCGAGCTTGAAGGTGCCGAAGCCGAGCGCACGGCCGAAGAGCTGGTTGCCGAAGCAGATGCCGAAGAACGGGATGCCGGCGTCCAGACCGGCCCGCAGCAGCTCGACCGGTCCGTCGGTGGCGCTGGGGTCACCCGGGCCGTTGGAGAAGAAGATCCCGTCGGGCTCCAGCGCGGCGATCTCCTCGAAGGTCGCGGTGGCCGGCACCACATGCACCTCGATCCCCCGTTGGGCCATCCGGTGCGGGGTCATCGCCTTGATGCCGAGGTCGACGGCGACGACCCGGAAGCGGGTCGGGCCCTCGGCCGGGACGACGTAGGCCTGCTCGGTCGACACCTGGTCGGCCAGGAAGGCGCCGGCCATTCCCGGGGCAGCCTGCACCCGGGCCAGCAGGGCGGCGGGGTCGGTCTCCACGCTGGACACCCCCACCCGCATCGCCCCCCGCTCGCGGAGGTGGCGGGTCAGGGCGCGGGTGTCGACGTCACTCATGCCGACGATCCCCTGCGCCTTGAGCTCGGCGTCAAGACTGCGTCGTGACCGCCAGTTGGAGGCCACCCGGGCGGCATCGCGTACGACGTAGCCGGCCACCCAGATCCGGCCGGACTCGTCGTCCTCGTCGTTCCAGCCCGTGTTGCCGATGTGTGGAGCGGTGGCCACGACGACCTGGCGGTGATAGCTCGGATCGGTCAGCGTCTCCTGGTATCCCGACATCGCGGTGGCGAACACCGCCTCGCCGAAGGTCTCACCCACCGCTCCGAAGGCGCGGCCCCGAAAGGTCCGCCCGTCTTCGAGGACCAGCAGGGCCCCTGGGGCCGGTGGCGCTGGGTCAATACCGGTGGTGCTGGGCGCGCTCGAGTCGGCTGCGAACATGACCGTCCTTTCCTGCCTCACGGGACAGGTCTTAAAGGTTGGCTGACCGAACGTAGGTTTCGGTGATCGGTCCGTGAGAGGGTATCAGCCAAAATGACCGGGTCCCGGACACGACCACTACGCTCCGAACCATGGTCGGCACACCGTGGTGGCGTACAGCAGTGATGTACCAGGTCTATATCCGGAGCTTCGCCGACGGCAACGGAGACGGGATCGGCGACCTGCCCGGCCTTCGCAGCAAGCTGCCCTACATCGCCGAGCTGGGTGCCGACGGCATCTGGGTGACCCCGTGGTTCCCCTCGCCCATGAAGGACGGCGGCTACGACGTCAGTGACTACACCGACATCGACCCGCTGTTCGGCACCCTCGAGGACGCCAGAGCCTTGCTCCGCGAGGCCCATGAGCTCGGCCTGAAGGTCATCGTCGACTTCGTGGCCAACCACACCTCCGACGAGCATCCGTGGTTCGCGGCCGCTCTGGCCAGCCCGCCGGGCAGCGCCGAGCGTGCCCGCTACCACTTCCGTGACGGCAAGGGTGAGCACGGTGACGACCCGCCCAACGACTGGATCAGCGCGTTCGGCGGTCGGGCCTGGACCCGGGTCACCGAGGCCGACGGGGCCCCGGGGCAGTGGTACCTGCACCTCTTCGCTCCGGCTCAACCCGATCTCAACTGGGACAACCGCGATGTCCGGCTCGAGTTCGAGGCGTTCCTGCGCTTCTGGTTCGACCTCGGTCTGGACGGGCTGCGGGTCGACGCCGCCTCCGGGTTCGCCAAGGACCCCGAGCTGCCCGACTTCGGGTTCCTCGCCGACGACATCTTCATGCCGGTCACCTGGGTCGGCGCTCCGCTGTGGGACGTCGAGGGCGTGCACGACATCCTCCGCGAGTGGCGTGCGATCGCCGACGGCTACGACGACCGGATGTTCGTCGGCGAGGTGGTCGTCAACGGCGCCGAGCGGCTGGCCCGCTACATGCGTCCAGACGAGCTGCACACCACCTTCAACCTCGATTTCTTGAAGTGCCCGCTGGACCCCGTACGCCTGCGTCAGACCATCGACGCCACCCTGGCCGCCTTCGCCACGGTCGATGCACCGGCCACCTGGACCCTGTCCAACCATGACGAGACCCGGCACGTCACCCGTTACGGCCGGGCCTACACCGGAGTCCCGCTCCCCCCGCCCTGGCCGTTCCCGCCGACCGACCGCGAGCTCGGCACCCGCAGGGCTCGGGCGATGCTGTTGCTGATGCTCGCCCTGCCGGGGTCGGTCTACCTCTACCAGGGGGAGGAGCTCGGCCTCTGGGAGGTGGAGGACCTGGCCGACGACGACATCGCGGATCCGGTGTGGGAAAGCTCACGACGCTCGATCCGCGGCCGCGACGGCTGTCGGGTGCCGATTCCCTGGTCCGGGTCGGAGCCTCCGTACGGCTTCAGCACCGGCACCCCCTGGCTGCCCCAGCCGGCGGAGTGGCGAGACTTCACCGCCGAGGCGGAAGCCGGGCGTACGGGTTCGATGTTGGAGTTCTACCGTGCCGTTCTGGCCCTGCGGCACCAGGTGCTGGCCGGCGCGGACGAGACCGTGGTCTGGCAGCCGGCTCCAGACGACGTGCTGTCGTTCACCCGGGGCCCGGGATTCGGCTGCGTGGTCAACCTGTCCGACCAGCCGTACGCCCTGCCGCGCCCGCCGTTGCTGGTCAGCGACGAGCTGGTCGACGGCCTGCTGCCGCCGAACGCGGCCGCCTGGGTCGGTTGACCTCCCGTACGACCGCTTCGGGGGTGATCGCCTTCACAGCCCGACCCGCTCGACAATCTCCATAGGCGCGCTATATAGTTGCATGCAACAACCAATTACCTGCGCGAAAGACAGACACCCGCGATGACCACCGCAACGCACCCCACACCTGTGGCCCCGGCCGCCCCGGCCCCCGCCGCCGAGCTCAGCCACCGCCAGATCCTCGAGGTGATGACGGGCCTGTTGGCCGCGTTGTTCACCGCGTTGATCTCGTCCACCATCGTCTCGACCGCGCTCCCGACGATCATGTCCGACCTGAACGGCACCCAGCGGCAGTACACCTGGGTGATCACCTCGTCGCTGCTCGCGATGACCATCACGACGCCGATCTGGGGCAAGCTCTCGGACCTCTTCAACAAGAAGTTCCTGATCCAGCTCTCCATCGTGTTGTTCGTCATCGGCTCGATGGGCGCCGGCCTGTCGCAGACGGTACCGCCGATGATGGCCTTCCGCGCGGTGCAGGGCGTGGCGATGGGCGGCCTGATCGCGGTGGCCCAGTCGATCATGGGCTCGATCATCCCGCCCCGGCAGCGCGGTCGCTACTCCGGCTACATGGGCGCGGTGATGGCGGTCAGCACAGTGTCCGGACCGCTGCTGGGTGGCGTCATCACCGACCACCTCAACTGGCGCTGGTGCTTCTTCGTCTGCGTGCCGCTGGCCGTCATCTCCTTGGTGATGCTGCAGTTCACGCTCAAGCTGGCGACCAAGCGTCGCAAGGTGACGATCGACTACGTGGGGGCCGCGCTGATCGCCGTCGTAGCCGCCCTGCCGATGCTCTGGGTCACCTTCGCCGGTAGCGACTACGCCTGGATCTCCTGGCAGTCCGGGTTGTTCCTGGCCGCGTTCGCGGTCGCCACCACCTTGGCCATCATCGTCGAGCTCAAGGTGACCGAGCCGATGGTGCCGATCCGGGTGCTGCGCAACCGGACCACGCTGCTGATGATCCTGGCCAGCATCGGGGTCGGCGTCGCGATGTTCGGCTCCAGCACCTTCTTGACCCAGTACTTCCAGCTCGCCGGGGGCCACACCCCGACCCGCGCCGGGCTGATGACCATCCCGCTGATCGTCACCCAGATGCTGTCCTCCACCATCGGCGGGCAGCTGGTCACCCGCACCGGCCGGTGGAAGCCGCTGATGGTGTTCGGTTCGTTCATGCTGGTCATCGGGCTCGCCTTGATGGGCACTCTGGACCACACCACCCCGTACTGGCACGTGGCCATCTTCATGTCGATCATGGGCATCGGCGTCGGCGCACTGGTGCAGAACATCGTGCTGGCCGTGCAGAACACGGTCGACGTCGCTCAGGTCGGCGCCACCTCGGCCACCGTCTCGTTCTTCCGCTCGCTCGGCGGCGCCATCGGGGTTGCCGTCCTCGGAGCCGTGCTGGCCAACCACGTCACCACGCACGTCGCCGAGGGGCTCCGGGCCGCCGGGGTGCAGACCGGCGGTGGCGCCGGCGGCAACCTGGACCTGAAGGACCTGCCCGGCCCGGTCCAGCTGATCGTCCGGGCGGCCTACGGCGACTCGTTCGGCACCTTGTTCCTGATCGCGGCCGCCGTCTCGGTGCTGACCCTGGTCACCGTGCTGCTCGTCCACGAGGTCCCGCTGCGCAACACCGTCGAGCTGCGGCCCGAAGCCGCAGCCGACTCGGTCGCGGAGTCGGTGGCCGAGGCCCCCGTGGCCCCCGATGTGTCCGAGGAGTCCGACCGGCTGGCCGAGCCGAGCTCGGTGCCGGCCGTCGGCAAGGACTGGGACGACCCGACCGAGCGGTTGTCCGTGGCCGCACTGGACGTGCTCACCGCCGCGCAGGACCAGGCCCGGCAGCACGTGGCCGCCTCAGGCACCAGCCACGCGGAGGTCATCGAGCTGGTCGACTCACTCGGAGCCCAGATCGACCAGGTCGTGGCCGACTTCCACCAGCGCCTCGACACCATCCGCGAGCACCTCAACGTGCCCGACGACGGTGCGTCACTGGGTCACGACGGAGCGGGCGCGGACAGCCTGCGGGCGTACGAGTACGGCCTGCTGGTCAACAGTCAGCGCACCGCCGACAAGGTCACCCGGGTGGCCCGGCTGGAGGCCGAACGGATCTTGACCGAGGCCGACGAGCACGTCGCCGAGCTGGAGACCCGCATCCGTACGCTCCGGGCCGTCGAGGCCGAGCTCGAGCTCCCGGGTCGCCGAGCGGGTCAGGACGAGCTGACCTCGGGTGCCGCCTTGCTGGCGATGATGGCGCCGAGGACGCCGTTCACGAAGGACGGCGAGTCGTCGGTGGAGAGCTCCGAGACCAGGTGCACGGCCTCGGAGACCGCGATCGAGTCGGCCAGGTCGGAGAAGTCGATCTCCCAGACGGCGATCCGCAGCGTGTTCCGGTCGACCCGCGGCGTACGCGGCAGGGACCAGCCCTGGGCCAGCGCCTCGGAGATCCGGCCGTCGATGACCTCGGCATGCGCGACGACGCCGCGGACCAGCTCCGCGGTGTAGTCGCGCACCGGCGGATCGGCGTCGGCCGTGCGGACGTCCAGGGTCTCGATCGGGTCGCTGCCCCGCAGCTCGGACTCGAACAAGATGTCGAGCGCACGCTTGCGGGCCTTGCGTGCGGGTGGAGGTGCCGTGCTTGTTGGTGGGCTCAAGAGCGTCAGCTGCCGATGCGGCCGAGGTACTCACCCGTACGGGTGTCGACCTTGACCTTCTCGCCGTTGACGATGAACAGCGGCACCTGGATCTGCAGGCCGGTCTCGAGGGTGGCGGGCTTGGTGCCGCCGGTGCTGCGGTCGCCCTGCAGACCGGGCTCGGTGTAGGTCACCACGAGCTCGACCGAGGCGGGCAGGTCGATGTAGAGCGGGTTCTCCTCGTGGATCGCCACAGTCGCGATCTGCTCCTCGAGCAGGTAGTTCTTGGCGTCGCCGACGGTGGCGTCGCTGATGCTGACCTGCTCGTACGACGAGGTGTCCATGAACACGAAGCCGTCGCCGTCGTGGTAGAGGTACTGCATGTCGCGGCGGTCCACGTTGGCCGTGTCGACCTTCGTGTCGGAGTTGAAGGTGCGGTCGACCACCTTGCCGGTGAGGACGTGCTTGAGCTTGGTGCGGACGACGGTGTTCCCCTTGCCCGGCTTGTGGTGCTGGAACCAGATCACCGACCACAGCTGACCATCGAGGTCGAGGACCATGCCGTTCTTCAAGTCATTCGTTGACGCCACGCGTACGTACCCTTCTCATTGCTGGGGGTTCGCGCCCCGTCACTCCAGGGCAGCGGCCCAGTTTAGACCAACTCAGACCACTGAGTAGCCGGGTGGCAGCGGCCGGCGGCCGGTGAGGGCACCGATGACGGCGGGGCCACTGCCGCCGAGCACGGCCACCCGCCCGGCCAGGGCGATCATCCGGCCGAGCACCTCCGGGCTGGGCGTCGGCGGGGCGATGCCGGTCGCCGTCGCGATGTCGAACCCGTGCACGATCAGCTCGAACGAGCGGGTGGGCAGATAGTCGCTGAGCCGCATCCCGCCGCCGATGGTCTCGATCACCGGATCGTCGGCGGGGACCCGGGCCAGCACCCGGTCCACCAGGTCAGCGACGGTCCGAGCCGGGTCGTCGCCCAAGGCGACCCCAGCCAGGCGGCCCCGTTCGGCCACCTCAGGCCCGCTCGAGATCGGCGCGGTGAAGCGGTAGTAGGCCTCGGGCGTCTCGATGTCCACCGTGGCGGCCGGTCGGTCCAGGTAGGTGTCAACGGTGATCAGCGAGCGCGAGGTGTGCCCGACCAGGGCGCGTACGTCCCAGACCCCGAGCCCCGGGCCGGTCCAGGCGTCGTCGGGGATGCGGCGTACGAGGTCGGCGAACCCGTGGGCGAGCTCGGCGTAGTCGTGGCGAGGGTCGGGCATGGGCTGAAAGTACCCGCCTCGATCCCAACGGCTCAAGGTGCGCAGCAACTCGCGATGTCGAGAGTTCCGGCGCAGTGTCGACAACTCGTTGTCCACAGCGGGCTGCCGACCCTCTGTCCACAGATTCTCGCGTGACCGCACGATTCGGTACCGACGTCCGCAGACTCTTCTGTGTACGCCTGCAGCCCGATTCCCGAGTCCGCGATCTCACTCGCCCGACGGCAGCAGAGTGTGGTGTCGCGGTCTCAGCTGGTAGCGACAGGCTTGACCGACACTCAGATCGCCCGCCTGACGGTGTCCCGACAGCTGACCAAGCTCGACCACTCGATCTACTTCTTCGGGATCGAAGAGCCCTCATGGTGGATGTACGCATGGGCAGCGGTTCTGCTTGGGGGACGTGGCTGCCGGCTGATGGGTCATTCGGCTGGAGCAATCGAGCGGCTCTGCGCGGACGCGTTGCCGATCCAGCTGGCCGTGCCACTGAGTCACGGGCTGCGTTCGCGATCCTGGCTCCAGGCGGTCAGGGAGACACCAGGAGCGCGGTCCGCCTCCAGTGTCAGTCGGCCACCGCGGACCGTCATCGAGGACACCGTGCTGGACCTGTGCGCGTCAGCGGACGACGAGGCCGATGTGCTCGGCTATCTCACCACGGCCACTCAGCGGCTGACGACCCCGCGGCGGCTGTCGGCAGCCCTGCGGAGGCGCAACCGGATGCGGCACCGACGCTTGATCGTCGAGGTGCTCGCTGAGGTGACCGAGGGAGTCGCCAGCCCTCTCGAGCTTCGGTGGGTCCGCGGGGTCGAGCGGCCTCATCGATTGCCGGTCGCCTCCCGGGCCTACCGGTTGCCCTCCGGGACAGTGGCCGACGGTGCGTGGGAAGCGTTTCGCGTGCTGCTTGAGCTGGACGGTCGGGCCTATCACGATGGCGAGCGACGCTTCCGTGACTGGCGGCGAGACAACCGGAGCAGCGAGGATGCCCGCGGTGCGGCTGAGTGTGCGAGAACTCTCGTCCGGACGAGTTCTCGCACACTGTCGCCGCCGGTTCAGGCGGAGACGGCGGCGTACGCGGAGCGCAGGAGGTCGGTCGACGGACCGGCGAGGATCTCGGCGCTGGCCAAGCCGTTCAAGATCACGAACCGGAGGGTGGAGCCGCGGGTCTTCTTGTCCAGCTGCATGGTGGCCAGCAGGTCGTCGAAGGCGTCCGGGTCGTACGTGGTGGGCAGGCCGACCGAGCGCAGGACCGTCGCGTGCCGGTCCGCCGTCTCGGCGTCGAGGTGGCCGGCCCGGCGGGCGAGCTCTGCGGCGAAGACCAGTCCGACACTGACCGCCTCACCGTGGCGCCAGCGGTAGTTCTCCCGCCGCTCGATGGCGTGCGCGAGGGTGTGTCCGTAGTTGAGCAGCTCGCGACCGACCTGGGTGCCGGTCGAGGTGGTTTCGCGGAGGTCGGCCGACACGACGTCAGCCTTGACCTGGATCGAGCGCTCGACCAGCTCCCGCAGCACCGGCGAGCGGGGGTCGACGGCAGCAGACCGGTCCTTCTCGACCAGCGTCAGGATCTCGGGATCGCGGATGAACCCGGCCTTGATGATCTCGGCCAGGCCACCGACCAGGTCCTTGGCGGCGAGCCCGGTCAGCAGGTCGAGGTCGCACAGCACCCCGAGCGGCTCGTAGAAGGCGCCGACCAGGTTCTTGCCTTCGGGGGTGTTGATGCCGGTCTTGCCGCCGACCGCTGCGTCGACCATGGCCAGCAGGCTGGTCGGCATGGTCACCAGCTTCACGCCACGCAGCCAGGTGGCGGCCACGAAACCGGCCAGATCCGTGGTCGACCCACCGCCGAGCCCGATGACCGCGTCCGACCGCGAGAACCCACGGGCGCCCAGCACCGACCAGCACCGCGCCGCCACGGTCGCCGTCTTGGCCGCTTCGGCGTCGGGCACATCGATCCGGGTCGGCTCGTAGCCGGCGGCCCGCACCGCACTCACCACGCGGGCAGCGTGCTGGATCAGCGTGGGCGGGTGCAGCACGGCCACCCGTTGCACGCTGGTGCCCAACAGGTCCGGCAGCTGGCCGAGCAGCCCGTGGCCGACGACCACGTCGTACGGCTGCTCCGCCCGGACAGCGATCCGGGTCGGGTCAGCCATGGTCGGGCCGGTTGTTCAGGATCAGCTCCACGATGGCGGCGGGTTCGCGCTCGTCGGTCTCGATCTGCTCGGACGCCACCTCGGCATACAGCGGGGCCCGCTCGTTCAGCAGCTGCAGCAACCGGCCGCGGACGTTGCCGAGAAGCAGCGGGCGGGCGGCGTTCAGGCCGACCCGCTTGGCCGCATCGGACACGCTCACCTGCAGCCAGATCACCCGCCGGCCCCTCAGTGCCGCCCGGGTCACCGCGGACAGCACGGCTCCACCGCCCAGGGAGACGACCCCGGGCCACTCGATCAGCTCAGCCGTCGTCGACTCCTCGAGCGCGCGGAACACGGCTTCCCCGTCGTCGGCGAAGATCTCCGCGACCGACTTGCCGACCCGCTCCTCGATCACCGCGTCGACATCGGCGAACGGCACGCCCATCCGCTCGGCCAGCAACGCCCCGACCGTCGACTTGCCCGATCCGGGTGCGCCGACCAGGATCACGGCGCCGTCAGTGAGCTCGGGGTCCGCCGCCGTCACCGGGTCTGGACCTGCAGCCCGCGGTCGGCCACGTGCTTGAGGTAGGACTCGTAGTTGCGCCGGGTCTCCCCCACCGAGTCGCCGCCGAATTTCTCGATCACCGCATCAGCCACGACCAGCGCGACCATGGCCTCGGCCACCACCCCCGCCGCCGGCACCGCACAGACATCGGAGCGCTGGTGGTGCGCGACGGCCGGCTGCCGAGTGGCCGTGTCGACCGTACGCAGCGCGCGCGGGACGGTGGCAATCGGCTTCATGGCGGCCCGTACGCGAAGCACCTCTCCGGTGCTCATGCCACCCTCGGTGCCCCCGGAGCGGTGCGAGGCTCGCGAGATGCCGTCGTTCCCGATCATGATCTCGTCGTGGGCCAGGCTGCCGCGGGTGCGGGCCAAATCGAAGCCGTCGCCGACCTCCACGCCCTTGATCGCCTGGATGCCCATCAGTGCGCCGGCGAGCCGCGAGTCGAGCCGACGGTCCCAGTGCACGTGTGACCCCAGTCCGGGCGGCAGCCCCCAGACCACGACCTCGACCACCCCACCCAGGGTGTCGCCGTCCTTCTGCGCCAACTCGACCTCGGCGATCATCGCGGCGCTGGCGTCGCGGTCGAAGCAACGCACCGGGTCGTCGTCGATCGCCCCGAGGTCCTCGAACGTCGGAATGAGACCCGCCGGTGCGACCGCGGTGCCCAGCTCGACCACGTGGCTGAGGACCGTGGCCCCGACCGCCTGCAGCAAGAAGTTGCTGGCCACCCGGCCGAGCGCCACCCGGGCGGCCGTCTCCCGGGCGCTGGCCCGCTCCAGGATCGGCCGGGCCTCGTCGAAGTCGTACTTCTGCATGCCGGCCAGGTCGGCATGCCCCGGGCGTGGCCGGGTCAACGCAGCGTTGCGAGCCTGACCCGCCAGCTCGTCGGCGTCCACCGGGTCGGCTGACATCACGGTCTGCCACTTCGGCCATTCCGTGTTACCGACCTGGATCGCCACCGGTCCGCCCTGGGACTCTCCGTGGCGTACGCCGCCGAGGATGGTCACGGCATCGGCCTCGAACTTCATCCGAGCCCCACGGCCGAAGCCGAGCCGGCGCCGGGCGAGCGCGTCAGCGATGTCGGTGCTGGTCACCTGGACGTGCGCGGGCAATCCTTCGAGGATCGCGACCAACGCGGGACCGTGGGATTCCCCGGCCGTCAGCCATCTGAGCATGAGCGTCAGTCTTTCATGAGTTCGGCACGCCCAGCCGCGTAGAGCACGTCCGGCGAGACCTGGTGGCCGGTCATCAGCTCGAGCTGCAGCAAGGCCTGACCGACCAGCAGATCCAGGCCGTTGAGCACCGTGCTGCCGGTCTGCTCCGCCGCCGTCGCCAGCGCCGTGGGCCACGGATGGTAGATCGCGTCGAAGACGACACCCGCGCTGGCGGCCACCTCGGCGGCGATGGCGTCGGCAGCCCCGGCGGTCGCGGTGGAGATCACCAGGTCGGCCTCGGGCAACGGCGCGTCCCACGCCTGGACCTCGACAGCCACACCCAGCCGTTCGCCCAGTGCGCGCAGCGGATCGGCTTTGCTCGGCGTACGGGCAACGACCCTGACCTGTTCGGCGCCGAGCTCGGCGGCCGAGATCAGCGAGGACCGAGCCGTGGCCCCAGCGCCCAGGATGGTCACCCGCGCCGTCGGTACGGCGTGCACCCGCCGGACCGCCCAGACCAGCCCACCGACGTCGGTGTTGTAGACCCGGCGCGCGTCGTCATCGAAGATCAAGGTGTTGCCGGCGCCCGCGAGCTCGGCCACCGCATCCACCTCGCCGAGCTCGAGCACCGCCTGCTTGAGCGGCATGGTCAGGCTCAGCCCGCGCCAGGACGGGTCGCACTGGCTGACCACGTCGACCAGCTCGGTGTCGGTCACCTCGAACCGGTCGTAGGTCCAGCTGTCCAGACCGAGCACCTCGTACGCGGCCCGGTGCAGGGCGGGCGAGAGCGAGTGGGCGATCGGCGAGCCGAGGACCGCACAGCGCCGACCGCCCTCGGTGCTGACGCCCTCAGCTGTCACAGCGACCGGGGTTGTCGGTGCACCACTGCACGAACTCGAGCCGGATCTTCTCGAAGCCCGCCTCGTCCTCGGCGAACTTGGTCTCGCCCGTGTCGAAGTTCACCGTGACGAAATAGAGCCACTTGCCGGACTCCGGGTTCGCGGCCGCTTCGAGGGCAGCCCGACCCGGGGCCGCGATCGGTCCCGGCGGCAGACCCTTGTGCTTGTAGGTGTTGTACTTCGACGGGTTCTCGCGGTCCTTCGGCGTGGTCGTGTTGGTCTTCAGGTTGCCGGCATAGATGACCGTCGAGTCGAGCCCGAGGGTCATGCCCTCATCGAGGCGGTTGTAGAGCACCCGCGCCACCTTGGCCCGGTACTTGTCCTGGTTGACCTCCTTCTCGATGATGCTGGCGACCTTGAGCACGTCGTACGGGGAGCGCTTGAGCTTCTTCGCGTCGGCCTCGAAACCGATCTCCCGGGTGACGGCTTTGTACTGGGTGACCATCTGCCTCATCGTCGTGCGGGCCGTGGCCTCAGCGGTCAGCTCGTAGGTGTCCGGAAACAGGAAGCCCTCGGGCCGGTTCTTCGCGTAGCCGGGCAGGCCCAGGCTCTTGGGGTCTTTCAAGACGTCCTCGTACGACGACTTCTTGATCTTGGTGCCCTTGACCAGGGCGTCGACCTGGGCGCTGAGCCGCAGGCCCTCCTGGATGGTGAACTGCACGCGGACGCGGGAACCGCCGGGGTTGATCAACAACCGCAAGGCGTCGATGGCCGGCATCTGCGTCTTCATGATGTAGCGCCCGGGCTGGACGCTGGTGGCCCGTTCCTCCGAGCGGACGGCCTGGTCCCAGGCGCGGGCCGACTTGATGACGTCGTTGTCGACCAGCACGCCGCCGATCTCGTCGAGCGAGGCGCCTTCGGGGATGGTGACCGTGATGTTGGCCTTGCCGGCGCCCTCGTAGTCGGGGATCTCGCCGAATCCGGCCATCAGGTCGCCGGCCTTGTCATAGACGAAGTAGCCACCGAAGACCAGCACGGCGGCCGCGACCAGGACGGCCAGGCAGCCCTTGCCCTTGTGCACGAACTCCTTGGCCTGGCTCGGTTTGACCTCCGGGTCGAGCATCGATGACACGCTGGTTGGTCTCCCTCGAATCTCGTTCCTGGTCAGTCAGCCAGGCGGCCAGGAGCCGATACTAACTCCCCTGGCGACTCGCCCCGGCCACGTTCGAGGGCCACGGCCTGTTCCAAAATAGCCACCGCAGCCGCGGCGTCGATCACGCCGCGCTGCTGCTTGGCCTTCTTTCCGCTCTCGCGCAACCGGCGCGACGCCGTCACCGTCGTGAGCCGCTCGTCGACCAGCCGGACCGCGACCGGCAGCGCCGCGGCCAGCCGGACCGCGTGGTCACGGACCTTGACCGCGGCCGGGCCCTCCCCGCCCGACAGCGAGCGGGGCAGGCCGACCAGCACCTCGAGCGGTCCGTATTCCGCCACCAGGGCGGCAACCTCCGCGATGGCCTGGTCGCCGGCCCGCACCGTGGCCACCGGGTAGGCGATCAGCCCGTCCCGGTCGCAGGCCGCCACCCCGATGCGCGCATCGCCCCAGTCGAGGGCCAGGCGCACACCGGTGCGGAAGGCGGTCACGCGGTCAGCACAGCGCCGATGGCGTGCTCGACCGCCTTGAGCGACTCGGCCGCCCGGGTGCCGTCGGTGCCGCCACCTTGGGCGATGTCGTCCTTGCCGCCGCCGCGACCGCCCAGGGTCTCGCTCGCCGTACGAACCAGCTCACCGGCCTTGAGCCGACGGTTCCGGGCGCCCTCGGTGGTGACGATGACCACGCTGGGCTTGTCGGCCGACCCGCCGACAACGGCGACCACGGCCGGGGAGGCCGCGACCCGGTTGCGCACCTCGAGGGCGAGGTTGCGCAGGTCGTTGCCGCCGACCCCGTCCGCGTGGTGCGCGATGTAGGACACGCCCCACATGTCGTGGGCCTTGGCCACGATGCTGCCCACGTCGGCCAGCACATTGGCGTTCTTCAGGTCGGCGATCTGCTTCTCCGCCGCCTTCAGCTGGGCGACCAGCTTGGTCACCCGGTCGGTGAGCTGGTCGGGCTGGACCTTGAGCGCATCGGTCAGACCGAGGACGAGGGCACGCTCCTTGGCCAGGTAGCGGAACGCCTCGATCCCGACGAAAGCCTCGACGCGGCGGACGCCGGATCCAACCGACTGCTCACCGGTGATGGTGACCAGGCCGATCTGCGAGGAGTGCTGCACGTGGGTGCCACCACAGAGCTCGCGCGACCAGGGACCGCCCAGCTCGACCACCCGGACCTGCTCGTCGTAGGTCTCGCCGAACAGGGCCAGCGCACCGATCTCGCGAGCCTGGGCGAGCGGCATGTAGGTCGCGGAGACACTGAGGTCCGCCCGGATCGCCCGGTTGGCCGCCTCCTCCACGTCGCCGCGGGTCGCCTGGTTGAGCCCGGTCGGCCAGGCGAAGTCGAGCCGGAGATAGCCGGGCTTGTTGTACGACCCACTCTGCAGCGCGGTCGGCCCGAGGACCTGGCGCAGCGCCGCGTGCATCACGTGGGTGCCGGAGTGCGCCTGACAGGCACCCAGCCGCCACTCACCGTCCACCGCCGCCAGCACCGGGGTGTTGGTGACCAGCTCACCGCGGGTCACCCGGACCCGGTGCACGATCAGCCCCTTGACCGGGCGCTGCACGTCGACGACCTCGAGCTCGACCCCATCGCCGGTGATCCGGCCCGAGTCGGAGTCTTGGCCGCCGGACTCGGCGTAGAACGGGGTCTGCTCGAGCACCACCTCCACCACGTCGCCCTCGGAGGCCGACTGCACCGGCTCGCCGTCCACCACGATGCCGCGGACCTTCGACTCGGTGGTCAGCTCCTGGTAGCCGGTGAACGGGGTTGCCCCGAGCGCCCGCAGCTCCCGATACACCTCGACGGCCTGGGATCCGGCCTTCTTCGACTTGGCGTCGGCCTTGGCCCGGTCCTTCTGCTCCTGCATCAGCCGTCGGAAGCCGTCGGCGTCGACGCTCAGTCCCTGCTCGGACGCCATCTCCAAGGTCAGGTCGATCGGGAAGCCGTACGTGTCGTGCAGCTGGAACGCCCGGTCCCCGGTGAGCGCGGTCTGACCCTGTTGTCGAGCGTCAGAAACGGCCAGGTCGAAGATCTGCGTGCCGGTGGTCAGGGTGCGTCGGAACGCATCCTCCTCGGCGTACGCGATCTGCTTGATCCGGCCCCAATCACCCTCGACCTCAGGGTAAGACTCCTTCATCAGGTCGCGGCTGATCGGCAACAGCTCGGGCAGCACCGGCTCGTGCACGCCGAGCAGACGCATGGAGCGGACCACACGGCGCAGCAGCCGCCGCAGCACGTAGCCGCGGGCCTCGTTGCCAGGGGTCACGCCGTCGGCGATCAACATCAGGCCGGAGCGGATGTGGTCGGCGACCACGCGCATCCGGACATCGTCGATGTGGTCGGCCCCGTAGCGCTTGCCCGACAGCTCCGACGCCATCTGGATGACCGGGAAGACCTGGTCGATCTCGTAGAGGTTGTCCACTCCCTGCAGCAGGTAGGCGACCCGCTCCAGACCCATGCCGGTGTCGATGTTCTTGCGCGGCAGGTCCCGGAGGATGTCGAAGTCGTCCTTCTTGCGGACCGCCGAGAGCTCCTCCTGCATGAAGACGAGGTTCCAGATCTCCAGGAACCGGTCCTCGTCGACGATCGGCCCACCGTCGGGCCCGTACGCCGGGCCCCGGTCGATGTAGATCTCGCTGCACGGGCCGCCGGGGCCCGGGATGCCCATGTGCCAGTAGTTGTCGAGCAGGCCGCGCCGCTGGATGCGCTCGGCGGGCAGTCCGGCGATGTTGGCCCACAGACCAGCGGCCTCGTCGTCGGAGTGCAGCACGGTCACCCAGACCTTGTCCGGATCGAAGCCCAGCCCGCCGCTCTCCTGGGAGCCGGTGACCAACTCCCAGGCGTAGCGGATCGCCTCGGCCTTGAAGTAGTCGCCGAAGGAGAAGTTGCCGTTCATCTGGAAGAAGGTGCCGTGTCGGGTGGTCTTGCCCACCTCTTCGATGTCCAGCGTGCGGACGCACTTCTGCACGCTGGTCGCCCGGTCGAAGGGAGCGGTTTCGGCGCCGGTGAAGTAGGGCTTGAAGGGCACCATGCCGGCGTTGACGAACAGCAGGGTGGGGTCGTTGTAGAGCAGGGGTGCAGAAGGCACCACTTCATGGCCACGCGACGCGAAATAGTCCAGGAAGCGGCGCCGGATCTCGGCGGTTCTCATGTCAGGTTCCTTTGTGGGTCAAGCGGGTTCTCGGTCAGGTCGCGACAGCGACCACTCACTCGGGCAGGCCGAGCGTGTCGCGGAGCTCCGCTTCGCGCTCGGCCATGGCGGCTCGGACCCGGGACGCGAAGTCCTGGGCCCGGTCACCGACGCCCGACGCCTGTCCGGCGACGCGCTGACCGATGGCCTGCGGGGTCGCCTGCTTCAAGTAGTCCCGAGCCTTGACCACGACGAACGCCGTGACCCCGGCGCCGACGGCGAACCAGAAGATCCGGCGCATCACTTGCTCCGCTTCGCTTTGCGTGCGTCGCCACCACGGATGGCCTTGCGTACGCCGTAGGTGAAGGCGGCCGTCTTGACCAGAGGCCCGCCCAAGGTCGCGGAGAACAGCGTCGTCAGCTGAGCAGCGTTCTCGCTGACCACCGTGGCGTTGGCGCTGACCTTGGCCACGTCCTCGGTGACCAGGCTGAGCTTGCCCAGCTCGTCGTTGGTGGCGCGTACGGTGCCGCGCAGCTCGGTCAGGATCGGCACCGACTCGTGGCCGATGTCACGGACCGCGAGCCGGACCTCCTCGAGCACCCGACCCAGCTTGAGCAGCGGGATGGCAGTGAGAGCCACCAGAGCAACGAAGGCGATGGCGGCGATGAGGCCGGCAATCTCCCCTACTGACATGTGGCTTCCTTCAGATCGTCGTGCATCGTCGGACCAGCCGGTCCGATCCGTGTAAGACCTTATCGCGCGACACCCTCGAATTCCCGCCCGTTACTGGCTCTGTCACCGTGTGCAGGTGGCCGGCTCACCCACGGACCGGGACCTGACCGACCGGTACGAGCGCTATCTCGCACTGTGCAACGCCCATGCCTTCGATCAGCTCGGCGGGTATGTGGCGGCCGACGTGGTGGTCGTTGCCTTTCCGGACTACCGCTGGCAGGTGCGGCACCTGGTGGTCAAGCAACCCGTGGTCGCCGTCCATCCGAGTCGACCCGTCTGATGCGAGCCGAAGGGCATCGACGTGGGTCGAATACTCCTCGCTCGGGCACTGACTTTCGGTCAGGTCGACGTGGCAGGCTGATGGTGTGACCACCGCCCAGCCGCTGGAACTGAGCTCGTGAGGAAGCCGCCCGAGATCACCCCGGACGGGCACTTCTTTCTCGTGTCGGGCCGGCGCTGGCGCATGACCGACCCGGGCATCCCGGAGGCCTTTCAGGCCGAGCTGGTGAAGGAGCTGATGGCGGCCCGGCGGGCCGTCCAGCTGGGCAAGCCCGACGAGGCGGCGGTGGCGGCCGCTCGGGCCAGGGTGCAGGATGCGAAGGTCGCCCTCGGCGAAAGGGGTGAGCCGTGGTGGGAGACGCCGAGTGAATCCGGGCTCCGCGACCGGTTGGCGGCCACGATGCGTACGCTGCTGCGGCACCGTGACCCCGACAAGACCATCTGCCCCAGCGACGCCGCCCGGGTGGTCGGCGGCGCCGACTGGCGGGCCACCATGGATACGGCTCGCGACGTGGCCAAAACCCTGGCCGACGCCGGCACCATCGAGGTGCGCCAGCACGGCGAGCGGGTGTCGATCGACGACGCCCGGGGCCCCGTACGCCTGGCCCGCGGCCCCGCCTGGGACTGACCGCCGCCCCGCGGGCTGAGCTCAAGGCGCGGAAACCTCGGATCGGCTCAGCGTGCTGAACCTTACGTGCGGCCCAGTAGCTCGTTGATGCGGGCCAAACGCTTGGCCAGCGCGGCCTCGGCGCCGTGGTCGGTCGGGCTGTAGTAGTCGGCGTCGGCCAGCTCGTCGGGCAGGTACTGCTGGGCTGCGATGCCGTGCGGCTGGTCGTGGGCGTAGAGGTAGCCCTTCCCGTGGCCGATCTTCTTGGCTCCGGCGTAGTGGGCGTCGCGGAGATGGGCCGGCACCAGTCCGATCTTTCCGGAGTGCACGTCGGCCAGGGCGGCGTCGATGGCCATGATCACCGCGTTGGACTTGGGCGCCAGGGCCAGGGCGATGACCGCCTGGGCCAGGTTGATCCGACCCTCCGGCATGCCGATGAAGGCGACGGCGTCGGCCGCCGCCACGGCCGTGGTCAAGGCGCTGGGGTCGGCGAGCCCGATGTCCTCGGAGGCCAAGATGACCAGCCGGCGCGCGATGAAACGCGGATCCTCCCCGGCCGCGATCATCCGGGCCAGGTAGTGCAGGGCCGCCTGCACATCGGAGCCGCGGATCGACTTGATGAAGGCGCTGATCACGTCGTAGTGCTGGTCGCCGTCGCGGTCGTAGCGGATCGCCGCCTTGTCGACCGCCTTCTCGACCACATCGGTGGTGATGGTCGTCTCGCCCGACCGCCCCGGCCCCGGCCGCCGACTCCTCGAGGTAGGTGAGCGCCCGCCGCGCGTCGCCGCCGGCCAGCCGCAGGATGGTCGCCCGGGCCTCGTCCTCCAGCTCGTACGCCGCCTTCAGTCCCCGCTCGTCAGCCAGCGCTCGGGTGACCAGGCCGGAGACGTCATCGTCGGTCAGCGGCCGGAGGGTGAGCAGCAACGACCGGGACAGCAGCGGCGAGATGACCGAGAAGCTGGGGTTCTCGGTGGTGGCGGCGATCAGGGTGACCAGCCGGTTCTCCACCGCAGGCAGCAACACGTCCTGCTGGGTCTTGGAGAAGCGGTGCACCTCGTCGACGAACAGCACGGTCGGGCGGCCGGTGTTGAGGTCGCGCCGGGCCTGGTCCAGCACCGCCCGGACCTCCTTGACCCCGGCCGTGACCGCCGAGATCTCCACGAACTTCGAGTCGGTCTGCCGCGAGACCACTGAGGCGATGGTGGTCTTGCCGACCCCGGGCGGTCCCCACAAGAACACCGACATCGGCTCACCGGTGGCCAGCCGTGCGGAGCGGCGATCCGGGGCTGAGCAGATGCTGCTGGCCCACGATCTCATCCAGGGTCCGCGGCCGCATCCGCACGGCCAGGGGCAGGTGCTGGTCCTGGCCGGGTCGGCCGGCATCAGCCAGGCTGCCACCGGTGCCGGGCGGCTCGGCGCCGACCCGCCCGCCGAACAAGTCCTCGCTCACAGTGGCGGAGTCTGGCACAGCGGTCGGCGGATGACCATCGAGGGCCGGGCCGACTCTGGTCGTCGGGCGAGGTCCTGGTTCTGCGTCACCAGTGCTGCCCAGAGCCGCCGATGAAGCGCTCTAGGTCCCACTGGTGGCGCAAAATCAGGCGACCCCCGTGAACTGTCAGACCGGCTTGGCGTCGACCCCGGCTTCCTTGCGCTGCTGTGCGGTGATCGGAGCCGGGGCATCGGTCAGCGGGTCGACGCCGCCACCGGACTTGGGGAAGGCGATGACGTCGCGGATCGAGTCGGTGCCCGAGAGCAGGGCGCAGATCCGGTCCCAGCCGAAAGCGATCCCACCGTGCGGCGGGGCGCCATAGCTGAACGCGTCGAGCAGGAAGCCGAACTTCTCCTGGGCCTCCTCCTTGCTCAGCCCCATCACGGCAAACACCCGCTCCTGGATGTCCCGTCGGTGGATACGGATCGACCCGCCGCCGATCTCGTTGCCGTTGCAGACGATGTCGTAGGCGTAGGCCAGGGCCGAACCCGGGTCGGTGTCGAACGTGGCCAGCGACTCCGGCTTGGGCGAGGTGAAGGCGTGGTGCACCGCGGTCCAGGCGCCGCTGCCGACGGCCACATCGCCCGCAGCCACGGCTTTGTCGGCCGGCTCGAACAGCGGCGCGTCAACGACCCAGCAGAACGCCCAGGGCTTGTCCCGCGGGGCGATCGACTCGTCGATGAGGCCGGCCCGGCGACCGATCTCCAGCCGGGTCGCGCCGAGCAGCGACTGGGCCTGCGAACGGCCACCGGCAGCGAAGAAGATGCAGTCGCCGGGGTTGGCGCCGACTGCGGCAGCCAGGCCCGTACGTTCACCATCGGTCAGGTTCTTGGCCACCGGACCACCGAGCTCGCCGTCCGCCCCCACCAGCACGTACGCCAGCCCGCGGTGCCCGCGCTGCTTGGCGAACTCCTGCCAGGCATCGAGCTGCTTGCGGGGCTGGCTGGCGCCACCGGGCATCACGACGGCACCGACGTACTCGGCCTGGAACACCCGGAAGGTGGTCTCGGCGAAGTAGGACGTCATCTCGGTCAGCTCGAGCTCGAAGCGTCGGTCGGGCTTGTCCGAGCCATAGCGGTTCATCGCGTCGGCGTAGGTGATCCGGTCGAACGGGGTCTGCACGTCGACCCCGATCAGGCCCCAGATGCGGGTCAGCAGCTCCTCGGTCAAAGCGATGATGTCGTCCTGGTCGATGAAGCTCATCTCGATGTCGAGCTGGGTGAACTCCGGCTGCCGGTCGGCGCGGAAGTCCTCGTCGCGGTAGCAGCGGGCGATCTGGTAGTAGCGCTCCATCCCGGCCACCATCAGCAGCTGCTTGAACAGCTGGGGACTCTGCGGCAGGGCATACCAGCTGCCGGGCTTGAGGCGGGCCGGCACCAGGAAGTCGCGGGCACCCTCGGGCGTCGAGCGGGTGAGCGTCGGCGTCTCGATCTCGACGAAGTCCTGCTCGCCGAGCACCTGCCGCGCCACCCGGCTGACCTCACTGCGGAGCCGGATGGCGGCGGCCTGGTTGGGCCGGCGCAGGTCGAGGTAGCGGTACTTCAACCGGGCCTCCTCACCGATGGTGAGCCGCTCGTCGATCTGGAACGGCAACGCAGCGGCGGTGCTCAGCACCTCGAGCTCCGACGTCACCACCTCCACCTCCCCGGTGGGCAGGTCGGCGTTCGCGTTGCCCTCGGGCCGCCGCGACACCTCGCCGACGACCTTGATGCAGTACTCGTTGCGCAGGTCGTGAGCCCCGGAGGCGGCCAGCATCTCGTCCCGCACGACCACCTGGACCACGCCCGAGGCATCCCGCAGATCCAGGAACGCGACGCCCCCATGATCACGGCGGCGGGCGACCCAGCCGGCCAGGGTGACAGTGGTTCCAGCGTGCTCGGCGCGCAGGGTGCCGGCACCGTGGGTGCGAATCACAAACGGTCCTTCCGATTTGTCGAGGTCGGCCCGGAGAGGTCGGGCGACCCCTGATCCTACGGGGTGCCAACCGGGCTGCGCCTCGTCATTTCCTCGGTCCGCCCCGGTGCCGTTTGGTCGGAGCGGGAAGACTGCAGGCATGTCCCGCGTGACAACGCGTCTGCTCGGGCTGGTCGCTGCCTTCGTGTGCGCCGTGATCATGATCGCGGTGAATCCCGGCACTGCCCAGGCGTGCAGCTGCGCGGTATCCACCCCCGACAGCGCTTATCGCAATGCCGATGCCGTGTTCCAGGGCACGGTGACCAAGACCACCACGATCAAGCAGAAGGACCAGAACCGCATCGACTACCGGTTCACGGTGGACTCGGTCTACAAGGGTTCGGTGTTCGCCGACCAGGTGGTGGCCTCAGGCGGTGCGGGCAACTCCTGCGGGGTCAGCATGACGGTCGGCAGCCACTGGATCATCTACGCCACCGAGGGCACCGAGGGCAGCGGTGACCTCACGGTCAGCCGCCTGATCACCAGCGCCTGCAGCGGGAACCTGCCCGCTGACCGGCCGCCCCGCGCCCTCGGGTCGGCCCGCGAGCCTCTGCCCGGACCATCCGACCGGGCGGAGAAGTCAGTCACCACCGACCGCCGGGTGAGCCGTGGTCTGACCTGGACCGGCATCGGGCTGGGCGGCTTGGTGGTCCTGGCCGGGGTCGGCCTCGCGCTGGTCTGGCGTACGGGTCGGCGGTCGGGCTAACCGGGACGAAACGCCGAGCCGACCCGGTCCAACGCACCTTCGGTGACCGGCAGCACCCCGCGGCGTACGGCCTTCACCAACGCTGCGTGATCGGCCTCGGTCTGGTCGGCGTAGGAGCGGGCGAACCGGGCCAGGGCCTGGTCGAGCTTGTCGGAGGACCCGGCGTAGCCGGCGATCATCGACGCGCCACTGGTCCGGGCGTGGCCCTTGGCCAGCAGGTGCCCGACGATCCCGGCGTAGTCGGTCAGCGCGGCGGCGTCGATGGCGTCCAGCGGGATGGTGCCCTTCATGTTGCGGAACTGGCGGACGTAGTACTGCCGCCCGTCGACCGTGGTCCAGCCGAGCAGCGGGTCGCTGACCGTCTGCAGGGCCTGCTGGTACTCGACGACCCGTTGGCCCTGGTGGGCGTGCCAGGCGGAGTCGCCGTGCACGTACTTGGCCAGCACCGAGCGCCGGGCCTGCTTGAGCTGCAGGAAGACGACGTCGTCGGGGTTGCTGCCCTCCAGCAGCGCCACGTACGCCCGCAGCCCGACACTGCCCACGCCGACCACCTTGTGGGCGATGTCGACCAGCGTGTAGCCGCCCAGGGCCCGCCGCCAGTGCGGAGCGAGGGTGAACAGGTACTCGTCCAGCGCCACCCCGATCGCGTCGGCGTCCTCGGTCGCTCACCCGGGTGATCAGCGGGGGTTCCTCGACGATGCTGCGGACGCCGTCGTTCTCGGCGGTGAACCTGGGCAGGGCGCGGTCACTGGTCGCGGTTGCGGGCTCGCTTGGCTGACCGCTCGATCTCGTCGCGCAACGACTTCTCGGTCGCCGTCTCGTGCAGCCGGCCGACGTCCAGCCGGTTGTAGCTGCGCATCAGCAGGGGCTGCTCGGCCAGGAACCGGACCTCGTCGCGATAGGCCGCGACGCAGGCGACCACCGAGGACTCGCACTCGCTCCTCGGTCGAGCCGTTCTCCCGGCCGGCGACCCAGATGCTGGCGACCAGCCGCCGCAGGTCCCACTCCCAGCTACCCGGGTGGGCCTCGTCGAAGTCGTTGAGGTCGATGACCAGCTCGCCCTCGGGCGAGGCGTAGAACCCGAAGTTGCCCAGGTGGGCGTCCCCGCAGATCACCGGGGTGATCCCGGTCGCCGGCAGCGACGCGACGTCTTGGGCCATCACGATCGCCGTGCCGCGGAGGAAGCCGTACGGGGAGGTCACCATCCGCGCCACCCGGGTCGGGATCAGCCAGTCCAGCCGACCCTCGTGGGACTCCAGGATCAGCTGCGATCGGGTCCGGCCGGGTCGTCGACGGCTCCCACTCGCCCAGGCTCTTGCGGGGAACGTCGCGGCGGAGCTCGCGGCCCATCGCGTAGCGCTCGTCCCGCGAGGTCGGTCGTCTCCGCAACGAGGCGAAGACCTCGCTGTCGGCCGAGGCCAGGACCGTGTGGCCAGCCGGATGCCGGGGCATGGTCTCCTCCTCAGTCGACGATGCTCACACCCTATCCAGATCGCGAAGCTGCAGGTCGCGGCCCAAGAAGCCCGCCAGCCGTTGCGCCGCTCGGGCGATTCTCGCCCGGTCGTCGTCGGCGACCCCGGGCGCCACCGGGATCTCGACCTGCACCACCTTGGCCTGGAGGGTGCGTCGCCAGGTGCCGACGTTGTGCTCGTCGACGATCACACTGCCGACGAACAGGTCCTCGCCCGGTCGGTGGGGGTGCCCGGCAGCGACCGGGAAGTTGATCATGGGATAGCTGAGGGTGAGCTCGTCGTAGAGCGGCAGCAGCAGCGCCGGCGCGTCCGCTGCGCGGATCGGGCGTGTCCGGGCCGAAGTAGTGCGGAGCGCCCTCGACGTCGAGCTCGACTGCAGCCGGCCGGCTACGGCGTCGACCGCGTCCGTGGCCTGCCCGAGGGTCAGCGACGACCAGCGGGCGAAGTCCTTGACGCTGGCCGGTCCGTGGCCGACGAAGAACCGCCGGGCCAGCTCGCCGGCATCTCCTCTCGGCCGAGTGGGTGACCCGTTCGTCGACCAGTGCGTAGGTGTGCTGGGCCTTGCGCATCGGCCCACTGCAGATCAGGCCCTCCAGCTCGGCGTTCATGATCAGGTAGGCCAGCCGGACTCCGTCGGCGCCCAGCACCCGGCCCGAGCTCGGGCCGGGTCCGGTGCCGCCCGCCCGCCAGCTCGGCGATGATGATCTCGGCTGCCCGGTCGAGGTCGCCCGGGCGCAGCCCCTCGCGGCGGCAGACGGTGCCGTTGAGCTGCTGCACCCGCGGCGAGGTGACGCGCTGGATCCAGCGCAGGTCCTCGGCGGCGACGTAGTGCCAGGTCGGCCGCAGGATGTGCGTCCGGACGAAGGCCCCGGCGTCGAACTCGGCCCGGACGTCGGCGTAGTCCGAGCCCGGCGGTCCGCATCCCCAGCGACCAGAACGCGTGGGCGTACTCCTGGGACTGCACGCAGGTCAGCAGCCGGACCACCTCGACGGCCGTGGTCAGCCCGTGCTGCCAGCCGCCTGGGTGGCGATCCGGCGGCGCAGGACCTCCGTGCCGGTCATGAGCTCGGACCACCGGCTCAGCCGGCGGCGCTGCACGCTCGGGCCGCAGGTCCTCGGCTCGGCGGCGGCCAGCGTCGCGGGGTCAGCCGGGACCTGGTCGCCGGAGCGGATGTCCTTGACCTCGCCCGCGCTGGCCGAGCCGAACCAGACGTACGGGATGCCCCGCCGGTCGGCGTAGCGGATCTGCCGGCCGAACTTGTCGGCCTTGGGCGCCACCTCGGTCGAGATGCCCCGGGCTCGCAGCTGCTCGGCGACCGCGATCGGCCTCGGCGCGGGTCTCCTCGGCGTCGACCGCGACCAGGACGGCGGTGGGCACCGGGCGGGAGGCCCGCAGCACGCCCTTGGCGACCAGCGGGGCCAGCAGCCGGGTGACCCCGATGGACAGCCCGACCCCGGGGTAGGTCGTCTTGCCGTCACTGGCCAGCGAGTCGTAGCGACCGCCGGAGGAGATCGAGCCGGAGGACTCATAGCCAACCAGCTCGGTCTCGTAGACCGTGCCGGTGTAGTAGTCCAGGCCGCGGGCGATCTTGAGGTCGGCGACCAGCCGGCCGGGCACGTACGCCGCCGCCGTGCGCGACCACGTCGGCCAGCAGGGCCAGTCCTTCGTCGAGCTGGGCGTGCTCGATGCCGAGCGCGCGTACGCGGTCGACGAACGACTCGTCGGCGGTGGAGATCTGGGCCAGCGCCACACAGGCGTCGGCCTGGGCCGTGCTGATCTTCACGTCGTCGACCAACAGGTCGACGACCCGGTCCGGGCCCGATCTTGTCGATCTTGTCGACCTGGCGCAGCACCGCCGCCGGGTCCTCGATGTCCAGGCCCAGGTAGAAACCCTGAGCCAGCTTGCGGTTGTTGACCCGCATCAGCACCGGCGGCAGACCAAGATCAACATGCAGCCGCTCCAGAGCGGCCAGGGTGACCAGGGGCAGCTCGACGTCGTGGTGGGCGGCGAGCTCGTTCAGGTTGACGATGTCGATGTCGGCCTGGGTGAACTCCCGGTAGCGACCCTCCTGCGGCCGCTCACCTCGCCAGACCTTCTGGATCTGGTAGCGACGGAAGGGGAACGCCAGCTGGTGCGCGTTCTCCAGCACGTAGCGGGCGAACGGCACGGTCAGGTCGAAGTGCAGACCCAGCTCGGCCCGGGCCTCGGTCTCGGCGTGCAGCCGCTGGACGGCGTAGACCTCCTTGTCGATCTCGCCCTGCTTGGCCAACCGGTCCAGCGGCTCGACGGCCCGGGTCTCGATCGAGGCGAAGCCGTGCAGCTCGAAGGTCTCGCGCAGCCGGTCGAGCACGAACTGCTCGATGATCCGGCCCTCGGGGGTGAACTCCGGGAAGCCCGACAGCGGTCTGGGGCGGCTCACAGCATCTCCTGCAGATACGGGTTCGCGGCCCGTTCGCGGGCCATCGTGGTCTGCGGGCCGTGGCCGGGGAGCACCACGACCGAGTCGGGCAGCGGGAGGACCTTCGTCCGCAGGCTCCTCAGCATGTCGGCATGGTTTCCGCCTGGCAAGTCGGTTCTGCCGATGGAGCCGGCGAAGAGCACGTCGCCGGAGAAGACCAGGGAGTCGATCTCGGCGACGGCCGCCGGTGAGGCGTACGGCAGTCTGGAACATCGTCGAGCCCGGCGTGTGCCCCGGGGCGTGCAGGGCGGCGAACCGCAGCCCGGCCACCTCGACCTCGGCACCGTCGGTCAGCTCACGCACCTCGTCGGGCTCGCTGAAGGTGCCCTGGCCGGCGGTCAGCTGGGCCATCATCTGCCGGGTGTCCTCGCTCATCGCCCGGAGCGGGTCGGACAGCAGCACCCGGTCGTCGGTGTGCACCCAGCAGGTCGAGTCGTGCGAGCGGCACAGCGGGGTCACGGAGAACATGTGGTCGAGGTGGCCGTGGGTCAGCAGCACCGCCACGGGCTTCAGGCCATGCTCCACGACCAGCTCGGTGACGCCGTCGACGGCGTCCATCCCCGGGTCGATGATGACGCACTCGGACCCGGGCTCGGTGGCCAGCACATAACAGTTGGTCTGCCAGGGACCGGCCGGAAACGAGGCGATGAACACGGCCATGACACTATCGGGCAGGATTGACCCATGAGTGAAGGTGCGGCGTCGTTCGGTCGGGTGGACAGCGACGGGACGGTCTACGTGCGCTCCGGGGACTCCGAACGCAGCGTCGGCCAGGTCCCAGGGGTCCCGGCCGAGGAGGCCATGGCCTTCTTCACCCGGCGCTACGAGGCGCTCGAGCTCGAGGTTTCGCTGCTGGCCACCCGGGTTGCTTCCGGGGCGCTGTCCCCCGATGACGCTGCCGCGTCGATCAAGACGGTCCGAGCCGCCCTGACCGACGCCCATGCCGTCGGTGACCTGGACGGTCTGCTGGCCCGGCTGGACGCCCTGTCGCCGTTGCTGGCCGAGCAGCGGGCCGTACGCCGGGCTGAGCGCACCAAGCAGAACGAGGAGTCACGCGCGGCCAAGGAGAAGTTCGTGCTCGAGGCGGAGAAGCTGGCCGCCGGCAACGACTGGCGCGGCGGGGTCAACCGCTTCCGGGCCCTGCTCGACCAGTGGAAGGCGCTGCCGCGGCTCGACCGGGCCACCGACGACGAGCTGTGGCACCGGTTCTCCAGCGCCCGTACGACCTACACCCGCCGCCGCAAAGCCCAGTTCGCCCAGCAGAACGAGCAGCGGGAGTCGGCCCGGACGATCAAGGAGAAGCTGGCCACGGAGGCCGAGGCGCTGGCCGAGTCCACCGACTGGGGACCCACGACCGGCACCTACCGCGACCTGATGACCCAGTGGAAGGCCGCCGGCCCGGCCCCGCGTGGGGTCGACGAGGCATTGTGGAAGCGGTTCCGCGGCGCGCAGGACACCTTCTTCGCGGCCAAGCAGGCTGCGCTGTCGGAACAGGACACCGAGTTCCGGGCCAACGCCGAGGCCAAGGAGAAACTCCTGGTCGAAGGTGAGGCGCTGCTGCCCATCACCGACCTGGCGGCGGCCAAAGCCGGCTACCGCGACCTGCTCGAACGCTGGGCCGCCATCGGCAAGGTCCCCCGCGACTCGATCCGGCCGCTGGAGAACCGGCTGCGGGTCATCGAGACCGCGATCAAGGACGCCGAGGACGATCGTTGGCGCCGGACCAACCCCGAAGCCCGGGCCCGGGCCGAGGAGACCGCCGCCAAGCTCGAGGCCCAGATCGCCGAGCTCGAGTCCAAGGCCGCCAAGGCCGAGGCCCGCGGCGACGCCAAAGCCGCCCGTACGGCCACCGACTCCGCCGCCACCTACCGCGAGTGGCTCGCCCAGGCGCAGAAGGCCGTCGAAGACTTCAGCGGCTGAGTTCCGCCCCTGAGCTCGGCCCGCGGCTACTGGTTGATGCGGTAGACGTCGAAGACGGAGGGGACCTGGCGGACGCCGCGGAGGACGTGGTCGAGGTGGGTGGGGTCGGCGGTCTCGAAGGTGAACTTGGCCTTGCAGATCCGGTCCTTGCTGGTGCTCAGGCTGGCGGACAGGATGTTCACGTGCTGGTCGGAGAGCGACCGGGTGATGTCGGAGAGCAGCCGGTTGCGGTCCAGCGCCTCGATCTGGATCGCCACCAGGTAGGAGCTCTTGGCCGTCGGGGCCCACTCGACGTCGATCAGCCGCTCGGGCTCGGCCCGCAGGCTGGCCGCGTTCACGCAGTCGACCCGGTGCACCGAGACCCCGGCACCGCGGGTCACGAAGCCCATGATCTGGTCACCGGGCACCGGCGTGCAGCACTTGGCCAGCTTGACCCAGAGGTCACTGGCGCCGACCACGTGGATGCCCGACTCGCTGCTGCTGCCCGAACGACGGCGGCTGCGACCGGTGATCACCCGGTCCTCGCTGGTCTCGTCGGCGGCGGCCTCGTCGCCGCCTTCGACGCTGATCAGCCGGTTGACCACGGCCTGGGCACCGACGGTGCCTTCGCCGACCGCGGCGTACAGGCTGGAGACGTCAGGCAGCTTGAAGAAGCCGGCGACCGCGGTGAGGTGCTCCAGGGTCAGCAGCCGTTGCAGCGGCAGCCCGCCCTTGCGCATCTGCCGGGCCAGCGCTTCCTTGCCGTTCTCGATCGACTCCTCGCGGCGTTCCCGGGTGAAGTGGTGGCGGATCTTGTTGCGGGCCCGAGGGCTCTTGACGAAGGTCAGCCAGTCCCGGCTCGGTCCGGCGTTCTCGGCCTTGGAGGTGAAGATCTCGACCACGTCGCCGTTGACCAGCAGCGACTCGAGCGGCACCAGCCGTCCGTTGACCCGGGCCCCGATGGTCTTGTTGCCGACCTCGGTGTGGATCGCGTACGCGAAGTCGACCGGGGTCGCCCCCTGCGGGAGCGAGATCACCTCGCCCTGGGGGTGAACGCGTAGACCTCGGTGGAGTTGATCTCGAAGCGCAGCGAGTCCAAGAACTCCCCCGGGTCGGCGGTCTCGCGCTGCCAGTCGAGCAGCTGACGCACCCAGACCAGGTCTCCGCCGTCACCGCGGGCCACCGTGGCGGTGCCCTTGCCCTCCTTGTACTTCCAGTGCGCGGCCACCCCGAACTCGGCCCGCCGGTGCATCTCGTCGGTGCGGATCTGCAGCTCGACGGGCTTGCCCTCCGGCCCGAGCACCGTGGTGTGCAGCGACTGGTACATGTTGAACTTGGGCATCGCGATGTAGTCCTTGAACCGGCCCGGCAGCGGGTTCCAGCGGACGTGCAGCACCCCGAGGGCGGCGTAGCAGTCGCGGTTGTCCTCGACCAGCACCCGCAACCCGACCAGGTCGTAGATGTCTTGGAAGTCGCGGCCGCGAACGACCATCTTCTGGTAGATCGAGTAGTAGTGCTTCGGTCGGCCGGTGACGGTCGCCTTGATCTTCGCGGCGTCGAGGTCGGCTTGCACCTGGTTCACCACGGTGGACAGGAACTCGTCCCGGCTGGGTGCGGCCTCGGCCACCAGCCGGACGATCTCGTCGTAGACCTTGGGGTGCAGGGTGCCGAAGGCCAGGTCCTCCAGCTCCCACTTGATCGCGTTCATGCCCAGGCGGTGGGCCAGCGGGGCGAAGATCTCCAGCGTCTCCGAGGCGATCCGGGACTGCTTGTCGGGGCGCAGGTAGTGCAGCGTACGCATGTTGTGCAGCCGGTCGGCGAGCTTGATCACCAGCACCCGGATGTCGCGGCTCATGGCGATCACCATCTTGCGGATGGTCTCGGACTTGGCTGACTCGCCGTACTTGACCTTGTCCAGCTTGGTGCAGCCGTCGACCAGCAGCGCGACCTCCTCGCCGAAGTCGCGGGTCAGCTGGACCAGGGTGTAGTCGGTGTCCTCGACCGTGTCGTGCAGCAGCGCCGCGCACAGGGTCGCTTCGGTCATGCCCAGCTCGGCCAGGATGGTGGTCACGGCGAGCGGGTGGGTGATGTAGGCGTCGCCGCTCTTGCGCAGCTGTCCGTGGTGATAGCGCTCGGCCGTCCGGTAGGCCCGCTCGATCAGGGCCAGGTCGGCCTTCGGGTGGTTGGCGCGGATGACCTGGAACAGCGGGTCGAGCGCAGGAGTCTGGGGCTTGGCCGCACCGAGTCGGGCGATCCGCTGCCGCATCCGGACGCGCGGCTGGTCGGGCACCGGGTTGGGGCGGGTCGTGGGCAGCACGACGGTGTCTTCGGACGCCTTCGCACCCTGTTCCTGCGTCAACGACCCCGCGGCCGTCCCCTGGTCACTCACCTCGGCTTTTGTCCTCACCTCGACGATGCGGTCAGTCTAGGCCACCGGTCCTGGTCAGCCCTCTTCCACGGCCTGGCGGACGACGACCACCTGGTCGCCGGTCTGCAGGGTGGCCACGGTGGGGTCGTAGAACCGTCGCAGGGTCTTGTTGCGGACGACGGCGATGACCTGCTCGCCGACCACCTCGCCGGGGCTCTTGCCGACCTCGTCGCGCCGGACCTGGCGCTCTCCGACCTCCAAGCCCTCCTTGGACGAGAGCAGGTCCTCGATCACCGTGCCCAGGTTGGGGCTGACCGCCGAGAGTCCGAGCAACCGGCCGACCGCCTCGGACGAGGTGACCACTGCGTTCGCCCCCGACTGGCGCAACAGCGACGCGTTGTCGTCCTCGCGTACGGCGACCACGACATGGGCGCTCGGGTTGAGCTGGCGTACGGTCAGCATCACCAAGATGGCCGAGTCGTCGCGGTCGAGGGTGATGATCACCTCGCGGGCCTTGATGATCTCGGCCCGGCGCAGGATCTCCCGGCGCGTGGCGTCGCCCTCGATGGCGGCGAAGCCGCGGATGTTGGCATCGGTGATCGCTGACGGCCGCCCGTCGATGATGACGATCTGGGCCGGGTTGGTGCCGTTGTTCTCCAACGTCTCGACCGCGCTCTTGCCCTTGGTGCCGTACCCGACGACCACGACGTGATTGCGCATCCGTTTCCTCCAACGTCCGTCCATGAAGATCCGCCGGCCCTCGTTGGCCAGCACCTGCAGCGTCGTGCCGACCAACAAGACCAGGAAGCCGATCCGCAGCGGCGTCACGATGATCGAGTTCAAGATGCGAGACGTCGGGGTGATCGGGGTGATGTCGCCGTACCCGGTGGTGGAGATGGTGACGGTGGCGTAGTAGATCGCGTCGACCAGGCTGACAGTGCCGTCGTGGTTGTCGGTGTAGGCGTCGCGGTCGAAGTAGACCAGCGCGACGATCATGAACACCAGCAACAGGGCCAGCAGGGCTCGCCGGGCCAGCTCGGCCACCGGCGACGCGGTCCGCGCCGGCAGGCTGATCAGGGCCTCGTGCGTCCACGGTCGATCGCGACGACGCGGCTCCTGGTCGGCCATGCTGGCGCCCTACTTCTTGCGCTGGCTGCGTGGTTTGTGCTGCGGCTGCGGTCGCTTGGAGGCACCGTCGGCCAGCGGTCGCACCGGCGGCAGGTCGGTGCCCACCGTGGTCACCCGTACGTTCGGGGTAGCCGGCTCGGCGGCCGCGGCCGCCAGGTCCTCGTTGCTGGGTTCGACGCCGTCCGAGATCTCGGGCTCGAGTGCGTCCGGGTCGGGGTCGTGCCGGTCCGCAGACCGCGCGCCGGAGCCAGCATGGACCAGGGCCGGCGTGGCGGTCGCCCCCGACCGCCCCTTCTGGCTGTCCTTGGCCCGGCGGTTGGCCACCCGGCTGGCCAGCTTCTTCATGTCCGGCTCGCGTTCCTTCATCTGGGCCAGCAACGGCGTGGCGATGAAGATCGAGGAGTAGGCGCCGGAGACCATGCCGACGAACAGCGCCAGGGCGAGGTCCTTCAGCGGGCCCTCACCCAGGATGACCGCACCGGCGAACAGCAGCGCCGCGACCGGCAGCACGCCGATGATGGTGGTGTTGATCGAGCGGATCATCACCTGGTTGACCGCGAGGTTGGCCGCCTCGGAGTAGGTCTTGGTGGTGCTGGACCGGATGTCGCGGACGTTCTCCCTGACCTTGTCGAAGACCACGACCGTGTCGTAGAGGGAGTAGCCGAGGATGGTCAGCACGCCGATCAGCGTCGCCGGGGTGACGGTGAAGCCGACCAGGGCATAGATGCCGACGGTCAGGATCAGGTCGTGGACCAAGGCGATCAGGGCCGCCGCCGACATCTTGCCGTTGCGGAAGTAGGCCCAGATGACCAACCCGACCAGGGCCAGGAAGACGGCCAGCGCGATCAGCGCCCGTTCGGTGATCTGGCCGCCCCAGGAGGCGCCGATCAAGCTGTAGGTCACCTGGTCGGCCGTGGTGCCGACCTCCTTGGCGATGGCCTCGCGGACCTTCGGCACCTCGGTCGTCGCGTCCAGCGTGCGGGTCTGCACCCGGATCTGGTTGTTGCCGACCGTGTTGATGGTGGCCTCGTCGAGGCCGGGTACGCCGGAGTCCTCCAGCGCCTTCTTCATGTTGTCGACCGACTGCGAGGACACCTGGGCCGGGGCCCGGAAGTCCGCGCCGCCGGTGAACTCGATGCCGAAGACCAAGCCTCGAGCAGCCAGCGCGACCAGCGCCACCGTGATCAGCACCGCCGAGAAGATGTACCAGCGGCGCCGGTGGCCGATGAAGTCGTAGGAGATCTCACCGGTGTAGAGCCGGTGACCGATACTGCCGAACTTGGACATCTCAGGCCTCCTGGTCCGCGACGGTGGCGGTCCGGGCCGGCGACGTGCGTCGCGAACGCAACCCGGGCAACGCCTTGACCCCGAGGTGGTTCGGATCCAGGCCAGACAGCTTGTGGCCGCCGCCGAAGAAGCGGGTCCGGGCCAGCAGGGTCATCAGCGGCTTGGTGAACACGAACACGACGAGCACGTCGATCACCGTGGTGAGCCCGAGGGTGAAGGCGAAACCCTTCACCGACCCGATGGCCAGGATGAACAAGATGACCGCCGACAGCATCGAGACCGCGTCGGCGATCAGGATGGTCTGCTTGGCCCGGCGCCAGCCCGACTCCACCGCGGTCCGCAGCGTCCGGCCCTCTCGGACCTCGTCACGGATGCGTTCGAAGTAGATGACGAAGCTGTCCGCGGTGACGCCGATGGCCACGATGGCACCGGCGATGCCCGGCAGGTTAAGCGCGAAGCCGACCGAGCCACCCAGCAGCACCATGCAGGCGTACGTGATCACGCCCGCGATGCCCAGCGAGGCCACCACCACGATGCCCAGGCCCCGGTAGTAGAGGAAGCAGAACAAGATGACCAACCCGAGGCCGATCAGACCAGCGACGATGCCCGCGTGCAGCTGCTCACCGCCCAAGGTCGCGGACACGTTGTTGACCTCGGAGACGTCGAAGGCGAGCGGCAGCGCGCCGTACTTCAAGACGTTGGCCAGCTCGGTCGCGCGACTTCTGGTTGAAGCTGCCGGAGATCTCGGCCCGGCCACCGGGGATGGCGGCACTGACCGAGGGAGCCGAGATCGACTGCCCGTCGAGCACGATGGCGAAGCGGTTCCCGGGATCGGTGCGCTGTGCCAGGGCCCGGGTCGCGGTCTCGAAGGCGGCGCCACCGGCGGCGTTGAAGTCGAGGTTGACCACCCACTGGATGCCGTTCTGCGGCACGCCCGCGGTGGCCCCGGTCAGCTGGTTGCCCTCGATCAGGGTGGGGCCGAGCAGGTACTTCTCGGCACCGCCCTGGTCGCAGGCGAACAGCGGCTGGTCGGCGATCTCGTCACCCTGCTGGGTGTCGCAGGTGAACTCGGCGAACTGGGCGGTGCAGTTCTCAGTCGGCTGCCAGTCGATGGCCTTGTCCGGGGCGACCCCGGGCGCCTCCTCGGTGCACTTGACCACGGGCGCGGCCGGTGCGGTGGGCAGCCCGGGCATCGGACGCTTGTTGGTCGTGCTCGGGCTGGGGGCGCTGCTGGGCTCGGGCGTCGGCGGGTTGGCCGACGGGTCGCTCGACGGCTCAGCACTGGCCGGCGCGCTCGGATCAGCCGTCGCGGGCGGGGTCACCGCCTCGGCCTGGTAGACCGCCCGGAACCGCAGCAGGGCGGTCTGACCGACCAGGCGTACGAGCTCGTCGCGCTGCACGTTGGGCGCGGTGACGATGATCTGCTTGTCGCCGGCCGTGGTCACCTCGGTCTCGCCGACGCCGAGGCTGTCGACGCGGCTCTGGATGATCGTCTTGGCCAGCTGGAGGCTGGCCGGGTCGACCGAGCCGGTGCCGGTGGTGTTCTTCGCGGTCAAGGTGATGGTCGTGCCGCCCCGGAGGTCGAGGCCGAGCTTGGGGGTCCAGGTATTGCTGACCGCCATCAAGGTGATGAGTCCGGCGATCAGCACCACGAGCACGATCAGTGCGCGCAGCGGGCGACCAGTAGTCGTTGCCACAGGTGAGCAGTCCTTGCGTCAGAGCTGGTGTCAGCTGGTCTTGCGGTCGTTGTCGACGTCGCTCAGCGGCGGCGACTCGATGACGGTCCTGGGCTCGGTGACGGTGTGGGGCTCGGTGAACTCCGGCTCAGCCGTCAGCTCGTCGTCGTACTCGTCGTCCGCGTCGACGAAGGTGTCCTCGTCGGCGTCGGTGACGATGCGGGCGATGGCCGGCTTGAGCACGGTGAGCTCGACCCCGGGCGAGATCTCCAGGATGACCTGCTTGTCCCCGACCGCGACGACCGTGCCGAACAGGCCGCTGCCCAGCAGCACCCGGGTGCCCGGCTGCACCTCGTTCATGGTCTTCTGGGCGGCCTGCTGGCGCTTCTTCTGCGGCCGCAGGATCAAGAAGTAGAAGGCGACCACCATCAAGGCGATCAGGACGAGCGTGCTCCACTGGCTTTGCGGCATGACTCCAACATTTCGTTGACGGGGGCGATTCTGGGTGCGCCGTGGCCTCCGCAGCCACAGCACTGACCGCCGTACTCTACCTAGTCTGAGCCCAAAAGCCCGATTGACACGAGTGCTTGGGACGGCTCAGCCGAACAGGTCGGGGCTGAGCTCGGTGCTGGGAGCGCCGGTCGGCGGGGTCAGGCCGAGGTGTCGCCAGGCGGCTGGGGTGGCCACCCGACCCCGCTGGGTCCGCATCAAGAAGCCCTGCCGGACCAGGAACGGCTCCGCCACCTCCTCGACCGTCTCGCGCTCCTCACCGACCGAGATGGCCAGGGTCGACAGGCCGACCGGGCCCCCGGCGAAGCGTCGGCACATGGCCTCCAGCACCCCTCGGTCGAGCCGGTCGAGACCCAGCTCGTCGACCTCGTAGAGCTCCAGGGCGGACTCGGCGATCGGCCGGGTGATCCGACCGTCCGCGCGCACCTGGGCGAAGTCGCGCACCCGGCGCAGCAGCCGGTTCGCGATCCGCGGGGTGCCGCGGGACCGTCGGGCGATCTCGCGGGCCCCGGCGCCGTCCAGCTCGGCGCCCAGCAGCTCGGCCGAGCGGTGCACGATGTGCTCCAGATCCTTGGCGTCATAGAAGTCGAGCTGCGCGGTGAAACCGAACCGGTCCCGCAGCGGACCGGGCAACAGACCCGCCCGGGTCGTCGCGCCGACCAGGGTGAAGCGCGGGATCTCCAACGGGATGGCGGTGGCCCCGGGGCCCTTGCCGACCACCACATCGACCCGGAAGTCCTCCATGGCCAGATAGAGCATCTCCTCGGCCGGGCGGGACATCCGGTGGATCTCGTCGAGGAAGAAGACCTCACCCTCCACCAGCCCGGACAGGATCGCCGCCAGGTCACCGGCGTGCTGGATGGCCGGGCCGCTGGAGATCCGCAGCGGGGCGGCCATCTCGGCCGCGATGATCATCGCCAGGGTGGTCTTGCCGAGGCCCGGGGGCCCGGACAGCAGCACGTGGTCGGCCACCCCGCCGCGGTGGCGCGCCGCCTCGAGCACCAGCCCCAGCTGGTCACTGACCCGGGGCTGGCCCTCGAACTCGGCCAGCGTGGTCGGGCGCAGGGCCGATTCGGCCGCTCGTTCGTCGACGTCGGAGCCCGGTCGTACGAGGCCGGTCACGTCCTCTTCGCTCAGCACGGCCGGCTACTTCCGGGCCAGCGACTGCAGAGCGGCCCGCATCAGCACCGGCACGCTGGCCGGCGGCTCCTCCCGGGCCAGGTGCTCCACCTCGCCGCACGCCGCGTCGGCGTCCTTGGCCGACCAGCCGAGTCCCTGCAGCCCGAGCGAGACCTGCTCGCGCCACGCCTCGACCGCTACCACCGACGAGACCGGATCCTCGGACAGGCCGACGGCGTTGATCTTGTCCTTCAGCTCGATCACGATCCGCTGGGCCCCCTTGCGACCGATCCCGGGGACCTTGCAGAGCAGCACCAGGTTCTCGGTGGCGATGGCGTGCCGGAGCTCGTCGGGCGAGAGCACGGCCAGCGCCGCCTGGGCCAGCTTGGGTCCGACCCCGGTAGCGGTCAGCAGCAGCTCGAAGAACTCGCGCTCGTCGCCCGAGGCGAAACCGTAGAGCGTGAGGGAGTCCTCCCGCACGACCAGCGAGGTGGCCAGGGTGGCCCGTTGACCGATGCGCAGGCCGGCCACCGTGTTCGGGCTGCACAGGGTCAGCACACCGAAGCCACCGACCTCGATGACCGCTGACGTCGGCCCGACCTGGACGACGCTGCCACTCAGCTGCGCGATCACCGCGAGCCGCCGGCCGTCCGGGCCTGCTGGAACGCCCGGCGTTGACGGGCCGCCTGCTGGGTCGCTGCGACCATGGCCGCGTCGAGCCTGGCCGTGCTGCCACCTCGCCAGACGTGGCAGATGGCCAGCGCCAGGGCGTCAGCCGCGTCCGCGGGCTTCGGGATCTCGTCCAGCCGGAGGATCCGGGCCACCATCGCGCCCACCTGGTCCTTGGCCGGCCCGGCCGGAGCCGGTGATGGCGGCCTTGACCTCGCTCGGGGTGTGCAGGGCGACCGGGATGCCGTGGCGGGCCGCAACGAGCATCGCCACCCCGGCCGCCTGCGCGGTGCCCATCACCGTCTGCACGTTGTGCTGGGCGAACACCCGCTCCACCGCCACCGCCTCGGGGCGTAGCGGTTGATCCAGTCCTCGACTGCCGTGCCTCGATCAGCACCAGCCGCCGCGCCGTCTCCAGCTCGGGCGGGGTGCGGACCACGTCGACCGCGACCAGCTGCGGCGGACGACCGGGCGCCCGTCGACCACGCCGAGACCGCACCGGGTGAGCCCGGGGTCGATGCCGAGCACGCGCATGCGGCCTCCTGGATGATCACCGAAACGAACAGACGTTCGTACCCTATGTGCTCCGGTCAGCACCGCGACCTCGACACGCGGGCCTAGTTGCTGAGGCTGGCCAGCACCTCGTCGGAGGCGTCGAAGTTGGAGTAGACGTTCTGCACGTCGTCGGAGTCCTCGAGCGCGTCGACGATCTTCATCAGCTTCTCGACGGTCGGACCGTCGACCTCTTGGGTGTAGTCCGGCACGAAGGAGACCTCGGCCGACTCGTAGTCGAGACCGGCCTCTTGGACCGCGGTCCGGACCGCGACGGTGTTGGCCGGGTCGCTGATGATCTCGAACGTCTCCCCCAGGTCGTTGACCTCCTCGGGATCGGCGTCCAACGTCGCCTCGAGCACGTCGTCCTCGCTCAGCTCGCGACCGCCCTGTTGCTTGGCCACGATGACCACGCCCTTGCGGTTGAACATCCGCGCCGTGGAGCCCACGTCAGCCATGGTGCCGCCGTTGCGGGTGACCGCGACCCGGACCTCAGAGGCGGATCGGTTCCGGTTGTCGGTCAGGCACTCGATCAACAGCGCGACGCCGGCCGGGCCGTAGGCCTCGTACATCAGCGTCTCGTAGTCCGAGCCGCCGGCTTCAGCACCGGAGCCGCGCTTGACCGCGCGGTCGATGTTGTCCTTGGGGACCGAGGTCTTGCGGGCCTTCTGGATGGCGTCGTAGAGGGTGGGGTTGCCGTCGACGTCCCCGCCGCCGAGGCGGGCGGCCACCTCGATGTTCTTGATCAGCTTCGCGAATGACTTGGCCCGTCGTGCGTCGACCACGGCCTTCTGGTGTTTGGTGGTTGCCCACTTGGAATGACCCGACATGCGCCGAATACCTACCGTCGTCGGCGGTGACCGTCTTCGTGTGGATCACGAAGCGGCTGTTCTGCTGGTAGCCCAGCGCGGCGTAGAGCCCGTACGGCGCCCGTTCGGGTTGTCGGAGTCCACGCCGATGCCTGCGCCCTCCATCCCGAGCGCGTGGAACAGCTCCATCGAACGTCGCAGCAGCGCCGACGCGACCCCGCGCTTGCGCCACTGGCGGCGTACGGCCAGCCGGTCGGTCCAGCCCAGCCGATAGCCGTAGAGCGGCCATTCGGTCTCGTACGCGGCGTTGATCACGCAGCCCACCACCTCACCGGCCACCGGGTCGAGGGCGGCCAGGCACCAATCCGGTCGGGTGTGGGAGGCCTCGAGCTCCTCCAGCCAGCGCTCCCGGCCGACCGGCTGCGACCCCCAGTGGTCCAGGAACGCCTCGTTGCTGGCCAGCCGCGCCGGCTCCACCAGGTCGTGGCTGAGCGGCACGATCTCGATCCCGGGCACCGCGGCCACAGCCGGCGGCGCGCCGTCGAAGCGCTGGGCCATCCGGGCGAACCAGCGCGTCGAGGCCAGCCCGTACGCCTCGTACAGGGCCCGGTAGTCGGCCAGCTTCTCGTCGATCCGGGTCAGGTAGCGCAACGGCCCGTGCTCAGGCCTGCGGGTCTCGGCGTCCCAGCGCTGCGCCGCCGCGAGCTGCCAGCCCAGCAGGGTGGTGCCGAGCCCGCGCCGACGCCAGCCCGGGTGCACCCCGCCGATCATCAACACCCGGCGCAACGTGGTGTCGGCGTGCTGAGGATGGTTCCAGGCGTAGGCCACGGCGGCACCATCACTGCCGCAGCCGAGCAACGTGTCCCGCTCCGGCTCGGCACCGGCCCCGCCGTACGCCTCGCTCAGCTGACCCGGGCTCGTGCCGCTCGTAAGGAGCGTCAACGGCCTCCATGGCGCTCATCAGCCGACTCAGCCGACCCAGATCGTCGTACGCGATCGGTCGCCAGCTGCAGGTCAGGGGCCGTCGTGGGCCGCGCCATCAGGGCCTTGTCGCGGTCATGGCCTACGGCGGCAGCTTCCACCGGGGTGTGCTGGGCTTGATCTTCCACTCCACGATCGACCACTGGCTGCGCTGCGCGGCCCGCATCAAGCGAGATGTCCGGGCTGACCGCGACCGGCTGGCCCACCGTCTGCAGCATCGGCAGGTCGGAGTGCGAGTCGGCGTAGGCGAAGCTGCGGCACAGGTCGATGTCGTGCAGCGAGGCGTAGTGCTTGATCCAGGCGGCCCGAGACTCCCCGACCAGCGGCGGGGTGGTCAGGTAGCCGGTGCACAGGCCGTCCTCGTCGACATCCAGCTCGGCGGCGACGATGACGTCGAAGAGCTCGGCCAACGGCCGGGTCAGGGTCCGGACCACGCCGGTGATCAAGATCGTGGTGTGCCCGGCCGCCCGGTGCTCCTGGATCCGGCCGACGGCGTCGGGCGAGAGCCGGCTCAAGATGTACGGGGCCATCGTCGTGTCGACCCGCTGCTCCAGCGCCGCCAGGTCCAGGCCGCGGTAGCGCCGGTAGAAGCAATACGTGGTGGCCTTCCCCTGTCGTCTACTTGGTTCGGTTGCGTGTTTGCTATGGCCTCGGCGTGAGTGCTGCTGTTTGCACACCCCAGAGCTATGCGCCACTGCAATGCACGCCGAGTCACCGAGTCATGCATTTTCTTTTGCAATTCTTAACTCAACGCAAAGCCCCTCCTGTGCCTGCCACGCCACATCCCTCATTTTCAAACTGGCACCAGGAGGAGTCGGGCAAGGACGCAGCCTGCGCAACACCATTCTGGACTACATCCACTCTATCAAGGTCTGTGGAAGCGAAAGCACTAGTGGTACTTCGAAGTATCATCTGAGCCCAATGCATTTGCTAACACGTACTGAGCCCAGTACATTTGATGTTGCATCTACACATACTTGTCAGCGGAGATCGCAACCTGTTCCCATTGGCACGGCATGCAATCGATCGTGAGCATAATTCTTCAACGTGTGATATGTTGATTTCAAGTTATTTTCGTGTGCTCGTTTCTGTTTTGTTCTGCCAGGCCGCATTGTGCTCACGCGTCGGTTCATTTGCACCAGACCACAATTGCTTGGCACCGATGCCGATGACTTTCTCTCTCATGATAACCAGCGCATGCTTGTGCACGCTGCAATGACACTTCTGGTACTGCTGACAATGCAGTCCCACTGTGCTGCTAATCTTGACGCAGCTGCTTTCGATGCGCATTCCGCATGGCCACCCCCGTGCGCAATGCAAAGACGTCTTTTTTCTTCTTTCTTTTCCCTTGTTTTTGGGGGGCCCGTGCCATCGCAGGATGACGCTGCCGCGGAGGTATGCTATAGCCAGTACAAGGCAGCCAACTGCATGACCGACAGGGTGGCGGCGCTGTCCTGCCTGGCGGACATCCCCGGCGACAAGGTGTGTAATGCAGGGGGTGCGGACCCTCTTCAGTCTCACACACAGTTGCCCCGGCTCTGACAGTGTGCTTGCTGCATGCCATGCAGGCAGCGCGCATGACCGACAGGGCGGCAGCACTGTTGCCTCCCTGGCCGACATTCAAGGTGAAAAGGTGTGTATGTTGATGGGGATTGGAGAAGCTCTCAACTGCTGCCGTTGCGCTTGCCACATTGGCGCGCAGATTCATTCACATGCTCGACTTGTTGCCATGGCCGATCACTTCATGCAGTGTCCTCCGACGAATTTAGAGACGCGGCAGGAGCGAAAAATGGGTTGGCCTCACAGCTTATGTCTTCTTGAACTGCCATCACTGCTGCGTGTGTGCAACGCCTTGTGCGCTGTCTCCCTTCACCCCTTCGAGCGGCGCTTGGTGGTTAATTAGCTTCGCATGTGCTCAATGCATCACTCGTGTCTGCATGCAAGGGTCACATCGATGCCATGTGCTGCACCCCCCACCCGTGCTGATTGCATCACCTGTGAAGGGGACGCAGACAGCTCGCATGCGCTGTCTGGACTGCATGTGTGGGCTGCAGCACACCAGAGCTGACTGCCTCACAATCATGGCCTTGCAGCAGCGCCTTGTGCTGTGTGCATCAGTTGTATATGGTATTTCCTGTGCTGGATGCATCACTCTCGCGTGCTCACCACAGCGCGAAGCGGCCCTGGACGACTTCTACTACAGTGCAGACGTATAGCAATTCACTGACAACACAACCGCGAGACTGCTTGCCGCACGAGCGCCATGCCTCGCATCAGCCAAGACAAGAAGCGCACTGTCTCACTGCATCGCCTGTGCCGCCTGCAACGCACAACATGTGCTCACTGCAGCGAGAGGCTGCCCTGGAGGACTTCTACCAGTTTGCCAAGCCGGATGCGCTCGTGCTCAACAAGTGGTTCGCCATCCAAGCCTCCAGCGACCTGCCGGACGTGCTGGACCGCGTCAAGGTGAGCCCATCCCAGCACTTTTCATCGAACACACTGCAGTTTTGTTTGCGAGGCGCGAAATCGCAGCAATACTGGTTGGTGCGGCCGGGCCTTGGAGAGCATGCCTGACTGGGGCCTCGGGGGCAAGGAAGCGACTGGCCAAACACCATTTGCTACCATGCACACTGCTCATAAGCTTGTCAATAATCAAGGCACGCCCCTGCTTGCTGTGATCAGAGCAAAGCACGCCCTAACGGACTCTTGAAGCTCATTGTATGCATGTGTCAAAGTCGTCGCCACCTCAAGCTGTCTCTTCTGCGCTGCCCTTGTGGCCCCCCCTTTGCAGGCATTGGTCGGCCACCCGGACTTCACGCTCAAGAATCCGAACCGCCTGCGCTCGCTCGTCTCGGTCTTCACCATGAACATCCCCAAGTTCCACGCCAAATCGGGGCAGGCCTACAAGTTCCTCGGCGACACGTGTCTGGAGGTCGATGCCATCAATGCTCAGGTCGCATCGCGACTCGTTGGCAGCCTGAGCCAGTGGCGGCGCTTCGATGCCGATCGCCAGGCGCTCATGAAGGAGCAGCTCACGCGCATTAGGGATGCCCCCGGCATCTCCAAGGACACGTATGAGGTCGCCGCGCGCTGTCTCGGCTGAGTTTGGAGTATTGGATGTCAGTCATTGCATGTTTGCTTTCTTTGACAGGTAGCGTGGAGCGCTGCCTTGGTCAGGAGTGGTGACACCTTGCGGACCGCCAGGCGCTCATGATGGAGCAGCTCACGCAATTTTTGGATGCCCTGCGCAATCACAAAAAACACGGAGTACCATATACTCCAAATGAAGCAATGCCGTATGCATTTCGCTTCCTCGGCCATCAGTTGGTAGGTAGACGGATATGATTCCACTTGCAGTAGGCAGCGAGCTCTCGGCGCTATCAAAGTAGCAATCCTAACCAATGAGGATTGCGCTCGGCATTGCGAATGACACGAATGAAATTGCGCGCCTTTTTCATCGAGCTTGTTTGCCATGTGCAACGAGGCGAGCTTGGTCAATGTCATGGGGGCAAGGCAGCTCCTCAGCTCACTGTCACAGCCCGGGATGGTCCTGACTTTTGCAGCTGCTTCCATCGAGGCCTTCAGAGCGTCGCTGCATTCAACAGATGCTGCTTGCACACTGTGGGTGTCTGCGCTTCCGCAACAAAGATGCAAGCACTCGTGGTCCAATGGACATGCTTGGGCAACCCTGATGCAGCGGCGATGGAAGTGTCCACCTGCTCATCTCGCTCCCTCTCCCCTGGCAAAAACGACGAAATTTTTTCACCTCGGCGAGCGGTTCCCTGTCCTGAGCCTCACGCGCTGCTGGCCAACTCAAGCGCCCGCGCACTCACTGTATCGCATCAAACTACCATCGCGCTGTTTGCACCACAAACAGTGAGGGCAAGCGAGGTCCCTGGCAGATAAGCAAGCGGACAAGTTTTGCACGCAATGCTCTTTTATCGGCACGTGTGCAGCTTGGCAAAAGGCTCCGCGCTGAGAGCGACGGTCACAATTCACTAGTATGCTAGTGTGTGTTTCATTTGGGCTGCATGCAGGCGGGGTAACAACCAGTGCCACTGCCGTCATGACAGCGGATCCACGGGGTGCTACCGACACCGAGGTGTCAGCAC
>CAVUGB010000008.1:0-102543 GCA_963740705.1 uncultured Actinomycetota bacterium
GCGGGATGCCGCGCCAGCCGCTGCTACGGAGGGCCGTCCGCCGCTCCGGTGAGACAGCTTCCTGAGCATCACATCCCTCAGGACGTGATCGTATCGGCCCGATCAGCGGAGCCCGGCGCGTTACGGGAGGCGGAGACGGTGGCCGACAAGGTGACCCGACTGAGCCGCAGCACGGTGAGACCGAGGGCGGCCAGCAGCAGGCCCGTGTAGAGGGTTCCTTCCAGCCAGTCGAGCACATTCATTCCTTGCGCAGCGTGGACTGCCGGGTAGTAGCTGGCCACTCCGTAGGCCAGATTGAGCAGCAGCAGCGTGCCTACGCCCCAACAAACCCAGCGCCTGTCGGTTCGGACGGCGGCGGCGATCCCGAACAGGACTGCGTACGCCACTGCGCAGCAGGCCCTCCCAGGATGGGTTGAAGAACTGATTCCCTGAGGTTGCACCCAACGCCTCTGTGAAAGCTCGCGCGGCCAACTGGCCCACGACCAATTCCTCGAAGACAGCTCATGCCTACCGTTTCTCAGACATCCGGCCCGACCCACCCGCGGGCGATCCTGACGATCATCCTGGTCAGCTACTTCATGATCGTGCTCGACAACTCGATCATTTTCACCGCGCTGCCCAGCATCGAGTCGGCGATGTCGTTCACTCCGACGGGCCTGTCGTGGGTGCAGAACGCGTACACGCTCGTCTTCGGCGGGTTGTTGCTGCTCGGTGCCCGGTCAGGGGATCTGCTGGGTCGCCGCCGGGGCCTACCTGGCGCGGTTGTTGTTCGCCGGCACGATGATCGGCGACTTTTTCTTCACCCCCCAGTTCCTGCAGGGCGTCTACGGGTTCAACCCGCTCCAGGCCGGCCAGGCTTTTCTCCCGATGACGGTGATCAACTTCTTCGTCGCCCTGCCCGTGTCGCGGCTGACCGCCCGGTACGGCAACGCCACCCTGCTGGCCGCGGGTCCGGCCGTCACCCTGGCCGGAATGGCCTGGCTGTCCCAGCTCACCGCCGCCACCCCCTACCTCACCGGGGTGGCGCTGCCGATGGTGTTGATCGGCATCGGCCAGGGCCTCGCATTCGCCCCGCTGACCGCTGCTGGGCTGGCCGGCACCACCGCGGCCGACGCCGGGGCAGCGTCCGGCCTGGTCAACACCACCTACCAGCTCGGCAGCACCCTCGGTGTTGCCGTCATGGTCGCCCTGTCCGCCGGAACAGGGGGCTCCCTCTCATCGTCCCCGCCGAGATCGCAGACGCCGCACCACCACCTCCACCAAGGCGCTGGTCGAGGCAAGTCGCTAACCCACCAAGCCTGCTGTGAAGAAGGGCAGCGACAGGCCTCCGTGACCGCACGCAACAGCGCTAGCCTCGACCAGAGGTGTCTGCAACAGCCGAAACCGGAAGGACCACCGTGCAGATCGACCCCCGAACTCCCACCACCAAGAACCCGCCCGAGCAGTTCACCGGCGACGTCTGGCTCGACCCGATCGCGTCGCCCCGCGAGCCGGGACAGCGGATGGTCGTGGCCAGGGTGCGGTTCGCACCCGGCGCCCGCACCGCCTGGCACTCCCACGCCCACGGCCAGACCCTGCACATCACCCAGGGAATCGCCTGGGTGCAGTCCCGAGGCAGCGAGAAGGTCGAGGCCTACCCCGGCCAGACGATCTACTGCCCACCGGGTGAGGAGCACTGGCACGGCGCGGCCGCAGATTCCTTCATGGAGCACCTCGCGATGCTCGACACCAGCGACGACCCCGCCGGCACCACGACGTGGCTCGAGCACGTCTCCGACCAGGAGTACCTCGGCTGAGATGATCGCGGACCACGACCGAGCCGCCGTCGAGATGGCGGTACGAGACGACTACACCAACCAGCGCGACGCCATGATGTCCAGCGACGCAGAGATGCTGGCCTAGTTGCTCGGGCCGGCCTTCACGCTGACCCACATGACCGGCTCGGACGGATACCGTCGCCGAATCGGAAGAGCAGATCGGAGGTGTCGAAGGGCACGTCGCTTCGGCTGTTGACGACGGATTGCATGGATGAGGGAAGGACGAAAGGCAGCCGACCGGCGGCCGCGAAAGAGCTGCTGGGGCTGGACAGTGAGCAGGGAGATTGGGAGCTGTGGCCAGCGAGTCTGGCGCCGGACCTGGCGTCGCGGCCGCTGTAGGTGGCCGGGAGATCGCGACGCGAACAATGTCTGGTTCCCCGAATTCGTGTTGCTGGTCGGTTGGGCAGACACGCACGAGGCTGCCTGCTGACGATGGTGCCGGCGTATTCGCGAATGATGTTCGCACCGCTGATCCCGACCGGCGCGCCGAGACCGGTCTGCCGGTGGTGGCAGCATCTAGCCCGACCCCGGGCTGGGCCTGCACGTCGATGTGGACGGCGAGGGCGCGGCCGCGCCCACGGCGGCGGCAAAGTTCGTCGAGGATAGTCAGATCGGCGGCACGACCACCCTCATCGATCTATTCAGGGACTTCGGTGATCAGGGCGTTGAGCCGGTCGGCAATGTCGACGTTCCGGCCTGGCCTCACGCGTACGTACAGGCGAAGTGTCGTCTCCACATCCTGGTGACCGAGGTGGGCTTTTACGTCTTTGGGACTTGCGCCGGCGTCGATGAGTAGGGACGCGCATGTTCCTCGAAGGTCATGCGGCCGTGCAACTACGCCTGACGAAACGCAGGCCTTGTTCCACGAGTCCCTACGAAAATTCCCGTACCGGCGATAGGTGCCGCTGCTGTTCGGAAAGACGAGGGCACCAGTCTGCGGCAGCTCGCCGAGCTGCGATACCAGTACATCGGGCAAGGTGATGACACGAGTCGCATGGGCCTGGTTGTTCCAACGATCAGCCTGCCGTTCACCTCGCTGACGCTGTGACGGACTGCGAGCGTTCGGTGCTTCAGATCGACGTCCGACCATTGCAACGCGAAGGCCTCACCGATGCGCAGACCACCGTAGGGGAGCAACCGAACCAGGACGCGGTCGGCCTCACCATTCATGGCGCTCGCCAGCTCTTCAACCTCGACCGGCTCAAGGAGCGGACGCTCGGTTGGGGCCCGACGCGGCAACCTCACGGATCGCAGCGCGCAAGGATTGGTTGCGACAACCCGATCACGCACAGCCCGATCCAGCACCCGTTTGAGCACGCCGAGGGCTGCCGAAGCCTTCGACGTCGAGACACCTTCCTCGAGCAGGTCAGCAACCCAATCGTCTATGTGCGACGGTTTGATCCGTCGGACCGGCATCGAACCGAACCTGGGCTCGATGCGCAACCGCCAGGCTGCCTCGTATCCGACGCGGGTCAGCTCTTTCCGACTCTGGACCGACCGCCAATAGCCCGGCCACCAGTCCCGCAAGGGCCCCTTGCCGAGCTGATCATTCACCGCGGTGCCGGCGTCAAGCTCCGATCGCTTGCCCGCGAGCCACCCGTCGGCCTCGCGCTCGGTGGCAAAGGTCCGAGGCGCCAAGGTGATCGTCGAGCGTCAGGGTCCTGAAATTTCGCCTGATACCGACCGCTGGGAAGCTGCCTGATCGCCCCCCACTGGCGTCGCCTTCGTGGCACTACTCTTGTCCTCGCTTGTGGTCGTTCATCGTTCCTCGTCATGGTCTTATGGAACGCTAGTGGCACGAGCGGACGCCTGGCAGATTGTTTGCCCTAGTCAGCCCTCATAGCTCAGGGGATAGAGCAAAGGTTTCCTAAACCTTGTGTCGCAGGTTCGAATCCTGCTGGGGGCGCCGATCCATCCTGATCTGCCGGCACCCTCCGATTCGCCGAGCTCCAGCCGTGGTTACGTTCGAGCCATGGATGGCGTCGAGGTGCTCGTGCTCCACGGATCGCCGGGGTCGGGCAAGACCACGCTGTCCAGAGCGGTGGCGGAGCTCCTTCGAGCGGCCCGGGTGGCTCATGCGGTGATCGACCTCGACGACCTGAGCATGATCTACCCCGACCCGGGACGCTCCTTCGCCCGGGACAATCTCCGAGCCATCTGGCCGAACTACGCGGCCGTCCAGCGGCTCAAGGTGCTCATCCCCAGCGTGCTCGCCGACGCGTCGGAGCGAGAGCAGCTCCGCGCCGTGGTCGCGGACGCGAGATTCAGCGTCTGCGAGCTGACCGCGCCGGAAGCCGTGCTCAAGGACCGGGTGACGGCTCGCGAGCCGAACGCGTACTGGCAACAACGACTGCGCGACTTCGTCGACCTCTACCAGCGACGGACCGACCTGGCGAGCATCAGGGACTTCTTGGTGGAGACCCACGGCCGGTCGGTGGAGGAGACGGCCAGGCAGATCGTCGAGAAGGCCGGCTGGGTCAGCGAGCGGCCCAGGCCACCATCCGGTCGATCGTCCGATTGACCTCCGGATCGACGACCTGACGCTCCGGGTGAGCGTCGTACCACCCGACCAGCTGGCGGGCACCCTCGGCGTACGTGGTGTCAGGGGAGTAGTCGGGCACCAGGGCCTTGACCTTGGCGTTGTCGAAGATCATCGAGTGGGACACGTCGCCGAGCAGCCGCGGGCCCCACTCGGGCTCCATCGCGGCCAGGGTCTCCGAGGCGATGTGCACCAGCTTCGGCTCGTCGACGCCGGCCGCCGTGGCGATGCTGCGATAGATGTGGTCCCAGGTCACCGGGGTTGAGTTCGTGATGTGGAAGGCCTCGCCGAGCGCGTCCGGGTGTCCGAGCAGCCCGACCAGCCCCACGGCCACGTCGTCGGCGTGGGTGATGGTCCACAAAGACGTGCCGTCGCCGTGCACGACCACCGGCAGACCCCGACGCATCCGGTCGACCACCGTCCAGCCGCCGTCCATCGGGATGCTGGTCCGGTCATACGTGTGGGAGGGCCGCACGATCGTGTACGGCAGGTCGCCCCGTTCGGCCGACACCTCGGCCAGCCGTCGTTCGCAGGCGATCTTCTCGCGCGAGTACTGCCAGAACGGGTTCTCCAACGGGGTGTCCTCGGTGACCGGCAGCTGCTGCGGCGGGGTCTGGTAAGCCGAGGCGCTGCTGATGAACACGTATTGTCCGGTCCGGCCGCCAAACAGCTCGGCATCGGTCTCGATGTGCTCGGGCAGGAAGGCGAAGAACTCCACCACCGAGTCGAACTCGCGGTCCCCGAGCACCGCGCGGACCGAGTCGGGCTCCCGGATGTCCGCGGTCAAGACCGTCGTCTCGCTCGGCAGCGGCCGCAGGGTCGACCGGCCGCGGTTGACCACGGTGACCCGGTCGCCGCGGGAGATCGCATGCTGCACGCAGGCGGCACTGATCTCGCCGGATCCGCCGATGAAGAGCAGGTCTCGGTTGGGCATGGAACTCCTTCAAGAGGTCGCGGGATAACTGGGCTGGATGAGTTCGCCACCGCTCTTGATCACAGCGGCGGCAACCGGATGCTCGGGATCGATGTCGCAGACCAGCTGGTCGATCCGGTCGAGTGGACAGATCTGAGCGAAGGCGTTGTGGTCGATCTTGGTGTGGTCGGCGACCACGATCAGTCGCGAGGCTCCGCCGATCATGTCGCGCATCATCTGCGCGTCGGGCAGGTTGCTGGTCGACAGGCCGTTGCGCACCGAGATGCCGCCGACCCCGATGACGGCCACATCGCCGCTGATGGCGTGCGATCCGCTGCCGGTCGAACCCGGGAACCGCACCGGCCCGACGGTGGTCATCGACGTCATCCGGACCTCGCCGCCGATCAGGTAGACGTCGCGGATCGCATCACTGGGCAGTGAGGGAGGCAGCACCAGGCTGTTGGTGACGACGGTCAGTCCGCGCCGCGCGGTCAGCGCCGCCGCGAAGGCCAGGGTGGTCGTCCCGCCGTTGACGATCACCGTCTCGTCGTCGGCGATCAGCCGGGCCGCGGTGTGCCCGATGGCGGTCTTGACCTCCGGTCGCAGCTGCATCCGCCGGCCCAAGGGCGTGTCCGCCGTGGCCCGCGACGACGGCGGGACGGCACCCCCGTGCGTACGGGCCAGGAGTCCTTGGTCGACCAGGTAGTCGATGTCGCGTCGGATGGTGTCGGCGGACACGTCGAAGCGCTCCGCCAGCTCGACCACCGTTGCCTGCCCCGAGGTGTGCACGATCTCCAGCAGGTCCTCGCGGCGACGGGCGGGCAGGGACCCGTCGCGCGGAGTGCGTTGTGAGTTCACGGCTCACCTCCCTCCCGAAGATCATGACACATTGTGCCGGTTTGGTCTTGTCAAGACGGCTGAAACCGCAGTAACTTGATGTTTGTCGCATAAAACAGCATTTGAATCGGCATAAACCAGCAACCTCATAGAGGAGAACCATGGACACCATCCCCCCGGCCCGCCGCTCGCTCGATCGCCGGCAGTTCTTGAGGTGGGGTGGCTTGGCTGCCGGTGCGGTGGCGCTGGGACCCACCCTGGCTGCTTGCGGACAGCCGACGACGACGCCGTCCAGCAGCGGCAGCACCGGTGCCAAGGAGGTCGTCTTCGCCTGCACGAAGCTGCCGGGCTCGATCAGCCTGCAGGCCTGGGTGGACACCTACAACTCCTCACAGACCAACTACCACGTCACGGTGCGGGAGCTGCCGCCGCCGGGTTCCAACACCGAGGTGCACCAGCAGATCGTCCAGTCGCTGAGCCGCAAGGACGGCAGCATCGACATCTTCTCCGAGGACATCATCTGGATCTCCGAGTTCGCCAACGCCGGCTGGACGATGAAGCTCGACGGAAAGCTCGACGACGCCTCGCTCAAGGACTCCTTCCCCGGCGTGGTCAGCGGTTGCACCTTCAAGGGCTCCCTCAGCGCCGTGCCCTGGTTCGTCGACGCCGGCCAGCTCTACTACCGCAAGGACCTCATCAGCGCCGACAAGGTCCCGACCGACTGGGAGAAGCTGGCCGACCTGGCCGGCTCGCTGCAGTCCTCCGGCAAGGTCGACTACGGCTTCCTCTGGCAGGCCAAGCAGGCCGAGATCCTCGTCTGCGACCTGGTCGAGTACGTCGCTTCGGCCGGGGGCTCGATCCTGGGCGAGGACAGCGTCTCCGTGCACATCGCCGACGAGCCCGCTGTCAAGGCGGTGCAGTTCATGTACGACCTGATCAACAAATACAAGGTCACGCCGAAAGACGTCCTCTCCTGGGACGAGGAGCCGAGTCGGCGCCCCTTCACCTCCGGCCAGGCAGCGATGCTGCGGCAGTGGTCCTACGTCTACGGCGTCTCCCAGACCAAGGACCAGTCCTCGGTCGTGGACAAGGTCGGCGTCGCCCCGCTGCCCGCGTTCGCCGGCGGCAAGAGCGCAGCCTGCCTGGGCGGCTTCCAGCTCGGCGTGTCCGAGTCGTCGAAGAACAAGGACGGCTCGCTCGACTTCCTCAACTGGGCCATGTCGCCCGAGACCCAGATCGGTTTCGCCAAGAACTTCGGCAACGCCCCGATCCGCTCCTCGGTCTACGACGACGCGACCTTCAAGAAGCAGCAGCCGGCCATGATCGCGCTCAAGGCGGTCTTCGAAGGTGGCACCCCGCGGCCGGTCACGCCGAAGTACCCGCAGGTCAGCCTGGCCCTGCAGTCGTCGGTGTCCAAGGCGCTGAACTCCGGCAACATCGCCGGTGAGCTCCAGACTTGTGCCGCCGAGATCCAGAAGATCGTCACCTCCTGATCATGTCGGTCGATTCTGAACGCAGGGCCGCGGCTGAGGCGGTGGCGCCACCCGGCAAGCGGCCGGCGCGGCGTCATCACCCCCGTCGCGGTCTCGGGCTGGGCCTGGTGCTGGTCGCGCCCACGCTGGCGATGATCTTGGCCGTGTCGCTCTACCCGGCGGTCACGACCGTACGACTGTCGGCCCGCAACACCTCGCTGGCCGAGGCGCGCGACGAGTTCGTCGGGCTGCAGAACTACGTCGGGCTCCTCACCGACAGCCAGTTCTGGAACGCCTGGCAGCAAACTCTGGTGTTCACGGCCGTCTCGACCACCCTCGAGACGGTCGTGGGGATGGTCTTGGCCCTGGTGCTGTTCGAGAACTTCCGCGGTCGCGGGCTGCTACGAGCCCTCGTCCTGATCCCGTGGGCCATCCCCACCGTGGTGACGTCGCGGATGTTCGGTTGGATCTTCGACGGTCAGAACGGGGTGGTCAACTACCTGCTGCTCAAGGTCGGCCTCACCGACGCGTACGTCAACTTCCTCGGGTCGACGACCTGGGCGATGCCGACCATCGTGATCGCCGACGTCTGGAAGACCGCCCCATTCATGGCGCTGTTGATCTTGGCCGGCCTGCACACCGTGCCGACCTCGCTGCTCGAGTCGGCTCGGATCGACGGAGCGTCGACCTGGCGGATCTTCACCGATATCCGGCTGCCGTTGTTGCTTCCGTCGCTGCTGGTGGCGGCGCTGCTCCGGTCGTTGGACGCATTCCGGATCTTCGACCTGCCGTACGTGCTGACCGGCGGCGGACCCGCCGACTCCACCGAGACGCTGTCGACCCTGGCGTACAAGCGGCTCTTCTCCGGCCTGCAGCTCGGCTACGGATCCTCGATCGCCACCGCCATGTTCTTGACCGAAGTGCTGATCGCGGTGATCTTCGGGATGTTCGTGATCCGGGCCTACAAGACGCTGGGGGACCGATGATCGCCACGCCGATGCCGCCCGCCGCCGGGCTCCAACCGGAGCCGGTGCTCGCCCGGCGACCCGTCCACCCCCGCAAGAAGATCCGCAAGGTCGCGTTCTCGGTGCTGGCGGTGCTGATCGGACTCTGGTCGGTGCTGCCGTTCGTCTGGCAGGCGCTCTCGTCCTTCCAGCCCGACGCGTCCCTCACGTCGAAGACACCGGTGCTGCTCAGCGCCCAGATGACCTTCGCGCACTACGCCAACATCTTCGGTGCCCGGGACTTCCAGGCCTACATCCTCAACAGCGCCATCGTCACCCTGTCGGCCACCCTGATCGCCTTGGTGCTGGCCGTGGCCTGCGCGTACGCGCTCACCCGGCTTCCCCTGCCGGGCAAGGGAGTCGTGCTGGCGGTCAGCCTGGCTCTGTCGATGTTCCCGCAGATCTCGATCGTCACCCCGCTCTACCTGGTCATGATCAAGTTCAACCTGTTGGATACCTACGAGGGGCTGGCCGGGGTCTACGTCGGGCTGTCGATGCCGTTGATGATCTTCGTCATCTACGGTCACTTCCGCAGCATCCCGCTGCAGATGGACGAGGCGGCCTCGATCGACGGTGCCGGCCGCATCCGCACGCTGGTGTCGATCATCCTGCCGCTCGCCGCCCCGGGGGTGGTGACGGCCGGTCTGCTCGGCTTCATCGCCAACTGGAACGAGTTCCTGCTGGCCTTGTCGTTCACCAGCTCGCAGCAACGCCAGACCATCCCGGTGGGCATCGCCAACTTCAACGGCCAGTACTTCATCCCCTGGGGCGACATGGCGGCCGCCTCGGTCGTCGTGACCATTCCTTTGGTGATCATGGTGCTGATCTTCCAGCGTCGACTCGTCGCCGGCATCACCGCCGGTGGGGTCAAGGAATGACCTAGGATCCGAGCCATCCCTGCTGCCACCGCGGTCAGCCCCATTGCGTACGACCGGCGGAACGTCCGCCACCCTTCGAAAACCCACCTGAGAAAGGCAAGCCCACCATGCTGCTGAACGGCACCGACCTGCTCGCCGTCGCCAACAAGAACAACTTCGCCGTGCCGGCGTTCAATGTGAGCGACTACGCCATGATGAACGGCCTGTTCGAGATCAGCGAGGCCAAGGACGCCCCGCTGCTGATCGCCATCCACCCCGACGAGCTGAACCACATCGGCGTCGGCATGCTGCCCTCGATCCTCGCTCGGGCCGCCCGGTCGTCGGTGCCGGTCACCGTGCACCTTGACCACGGCGCCGACCACATTCAGGTGCTCAAGGCCATCCAGGCCGGCTTCACCTCGGTGATGATCGATGGCTCGATGCTGCCCTTCGAGGAGAACGTGGCCCTGACCAAGCGCGTGGTGGATCTCGCCCACGCCGTCGGCCTGTCGGTCGAGGGCGAGCTTGGAACCATCGGCAAGACCGACGACGAGGCCGAGGACGGCGCCGCGCAGATCATCTACACCGAGCCCGACGACGCGGTCCGCTTCGTCGAGGAGACCGGCGTGGACAGCCTGGCCATCGCCATCGGCACCTGCCACGGCATCTATCCTTCCTGGATGAAGCCGGAGCTCAAGCTCGACCTGCTGCAGCAGATCAAGAGCAAGGTGAACATCCCGCTGGTGCTGCACGGTGGCTCCAACAATCCGGACGCCGAGATCGGCGAGTCGGTCAAGCTGGGGGTCAACAAGATCAACATCTCGAGCGACATCAAGGTGGCTTACCACAACAAGATGCGTGAGGTCCTCGCGGACGCGAACCTGCGCGAGCCCAACAGCATCCAGCCGCCCTGCATCGCCGCCATGCAGGTTGTCGCTGCTCAGAAGATCGACCTCTTCGACGCCGCCGGCAAGGCCGCCCTCTACTGATGGGTCATCGGTTGGTTCTCGGCCTCGGGGGGACGGTCGACTACGAGATCGTCTGGGACTCGGCCGTCATCGAGGGACTGGTCGAGCACTACGCGATCCGAGCGGACGAGATCAGCACCGCCGTCCCGGTCGGCGACGAGCGGGATCTGGTGTGCTCGTTGCTCGGTTTTCTGCGCGACGGCAGCGGCGGCGAGCGCTTCGTCGCCTCGTCGGAGATCCTGGAGAGGTTCGCCCACCGGTTCACCCACGAGATCACCCTCGGGGGTACGCCGGTCCGGGCGGCGTTGGCGATGGACAAGCTGGGGGTGCCGGCCACCGTGCACCTGGTCAGCATCGACGACCACGTACGCCGGCTGCTGCCGCCGAGCTGCGACTACATCTGCAGCGCGAAGACCGACAGCACCGACCCGCACCTGATCGTCCAGTTCCGGACCGGTCACCGGGTGCGGACCGGCGACATCGACGTGGCCGCCGGATTCCCCAACCGGGTCATCTACACCAACGACCCGCCCAGCCGTGAGCTGGTGCTCAGCGACCAGCTCGGCTCGGTGCTGCGGATGGCCGACGTCTTTCTGGTGTCGGGTTTCAACGTCATCCAGAGCGAAGCGCTGGTCCGCCGACGCACCGACGAGCTGAAGCAGCACCTGACCCAGCTGCCCTCGGACTCCTTGGTGATCTATGAGGACTCCGGCTTCCACCTGCCCCGCCTCAGCCGGGTGGTCTGGCAGGAACTGCGCGGCTTCCTCGACGTGCACAGCATGAACGAGGACGAGATGCAGGCCTATCTCGGCCGACCGCTCGACCTGCTCGACCCGGCGGAGATGGCGGCGGCGCTGACCGAGCTGGCCGAGCTCGTACGGGCGCCGACCTTGGTCGTGCACACCAAGTACTGGGCCTTGGCGCTGGGGAAGGACGCGGCCGGCTTCACGGCTGCGCTGAGCGGCGGCATCACCATGGCCAGCGCTCGCTACTGCCACGGCGACCACTTCACCCAGGCCGACTACGACGAGCTGGCGGCCATGCCGCGCAGCGCGGTCGGCGCCGCCTTCGCTGAGGCGCTCGAGGCGGAGCTGGGCTCGGGGGCGCGATGCATCCCCGCCAACGTCTTGGACGTCGACCGAGCCACGACCATCGGGCTGGGCGACACCTTCGTCGGCGGCTTCATCGCGGCGTTGCCGCGACTGGCTGTCGCCGGCGCCTGACCAGCGACGACCCGTGACCCACCAGTCATCATCACCACCACCTTCGAGGAGAACCACGTGACCGACAGCCCGACGCAAGCCACCGCGTACGCCGCCCAGACCGCCCGAGCCCCGCTGGCCAAGACCACGATCAGCCGTCGGGCGCCGACGGCCGAGGACGTGGCGATCGACATCGCGTACGCCGGGATCTGCCACTCCGACATCCACACGGTGCGTGACGAGTGGGGAGCGGCGAACTATCCGCTGGTGCCCGGTCACGAGATCACCGGGTACGTCAGCGCAGTCGGGGCCAACGTGACCGGCTTCCAGGTGGGGGACCGGGTCGGCGTCGGGGTGATGGTCGACTCGTGCCGGCAGTGCGAGCCGTGCCTGGCCGGTGAGGAGAACTACTGCGACGAGGGAATGACCGACACGTACAACTCGCGTGACAAGTACGGCGAGATCACCCAGGGCGGCTACAGCACCAGCATCGTCACCGACCAGCACTGGGTATACGCGATCCCGGACGGACTCGACCTGGCGGCGGCGGCGCCCCTGCTGTGCGCGGGTATCACCCTTTATTCACCGTTGAAGCACTGGAACGTCGGCCCGGGCACGAAGGTGGCGGTCATCGGTCTCGGTGGTCTCGGACATCTCGGCGTGCAGTTCGCCGCCGCTCTGGGGGCAGAGGTGACGGTGCTCAGCCAGAGCTTGGCCAAGAAGGAGGACGGGTTGCGGCTGGGGGCCACTCACTACTACGCGACCTCGGACCCGGAGACCTTCGCCAGCAACCGGCGGAAGTTCGACGTGATCCTCAACACCGTCTCGGCCAACCTGGATCTGGACCGCTATCTCGACCTGGTGTCGCGGGCCGGCACCTTTGTCGAGCTGGGGGTGCCGATCGAACCGCTGACCTTCAAGACCGGCAACCTCGTGGCGCCGCGCGTCTCCGTCGCCGGCTCGATGATCGGCGGTGTCCCGGAGACCCAGGAGATGCTGGAGTTCGCGGCCGAGCACGGCATCTCGACCGAGATCGAGCTGATCCAGGCGGAGCAGATCAACCAGGCGTACGAGCGGGTGGTGGCCAGTGACGTCCGCTATCGGTTCGTGATCGATGTGGACTCGATGCGCTGAGGCCCGCTGCGGTGATGGGTCCTGGCTGGCAGAGTCGCACCATGAGCGATGAGCCTGTCCTGCCGGCCGGAACGCTCCGGATGCTCGCCGAGGCGAGCGCTCGGGGCGTGCCGGTCGAGCTCCGCCCTCGACCGGCCGCGAGCAGCCTCGAGGAGGCGGCGACGCTGCTGGGGCTCCAACCCGCCGACATCGCCAAGACCCTGGTGCTCCGCCGCAGCGGTGAGCATTACCTGTTCGCCGTCATCGCCGGCGACACCCAGATCGCCTGGCCGAAGCTTCGTGCGGTCGTCGGGGTGAACAAGATGACCCTTCCCGGGGCCGACGAGGCGTTGCGCGCGACCGGCTACGAGCGCGGGACGATCACCCCGATCGGTAGCGAGCCGCCCTGGCCACTGTTCGTTGACCAGCGGCTGGTCGGTCGTCGGGTGGCGATGGGCGCCGGCGGGCCGGGGTTCAGCGCCTTCGTCGAGGTCGACGACCTGGTCGGGGCCTACGCCGCGACGGTCGCCGATCTCGTCGGTTGACCCTCAGGCGCTGCCCAGGCCGGTGAAGCTCATCGTCACCGAGGCCTGGGTCGCGGTCTGCTCACCGGTCGGGTGGTAGTGCTCGGGATAGGTCTCGCGGATGTCGCTCTCGCCGTCCCGGATCAGGGCAATGAGCCGGGCCACGCCCCGTCCTACTGCCTTCAGTGCTCCCCAGATGGTGCTCATCGCCAGGCCCTTTCCAGATCTGTTGCCGCCGCCGGCATCCGCCGGAGTGGTCTTCATCAGGTAAACGTTCGAGCCGGTCGCTTTTGTTGAGTGATCGAGCAGACGCGTTCACCACGAGGAGCGCCGATGGTGCCGAGTGGATACCGATCGGTCACCGCCAAGGGTGGTGCGGGGCGTTTCAGACATCGCCTGGTCTGTCACCGGTTCGCCCTACACTCGTGGCTATGTCGCAGCCGGGAGCGCCCAGTCGAGTCGTGCTGGCTGTCTTGTGGTTGCTGCTCGGCCTGACCATGACGATCGCGGCCGCCTGGGTCGGTTGGACCCGCTGGCCGGCGATCCTGAACGGGCATCCGGCTCTGCTGATCGTCGGCATCGCCTGCGGCCTGCTGGGCATCATCGCGGTGGCCTGGTCCATCGCCACGCTGGCGATCGGCGACAAGTGGGACCGCGAAGGTGACCCCGACCATCCGGCCCGGCGGACCCGGGCGCAGCTGGTCCGCCGCGCCAAAGTGCGTATCGCCCTGGCGACCCCGGCCCTGATCATCTGCCTGGTCATGGTGGTGCTGGTCATCGTCAGCAGGCCGTTGGTCGCCACATCGGCCGCCGGTGTGGCGTTGCGGTCCGAGAACGGCGTACGGATCGCGGAGCGGCTCAGCTGGTACGAGCTGGTCCCGACCCGCAAGACTGCAACGGGCGACGACATCCCTGCGACCACGGCCCTCGTGTTCTCGCCGGGAGCACGGGTTGATTCGCGGGCGTACGCGCCGATGCTGCGGCCGCTCGCCCAGGCGGGCTACCTCGTGATCGTGCTCAAGGAGCCGTTCGGGTTCGCGCTGTTCGACCGCAACCATGCCGAAACGGTGATCGACGTCCACCCCGACATCCAGAACTGGGCGATCGGTGGTCACTCGCTCGGCGGCGTGGCGGCCGCGGAGTTCGCCGACACCCATCCCCAGGTCAAGGGCCTGATCCTGTGGGCCTCCTATCCCTCGACGGTGATGAAGCGGACCGACCTGAAGATCGTCTCGGTCTCGGCCGAGAACGACGGGCTGGCCACCACCGCCGACATCGAGGCGTCGAGAAGCAAGCTGCCGGTCGACACGAAGTTCGTCGTCATCCCCGGGGCCATCCACAGCTTCTTCGGTGACTACGGCGACCAGTCGGGCGACGGCGAGCCGACCGCCGACCGGGCCGCCAGTCAGGCCGAGATCACCAAGGTGACCCGGGAGACCGTCGCCGCGATCGTGCCACCGCCACCGCCCAAGAAGAAGAAGAAGTAAGCCCGCCCCGAAGCGCAGTCGGCCCGGCACCGGTCCTTAGGATCGGGGGCATGAGTGACGACGGTCTGAAGGCTGCCCAGGACAAGATGTCGGCGTCGGGGGTGAACCAGCAGGCGATCGACGTGTTCAGTCACTACTACCGCCAGCTCGAGGAGGGGGTCACCGGCTTCATCGCCGAGGACAGCATCGCTCCGCTGGAGGATCCGGATCTGCTCGCGGATGTGGAGATCAGCAACGACGACGCCCGCGCCGCCTTGGCTCAGACCGTGATCATCAAGCTGAACGGCGGGCTGGGCACGTCGATGGGGATGGACAAGGCCAAGTCCCTGCTCCCAGTGCGCGACGGGAAGAGCTTCCTCGACCTGATCGTCGACCAGGTCCGGGCCGCTCGCTCGGCGTACGGGGTCAAGCTGCCGCTGATCTTCATGAACAGCTTCCGCACCCACGACGACACGTTGGCGGCGTTGGCCGGCTACGACGACCTGGCCGTGGACGGGCTCGAGCTCGACTTCGTGCAGAGCCAGGAACCGAAGCTGCGGGCCGATGACCTGACCCCGGTGGAGTGGCCGGCCGATCCGAGCCTGGAATGGTGCCCGCCCGGCCATGGCGACCTGTATCCGTCGCTGTCGGCCTCGGGGGTGCTCGACCGCCTGCTGCAGCTGGGCTACCGCTACGCCTCGGTGTCCAACTCCGACAACCTCGGCGCCGCCCCCGACGCGCTGATCGCCGGCTGGTTCGCGGCCAGCGGAGCCCCGTACGCCGCGGAGATCTGCCGGCGTACGGCCGCCGATCGCAAGGGCGGTCACCTGGCCATTCGCAAGGTCGACAACCAGCTGATCCTGCGCGACACGGCTCAGACGGCGAAGGAGGAGATGCACTTCTTCACCGACGAGCACCGGCACCCGTTCTTCCACACCAACAACCTGTGGTTCGACCTGGAGGTGCTGGCCCGGACGCTGAGGGAACGCAATTCGGTCCTGGGCCTGCCGTTGATCAAGAACGCCAAGACGGTGGACCCGTCCGACTCCTCATCGACGCCGGTGGTGCAGATCGAGAGTGCCATGGGCGCTGCCGTCGAGGTCTTCGAGGGGGCCACCGCCATCGGCGTAGGCCGGGAACGGTTCCTGCCGGTGAAGACGACCAGCGACTTGTTGCTGCTGCGTTCCGACGTGTACGAGGTCGGTCCGGACGGCCGGTTGACCCGGGTCGCCGACCCCGCCCCGCTGGTGACGCTGGACGACCGGTTCTACAAGACGATCACGGCCTTCGAGCAGCGCTTCGCCGACGGCGCCCCGTCGTTGAAGGACGCCCGCAGCCTGGCGGTCGAAGGCGACTGGACCTTTGGCCCCGACATCACCGTCACCGGCGACGCCACGCTCCCCGACGGCGGCAGCCCTCAGCGGCTCGAGCCCGGCACCCACCTCTGACGGCAGGCAGGAGGGCGCGGGCTGAGCTCAGGGGCACGTGAACGGAGAAGCTAGACGGTGGTGACGACGTCGTCGAAGTCGAGGCGCGGCTGGCGAGGACGGAAGGCCTGGTCGGACGGCTGACCGAGGTTGACCACGACGAGTGCGCGGTGGCGACCGTCGGGGAAGAACTCCTGGCTGAGGCCTTCCGCGTCGAAACCGCTCATCGGCCCGGCGGCGAGACCAGCGGCCCGGACGCCGATGACGAAGTAGCCGATCTGCAGCGAGCTGTTGAGCAACGCTGCCTTGGTGCGGGCCTGCTCGTCGGCGAAGGCGTCGCGGGCGCCGGGGTAGGCCGGGAACGTCCGATGGAACTCGTCGTGGAAGTCGACATCGGCAGCGAGCACGGCGACCAGCGGCGCGGCCAGCGTCTTCGCCTTGTTGCCCTCGGCCATGTGCGCGACCAGGCGCTCCCGGGCCTCGCCCGAGCGGACCAGGACGACCCGCAACGGCTGGCTGTTCATCGCCGTCGGGCCCCACTTGACGAGCTCGTAGACCGCGCGCATCTGCTCGTCGGTGACGGACTCATCGCTGAAGGCGTTTGCCGTGTGGGCATCGCGGAAGAGGAGGTCCTGCACCTCGGCGGACACGGCCATCGGGGCTGCGAACTCGGACTCGAAAGCATCGAGCTCGACGGGGGAGAGATCAAGTTGAGTCATGCTTAGTTGAACAGTCAATTAGCCAAAACATTCCCCGGCTATGCGGTGACGGTTTTCACACCCGGTTCTCCTCCTGGCGGCCGGGACGCCTTTCTCAGGTTGCCCGGGCGCGGCATCAAAAGGCAGGATGCAGTGGTGCAGGAGTCCGGAACCGCGTTGTGGCATGCGGCCCTGGCCTATGCCGTCACCGGATGCCGGTGGGACCTGGGCCGCCAGGTCGCTCCCGACGTCGACGCGGTGGTCGCCCTAATCCGCCTCCGAGCCAGCCCCGAGCAGCGGATGGGGCCGCCGCACCAGGTGCCGGCCGACCTGATGGACGGGATCGGCGCCGCCCAGTTCCACGCCGCTTCGGCCCAGGTTCGCGACGCCCTCGCGCCCGCGTCGGGCCCGCCGCCGGTCGTTGCCGACCGAGCCCTCAGTGCCGATGAGCGGCGGCTGCTGGCCGACGTCCCGCCACACCACGGCAGCTGATTCTGCTGGCGGGGCCTGACGCCACGGCACGACGTCATCGCCAGAGGACGGTCAACGTCCCCGAGACCGCAGCCCGAGCCAACAGCGTGGCCGCCTCCAGATCGACCTCGACCAGGACGAGAGCGCCGGACTGGGACTGCTGGTCGGGTTCGGGCACCGCGGGGACCGTGACCACCCGTACGCCCTCGGCGATGACCGCCGCCTTCTCCGAGTCTCGTTCGGCGACGACCACGTCGACCCTCTCGCCCGGCCGAAGCAGGGCAGCGAGGTCGGCGTCGGCGAGCCGCATCGGGGCGATCACCCGACCGCGGGGGAGGGCGGACCGCTGTGACACCAGGGTGAGCGCCGTCATGATCTGACCGTCGGCGACTGGACCGGCCACGACCTGGCCGACCACCTCATCCGGATCCACCAGCGCACCGGCTGGCACGTCGCCGGCGGTGACCTCGGCCACCTCCACGTCGGCGTCGGTCAGCACCCTCCCGCCGGCCAGCTGGGTGGTGCTGCGGAGCACCCGCACCGTGGGGGGATCCTCCGGGTTGGCTGCGGCGATGCCGGAGAGCACAGCAGCGATCGCGGCCACCACCGCGAGCTTGCGACGATGCCACGAGACTGCGCGACCGAGGCTGCGAAACGGGTGTGGGCGGTTGGTCGGTGTGGTCCTCATGCCCAGAACCTAAGGACGCGCGCGACAATCGTGCGCGCTGTCCACAGGCCTAGCTCGAGGAGGGTTTCGACCCTGTGGACGAAGCTCCGGCGGCCACCGACTGCTTGCCGTTGGTCGAGGCGGACGAGCCTGACTCCGAGGTCGAGCCGGATGAGGTCTTGGTCTCCGCCTTGGCCCCCGTGGTGGCGGTCTCCTTGCCACCTTCGGCCTTCGGGCTGGCCTTGTCCGAGGACCCGGCCTCCACCTTGGTCTTGCCGTTCTCCCGGCTGTCGGTGCGATAGAAGCCGGAGCCCTTGAACACGACTCCCACGGCGTTGAAGATCTTGCGCAGCTGCCCGCGGCAGTTCGGGCATTCGGTCAACGAGGGGTCACTGAACTTCTGCACGGCTTCGAGATCGTGGCCGCACTCGGTGCACCGGTACTGGTAGGTAGGCATCGTGCTCTCTTCGCTCGACAGCGGGCCTTGCGCCATCATCCGACGGCGGCCTCAACTAGCACTCAAGCATACCGACTGCTAACCGCGGCCACGAATCACCGCATCACGCGCCGGGGCGGGTTGCATCACTACTCTGAGCAGGTGCGTCGCGTTCCTCGTTGGTTGGTGTTCACCGCGATCCTCGTGGTCCTGGCGGTCGGCGCCCTGTCCAGCCTGGCGGTCGGCTCGGCTCGGCAGTCGTTCCCCGTGATCAGCGGCCGGATCACCGTGCCCGGACTGACGAGCTCAGTCGAGGTGCTGCGCGACGCGTACGGGGTGCCCAACATCTACGCCGACAACGCCGAGGACCTCTTTCAGGCTCAGGGTTACCTGAACGCCCAGGACCGCTTCTACGAGATGGACTTCCGTCGTCACCTCGCCGCCGGTCGGCTGTCCGAGCTGTACGGCGCATCACAGGTCGAGACCGACGCCTACGTCCGCACCCTCGGATGGCGACGGGTGGCTGAGCAGGAGCTCGCCGTGCTGTCCTCCTCGACGCGGCGCTATCTCGATGCCTACGCCGCCGGAGTGAACAGCTATCTGCAGGGGCGTTCAGCCTCGGACCTGTCGCTGGAGTACAGCCTGCTCGAGCTGCAGGGTCTGAGGTACGAGCCCGAGCCCTGGACCGCGGCCGACTCAGTCTCCTGGCTCAAGGTGATGGCCTGGGACCTCGGGTCGAACGTCAACCAGGAGATCGACCGGGCCCTGCTGACCGCGGCCGTCGGTGCCGCTCGGACAGACACCCTGTTCCCCAGCTATCCGCTCGACGACTTCGACCCCATCGTCTCCCGCGGCACGGTGGTCGGCAAAGCGTTCGACCCAACCGCGGTCCGCACCTCCCGCCGACCCGTGACGAGCGGTCTGACCACCAGCCAGCTGCGGGGGGCAGCAGACTCCCTGAGCGCGATCGCTCGGATCGACGCCGGCCTGCCGGACGTGTTCGGGTCCGACGGGCTCGGCGGCGAGACCGGCTCCAACTCCTGGGTCGTGTCCGGGTCGCGTACGGCCAGCGGCCAGGCCATCTTGTCCAACGACCCGCACCTGGCCACGTCCATCCCCTCGGTGTTCAGCCAGGTCGGATTGCACTGCCGCGTGCTCAGCAGCAGCTGCCCGTTTGACGTCTCCGGCTTCACCCTGGCCTCGGTACCCGGCGTGATCATCGGTCAGAACTCCAAGCTGGCCTGGGGGATGACCACGAGCTACCTGGATGTCCAGGACCTCTACCTGGAGGAGATCCGCGGCGACACCGTACGGGAGGGCAACGCCTACGTCCCGCTGAAGCTGATCCGCGAGGAGATCCGGATCCGCGGCGAGGACGAGCCGAGGACGATCACCGTACGCAGCTCCCGGCACGGGCCGCTGATGTCGGACGTCGACGCCGACCTGCGCGAGGTCGGCGGCGACCCGGTCGACCGCAGCCGGCCGCACTACGCCGTCTCGTTGAGCTGGGTGGCCCTCACCCCGGGCCGCACCATGGACGCCGTGTTCGCCCTCGACCAGGCGGGCGACTTCAGCCAGTTCCGCGAGGCGGCCGCCCTGTTGTCCGCGCCGTCGCAGAGCCTGGTGTACGCCGACCGGGCCGGCCACATCGGCTACCAGCTCCCTGGCACGTTCCCGCGCCGGGGCTTGGGCGACGGTCAGACCCCGGCACCGGGTTGGGATGCGCGCTACGACTGGCGGGGGACGGTCCCGTTCGCCGAGCTGCCCTACGTGTACGACCCGCCCAGCGGTTACATCGTGGCCGCCAATCAACCCGTGATCGGCCGGCAGTACCCGCACGTGCTCGGCTCGGAGTACTCCTACGGGTGGCGCAGCCAGGAGATCGACGACCGCCTCGACCAGAACGACGACCTGACGCTGGACTCCGCCGAGGACGTCTTCTACGACGACACGGTGCGGGTGGCGGCCGACGTGGTCCCGGCACTGTTGAAGGTCAACGTCGCCGATCCGTGGGATCTGGAGGGCCAGCGGACCTTGGTCGGGTGGGACTACTCCGCGCCGGCCGGATCAGCGGCGGCGGCCTACTTCAACGTGGTGATGCACGACATCTTGAAGCTGACCTTCCGCGACGAGCTGCCGGAAACGCGGTGGCCGACCGGCGGCGACCGCTGGTATGCCGTCGTCTCGACACTGATGAAGCAACCGCGCAACGCCTGGTGGGACGACGTGACCACCAAGGACCGGGTCGAGACCCGCGACGACATCTTGCTGGCGGCGATGGCCACGGCCCGGCGCGAGATCACCTCACTGATGGCTCGCGACCCGGACCAGTGGAAGTGGGGCGAGCTGCACCGGGTGCGGCTCCGCAACCAGACGCTGGGAACGTCGGGCATCAAGCCGGTCGAGGCCTTGTTCAACCGGGGGAACTACCCGGCGGGCGGCGGGCCGGCCGTGGTGAACGCCATGTCGTTCAACGACCTCGAAGGGTATGCAGTGACATCCGCCCCGACCATGCGGATGCTCGTCGATCTCGGTCGGCCCGACGAGTCGCGATGGGTCAACCAGTCGGGGGTGTCCGGCCACGCGTTCCACCCGAACTACGCCGACCAGACTCCTGTGTGGGCCGCGAACCGGACCTGGCCGTTCGTGACGTCTCGGTCGGCCGTCGAGTCGCGGACGACCCACACCCTGGAACTCGTTCCCAGCGGCTGATCGGACTCGTCCGGACAAAATTCTGGCGCAGTCTGTCGTACGCGTCCGCTACGATCGTGCTCGGCGTTGATCCGGCCATCACCGGGGAGCTTTCGGAAGAACGAGACGCTGTCGCAGGTCTTCACTAGAACCGAACGGGTTGGCCCGTCACAGCCTGAAACGAGCGGTCGAGCTGGTCGTCAGGAGCAGCCCGGCAAGCGAGGTGGTACCGCGGTGGAGACATCGTCCTCGTCGAGTACGACCCGACGAGAACGAAGGACAGGCCCGCGATGACATACCCCAAGGCCACCAGCGCAACCGGCGAGGACGCCTTCCGCATCCCCGCCAGTCCCCGGCTGCCCGAGCTGGAGGAGCGGGTGCTCGCCTACTGGAAGGCCGACAACACCTTCCTGGCCTCGGTCGAGCGCAACGAGCCCGGCGAGAACGGGGACAACGAGTTCGTCTTCTACGACGGCCCGCCCTTCGCCAACGGTCTGCCCCACTACGGCCACTTGCTCACCGGCTACGTCAAGGACATCGTGCCGCGCTACCAGACGATGCGCGGCCGGCGGGTCGAACGCCGCTTCGGATGGGACTGCCACGGCCTGCCGGCCGAGCTCGAGGCCATGAGCCAGCTCGGCTTCAAGACCAAGGCCGACATCGAAGAGCTGGGCATCGAGAAGTTCAACGCCGCCTGCCGCGATTCGGTGCTGCGTTACACCGACGAGTGGCAGGCGTACGTGACTCGCCAGGCCCGTTGGGTCGATTTCGACAACGACTACAAGACGCTCGAGCCGGACTACATGGAGAGCGTGCTGTGGGCCTTCAAGACCCTGTACGACAAGGGTCTGGTCTACGAGGGCATGCGGGTGCTGCCCTACTGCTGGAACGACGAGACGCCGTTGTCCTCCCACGAGCTGCGGATGGACGACGAGGTCTACCAGAACCGGCAGGACCCGGCCGTCACCGTGGGTTTCAAGCTCGACTCGGGCGAGCTGGCGCTGATCTGGACCACGACGCCGTGGACCCTGCCGAGCAACCTGGCCATCGCGGTCAACCCCGACATCGACTACGTCGTGGTCGAGCACGCGGGGGAGCGCTACCTGCTGGCCGAGAGCCGGCTGGCGGCGTACGCGCGGGAGCTCGGGTCCGATGCGGCCGAGCGGGTGGTCTCCCGGCTGAAGGGAACAGAGCTGGTCGGCCGGCACTACCAGCCGCCGTTCAGCTATTTCCTGGGCCACCCGGGTGCCCACCAGGTGCTGGCGGCCGACTACGTCACCACCGACGAGGGCACTGGCATCGTGCACATGGCTCCGGCTTTCGGCGAGGAGGACAAGGTCGCCTGCGACGCGGCCGGGATCACCGCCGTGGTGCCGGTCGACTCGGCCGGCCGTTTCACCGCCGAGGTCCTCGAGTACGCCGGCGTCCAGGTCTTCGACGCCAACCTGTTGATCATCGACGACCTCAAGGACCGCACCCAGGGCCTGGTCGCCGGCTCGACCACGCCGGGCACGGTGCTGCTGCGCCGTGAGACCTACGATCACCCCTACCCGCACTGCTGGCGCTGCAAGAACCCGCTGATCTACCGCGCGGTGTCCAGCTGGTTCGTCGAGGTGACCGCGATCAAGGACCGGATGGGCGAGCTCAACCAGCAGATCACCTGGGTGCCCGAGCACGTCAAGGACGGCCAGTTCGGCAAGTGGCTGGCCAACGCCCGCGACTGGTCGATCAGTCGCAACCGCTATTGGGGGACACCCATCCCCATCTGGAAGTCCGACGACCCGACCTACCCCCGAGTCGATGTCTATGGCTCGATCGCCGAGCTGGAGGCCGACTTCGGTGTCGAGGTCCCCGACCTGCACCGGCCCTACATCGACGAGCTGACCCGTCCCAACCCCGACGACCCGTCCGGCCTGTCGACGATGCGGCGGATCGAGGACATTTTCGATGTCTGGTTCGACTCGGGCTCGATGCCCTACGCCCAGGTGCACTATCCGTTCGAGAACACCGAGTGGTTCGAGCATCACTACCCGGGCGACTTCATCGTGGAGTACATCGGCCAGACCCGCGGCTGGTTCTACCTAATGCACGTGCTGGCGACCGGCCTGTTCGACCGGCCGGCGTTCCTGAACTGCATCAGCCACGGGATCGTGCTCGGCAACGACGGACAGAAGATGAGCAAGTCGCTGCGCAACTACCCCGACGTGCGCGAGGTCTTCGACCGTGACGGCGCCGACGCCATGCGCTGGTTCTTGATGTCGTCACCCATCCTGCGCGGTGGCAACCTCATCGTCACCGAGGAGGGCATCCGCGACGGGGTCCGACAGGTCCTGATCCCGCTGTGGAACGCCTGGTACTTCTTCAGCCTGTACGCCAACGTGGCCCGGGAGGGTGCCGGCTACGACGCAGAGATCAACGTCACCTCGACCGACGTGCTGGACCGCTACATCGTGGCCAAGCTCGAGCAGTTCGTCGCCGACCTGACCCGAGAGCTCGACGCGCTGAACGTCGCTGCCGCCTGCGACGCGACCCGCAGCTTCTTGGAGGTGCTGTCCAACTGGTACATCCGCCGCTCGCGCGACCGGTTCTGGGACGGCGAGTCCGAGGCGTCGCACGCTGCCTTCGACACCTTGTTCACCGTGCTGGAGACGACCACCCGGGCCGTCGCTCCGCTGCTGCCGCTGACCGCCGAGGAGATCTGGCGCGGTCTGACCGGGGGTCGGTCGGTCCACCTGACCGACTGGCCCACCGTTCCCGAGTCCGTCGGGGGTGCCGAGCTCGTCGCCGCCATGGACCGGGTCCGGGAGGTCTGCTCCACAGGTTCGGCGCTGCGCAAGGCGGAAGGGCTGCGAGTCCGGCTACCCCTCGCCTCGCTCACCGTGGTGGTCGACGACCCAACGGCCTTGGCGCCGTTCGCCGACCTGATCACCGATGAGCTGAACGTGCGTGAGCTGGTCCTCACCGACGTGGCCCAGGCGGGCTCGGAGGCCTTCGGGGTCAAGCAGGTGCTGCAGGTCAACGCCCGGGCCGCCGGACCGCGTCTGGGGCGGCAGGTGCAGGTCGCGATCAAGGCCAGCAAGTCCGGCGACTGGTCGGTGGACGAAGCCGGCGCTGTGGTCTCGGGCGGCATCGCGCTGCTCGAGGGCGAGTACACCCTGCAGACCGTCGCCGCCGATGCCGAGACCGCCGATCAGCGAGCCGTGGCGATGCTGCCCGCAGGAGGCTTCGTCCTGCTGGACACCGCGGTCACGCCTGAGCTGGCTGCCGAGGGACTGGCTCGCGACGTGGTCCGGGCCGTTCAGCAGGCCCGCCGTGAGGCCGGCCTGCAGGTCAGCGACCGGATCGCCCTGCACCTCGCCGGCGACGCTGACGTGCGGGCGGCGATCGAGACGCACGCCACGCTGATCAGGACCGAGACGCTGGCGGCGACGCTGGAGGTCACCAAGGCCGTCGACGCGGGCGCCGACGCCGCGGTTGGCTCCGGGCAACGCGTCACCATCGCCCTCTCCCGGTCCTGACCCGGTTTTGCGACACCAGTGACGTCGCCACGCCATCTCGACGGCGTGTCGCGCTCACTGGTGTCGCAGAACCAGATCGAGCCTGGTCGACCGACCCGAAAGGCCGTCACCCCCGCCCGGCCGCGATGCTCGCTTACAACGTAAACTCCGAAAAGTTGGACTATTCGGAGGGATGCACATGAAGGCAGTCACCTGGCAGGGCAAGCGCAAGATCTCGGTGGACAACGTCCCCGATCCGACGATCGAGCAGCCCACCGACGCGATCATCAAGATCACCAGCACCAACATCTGCGGCTCGGACCTGCACCTCTATGAGGTGCTCGGACCGTTCATGGACGCCGGAGACATCCTCGGCCACGAGCCGATGGGGATCGTGGAGGAGGTGGGCAGCCAGACCGGCGACCTCAAGGTCGGCGACCGGGTGGTGATTCCCTTCCAGATCTCCTGCGGCCACTGCTTCATGTGCGACAAGACGCTCTACACCCAGTGCGAGACCACCCAGGTCCGGGAGAAGGGCAGTGGCGCGGCGCTGTTCGGCTACTCCCAGCTCTACGGCTCGGTGCCCGGCGGTCAGGCCGAGTACCTGCGGGTCCCCCAGGCGCAGTTCACCCACATCAAGGTGCCCGAGGGCCCGCCGGACGACCGCTTCGTCTACCTCTCCGATGTGCTGCCCACGGCTTGGCAGGCCGTGACCTACGCCGATGTCCCCGCCGAAGGTTCGCTGGTCGTCCTCGGTCTCGGCCCGATCGGCGACATGTCCTGCCGGATCGCCCTGCACAACAACCCGGGCCGCAAGGTCATCGGCGTCGACCTCGTCCCGGAGCGGTTGGCCCGGGCGAAGGCGCGCGGGGTGGAGGTGGTCGATCTGAACGAGGCGGGCAAGGACCTGCTCGAGATCATCCAGGAGATGACCGGCGGTCGCGGTCCGGACTCGGTGATCGACGCGGTCGGGATGGAGGCCCACGGGGCTCCGGGCGCCTCCCTGGTCCAGAAGATGGCGGGACTGCTGCCGGATGCGATCGCCCAACCGGTCTTCGAGAAGGCTGGTGTCGACCGCCTGGCGGCCGTCTACTCCGCGATCGACCTCGTTCGCCGGGGCGGCACGGTCTCGCTGAGCGGGGTCTACGGCGGGATGGCCGACCCGATGCCGATGATGACCCTGTTCGACAAGCAGATCCAGCTGCGGATGGGCCAGGCCAACGTGAAGAAGTGGGTGCCCGACATCCTCCCGCTGCTCACCGACGAGGACCCGCTCGGCGTCGACGACTTCGCCACCCACCACCTGAGTCTGGACGAGGCTCCGCACGCCTACGAGATCTTCCAGAAGAAGCAGGATGGGGCGATCAAGATCGTGCTGAAGCCCTGATGAAGATCGCGGCTCTCCTCGACCGGCTGGTGGGCCGGGTCGAACGCGCCGAAGCGCTCGACGCACCCAGCGACGCCCTGGCGGCGGCGAGCAACAAGGTCCTCGGTGGCCGGCTGGCCACCGACCTCGCCAGTGGCACGCCGATCGGCCATCCCGTGCACCCGCTGCTGGTCGCCATCCCGATCGGGTCGTGGATGTCGGCGATGATCTTCGACCTGACCGGCGACCGTGACGGCGCCCAGCGACTGGTCGGCATCGGCATCGCCAGCGCGACCCCGGCCGTGGTGTCCGGGTTGTCCGACTGGGCCCACACCGCCGGCGGTGAACGACGCGTCGGTCTTGCTCACGCCGTCTTGAACACGGCCGCGCTGGCGGCGTACGGGGTGAGCTGGGTGGCCCGGCGCCAGGGCCGGCACAAGACCGGCATCGCCTGGTCCGTGGTCGGGGCCTCGGCCCTGAGCAGTGCCGGGTGGCTCGGCGGACATCTGGCGTACGCGCTCGGGGTCGGGGTCGACACAACCGCGTTCCAGCACACCGAGCAGTCCTGGTCCCGGGTGGCGGCAGCCAGCGAGGTGCCTGCCGGACAGCTGAGCAGCGCTGACCTGGACGGGGTGCCACTGCTTCTCACCCGCGGTCCGGCTGGCGACGTCATCGTGATGGCCGACCGGTGCACCCATCGCGGGGCGCCCCTGCACGAGGGACGTCTCGAGGACGGCTGCATCGTCTGCCCGTGGCACCACAGCGAGTTCGCCGTCGACGGCTCCGTGCTACGCGGCCCGGCGACGCGGCCGCAACAGGTCTATGAGGTCGACGTGCGCGGAGACGACATCTTCGTGCGCCGCTCCGACGAGCCACGGACGCTGCGGACGAACCCCGTCGGCGTGTGATGATCCGTCGTCGGGTCGTGGTCCGGGGCCAGGTGCAGGGGGTGTTCTTCCGGAACGCGTGTCGTCAGGAGGCGCGTCGGCACCAGGTGGCCGGATGGGTGACCAACCGGCCGGACGGCACGGTCGAGGCCGCCTTCGAGGGTGCTCCGGACGCGGTCGAGGCCATGGTCGCCTGGGCGCACCGAGGTCCCTCGCAGGCCCAGGTGGGTGGCGTCGAGGTCAGCGACGAGGAACCATACGGGATCAGCGACTTCCGGATCGTCTGACGTCAGGTCAAGGGGCCGTCGGTGAAGACCGGCGGCTCGCAGGTGGTCATCTCCTCGGGCGTGACGATCACGTCGATCCGCCGGTCCCAGCGATGGGTCGGGATGGTCTCGAGCACCTCATCGGCATTGAGCAGCACCCAGATCGGCGCGCTCTGCGAGGCGTGCTTGAGGGCCCGGTCGTACCAGCCGCCGCCGCGACCCAACCGGTCACCGAGCCGGTTCGCGGCCAGCGCCGGACAGATGAGCAGCTCCGCCTCGGGCAGCTGCTCACTGGGCACCGGCTCACTGGTGGGTTCCAGAATCGAGTGGGCACCGACCCGCAACGCATCGGGTCCTTCGTAGGGAGCCCACGCCGGGTCGGTCCGTCGGGTGCCATCGGGCAGCGCCGAGAGCACGGGCAGCAGCACCCGTACGCGGTGTGCGGCCAGCCAGGCCACCAGCTGCAGGGTGCCCGGCTCGGCGCCGCTGGACAGATAGGCCGCGACCGTGTCCGGCAGCCGGTCGCTGAGCACTCCGGTCATGATGGTCAGCCGCGCCTCGTCGTCGGCCGTCCGCTGCACCGCCGACCGCGCCTCGCGGCGAAACCGGATGGCCTTGCGCAGCATGGTCTTGGCCCCGGCGATGGCCGCGTCGTCCGCCTGGTCTTGAGCCGTCAAAGCCGAGACCGGATCGGAGGGCTCCATCGGACCAGACTAGTGCTCGCGCCCTGCGGAAAAAGAAATCCCGGATCGCTGTAATGATCTGGGGGCCCGCAGCGATAGTGATGATGAGATCGGTGACTACCTGAACCCCCGAGCAGGCAGTCACCGATCTTTCTCATGGTGTGAGCTCGATGCGGGTGGGCTCAGACCCCGAGGCGGCCGGTGGTCCGACGGAGCACCAGCCGCGTCGGAACCATGATCGACTTCTTCGGCAACGACTCGCCGGCGGCCAGCAGCAACGCCATGGTGGCCGCTTCAGTGCCCAGCAGCTCCACCGGTTGAGCGATCGTGCTCAGACCGAACCGGGCCGCCATCGCGTGGTCGTCGAAACCCAGCAGGGACAGGTCGTCCGGAGCCCGGATGCCGACTCGAGCCATCGCTGCCAGCACGCTCATGGCCAGCTCGTCGGAGTCCACCACGAGCGCAGTCGCCGGTTCGGCTGCAGACAGCAGCTGGCCGACCACCGTGTCGCCGTCATCGATGCTGGGCGTGGTGATGATCAGCTGGTCGGCGGCGGGCACACCATGGGCGGCCAGCTCGGCCCGGAAACCGTCGACCCGCTCGGCCGCGCTGTAGCTGAAACCGATCCGGTTCTCGGCGCGGGCGAAGGCGATCCGGTGATGGCCCAGGTTCCGCAGGTGCCGGGTCCCCGCCCGTACGCCGCCGGCGTCGTCGATGGCCACGCTGGCGGCACCGCGGACGCGCTGGTTGAGATAGACGACCGGCATCGACAGGTCACGCAACCGCTGCCGCTCGGTGGGGGTGAGCGCGAACGAGGCGACGATGATCGCGTCCGCGTTGCGCCGGGCCGGCAGGGTGGTGAAGAAGTCGTCGCGCTCGGCCCGGCTGCGGATCCGGAAGATCAGCAGCTCGGTGTCGGCGTCGTGCAAGGTGGCGTAGATCGCGTCCAGGATCGAGCCGTTGAACCACGAGCCGAGCGATCCTCCGACCAGCACCGCGACCCGACCAAGGCGTCCGGTGGCCAGGCTGGAGGCGGTTCGAGAGATCGCGAACGACAGCTCGTCGGCTGCTCGACGGACCCGCGCGCTGGTCTCGGGCGAGACCAGGTCAGACCCCCGCAACGCCCGGGACACGGTCGAGCTGGACACGCCGGCCCGCTGGGCGACGTCGGCCATGCTGGCGTGCGCGTGCTCGGTCATCGCTGCTTTCGGATCGCTGCAACCGCGGTCAGCGGCAGGGTGTGACCAGCGTAACGGACGTGGGTCTCTTGAGGCTTTGACGAGGACCGCTTCGCCTCGTAGGCTTATGCAAGCGCTGTCATTCGATGCGTACTCCCGCTTCTCTCCTGAAAAGGATCATCCCGCCGTGACCGATGTTCTGCTGGCCGCTGACCCGTTGCTCGACGCCGACTGGTGGCGTCAGGCGACGGTCTACCAGATTTATCCGCGTAGCTTCGCGGACAGTGACGGCAACGGCATCGGCGACATTCCTGGCGTGACCTCGCGGATGGGCTACCTGGCCGACCTCGGGATCGACGCCATCTGGCTCTCCCCGTTCTACCCGTCCGCGTTGGCCGATGGCGGCTACGACGTCGCCGACTACCGCGACGTCGCTCCTGAGCTCGGCACCCTCGCCGACTTCGACGCCATGGTCGCGGCCGCCAAGGCCGCGAACATCAAGGTGATCGTCGACATCGTTCCCAACCACACCTCGAACCTGCACGTGTGGTTCCAGGAGGCGCTGGCCTCCGCGCCCGGCTCGGCGGCCCGGGCCCGCTACATCTTCCGCGACGGCACCGGCCCTGACGGCTCGGAGCCGCCCTCGGACTGGATCTCCCACTTCGGCGGTCCCGCCTGGACCCGGCTTCCCGACGGTCAGTGGTACTGCCACCTCTTCGCCCCGGAGCAGCCCGACCTCAACTGGGACAACCGCGAGGTCCGCGACGACTTCCTCCACACCCTGCGCTTCTGGGCCGACCGAGGCGTCGACGGATACCGCGTCGACGTCGCGCACGCACTGGCCAAGGACCTGTCCGAGCCGCTGCGCAGCAAGCCGGAGCTCGAGGGCGACCTGCCGCTGGACGGCTCCGACCCGCTCTACGACCGCAACGAGGTGCACGAGATCTACGCCGAGTGGCGCGAGGTCTTCAACGAGTACGACCCGCCGCGGACCGCAGTGGCCGAGGCGTACGCGGCCTCGGAGCGGCGGGCGCTCTACGCTCGGCCGACCGGGCTTGGCCAGGCCTTCAACTTCGACCTGCTCAAGGCTGACTTCGACGCCACCTCGTTCCACGACGTGGTGACCTTCTGCCTGAACGAGGCGGAGAAGACCGGCTCGTCCTCGACCTGGGTGCTGTCCAACCACGACGTCGTACGCCACGCCTCCCGCTACGGGATCCCGGCCGGCATCGACCTCGACGAGTGGTTGATGAGTGACGGTCAGCTGCCCGCTGCCGACGAGGTCGCCGGGCTTCGTCGGGCACGGGCCGCGACCTTGTTCATGCTGGCGCTGCCCGGGTCGGCCTACCTCTACCAGGGTGAGGAGCTCGGGCTGCACGAGGTCGCCGACCTGCAGCCGATCGCTCTCCAGGACCCGATCTGGGCGCGCACGCTGAACACCAAGAAGGGCCGCGACGGCTGCCGGGTGCCGCTGCCGTGGACCTCGGAGGAGACCGACTCGTACGGGTTCGGCGCTGGGCACGCCTGGCTGCCCCAGCCGGCTGCGTTCTCGCGGACCGCCGTCTCGGCCCAGCTCGGCGATCCTGACTCGACCCTGGAGCTCTACCGAACGGCGCTCCGCCTGCGTCGCGAGCTGCAGACGGCCGAGGAGCTGGAGTGGGTGGCGGTCGACGACCTCGAGGTGCTGCACTTCGTCCGTCCGGGCGGCTGGCACTGCGTGACCAACTTCGGCACCGAGCCGGTCGCCCGGCCGGCCGGCGAGGTGGTCGTGACCAGCGGTCCGTTGACCGGCGGCATGCTGCCGGGCGAGACGACCGTCTGGATCAAGGCCTGATCCAGGCTGTCCCGCGTCCGCGGATCTGGAGGTGATGACCTTCGGGTCCGCGGACGTGTGCGTTCAGCCGGCCTGGCAGGTGGGGCACCAGAACAAGTTGCGGGCCACCAGCAGCGCCTGCCTCACCGGGGTGCCGCACACCCGGCAGGGGAGTCCGGTGCGCCGGTAGACGTAGTGCGCATCCGTACGCCGCGCCGGACCCGAGCTTCGCTCGCGGTCGACCGGGCGGGTGGTGATGATCCGCCCGGACCGCACGCCGGCTTGCATCAGCACGACCAGGTCGGCCCAGACCTCGGCCCAGACCCTCGGATCGAGCTCTCGACCGGGGAGGTGAGGGTGGATGCCGTGCCGGAACAAGATCTCGGCCCGATAGACGTTGCCGACCCCGGCCAGCACCGACTGGTCCATCAACAAGGCGGCGATCGACACCCGGCTGCGGGCCAGCCGGGTCGCTGCGCGGTCGGGATCAGCGTCGCGACGGAGCGGGTCCGGGCCCAACGCAGCGGTGATCGAGGCGACCTCCGCCGTCGTGACCAGCTCGCAGCGAATCGGCCCGCGGAGGTCCAGCCAGTGGTCGGTGGTCTCCAGGCGGAGCCGGAGGGCGCCCCGCGGCTGGGGCGCGACGCCGGTCCCGTCGGTGAACTTGCCGTACAGACCCAGGTGCACGTGCAGCCAGCGGCCGCCGGAATAGCGGTGGAACAGGTGCTTGCCCCACGCGTCGGTCCCCTCCAGCTCCGACTGGTCGATCACCGCTGCCCCGTCCGCGAACCGTCCCTGCGGGCTGGAGGCCCGGACGACCTGTCCGACCAGCAGCCGACGGTGCCGGCGGGCGAGGCGGTGGATCGAGTGACCCTCAGGCATGCGGGGTCCGAGCGGGGCTGGTCGGGTCGAGGGTCATGCCCTCTACTTCCGCGCCAGAGCGTGGTTCGGATCAACCTCCGTGGCCTGGAGGCTTGGCGGCATTAGTGTGGCGTCATGCCTTTGTTCGGCCGGAAGAAGCCTGAAGAGCCTGCCCTGACGGTGCTCGAGCGTGCACCGTTGCCGCCCGCTCCCGAGCCCGGGCCGGGCGGGCTGCGGTCCCTGGAGGCGCACCGGGACTACCTGCTCGGCTGCGTCGAGGAGCTGCCACCCTTCGGACAGCACATCCTCGACGCCCTCGGCTTGAGCATCAGCGAGGACGTCGTCTCCACCATCAACCTGCCCCGCTTCGACAACTCAGCCATGGACGGGTACGCGGTCCGGGCCGAGGACGTGATCGGGGCCAGCCCGGACACGCCGATCAGGCTGCCGGTCGTCGGTGAGGTCGCCGCTGGGCAATCTGCCCCGCACCGCTTGTCGCCGGGCGCGGCCATGAAGATCATGACCGGAGCGCCGGTGCCGCCCGGGGCCGACGCGATCGTGCCCTACGAGGCCACCGACCGGGGCACCAGTGATGTCAAGATCACCGCAGCCAGCGGGGTCGGCCAGCACATCCGTCGGGTCGGTGAGGACATCGAGACCGGCGCCCAGCTGTTCCGCGATGGGGACCAGCTCGGCGTACGCGACATCGGTCTGCTGGCCGGCATCGGCCGGGACAAGGTGCTGGTGCGGCCCCGGCCCCGGGTTGTGGTGATCTCTACCGGCTCCGAGCTGGTCGACCCGGGGCTCAGCCTGGATTCCGAGCAGCAGATCTTCGACTCGAACTCCTACATGCTCGCTGCCGCAGCGAAGGCGGCCGGAGCCCAGGTCTTCCGGATCGGCCACGTCGGCGACGATCCGGCTGCGGTGAAGCAGCTGATCTCCGACCAGCTGGTCCGGGCCGACTTGATCTTGACCACCGGCGGGGTCAGCCAGGGCGACTACGACATCGTCAAGGCGGTGATGCCCGAGATGGGCGCGACCGACTTCGCACAGGTGGCGATGCAGCCCGGGAAGCCGCAGGGCTTCGGGCTGATCGGGGAGGACCGGACACCGATGATCATGCTGCCGGGCAACCCGGTCAGCGCTTTCGTCTCCTTCGAGGCGTTCGTCCGGCCGGTGATCCGCAAGCTGATGGGGTCTCGTCCCTACGTCCGCGAGCCCGTCCGCTGCTCGGCCGCGCACCAGATGTCCTCCATCCCGGGCCGTACGCAGCTGGCCCGCGGCATCATCAGCTCCACCGGCAGCGGCACCCGTCAGGTCGAGCTGGCCGGAGGCCACGGCTCGCACCTGCTCGGAGACCTCGCCCGGTCCAACGCCTTGGTGATCCTGCCCGCCGAGGTGGAATTCGTAGCGGCCGGCGAGGACGTCGACGTCTGGCTGCTCGACGGCGCCGAGTAGGGACCGGACTCCGCCATGGGTGAGCCGGCCTTCCCGCACCTCAACGCAGCGGGCGATGCGCGGATGGTCGACGTGTCGGACAAGGACGTCACAGCGCGTACGGCGACCGCGGCCGGCCGGGTACGGCTCAGCGCGGAGTGCGTAGCCGCTCTGCGGGACGGCACCGTGCCCAAGGGCGATGCGCTGGCCGTAGCGCGGATCGCCGGCATCCAGGGGGCCAAGAGGACCCCCGACCTGATCCCGCTCTGCCACCCGCTGCCGATCAGCGGCGTCGACGTGACCACCGATGTGGTCGACGATGGCGTCGTGATCACGGCGACGGTCAAGACGACCGGACGGACCGGGGTGGAGATGGAGGCGTTGACCGCCGTCAGCATCGCCGGACTCGCGGTGATCGACATGATCAAGGCCATCGACCGGGCTGCAGTGATCACCGACGTCCGGGTGCTGTCGAAGTCGGGTGGGCGACGCGGGGACTGGCAACGCGATGAGTGACTCCGCCGTGGTGATCACCATCTCGACCCGGGCCGCCGCCGGCGTCTACGCCGACAAGTCCGGCCCGATCATCGTCTCCGCCCTTCGTGATCTTGGATTCTCGGTCGACGACCCGGTCGTCGTGTCCGACGGTGAACCGGTGGGGGAGGCCCTCCGCGCGGCTGTCGCCGCTGGGCACGCGGTGGTGATCACGACGGGTGGTACCGGTCTGAATCCCCACGACCACACGCCGGAGCAGACCCGGCCGGTCATCGAACGGGAGATTCCACAGCTGGCCGCGGCGGTCGCTCGCTACGGCGCTGATCATGGGGTGCCGACCGCGGTGCTGAGCCGAGGTCTGGCCGGCACCGCCGGGTCAGTCCTTGATCGTCAACCTGCCCGGTTCCAGCGGTGGGGCGCGGGACGGCATGGCGGTGCTTGGGCCCGGTGCTCGCCCACGCGGTGAGCCAGCTGCGGGGTGGAGATCACTGAGGTGACCGACAGCCCGGAGCGTGGCTATGGATCCGATCAGGCCGCGCAGTCCGCGTCGAGGCGGGCCTGCAGCTGTTCAGCCGCCACCACTGGCCGGTGACGCTGCGGCACGGACGGTGATGCTGGCGCCGATGCGCTATCGCGATCAGCGCCGAGTGGGAGAGTGTGCGCCGGGCCAACCTGACCTGGCTGCGGCCGTGGGAGGCGACGGTCCCACCGGGCGCTGCGGTCGGTCCGGCCACCTATCGCGGGCTGGTCCGGACCCTGACGCGCCAGGCCCGTGACGGCCGGATGCTGCCCTGGCTGGTGTTCTACGCACCGCAGCCGGGCACGTTGAGGCCGCAGCTGGCCGGCCAGCTGACCGTCAGCGGGATCGTCGGCGGGTCGGCGTCGTGGGGCCAGATCGGCTACTGGGTGGACGAGCGGCTGGCTGGGCGCGGGATCATCCCGACCGCCGTCGCTCTGGCTGTCGACTACTGCTTCCAGGTGATGGGCCTGCACCGGATCGAGATCGCCATCCGGCCGGAGAACGTCAAGAGCCTGCGGGTGGTCGACCAAGCTGGGGTTCCGGCCCGAGGGCTCTGCGGCCGCGCTATCTGCACATCGACGGGGACTGGCGTGATCACCTGGTGTTCGCGCTGAACTCCGAGGAAGTGCCCGAGGGACTGCTGCGCCGTTGGGAGAACCTCCGCCGGCGCTGATCATGATCAGCCGGCGGAGGTGAAACTCATAGGTCACACCAGTATCTCGCGACACACCGCTCCGGGTCAGCAACTCCGCACCGGCTCGGCCCTTACGGTCTGGGGTGTGGGGACGACGGGTGTGATCTTTGCGGCGATTGCGATCGCGTGGCTGGCCTATCTGGTCCCCCACTTCGTACGCCGCCGCGAGGGTGAGCTGGTCGAGGAGGACGTCGAGCCCGACCTCGCCGACCGCTTCTCCGACTCGATGCGGATCGTCCGGCACGGCACGGCGCCGCTGCTCGACCAGGACCTGTCCGAGATCAAGACCTACGAGGTCTCGACTCCGCAGACCCGACGGGCCGCGGTGCAGCGAGCTGCGGCGGCTGGAGCACCTGGCCGCCGTACGCGCGGCGCCGCGTCCTGCTCGGCCTGATGGCGGTGCTCAGCGCGACGATCGGCGTCTGCGGCGGTTGGCCTGGTGCCGTGGTGGGCCGTGGCGGTCCCGGGCGGGCTGCTGGTCGCTTCGTGGTCGTGGCCCGGGTCAGCGTGCAGTGATGCGGCGCAGCCTCGATGCCCGCTATCGCGAGATCAGCCAGGGCAGCAACGAGAAGACGGTGTTCCTGAGCCGCAAGGAGGTCGGCGCCGGCGGCGGCCAAGGCAGCCGTGGTCGGCGAAGGCCAGCCGAGCCGGCCGACGGCGCCGGGCGGGCTGTGGGACCCGGTCCCGATCACCGTGCCGACCTACGTGTCCAAGCCGCTGGCACCGCGCACCGTACGCACCATCGACCTGTCCGGTCCGGGCGTCACCTCCTCGGCTCGCCACGAGGGTCCGGTGACCGCGGACGCGCCGCAGGTCGAGCCGCCCGGTCGACCAGTCCGACGACGGAGAAGCGCCGGCTGCCTCGGCCTACTGGTGGTAGAGTCTGCGTGCTGATCGGCCGCTCGGGTCGGTCGAGGGGCTTTGGCGCAGTTGGTAGCGCGTCTCGTTCGCAATGAGAAGGTCAGGGGTTCGAATCCCCTAAGCTCCACTTTCCGGAAGTCGCCGCGTACGCCGTGCTTCCACCCCCGCAGGATGCACCAAGCCGGGGTCAGATGAGGACTCCCACGGGGTTGACCGACGTGCTCGCGACTTCCACGATGGACCCGTGTGGGTGCACGTGTCCTTGACGGATCTCCAAGACGGGCAGCTGCAGCTCGTCGCGCCGGGAGAGGTGATGGCGGCCAGGGTGTCTACGCTCTGGGCTCGGGCACCATGTCGACCCGGGATGTCGACGGGGTGGTTCCGATCCCTGGCCGCGACCTGCTCCGGCACGGACGGGAGTGCTACTGGGTGACCGGGACGGTGGCCGGCCCGGTCCGTGAGCTGAGCGCAGATCGCACGTCGGTGTTCCAGGAGTTCTTGTTGGTCGCCGGCGACGCCCGACTGATCTGCCGGACCACGCGTAGACGTCGGGATCGGCTCGACCTCGGGGATCGGTTCACCTTGGCGTGCTTCTTCGAGTTCGTCTCCGGCTCGGACTGGTCGGTGTTCGACCTCCCCGACCACTGGGACGCCGACTGGCGGCTGCAGCAGATCTCCCCGCCCGAGGGCCGGTCGGCCTTCGTCGATCTCGTCCTCGATCTGGAGCCGGTCCGTCGCGACCTGGCGCCGGTGACCGCTGGCTGACGGCTCGAGCCAGGGCCCGCGAGCTACTTCTTCTTGCGCAGGGCGTTCAGGCCGCGGCGAGCCACCCGGGCCATCTTGCGTCCAGGGCCGGCGTCGACCTGGCGGCGCAGCCGGATCAGCTCACGTTCCAGCTGCAGCACCCGCCGGTCGAGCTCCGATGGGTGCGATCGCTTGCTGTGCAGGGGGAACGGCGGTTTCTGGACGCCCATCTCGCGGTGCTCGTCGACCCGGTTGCTCTGACGCAGCCAACGGAGCCGCTCCAGGATCCGCTCATCGGTCGGGTCGGGCTTCGCCAGGGTCGGACCCACCGCTGGCGGGAAGTTGACCGCTGTCAGCCGTTCCAGGAACTCGGGGTTGGCCCGCCCGGGTTGATGGACGTGCGCGAGTCCGTTCCGTTCGAGGAACGCGGCGTAGGTGTCGAACAACTGGGGGTGCCGCTCGTTGAACCGGTCGAGGTCGGCCGTGGCGTAGAGCGCCGCCGGGTCCTGGTCGATGACGTCGTCGATCCTCACTGAGGGGATGGCGTGGTAGTCCGACAGCTCCTTGGTTCTGCTGTCGAACTGCAGCACCGTCGCCGGGATGCCCGCGATGAGCGCCGCGATGTTGCCGTGGATGCGGGTTCCGAAGGCGAAGTGCTGGGTGCGCAGGAAGTCGATCCAGGTGAGCGGATCGACGAAGAAGCGGACCCGGTCCTGCTGGTAGAGCGGATGGTCGAGGTGCAGCGGCAGGCGCTCGGTCCTCCCCGCTCCGGGGCACGCGTCCCCACAGCATCAACCCGAGTTCGCGGGTCTCCTGCGGGATGTAGGTCATGTTCGGGTAGGCGTCGACGTTGTTGTCGATGATCGCCGCCATCTTCGGCTGGGTCAGCGTGAGGTTGACCGCGATCGGGGATTCGGGGGTGAGCTCCGACACCGTCCGCGCGACCCGGTGGTCGCGACCGGGCAAGAACAGCGACGGGCAGCCGATCACGTCGACGTGCTCGTCACCGAAGCCGAGGTCGGCCAGGCACTGGGCCGTGATCTCACCGCGTACGCCGAGCTTGGCCGAGCGGTCCAGCACGGCCCTGACGAAGCGGGTGACCGGCGGCTTGATCGCCTCCGGCAGCCGGGTGCCCGAGGGTGCCAGCTGGGCACCGACACCGACCACCACGACCGGGATCGTCAGCTGCTCGATGACGTCGGTCAGGTGGTCGAGCCAGGGGATGAACTCGGGCCGGAACGCGTTGGCCAGCGGAATCACGAACGCGTCGAACTCGCTGTTGATCCGGGCGATGTAGTCCGGGGTCACGCCGGGCCGCTCCGTGAGGAAGGAGTTCGAGACCACCTCGGTGTCCGGCGTGGCGAGCATCTGGTGGACGGCGAACCCGAAGAGCAGGTTGCCCGAGTTGTTGCCGACCACGTTGCGGGCGAAGGTCGCCTCGGGCGTGAGGGCGAGGAACGGGTCCTTGGCGGAGCGGATCAGCAGTCGCGGCATCGGGTCCTCGGGCACAGAGTCGGTGAAGTCCGGCAGGTGGGCGCCGTCGCCCGTCGGACAGGCCCGGGCGTGCGCTGCACATTATCTGACGATGCTGAGAGCTTTCTTCGACCAGCGCTACAAGACTTGTGAGCGTTGCGGGCGTACCCGGGCTTCGACCCGCGTCCCGGCGCCTCGCCAGATCGCCCGGCCGGGGCGCAACCCGCCGCCCACCCCGGTGTGAGGATCGAAGGTATACCTCCCAGTTGTACGCCTCACCCAGGAAATAACCGGCCCGGAGTGCGCAACCACAAGGTAAACCTCGAAAACTGGCACCCCGGGCAGCGCCCCCGGGCAGCGCCTCGGGCAGCGCCTCGGGCTCAGTCGGCTGAGTGCTCGCCGACCTCGAAGACGTCGGCGGCCTGGCCGACGATCAGCGGGTCGGGCGTGCCCGACGATCGCCTCGTCCTTGCCGTCGTAGTCGACGTCGGCGAGCACGTGCGCATCGCTTCGAGCCGGGCCCGCTTCTTGTCGTTGCTCTTGACCACCGTCCAGGGGGCGTCGGTCGGTGTCGGTGGCGCGGAACATCTCCTCCTTGGCCTCGGTGTAGGCGTCCCACTTGTCCAGCGAGGCCAGGTCCATCGGCGAGAGCTTCCACTGCCGGACGGGGTCGATCTGGCGGATCAGGAAGCGGGTGCGCTGCTCGGCCGCGGGACACCGAGAACCAGAACTTGATCAGCTGGAAGCCGTCGTCGATCAGCAGGTCCTCGAACAGCGGGGCCTGGCGCAGGAAGTGCGTCGTACTGCTCGCGGCGCTGCAGAAGCCCATCACCCGCTCGACGCCGGCCCGGGTGTACCAGGAGCGGTCGAACAGGGCCATCTCGCCGACCGCCGGCAGGTGCGCGATGTAGCGCTGGAAGTACCACTGCCGAGCCTCGTAGTCGGTCGGCTTCTCCAGCGCGACGACCCGGGCGCCGCGCGGGTTGAGGTGCTCCATGAACCGCTTGATCGTGCCGCCCTTGCCGGCGGCGTCGCGGCCCTCGAAGAGCAGCACCTGCCGCTCGCCGGTACGCCTTGATCCAGTTCTGCATCTTGAGCAGCTCGATCTGCAGCAGCCGCTTCTCCTCCTCGTACTGCTCGCGGCTGACATCCGCTCGTCGTACGGGTAGTCCTCGCGCCAGGTGTCGACGATGGTGCCGTCGACCGCCCGCAGCACCGGGTCGTCGTCGTCGAGCTCCTCGACGGTGAAATCCAGGTTCCCGTACCGTTCCTTCAGCTCCTCGAGCTGGCTCGCCAAATCCGCCATGGGTCGTTTGTAGTGCCTGCGCCCCACCGGGGCAAGGCCAGCAGGTGAACAGTGGGCGAACGGATCAGGCGTACGCGGGCACGCCGAGCAGCCGGTCGACGGTGGTGAAGCCGAATCCCCGCTCCCGCAGCCGGTCGATGAGCGGTCCGATGGCGGCTACGGTCTGGGCCCGCGGACCACCCCGGGCCTCCCGGCCGTCGTGGAAGATGACGATCGACCCCGGCTCGACGATCCGGTCGGCGCCAGCGGCCATCCGGGCGGCCGCCGGTTGGAAGATCTCGAGCGGGTGGCCGAAGGTGCCCGACACGACCTGCAGGCCGTGGCTCGAGACGCTGCGCATGACCCACGGCCAGTGGCACAGCCAGGGCGGTCGGTAGAGCGCAGGCACGACACCGGCAATCCGGCTGAGCACGTCCTGCGCGCGCTCGATCTCCGCCCGCTGGTGGGGCTCCCGCAGGTAGCGGGTGAACTCGTGGCTGAAGCTGTGGTTGCCCAGCACGTGCCCGGACTCGACGACCCGCCGGGTGCTGGAGGGGAATCGCTCGGCGCAGCGTCCGACCTGGAAGAAGGTCGCCCGCACCTGTTTGGCGGCCAGCACATCGAGCAGCCGCGACGTGTACGGCTCGTTAGGGCCGTCGTCGAAGGTCAACGCGACCACCTTGTCCTGCGTCGGGCCCCGGTACGGGAAGTCGCCGAAGACCTGGGACCGCGGCCGGAACCCCGTCCAGTAGGTGACGCCGACGCTCAGCCCGAGACCCGCCGCAGCCGCCAGACCACGGTGGGGCAGGGCCCGTCTCACCGCAGGTCCAAGAAGGTGGCGATGCTGCTCGCAGCCGCCGGCCCGGCGCCGGTGAACCAGCCGATCGACACCGCGGCGACGGACGCCACCGTCAACGCCACCCAGGCCCGGAGCCGGGGGCTCCACGACGTCATCGACACCCGGCGTCGGAAGGCGGGCGCCATGCCGAGGGCCTGTCGGCCGGTCAGCCGGTTGAGCGCGTACGCGAGCAGGTAGTAGACGATCAGCGAGACGAACAGGTTGTAGACCAGTCCGCGATCGAAGCGGCGCGGGGAGGTGACGACCACGTTGTGCCGATCCCAGACCACCTGACCGCGCCGACGCAACCGCCGCAGCAGGTCGAGCTCGTCCCCGCCCTGGGTGAGGGTCTTGTCGTAACCCGGGAAGGCGGTCCGCCGCATGGCGATGTTGGTCGCGCTGACGTAGAGGACGACGCCGGTGATCGCGAACAGCTGAGCGACCAGCCCGAACAGGAGCGCGGGGAAGGCTCTGGTCCACCAACGTGATCCCTCGTAGCGGCACGGGCCGGCGACCCCGACGATCGAGTCGCTGCGGCGAAACACCTCGTCGACGGTCCGCAGCCAGTCCGGGGGGTAGATGGTGTCGGCGTCGGTGGACACGAGGATCTCGCCGACCGCCACCTCGGACCCGCGTTGCCGGGCGGCACAGACCCCTTGCTCACGCTCGAGCACGACCCGTACGCCGAAGCTCGCCGCGAGCGCTGCGGTCTGGTCGGTGCTGTTGTTGTCGACGACGATGATCTCGTACGCGCCGGGGTAATCCTGCTCCTGCAGGGAGCGGAGGGTGGTCGCGAGATAGGCAGCCTCGTTGTAAGCCGGAACGATGATCGAGAATCGCACGCCGACCTTCCCTTTCCACCCACGCCTGATCACACCTGATATCCGGGCGCTCACCTCAACCCTAGGTCACTATCGGCGCGGATCCTCGGCTCGACGCCGCACATTTCGGCGACGATTTTCTCCTGTTCTCACCGGGCGGTAAGATATGCGGCACGCCGAACAGGGTCTGTCTCTCAAACCCTCCCACTGGTGAATGCGGGGGATCCTCGGTCGGTGCGTACGAGGAGGATTTTCTCTTTTCGGTGCTCGGGGGACTTCAGGTTTGATTTCGTCTGCCCAGGAGCGCCCCCATGCCCCGTTCACGCCGCGTAGCCTCAGCCGTGCTGGGTGTCCTCACCGCCTCCGGGTTGTTGGTGGGCCCCTTGACGATGCCGGCCTCCGCCTCGGCGAGCGGCTCGTACGAGCTCAGTGTCATCAAGTACGCCAACGCTGAACGGGCCAAGAAGAACAAGTCGGCGCTCAAGGCGTCGAAATGCGTCGACGACTATGCGGAGAAGCAGGCCCGGGCGATGGCCAAGAAGAAAGATGTACCACCAGCCGATGGGCCCCATTCTCAAGAAATGCAAGCTCAGCCAAGTCGGGGAGAATGTGGCCTTCGGCTATTCGAGTGGCAAGTCGGTCACCAAGGCGTGGATGGACTCTTCCGGCCACCGGGCGAACCTGCTGAACGGCAAGCACCGGCTGATCGGCGTCGGCGCCTATCAAGACTCCAGGGGCCAGTGGTACGTCTCGCAGGTCTTCGGTGCTGCTGCCTGACCGAGTAGCGGGTCTTAGATCCAGCTCTTGAACCACATCCGTGACAGCCACTGGGGCCGGGTCAGGACCTCGTCGGTGAGGATCGGGTAGAGATAGGCGAAGTTGGCCGCCACCAGCGCGACGAACGCGCCGACGGCTATCGCCCCGACCATCCGCCGGTCGCCCGATCGGGAGTCACCGAGGATGCGGCCCGCGCACAGGGCCACCGCCATCACCGAGAACGGGATCATCGTGATGGCGTAGAAGAAGAACAGTGGGCGCTGGTCGTACTGGAACCACGGGAGCCAGGAGCTGAGCACGCCGACCACCGGGATGCCGAAGCGCCAGTCCCGGCCGCCGACCCACAGGATCGCCGCGGCGACCAGCGCGAAGATGGCCACCCACCACAGCGCCGGGGTGCCGATCCCGCTGATCACCCGCAGGCAGGTGTCCGGACCGGGGCAGCCGTCGGTCCCCGGCTGGATGTCGTTCACCGCGTCGATGCCGATCGGTCGGGCCACGACCAGCCAGCCGCCCGGATCGGCGCGGTAGGCGTGCTCGGCGTTGTTGATGAAGTCGCCGGTGTGGAAGTTCCAGATGTCGCGTTGGTAGCGCACCCAGGAGGCCATGGTCTCCCCGACGAGCTGCACGCTGCGGGCGTCGGGATGCTTGGCGCCCCAGTCGCGGTCGTAGCCGCCGGCCTTGGTCAGCCAGCCCGCCCAGCTGGCCACGTAGACGACGCCGGTGATCCCGACCAGGGACACGAAGGCCGGAAAACCATCCCGCAGGACGGCCAAGTTCGACCGGATGCCGGCACCCGCGAGCCGTCGGGCACCGACGTCCCAAGCCAGGCTGAGCAGGGCGAACGCGGCGAGGGGGTAGAGCGCGTTCCACTTGGTGCCCAGGGCCAGGCCGAAGCTGACGCCGGCCGCGATCCGCCACGGTCGCACGACCAGCGCCGGGCCGAACCGGTTGCCGAGGTCGGCGAGGTCGCGGCGTACGAGGTGGTCGGCGAGCCGGTTGCGGAACCAGTCGCGGTCAGCCGCCAGGCAGGCGACGGCCGCCACCAGGAAGAAGGCCAGAAAGATGTCGAGCAGAGCCGTACGCGACATCACGAACTCGAGTCCGTCCAGGGCCAGCAGCAGGCCGGCCAGGCCGCCGATCAGGGTCGACTTCGACACCCGCCGGACCAGCCGGATGGTGACGAAGATCAGCAGGGTGCCGAACACCAGCGAGGCGAAGCGCCAGCCGAACGAGTTCATCCCGAACAGCTGCTCACCGCCCGCGATCAGCCACTTGCCGATCGGTGGGTGCACGATGAACGAGCCCGAGGTCTGCATCACGTCGGGGTTGCCCGAGGTGACCGAGGCGTTCGCGTCGTTGGGCCAGTTGCGCTCGTAGCCGAACCTGAGCAGCGAGTACGCGTCCTTGGCGTAGTAGGTCTCGTCGAAGACCAGCTTGTTGGGGTAGCCGAGGTTGACGACCCGCATCACGAAGGCGATGGCGCTGATCAACACCGTCACCACCCAGCCGGTGATCCGGTCGGTCGGCATGGCGACCCGGAGCCGCTCGACCGTGGTCAGGGGGGCGGCGGGCGGCGTGGCCAGGGCTCGACGCGCCGGCCGCTGGGCCTCGGGCTGATCATCGAGGACCTCCGGCTGCGCGGGATCGACCTCGAGAACCTGGCGCGTCACGACGGTCATCTTAGGTCGGGCTGCTGCCAGATTCGCAGGTAAACCTTGTGGTTCGGCAGTTCGGGACCGCAGTTTGCTGGGTGAAGCGTGGACTTGCTGGGTGGAGTGCGAGCCGGTTGCCCCCGGTCTGGGAGGCTGGGCCGGTGACCGAGGAGCGCGGGACCGGCGTGGTCGTGCTGGCGGGGACGCCCATCGGCGACGTCAGCGATGCGTCGCCGCGCCTGCTGCGTGAGCTGGCCGGGGCGGATGTCATCGCCGCCGAGGACACCCGGCGGCTCCGGGCGCTGCTGGGCCGGTTGGAGATCGAGACCACCGCCCGGGTGATGTCCTACTTCGAGGGCAACGAGGCGGCCCGCACCGATGAGCTGTTGGTGCTGCTGGCCGAGGGGGCGCGGGTGGTCGTGGTCACCGATGCCGGCATGCCCTCGGTGTCGGATCCCGGCTACCGCCTGGTCGCGGCCGCCGTGGCCGCCGAGATCCCGGTGACCGCGGTCCCCGGACCCTCAGCTGTGCTCACCGCGCTGGCCGTCTCCGGACTGCCGGTCGACCGCTTCTGCTTCGAAGGCTTCCTGCCCCGCAAGCCGGGGGAGAAGCTGCGCCGGCTGGCCGAGCTGGCCGCGGAGCCTCGGACGATGGTCTTCTTCGAGTCGCCCCACCGTACGGCGGAGTCATTGGCCGCCCTGGCCGAGGTGTTCGGGGGCGACCGGCCGGCGGCGGTGTGCCGGGAGCTGACCAAGACGTACGAGGAGGTCCGTCGCGGACCGCTCGTGGAGCTGGTGGCCTGGGCTCAACAGGAGGTGCGCGGCGAGGTGACCCTGGTGGTCGCCGGTGCACAGCCTCAGGTCGTCGATCTGGAGACCGCGGCGGCCGAGGTGGTGGAGCTGACCTCCGGGGGGATGAAGCTGAAGCCCGCCGTGGCCCAGATCGCCGCCGAGCACGGTATCGCCAAGAACCTGCTCTACGAGGCCGCCCTGATTTTCTTGCGCCAGTCGCCCCGACCCGCCGGACCAGGCCCGGTTTCGCCCGATCAGAGCAAGAAATCCAGGTCGTGACAGGGTTGACCGGTGGATCTGCCTGAGCTGCCCCAGCCGTTGCCGGTGCCCGTGGTCGACTCCCACTGCCACCTGGACTCGACCCTGGAGAAGTCCGGCCTGGAGCCGGCCGAGGCGCTGGCTCGGGCGGCCTTGGTCGGCGTGGCCCGGATCGTCCAGATCGGCTGTGATGTCGAGGGCTCCCGCTGGGCGGTCGACGCCGCCGAACGGTGGGACACGGTGGTGGCCGGCGTCGCCATCCACCCCAACGATGCCGCCCGGCTCGGATCTGACCTGACGGCCGCTCTCGAGGTGGTGGCGTCGCTGGCCCCCCACCCCCGGGTCCGAGCGGTGGGGGAGACCGGGCTGGATTTCTTCCGGACGACCGACCCGCCCGGGATCGAACGGCAGCGGGAGGCCTTTGCCGCCCACATCGCCCTGGCCAAGCGCCACGACAAGGCCCTGGTCATCCATGACCGCGACGCCCACCAGGCGGTGCTCGACGTGCTCGACGCGGAGGGACGACCGGACCGGATCGTCATGCACTGCTTCTCCGGGGACGCCGACTTCGCCCGGGCCTGTCTCGACCGCGGCGCCTACTTGTCTTTCGCGGGCACGGTCACCTTCAAGAACAACGGGCACCTGCGCGAGGCGTTGGCCGCCACCCCGCTGGACCGGGTGCTGGTGGAGACCGACGCTCCCTATCTGACGCCGATGCCGCTGCGCGGGCGCCCGAACGCCTCCTACCTGATCCCGCACACCGCGCGCTTCATGGCCGAGTTGCTCGACCTCGACCTCGAGACGCTGTGCCACGCGCTGAGTGACAACGCCGACGCGGCCTTCGGCGGGTCCTGGTAGTGGAGCTCGAGCGGGTGCTGCGCCGTCGCCGGATGGTGCGCGCGTACGACGCGAGTCGGCCGGTCCCACCGGAGGCCGTCGACAGGGTGCTCAGTGCTGCCCTCCGGGCGCCGTCGGCCGGCTTCACCCAAGGCGTCTCCTTCCTGGTGCTGAGCACGACCGCCGACCGCGAGGCCTACTGGTCGGCGACCGCCGGGCCGCCGACCCGCTGGCTTCGCGGGATGCGTACGGCACCGGTGCTCATCGTGGTCTGGACCTCCCGCGCCGCCTATCTGGACCGTTATGCCGAGCCGGATAAGGGCTGGACCGACCGTGACGTTGCTCACTGGCCCGCGCCGTACTGGTTCGTCGATGCCGGGATGGCCAGCATGGCTGCGCTGCTCGCCGCCGTCGACGCTGAGCTCGGCGCCTGCTTCTTCGGCATCCCGCCCGAGCGCATATCCCTTGTGCGCAAGGCCTTCGGCGTCCCTTCGGACCAGCTCAGCGTCGGCGTCATCAGTCTGGGCTATCCCGACCCCGCGGAACGACCCTCCGGATCCCCGGCGCGACGACCGCGCCGAGATCCGGCAGAGTCCCTCCACCACGGGCGCTGGTAGACCACGGATTTGGGCGCGTGTCGCGGCCACCGTTATGATTTCGTGATCCTACGGAGGGTGACAACGCTGTCAGCCCCGCCCTAGTCAATTTGTGGGCCTGTCACCGATCAGGCCAGCTTTGGAGCCTTTGTGCGCAAGATCATTCCTGTTGTCGTGGCCGGCACCACGGCGCTCGCCCTCGCCGGCGGCACCTTCGGATACGTCACCCTCAACAAGGACGTGACCCTGTCGGTCGACGGCCAGCCCCGCGAGGTCAGCACCGTGGCCGGCACGGTCGGCGACCTGCTCGAGAGCCAGGGCATTCAGCCCACCGAGCACGATGTCGTGGCCCCGGGCCTGGCCACCAAGCTCGACGAGGGCACCCGGGTGGCGGTCCAGTTCGGCCGTGAGGTGACGTTCAACGTCGACGGCCGGCCGCAGACCCTGTGGACCACGGCCACCACCCTCGACTCGGCGATCAGCGCTCTGGGCATCGACACCGCCGGCGCAGACCTCTCGACCAGCCGCAGCGCCCCGATCGGCCGCGAGGGCCTGAGCGTCGACGTCGCGACCAGCAAGACCATCACCATCAACGCGGCGGGCAAGAAGAAGACCCTGACCACCACCGCGCAGACCGTTGGCGAGGCGCTCGCGGCGGCCAAGATCAAGCCGGACGCCGACGACAAGGTCAGCCTGGCGGCCTCCACCCCGCTGGCCGACGGCGCGAAGTTCAGCTACACCAAGGTCGACGTGAAGTCAGTCACCACCAAGAAGAAGGTGGCCTTCCCGGTCGTCCGCAAGACCTCGAACAAGCTGGCCAAGGGCAAGACCAAGATCACCACCGCCGGCAAGTCCGGCACCACCGCGGTCACCTACCGCGAGGTGCGTCACAACGGCAAGCTGGACAGCCGCAAGAAGACCGCGACCAAGGTCATCACCAAGCCCACCACCCAGGTCGTCGTGGTCGGCACCAAGAAGATCAAGACCGCCCCGGCCGTCGCCTCGGGCGGGGTCTGGGACAAGATCGCCCAGTGCGAGTCCGGCGGCAACTGGTCGATCAACACCGGTAACGGCTTCTACGGCGGGCTGCAGTTCACGTTGAGCACGTGGCGTGGGTACGGCGGCTCGGGCATGCCGAACAACGCCAGCCGGGCCCAGCAGATCGCGGTGGCCAAGAAGGTCCAGAAGGCGCAAGGTTGGGGTGCCTGGCCGGCCTGCACCTCCAAGCTGGGTCTTCGCTGAGCCTGCTCGACCCCACGGCCGTACGCGAGATCGCGGGCCGGCTGGGGCTGCGGCCGACCAAGCAGCGGGGACAGAACTTCGTCACTGACGCCAACACCGTACGCCGCATCGTCGCGGCGGCCGGCGTGCGTTCCGACGACGTGGTGCTCGAGATCGGGCCCGGCCTGGGGTCGCTGACCCTCGGCCTGCTCGAGGCGGCCGACCAGGTGATGGCGGTCGAGATCGACGACCTGCTGGCCGACGAGCTGCCGCACACGGTGGCGGCACGGATGCCCGGGCGGTTCGGGGCGCTGACGGTGATCACCGCCGACGCGCTGCGGATCACCGAGCTGCCGGCCGAGCCGACCATCGTGGTGGCCAATCTGCCCTACAACGTCTCGGTGCCGGTGCTGCTGCACCTGCTGGCCACCTTCGGCAGCTGGCAGCGGGGCCTGGTCATGGTTCAGGCCGAGGTCGCCGACCGGCTGGCGGCGAGCCCCGGCTCGAAGATCTACGGCGTCCCCTCGGTCAAGATGGCCTGGTACTCCGAGACCTCCCGGGTCGGGACCGTGCCGCCGACCGTCTTCTGGCCGGTGCCGAACGTGGACTCGGGACTGGTGTCGATCAGCCGCCGGGAGCCGCCGGTGACCTCGGCCAGCCGCGAGCAGGTCTTCGCCGTCGTCGACGCGGCCTTCGGTCAGCGCCGCAAGATGCTGCGCTCGTCGTTGTCCGGCCTGGCCGGGTCCTCGGCCGCGGCCAGTGCCGCGATCGAGTCGGCGGGCCTGGACCCGCAGGCTCGCGGTGAGGTGCTCACGGTCACCGACTTCGCCCGGATCGCCGAGCACCTCGACCTCGCCCGATCGGGCCCGCCCAACCGGTCCAGATAGCCTCGACCCGTGGCCTCACCTCTTCCGCCGAACCCGGTCGGCGTACGAGTGCGCGTGCCGGCCAAGATCAACTTGGCCCTGAAGGTCGGTCCGCCGCGCGACGACGGTTTCCACCCGCTGGCCACCGTCTACCAGGCGGTGTCGCTGTTCGACGAGGTGCACGCCGCCTGGGCCAACCCCGACGAGTTCGAGGTCGCCGTCACCGGTGAGGGCGCTGACCTGGTCCCCCTCGACGACACCAACCTGGCGGTCCGGGCCGCTCAGCTGCTCGCCCGTACGCACGGCCCCAACGACTCGCTCGGGGTCACCCTGACGATCAAGAAGTCGATTCCGGTTGCCGGCGGGCTGGCTGGCGGGTCCTCCAACGGGGCCGCGGCCCTGCTGGCCTGCGCCATGCTCTGGGACATCGACATCGCCCCGGAGGCGCTGCGGTCGCTGGCCGCGGAGCTGGGCAGCGACGTCCCTTTCGCGTTGCTCGGCGGCACGGCGGTGGGCAGCGGTCGCGGCGAGGACGTGGTGCCGGCGCTGGCCCGGGGCACCTATCACTGGGTGCTGGCCTTCGGTCACCACGGGCTGTCCACGCCGGCCGTCTACCGGCGTTTCGACCAGCTCAACCCCGACGCCGGCCAACCCGAGATCCCGTCCGAGCTGATGAACGCCCTGCGGACCGGAAGTGCCCGCCAGCTCGGCCAGGCCCTCGACAACGACCTGCAGCCGGCGGCGCTGGAGCTCCAGCCGCGGCTTCGCCAGGTGCTCGAGGCGGGGCTGGAGTACGGCGCACTGGGGGCGCTGGTCTCGGGCTCGGGTCCGACCTGTGCCTTTCTGGTCGAGGGCGAGTCCGCGGCGGTGGACCTGAGCATCGCGCTCAGTGCTGACGGGCTGTGCCGAGCCGTACGCCGGGCGACCGGGCCGGTGCCCGGTGCCCGGGTGATCGCCTGACCGGATGAGTGCCCTCGCCTCCACGGCGCGGCTGATCCGACCGCTGGTGCCGCGCGACCCGCGCGAGGAGCACCGGGTCGCCTCACCGCTGGAGCTGCTGACCGACCTCTGCGTGGTGGTGGCGGTGGCCCAGGCCGCGACCGGGCTGCACCACGGCCTGGTGGCCGCCCATCCCGGCGAGTCGGTGCTCGGCTTCGCCATGGCGTTCTTCGCCATCACCTGGGCCTGGCTGACTTTCACCTGGTTCGGGTCGGCCTACGACAACGACGACGTGGTTTACCGGCTGCTGACCATCCTGCAGATCGTCGGGGTGCTGGTGCTCGCAGCCGGTATCCACGGGGTGTTCGAGGGTCACTTCGGCGGGCCGGTGATCGGCTACGTGATCATGCGGGTGGGGCTGATCGTCCAGTGGCTGCGGGCGTCGCGGCACGACCCGGCCCGGCGTACGACGTGCCTGCGCTACGCGATCGGGACGGCCGTCGTGCAGGTCGGCTGGATCGCGTTCGCGCTGACCCTGGCTCACGACCACGAGCTGCGGCTGCTGGGTTTCGCGGCCCTGGTGGTGGCCGAGCTGGCGGTGCCGGTGTTCGCCGAGCGGGCCGGGATCACGCCCTGGCACCCGCACCACATCGCCGAGCGCTACAGCCTGTTCTTCATCATCGTGCTCGGGGAGACGATCCTCTCGGCCACGGTGGCGATCCAGACGGCGTTCGAACCGGGCGGCCACGCCCAGGCGGCGGTGGTCATGCTGATGGTCAGCGGGGTGCTGATCGTGTTCAGCCTGTGGTGGACCTACTTCGCGTACGAGGCCAGCGACGCCTTGGCCGACATCCAGGGGATCTCGAACCTGCGGGCGTACGGCTGGGGGTTCGGCCACTACCTGATCTTCGCCTCAGCCGCCGCGGTCGGCGCCGGACTGGCGGCTCGGGTGGAGTACTGGACCCACCCCGAGGAGGTCTCGGCAAGGATCACCGCAGCGGCGATCACCGTGCCCGTGGCCATCTTGTTGGTCGCCATGTGGCTGATCCAGCTGCGCAGTTCGGTGGGCTCGCGACGACAGGCCGCTCCCGTGTTCGGTGCGGTGCTGGTCGTCGCGGCGTCGACGTTCCTCCCCTGGACCGAGCTGGTCACCGGGCTGGTGCTGGCCGCGTTCGTGGCGGTTCAGGTCACCCGCAGCGCCGGCGAGGCCGGGCGGACCGCTCAGGCGTCGTTGTAGGGGACGAGCAGCCGGCGCAGGGCGCCGGCCAGCTGATCCTGGTCGGCTGGGCTCAACGCACTGAGCAGCTCGTGCTCGGCGGCCAGCAAGTCGGTCAGGGCGTCGTCGACCGTGGTCCGCCCGGCGGCGGTCAGCGTCACCAGCACGCCACGACGGTCCTCGGGGCGGTTGGTCCGGGCCACCAGGCCGCGGGCGGCCAGCCGGTCGACCCGGTTGGTCATCGTGCCCGAGGTGACCAGGGTCGCTCGCAGCAGCTGGCCGGGGGAGAGCTGGTAGGGCGGACCGGCCCGCCGCAGCGCCGCGAGCACGTCGAACTCCCACCCCTCCAAGTCGTGAGCCCCGAACGCCGCCGAGCGTTGCCGGTCGAGATGCCGGGCCAGCCGGGTGACCCGCGACAAGACCGCCATCGGCCCGACGTCGAGGTCGGGCCGCTCGCGTTGCCAGGCGTCGACCAGCTGGTCGACCTCGTCACGCGGCTCGGGCTGGGGCACGGCTCATGGTAGGACGTCAAGACTCTTGACGTCGAGATTGTTGCTGTCGACCGCCGGTCAGGCCAGGTCGGCGTCGCTCTTCGGCATGGTGGCCGCGAGCGCGATGATCCCGGCGCACAGCACGGCGGGCACAGCCATCGCGTGGTGGATGCCCAGCTGCTTGACCAGGAAGCCGACCACGGCCGGGCCCATCAAGAACGCGGCGTAGCCGAAGGTGACCACGACCGCGAGCACCCGGCCACCACCGATGTGTCCGGCCACCGCGTAGACCTGGGGCGCGATCATCCCCACGCCGAAGCCGACCAGGCACCAGCCGATGACCAGCAGGGGCAGGCTCGACACCAGGGTCACGGCCAGGTAGCCGAGCGCCGCGCAGGCCCCGCCGAAGCGGACCACGGCACGCCGACCGAACCTCGTGACCAGCCGGTCACCGAGCAGCCGGATGACCACCATGAAGCCGCTGACCGCGATCAGGCCGAGCGAGCCGGTGGTGGAGTCGACCTGCGCCACGTCGGTGACGTGGATCGACGACCAGTCGACCGCGGTGCCCTCGGACAGGCCGAAGGCCAGCGCCATGATGCCCAGGATCCAGGCGGCCCGCGGGATCCGCGTACGCACGCCGTCGACGCGGTGGGCGACCACGGCCGACACCGGCACGATCCGGACCAAGATCACCGTCACCACGGTCGCGATCACCGCGAGCGTGATCATCAACGGCAGCACGATCTCACCACCGGAGAAGCCCAGAACCTTGGCCAGCAACAAGACCAGGCCGGCACCGATGAAGTTGCCGATCGAGAAGAAGGCGTGGAAGAAGCTCATGATCGGCTTGCGCCGGGCGGCCTCCACCTGGACCCCGATCGCGTTCATGGCCACGTCCATGGCCCCGTTGCCCAGTCCGATCAGGACGGCGCCGAGCACCGCGACCGGATAGCTCGGTGCCACCCCCAGGACGACGACCGCGGCGATCAAGATCGGCAGCACGGCGAGTGCGACCTTGCGGGCGCCGATCGCGTCGGCTAGCCGGCCGCCGATCTGCATCGACACGATGCCGGCGGCACCGCCGCAGAACAAGGCGATCGCGATCAACGACGCATCGAGGTCGAGCTTCTCCCGGATCGACGGCAGTGCGCCGCCGTAGCCGCCGAGGAGCATGCCGTTGACGGCGAACATCGTGGTCACCGCGGCGGCGGCCAGGCGAGAGGACAAGACAGTGGCGGAAGGGGCTGGCGCAAGGGAGGAAGACATAGGTCATCTCTGGAAAAGAACGGATTGTCGGCGATTCACTGTAGGCGGGCCAGTCGGCTCCGGGCAAACACGAATGTGCTGGTGTGACAGCAATCTCAGCGCGTGACCAGCCGGGGTTTGGCTTCGAGGTTGTGCAGCCCGTTCCAGGCCAGATTCACCAGGTGGGCGGCCACCTCGGGCTTCTTGGGTTTGCGGGTGTCGAGCCACCACTGACCGGTGAACGCGACCATGCCGACGAGCATCTGGGAATACATCGGAGCCGTCTTGGGATCGAGGCCCTGCTTCTTGAACTCGTTGATCAAGATGCCCTCGACCTGTGAGGCGACGTCGCTCAAGATGGTGGCGAACGACCCGCCGGTGGTGCCGACCGAGTCGCGGGCCAGGATGCGGAAGCCGTCGGTGTGGTTCTCGATGTAGTCGAGCAGGGCCAGCGCGGCCTGCTCGATCAGCTCGCGCTGCCGGCCGGAGGTGAGGGAGCCCCGGACCCCTTCGAGCAGGGTCCGGACCTCGCGGTCGACGACCACGGCGTAGAGGCCTTCCTTGCCGCCGAAGTGCTCGTAGACGACCGGCTTGCTGACCTGGGCACGGGCGGCGATCTCCTCGACCGAGGTGGCGTCGAAGCCGCGGTCGGCGAACAAGGAGCGGGCCACCTCGATCAGCTGCTCGCGCCGCTCGGCGCTCGACATCCGTACGCGGCCGGGCCGCCGCGCGCGGGTCGGCTCCCGCGGCTCGACACTCCGTGCTGCTGCTGCCATGGTCTCTACGCTCTCACGCTGGGGTGGGATTGGCCGAGCGGCCGAAGCCCGTGATGCGTAGTCTTGTCCTGCCGATCCCTGGTCCTCACCGACCGTACGGGGGCCCGGCGCATTCCCCGGTTGGTCTGCCGGCAGGGCCCGCCTGACTTTGAATCAGGACTAGCGACGTAGGTTCGACTCCTACCCGGGGAGCGTCACGCCAGCCCAGCATCGACTGCACACGAGGAGCAAGCCAGGTGTCTGAGAACGTCGAGGAATCGCCTACGCCGACGTCAGCGCCGGTGGCCGCGGTGGTGATCCTCGCCGCTGGTGAGGGCAAGCGGATGAAGTCGTCGCGCTCCAAGCTGCTGCACGAGATCGCCGGCCACTCGATGCTCAGCTACGCCGTGAGTGCCGCCACGACCTTGCAACCCGAACACATCGTGGTCGTCGTCGGCCACCTGCGCGACCAGGTCGAGGCCCACCTGAGCGAGATCGCGCCGCACGTGACCACCGCGTTGCAGGCCGAGCAGCGGGGCACCGGGCACGCCGTGCAGATGGCGCTCGCCGAGCTCGGAGACCTCGACGGCGAGGTGATCGTGACCTACGGCGACGTGCCGATGCTGACCAGCGACACCCTGGCCGACCTGGTCGCCGAGCACCGCAGCCTCGGGTCGGGCGTCACCGTGCTGACCGCGCGGGTGCCCGATCCGACGGGCTACGGCCGGATCGTCCGCGACGAGCTCGGCGCGGTGGCCGGCATCGTCGAGCACAAGGACGCCGACGAGGCGACCCGGGCGATCGATGAGATCAACTCGGGCATCTACGTCTTCGAGGCCGAGACGCTGCGCTCGGGGCTGGCTCAGCTGGTGCCGAACAACGCCCAGGGTGAGCTCTACCTGACCGACGTGCTGGTGCACGCCCGGGCCGCGGGTCGGCTGGTCGGGGCGTACGCCATCGAGGACCTGTGGCAGACCGAAGGGGTCAACGACCGGGTCCAGCTGTCCCGGATGAACGCCGAGATGAACCGGCGGATCCTCGAGCGGTGGATGCGGGCCGGGGTGACCGTGATCGACCCCGCCTCGACCTGGGTGCACGCCACGGTCGACCTCGGCACCGACGTCACGCTGCTGCCCGGGGTGTCGCTGGAGGGGGCGACCTCGGTCGGTGCCGGAGCGACGATCGGACCGGACACCACCCTGGTCGACGTGGAGATCGGCGCCGGCGCGAGCGTCGTCCGTACGCACGGGTCGTTGAGCGTGATCGGGGCGGGGGCCACGCGTCGGACCGTTCGCCTACCTGCGGCCCGGCACCACCCTCGGCGAACGCGGCAAGATCGGCACCTTCGTGGAGACCAAGAACGCCCAGATCGGGGCCGGGGCCAAAGCGCCGCACCTCAGCTACGTCGGTGACGCGGTGATCGGCGACGGGGCCAACATCGGCGCCGGTGTGATCTTCGCCAACTACGACGGCGTCCACAAGAACAGCAGCCAGGTGGGGGCTTACAGTTTCGTCGGCAGCAACTCGGTGCTCACGGCTCCGGTGACGATCGAGGACGGCGCGTACGTCGCGGCCGGCTCGACGATCACCGGGGACGTCGGCGCGGGGGAGCTCGCCGTCAGTCGGGGCCGGCAGCGCAACGTCGCGGGCTGGGTCGCGCGCAAACGTACAGGGACGAGAACCGCTCAGGCGGCGGAAGCCGTACTGGAACAACGCCGGCAAGCCGGCGCCGAGGGAGATGAGCAGTGAGCGGTTTCAAACGCCCGAACGTCAAGCACTTGATGTTGTTCTCGGGGCGGGCCTATCCAGAGCTGGCGGCCGAGATCGCCCGGCTGATGAACGTCGACATCGTGCCGACCCGGGCCATCAGCTACGCCAACTCCGAGATCTACGTCCGCTTCGAGGAGTCCGTACGCGGCTGCGACGCCTACGTGATCCAGAGCCACGCGGCGCCGGTCAACGAGTGGATCATGGAGCAGCTGATCATGGTCGACGCCCTCAAGCGGGCATCGGCCAAGCGGATCACCGTGGTCGCGCCGTTCTACCCGTACGCCCGGCAGGACAAGAAGCACCGCGGGCGTGAGCCGATCTCGGCGCGGCTGGTCGCCGACCTCTACCGGACCGCCGGGGCCAACCGGCTGATGTCGGTCGACCTGCACGCGGCCCAGATCCAGGGCTTCTTCGACGGACCGGTCGACCACCTGTGGGCCCTCCCGGTGCTCAGTGACTACGTGTTGACCAAGTACGACACCTCCGACATGACGGTGGTCTCCCCGGACGCCGGCCGCGTACGGCTGGCCGACATGTGGACCGACAAGCTGAACTCCCGGCTGGCGATCATCCACAAGCGCCGCGACCCGAACGTGGCCAACACGGTCGCCGTGCACGAGGTGGTCGGTGAGGTCGAGGGGAAGGTCTGCCTGCTGGTCGACGACATGATCGACACCGCCGGGACCATCTGCCAGGCCGCCGACGCGCTGATGGCCCGCGGGGCCAAGTCGGTCATCGCCGCCGCGACCCACCCGGTGCTGTCCGGCCCGGCGGTCGAGCGGCTGAAGGCGTCCGCCTTCGAGGAGGTGATCGTCACCAACACGCTGCCGATCCCCGAGGAGCGCCGCTTCGACGCTTTGACCGTGCTGCCGATCGCTCCGCTGATCGCCCGCGGCATCCAGGAGGTCTTCGAGGACGGCTCGGTGACCAGCCTGTTCGGCGGCCAGAGCTAGCGCGTACGCCGAGTGGTCAGTATTGGTGGTCCTGGACGGCCAGTGGCCAGCTCGTTGTGACCACTCGAAGTTATCCACAGATTGTCGGGGAGGTCTTACGCCGGGGATCGGTGTCCGACCAGGCTTGAGGGGTGCGCGAATCGCCCTTCACCGGCCCCTTCCAGGTGCGTGCGGCGCGGCGGGCGGGCGTGACCGCGAGCGCTCTGCGGTCGAGTCGCTACGTCCGGATCGGGCACGGGCTCTATGCGCCCAGCGATGCTGATCTCGGGCTGATCCATCGAGTGGCTGCGGTGCTGCTGGCCCTGCCGAGAGACGCCGTAGTCACCGGTGTGACCGCGCTGCACCTGCACCGCGTCGAGGTCGGAGACCCCTTCCCGGTCCGGGCCGTGACGGCCTCCGGGTTCCGGTGTCGGCGATCGGACGTGCGCCTGATCCGAGGATCGGCTCTGCCCCAGGCTCACGGGCGGATCGCCGAGCCGGTCGCCAGCTGGCTGGCGGCCGTGGTCGAGCTCGGCCTGCGCGACTCTGTGGTGGCCGGTGACTGGCTCGTACGCGTGCGCCGGGTCGAACCGGCTGCAATTGTCCATGCTGCTGAGCTGACGAGCGGTCGCGGTTGCCGGCTGGCACGACGGGCTGCGTCGCTCATCCGGTCGCGCGTCGACTCGCCGCGTGAGACCCATCTGCGGCTGGTCCTCGTCCTGGCTGGGCTGCCGGAGCCGGCCTGCAACGTCGTCCTGGGCACCGAGCACCACCCGATCGGACGAGTGGACCTGCTCTACGAGGAGTTCAAGCTGATCCTTGAGTACGACGGCGACCAGCACCGGACCGATCGCGCCCAGTGGAACAACGATCTCGATCGCAACGACGCGTTCACCGACTGCGGCTACCTGACCATCCGGGTAACCGCCGCCCGGATGCGGTGGCCACGGGCCGTCGTACGCCGGGTGCACGCCAAGCTCGTCGAGCGCGGATACAAGGGACGTGCCCCGGCCTTCGGAGCTGAATGGCTGGCTTGCTTCGAGGAGGGAGCCTCGAGTGGTCACAACTGGTGACCTTGAAGGACTTCAGACCCACGACAATCGCCCACTCGGTGCGTACGCTCGCGGGTTTCCCTCAACCCGGCGTCTGGGCTAGGGTTGGTGGGTTGCCTCGGCGAGGGTCGCAGACCGTGATCGACTGGGTCGGACGGAGCGTGCGTTCCTCACCGGGCAAGGAAAACCTGCCAATCGTTTTGAGGAGTTCGTTCGTGCCCGAGGTAAAGCTCACCGCCGAATTGCGTACGGAGTTCGGCAAGGGTGCAGCCCGCCGGATCCGCCGCGCACACAAGGTGCCTGCCGTTCTGTATGGCCATGGCACCGATCCCGTTCACATCACCCTGCCGGGTCACGAGACCCTGCTCGCGCTGCGCACCGCCAACGCGCTGCTCTCCATCGACGTCGACGGCACGGCCCAGCTGGCCCTGCCCAAGCAGGTCCAGCGGGACCCGATCAAGCACAGCATCGAGCACGTCGACCTGGTCCTCGTCCGCAGCGGCGAGAAGGTCACGGTCGACATCCCCGTGCTGATCGAGGGCGAAGCCGCCCCCGAGACGCTGGTCGTGGTGGACCACAACACCGTGTCCATCGAGGCCGAGGCCACCCACATCCCGCAGCAGATCGTCATCTCGATCGAGGGTCTGAAGGCCGGCACGCAGATCCTGGCCGGCGACCTGAAGCTGCCGTCCGGCTCGACCATCGGGATGGATCCCGAGGCGCTGATCGTCAACATCACCGCGGCCCAGTCCGCGGCCGCTGCCGAGGCCGAGCTGGCCGAAGCCGAGGCCGAGCTGGGCATCGAGGCGACGATCAACGAGGACGCGGTCGAGACCGAGGGCGGCTCGGACGAGTCCTCCGAGTCCTCGGACGACGACAAGTAAGTCGAGCACCGCTGCGATGCAGCCATGGCTGGTGGTCGGGCTCGGTAATCCGGGCCCGACCTACGCATCTCACCGGCACAACGTCGGCTATCTGGTGGTCGAGGAGCTGGCTCGTCGGCTCGGCGCCCGGTTCGCCGCCCCGCGGGGCATCCGAGCCGAGGTCGCCGAGACCCGACTGGGTCCGCCCGGGGTCGAGAGCCAGCGGATCGCGCTGGTCAAGTCCCGCACGTTCATGAACGAGACCGGCGGACCGGTGTCCGGTCTGCTGAGCTATTTCAAGATCACCCCCGAGCAGATGATCGTCATCCACGACGAGCTGGACATCGGCCCCGGTCAGCTGCGGGTCAAGTTCGGCGGTGGCGACAACGGTCACAACGGGTTGAAGTCGATCCGCAAGTCCCTCGGCGGGGTGGGTGACTTCTACCGCGTACGCGTGGGCGTGGGCCGGCCGCCCGGTCGGCAGGAGCCGGCCGACTTCCTGCTCAGCAGCTTCCCCTCCAGCGAGCGGAACAACGTGGCCGTGGAGGTCGCCCGGGCCGCCGACGCCGTCGAGTCCCTGGTCACCGACGGCCTCGAACGCACCCAGAGCGCCTTCAACTCCTGAGCGGTCAGCCGCGACGGAGGGGGAGCAGCGCCCGGACGCGCTCATCGCGCAGCCACAGGCCGAGCCAGACGAGCAGACCACAGATGATCGGGAACGTCATCGGGAAGACGGGGGACTCGATCCGCAGCTGCGCGGCCTCGGCGCCGCCGAGATAGCACGCGGTCAGCAGCGCCCCGAGCACGGCGGTGCGCGGAATCAGATAGAGCGTCAGGCAGACCAGCAGCACGGCCCCGATGATCCGCGACTGGTAGAGCGGGTAGCCGAGCACCGCCATCGCCTCTCGAACGGGTCCGATGATCAACAGCTTGCCCAGGCTGTCCGACAGCAGGAACGCCGAGATCAGCGCGGTGACGATCCAGCCGGCGATCATCGCTGGTTGGTGCCGGGTGCGGGGCCGGGTGGGGGCAAGGGTCGTGGTCATGGTGGCTCCTCGGGTGGGGTCGTGTCTCTACTGACCCGGCTGGGGCGCAGAACTCATCGGGCCGCCGCGCGATCCCCGGCTGTCGGTGGGGGGTTGTAGGTTTGCGCGCGTGACCCTCTCGGGACTCGTACGTCTCTTCGCCACTGACCCCATCGTCGCCGAATCCATCGGTGACGCACGTTCGCATGCCCGCACGGCGCTCGACCTGACCTCGCCGCCGCCGATGCGACCGCTGATCGCCGCCGCCCTGGCCGCGTCGGTCGAGCACGGGGGAGCCGGTCGCCCGGTGCTGCTCGTGACCTCGACCTACCGCGAGGCCGAGGACGTCACCTCGGCGCTGCAGTCGATGCTCGACGAGGATGCGGTGGCCTACTATCCGGCCTGGGAGACGCTGCCGCACGAGCGGCTCAGTCCCCGCTCCGACACCGTCGGACGCCGGCTGGCCGTGCTCCGCCGCTTGGTCGGCAACGCCGAGGAGCCGGCGCCCCAGATCATCGTCGCCCCGGTCCGCAGCGTGCTGCAGCCGCAGGTCAAGGGTCTTGGCGACCTCACCCCCGTACGGCTCAAGGTCGGCGACGACTTCGACCTCACCGACCTGGCCGTGGCGTTGGTCGGCGCCGCGTACGTCCGGGTCGACCTGGTCGAACGGCGGGGCGAGTTCGCCGTACGCGGTGGGATCGTGGACGTGTTCCCACCGACCGAGGAGCACCCCGTACGCGTCGACTTCTTCGGAGACACGGTCGAGGAGATCCGCTACTTCTCGGTCGCCGACCAGCGATCGAGCGACCTGGTCGTGGACGAGATCGTCGCCTCGCCGTGCCGCGAGCTGCTGCTCACCGACGAGGTGCGCAGCCGGGCGTTCGAGCTGTCCCAGCAGCATCCCGAGCTGATCGAGATGCTGGACAAGATCGCCCAGGGCCATGCGGTCGACGGCATGGAGGCCTTGTCGCCGGTGCTGGTGGACGGCATGGAGCTGCTGGTCGACCTGCTGCCCGAGGGCACCCACGTGCTGGTCTGCGACCCCGAGCTCGTACGCGGTCGCTCGATCGACCTGGTCAAGACCAGCGAGGAGTTCCTGCAGGCGTCCTGGGCTGCTGCGGCCGGCGGCGGCAAGGCGCCGATCGACCTCGGCGCCTCGTCCTACCGGCCGCTGGCCGACGTCCGCGCCGCCGCTCTGGCCCGCGGCCTGGCGTGGTGGACCCTGTCACCGTTCAGCTCAGGCCCTTCGACAAGCTCAGGGAACGGGGTGGGTGGCTCAGGGAACGGCGTGGGTGGCTCAGGGGACGTGATCCGGACCGAGGACGGCGAGATCGTCGACTTCAGCACCTACGTCAGCGGGGTCGGGGTCGAGTCGCGGACCGTGGCCGGGCACACCGCGGAGTCCTACCGCGGCGACACCGAGGGTGCGTTCCACGACATCGGCAAGCGCGTACGCGACGGCTGGCGCGTGGTCTTGATGGCCGAGGGGCACGGCACCAGCAAGCGGATGGCCGAGGTGCTGGCCGAGCGCGAGCTGCCCGTCCGATCGCTGGACGACCTGACCGACCCGCCCGCCGAGGGCTTGGCCACCGTGGTGTGCGGCGAGCTCGCGCACGGATTCGTGGCCGAGGCGATCAAGCTCGCGGTCTACACGGCGAACGACCTGTCCGGCCAGCGCGCCGCCGACAAGTCCAGCCGCAAGATGCCGGCCCGGCGGAAGAACCAGATCGACCCGTTGGAGCTGACGACCGGCGACGCGGTGGTGCACGGCCAGCACGGGGTCGGCCGCTACGTCGAGATGGTCCAGCGCAGCGTGGCCGGATCGGTCCGGGAGTACCTGGTGATCGAGTACGCGCCGTCCAAACGCGGCCAGCCGGGCGACCGGCTCTACGTGCCGATGGACCAGCTCGACCAGGTCACCCGCTACGTGGGTGGGGAGAACCCGACCCTGGACAAGATGGGCGGGGCGGACTGGGCCAAGCGCAAGGGTCGGGCCCGCAAGGCCGTGCGCGAGATCGCCTCGGAGCTGATCAAGCTGTACGCCGCGCGCCAGGCCTCCCGGGGGCACGCGTTCGGGCCGGACACCGCCTGGCAGCGCGAGCTCGAGGACGCCTTCAACTTCGTCGAGACGCCGGACCAGCTGGCGGCGATCGACGAGGTCAAGCACGACATGGAGCAGGTCATCCCGATGGACCGGCTGATCTGCGGCGACGTCGGCTACGGCAAGACCGAGATCGCCGTCCGGGCCGCGTTCAAGGCGGTGCAGGACGGCAAACAGGTGGCGGTGCTGGTGCCGACGACCTTGCTGGTGCAGCAGCACCACGCGACCTTCGCCGACCGCTACGCCGGCTTCCCGATCAACGTGGCCCCGCTGAGCCGCTTCCAGACCCCGGCCGAGACCAAGGCGACCATGGAGGGCGTGGCCGACGGCAAGGTCGATGTCGTGGTCGGCACCCACCGGCTGCTCGGCGGCGAGGTGAAGTTCAAGGACCTCGGCCTGGTCATCATCGACGAGGAGCAGCGGTTCGGCGTCGAGCACAAGGAGCAGCTGAAGCGGCTCCGGATGGATGTCGACGTGCTGGCCATGTCGGCGACGCCGATCCCGCGCACGCTGGAGATGGCGATCACCGGCATCCGCGAGATGAGCACCATCGTCACCCCGCCGGAGGAGCGGCACCCGGTGCTGACCTTCGCCGGCCCGTACGACGAGGCCCAGGTCACCGCCGCCATCCGGCGCGAGCTGCTGCGCGAGGGTCAGGTCTTCTACGTCCACAACCGGGTGCAGAGCATCGACAAGACGGCGCGGCGGATCTCCGAGCTGGTGCCCGAAGCCCGGGTGGTCACCGCGCACGGGCAGATGGGCGAGCAGCGGCTCGAGCAGGTGATGGTCGACTTCTGGGAGCGTCGGGCCGACGTGCTGGTCTGCACCACCATCGTCGAGGCCGGCCTGGACATCTCCACCGCCAACACCCTGCTGATCGACCGCTCCGATCTGCTCGGTCTGTCCCAGCTGCACCAGCTGCGCGGACGGGTGGGCCGCGGCCGGGAACGCGGCTACGCCTACTTCCTCTACCCGCCCGAGAAGCCGCTGACCGAGACGGCCCACGACCGGCTCGCCACCATCGCCGCTCACACCGACCTCGGGGCCGGCATGGCCGTGGCCATGAAGGACCTGGAGATCCGCGGCGCCGGCAACCTGCTCGGCGGCGAGCAGTCCGGCCACATCGCCGATGTCGGCTTCGACCTCTACATCCGGCTGGTCGGCGAGGCGGTGGCCGAGTTCAAGGGCGACAACACCGAGCCCGAGCCGGAGATGCGGATCGAGCTGCCGATCAACGCGCACCTGCCCACCGACTACGTCGAGTCGGAACGGCTGCGGCTGGAGATGTACAAGCGGCTCGCCGAGGTGCGGGCCGAGGCCGACGTCAAGGCGGTCGAGGCGGAGCTGCACGACCGCTACGGCGAGCCCCCGGCGGAGGTGACCAACCTGTTGGCCGTGGCCCGCTTCCGGCTGCTGGCCCGGCAGGCCGGTCTGACCGAGATCGTCACCCAGGGCACGTTCATCCGGTTCGGACCGGCCAGCCTGCCCGACTCCAAGAACATGCGGCTGATCCGGCTCTATCCGCGCACAGTGATCAAGGAGGCGGCCGGGTTCGTGCTGGTGCCGCGGCCGCTCAGCGCCACGATCGGCGGGCCGCAGATCCAGGACCTGGAGATCTTGGACTGGGCCGCCAAAGTGATCAACGACGTCTTCTTGGCCTGAGCCGGCGCACGTGCTGTCGTAGGATCGGGCCCGCAGCAACGAATCTCGATGGATGAGGATGGTCGATGAGGTCTCCACACTTCTGGGCGCGCCGTGGCGTACGCGCCGGGCTCGCCGCGTCGACGCTGGCGCTGGTCGCGTTGGCGGGCTGCGCGGGCGCGGAGCCGAGCGTTGCCGCGTACGTGGGTGACGCCAAGATCACCGACGCCGAGGTCACGGACGCCGTGGACGCCATCCACACGATTCCCGGCGGCGAAGAGGTGGCCCGGCAGGCGGTCCTCAACGTGATGATCCACGGCGAGATCGCCAGCCAGATCGCGACGCGGGACAACATCGCCATCACCGACGGTCAGCGCGAGTCCGTCCTGGCCAGCGGGAACAACGCCGTGCTGTTGAGCGTCCCCGGCACCAAGCCGCTGGCGTTCGACGTCGCCGACCAGCAGATCGTCTCGGACAAGATCGGCGCCGAGGCCTATCTCGCGGCCACCCAGAAGCAGTCGGTCACGCTCAACCCGCGCTACGGCGCCCTGGACCCAGCCCAGAAGCTCATCTCCACCCAGGACTCCGGCTCGCTCACCGAACCGGGTGCAGCGGCCACCCCCGACGTCCCGCAGTAGGTGGCCCTGCCCGAGCTGGAACGGCTGGCCGCGGTGATGACCCGGCTCCGCCAGGACTGCCCGTGGGACCGGGAGCAGACCCACACCTCGCTGGTCCAGTACCTGGTCGAGGAGACCTGTGAGACCGTCGAGGCGATCGAGACCGGTGGCGTCGACGACCTCCGCGAAGAGCTCGGCGACCTGCTGCTCCAGGTCTTCTTCCACGCGGAGATCGCCGGTGAGCAGCCCGGTGGGTTCGATGTCGAGGACGTGGCCCGGGGGATCGCCGACAAGCTGGTGTCGCGGCATCCGCACGTGTTCGCGACGGACACCATCCCGGCTGACCTGCACTACACCTGGGAGCAGCGCAAGGCCCTCGAGAAGGGTCGGACCTCGGTCCTGCAGGGGATTCCCGAGCAGCTGTCCGCTCTGGCTCGAGCCAACAAGATCATCAGCCGGGCCCGATCCCGCCGGGTGGCGATCGAGCTGGCGGCGGAGCCGATCACCGAGGATGCGCTCGGTGACCAGCTGCTCGCGCTGGTCGCGCGGGCCCAGGCCAGCGGGATCGACCCCGAGCAAGCCGCCCGCTCCGCCGTACGCCGGCTGGAGTCGGACATCCGGGTCAGCGAGACCGACGCGGAAAAGTCGGGCTAGCACCAGGGCGCCGGCGCCCCGGGCCGCTTATCCTGTCCTCATGTCCGAGCCCTCAGCCTGGCCCCCGCAGACTGGTGCGCGGCCACGAGTCCCTGCCGACTACGAGACCCTGCGCGAGGTCGAGGCCGCCTTGGCCACCCGAGCCGAGCTGGGGCCGGAGTACCACGAGCACATCGCCGCCGGTCTGGCTGAGCGGGTCGAGCAGCTGGCGGAACGGCGTACGGCGGAGCTGCGGACCCAGGCCGACAACGTCGCTGCCGACCGGGCCGCCGAGGGCTCGATCCGCAACCAGCGCTTCGCGCTCGGCATCATCTCGCTGGGCACCGGCGTGCCGATCACCGCGATCGCGGCCACCAATGTCGATCCGGGTCTGCTCGGGGTCGTCGTCGCCTGGGCCGGCATCGTCGGGGTCAACCTCGCTGTCAACTGGCGCGGCCGCCGCCGGTAGCCGCACCGACGCCTTCGCTGCTCCAGCGGTGCCCGTGATCCAGCGGTGCCAGTGGTCCGAAATCGCGGGACGCACCGACTGGGTCCACGCTGCGGACCACCTGCGCCGATAGGCTGACCGGACCATTGGCTATCTGTGCCCGCAGCCGCCGCGTGACGCGGCTCGGAGCGCAAAGGGAAAGGCAGCACTCGTGGCGAGTATTGAGTTCATCGGCGCACGCGAAATCCTCGACTCGCGTGGCAACCCGACCGTCGAGGTCGAGGTCATCCTCGACGACGGTTCCGAGGGCCGCGCGGCCGTCCCGTCGGGCGCCTCCACCGGTGCCTTCGAGGCGGTCGAGCTGCGCGACGGCGAGTCCCGCTACGGCGGCAAGGGCGTCAGCAAGGCCGTGCTCGGCGTCATCGACCAGCTGGGTCCGGAGCTCATCGGCTACGAGGCGAGCGAGCAGCGCCTGGTCGACCAGGCCATGCTCGACCTCGACGGCACCGACAACAAGTCCAAGATCGGGGCCAACGCCATCCTCGGCGTCTCCCTCGCCGTCGCCCACGCGGCCGCCAACTCCGCGGACCTCCCCCTCTACCGCTACGTCGGCGGCCCGAACGCGCACGTGCTGCCTGTCCCGATGATGAACATCGTGAACGGCGGCTCGCACGCCGACTCCGATGTGGACATCCAGGAGTTCATGATCGCCCCGATCGGGGCGCCGACCTTCCGCGACGCCCTCGAGATGGGCGCCTCGGTCTACCACGCGCTCAAGTCGGTGCTCAAGAAGCAGGGCCTGTCCACCGGTCTGGGTGACGAGGGTGGCTTCGCCCCCAACCTGCCGGCCAACGTCGCCGCTCTCGAGCTGATCTCCACTGCGGTCGAGTCGACCGGGCTCAAGCTGGGCGTCGACATCGCCTTGGCCCTCGACGCGGCCAGCAGTGAGTTCTTCAAGGGGGATGTCTACCACTGGGAGGGCGGCACCAAGTCGGCCGACGAGATGACCGCGATCTACGAGCAGTGGATCACTGACTTCCCGATCGTCTCCCTGGAGGATCCGCTGGCCGAGGACGACTGGGCGGGCTGGAGCTCGCTGGTCGCCAAGATCGGCGACCGGGTCCAGGTCGTGGGTGACGACCTGTTCGTCACCAACGTCACGCGGTTGCAGCGCGGCATCAACGAGAAGGCGGCCAGCGCACTGCTGGTCAAGGTCAACCAGATCGGCTCGCTGACCGAGACCCTCGACGCGGTGGACCTCGCCCACCGGGCCGGCTTCAAGTGCATGATGAGCCACCGCTCGGGCGAGACCGAGGACACCACGATCGCCGACCTCGCGGTCGCCACCAACTGTGGGCAGATCAAGTCCGGCGCCCCGGCGCGTACGGACCGGGTGGCCAAGTACAACCAGCTGCTGCGCATCGAGGAGGATCTCGACGACGCCGCCCGCTATGCGGGCGCCTCGGCGTTCCCGCGGTACTCGGCCAAGTAGGACCGAGAACGTGCCTGCTGGACCACGGTCGACCTCTCGCCCCGGCGCCGGCCCGGGGCGGGGGAAGCCGCGTGCCCGCACCCCGGCGCGTACGCCCGCCTCACCCGCGAACTCTGCGCGCACCTCGAGCGTCGAGCCCAAGGCGGCCACCGGTCCGGTGGCCGCCGCCCGCCGGTCGAGCCTGACCGCCCGGGCCATCGCCTTGGCGGTGGTGTTCTTGATCTTGACCATCTCGTACGCCTCGTCCTTGCGCATCTACTTCGCGCAGTCGCACGAGATCGCAGCGACCAAGGTGGAGATCACCGAGCGGCAGAGCAAGATCACCACGCTGCAGCAGGAGCTGGCTCGCTGGAACGACCCGGCCTACGTGCGGACGCAGGCCCGTGAGCGGCTCGGCTGGGTGGTGCCGGGCGAGACCGGCTTCAAGGTGGTCGGGGCTGACGGCAAACCGATCGGCGGGGGTGCGGAGATCAACTCCGAGACCGCGCCGACCGAGACGCCCCAGGACGCCTGGTGGTCCAAGATGTGGGGTTCGGTGGAGGCGGCGGACAAGCCCGCGCCGGCCAAGGCCAAGCCCGCAGAGCCCAAGCCGATCACCACCAAGACCAAACCGACCCGCTGAGCGGTCACTGCTGGGCGAGGAACTCCTCGACCTGAGCGGCGGTCGGCAGGCTCGGACTGGCCCCCCGGACGGTGGTGGCCAGGGCTCCGGCGGCGACCGCTCGGCGTACGGCGGTCGTCCAGTCCTCTCCAGCCGCCAGACCCGCGCCCAGGGACCCGGCGAAGGCGTCGCCGGCCGCCGTGGTGTCGATCGCGTCCACGGCGAACGTGCCGATCTCCTCGGAGCCGTCGGCCCGCACCACGATGACCCCATCGCGACCCCGGGTGATGATCACGGTCTGCACGCCGCGGTCCAAGAACCACTGTGCAGCTCGTTCGGCGGAGGCCCGGTCGGTCACCTCGATCCCGGTCAGCACCTCGGCCTCGGTCTCGTTCGGCTTGACCACGCTGATGCCCTGCCAGGCCTCATCGGGCAGCGGCAGGGCCGGTGCCGGATCGAGCACCAGGGTCAACCCGAGCTCGCGGCAGACGTCGGCCGTCCGGATCACGGTGTCGATCGGCGTCTCCAGCTGGACCAGGACCACCGACACGCGGTCGGCCAGCTGGCGCAGTGCCGTGGCCGCCCGGTCCGGGGTGATCCGGGCGTTGGCGTTCGGCACGATGGCGATGTCGTTCTGGCCCGTCGTGGTGTCGACCCGGATATGGGCGATGCCGGTGTTGCCGTCGAGGACCTCGACAGCGGAGACGTCGATGCCTTCGGCCGTCAGCGTCGACAAGGTGAGCTCGCGGAACAGGTCGTTCCCGACAGCGCCGATCATGAACACGGCCGCACCGGCCCGGACCGCGCCGATGGCCTGGTTGGCTCCCTTGCCGCCCAGCACCATCGAGAAGCTGTCGGCGATCACCGTCTCGCCAGGTCGGGGAAGCGGTGAGCCGAAGACGGTGAGGTCCGCACTGATACTGCCCATCACCGCGACGCCGCCCATGCCGGTCACCCTATAGCGCGACGCCGAACCACATCAGGGCGAACTCCCGGTAGAACCGGAGCGCTATCGCGCCGATGACGAGCAGATACCAGACGGCGATGATGGTGATCCGGTACGCGCTGAGCCGTTCTCCCAGCCGGATCCACCGGGTTCCCAGATGGCCGGCCGCGAGGTTGCCCACGGTGACCGTCACGATGATCGGGATGGTCACGGTCCAGACGAGCATGCACCACAGGCACAGGGCGTGGATGACGAAGAGGCTCTGACTCTGCAGCCAGGTGATGAAGGCCGCCGCGGCCACCACCCCGACCTGCAGGCCGAGGTGATACCACCGCTGCAGCCGAGCTCCGGCCAGCAGCGCGGCCCCGGTGCTCACCAGCACCGTGAAGCCGATGATGCCGAGCAGCGGGTTGGGGAAGCCGAAGAGCGCGCCGGCCCGCGACTGCATCACCGGTCCACAGGCGATGAACGGGCTGAGGTTGCAGGCCAGCTGGGTGGACGGGTCCTGCAGCAGCCGGATCCGGTCGATGGTGAGCATCATCGAGGCCAGCAGGCCGAGCAGTCCGCCCACCCCGAGCAGGACCGCAAGGCCGCGGTGGGCGGGATCAGCGGCCGGCAAGCTCGTTCACCTTCGTGGTCAGGGCGTCGCCGGCCAGCAGCTCGGACTTCTGCCCGTTGAGGAACAACGTGGGCGTTCCGTCGACCTGGTTCTCGGCGGCGTCGGAGGTGTTGGTGCCGATCCAGCCCGTGTACTGCTCGGCGCTGATGCAGTCGAGGGCCGCGGTGTTGACGCCCTGCTGCTGGGCGAAGTCGCGGAACTGCCCGGCGGTCCAGTCGTCGGTCGTGGCGCTGTGGTTGGCATAGAGGGAGGTGTTGAAGGCCAGCCACTTCTCGGGGTCCTGGGTGGCGACGCAGGCGGCCGCGCTGCCGGCTGCTGTGCCGTAGTCGGTGACGAACTGGATGTTGTGGTAGCTGACCGAGACGTCGCCCGCCGCGACCAGGGAGTTCAGCCGGGTTGCCTCGGACGCCTCGTACTCCTGGCAGTGCGGGCAGGAGTAGTCCACCCACAGGTCGACGCGCGCCTTGGCGTCGGCCGGACCGACCCGTACGGCCGAGCCGGTGACCGCGAACGGGACCTTGACGTTGTCGACGGTGACGGTGCTCTCGACCTGCGGGGCGGCCCCGGTGGCGGTGCTGCGGCGGTTGCCGAGGATGACCGCGGTGGCGACGATCGCGATGACCAGCACCGCGACGCCGCCGATGATGCCGACCTGGATGAACGTACGCCGTCGTTTGGCCGCAGCGGCCGCCAGCCGCTGCTGCTCACGGACCGCGGCCCGTCGGTCGGGCGAGGGTCCGCGGTTGTTCTTCGAGGCCGGGTTCTTCGAGGCTGGGTTCTTCGAGGCCGGGGCCTTGGACTTGGACACGGTGGTCTCCTTAGGAGCCGGAGGATGCGGATGATGCGCGGGTGCGCCGGATGCGCCAGCCGATGGCCCCGGCGGTGAGCAGGCCGGCTGACGACGCCAGCACCCACAGGGCGACGGGTGGCCGGGCCGGCTCAGTGGTTTCGGGGGTCCCGGAGTCCGGGCTCGGCCCGGGCGTGCCGGCGCCGACGGCCTCGGCGGTGAAGGCGTACGAGCCGGAGATCGGGTGGCCGTCGGCCGAGGTGACGCGCCAGTCGACGGTGTAGCTGCCGGCGGGCGAGCCGGGCCGGAGCGGCTGGCTGACGGTGTTGTCCACCAGCACCGGCGGGCCCTGCTGGACCGGGCCGCCCGGGCCGGTGACCACCAGCTGGGTGCCCATGGCGATCGCCGGTTCGTCGAAGGTCAGGATGATCCGGTCCGGCGTACGCGGCACGGTCGCCCGGTCGGACGGTGCCGAGGAGACCAGCGAGTTGTGCGCCGCGGCCGGACCGGCGGTCAGGGTCAGCAGCACCGCCGCCCCGGCCAGGCCGAGCACCAGCCGACGCCCCCACGGGCGTCGACCGGTGGCTCGGCGTGGTCTGGCGATGATCACGGAGTCGGGCCCGCTGCCCGACGGCGCAGGCCGATCCCGGCCGCGACCAGAGCGGCCACCGCGACGGCGAGGGCACCCGCGGCCAGTCCGCGGGCGGCGCCGTCGGTTGCCGCGGAGGTCGTCGCGGGCGGCTCGGTCGCGGACGGTGATGTCGGGCTCGGATCCGACGAGGCGGCCGTGACCACGAGCTCGGGCGCCGGGCTCTCCGGCTCATCACCGCCGGCCGGGGTCGGCTGGCTCCAGCTCACCACCTTGCCGTCGGAGTAGGTCTGGGCCGCCGGCAGCAGGATGGTCCCGGGCTCGGGCAGCGGGCCGACGGACAGCGAGAACTCCTGGTACTCGCCCGGGGCCACCCCGCCCCCCTTCTCGGCGGTCCAGGTCACGGTGCGGACCGCCTTGGTGATGGTGGTGCCGTCCGAGTCGACCGGCTTCGGCAGCGTCTCTTCGGTGCTCACGACCTTCCAGCCGGGCACCGGCTTGCTGCTGACGTACACGAACGGCCGGTCCTGGGGCAGCTGCACCGAGACCTCGACAGTGGACTCGGTCGGCGACTCGTTGGGGACCCGGAAGGTCAGGGCGCTGAACGATCCGGTGGTGGTGGTGTCGGCGTGCACCCGTACGTGGGCTTGCGCCGAGGCGGTGGTGGCCAGCGCGAGGCCGGCGGTGAGGGCGGTAACGGCGAGCAGCCGCGTACGCCGTCGTCGAGCAGAGGAGGTCATCAGGTTCCAATCGAGAGGTCGGTGGGGATCCGGTCGCGGAGGTTGACACGCGAGGCGGGTCGGGAAGCGCCGAAACCGCTGCACTCTACTCACCAGTTACACGCTTGACCCAGGAAATGTCGGGCCGGATCTGCGCAACCACAAGGTATACCTCGGAAACTGGCAGGCCGGTCCCCAGAAGGAGGCGGGCCGGGCCGGAAGGATCGAGTGCGGCGGTCAGGCTGCGGGTGGGCCGCGGGGAGCGGCCGGGGCGTACGCGAGGTTCAGCAGCGCGGGCAGCGGTCGACGGGCTGCGGGGGCGGGGCGGCCGGCGGAGGGCCAGGGGCTCGGCTTGGCGGTGGTGGCGTCGATGATCTGGTCGGTGACCCGCCACAGCCAGGCCTCACCGCGGGCCAGCAGCCAGGCGGTGCCACCGACGGCCACGACGTGGGCCAGCCACATCAACCAGCCGGGCGAGGACATCGCCACCATCTCGGCGCTGCCGGACCAGCAGACCGGAGCTCCGTGGTGACCGGCCGGCATCGGCCCACAGGTCGAGCCGGCTGCAGCCGCGGTGGTGAAGACGTAGTGCAGCGCGAGCTGTTCGACGCCCAGCACCCCCAGCAGCAACGGCAGCCGGCAGCGCCAGGCGGTGAGCGTGACCGCGGTCAGCCCGACGAGCAGGCTGAGGACGGCGAGGATGCCCAGGGAGGGCAGTGCACCGCCGCCGGCGACGTGGGCCGAGCCGGCGAGCAGCATCGACGAGGCGCCGAGCGCGCCGACCCGCAGCAGCCGGGCCCAGCCGCGGGTGGGGGTCATGGCTTCCGCCGCGCGATCGACTGGAGCTGTTCGTTGTAGCGGCGCAGCTCGGCGTCACCGTCGCGGTCGGCCTGCCGGTCCAACCGCTTGGTCTCCTTGGCGTCGCTGCGCACCCAGCTGAAGATCAGCGCCACCCCGAGCAGCAGCGACGGGATGTCGCCGGCCGCCCAGGCGATGCCGCCGCCGTCTTGCTGGTCGGCGAGCAGCGCGGCGTCATCGGTCTGACCGAGCGCGTGCCACCAGTCGGCGGCGAGCACGGTGCCCGAGGCCATCAGCGAGATGCCGAAGAAGGCGTGGAACCCCAGGGTCATCAGCAGCAGCACCAGCCGGAACGGGTAGGGCGGCCGGGCCGGGCCGGGGTCGATCCCGACCAGCGACCAGACGAAGAGGTAGCCGCTGAGCAGGAAGTGCGCCGTCATCAGCGTGTGGCCGGTGTGGGTGAACAGGGCCAGTTCGAACAGCCGGGAGTAGTAGAAGACGGTCAGGCTGCCGGTGAACAGCAGCGACGCGACCACCGGGTGGCCGAGGACGGCCAGCACCCGGGAGTGGACCAGCCTCAGCATCATCTCGCGCGGCCCGAAGCTGCCGTCCGTCCGCGCTCGCAGCGCCCGCATGGCCAAGGTGGCCGGTGCCCCGAAGACCAGCAGCAGTGGCACGGCGACCATCAACGTCATGTGCTGGATCATGTGGGTGCTGAAGTGCATCATCGCGTAGACGGCCGGTCCACCGCTGGTCACGAAGACCAGCACCAGGCACCCGGCCAGCCAGGCCACGGTTCGCAGCACCGGCCAGCGATCGCCCCGCCGGCCCAGCCGACGGATCCCGGCCAGGTAGAGCCCGGCCAGCAGCACGGCGATGGTCAACCAGAGGATCTCGGGGTAGTAGACGGTGAAGTAGTTGGCCACGCTCAGCGGGGGCGGTTCCGGATAGCCGAGCAATGACGTGACCCGGTCGGTGGTGGGGGTCTCCGGCACCGGTGGCGCCGACCGCGACAGAGCCACGGCCAGGCCCATGGTGGCGCCCATCACCAGCACCTCGACGACGGCGATCCGGACGAACAGGCGGGGCCGGTCGACCAGCCGAGCGATGGTCATCCGCCGGTGAGCCAGGCCGGCCAGGCCCAGGAGTCCAAGACCGACGGCCTTGCCGACGACCAGCGCTCCGTACGCCGTGCCCAGCGCCGCGAACGACCCGAGCCGCAGTCCTGCGTTGATCAGTCCCGACACCGCGACCAGCACGAAGCACCAGCCGGCGAGGGTGGAGTAGCGGCGTACGACAGTGGTCAGCTGGTCACCGAGCCGACCCGACATCAGCAGCACGGCGATCAGACCGCCGACCCAGACGGACACGCCGACCAGGTGCAGAGCGAGGCTGTCGACAGAGTTCATGTGGTTGGCCGAGCCGGCCGCGTGCCCGGCCAGGGCCAGCGGCAGCAACGCGAACACCGACAGCGCCGCGGCCCAGGCCAACGTTGTCACCCGGGTGGCCGTGATGGTCAGGTTGGCCACCACGACGACGACCAGCGCGCTGAACCCGTACGCCCGGCCCAGGTCGATCTGCGAGACGAAGGACAGCAGGACCCCACCGAACCCCGGATCGGCCGGTCGGAAACCGGACACGTCCGAGGCGGTCAGCACGATGACCGTGCAAGCGGCGACGAGCCAGATCGCAGCCGTGAGGGTGGCCATCTTGGTCATCGTGCGGCGGGAGCCGGTGAGCAGGTCGGTCTTGGCGCTCGAGGTGGTCTTGGCGGCCTTGTCCGGCGCGACGCACCACGCCGCCAGCACGAGCAGGCCGACGGTGATCGCGGCGGCCAGGTCGTGCACCGCTCGAGCAAGCGGCAACCCGACCCGTACGACCGCGCCCGGATCGAAGAGCACGTCCTGCACCCGGGTGAGCTCGCCATTGAGCCCGAGCACTCCCAGCGCGACGCCCACCGCGAGGACTCCGCTCGCGACGGCGACGAGCGCCTGGGGTCGCGAGCTGGAAACGGTCACGGGCACAGTGTAGGAAGTCCACCGCCATGATGGGAGCTCGACGGCCCGGGCCTGCGAAGATGTGGACGTGCTCGAACCCATGACGGCAGCCGACGAGTCGATCATCACGGCGCAGCTGCAACGCCCGCCCCGCGGTGTCGTCGGGGTGGCCCACCGGTGTCCGTGCGGGAAGCCCGCGGTGGTGGCGACCCGCCCGCGGCTCGCCGACGGCACCCCGTTTCCGACCACTTACTACCTGACCTGCCCGCGGGCGAGCGCGGCCTGCTCGACGTGTGAGTCCCAAGGCCTGATGGCGAAGATGACCGAGCGGCTGTCGAGCGACGCCGAGCTGGCGCAGCGCTACCGGTCGGCCCATGAGGCCTACCTGCGGGACCGGGCCCAGCTCGGCGAGGTGCCCGAGATCGCCACCGTCAGTGCCGGCGGAATGCCCGACCGGGTGAAGTGCCTGCACGCCCTGGTCGGACACGCCTTGGCCGCCGGGCCCGGCGTCAACCCGCTCGGCGATGAAGCGCTGGCCGCGATCGGCGACTTCTGGAACCGACCCTGCCTGGAGGAGGCGCGATGAGCCGGGTGGCTGCGGTCGACTGCGGTACCAACTCGATCCGGCTGTTGATCGCCGAGGCCGGCTCCGACGGGCGGCTCGTCGACCTGGACCGCCGGACCGAGATCGTCCGGCTCGGGCAGGGCGTCGACGCCACCGGCGAGTTCCACCCCGAGGCCTTGGTCCGGACCTTCGCCGCGGTGGATGGCTACGCGGAGCTGATCCGGGCCGCCGGGGTCACCCCCGACCGGGTCCATTTCGTGGCCACCTCCGCCTCGCGTGACGCCAGCAACCGCGAGGAGTTCTTCTCCGGCGTGCAGCAGCGGCTCGGGGTGCTGCCCGAGGTGATCAGCGGCGAAGTCGAGGCGCAGCTGTCGTTCACCGGCGCCCTCAGCCGCGTACGCCCCGAGCGCGAGCCGGTGCTGGTGATGGACATCGGCGGTGGCTCGACCGAGCTGATCGTGGGCAGCGCCGCCGGCGAGCTGCGCTCGGCGGTCTCGCTCGACATCGGCTCCGTACGCCTCACCGAGCGCTTCCTCGAGGTCAACCCACCCGCCGCGGAGGACCTGGGTCGCGCCGCCCGCTACATCGACGACCTGCTGGACGGGTCGGGCGTCGACTTCGCCGCCATCGGCACCTGGATCGGCGTGGCCGGCACCGCCACCACCTTGGCCGGGGTGCACCTGCAGCTCGAGACCTACGACCGCGAGAAGGTGCACGGCTCGACCCTGGCGCGGGCCGACCTGGCCGCCATGCTGGCCGAGCTCAGCTCGAAAACGGTCGAGCAGATCCGGGCGCTGCCGTCGATGCACCCCAACCGGGCCGACGTGATCACCGGTGGCGCGTTGATCGCCGCCCGGGTCGCCGCCCGACTGAGCGTGCCCGACCTGGTGGTCAGCGAGTCCGACATCTTGGACGGCATCGCCTTGAGGCTGTTGGGCGAGCGGAATGGGAGGATGCCCGGATGACGTCACTCGCCATCACCGTCGTCGGGCAGGACCGCCCCGGCATCATCGCCCAAGCGGCCGAGGTGCTGTCGGCCTGCGGGATGAACCTCGAGGACTCCTCGATGACCCTGCTCCGCGGCCACTTCGCCATGACCCTGATCTGCGCGGGTGAAGCCGAGGTGTCCACGGTCGAGGAGGCCCTGGCTCCGCTGATCGACGACTCGCTCACCGTCTCGGTCCGGGAGGTGTCCGACCAACCCGACCAGGCCCCGCTCGGTGAGTCCTATCTCGTGACGGTGCACGGGGCCGACCGACTCGGCATCGTCGCGCGGCTGGCCACGGTGATCGCGCAGGCGGGTGGCAACATCACCGACCTGACCACCCGACTGTCCGGTGAGCTCTATGTGCTGCTGGCCGAGGTTGACCTGGCGCCGACGGCCGACGTGGTGAGCTTCGGCGAGCGGCTGGCCGCGGCGGCCGGCGAGCTCGGGGTGGACGCCGGCGTACGGCTGCTGGAGCGCGACGAGCTGTGAGCGACGCCTTGCCCGCCCTGCCCGAGGGCCGGGTGCGCCCGGTCGTTCGGGCGCCCGAGCCGGTGCTGTCCGCGGCCGGACCCGACGTGGACCCGACCGACCCCGAGGTCGTCCAGCTGTGCGCGGACCTGGTGGCCACCATGCGGGTCTCACCCGGCTGCGTCGGCCTGGCCGCACCCCAGGTCGGGGTGGCGGCCAAGGCGTTCTGCGTGGACGTGACCGAGCATCCGAAGGCTCGGACCACCCACGGGCTGATCGTGCTGGTCAACGCCGAGGTGGTCGAGGCGAGCCGCAACGAGAAGGGCCGCGAGGGCTGCATGTCGGTGCCCGACCTGACCGGCGACGTGAAGCGGGCGACCAAGATCACCGTACGCGGCCGGCTCCCCGGCACCGGTGCGTCGATCGAGATCAGCACCGACGCGTTCGAGGCGCGGGCGCTGCAGCACGAGATCGACCACTGCGCCGGGCTGCTGTTCGTGGACCGGGTCGCCGGCGCCCACGCGATCCATGCCCGCAAGGTCTACCTGGACCCGACCGCCTCGGCCTGAAACGCCACCGGCGCCTCGACCACTCGGTAGTCTCGAAGCCGATGAACGACCCGCGGGAACCGCGCCGGAATCTGCTGACGGTGCTTGCACGACGGGCAGCCCGCGTACGGTCGCGGCGCGGCCTGTTGCGCAATGTCGTGCGCTCGTTGGTGGTCACCGTCGTGGCGGCCGTGGCCGCCGCCCCGTTCGCCGTGGCCTGGGGGGTCGGCCACGCGTCGGTCGATGACTACCTCGGTCCGCACCAGGTCAACTTCGCCAGCAACTACACCGGCGAGATCGCCATCGATCTCGGTCCGATCGGCAACGCCTACCTCCCCAGCCCGGCCGGGCCGATCGGCGTCCGGGTGACCATCGGCGGGGTCGGCACCGCCGCGTCCAGCCTGAGCGCGCTGTTCTCCGAACAGACCCTGGCTGCGTACACCTCGCTGTTCAACGAACCCGAGGAAGCGTTCGGGGCGATCGTCGACCGGCTGGCCCAGGATGCGGTGATCCAGTCGGTGAAGGTCGAGGCGGTCCTGCTGCTGGCGTTCGCGGTCTGGCGGCTGCGGGGCCAGCTGCTCGGACCGTGGGTGGTGACCCACCTGACCCGCCGGCGGACGGCCGCCATCTATCTCACCGTCGTCGCCGTGGTCATCGGGTCCATCCTGGTGCCCGAACCCACCCCGGTGGGCACCCGGAGCCCGGTCTCGGCAGCCGTCGAACGCCGGTTGGGACCGATCAGGGTGGACAGCGTCGCCCTGGCCGACCTGCTCGACCGGGGCGTCAAGGGAGTGACGCTGCTGAGCGAGCGGCAGCAGCGGTCGGTCGACGCCTACGTCGACGGCGCCACCGCGAGCCTGTCCGAGCAGCTGAGCCGCACCCCGGCCCCGCAGGCCGGGGAGACGATGATCATGGGGTTCAGTGACCTGCACTGCAACCAGGCCACCACCGAGCTGCTGACCCGGCTGGAGCGCCTCACGCATCCGAGTGTGGTGCTCAGCTCCGGTGACGACACGGTCAACGGCACCGCCGCCGAGCGGGGCTGCATCCGCCGTGAAGCCGGCATCTCCAGCGGCTCGCCGATCGTGGTGGCCACCGGAAACCACGACTCCGACGTCACCGAGACCCAGATGCGGGCCAACCAGATGACGGTGCTCGACGGGAGTTTGGTCGAGGTGAACGGACTGAACGTGCTCGGCGACGACGACCCCGAGCACAACATCCCATTCAGCGTGGACCGGACCAAGGACCGGCCGGAGACCGAGGAGCAGCTGGGCCAACGGATGGTCGACTCGGCTCGCGTACGCCGGACCGACGTCATCCTGGTGCACCAGCCGGCGGCCTCGGTGGTGATCATGGACACGCCGAACGTGCCGGCCCGCTTGGTGTTGTGGGGGCACTTCCACTCCGAGGACGGACCCCAGGTCGTCTACCACGAGGACGGGACCTGGACGGTCGGGATGCGTCAGGGCACGGCCGGGGGAGTGAAACAACCGACGATCACCTCGTTCAGCACACCGTTCTCGCCCCCGCTGATCAGCGCCGACGTCTACTTCTACTTCCGGAACGAGGCCACCGGCCTGATCACCGGCGTGCAGCCCGTGCACTTCCTGCCCGGCGCCACCGTGCTGATCGAGGACCGGATCCCCACCGGTGACCTGGACGCCTTGCCGACCGACACCCGGGAACGGCTCGCCGGACCCGCCCCGACGCCGAGCGCCGAGCCGTCCCGGTGAGCAGGCCCGAGGCATAGGATCGCTCCGCCGGATCGATCTGGCCCCCGTAGCCCAACGGCAGAGGCAGGCGGCTTAAACCCGCCCCAGTATGGGTTCGAGTCCCATCGGGGGCACCGCCGCGCCGGCGGTTCTTACCATCTTCAAAGCGCGGAACAAAGGTCCCCCTACCCCACGTTGAGTAGACTGAACACCTAGCGCGCCGGACTGGCGCACTGACCAGGAGGACATGTCTATGTTGCGCAGTTCGAACCCGATCCTTTCCAAGAAGGACGCGTTCACTCCCGCAGCTCCCCAGTACGGCCAGAACCCCTACCAAACCTCATACGGCTCGGGCTACGAGCCCAGCAACGCCCAGCTCACCGACCAGGGTCGGATGACCGTGGATGACGTGGTCACCAAGACCGCGGTCACCATGGGTGTGCTGGCGCTCAGCGCCGCCGCAGCGTGGAACCTGCTGCCGGACACCCTGTTCCTGCCGGCCCTGATCTTGTCAGGTCTGGTCGGCTTCGTCGTGGTGCTCCTCGTGTCGTTCCGGCGCGTGGTCAACCCGACGCTGGTGCTGGTGTACGCCGCGATCGAGGGCGTCTTCATCGGCCTGATCAGCAAGCTCTACGAGGGGCAGTACTCAGGCATCGTCGCGCAGGCGATCGTGGCCACGTTCTTCGCCGCCGGGGTCACCTTGGCTGCGTACAAGTTCTTCAACATCCGGGTGACGGCCAAGTTCACCAAGGTCGTGGTCCTCTCGACCATCGCCTTCGCCATCTTGATGCTGGTCAACTTCGTCTTCAGCCTGGTCACCGGTGGTCCTGGTCTGCGGGGCGGCATCGTCGGGCCGGTCAGCCCGCTGGCTGTGGGCATCTCGGCCATCGCCATCGTGCTCGCGGTGCTCAACCTGATCCTCGACTTCGACTACGTCGAGAAGGGCGTTCAGATGGGCGCCCCGGCCAAGGAGTCCTGGCGGGCGGCCTTCGGCCTGACCGTCACCATGGTCTGGCTCTACATCGAGATGCTGCGCCTGCTGTCCTACATCCGCAGGTAAGCACCGAAGCACTGACAGCTGCCTAGCTGGAACACTTGAGGGCCGCACTTCCGACGGGAAGTGCGGCCCTCGCCAGTTTCGATGGCCTGGGCCGTCGGGGCCAAAGCGGGCTGAGCTCGTCGCGGCGCAATCGGCGTCGGGGTGAGGCGGTCGCGGTCGATACAGTTTCCTTGTGCAGTACGTGAACTCGCTCATCGACCTCGTCGGCAACACCCCGCTGCTCAAGCTCGGTGCGGTCACCGACGGCGCCCAGGGTCTCATCCTGGCCAAGGTCGAGTACCTCAACCCGGGTGGCTCGGTGAAGGACCGGATCGCGGTCAAGATGATCGAGGCGGCCGAGCGGGACGGCCTGCTCAAGCCGGGCGGCACCATCGTCGAGCCCACCAGCGGCAACACCGGCGTCGGGCTGGCCATCGTCGCCCAGGCCAAGGGCTACCACTGCGTCTTCGTCTGCCCGGACAAGGTCAGCGAGGACAAGCGGAACGTGCTGGCCGCGTACGGGGCCCGCGTCGTCGTCTGTCCGACCGCCGTGGAGCCGGACCACCCCGACTCCTACTACTCGACCTCGGACCGGCTCGTCCGCGAGATCGAGGGCGCCTGGAAGCCGGACCAGTACTCCAACCCGAACAATCCGGCGAGCCACTACGAAACCACCGGCCCCGAGATCTGGTCGCAGACCGACGGCCGGATCACCCACTTCGTAACCGGCATGGGCACCGGCGGCACGATCAGCGGCACCGGTCGGTATCTCAAGGAGGTGTCCGGCGGCAGGGTCCAGGTCGTCGGAGCGGACCCGGTGGGCTCGGTCTACTCCGGTGGCGACGGTCGGCCCTACCTGGTCGAGGGTGTGGGGGAGGACTTCTGGCCGGCCAACTACGACCCGACCGTCTGCGACCGCGTCATCGCCATCTCCGACGCCGACTCGTTCGCGATGAGTCGTCGGCTGGCCCGTGAGGAGGCGCTGCTGGTCGGTGGGTCGTCCGGCATGGCCGCTGCGGCGGCGATCCAGCTGGCCGCCGAGCTGGACGACCCCGAGGCGGTCATCGTGGTGCTGCTGCCCGACTCCGGCCGCGGCTATCTGACCAAGGTGTTCAGCGACGCGTGGCTGACTCGCTACGGTTTCGCCCCCCGCCCGGACAGCTCCGTCCGGGTGGTCGGCGACGTGCTGCGCGAGAAGTCCGGCGAGCTTCCCTCGTTGGTCCACACCCATCCCAGCGAGACGATCGCCGAGGCCGTAGCGATCCTGCGGGAGTACGGGGTCTCGCCAGATGCCGGTCGTCCGCGCGGAACCCCCGGTGATGGCGGCCGAGGTGGTGGGTTCAGTCAGCGAGCGCGGCCTGCTCGGAGCGCTGTTCAGCCATCGTGTGCGCCCTGCCGACCCCGTCGGCGCCGCCATGGAGCCTCCGCTGCCGACCCTTGGCGCCACCGAGTCGGTCGCTCGGGCGGTCGAGGTGCTGGTCGACGGCGATGCGCTGCTGGTCCTCGACGACGGCCGCCCGACCGGCGTGCTCACCCGCCAGGACCTCCTGGGCGACATCCAGTAGCGACTCCCTGGTTTTCCTGCCTTGGTTGGGTCGACTCGCCGCCGAGCCGCGTGTCGAACCGAACCGGCGCAAGAGAATCAGGGGCGGCTGAGCAGCTCGCCGAGGACGAGCTTCCAGTTCTGGGTCCAGCGCACCGATGCCCACCGCTCGACGCGGCACCCAGCGGGCGGACTCGGTGGTCCCGCCCCGGTCGATCACGACGGGCGTGGTCGGGTGCGGGCACTCGGCCCGGTAGATCAGGCGTACGGCGTGGAAGTCCTCGATCGTGTCGCGAGGGCTGCGACCGATCCAGTGCGAGGTCTGCACCCGCACCAGGTCGCCGAGCACGATCTGCTGAGACGTCTCCTCGGCCACCTCCCGCAGCACCGCGTCGACCGGTTGCTCGTGGTCGTCGATGCCACCGCCGGGCATGCCCCACCGACCGTCGACCGCGGTCCGGGCCGAATACTCGGTGGCCAGCACCCCCCGGCTGGAGCGGACCACGGCGTACGCGGCGAAGCGTTGACGGATCTCCGGCACGGTATCCGCGCCGATGACCAGTCCCTTGTCCTGGCCCCGCGAGCGCACCACCGGCACCGGGTCGTCGGCGATCGCCCGCACCCGGATCCGCAGCACGATGTCGCCGGCACCGTCGCGGACCGCGTCCACCGGTGCCGTGACGACGTAGCCCTGGCGGTAGGCCACGAGCTCCGGATCGCCCCCGTGGTCGAGGGTCTCGCTGAACCGGGTCGCATCCTGGTCGTCGATCCCGACGATCTTCACGCGCGACGCCGCGGGGTCCGCGCGTAGACGATGCTCGCCACCAAGACGATGCCGGCGCCGACGAGACACACCAGTGCCCCTGAGCTCATCATCGTCGCCTCCGACCCTCCGAACGGTCGCCCGGTCGAGTCGTAGCCGTCGAAGAACACGCTATCGCGCGGCGTGACCAGCACGGTGGCCACCAAGGTCAAGAAGCCGGCCACGGCCGGCGCCAGCACGGTGGCCATCGGCGACCGGAGGATGATCATGACGGTGGCCAGCCCCAGTGCCGCGAGTCCGCCGGCGTAGAGCGCGACCACGGCGCCATGATCGGTCAGCAACGGCAGCAGCCAGCGGTGACCGGACGTCCGGTTGTAGGTCCAGGGCAGCAGCGTCCCGGCCAGGGCCAGCGCCCAGCCGATCACCGTCGCCCAGACCATCACGCGGCTGCGCATCACCGCGTCCCGGTCGGTTCGTGCCATCCAGGTAGCGCTGCAGGGTCGGTCCGATCTCGGCCACCAGCTGGTCGGCGGGTCGATCGGCCAGCGCGGGCAAGCTGATCACGTAGCGTCCGATGATCAGGCCGAGCAGCTGGGAGGCGACCAGGCCGGAGCGGCGGACGCCTCGTCGTCAGGCAGCCCGGCCGGCCGCAGCACCCGTCCGAGCACCTCCAGGCTCAAGAACTCGCGTACCGACCGGGTCATGGCGGCGTCGTCCATCGCCGTACGGATCGCCGCCACCAGACCGGGCTGCAGCTCGGAGTCCCAGACGGTGAGGATGGTCCGGGACCAGCCGCTCGCCGAGCCCGACCATCCCTCCCGCGGTGACCCGTTCGATCAGCTGCGGCAGCTCGAGCGGCAGCTGCACGGTGGCCAGGAACAGCTGCTGCTTGCTGTCGAAGTAGTGGTGGATGAGCGCCGGGTCGACCCCGGCATCGGCCGCGATGGCCCGGACGGACGCCCCGGCGAAGCCGCGGGCGGCGAACGCCTCACGCGCCGCCGCCAGGATGGCGCCGCGCGTGTCCTGGTTGCCCGGTCGGCGCCCCAGTCTTGGAGCCGGCTCAGCCCGCACGCTGTCCCCTTGTCTCTCGTTGTCCCAGTCTGTCAGGAGAACGCCTGCACTCCAGGTAGCGTTGGGCCGCGTGCACACCGAACGCGTCCGCCGATGATCACCGGACTGGCGTACGCCGTGGTGGCCCTGGCCGGCGTGGCCACGATCTGGGGGCTGGTGACGGCCGCGGCGAACAAGCCGCCGGGTAAGGCGCAGCTGCTGTTCGCCGCCGGCCTCGAGCTGTTCGTGGTCGTCCAGACGGTCATCGCGCTGGTCCGGCTGGCTGGTGGATTCCGACCCGTCGAGACCGCGACCACCATCGGCTACCTGATCGGCGTGGCCGTGCTGGTGCCGATCGCCTGGTTCTGGGCCAACTCCGAACGCACCCGGTTCTCCGGGGTGGTGCTCGCGGTCGCCGCTTTCGCGGTGCTGGCGATGACGCTGCGACTGCTGGTGCTGTGGGTGCCGGCCGGATGAGACGAGACCGCCGCGTACGAGCTCGGGGCCGGGGCGGGTGCTGGTCGCCGTCTACGGGATCTTCGCCCTGGCCGCCACCGCGCGGGCCGCGGTGCAGCTGGCCACCCGGTTCTCGGAGGCGCCGCTGGCCTATCTGCTCTCGGCCCTCGCCGGGATCATCTACATCGTCGCCACGATCACACTGGCCCGGAGCAGCCGCACGTCGCGGCGGGTGGCCCTGGTGGCGATCGTCGTCGAGCTCGTCGGCGTGCTGAGCGTCGGGACCTTGAGCCTGTTGGACGCCGAGGCGTTCCCGCGGGCGACCGTGTGGTCGATCTACGGCATCGGCTACGGCTTCGTGCCCCTGGTGCTCCCGGTCCTCGGCCTGCTGTGGCTGCGAAAGACCTGGCCACGATCGTGAACCACGGCCGCGTTGAGCGGTTGTTGAGGTCGCGTTGAGCCGGGTGTGAGCGGGATCCGGATGCTGGAGTGACCAGCCCAGCCACCGTCCGAGAAAGTCCGCATGTGAGCACAGTGATCTCCACTTTCGTGCACGGGCACGATCCCATCACCCAGGCCGGCGTCGTCAGCCAGCTGCGAATGCGTCCCGAGATCCGCATCGTCGACGCGCCGGATCAGGCGGCCGTTGCGGTGATCATCGCCGACCAGGTCGACGAGAACGTCACCCGCCTGCTGCGCACCATGCGCAAGGACAACAAGCCCCGGCTGCTGCTGGTGGCGACGACGATCGACGACGCGGCCCTGGTGGCGGCCGCCGAGGCCGGGGTGGGCGGGCTGCTCCGCCGCTGCGACGCCAGTGCCGACCTGATGGTCCGCACCATCGTCCGGGTGGCGGCCGGCGACGGCGAGGTGCCGCCGGACCTGCTCGGTCGTCTGCTCGAACAGGTCGGTCGCCTGCAGCGGCAGGTGCTCGCTCCACGGGGGCTGACCTTCACGGGGTTGACGCCTCGCGAGACCCAGGTGCTGCGGCTGGTCGCCGACGGCCACGACACCTCCGAGATCGCCTTGGCCCTGTGCTACAGCGAGCGGACGGTCAAGAACGTGCTGCACGACCTGACCACCCGGCTGCAGCTCCGCAACCGGTCGCACGCCGTCGCGTACGCGGTCCGCGAGGGTTTGATCTAGGGGTGTGCTCCGGCTCACACCTCGACGGACGAGGTCGTATCGTGGGCTGAATGCGCGTGCAAATCAAAACCGGTGGTGACGGGGTTCTCTGCTGGAACGGCGAGGCGATCAACGCCTACGCCGCCACCGTCAACGACAAGGAAGCCCGACTCGGGCAGCACAATCCCGATCTCAAGGTGATGCCCGGCCAGGTCAGCTGCTACGGCTGCGAGGTCATGGAGTACGACTACGGCACGAAGTGCACAGCCCGCCTGGTTCGTACGCGCTACGGCGTCGAGGGCGAGATCGAGCCCCGGGCCGAGGACGCCAACGGCTCGCTGGGCGAGATCCCCGGCCTGTTGACCCGGGCCCCCGAGAACGTCGCCGCCGCCCCGACCCTCGAACCGGTCCCACCCGAGCGCGTGGACCCCGCCCAGAACAAGAAGTCCGGCCTCCGCGGCCTCTTCGGCCGCTAGTGCCCCCGTTCCGCCCCTGAGCTTGTCGAAGGGCCTCGCCAGAGGTTGGCATCGAGAAAATGCGGGAGCTCTGGCGAGCGCTTCGACAAGCTCAGCCCGCGTCAACGTCAGCCCGTGGGGGTGTGGGCGACGAGCATGGTGCCGACCAGCTCACCGTCGTTGAGCAGCCGACCGATCCGGCGGGCCTGGTCGGCGGCGGTCTGCCAATGCGGGTCGTCACCGTGCCGGTGCTTCAGCTCGGCGTCGACCGCGGCGACCCGCTCCGGCCAGTCGGTGCCGTCGGCGGGGAACTCACCCAGCTGCGCGCTGGCCGTCACGGTCAGCCCGGCACTCGCGAGGAGCTGGTGCAGCCGCACTTCGGTGGGGAACTGGTTCCCGGCCGGAGGGTCGGTGAGGGGCTCAGCCCGGGCTACGTACACCAGCAGCCCGAGCCGCCCGCCCGGGGTCAGCACCCGGACCAGCTCGCGCAGCAGCCCGGGTTGGTCGGTGACGGTGCACAGGACGCCGAGGCTCCAGGCGACGTCGAAGGCGCCGGTGGCGAAGGGCAGGTCCGAGGCAGCCTGGACGACCGGGAGCCCGAAGAGCCGGCGGGCGGCCCGGCAGGCTCCGGGCTCGGGTTCGCTCAGAATGGGGCGTACGCCGACCTCGGCGGCAGCGAAGGCGGCCGGTCCGCCGACCCCGGCACCGCAGTCGAGCATCCGGTCGGTGGCGCCGAGACCCAGCCGGTCGGTGAACCAGCGCAGGCTGGCCGGACTACCGCTGCCGCGACAGGCGGCGGGGAGGTGGAAGTCAGGGCCGAGATCGAGGGCGACCTCGGCGGTCCAGCCGGCGACGACGTCGAACTCCGACTCCATCGGATCACTCATGCTGCCACTCCCGCCCGGATCCGGTGCCCGATCTCGGCCTGCACCTCTGCGGCGAACCTCGGCCCGCGGTCCGACGCCATGCCCGACAGGTTCACCCCGCGTACGCCCTCGATCGCGAGCAGGGCCTGCGCCTCCGCCACCGCCGCGTCGATCCCCGCGGCCACCGGATCGTCGGCGCTCAGCACCGCGTTGACCAGGTCCGGCTCGATCTCCAACCCGGGCAGCGCCGTGAGCACCGACGCCGATCGCAGGTCGGTGTAGACCGCGACCGAGGCCACGACCGGGATGGTCAGTCCGGCCGCCCTGGCCGCGGTCAGGAACCGGTCCACCTCGGCCGCGGACCGGACGTGGTTGAGCACCGCGACCTGGGCGCCCGCCCGCTGCTTCCGGGCGAGCCGAGCCGGACGCACCTGGACCGGGGGAGCGGTCGGCGTCTCGACCACCGCTACCGGAACCCCGATCTCGGTGGCCAGCGCGGCCAGCCGGGTGCCGTCCAGGTCGAAGGCCTGGGTGACGTCGGGCCGTACGTCGAACGCTCGGCCGTCGCCGGTCACGCACAGCACCGTGGCCAGGGAGTCGTGGCGCAGGCCCCGCAGCTCCTGCTCGAGAGCGATTCGGTTGCGGTCCCGGCAGGCCAGCGTGACCCAGGGCCGTGCGCCGGTCTCGGCGACCAACCGGGCCAGGGTGGACGGCGGAAAGTCGGGGCGGTCCTGGTGGTCACCGAGCAGCACGGCGTCGCAGCTCGGAGCGAGCAGCCGGGCGATCGCGGTCAGTGTGGCCGCGTCGGCCGGCGGCGCGCTGAGGTCGGTGATCACCAGCGGCACCTGCACGGCCGGGACCCGCTCGTTCTCAGCCGGCCACGGCTCCGGCGCGTCCGGTCCGGCCGTCAGGAACACGCACGGCATCGCCACCATCTCGCACCCGCCGTCACCGCGTACGCCTCCGCACGGCCCGTAGACCATCCGCTTCGGGCAGGTTCGGGGTGCCGATCCGGTCGGTTCGAGCCGCGGCTGCACGAGTTCAGCCTCGCACGCGGGCACGTCGATGCGTGAGTCGACCGCGTACGGGTCAGCTCAACCAGTGATCGGGTCGACTGAGCCTCGGCGACAGCTTGGTCTGCCGGTCCCCGTCGGCCGAGCTGACCTGGAACTGGGTGAGATAGAGCGAGTCGGACAGGTCGGCACCGGACAGGTCGGCGTCGCGGAAATCGGCGCCGATGACGTCGGCGCCGCGGAGGTCGGCTCCGGCCAGCCGCGTCCTGATCAGCTGCGCCCCGCGCAGGTCGGCGCCGCGCAGGTCCTGCCCACCCAGGTCGATCCCGGTCAGGTCGGCACCTGGACGCACCTGAGAGTTCGTACGCGATGCCGAGCGCCCGCGCTGCGCCTCAGCTCGTACGAGCTCGCTGGCCCGCCCGAGCAGCGGTCGGATCTGCTCCCGCCAGGCGGCGATGTCGGTGGCCATCACCTGGTCCGGACCCTGCCGGGTGGCGTGGTCGATCGCCCGGAAGTCCCGGTCGAGCTCGGCCAGCACCGGTCGGGCCGACGGTCGGCGGCGCGCGTCGTCGAGATACCAGAGCAGCTCCTGCAACGGTCGCATCACCTGGAAGGTGGCGAACATCATCTCGCTGGACTCGGGATCCTCCCGCCAGGTCCGGCCGCCGAAGGTGATCTGGGTGACCTTCTGCCCGGCACCGCCGCAGTCGAAGACGGTACAGCCGGGAAAGCCCCGAGGCCGCAGCTCGGCGTGGATCCGACAGCCGAAGTCGGTTTGGAGGTTGATGCACGGCTCACCGGTCTGCTTGTCGAAGCCAAAGCCGGCCGATCTGGAGAAGGCGAGGGCGACACAACACAGACCGGCGCAGCTCGAGCAGTCAGCGCGCAGGTCGTCAGTCATCGGCTCCAGCATCGCACCGCAACGCAACTGCGACCTAAAGCCGACCTCTCACGGCGCCGGCGCGTACGTCGCGGCGACGATCCCTTCCAGCGTTCGGGTGGCCGTCCGGGCAGCCACCTGCGCCGGTCGGCTGGTCAGCGGATGCTCGGCGATCCGCTGCCAGCTGACCAGGATGTCCAGCGCCGCCGCCCGCAGTTGTTCCGGTGTGGCGCCGACTTCCAGCCCCAGCCGCGACGGCGCATCGTGGCCGGTGCCGCCGAGGATCTGGTCGAGCTCGGCCAGCCGGTCGGGCTTGAGGTCGATCGAGCCGGACCGCAACGCGCTGAGCAACCGGACCTCCTCGAACTCGTGGGTGCCCGACGTGAGCTGCTCAGCGGCCGAAGCCAGCCGGGCCGAGTCGGTGCAGCCGTCCTCCCGCAGCACCTCGGCCAGCACGGCCAGCGCCGACCGCGCCTTCAGCACCCGGCTTCGCTCCTCGAACTGGCGCACCACCGCGACCCGCAGCCGGTTCAGGCCGCTGCGCTCGGCCAGCTCTACGGCCAGCTCGCTGGCGTTGGCCACGGTCGCGGACCGGATCAGCTCGACACTCAACCGCACGCCGAACAGGCCCAGCCGCTGCAGCAGGTGCTCGCGCTCCAGCTCGGTCAACGCGACCCCGCCGGGCCGGCCCACGAACCGATCGACGGTCAGCAGCACCTCGGCGGCCTCGGCCGCCGAGACCCGGGCGATGGCCGCGAGCATGGCGTACTCGGTCTCGCGGAGGCTGGTCGAGGCGTGGGCCAGCAGACCGTCGACCGGGATGATCAACGGACACAGCCGGCGAAGCCGAGCATCGTTCTGGTACCGCATCGCGATCCGTTCGGCCACCTGCATCGCGTCCAGCCGGCAGGACCCGATCTCATCGGCCCGGGAGAGCACCCCGACCGAGTTCATCGGAGTGCCGTGAGCCAGCTCGTCGTCGTGGAACGACTCGAGGAACCGGACGTCGCTGGCGTGGGTGTGCCGCATCAGGTAGAGCACGGCGTCCGCGATCGGCACCCGACCGTCGTCGGCCGACAGCACCCGGTGCGTACGGTCGGAGATGTCGGCGGAGATCGACGCGATCCCCGGGGTGTCCATGATCGTCAGGTCGCGCAGCCGGCTGGTCGGCCAGGACACCTCGATGTGGTCGACATCCTCGGCCGACAGCTCACCAAGATCAACATCGAGCGCGCCCTCATCGCGGGACCAGGGTCGGTTCTGGGCCGGGCCTTCGTGGGGGTGGACGGTCACCGTACGGGCGTGGCCCAGCTGGTACCAGGTGACGATCTTGGTGCACTCGCCGGCATCGGTGGGGGCGAGCTCCTCACCCAGGATCGCGTTCAACAACGTGGACTTGCCCGCCTTGACCTTGCCGGCGATGGCCAGCCGCAACGGTCCGTTCAGACGGTCGCGGGCCTCGGCGAGCTGGGTGCGGAACGCCGGCGTACGAGCGGACGAGATCCCCGAGTCGAGCAACCGGCCGACCTGGGCGGTGAGGTCGTCAGTCACCGCGCGCTCACCTGCCGGGCCGCCGTCCGGACTTTCTCCAGTGTGGCGGCCTGTCGGGTGAGCTCACGTTCGCGGGCGCGGATCTCGGTGTCGCCCATCTTGGCCGCCTGCTCGGCCCGGGCCATGGCCGCCGAGGCCGAAGCCTGCAACATCATCGCCCGCTCGGTGAAGTCGTCACGCAGCTGACGTTGGGTGGCGCGCAGCCCGTCTCGGGTCTGCTTGTTCATCACGAACGCGACCTCGTCGACGAAGCGACGTACGGCGGCCTTGGCTTGTTGCTGGCGATAGGTCCGCTGGCGGGTCCGCTCGTCCTTGATGATCTTGCTGCCGATGCCGGCGCCGAGTGCGGCGGAGATGCCGGCGATGGCGATCTGGACGACGATCATGCCGGTCATCAGGCTGACCCCCATGCTGCCCACCACGAAGGGCAGATAGATGCTGGTCCGAGCCGCCATCATCAGCGGGGCCAGCTTGCCGCCGGGCATCACCAGGCTGGTCTTGGACGCCAGCGACACCTCGGCCAGCGCCTCCTGGTCCGCCTTGAGCTGCACGCTGATGCTGGTCCCGGCCTGCAGGTCGAACTGCTCGGCCACCGCCTCGGCGAGCTCCGTGGCCCGGACCGTCAGCAGGTCGCGGTTCTCCTCGGTCGCGATCGCGATCTGGCGCCGCAGCCAGACCTCGGTGTCGGCCCAGGTGTCCTTCGGATCACTTTGCTCGATCACCTTGTCGGCGTCGGCCAGCACCGTCCGCAGCCGGCCCTGCAGGTCGTGCTCCACGTCGGCAAAGAGATCTTGTACGCCGTCGCCGAGCATCTGTTGCCAGGTCGCGGTCGGATGGACCAGGGCGGCCGACCGGGTCTTGGCCCGGTCCAGCTCGGCCACGACCTGCTGCCGCTTCTCCGGTGAGGTGATCACCGCCCGTTCGGCCTCGGACTCCTGCTCCAGCTGGGCGGCGACGAACTCGACCTCGTGGGCGGCCGACCGTGCGGCATCGCTGTGACAGAAGGCCACCACGTCGCGGGCCAAGAAGGTCACCAGCTCACCGAAGCCCGACTCGGGATTCAGCTGTGGGTCGTGGGCGGCCCGGAGCCGGAGGAACGAGGAGACCGGGATGATCGGCACGTCGATGCCGGCGGCGGCGAGGTGCTGGCGATCGAGCTCGACGATTCGTCGCCACTGGGGATAGAGATCGGTCTTGGTGATCACCAAGGCGGTGAGTGGGCATCGTTCCAAGGTCGTCCGCAGGAACGTCAGCTCCGGGCCGGTCAGCTCCTGCGCGGCGTCGGTGACGAACAGCACGCCCTGGGCCCAGCGCAGGGCTCCGAGGGTGAGGAAGCCGTGGGCCGAGTCGAGGCCGCCGACTCCGGGGGTGTCGACCAGCCGGAGCCCGGTCTGCAGGATGCGGTGGGGCAGGCCGACCTCGACCGCCCGGTCCCGGTGCGGGTCGCCCGGGTCGGCTTCCTCGGTGACCATCAGCTCGAGATCATCGAGCGGCACGACGCGCTCCTCGAGCCGCTCGCCGTCGTCGCTGCGATAGAACGTGCTGACCCGCGGCTCACGGGCCCAGCGGACCGTCGTCGGCACGGCTGTGACCACGTCCGCGTCGACCGGGCAGACCGCCGACTGCAACAGCGCGTTGATCAAGGTGCTCTTGCCCCGCTTGAACTCGCCGACGACCACCACCGTGACCGCCTGCGTGGCCAGTCGGGACCTGGTCTGGGCGAGATGTCCACCAAGATCATCTCGGCCGCGGCTGCTGGCCAGCTGCTGACCTGCGTCGAGGGCGGCGATGATGTCGTGCACCCGGGAGGCGGGCTCCGCGGTCGGAGTGGGCGGGGTCGGCCCGGCAGGTATCACCGGAGCCGCTACCGGCTCTGACCTCATGATCGGAGGCTCAGGGACCCGGATGAGCTCGGGGACCTCGGCCACGGGCTCGGTGCTCGGCGCCGGCTCCGGGCGTTGGGCCGGCGGCGGTGGTGGGATCGGCGTCGGCGGAGGGGGTGGTGAGGTGACCGGCGGGCGCGATGGGCGTACAGCTGCCTTCGGCGGTGCGTCCTCATCCCACTCGAGGAAGTGGTTGCAGGCGACGCAGAAGACCGCATCGGGGCTGTTCTCAGCCCCGCAGTCGGCACACTTGATCACCGAGCCACCTTGGACGAGTCAACTCCTGGGAAGATCAACGAGCTTTCGACGATAATGAACCCGACGGGTGCGTGTCGATCATATTCGTGCAGTCGCACAGGGAGGCGAGGCCGTGGACATCATCTGCGAGGCCTGCGGTGTCGCCAACAAGCCGGGCACCGAGTTCTGCCTGTCCTGCGGGGCCTATCTGGCCTGGGACCGTTCGGTCCTCGTGGCCCCTCGTACGCAGCCCGCCCCCGCGCCGCAACCGGTCGCCCCGCCACCGCCCGTAGCAGCACCGCCGCCGCCCCCGGCCGAGCCCTACCGGCCCGGGGTGGCCGCGCCCGCACCGCCCACCCAGCCGCCACCGCCACCACCCCCGCAGGCGCAGCCGGCGCCCCAGCCCATGCCTCAGCTGCCGCCGCTGGCTCCGCAGTCGGCGTACGCGCCCACCCAGCCGCAGCCGGCCGTGGCCAGCGGCGCCTGTCCGGCCTGCGGCCGGATCAACGACCCCAGCCTGCGGTTCTGCGCGAAATGCGGTCAGCTGCTCGGCAACTCGGCACCGGAGAGCGGTGCCCGGGGCACGCAGCCGTCCCGCTGGAGCCAGCTGAGCCAGACTCGGGATCGGGCCGCCCGTCGGGCCTACCGACGCAGCCTGCCGCTGTTCTACCGCTGGCGCCGGGTCCTGATCGGCCTTTTGGTGGTCGCCCTGGGCCTCGTCGGGCTGCAGGGGCTCGGTCGACACCCGGTCCGGTGGACGATCGAGCGCTTCTACGACCTGCGGAACACGACCGTGATCTTGACCGGGGTGCAGGCCGAGGTCGACCCACCGGAGGCCACGGCACCCGAGTCGACACCGGCGGCCCTGGTCGATCTCAACCAGGCGGCCTGGACGATGAGCTGGAAACCGGCCGAGCAGGGCGTCAGCTGCGGCGGGGCTCCCGGCACGGGGGTCATCGTGCTGACCGTCCCGCGGAACCGGATCCGCCAGATCGACCTTCAGGCCGGTTTGCTGGCCGACAACGCGGAACGGCCGCTGCAGTTCCGCCCCCAGTCGATCGGAGTCTCGTTCGACGGCGGAGCCTGCAACAGCTTCCCGCTCGAGGACAAGGCTGACTGGCAGAGCCTGAAGGTCGACAGCCTGGTCCCGGTCAGCACCATCCGGATCGGTGTGGACACCACGTACGCGGCCCGCGAGGACGGTCAGGCGTTGCTCAGCATCACCGAGATCTTGGTCAAGGCCCGACCGCAACGGTGACTAGCTGGGCGCTGGTTGGAGGACGAAGGTGGTGCTCTTGGTGATCGCCTTGACCTGCACCTCGGCCGCTTGGGCCTCTGGACGGGAGCCGTAGGGGCCGACCACGGCGAAGGTCGCCGGATTCTGCGGATGACCCGGGTTGAGGGTCAGCTTCGGATACTGGTCAGTGTCGATGACCAAGGCATTGGGAAACCCCTTCTCCTTGAGCAGTTTGACCCGGGCGTCGGCCGGCAGGTCCGCATCGGTGCCGGGCCAGCTGCCGCCGATCACCACCCAGGTGCCGTTTCCGACCGGCCCACCGGCGGGCGGCTGGCCGGGAGATCCGTCCGTGGTCGGGTTGCCCGTGCCCTGGCTCGGATCCCCTCCGGGTGGTGGATCCCCGCCGGGCGGCGGATTCCCGCCGGTGCTGGGGTCGCCACCCGGTCCTGTCGACTCACTGGGACCCCCGCCAGAGGCCGAGCTGCTCGGGTCGCCGCTCGGTGACGCGGTGCCGGTCGATGGCGTCGGCGACGCGGTCTCCACGGGCGGTGGCGTCGTGGTGCACTCGACGTCGGAGGCCGGTCCGGACTTGGCCTCGCGCTGGGCCTCAAGCTGGTAGCAGTACTTCGTGTTCGGCTTCAGCTTGTCGATCGTGGTCTGGTTGAGCGACCCGTTGACGGCGACGCTGCCGCGTCTGTCCTCGGTGTCGGGGTCGATGTCGAGGATCTGGTAGCCGGTGACCTGGGGAATGGGCGTCCAGGTCGCCTTGATCGTCTCGGGACCGGTGGCTACGACGACGAAGTTCTTCGGCTTCTCCGGCGGGCCCAGCTGGTCCAGGGACGCGGGCGTCGGCTTCTTCCGGGTGAACGCATAGACGCCGCCCCCAATGGCCGCCACCAGCACCAGGGCCAGCAGGGTGACGAACGCCTTGGACAGGATCGGTTTCTGGTTCAAGGCGCCGTCGACGACCGGTCGGCTGGGATCGCCGTACGGGGTCGGGGGCCGGGGGCCGTCCGGTGCTCCGGCCGGCTCGCCGACCACCTGGAAGGGCAACCGGGTGGGCGTTCCACGCAGGAACGGCTTCCGGGTCCGAACGGTCATCCGTACGGTCGCGCTTGCGCCCATCGGCAGGTCGACGAGGTCGGGCCGCAGGTAGAAGCCGAGTGCCGCATCGGGGTCGGAGGCCACCAGCTGCAGCTGGACCGGGGTGTTGCCCCAGTTGCTGAGCTGGATGGTGTGCCGGCCGCGCCACCGGCCATTCGAGGTCACCGGGACGATCTTGGCCTGCAGGCCGGAGACCTTGCCCAACGTGACATCGCCCTCGGCCACCGCGCTCGAGCCGGCGTCCTCAGTGGACCGGGCCCGGAGACCGAACGGGAAGACGCCGCTCTGGGCCGTTGCACCCGGAGGCGGGGAGAACACGATCACCGCACTCGCCTCGGCGCCCGGGTAGACATCGACCGACGGCGGGATGACCTCGGCCCACTTCGAAGGCTCGGTGCCGACGACGTCGAGCGTGAAGCCCTCGACGATGGAGCTCGAGCTGGTGATGGTCGCCGAGATCGAGGCCTGGCCGCCCGGTTCGACGGACACAGCGGTGCTGTCCAGTCGTACTACTGGATCAGCCATGGGCTCAGGATAAGTGCTGGGCTCCCGCTCCCGGCAGCACTTATGGGCAGTGATCATGGCCTGAGTCGCGCGGGCCGGCCATCTGCCCGATCGGGCAACCCGGGCTGCCCGGCTGACGGGTCGGCAGCGGCTGTCGGGCGGTGGGCCGGACGCGCAGACTTGTCAGGTGATCCACGAGGTGGACTCTGCGCTGCGCTCCCTGGTCGAGCGCGAGGTCGGCACGCGCGACGCCGAGATCGTCTTCGACGCGCCGACCCGGGACTGGGCCGGTCGGCGGAACGCGCCCACCATCGACATCTATCTCTACGACATCCGCGAGGACATGCGGCTGCGTCAACGCGGCATGATCAACGAGTACGACGACACCACCCGGGTGGTCGCCCGGCACCTGCCGGCCCGCTACTTCAAGCTCTCCTACCTGGTCACGGCCTGGACCCAGCGACCCGAGGACGAGCACCGGCTGCTGTCCTCGCTGCTGAGCTGCTTCCTCCGCTTCGAGGCGCTGCCGCTGGACCTGCTGTCCGGGCCACTGGCCGACATGAACCTGCCGGTGCCGATGACCATCGCCCTACCGCCACCGGAGGATCGTGCCTTCGCCGACGTGTGGTCCGCGCTCGGCGGCGAGCTGAAGCCGTCGATCGACATCGTGGTCAGCGTGCCCGTCGACACCGGTCAGCGCTTCGACGTCGGACCCCCGGTGCAGGTGCCGCCCAGGCTCTCTATCGGCGGCTCGGGGGGCTGGCCGCCAGTGGAACAGGCCGGCGGCGCGCGGCCGGCCCAGCCAGTCTCGTCCGGTCCCGACCGGGTCTCCGTCCCGCGGCGGCGGCAGCCGCGCAAGAAGCCGTGACCGACGACAGCCTGGCCTACCTGCTGGGGCGGGCCAGCCTGACCGAGGACCGCGTACGCGCGCTGGTCGAACAGCGCCGGGCTGACGACCCGGCGCCGGACGACCCGTTCCGCGGTCTTTACGTCAACGACGAGACGGTCGACCGGTTGCTGGCCGGGGCCGAGGAGATCCGGGTTTGGGACGACGACGAGCGCCCGATCGTCGAAGCCGAGGCCGATCGGGCTGAGGGGGCCGGGGCGACCATCCGGTTGCGCCGGCTGCAACGCGATGCCGGCCTCTCCGAGCTCGACGTGGAGCTGTTGATGGTGGCGCTGCTGCCCGACCTGGACACGCGCTTCGAGCGGCTCTACGGCTACCTCAACGACGACGTCACCCGGCGGCGGGCCTCGGTCGGGCTGGCCCTCACCCTGACCGGGGAGTCGGCCATGTCGGCCGCGGCCCGGAGCCGGTTCGAGCCGAGCCGGCCGCTGGTCGGTCGGGGCCTGGTCCTGGTCGAGGACGGGGACCGTCCGCTGCTGACCCGCGGTCTCCGGGTGCCCGACCGGGTGGTCGCCCACCTGCTGGGCGACGATGCGCCCGATCCGGCGCTGGCGGTGGCGCTGGACGAGGTCAGCCCGTACGCCGCACCCCTCGCCGCCCAGCTGTCGCACGCCCTGCGGTCCGGGGTCCCGATGGTGCACCTGCGCGAGAAGGTGCCGGGCACCGGGGCGGCGGTCGCCGTGGCCGCGCTGGCCGGGGCCGGACACGACGCGGTGGTGCTGGACCTGGCCCGGGTGCCCGGCGGTAGCGAGGCGTTGAACCTGCTGGTGATCGCCCTGCGCGAGGCGCTGCTGCGTGGCGCCGGTCTGGTCGCTGGCCCGATCGAGCTGCTCACCGAGACCACTCCCGACGCGGTGCACCTGCTGGCCCGGGCCGGGGTGCCCCTGCTGCTGGTCGGCGGCACGACCTGGGACCCGCAGTGGTCGGTGCGTACGCCGTTGGTGGTCGACGCGCCCGTCCTGACCCGGGGCGAGCGGCTGGCGCTGTGGGAGCGCGAGCTGGCCCCGTACGAGACGTCGCTCGACCCGTCCGCCCTGGCCGGACACCTGGCCCTGGGTCCGGCGCAGGTGCGCAACGCCGTACGCGCGGCTGAGGCTTCCGCCCAGCTGAACGGCGGTCCGGTCTCGGCCGAGGACCTGCGCCGCGGCGTACGGGCGCAGAACGCCGCCGGCCTGGAACGGCTGGCCCGCCGGATCGAGCCGGACGTGCAATGGGAGGACCTGGTGCTCGCGCCGCCGGTGATGCGCGGGCTGCGCGAGGTGACAGCCCGGGCGCGGCACCGCGACACCGTCCTCACCGAGTGGCGGATGCGGCGCGGTGGTGGCCGCGGACACGGGGTCACGGCCTTGTTCGCAGGCGATTCCGGCACCGGCAAGACGATGTCGGCCGAGGTGATCGCCGCCGACCTGCGGCTCGACCTCTACACGGTGAATCTGGCTACGGTGGTCGACAAGTACATCGGGGAGACCGAGAAGAACCTGGAGCGGATCTTCGCCGAGGCGGGCGGGGTCAACGCCGTGCTGTTCTTCGACGAGGCCGATGCGATCTTCGGCAAGCGCAGTGACGTACGCGACGCTCACGACCGTTACGCCAACATCGAGAGCGCCTACCTGCTGCAGCGGCTGGAGACCTTCGATGGTCTGGCCGTGCTCGCCACCAACCTGAGGGCCAACATCGATGAGGCGTTCACGCGCCGACTCGACGCCATCATCGACTTTCCGGCACCGACCCCAGAACTGCGGAAGTCGCTGTGGTTACGGTGTCTGGCGCCGCCGCTGCCGGTGGACGACGATCTCGATCTCGACTTCCTGGCCGACTCCTTCGAGCTGGCCGGCGGCAACATCCGTTCCGCCTCGACCACCGCCGCCTATCTGGCGGCGGCGGAAGGGTCGGCGGTCACCATGACCCAGGTCATCGCGGCCGTCGAGCAGGAATATCGCAAGCTCGGCCGGCTCGTGCTGGAACGCGAGTTCGGCCACTACTACCCACTGACGCGATGACGTGTCACAGTTGAAGATGGAAGGCCCAGGAGGTTTGTCATGCATGAGCACCTGAACGACGAGCAGCGCGATTCCCTGCGTCCCAAGGGATCCCGAATCGAGAACGACCTGCAACGTCACGTCGGTCACGCAGCTGCCGGCGGTCGCACCGAGGTGCTGGATGCCGAGAGCGTGCTCGGTCTGCAGCGGGCCGTGGGCAACGCCGGAGTGACGTCGATGCTGGAGGAGGAACGTTCCCCCGTGCACGACGTGGTCAGCTCGGGCGGGCGACCGCTGGAGCCCGATGTCCGCACCGACATGGAGTCGCGGCTCGGACACGACTTCTCCGACGTCCGCGTGCACGACGACTCCACCGCCGCCGCCTCGGCGTCAGCGGTCAACGCACACGCCTACACGGTCGGCAACAACGTGGTCTTCCAGCGCGACAAGTACGACCCCTCCTCGAACGAGGGCAAGGTCACGCTGGCCCACGAGCTGACCCACGTGGTGCAGCAGCGCTCAGGTCCGGTCGACGGCACGTCGGCCCCGGGCGGCATCAAGGTGTCGGACCCGTCCGACCGCTTCGAGCGGGAAGCCTCCGCCAACGCCGAACGGGTGATGTCGTCCCCGGCCCCGGTCCAGACCTCGGCGATCTCGAGCTCCGGTCCGGCGGTCCAGCGCGAGGAGGCGCCTGAGGAGGAAGAGGTCCAAGGCTCCTTCGTGCAGCGCCACGAGGCCAACGAGGACCAGGTGCAGCGTGAGGGCGCCCCCGAGGAAGAGGAAGAGCCCGTTCAGGGTCTGTTCGTGCAGCGGGAGGGCGAGGAAGAAGAGGAAGAGGCGCCCGCCTGAGTTAGGGGGCTCGTGGCCGGCTCCGAGAGCGGCGGCGGCGATTCGGCCCCTCGCTTGATCACGACGCGGTCGTACCGAGTCGACGTGCTGTGGCTGCAATGGAGAGCTAGGGAGATTTAAGTTGGTCGAAGTCAACGTCGTGCCGCGCGGCGCTGTCGGAATCGGGCGGATTCGGCCTTCGCGGAGCAGAATGGCTGGAAGGTCGACCTGCAAATTCGTCGCTGAAGCCCAACGATTTGGTTCCGGTGAATATGCGTGGCGGCTCGCTAAGAAGTCAGCGGCTGACGTATGCCAATGATCCGGCAGTGAATCGTGAATATTTCGTCGTTGATGCCGATGACCCTGATGAAGTTGTCGCCAAGCTCAAGGCGGAGTTCGATACATTCGAGGACCAGAGATCAAGAACACACTAGTAACAGCGGACTCTGCCGAGGAGTTGGTCGGGGCGCTCCACCTTGTTGCGGCGAGGGCCTTCCCAACATACGACCCGGCTATTGCCAGAATCATTGAGCGGGGGCTGTGGCATGCCGAGCTGCTGGTCGAACTCGCCGCGGCTCTTGCGGCGTACCGCCTTGGATGGAAGCAGCTCCGACCGCTGCTGGATGACGTATCGGTGCGTCACGACTCCGACGACTACGCAGCGCACTCGAAAATTTGATTGGTCTGCGCCACTGGGATCGGGGTTGACATCGTGCTGGCTGCGCAAGAGTTGATGACGGCTACCGTCAGCAGCCCGGGAGCATAGCCCAGCTGGTCAGAGCACCTGCCTTACAAGCAGGGGGGGGGGTTCGAGTCCCTCTGCTCCCACCGATATGACGCGGTGATGCCGGCCCGTGTCTGGTTCTGCGTCACTCACCGACTCGACACGCCGTCCGGGCGCCCTCAGACCTCACTGGTGGCGCAGAATCAGACCACACCGCGAGGTCGACGGATCAATCCCGCGCTCGGCCAGCAGCACCGGTATCAGACGGTCGGTCTTGCGCTGGTACTCCGCGTAGGGCGGGTAGGCCGCCACCGCACGCTCCACCAGATCTCCCGTCCTGTCCCCTCGAGCTCGCGGGCTCGGGCATCGAAGCGATCGGCCCCGTCTGCACCATCACTAACTAACTAACCTTGTCCAAGTTTTATTTCTGCTTGAGCTTTGGCACGGGCGATTTCTTGCTCAAGGGTGACGGCTTTGTTGGCTAGAGTCTGAGCGAGCTCTGGATTCTCCTTGAGCAATTTCTCCCGTTCTGCAGGTGAGATGTGCTGGACTTTCATACCAATTCCTGCCGACGCCAGGATGGCAAGCCCGGCTTTGCCCTCGCTGGGGTCCCCACCAGGTGTGTACAACGACATCGCCGACACTTGCGCCTTCATCTCCCACCCTCGGCTCGCGGCGTGGTTGACCAGGCCCACGATTGCGGAAGCGCAACCGGTGCAGGGGCTTCGAGTGACGCTGATACGAAACGTGCAGAGCGGTTCATATCCGAAGAGTTCCTTGAAATCCGCGGCGAGTGGCAGGGTATTCCACGCCGTTTTGACTCCGTCAATGGCCGCCGCTTCAGCATGAGCACCCTTCTGAGTCTTGTCAAAGGTCCGATTCTCGCGTTTGGCTTGATCGGCCAACGTCTTGCGCGGAACAAGGCGTGTGGTGCCGTCAGGTTGAGGTACTTCCAGGCGATCACCGCTACGGATCCGGTTGGACTTCAACACGCCAAGCGTATCTAGGGCCTTAGGCCAAGCCAGGCTAACGGTCGCCATGGTGGCGTTGTTCTGATCCAGGGCCACATCGACAGGGATTCTGAACTTTTCTGGTTCCTGGCCGTGATCTGCTCCGGATTCACGCGGGTCTTTGGTGACGTCGCATTTGACTTCGCTTGCCTTCAGTTTGGGACTTGCCGTGATGAATATGTCGAACAGCTCAGAGGCAGGGCCGTGGCTAACAACTTCAAGGGCCTTCAGCCCTTTCGGGTGCCAGCTGTTGAAGATCTCCGCGGCAATGGATCGCACCTTCGCCGGAGGTGTACCATCCGGTAGCCGCGCATTGAGGTCACGTGTCACACCGGCGCGGACCTCAGCACTCTTAGCCGGGTCGTTGGCTCCGTTCGGGTCCCCCTTCTTCTTCCTCTTAAGCTTCCCGAGCAGCTTCTTGCCGTACTTCACGACGCCGCCGATGATCGAGTCGACGACCTTGCCGACCGGCTTCTGAATGGTTTCCAGGATCTTCTTGATCTTCTCGGCGATGCCGCCCAGACCGAGCAGTGAGGCCAGGCCGCTGATCACCATCGGGATTGCTTTGCCGAGGGTCGCTCTCGATCAGGCCGGCGACCTTGCCCACCCCGCCACTGGCGATCGACTCGACCGAATCGAGGACGGAGTTGACGAAGTCGCTCATCCGCTCGGCGTTGTCGACGAACCACATCACCGCGTCGTAGATCATCTTGCAGGCCTTGATGAAGGCTGCCGCCGGGTTGAGCAGGGAGATCAGCCAGGTGATGCCGGCAGTGATCACCTTGGTGATCACGAAGTCCTTGATCTGATTCATGACCTGTTCTTTCAGGTCCACGATCTTCTTGCACGATCCACTTCCACAGCCCCGACACGCCCTCGGTGGAGAGGATCTTCACCACCTCGACCGCGGTCTCCAGCGCCTTCAGCACCCACTCCGGCAACACCTTGGCCAGTCGGGCCCGGATCGAGGCCCAGGTCAGGCCGAGCATCGACAGGATCAGGCCGACGATGCCCTTCAGGTCGAACTTCTCGGGGATCTCGATGCCGGCCTCGGCCAACGTCCCGAACAGCCAGGACTGGAGGCCCTTCTTGAGGTGGGTCAAGATGTTGGAGCCGAAGTTCATCACGCCGGTCTTCACGGCGTTGACGAAGTTGCCGAGGAAGCCGATCGGGTCCTTGATGATCTTGGAGATCGCCCCGGCCGCTCGGGCCAAGACGCCCATCAGCATGTTCTTCAGCTTGAGGATCGTCTCGATCGCGCCACCAATGGCGTCCTTGGCCTTGCTCCATAGGCCCTTGTTCTCCTCCTGCATCGCCTTGATCTCGTCGTCGACGACATCGCGGGCGGCGACGTACTTCTCGGCCAGGTCTTCGGCCAGCGATTGGGACTTCTCGTTGACCGACTCCTCGAGCGAGTCGAACTGAGACCCGATCTCCTTCGCGGCCGCGTTGCCGACCGACTTCAGGGCGGGGTCGAGGCCCTTGACGTAGTCGGCGATCTCCTTGCGGCCCTGACTGATCCGGTCCTTGGCCTTGGTCAGCTCCCGGCCGACGGTGTCGGCGATGCTGCTGATGACTCCCTTCATCTGGTTCTCGTAGATCTGCTTGGCCTCGACGTAGAACTGGTTCACCTCGGACGGCAAGTCGGCGAACTTGTCCCTGATCCAGCGTCCGGCCCCGGCCAGACCCGGAGTATCGATCGTCCTTGTACTTGTCCATCCGCGTCTTGTGGTGCGCGGTGAAGGCCGCTTTGGCCTGGCGTTCCCCGTCGGTGAACTGCTTGTCGACCTGGGGATCGATGCCGGCCAAGATGGCGTCGACGGCCTTCTTCGTCGTGTCGAAGATGCCCTTGATCTTGTTGCTGACCTCGGCCCGCTTGGTCTCGTCCTTGGTCTGGGTCTTCTGCTGAGCTCCGCCCATCTGCTGCATGGCGGTGCCGCGAGCCGTCAGCATTCCCGCTGCACCCTGCACCCCAGCGGCCTGCGCCCCCTGCTGGGCCGTGGCCAATGTCTGCCCCTCGGCCTGCCGGAACGCCGCTGGTGCGGTGGCGCTGTGCTGTTCTCCCTCCTTCTTGGCCGCCAGCGCGCCGGTGAACTCCGGTTCGTTGGACTTGGCCAGCTGATCCTCGGTGACCTCCGCCTCGGCCATCTTGTTCTGCGTCTCTGCGGGTCCGTTGCCCAGCTCGGTCTGCTCCGCGGGCGCTTTCGCCGGCATCGCGGCCTTTCCGTCGACGGCGGGCGGTGCGCCGGCCGGGGGCGGAGGGGGCAGTGGACTGACGGGCTTGTCTTTGGCCTTGCCGGTGTCGGGGGCCTTCTCGGAGGCGTCGGCCATGGGCTTGGCGGACGCGTCCTTGCTCTGGCTGACCTTTCCTTTCACCTCGGCCGCGACGGCGTCGGACTTGCCCGACGTGGCGAAGTTGTCGGCTTCCTCGAGGTTCTTGGGGGCCTGCTTGGCGATGGCCGCGGTGACGGCGGCGATGAACGCCGCCTTGTCGAACGTTCCGGCCGGGGCGGCCGCCATGTCGCCCGCCTTGGCCTCTTTGGCCTGCGCCTCCTTGTCGTCGGCCGGAGGCCTGGCCGCCTTTCCAGCCTCGGCCGCCTTGGCGCTGGCCGGCGGATGCTTGGCCGCGTGTTGTTTCGCCGCCACCACCTTGGCTTTGGTGGCCCGGAATCCCGGATGCTCGGCAGGGGCGGGAGCACTGGGTGGCACGGGCGGCGGCGGAATGGCACCCCCGGCCGCACGCCGCTGCACCACCGTTGTGGCCGGGCTGCCGGCGAGCAGGGTCCCCACCGCGGCGTTGCCCGCCACCGCCTGCAACTGGAGCAGCGCACGGTTCGACGGGGAAACCGTCGACGATCCGGCCCCGACCGAGGTGTCATTGCTCGGATTCTGGGCGCGTACAGGCGGGGCGGGGCGAGGGCGGCGGACAGCCGTACGATCTCGCTCAGCCGGGGTGTTCATCGCCCCGCGGTTCGGCGCACCCTTCTAGCCTCGCCGGGATCCATCAGCGCGTCCGGTATCGGCCGAGCATCCGCTCGGGCGGGATCGGTTGCCCTTTCGGGCAGACAAACGACGAGTGTGACGAAAGGGTGGTGCTCACGCCAGAGCGACCACTCTTTCGTCACACTCGCCGGAACTCGCGAGGCGATACGGCCGGCTCGGTGATCTTTAGAATGTTGAACTCCCGCGCGTCGATGTGCACGGTCGACAACATCGCGGATAGCATCCTGAGCGCGGCCCGACGGGCGCGCTCGGCCCGACGCCGATCGCACATCATGCCCCCACCCGCACGAGACACTTCGTGCTGCCTGGGGATCCTCGTTGACGCTTCGTTACTCCGCGAGAGCCCTCGCGGTCTCTACCGACTCCGTGGCGGAACGGTTGATCCAGCAGGCGTTGTACCAGTACGGCCGACGTACGTCGCCGGCTGAGGTGCGGTCGTGGGATCGCAGCATCCCCGTCTTGGCCCATGACCTCATCGACGCGGGTCTCGGGAACGTCGAGGTGATCCTCGAGTATCAGCTGCCGCTCACGTCGAAGCGAGCCGACGTCGTACTGGCCGGCCGTCATCCGCGGACCGGCAATGCCTCGTACGTGGTGGTCGAGCTGGAAGCAGTGGTCTTCGGCCCACCTGTGGGAGGACGACGAGTACCTCGTCTCGTCGAGGGGATGCCCGGCGGGCCGAAGCTGCATCCGGCGCGCCAGGTCCGCGGCTACTGCGAATACGTCACCGACTTCGTCCGGTCGTTGACGGCCAGCCGGAGGCGGTGGCCGGCCGGCCTATCTGCACAACGTCACCGATCGGGACCGATCGGCGACCTGTACCTCGCCCCACTCGATCATCAAGGTCAGCTGTTCACAGGCGCTGATCGGTCCAGGCTGCACGCCTTCCTGCGGTCTCGACTCGACCCGAGCGTGCCCGGTGCCGACGCGGCCGACGAGCTGCTCGGCTCGGCTGTCGCTCCGTCGAAGCAGCTCTTGGCGGTCGCCGCTGACGAGGTGCGCGAACGCGAGCAGTTCGTGCTGCAGGACGATCAGCAGCTCGCGGTCGACATCGTCAAGCACGAGGTGGACCGGGCGCGACGACGCGATCGCAAGTCGATAGTGGTCGTCTCCGGCGGGCCGGGCAGCGGAAAAAGCGTCATCGCCTTGTCACTGCTCGGCGAACTCGCGCGACGGGCGGACCGTCTTGCACGCCACCGGCTCGAGGTCGTTCACCCAGACCCTGCGGAAGGTCGCTGGCGAGCGGGCACCGCGCGTACAACGGATGTTCAAGTACTTCAACAGTTCATGGACGCCGATCGAAACGGTCTCGACGTGCTGATCCTCGACGAGGCACACCGTATCCGCGAGACATCGGTCGACCGCTACACACGTGCCGCGCTCCGCACGGACGACCACAGCTCGACGAGCTGATTGCCGCGGCCCGGGTCCCCGTGTTCCTGCTCGACGAACACCAGGTCGTCCGGCCCGGCGAGCTCGGCACCGTCGCAGACATCAACGCCACGCCCAACCATGGGCATACCGTCCATCGATCGACCTGGAGGGCCAGTTCCGATGCGGAGGGAGCCAGGAGTACGTGAATGGGTCCTTCGCCTCCTCGGCCTCTCCTCAGCTGGGCCCGTGGCTCTCGAGGAGGATCCGCGTTTCGAGTGATTGTTGCTGACACCCCCTCCGAGATGGATTACCTCCTTGAGGCCCGGATGGCGCGAGGGTTACGGGGCGCGCATGGCAGCCGGATACTGCTGGCCTTGGTCCGATCCACAGCCGGACGGCTCCTTGGTGCCAGACGTGCAGATCGATGGCTGGGCCCGGCCATGGAACCTCAAGGGCGACCGTTCAGTCGGCGACGCGCCACCCGCGCCGCTGTGGGCCACGACCGACGGCTTCGGCCAGGTGGGATGCGTCTACACGGCCCAAGGGTTCGAGTACGACTGGTACGGCGTCATCATCGGCCCTGACTTGGTCTGGCGTGACGGTCGCTTAGTCAGTGTCCGGTCAGCC